>CAMLJN010000001.1 GCA_946480445.1 uncultured Buttiauxella sp.
GGACGCGGGGTGGAGCAGCCTGGTAGCTCGTCGGGCTCATAACCCGAAGGTCGTCAGTTCAAATCTGGCCCCCGCAACCAACTTAAGTCGCTTATCAAAGCGCAATGGCGTAAAAACCATTTGGGAACGAAAGCAGTATACGGACGCGGGGTGGAGCAGCCTGGTAGCTCGTCGGGCTCATAACCCGAAGGTCGTCAGTTCAAATCTGGCCCCCGCAACCAACTTTTAAACACCTTAACGGGTGTTTTTTTGTTTCTGCCTTTCGCTTACGCCCTGAGCAAAGGTTAAAACGGCGCGTTATCCGCGCCGTGCCAGCGTAGCCCCATCGGCAAAGTACGCTTTAATCCCCGCCAGAATAGATTCCGCCACTTCCTGCTGGAAGGTGGCCGTGCGTAACTTACGCTCTTCTTCAGCGTTACTCAGAAACGCCGTTTCCACGAGGATAGAAGGAATATCCGGCGCTTTCAGTACCGCAAACCCGGCCTGATCGACGCTGCTTTTATGCAGCTTATTCACCCGCCCAAGTCTTTTGAGCACCTCTTTACCGAATTTCAGGCTGTCGTTGATGGTCAGCGACTGCACCATATCGAACATCGTGTGATCGACATAGCGATCGCCGCTCCTGCTGATCCCGCCGATTAAATCCGAGGCGTTCTGGGTTTGCGCGAGGTATTTTGCGGCGGTGCTGGTGGCCCCTTTTGTGGAAAGCGCAAAAACCGACGAGCCGCGTGCCGCGCCGCTGGTAAACGCATCCGCATGAATGGAGACAAAAAGATCCGCCCGCTGCTTCTGGGCTTTGGCTACGCGAACTTTTAGCGGGATAAAGACATCCTCGTTACGCGTCATAAACGCCTTCATGTTTCCTTCTTTATCAATAAGCGCTTTCAGGCGTCGGGCAATCTTCAGCACAATATCTTTTTCACGGGTTTTGTTCGGCCCAATGGCACCGGGATCCTCCCCTCCGTGCCCCGGATCCAGCATGATGACAATCGGCCTGTCGCGCCCGGCTTTACCGGGCTTTGGCCCCTGTTCAGCAGGCATTTTCTTATCCAGATCGCCATTGTTGTAATCTTCAAGCAGGGCCAACAGCGGATCCTGTTCGCTATGCATGTTAGCCGGATAAAGATCCATCACCAGGCGCTCTTTAAACTCGGCAACCGGGGCCAGCGCAAACAGCTGCGGCGTCACATTCTGTTTCAGTTCAAAAACCATGCGTACGGTTTTCGGATCGAACTGGCCCACGCGGGCAGATTTGATAAAAGGATCGTCGACACGGATCTGCGACCCGATACCTTTAAGCACCGAGTTAAGGTTCACCCCTTCGATATCCACCACCACCCGCTCCGGATTACTCAAGGCAAACTGCCGGTATTTGAGCAGATGGTTGGATTCCAGCGTCACACGGGTATAAGACGATGCTGGCCAGACGCGCACGGCGATCACCTGGCTTGCTGCAGCAAGGCCGACCTGGCTTACGCTAAGTAGCCACATGGCGCCCGCGCCCTGGAGCAAACGACGGCGGCTAATTAATGAACGGGAATCTGGCATGGCTCTCCTGAGCGACAACTTTTTAGCTATTAAAATCGTGCATTTTTATTTTTTAGCCGAAAACTTTAGCTAATCATACTGTGACTGTCATCCATAAAAGGGTAAACATTCTCAAATGTGCGCAAATCTCGCGATAAAAGAAATATTCACTTTACGAAAATTGCTGCTTGCGCCCACGACAAGAAAAGAATAAAAATACATAAATTACGAATAATCATGCAATGAGGGTCTGCCGTGGTGAAGGAACGTAGAACCGAACTGGTACAGGGATTCCGCCATTCTGTTCCCTATATAAATGCCCATCGGGGAAAAACGTTTGTCATTATGCTCGGTGGCGAAGCCATTGAGCATGAGAACTTCTCTAGTATCGTCAACGATATTGGTCTGTTGCACAGCCTCGGCATTCGTCTGGTGGTGGTCTACGGCGCCCGCCCGCAGATCGATGCCAATCTGGCAGCCCATCATCACGAACCCGTCTACCACAAATATACCCGCGTCACCGATGCCAAAACGCTGGAGCTGGTCAAACAGGCGGCGGGTTTGCTACAGCTGGATATCACAGCGCGGCTTTCCATGAGCCTCGGCAATACGCCGTTGCAGGGTGCGCATATTAATGTGGTCAGCGGCAACTTCATTATTGCTCAACCGCTTGGCGTGGATGACGGTATTGACTACTGCCACAGCGGGCGTATCCGCCGTATCGACGAAGAGGCTATTCACCGCCAGCTGGATAACGGTGCCATTGTTTTAATGGGCCCGGTCGCCGTGTCTGTTACCGGGGAAAGCTTCAATCTGACTTCTGAAGAAGTGGCGACTCAGCTGGCGGTGAAGCTGAAAGCCGAGAAGATGATCGGCTTCTGCTCCTCCCAGGGCGTGACCGACGAACGGGGCAATATTATCTCCGAACTGTTCCCCAACGATGCCCAACAGCGTATCGAAGAGCTGGAAAGCGCCGGGGATTATCACTCAGGCACGGTGCGCTTCCTGCGCGGGGCGGTAAAAGCCTGCCGCAGCGGCGTGCGTCGCAGCCACCTGATCAGCTACCAGGAAGACGGCGCTTTACTACAGGAACTCTTCTCCCGGGACGGGATCGGTACGCAAATCGTGATGGAGAGCGCCGAGCAGATCCGCCGGGCAACCATCAACGATATCGGCGGCATTCTGGAACTGATCCGTCCGTTGGAGCAGCAGGGTATTCTGGTACGTCGCTCACGCGAGCAGTTAGAGATGGAGATCGACAAGTTTACGATTATCCAGCGCGACAACCTGACCATCGCCTGCGCGGCACTCTATCCCTTCCAGGAAGAGGGTATCGGTGAGATGGCCTGCGTCGCGGTGCATCCGGATTACCGCAGCTCATCGCGAGGTGAGGTTCTGCTGCAACGCATCGCCACGCAGGCCCGCCAGATGGGGCTTAGCAAGCTGTTTGTGCTGACAACCCGAAGCATTCACTGGTTCCAGGAGCGCGGCTTCACGCCCGTGGATGTGGATCTGCTGCCGGAAAGTAAGAAAGAGATGTACAACTATCAGCGACGTTCAAAGATCCTGATGGCCGACCTGGCCTGACTCCTGCTCCCTACGCCCTCAGGAAGAGGGCGTCATTTAGCGTTCAAACGCCGCCATCAGCCCGCTTCGTCGCTCGGTACGCGTCGCGATGGCCTTCTCCAGAACCCGATCGTCGGCATACAAAGATAAACGTCTGCGCGCACGGGTTATGGCGGTGTAGACCAGCTCCCGAGTAACTACGGGGGTAAACTGGTTCGGCAGCACCAGCGCCGCATGATCAAACTCAGATCCCTGGGATTTATGCACTGTCATAGCAAAGGCGGTGTCATGCCCCGGCAGGCGGCTTGGCTGGACTGATTTCACGCTGCCGTCCGGCATAGAAAACCAGACGCGCAGCCCTTCCCCTCTTTCCAGCGCAATGCCAATATCGCCGTTAAACAGCCCGAGAGCGCTGTCATTGCGGGCGATCATTATCGGGCGACCGCTGTACCAGCGTGAAGAGGCGGGTAGCGGTCGGGAAATCAGACGCCGATGAATTAACGCCTGCTCAATACGCTCGTTAAGCCCGCCCACGCCAAAAGGCCCTTCGCGCAGCGCGCAGAGCATCTGATAGCGTCCAAAGGCGGCGAGGATTTGCTCCGGCTCGGCCCGCTGACGGGTTAATTCCAGGTAGGTGCTGTAGCCCTCTACGGCGTCAGCAATCATTGCCGCGTAATCCTCACTCTCGCGCAGCGGCCGCTTTGAAATATCGCTGAATCCTTTGCTGAACGCGCCCTGGGCATTACGGACGTCGCTGGCATTGACGGCAAAAGCTAACCGCCCGATGCCGGATTCGCTGTCAAAACGGTAACTTTTTTGCAGCAGACACAGGCCGTCGCGTAACGCGCAGGCCTGGTTGCCTTCCCCCGCGGGGATCGTGTAACCGGTAAGGCGGCTGAGCTCCTGCGCACGCTGGGTCGAATAGCCAGACGTGACATAGTGGCAGATATCGCCCAGCACCGCCCCCGCCTCAACCGAGGCAAGCTGGTCGCGATCGCCAAGGAAGATCGCTCGAGCATGTGCAGGCAAGGCATCAATCACCTTCGCCATCATCGGTAAATCCACCATCGAGGCCTCATCCACTACCAGCACGTCAAGATGCAGCGGGTTACCCGCATGGTAGCGCAGACGCTGGCTGTTCGGCTGGACGCCCAGCAGACGGTGCAGAGTACAGGCGTCATCCGGCAAGGCCTGTTTTTGCTTATCGCTCAGCGGCAGGCGGCGCAGCGCCGAACCGAGCGATTCCGTCAAACGCGCGGCGGCCTTACCCGTTGGCGCGGCAAGCTGAATGCGCAAGGCTGCTTCACCCGAAAGCTGAACCAGCGCCGCCAGAAGTTTAGCAACGGTGGTGGTTTTCCCGGTGCCCGGTCCGCCGGAGATCACCGAAATTCTGCGGGTCAGCGCCACCGCCGCCGCAACTTTTTGCCAGTCGATCTCATCCGTAGGCTCAAAAAGGTGATTCAGCACCGCAGCAAGCTGCGGTTCATCCAACGGCATCGGGCGATTTTCAGCCCCAAAGAACTGCGCCACCGCCCGTTCGTTTTGCCACATCCGGTTGAGGTAAAGCCTGTCGTCAATCAGCTTTAATGGCGTAGCATCGCTGTTATCGCTTACCGCCTGCGAAGCAAGCAGCAGGGTCTTCCAGTCTGCAACCTCACCTGCTGCGGCAAAAAGCTCTGCCGCCAGCGCGGGCTGTCGCCCGGCAAAACAATACTCCGGCGACAGCCGAAAAAGCGGCAGGCAAACATGCCCCTCTCCGGCATCATGGCTGACCAGGGCTGCGGCCAGCATCAGGCCCGGCTGCTCATCACCGGCAATCATCATTGCAAACTGAGCGTCCAGCGCGCGGAGCCACTTCTGGTCTACGGCCTGCTGGAGCAGATCTGACATTTTCACGGCGTCACCTCTTGCTTAACGCCCGCAAACAAAGCGTCCATTTTTGAAATTAATTCGGCATCGGGGCGGGTTGAAAATATCCCCTGCGATGACCCATTGCCCTCCACGCCGCGTAAGAACAGATAGATCACGCCGCCAAAATGCGTCTCGTAATCATAATCGCCGATGCGGTGACGCAGGTAGCGGTGCAGCGCCAGGGTATAGAGCTGATATTGCAGATCGTAACGATGAGACTGCATGGCGCCCGCCATCGCCTCACGGGTATAGGCAGGGCTTGCTTCCCCCAGCCAGTTTGATTTGTAGTCCAGCAGGTAATAGCGCCCCTGCCAGCGGAACACCAGGTCAATAAACCCTTTCAGCATGCCGCGCACCTGACGAAAATCCAGCGGCGGACAGCCAGCCGAAAGCGCATCAAACTCGCGAATTACGCCGTCTAAGTCGGCGGCCTGCAAGTCTGTTTCGATAGGCAGGTAAAATTCCAGCTCAACCTGTTTGTCTTTTGGCGTCAGCTGGTTAAGGGATACGCCCGTTTCGTTGAGCGGGGCCTGTAACACCTCACGCAGCCAGCCGCTCAGCACCGGCTGCCAGTGCTCCCCAAACCCATGTTCGTTGAGCTGTTCCGCCACCCAGGCTTCGTCTACAGGCTGAGTGAAATCTATCTTTTCGAACAGGCTGTGCAAAAACGTACCGGGCGCGGCCCCGCGAGGAAAAGTATGCGGGGTAAGTAATGGCTCACTTTGCTCCTGTTCGACGCCAGCCCCGTCAACGTCGAGGCGCGGCAATAAATCCTGTGCGAGGCTTTGTCCGTGCTGTTGCAGGCCTGAATAGCTGGTGACACGCCAGTTATCTGCGATCCGCCGCTGCATGACGCGGGCGCTCAGCTCCGCCCTTTCAGCGGTGGCGGGCTGCCAAGGCTGCGGATCTTTTGGTTTGAGCATTTCCACACCGATAGCTTCGCAGGATAAAGCTTCAAGGCTCGCCTGAAGCCCTGCGGCATCCTGGGCCTCCCCTTTTTGCAGCAGATAGCCCAGAGCGCCGAGATGTAAATCACTCGGCCCTTTTTTGGCCCTGGTGCCGCGAAACAGCGGGGCCACCCCGAGGCTGCAATGCCAGACGGAACGAGTCAGCGCAACGTAAAGCAGGCGTAAATCCTCGGCCAGCCGCTCTTCTTCTGCAAGGCTCAGACTTTCTTCGTTATCGCTTAAGTCCAACAGCGAGGTGAAGGTGCTGCGGTCGTGATATAGCCCACTGCTTTGCGGGCGGAAATTGGCAATAAAAGGCAGCCAGACCAGCGGATATTCCAGCCCTTTTGATTTATGAATAGTGACCACCTGAACCAGGTGTTTGTCACTTTCAAGACGCAGCTGCTGGCTGGAGGCGTTGCTGTTCGGCTCCGCAATTTGCTGTGCAAGCCAGCGCACCAGCGCATGCTCGCTGTCCGCCTGTGCCGCCGCCTCTTGCAATAGCTCGCTAATATGCAAAATATCCGTCAGCCGCCGCTCACCGCCCGGGGTGGCAAGCAGATTTTCCGCAATTTGTCTCGCCGCCATTAAAGCACGCAGCATCGGCATGACTCCGCGCCGCAGCCAGATCTGGCGGTAGCCGGTAAACTCCTCCACCAGTCTGTCCCAGGCCTCTTCGTCTTCGTTCAGCGCTTCAATACGCTGCGCGTCCAGCCCTAAAGCGCTGGTGGCAACAGCGCTGCGTAACGTCGATTCGATTTCCGGGGACAGCACCGCCTGCAGGATCCACAGCAGTTCAAGGGCTTCCGGCGTGGCGAAAACGGAGTCGCGATTAGAGAGATATACGGAAGGAATGTTTAACCCGCTTAACGCTTCACGCACGACCGTTGCTTCTCCCCGGCTGCGTACCAGAACCGTAATATCGGACGCCTGCACCGGACGGGAGTTGTCCCCCTGCCAAAGAAGCGCATCCCCGCGCTGCCCGGCGGTCAGCCAGTCGCGGATCTGCTGCGCACACTGCACGGCCATAGTTTGTTGGTAATCACTGACGCCACAGCCCTCGCCCGGCTGGAGCCAAAGCGACATGGCGGCAAGCGCCTTGCCCTTTACGGTGAAGCGCAGGGCGCTATTTTTAGGCGCGGATTTTACCGCCAGGAAAGGTATCTCGCGGAATAAAAAAGGATTATCAACCTGCTGGAACAGCGTATTAACGCTGTCAATCATGGTTGGGGAGGAACGCCAGTTAGTGTCGAGCGTATAGTGATCGCTTACTTCACGTCGCGCCTTCATATAGGTGAAAATGTCTGCGCCGCGGAAGGCGTAAATCGCCTGCTTAGGGTCGCCAATCAACAGCAGCGCGGTGCCCGGCTGCCGGATATAAAGGCGTCTGAAGATGCGGTACTGCTGCGGGTCGGTATCCTGAAACTCATCGATCATTGCCGCCGGGAAGCGGGTCCGTATCGCAGCGGCCAGCGCTTCGCCGCCGGGCTGATGCAAAGCCTCATCGAGACGGCTGAGCATATCGTCAAAGCCCAGCTCTCCGCGACGACGTTTCTCCTGCTGAACAATGTAGCGAATCTCCGCCATCGCGCGGGCAATGACCAGGTCACGCAGCGTGAGTGGCTCAGCCAGAAGTTGAGCTATTTCGCTGAACACAGGGTGGCGCGGCGGCTCGCCTTTTTTGGTTTTCTCATCGAGCGTCACCTGCGAAAAGCGGCTCAACGCATCGGGGAGCTGGTAGCTGGCGGTTGGCGTCTGTGCCCACTCACCGACGAGGTTCAGCCAGTTGGGCAGGTTTTTGCTGCTGTAGCTTCGTCTGTCCACGCCGGACTGCTCGATGACTGCCGCGATTTCACCCGCGGCGGCCAGCCAGTTTGCCTTTACGCCATCAATAGCGGTGACAATTTTTTCATGCCGCGCAATCAAGGTTTCGTTATCGGCCGGGGGCTGCTTTAGCGCAGGCTGCTCGCCCTGAAGCCAGCTGTTGATATCACGCAGTAAAGCTTCCGGCCCGGACCACTGCTCGCTCATGGCCTGCGCCACCGGCTTCGGCAACGGATAACAGTGGCGACGCCAGAAGTCGGCGCAGGCATGGCGGCGCAGTAGAGACTCATCCTCAATCAGCTGCTGTTCAAACAGCATCCCGGATTCAAAAGCATTCAGGCTAAGCATTCGCTGGCAGAAGCCGTGGATGGTAAAAATCGCCGCCTCGTCCATCTGCTGCTCGGCGAGGAGGAGAAGCTGCGCGGCCTGATGCCTGTCGGGAATTTGTTCCAGCAGGCGCGCAAGCAGCGGGTTGTCGGTGCGGTTGCGTACGCAGGCGATGCGCAGCTCATGAATATTGGCGCGAATGCGGCCACGTAATTCCTCCGTGGCCGCCTCGGTAAAGGTCACAACCAGCAGCTCCTCCACGCCGAGCGGGCGAGGAAAAGCGGCGTTGCCCCCAAGCCCCAGCAGTAACCGCAGGTACAGTGCCGCTATAGTGAATGTTTTCCCGGTTCCGGCAGAAGCTTCAATCAGTCGCTCGCCCGTCAGGGGCAGGCTTAAGGGATTAAGGGGCTGAGCGGTTCCGGTCATTATCTCTCACTTTATTTTGCGTCTATAAGCGGCAACGACTGTTGCAGACTGCTGACCCCCTCCCAGGTTTTCCACCCTTTCGGCGCGGCATAGTCCGCCTTGCCGTTATGGCTACCGGAAACCTGAGACAGCAGGGCCGCTCCCTGAGGTTCCACCACGGCCTGGTGGAAGAAATCCGCCAGTTTTTGCGGCGTCAGCTTTTTAATTTCGGCGACTACTTTATCACGCGAATCAAAATCCAGGTTTCCGCGATCGAAATCTTTGCTCAGCTGCGATGCCTCCTGAGACAACGTCTGCGGCGCCTGCAACATTTCGCTAATAATACCCTGCTGCATCTGTGCAAACTCTTCCGCACTCATGCTGCGTAACTTCTGTTCTGCCATAGGGTAGAACGCCTTAAAGCGCTCATAGAGATACGCGGGCTGCTTATCACTGCTTTGCAGCAGAAAACCCACGCCCCACTGGCGACCAACGGACATCGGGAAGGCAAAGACGGCGTAGCCAAGCTGTTCCTGAGTCCGTAGCTGGTTGTAGAACCACGGCTGAATAATCTGCCCGAGCATCGAGCTATAGGCGCTACTGACCGTTTCATCGTAACCTTTCGGCACATAAACCGCAGCCAGGGCTGAATCCGTGCTGCTCCCCGCCTTTTCAAACATCGCGAGGGTTTGTTTATCCACCAGCACATCTTTGTTACGGCACCACTCATTGCCTTGCGTTGCCAGCTGGCGTTGAACCTGATGCGCCAGGGTTTTGGCTTGCTCAGGCGCCATGTTTCCTAAAACCAAAAACTCAGGTTTTGCGTGGTTTTTAAGCGCATCACGATACGCAATCACCTCCTTCAGAGTTAACTCAGGCAGTAAGGCACGGCGAACTTCACGCTGGAAGTAAGGGACCTGAGAGATCATCTGAACGGGCATGATCGCCTGGTCGTACGCCTTCCCTTTTTCCGCTGAGTCCATCATTTGCGCATACCAGGACTTCGCCTGATCCAGCTGCTCCTGAGTGGGCGTATAGGAGAAATAGCCCTTCAGCAGGGCTTCAAAAAGCTGCGGCAAGCGCTGCGTGTAACCATTGGCGTTCACCATTAATCCGCTGTTGGCGTTGGTGGAGAAACTGATGCCGCCTACCGCGGCCTGGTTGCTCAACTCATCCAGCGCAATACCCGCCAGGTAATCGTTAATCGCAAACAGCACCTGATTTTTCGCACTGTCCATGGCCTGCGGGTTACGTAATACCAGCGTCACATCCGCTTTGGGTTCGTTGGCAAAATAACGGCTGGGCATATACAGCACGCGCAGTCCCGCCTCTTTGACCAGCAGCTCAGGATGAGCGTAGGTTTTATCCGGCTTAATCAGCGTGAAGTCATCCGGAATATACGGGTTCAGCTGCGGCAGCGTCAGCTTAATGGCCGCTGCTTTCTGCTGCCAGTCGCTAAAGGTTTGCTGGCTGATTTTATCGACCTGATAGGGAGCCTCAACAAAATACGCCATTTTGTTATGCGGCTCTTTCGGGCTGATATACCACACGCGGGCATTTTGCGGCGTCATCATAGCCAGCCGCGCTTTGATAGCCTGGGGATCGTAGCGATCGGCAATGTTGACCGCATCGAGCGTATGGGCGACGGGTACGCGCAGCATGGTATCCGCCAACCATTCAACGTAGTCCATGTCGCGAGTTATCGAGGGATAGCGGAAATCCAGATCCAGCACATGGGCCAGCTCGTCAAAATAACGCTTATCCACGCCATTCTGCCGCAGGGTATTCAGGTAGCTGAAGATGGCCGCAACCACTTCGTCCCGCATAGCCAGGCCTTTATCCGTTAAGGAAACAGAGATAGCAAAAACGCCGCTGTTGCCGTTGATCAGTGGATCGGAGTCGGCACGAATGCTGTCGGCAAGGCCTTGCTTTTGCAGCCAGTCGGAGAGGGTATTCTCGCTGCGGTTGCCAATCAGGTAGCCAATCAGCTCATCCGTTTTACTGCGAAATTTGTCGCTGTTGTTATCAATGCGGAACTCCACGCGCAGAACTTTGCGCGGCAGTGCCGGCACATAGTGGATAATGATGCCTTTCTGCGCGTCGGTGACCACCGGCACGTTAATGACCGGCTTCGCAATATTCTTATTCGGCACTCGCCCGTAAGTCTGTACGGCAATTTTCGCAAGCTCAGGCAAGGGCTTGTTGCTGTAAATAACGGCTTTCATCAGGTTTGCGGAATAGTACTGATGGCGAAACGCCACCAGCGCATCGAGCAGCTTGCTGCCGGGTTTATCACGCAGCGTGTCGAGATTTCCCCCCGAGAAGCGTGAACCAGGGTGCGCCGGGTTAAGCGTTTCCGCACTGACCTGAGCCATCCGCATCCCGTCACGGGCACGCGCCAGCGTCAGCTCGGCGTTGACCGCATTGCGCTCACGATCGGCATATTCCGGGGCAAGATTAGGCTCAGCAATCGCATCGGCAAGCCTGTCCACGGCGCCGGAAAGCGCGTCGTTTTCGACCTCCATATAATAAGCGGTACGGTAGGTTGCGGTACTGGCATTATGGCTGCCACCGTGCTTTTTCAGAAACTCAGACAGGCTGTCCGGCTCGGGGTATTTCTTTGAGCCCATCAGCGTCATATGTTCAAGATAGTGCGCAAGACCAAGATGGTTGTCAGGATCTTCGAGAGAACCGACAGGCACAACCAGAGCGGACAAAGACTTTACCGCCTGCGGATCGGAAACCAGCAATACGGTCATATGGTTGTCCAGACGTATAGCCTGATACTGGCGGTTATCTTTATCGCTTTTACGGATGGTTTCCTGGAGGGGCTGCCAGCCCGTATCTGCCTGACTTAAGGGTGCCCAAAGAGCAGCTAACAAGAAAAGCGGTTTAAACCAGGTGCTGCATTTAGGCATTCACAAACCTCATCATCACGAAACTGACTTACTCATCATTAACAACGGTTTACTGCTACCACTGCTTTTCGCTGTCGCAATGGTTATTTTTTCGCCACACCAGGCAAGGTACGCATCATAAATGAAGCAGCCAAATCGAGCAATTTTCAACCAGATCATTTATGGCTGGTTAAAACGAAACAGCGGTAACAGGTAACGTTCGGCCTCACGAATCACGGCGTCGTAGTAGTCGCTGTCCAGCGTGCGGTAAAGGCGCTGGAGCCAGATATCTGCGCCTTCGCCTTCCACCATCTGGTTGCCTTCCCAGGCCGCAAGCAGCTTGCTTTTTGCCTTCTGCTGCGTTTGCTCATCCCATAAAATGACATCATTTGCCGGGTCGTAACAGGCCTTTATCCACGCCCCGCCACTATTCGGGAGTAACAGGAGCGGCTGCCTTAATCCTTCCCTATAACCTTCAATAAGTTGCTGCAAATATTTTTTTGCCTGTTCTGGCTCAAGCCCTGGGAAGTGCCACTGCGACGCTTTACGCCCGTACATTCTGCTGCTGCCCTTGCCGCCAACGGCGCACCAGACAACGTGTTCAACCCAAAGCTGCATACCGTGGGCCACGCTTAGCACGGAAGGTCGCCAGCGCAGCAAGCCGTCCTCCTGAACATCCGACAACCACCCTACCAGCCTTGTTCCCGAAAGCGTTAAATCGACTTCAATACTTGCGCCGTTTTGTCGTTCAGCTATCACTTTTTCCGCCAGCTCGGTCATTTCCGTTAACTGGTTTTCCCAGACGATTTCACCAAAAGCGCCGTAAGGCAGCGAGCCAGCTGCACGATAGCGCCGGAACAGCTGATGCGGATCGCCGCCAGCCACCAGCGCATTCAGGAGCTGTTGATTCATCTGGAAGCGTTCGAGGCTATCAAGCGTAAAAGGTTCCGCATCCGGCAGCTCGGTGTCCTCCAGCCAGAAGTTTATTCCCAGCCGCATCTGGAAAAATGCGCGCACGGGATGACGCCAGAAACGCTGGAGCTGTTCGAGGGATATCTCTGGCTCCTCTTTGCGTCTTAATTCCTGAATAAAGGGCTTATGGGCTTCCCCCCGTTCGCTGGCAGCCGGAAGCCATTCGCTGGCATAACTTTGCCCCTGAGTACCGGGCACAAAATTACCGGCATCGAATGGCGTGCGGCTATGCTGGTTAATCAGATGCGCTTTAATGCCTTCTCCGCTCTCATCGCAGTTACGGTCTGCATCTTCCGGCAGGCAATGGCTCTGCGCGATGTAATCCAGCAGCTCTTCCACCAGCACAGAAGGATAGCGCCTGCTGTTGTCCTGGATAGAGCGGCCGATATAGCTGATGTAGAAACGCTGCTGGGCGGAATTTAAAGCCTCCAGGAAGAGATAGCGGTCATCATCACGACGACTGCGATCCCCGCGCTGAGGCTTCTGGCTCATCAGGTCAAAACCAAGCGGCGCGAGCGTGCGCGGATAAACCCCGTCGTTCATGCCCAGCAGGCAGACAACTTTGAAGGGGATAGAGCGCATCGGCATCAGAGTACAGAAGTTGACCGGACCGGCCAGGAAGCGCTGGCTGATACGCTCCCGATCGAGACGCTGAGCCAGCTCGTCGTGCAACAGCGTGAGGGGAACCGGCTGCTGATAATGCGCATCCAGCCCCTGATTAATCATCTCCTGCCACTGCGTTTCAATCAGCGCCAGGGCGGCTTCGGTGTCCGTATCCGGGAGGAAGAAATCCTCGAGCATATCGCGGCAAACGGGCATCCATTCAGAAAGCGGCCTTTGCGTGGAGAGCGCAAGCCGCCAGCGGTTAAGCTGCATCAGCAGTTCCGCCAGCTGGCCGACAAGTTCAGCAATGAGCCCGCTCGATTCATCATAAGGCAGGATGGCCTGCCACTCGCCCGCCTTGCTGTCCATGGCATAGCCCAGCAGCATGCGGGTCAGACCAAATCGCCAGGTATGTTGCCCGGTGGCCGGGAGATCAAATTCGCGCACGTTGTCGTCATCTATCCCCCAACGCACCCCGGATTCATTAACCCACTGGCGCAAATAGCGTAGCCCTTCTTCATTGATGGCAAATCTGGCCGCCAGCGCCGGAACTTCGAGCAAAGCCAGCACGTCCTCCGCCATAAAGCGGCTGGTTGGCAGAGCGAGCAAAGAGATAAACGCCTGTAGCGCGGGGTGTGCCTGGCTGGCACGCCGGTCAGAGATGGCAAACGGCAGCCAGCGCTCGGCTGCGGCGTTGCCAAATACCGCCTGGATAAACGGGCTGTAGCTGTCGATATCCGCCACCATGACGATAATGTCGCGCGGCGTCAGCGTCGGATCGGCCTCCAGCATAGCCAGCAGCTGATCGTGTAAGACCTCGACTTCGCGCTGCGGACTGTGGCACTCGTGGAAGGTGACGGAACGATCGTCGCGCGCCAGCACTTTCTTGCTGTGGCTGTGCGAATAGTCCTCTTCCGTCAGCCCCGTTACCGCATGATTTTGCAGCTCCAGCAGATCGTATTGCAGGCTGTGCAGCAGGTTATCCGGTTCGATATCCACGAAGACATCTATCTCTTCAAAGCGCTCAAGCTCAGCCAGCAAATAGGTGTAATCCCGCCCCAGCTTCCCCCAGGAGGCCAGCATCGGGTTGCCGACATCCTGCTCTCCGGCGTCGTTAAAGAGTGAGGAAGCCGTCTGATTATCTTTGAACAAGGGCAAGGCGCTATCCGCCTGATAATGGCTGCGACGACGGCGGCTCACCAGCCGGGCAAGCCAGGAGGGATCTTTGATATCCCCCCAGTAGTAGCGACAGGGGTTGGTGAACAAGAGATGCACATCAATGTGCTTACCCAGCGCCTGCAACGCCTGGAGATACACCGGCGGCAAAGCAGAAATACCGCAGATAAACACTCGCGGCGGCAGGCCTGCGGGACATTCCGTGCGGTTTTCAAGCTCGCTGATAAAGCGCTGATAGAGATTGGCGCGGTGCCATTCCGGCTGACCCAGCTCCTGAGTGTGCTGCACAAGAGCCGCCCAGAGAGGTGCCTGCCAAAGCTGTGCCTCACCGGCGCTCTCCACCCGTTCCCCTTTCTCCCACTGGCTTAACCAGCCTGGACGATAAACAAGATACTGGTCGTAGAGATCGGCGATACGCGAAGCGAGCTGGAAGAGCTTGCGGCCGTTCTCATCCTCGGCCAGATAGTGTTGCAGCAGGGCGAATGCCGGATGCTCAAGCATACCCGGAATCAGCTTCATCAGCTTCCAGCTCATGCTTTGTTTGTTAAAGGCACTTTGTTCAGGGATATCCGGCAGGACACGAACAAACATATCCCAGATAAAGCTCGCCGGGAGAGGAAACTCAATGTTCGCGGCAATACCGAACTTTTTCGCCAGCGTCATCTGCAGCCATTGCGCCATCCCCGTACTCTGTACCAGCACCACCTCCGGCTGGAAAGGGTCGGGAAGCGGCTGCCCCTCCACGATAAATTCCATGATGGCTTCCAGGACATCAAGGCGGTTGGAATGGTAAACGCGCAACATAGAATCACAACTCCTCAGACTGATACCTTACCCCATCCTCTCACAGGAGGAGTCTAAGCCAGCCAGCAAACAAAAAAACATGAAAAATCAATGCATTGATTTTCGTCAGATCATCATAAAGAAGGAAAACCACGCTTATTCCGTCTTTGGCAGCAATCGCTACTCCTGACTTGTCTCTTCCGGCGGACAATGCAGCGTGACTAAGCGCGCGCTGCGCCCCGCCGGGCTGGTAATATTAACGGCGATGCTGACACATCCCGCAGACGTTGTCTGCTCCCTGATCGCTTTCCATTCAGCCTCAGGGTCCGGCGACTGAGGCTCACCCAGCTCAACGGCCAGCCGCCAGAGCTGGCGAAACTGCCACTGCGCCTGCAATCCTTGCTGTAATGCCCGGTGATAGCCAGATAGTGCCACGATCACCATGGCGTAAAGGAGCAGCGCACAGAGCACCTCAGGCAAACTGAATCCTTGTTCCTTTCGCCTCACTCCGGTAGCCGACACTGCGCCTCCTCTCTGAAAGGACAGTAATCCAGCCAGCCATGCGGCGCGGCCCGCCAGCGCCCCTCCTCAAGGTATCCCCAGCGCCAGAGCGCAATCGGGCTCTTATCGTTTGCAGAAAGCTTCTGCGCCACGAGCACGCTTTCTCGTTTTGCTACCACCCGCAGACAGGCTCGCCATTCACTTTCTTTTTGCTGACACTGCCAGCGATGTGTCCCCTGCCAGCGCAGGCGGCCTCCCCAGGCTAAAGCCGAGACGGCACCCGCGTAACTTTGTAAATAGGCCACTTCGCGGGCGACCGAGTTGCGCTGCTGAGTGAGCAACTGCTGTAATCCATTGAGCAGCAGCAGACCTGAAGAAAACAGAAGCAGGATAAAGGCCAGAGAGCTGCCGCCATGCTCGAGAGAATGCTTCACAAATTGTACCCCACGACGATATGCCTTAACGACGCAGAGGGAGTACCACCTTTAAGCGAAGCGACAAGCTTTATCGCCAGCAGGGGCGGCAAGGATTGTCGGTGAAGCCGGGTGACAGAGAAGTGTTCGATCGCCATCGCCTGCGGATCCGTTATCCTTTCCCAGCCGTTGCCTTCGCAGCTGTTTGCCCCTTTTAGCGTTTCAAGACTGCCGCTGCGAAGCCGGTCTCCCGTCGCTTGCGCTTCGGGATGGCCGGAAGGCTCCCAGCGCCCGTCACCGTTGCTGTCCCAGCGAAGCAGTACGCACTCGCCGCCATTGCTAATGACCAGCGCTTTGCCTTTGCATTCGCCGTGGCAGTAGCCAGCCCGTCGCAGATTTTTGCCTATGCTGAACGCAAGCTGCCAGAGTGATTCCTGCAAAGCCTCATGCTGATATTGCCCAAGCACACCGCGATACAGCGCGGGAAAAAGCCGCCCTGCGCTTAGCAAGACAAGGCTGCTCAAAGCCATCGCGATCAGCATTTCAAGCAGGGTAAAGCCCTTTTCATTCAGCCGCATCTCTCCTCCTTGTCTGTTTTGCAAAGCCGGATACGCCCCCAGACAGAAAGGATCACACGCCACTCACCGGCAGGACTCCTCAGCGTCACATGCCCGGGCCTGGCGGTATTTCTCCGGCCATAAAACCCAAGCCCTGGGGTCATATCGACCAGATCGACGTCTGAAAAGGGCTGGATAAGCTGCAAAGATGATTCGCTTTCGGCAACGCCGCTTCCCCTTACGCTGCTGCTCAGTCGCCAGCGGGAATCCGGGCGTGTTATCGCAAACAGATGGTCCGTATTTTTCCAGTTCGCCTCACTGCGTTGCAGCTCAAAAAAGAGTCTCACCTGCTGGACGCTTTTCCATAACCGCTGCTGCTGCCGCCATTTTTGCCACCCAGTGATGCCCCCCACGCTCAGTATCCCTGTCATTACCATGACCAGCATGACTTCTGCGAGACTAAATCCACGCTGTTTTCTTTTCATGGCATGAGTGTGCCGGGCAGCCAGAACAGCTGCCATAACGCAATCAGTGTTTGTCGAGATGTCCCGGGATAAAAAGCGCTTGCTTGCAGCAAGCGACACGGCGTCTGGAAGCTGGGTCGAAAACAGGAATTAAAAGTAAAAAAAACCGGCGCACAATGGCGCCGGTTATGTCAGCCTGTCACAAATCAGATTGCGACAGGGGCTTTGATTGCCGGATGAGGGTCGTAACCTTCAATCTCAAAATCTTCAAAACGGTAATCAAACAAGGATTCAGGCTTACGCTTGATCAGCAGTTTAGGCAGCGGCCGCGGTTCACGGGTCAGCTGCAGGTTCGTTTGCTCCAGATGGTTGCTGTACAGGTGGGTGTCCCCTCCGGTCCAGACGAAATCCCCGACCTCGAGATCGCACTGCTGCGCCATCATATGCACCAGCAGAGCATAGCTGGCGATATTGAACGGCAGGCCGAGGAAGATGTCGCAGGAGCGCTGATAAAGCTGGCAGGAAAGCTTGCCGTCAGCGACATAGAACTGGAAGAACGCATGGCAAGGCGCCAGCGCCATCTTGTCCAGCTCGCCCACGTTCCAGGCAGACACGATGATACGGCGTGAATCCGGATCATTTTTCAGCTGGTTTATCACCGTGGTGAGCTGGTCAATATGGCGGCCGTCGGGCGTGGCCCATGAGCGCCACTGCTTGCCGTAAACCGGACCAAGATCGCCCTGTTCATCGGCCCATTCATCCCAGATGGTGACCTTGTTTTCACGCAGGTAGGCGATATTGGTGTCACCTTTCAGGAACCACAGCAGCTCGTGAATAATGGAGCGTAAATGGCAGCGTTTCGTGGTAACCAGCGGGAAACCTTCCTGCAAATTAAAACGCATCTGATGCCCGAAAATCGACAGCGTGCCGGTTCCGGTGCGGTCATTTTTAGGTGTGCCTTCTGCAAGCACTTTTTTCATCAAATCAAGATACTGTTGCATATTCCCTCACGAAAGCTGTTGCTGCGCACGGCGGCGGTAGGCCCAGACCATCATGATCGCACCTGCCACAATCATCGGAATAGAGAGGATCTGCCCCATGCTGATGTATTGCACCCACTCGCCGGTAAACTGGGCGTCCGGCTGACGGAAGAATTCTACGATGATACGGAAGGCACCGTAACCGATCAGGAACAGGCCCGATACGGCCCCCATTGGGCGCGGTTTACGGATAAACAGGTTGAGGATGATAAACAGCACGATGCCTTCAAGCACCATCTCATAAAGCTGAGAAGGATGGCGTGGCAGGACGCCGTAGGTATTAAACAGCGACTGCCACTCCGGGTGCGTGGCCAGCAGGCCGATATCTTCACTACGCGAGCCAGGGAACAACATGGCCCAGCGGAAATTGGGATCGACCCGGCCCCACAGCTCACCGTTAATAAAGTTGCCCAGACGACCGGCAGCCAGACCGAAAGGGATCAGCGGCGCGATAAAATCAGCCACCTGGAAGAAATTGCGTTTCGTGCGGCGCGCAAACCAGATCATCACGCAGATGACGCCGATCAGGCCGCCGTGGAAGGACATACCGCCATCCCAGACTTTGAACAGGTAAAGCGGATCGGCAAGGAAAGTTGGCAGATTGTAGAAGAAGACATAGCCCAGACGACCACCGAGGAACACGCCAAGGAAGCCCGCATACAGCAGGTTTTCAACTTCATTTTTGGTCCAGCCGCTCCCGGGTTTATTCGCACGGCGTCCGGCCAGCCACATTGCAAAAACAAACCCAACCAGGTACATCATCCCGTACCAGTGCAGGGAGACCGGCCCGACGGAGAAAATCACCGGGTCAAATTCAGGAAACCGCAGATAGCCACTGTTCATAGTCACCACAAACCATTGTTACCCCGCCGGTTAAAGACGGCAGGTTGCAAATACGCACCGCTGCCGATGCGCTCCGAAAGCGCCGAATCATAGCACAAAGGGGACGTCTATTTAGTCCGGGCAGTTGTAAAAGATATGTAATAACGGCCTGAAAAGGACGCTTTCAGCGCCCGCCGCGGATTAAGCCGCCAATACCGCGCCGCTCCATAAACGACGCTATCTGATGGCGAACCTCCGTAGCCAGCTGGGCTTCCAGGCTGCGCTCCGCCAGCTGCTGCGCTTCTTCAAGGCTGATATGGCGCAGCAGATATTTTACCCGGGCAACTGAACGGCCTTTCATCGAGAGATGCCGGTAGCCCATCCCGACTAACACGGCAACGCACATCGGATCGCCTGCCATTTCGCCGCACAGGCAGAGGTCAATGCCGTGACGCTCGGCTTCATTGGCAATGTGTTGCAGCACACGCAGCATCGCCGGATGAAGGCTGTCATACAGGCTGGCTACGCGCGTGTTGTTGCGATCGACAGCCAGCAGATACTGCGTCAGATCGTTGGTCCCAACGGAGATAAAATCGACCCGGCTGGCGAGATGCCCGAGCATAAAGACCATCGAGGGCACTTCAACCATGACGCCCAGACGAGGTTTTGGCAACGCGTAGCCCAGAACCTCTTCCACTTCACGCCCGGCCCTGTCGATAAGGCGGCGCGCTTCGTCCACCTCATCGAGGCTTGTGATCATCGGCAGCAGAATGCTTAGGTTGCCCGAAGCGGCGTTAGCACGCAGCATGGCGCGAACCTGCACCAGGAAGATCTCCGGCTGATCGAGCGTAATGCGGATCCCGCGCCAGCCAAGGCACGGGTTTTCTTCGCTTATCGGCATATACGGCAGCTGTTTATCGGCCCCCACGTCCAGCGTGCGCAGCGTGACGGGCTTTTCGTTAAACATTTGCAGCATCCCCTGGTACTGGGCGACCTGCTCTTCTTCAGAAGGGAAGCCACTTTGCAGCATAAAGGGGATTTCGGTGCGATACAGCCCGATACCGTCGATGCGGCTGCCGAGCTTTTCCTCATGTTCCGGGCTAAGCCCCGCATTCAGCATGACCTGAACCCGTTCGCCGCTTTTCAGCGCCGCAGGCCTGTCCACGTCATCTTCCGCCAGGCGACTAAGCTCGTTCTCTTCGCTGATCAGGCGCTGATATTCCTGCAGCAGCACCGGTTCAGGATCGACCAGCACCTCACCACGATAGCCATCCACCACCAGCCTGCGGCGATGCAGCACGGCAGGCTGGATATCGGCTCCCATGACCGTCGGAATGCCCAGCGCCCGCACCATGATGGCCGCATGGGAGTTTGACGCGCCGTCGCGCACAACCACGCCCGCCAGGCGGTTCTGCGGCAGCTCGGCGAGGGTTGTCGCGGAAAGCTCATCGGCGACCAGAACAAAGCGTTCAGGCCAGGTATTTGGCCCCTGAATGGTGTCGTCGAGGTGGAACAGCAGGCGTTGCCCCAGCGTTCTCAGGTCGCCTGCACGTTCTTTCAGGTAGCTGTCCGTCAGGCTGGCGAACTGCTCAGCAAATTTTTCAACCACCTTTTTAACGGCCCACTCCGCCACCGAGCCTTTATCGACCTCCCCGAACAGCTCACGACGCAGACGTGCATCGGTCAGCAGGTGCGAATAAAGATCGAAAATAGCGGCGGTTTCTTTCTGGGCGCCTGCCGCGAAACGCTTGCTGTAGCGACGGAACTCATTTGCGGCTTCTTCAAGTGCTGCGGTAAGACGCTCACGCTCAAGGGAGGTGTCCAGGGTGGAGGCTTCGGAAACCTGCTCCATCAGCGGCAGCGTGGAGTCCATCCAGCCTTCTGCAATCGCGACGCCCGGTGAAGCGGGCAGCGCCCGGATGCGCGTCTGGCGATACTGGCCAAATAAAGCGGCAAGCTGTGACTGGGACAGAATACCCGCCATTTGGGTGGCGAGCGTGACAAGGAAGGATTCTTCACTTTCGTCGTACTGGCGATGTTCGCGTTGCTGTACAACCAGCACGCCCAGCAGCTGGCGCCGCTGGATAATGGGCACGCCGAGGAAAGCCCGGAAACGCTCTTCTTTTACCGCCGGAACGTATTTAAAACTGGGGTGTTTCTGGGCATCCGCCAGGTTGATGGGCTCGGCAAGCCGCCCAACCAGGCCCACAATGCCTTCATCAAATGCGAGGGTAACGGTGCGCCCGCGCGGCTTTTTCAGCCCTTTTGTTGCCATCAGGTAATAGCAACGGCGGTCATGATCTGCGAGATAGACCGAGCATACCTCAGTGTCCATCGCAAGGCAGATGTCGGTGACCAGAATGTCCAGCGCCTCATTGAGGCGCGGGGCGCTGGCCACCTTTTCAACAATTTCTCGCAAGCGGGTGAGCATTTTTTGCGTGACTTAACCTCTTTTACGTCGCCATGCTGGCGCGTTATTGCGCGGTGGCGTGACTTCATGCAGCGGCATAACAACACTGGCAAACTCTTTCATCACCCGACGATAGACATCGCGCTTAAAGGAGACAACCTGACGCACGGGATACCAGTAGCTCACCCAACGCCAGCCGTCGAACTCCGGGGTGCTGCTGGCTTGCATATTGATGTCATTATCCGAGCTAACCAACTGCAAAAGAAACCATTTTTGTTTCTGGCCGATACAAACCGGCTTTGTGTCCCAACGCACCAAACGTTTCGGTAATTTGTAACGTAACCAGTTGCGGGTCGAGGCGAGAATACGGACATCTTTTCGCTGTAAACCCACTTCCTCAAAAAGCTCACGGTACATCGCCTGCTCAGGGGATTCGCCGGGATTGATACCCCCCTGCGGAAACTGCCAGGAGTGCTGACCAAAGCGTCTGGCCCACATCACCTGCCCTTGCCGATTACAGATTACAATACCAACATTCGGGCGGTAGCCATCATCATCGATCACCGGACTACCTCAAATAAAACCTGGATTGCAGCGATTGTTTCATACAAGCCTCAGGCGGTAAACCACTCTTAACACGGGAAGCTTAACGAATAACATTTGAATAACTCACAAATTTAACCAGAGTTATAAACAGATAAGCCTAAGGGCCCGCCTTTTTATTCACTTTTTCTGTGGATATCACTGTGAAAAACTAGCCCATACTCTCGGGACAACTTCTGACAACGCCCATTAAGAGCAATCCCAGCCATTGAAAAAACCATTATAATTCATAACAATAAATAACTAAAAGTTGTTTATAACTTTCATAACGTGATATGGGTCACATACAAAGATCCTCGACTGATGAAAGATCAACCAATGACGTTTTTATCCACAGATTATGCCAACAACTTAGGCACTGAACGGCGAAAAAATGTGTTTTACCCCCCCGTCAAGGCTGTAAATCAAACCAGTAGTGCCACTATTTCACAGTTATCCCATTTTTCTGTGGATAACCCGGTGTAAGATCCTGTTCATTGTCAGTGACCAGAATTGGAAAAGATTTTTGGTCACGTTTAAATATGCGCAGTTTTTTCAAAAAAGTCATTACAAATCATGAAATTGATATTCCTGTCCACGGCGCGTTAAACTATTTCCACATTGTGGGTAAACCACGGCTATTTTTTAACCACACGGCAAGAAGCGTCATGCAATCACTACAGCCTTTGCTGCATCCTCCCGAAAATGAACAAATTTTGTTGACGCAGGCCCGCAGCCTTGCGGGTTATACGCTTGGCGAACTGGCCGCCCTCGCCGGTCTGCCCATTCCGGCGGATTTAAGACGTGATAAAGGCTGGATTGGCATCTTACTGGAGCTTTGGCTGGGTGCAAGCGCCGGCAGCAAGCCGGAGCATGACTTTGCCACCTTAGGGATTGAACTAAAAACGATACCAATCGATCGGTATGGACGTCCGCTGGAAACAACCTTTGTCTGCGTGGCTCCGCTTACCGGCAATACCGGAGTGGTGTGGGAAACCAGCCACGTACGCCATAAGCTAAAGCGGGTATTGTGGATCCCGGTGGAAGGCGAGCGACAGATCCCTCTGGCTGAGCGCCACGTTGGCAGCCCTTTGCTGTGGGAGCCAAATGAAGAGGAAGATCGCCAGCTCAGGCTCGACTGGGAAGAACTGATGGATTTAATTGTGCTGGGCCAGGTGGAGCGTATCACTGCGCGCCACGGCGAAGTGTTACAGCTGCGTCCTAAAGCGGCCAACGCAAAAGCTTTAACGGAGGCCATTGGTGCCGACGGCACAAAGATCCTCACGCTCCCGCGCGGTTTTTATCTGAAAAAGAACTTTACCGCCGCCCTGCTGGCACGACATTTCGGCCTGTAGCAGTAATTAACCTGTGATCCCTTTCCGCCACGCGCTTATAATTAGCGTTTTCATTTTTGGCAGGACTTTTTTTGATGTTTGCATGGATCTCTGACCCCAATGCGTGGATGGCGTTAGGCACGCTGACCATCCTGGAAATCGTACTGGGTATCGACAATATTATTTTCCTCTCTCTGGTCGTGGCAAAGCTCCCTAAAGAGCAGCAGCAAAATGCCCGTCGCCTTGGCTTAGGCGCAGCGATGATCATGCGTCTGGCGCTGCTGGCTTCCATCGCCTGGGTCATTCGCTTAACCACCCCGCTGTTTACGGTGCTGGGAAACGAAATCTCCGCGCGGGACCTGATTTTGCTGCTCGGGGGGCTGTTCCTTATCTGGAAAGCCAGCAAGGAGATTCACGAATCTATCGAAGGTCAGGAAGAGGGGATGAAAACCAACGTTCACTCCTTCTTTGGCGCCATCGTGCAGATCATGCTGCTGGATATTATCTTCAGCCTCGATTCGGTGATTACCGCAGTCGGCCTGTCCGATCATCTGTTTATCATGATGGCGGCGGTGATCATTGCGGTCGGGGTGATGATGTTCGCCGCCCGCGCCATTGGCGACTTCGTCGATCGCCATCCGTCGGTCAAAATGCTTGCCCTGGCGTTCCTGCTGCTGGTTGGCTTCACGCTGATACTGGAAAGCTTCGATATTCACGTACCGAAGGGCTATATCTACTTTGCGATGTTCTTCTCCATTGCCGTAGAGAGCCTCAACCTTATCCGCAATAAAAAAAATCCGCTTTAATCCGCACGGGGAAAGGCTTTCACGCTTTCCCCTGATTTATTTTAAGAATTTCCCGCTTAACCTCTCGCCATAAAAAAGTTATTACTAAACTATGTATGTCATTCCATTCCTGACGAGGCGAATAACGATGAAAAAATGGGCAGTTATAATTTCCGCTGTAGGTCTGGCGTGCGCCGTTTCCGGCTGCAGTAGCGACTACGTGATGGCAACCAAAGACGGGCGCATGATCCTGACCGACGGCAAACCTAAAGTCGATGATGATACCGGCCTGGTCAGCTACCGTGACCAGCAGGGCAACGAGATGCAAATCAACCGCGACGACGTTTCACAGATCATTGAACGCTAACACCTGAAGGTCAGCGCCCCGCTGGCCTGAAGACTTTTCTTGCCTCTCCTCTTTCGCTTTTGCTTCCCCTCTGCCATGTTAAGAGTCCTTTTTTGTTTTTGTCAGGCTCAGGCCTGATGTGGTCTGGTAGAAGAATAAGGAAGCAGGCGTATGCACTATCATCGTATCCCTCACAGCTCACTGGAAATCAGCACGCTGGGCCTGGGAACCATGACGTTTGGGGAACAAAACAGCGAAGCCGACGCCCATGAGCAGCTGGATTATGCCCTCAGTCAGGGTGTGAATCTTATTGACGTTGCGGAGATGTACCCGGTCCCACCACGCCCGGAAACTCAGGGCTTAACTGAAACCTATGTTGGCAACTGGCTAAAGAAAAGCGGCAATCGCGATAAGCTTATCCTGGCATCCAAGGTCAGCGGCCCAAGCCGTAACAACGACGCGGGGATCCGCCCAAATCAGATGCTCGATCGCCGGAATATCCGCGACGCGCTGGACGCCAGCCTCAAACGTCTGCAAACGGATTACCTCGATCTTTATCAGGTTCACTGGCCGCAGCGCGCCACCAACTGCTTCGGCAAGCTGGGTTACACCTGGACCGATAACGCGGTCCCCGTCACCCTGCTGGAAACGCTTGAAGCACTGGCTGAGTTGCAGCGCGCCGGAAAGATTCGTTATATCGGCGTCTCAAATGAAACCCCGTGGGGCGTCATGCGCTATCTACAGCTGGCGGAAAAGCACGACCTGCCGCGCATTGTGACTATTCAGAACCCGTACAGCCTCGTCAACCGCAGTTTTGAGGTGGGGCTGGCGGAAATCACCCAGCGCGAAGGCGTTGAGCTGCTGGCTTACTCGTGCCTGGCCTTTGGCACCCTGACCGGAAAGTACCTGAACGGGGCGAAACCTGCGGGCGCTCGCAACACGCTGTTTAGCCGCTTTACCCGCTACAGCGGCGAACAGACAGAGCGCGCGGTTGCCGCCTACGTAGAAGTTGCTAAACGTCATCATCTGGATCCGGCGCAGATGGCGCTGGCCTTTGTGCGCCGCCAGCCGTTCGTCGCCAGCACGCTGCTGGGCGCAACCACGCTGGATCAGTTAAAAACCAACCTGGAGAGCCTGCATCTGGATTTAAGCGATGAGGTAATTGAGGAACTCGAAGCGGTGCATCGCATTTATACCTATCCGGCACCTTAAGAAGCGCAACGGCGGAAGGGACGAATGCCCCTCCGCCATGTTTATCATTTCTGACGTATCTGCCAAACCCACAGCGCGCTAATCGCCAGGGCAAACACGGCACCAAAGCCGACGCCAATGCCAATAATCGACGCCCCGGTTTTGACCGCCAGCGAATAGAGGCCAAGCATCAGCAGCATGGCGGTGTTCTCGCCCAGATTCTGCACGGCAATCGCATTACCCGCCCCGACCGTACGCTTACCCCGCTCCTGTAGCAGCGCGTTGAGCGGCACCACGAAGAAGCCGCCCAGAACACCAATCAGCAGTAGCAGAGCATAGGCAGGCAGCAGCGCATGTTGTAGCGCGAAGAACAGCACACCCACGCCAATCAGAATACCGGCAGGCATACAGCGAGCCACGGTGTCGAGCGTTACCAGCTTCGCCGCCGCGCCTGCACCCGCGACAATGCCGACCGCAACCATCGCATTCAGGTAAGTTGGCGTCGCATTATCGGTTATGCCCAGCGCAACCGGCACCCACAGCACCAGCAGGAAGCGCAGCGTGACGCCCGCGCCCCAGAACAAACTGGTGCCAACCAACGAGAAACGTGTTTCACTGCTGTGCCACAGAGAACGGCACGCAGAGAAAAAGCTGCGCGTCATCGGAGTAAAGCGCCACGACTGACCAGGACGGGCAGGATCAAGCCTGGGAATAAAGAGATTCGCCCCCACCGCCCCGGCATAAACCAGCACGCAAACGCCCAGCGCCGCCAGAACATGCCAGTCAGCCAGCACACCACCGGCCACGGAGCCAAGCAAAATAGCGGCAATGGTTGACGATTCCATAATCCCGTTCGCTTTCACGAGGCGGTCGCCGGTGGTCAGCTCACCCAGGATGCCGTATTTCGCAGGAGAATAAGCAGCGGCCCCCACGCCCACCAGCGTGTAACCCAAAAACGGATTGAAGCCAAAGCAGATGATGGCCGCGCCCAGCAGCTTGAGGCCGTTAGCAAACATCATCACGCGTCCTTTGGCGAAGCTGTCCGCTATCTGCCCCACAAACGGGGCAAAAAGAATATAAGCGCCGACAAAAACCATCTGCAAAACCGGCTGGCTCCAGTCCGGATAAAACTGCTGCTTAAGCACCGCAAGGGTGGCAAACAGCAGCGCATTATCGCCAAAGGCCGACAGGAACTGAGCGGCGGTGACCGCTTTCATGCCCCTGGACCACAGGGAAGTATCGTTCAGCGCATTCTCACGCATGCTCTGTCTCCAGCTGCGCCTTCAACGTCACGAAGTCCGGCTTGCCGCTGCCAAGAACCGGCAGCTGTTTCAGGAAGCGAATATCACGCGGCACCGCAAGTTCCGGTATACCGTGCTCACGCGCGTAGCGAAGCAGCTGCTCGCGGGTGAGTTCGCTGTCGGTGGTGAACATAACCAGCGCTTCACCTTTCGCCACATCGTTTTTAATTACCGTGGCGTGCATTTTGTCCGGCGAAACACCGATGGCCAGCTGTTCAACCATCTCAAGGGAAACCATTTCGCCGGCGATTTTCGCAAAACGCTTGGCGCGCCCCTGAATAATGCAGAATCCCTGCTCGTCGAATTTGACGATGTCGCCGGTGTCGTACCAGCCCGCTTCCGTTACGCCCTGCGCATTTTCAGCGGCTGGCGCTTCCAGCACGCCCGGATTCTCTACCCGCAGATAGCCGTTCATGATGTTCGGCCCCTTAAGCTGCAAACGGCCCCCTTCTTCAATGCCCGGCACGGCCATCAAACGCGCATCCATACCCGGCAGGATACGCCCTACGGTGCCCGCTCTGGCCGCCATAGGTACGTTAATGGATACCACCGGCGCACACTCCGTCACGCCATAGCCTTCCAGAATGCGCAGGCCGAATTTGTCATGCCAGAGCTGTTTTGTGCTGTCCTGAAGTTTTTCCGCCCCGGCCACCACATAGCGCAGGCGGTAGAAATCATAAGGATTGGCGAAACGCGCGTAGTTCCCGAGGAAAGTTGAGGTACCGAAAAGCACCGTGCAGTTACGGTCATAGACCAGCTCGGGTACCACGCGGTAATGAAGCGGACTTGGGTAAAGAAACACTTCCGCACCGGTTAACAGCGGGGTAAACAGGCCGACGGTCAGCCCGAATGAGTGGAACAGCGGCAACGCCGACATAAAGCGATCGCTGGCGGTAAAGTCGGCGATGGTACGAATCTGCTCGACGTTGGCCAGCAGGCTTTTATGGCTATGCACCACCCCTTTGGGGTTGCCCTCCGAGCCTGAGGTAAAGAGGATCATCGCGGCATCCTCTGGCTTCTGCTTAATCTGCGCAAGCCGCGGCACCAGCAGGTGCGCGAAGATCCACAGTTTATCGGCAGCGGTGACATCCCCTTTTAAATCTTCCAGGAATACCCAACGCACCTGCGTCAGCTGCTCCGGCAGATGCCACAGCTTGCCTTTATCGAGGAACTGGCGTGAGGTAAAGACCGTTTTGATCTGTGCGGCGGTTATCGCGCTCGTCAGGCCTTTAACCCCCGCGGTGTAGTTCATCATGGCGGGAATACGGCCTCTGGACGAGGCACCGAAAATCACCGCCGCGCTGATTGCCGCGTTCGGCAGCATCAGGCCAATGGTTTCCCCCTGTTCGCTGTATTTGTTAAGGATACGCCCAACGAACAGCGTTTTAGTCAGCAGTGCGCGGTAGGTATCCGGCTTGAAGTTGACGTCCTCAATGCAGTTTTTGCGCGAGCCGTAGCGGTACTGTGCGGCAAGCAACGCCTCATACAATGTCTCGCGCGGGCGCACGGCCATGCGGGCCTCCATCATGATCTGATGGAGCATTTCACCGGCCATTTTACGGCGGTCGCGAGCGCGAGGCGCATCAGGCATCGGTACCGATGTCGGCGGCAGAATATGCAGGCTGATACGCGGGAACAGACGCTGCTTAACCAGTCCTTTAAGGCGGCTGAAGAAAGTTAACTCCGCGCCATCAATGCGCATCGGGATGACAGTGGCATTCGCTTTTGCGGCAACAAAACCCGCGCCCTCATAAATCTTCATCAGAGAACCGGTCACGGAAATGCGCCCTTCCGGGAAGATAACGACCGGACGGCCCTGCTCTACCAGGCGTACCAGATGCTTAATCGACATGGGTTTGGTGGGGTCGAGCGGCACAAAATCAATCAGCGGCTTCAGCCAGCGCATATACCACTGCTGGCTAATCGAAGAGTAAACGGCGAACACCGGACGGACAGGCAAAAACAGCGCCAGCAGGATCCCGTCGATAAAAGAAACATGGTTGGGCACAATAAGCACACGGGGTAAACCAAGCGCGTTGAGATCGCCGGTGATACGCACCCGAAAAAGAATGCGAAACAGCGCACGAAAGAAACCTAACAGCATATCAACTCCCTTTGTCATTAATCAGCACAGGTTTAAGTGTAGTGGCTGAAGATTACACGAGTAGCTTAAATGGCGCGAGAGCGGGAGGGGGCTGAAAAATCGCAAAAAAAAACCTGCGCTTCTGCGCAGGTCGGTGCAAGAAGAGTTGTACGCACAGCGTACACAGAATTCTCACCAATCAATACCTCTGGGATCTGAATTGTGGCGCAGGCTTGCAGGGGTAACCAGTGAGAAAACGCAAGGGAATGAACGCAAGTGCAACCAGGTGTTTAAAACATCGCGTCTTGTTACAGATGGCCTTTGGCAGGCGAAAAAAAACCTGCGCATCCGCGCAGGTTGGTGTAACTCTTGTGGTCAGCATCAGGCGCCGACACCACCTATCAATACCTCTGGGACTTTAACTCTAGCAGTGGCCCCGCCTTTTCCGCCACGGCGAAATCGCTACAGCTCACTGCAAACTGTAAGCAAAAATTTTGCCGGAAAACATTAAAAATCCGTAACCTGCTAATGTTTGCCGCTGCGCCTGGACGCTCTCCTCCCGCGACGTGTAACCCTTACACGCATAAGCGCTATGTTTTCCTCAAGTTTGCGATCGCTGTGAAGGTTGCGCCCTTGAAGTGGCAAGGCTTTTCCGTAACACTTAAGTCTGTGTAAACGCTTACCCCTCAGGAAACCAACGCATGGCGACAATAAAAGATGTAGCACGGCTGGCTGGTGTCTCTGTCGCCACGGTGTCCCGCGTGATTAACGACTCGCCAAAAGCCAGCGACGCGTCACGCCAGGCCGTGACCTCCGCGATGGAAGAGCTTAACTACCATCCAAACGCCAACGCCCGCGCTTTAGCTCAGCAAACAACGGAAACCATTGGCCTGATCGTGGGCGATGTCTCCGACCCCTTTTTCGGCGCAATGGTAAAAGCCGTTGAGCAGGTTGCCTATCGCACCGGTAATTTTTTGCTGATTGGGAACGGATATCACAACGAACAAAAAGAGCGCCAGGCTATTGAGCAGCTCATTCGTCACCGCTGCGCCGCCCTGGTCGTGCACGCTAAAAAAATTCCCGACGGCGAGCTGATTTCATTGATGAAGCAGATGCCCGGCATGGTGCTCATCAACCGCACTTTACCGGGCTTTGAGCAGCGCTGCGTCGCACTTGACGACCGTTACGGCGCCTGGCTTGCCACCCGTCATTTGCTTCAGCAGGGCCATACCAAAATTGGCTATCTGTGTTCCAACCACGCGATTTCAGATGCGGAGGATCGTCTGCAAGGCTATTACGATGCGCTAACCGAACACGGCATTCCGATCAACGATCGTCTGGTGACCTTTGGCGAACCGGATGAAAGCGGCGGTGAGCAGGCAATGACCGAGCTGCTCGGGCGTGGCAAGCATTTCAGCGCGGTCGCCTGCTATAACGATTCCATGGCCGCAGGCGCGATGGGCGTGCTCAATGATAACGGCATTGACGTGCCGAAAGAGATTTCGCTGATAGGCTTTGATGACGTGCTGATTTCACGTTATGTTCGCCCCCGCCTTACCACGGTACGCTACCCCATTGTGACCATGGCCACGCAGGCGGCGGAGCTGGCAATGGCGCTGGCGGAAAACCGGCCCGTGCCTGAAACGACGCATATCTTTAGCCCGACGCTGGTGCGCCGCCACTCGGTGATTGCCGCCACGGATGAATAAAACGCCGCGTTCTACAGATCAAATTGATACAGGTGTACGGGAGTATTCGGGTAATCCAGCCCGTCACCGATATAACGCCAGCCAAATCTTTCGTAATACCCTTTGCATGCCGAATACAGATAGAGATGCGGGTATCCGAGACTGCGGGCGTATTCAATAACGTAATGCTGCAACTGCTCTCCCAGCCCGCACCCTCTTTGTTTTTCATCTATGTAAAGGGCGGCCAGCCAGGGATAAAGATCCTGACGGCTAATCAAATCGCAGCGCCACAGGCCTACCGTACCCAGCAGAGTCTCTCCATCGGCGGCCACAAAGGTCAGCGGTATTTCCCCCTCTTGCTGGCTGGTCGCCACTATGGAGGCAAAAAACGCCCGGCTTTCCGGCGTACCGAATGCCTGCCAGATCCAGTCAGTCACCTGCTTCGCGTGGTGCGGCACGGTATATAGCGGTTGGATTTTCATTTTGTCAGCTAACCCGATAAAAAGTGCGTCGCAAGATAACATCAGTCCCGTACCAGTACATCCTCCGTATGATTGAAAAGCGTGATCCTCGTATGACAATTTACATGGCCAAAGGGTGCGCCGGATCTTCCCCTGCAGACTCCTGTGTTAGACTGCGATAAAACTGCGGTATCACCACGGAAGACAAAATCAGGAATGAATTGATGGTAACAATGCTGGATGTCTCGCTACGCGCAGGCGTGTCGAAAGCAACGGTATCTCGCGTGTTAAATGGCACCGGGCAGGTGAAAAAAAGCACCCGCGAGCAGGTTTTTAAAGCGATGGAAGAGCTGGGCTATCGCCCGAATTTTCTGGCGCGCTCCCTTGCCAACCGCAGTAGCAACAGCGTGGGATTAGTGGTTTCAACCTTTGACGGCTTCTATTTTGGCCGCCTGTTACAGCAGGCTTCGCGCCAGACCGAAGCGCACGGCAAACAGCTGATCGTCACCGACGGACACGACACACCGCAAAAAGAACTGGATGCCGTGCAAATGCTGGTCGATCGGCACTGTGACGCCATCGTGCTCTATACGCGTTTTATGTCCGAGCGGGCGCTGATGTCGCTGATGTCCTCTATCCGGGTTCCACTGGTCGTCGTCAACCGCGATGTGGTTCAGGCCCGTGAGCGCTGCGTCTTCTTCGAACAGCAGGATGCGGCGTTTCAGGCTACGGAATATTTAATCGAGCAGGGCCATCGGGAAATTGCCTGCATTACGGTTCCGATCGCTACGCCAACCGGCCAGGCCCGGCTGATGGGCTACCGCAAGGCACTGCAAAAGCACGGTATCCGCTTTAATGAGGAACGGGTGAAAAACGGGAACTCGACAATGACCGTTGGGCATCAGCTTTGCCTGGAGCTGCTGGCAAGCAAGGTGCCTTTTACGGCCCTGTTCGCCTGCAACGATGATATGGCTTTGGGTGCGTCAAAAGCGCTGCACCAGGCGGGGATTCGTATCCCCGAAGAGATGTCGCTGTTTGGCTTTGACGATGCGCCCAGCGCGCAGTGGCTACAGCCAGCGCTCTCTACGGTATACCTGCCAATCGACAGTATGATCACCACCGCCATCGACCAGGCAATCAAACTGGTTAACGGCGAAGATCTGCAACCGATTCCGCCGTTTGTGGGTACGCTGGTATTGCGTGAATCCGTGGCGCCAGGCCCCTATTTTGCGGCCAGACGCGGCGGCTCAAAGTAGCTCAAGCGCAAGCAGCTCTGCCAGCGTCTGACGGCGGCGAATTAAACGAGCGGCTCCGTTATCAAACAGCACCTCAGGCAGCAGCGGACGGCTGTTATAGTTGGAGGACATAGAGGCACCGTAAGCCCCCGTGTCATGCAGCACAAGATAGTCGCCGACTTTCACCGGCGGTAGCGTACGGGTTTCGACCTTGCCGCCTTCCTGCTGGGTAAAAACATCGCCGGATTCACAAAGCGGCCCGGCAACCACGGTTTCCACCGCTGGCTGAGCGGCTAAATCTCGCCCGTCTCCCGCCAGAGCAGAAATATGATGGTAGCTGCCATACATCGAGGGGCGCATCAGGTCGTTAAATCCGGCATCAATCAGCACAAAGTGGCGCGAGCCCATGTCCTTCACGGCGCGTACCTGGGCGACTAACACACCAGACTCTGCCACCAGGAAACGGCCCGGTTCGATTTCAAGTTTGACCGGATGCCCCAGCTGAGCGGCAATTTTATCGCGCGCGGCGCTCCACAGCCCAAAATAATGCTCAGTATCGATCTTCTCTTCATCTTCGCGGTAAGGGATGGATAAACCGCCGCCCGCGGAGATCGCCTCCAGATCCTGACCAAACGCCATAACCTGCTGCACCATTGCACCGCATACGCGTTCCAGATGGGCATAGTCCACGCCCGACCCGATGTGCATATGGATGCCAACCAGATGCAGATTATAACGCTGTAACATCCCGAGCGCCTTTGGCATATCGGCGTGCCAGATGCCGTGTTTGCTGTTTTCGCCGCCGGTGTTGGTTTTCTGACTGTGGCCGTGTCCAAAGCCCGGGTTAACCCGCAGCCAGACGCGGTGGCCAGGCGAAACCTCACCCAGCTGTTGCAGCATGTCGACCGAGCCTGCGTTAACCGGTATATGGTGTTCTGTCACCAGCGCAAGCGTGGCTTCATCAATCATATCGGCGGTGAAGACGATGTCGTCCTGATTTTCCTGCGGATTAAATCCTGCCGCCAGCGCGCGCTCAATTTCACCCTGCGATACCGAGTCCACCTTTACGCCCTGCTCACGCATCAGGCGCAGAATGTGAATATTCGAGCAGGCTTTCTGCGCAAAACGTATCACATCGAACTGGCGCAGCTGAGCAATCTGCTGGCGAATAATTTCCGCGTCATAAATCCATACCGGGCAGCCAAATTCAGCGGGCAGCGTCAGCAGGTTTTTCGCATTCAGCGCGGTGTCGGTTGTGTTTAATGGGCGTGGCATAGTGGGCTCCGGCAAGCAATCATTTCTTTCATTTAGCCACAGAGCAAAGCGAAGAAAAAATATCGTTTTCTCAGCTGTCTATTCATCTATGATATGGAAATGCCTCCCTCCCCTGATAAGAAAAGGGGAAAGGAGTGCACGTATCCCTGTCCAAAGCCAAAGAAGGGCCAGCCATGCCAGCAATAACCCTGCGTCATATCGAAATTTTTCACGCGGTGATGACGGCCGGTAACCTCACCGAAGCGGCGGGGTTGCTGCATACCTCCCAGCCCACCGTCAGCCGGGAGTTGGCCCGCTTTGAGAAGCTGACTGGCCTGCAATTATTTGAGCGGTCCCGCGGGCGGCTTCACCCCACCGTTCAGGGACTGCGCCTGTTTGAAGAGGTGCAGCGCTCCTGGTACGGACTGGACAGAATTGTCAGCGCAGCCGAAAGCCTGCGCGAATTTCGCGAGGGTGAGCTGTCCATTGCCTGCCTGCCGGTTTTTTCCCAGTCCTTCCTGCCTTTGCTGGTGCAGCCGTTTCTGGCCCGTTACCCGCAGCTGAGTCTGAATATCGTGCCGCAGGAGTCTCCGCTGCTCGAGGAGTGGCTGTCCGCACAGCGCCATGATTTAGGGCTGACGGAAACCATCTCTGCGCCAGCGGGTACAGAGCGCCAGACGCTGCTCACCCTGAACGAAGTATGCGTCCTGCCCGTCGGGCACCGTCTGGCCAAAAAAGCAGAGCTAACGCCGCAGGATTTTGCCGGAGAAAATTACATCAGCCTGTCACGCTCCGACAGCTACCGACAGCTGCTGGACTCGCTTTTTCAGGAACATGATGTGAAGCGAAGAATGGTGGTCGAAACGCACAGCGCCGCATCGGTGTGCGCCATGGTTCGCGCGGGAACGGGCATTTCGGTAGTTAACCCGCTGACCGCGCTGGATTATGCCTCAAGCGGCGTCGTTGCCCGACGCTTCAGCGTCGCGGTGCCTTTTACCGTGAGCCTGATTCGCCCTCTGCACCGCCCCACTTCCGCGCTGGTCAGCGCTTTTAGCGAGCATATGCACGACTGTATGCACATTTATACCGATCCGCTAAACGCGCTGCTCGACGCCTGATTTATTGTTCGGTTACCGACTGCTGATGGCCGGTGCCGCTGCTGAAGTTAATCAGGCAGATAATCAGGCCCATCACGGCCAGCCCCGCCGCCGCAACCGGCACGGCGGTTAAACCATATCCCTTGTCGATAACCGTGCCGCCGACCCAGGCCCCCAGAGCGTTACCGACGTTAAAGGCCGCGATATTCAGCGTGGACACAAGATTTGGCGCATCTTTGCCGTGCAGCACCACATTGATTTGCAGCGCCGGGACGGTGGCAAAGGCGGCGATCGCCCACAGGAAAAGCGTGATCTCAGCAAGCCACGTGCCGTGGCTTGTCCAGCGAAACAGCAGCGAGAAGATCGCGATAAAGGTGAAGCTCAGCATCAGGCTGACGGATACCCGCCAGTCGGCTAAACGCCCACCGAGGATATTCCCTACCGTCAGGCCTGCACCGATCAGGAACAGCGTCCAGCTTACACCCTGATGCGTAATGCCCGTCACCTGTAATAGCATCGGCGCAACATAGCTGAACAGCGCAAACATTGCCGCGGCAAAAAAGACCGTCATCGCCAGCGAAAGCCACAGCTTACCGTGGCCCAGAGCGCTAACTTCACGTTTCAGGTTTGTTGGCGTTTCATCCTTTTGCGACGGCAGGCTGACGATAAGTGCGATAAACGCTATCACCCCGATGGCCGCCACACCCCAGAAGGTTGACCGCCAGCCGTACATCTGCCCAAACCAGGTGCCAATCGGCACCCCAAGCACGTTGGCAAGCGTCAGACCGGTAAACATCAGCGCCACGGCAGAAGCCTTACGGTTGGGGGCGACAAGGCTCGCCGCCACAACTGCGCCAATCCCGAAGAAGGCCCCGTGACAAAGCGCGGTAATAATGCGCGCCAGCATCAGGAAGTTATAAGAGATGGCCAGGGCACAAAGCAGGTTGCCGATGATAAAGATCACCATCAGCAGCACCAGTGAGAGTTTGCGCGGAAGTTTTGCCGTCAGCAGCGCCATCACAGGTGCACCAATCGCCACGCCCAAAGCATAGCCGCTGATTAGCCAGCCCGCGGTGGGAATCGAGATATGCAGATCCCCGGCCACATCGGGCAGCAGGCCCATGATAACAAACTCCGTCGTGCCGATGGCAAACGCACTCATCGCCAGCGCGAGTAGTGAAACAGGCATGGAATAACTCCCGGTAACAGAAAGGACAAAAGGCGGAGAGCAAAAGCTCAGCCGCCAGATTCGCGAGGATATCAGAGGTGCAGCTTATAGAAGACCTGTGCGCTGCTTCACAAATTTATAACACAAAACAGAACGCAGTTAACCCGGCCAGGGGTGAGGATAACGGCTTTCGCCGCTTAATTTGCTGAATCAGCGGGAAAAATTATTCCCCGGCAAGCATAAAGCTCACGGCATCCGCGGCGTGAATGGCCGCCGTATCGAACACCGGCAGTGAACAGTCTGACTGTTGCAGCAGCAGGCCAATTTCCGTGCAACCGAAAATAACGCCCTGCGCCCCCAGGCTTTGCAGCTCTTCAATAACCTGCTGGTAATAACGCTTCGATTGCTGGACGATCCTGCCGAGGCACAGTTCGTCAAAAATGATCTGGTTTATCTTCTGGCGCTGAGGCTCATCGGGGATCAGCGAGATAATGCCAAACTCGTCACTCAGGCGACCACGGTAAAAATCCTCTTCCATCGTATAACGCGTGCCAAGCAGGGCAACGCGCTTGACTTCCTGCCCGACAATGGCCCGTCCGGTAGCATCGGCAATGTGTAAGAATGGCAGGCCGCAGCGCGCTTCAATATGATCGGCCACTTTGTGCATCGTGTTAGTGCACAGCACAATGCCATCTGCCCCCGCTTTTTGCAGCCCTGACGCCGCCTGCGCCAGTAGCCTGCCCGCTTTATCCCAGTCCCCACCTGACTGACAGGCTTCAATTTCATGAAAGTCCACGCTATGCAGGAGGATTTTCGCCGAATGCAGTCCGCCCAGGCGCGCTTTTATACCTTCATTGATCGCACGATAGTAAGGGATCGTCGATTCCCAGCTCATGCCGCCTATCAGGCCAATTGTTTTCATTTTTATCACCTTTGCATGTTTTTAAGTCTGGTTATAGCAGAGGTACGTAACGGCAGGAAAGCGCGATCGCTGCGGCAAATCTTCGCGAATGGCTTCGTATAAAGCCCTGCGCGAGAGCATCACGCTATGGAGCTGCCTCATTAAAGGTAAGTTGGTTTCTGGCCTGCATGGGAATTAAGATGCCTGACGCTTGCGATCAATTGCTCCATCCCCGCGACCAGGGAATCATCATGGCTATCGGCAGGAAGACGGATCACAGCCAGCAGCGCGGCATTCTCAGCATCAGTGGCAAAAATTACCGGACCAGAATAGTTCAGTTGCAAGCACTGGTTAAGAATAGCGCTATCATCTGGCAGAGCCATAAAAGGACAACAGATTTCCAGCCCTGCTTCCGATTCATTGAAGTAAAGCCGCAGATCATCCACGACAAGCGCGCCATCGTCTTCCGGCAAACCCAGGCCTAGTGCTTCATATAAGCGAAAAAGTAAAGTATTCATATTTATTCTTTATGACACGACGTATTCTGACATTGCCTTGGTCTTTTTCCAGACTTCATCACTACCGATGCGTTCTTTATAATTTAGATTGAGAAAGGATAACCCTCCAACTATATTTCTGACAACTTTACTTCCGGCCAGGCCCGAATTTTTTTCCTGAACCTCAAGACTCCCACTCTCCCCCAACACCTTTTGAAAAAGATATTTACCAGCTTCATCGAGAGATGAACCTGGTTTACTGAGTTCATTTCCCTGATGCAGAGAAACGGTTTCTCTGATTGTTTCATCATACAGCATACCGGTCCGGTCTTTGCCACTTTTGCAGTTCCAGCAGGGCACGCTGTTGATTTCATTAGCGAGCATGTTTATTCGTTGAACCATTTTGTAAGCTTCATTATTAATACGACGATGTGATTTATCGTGCCATATCTCTTTAATTTGCTCACTCAGCTCTTTAACTATTTTCGCATTACCTGGGTTACTTGATAAATATTCACCAACCCAACCTTGTGGCTCAGAGCCAGGTTTCAAATCTTTACCAAGTAACTGATGTAAAGCAGGTAGGTTATATTTATCAGAAGTATCGTTGCCGGTTTTGAAAATTAACGACAATTCATTTACACCAAAATTAAAGGGCGTAACCTCGAGCATTACGTTAATCTTTTTCAGGTCGCCATTGGCGTCCCGGATCTCCAGGGTGAGTGGTTTACCCGGGTTATTTAATGCCGCCCAGGCTTTCATTTGATCCTGTAACATGACATGTTCTTCGCCCATTAGCCTTGATGGCGTAAGCAACGATGTTGACACCAGTCGTAGGGGAACATTTTCACCCTTTAAGGCTCGTTCAAGGAGATCTGGCTTACTGAAAAGCGCGGCGCTGACTACCTCTTTCGCTCTTGTAACGGCTCCTGCATGTCGTTGCGGCTCGTTACTTATACCAAAAGGTGAGAGCACGCCATGGCGTATACCGCTAAAGAGCGTTTCTACTTTTCCATCAGGTTTTTTTACACTAAAACTCGCAGCCCATAAATTAGTGGCATGTTGTACATTTTTCGTATCCCAGGCACATACGCCCTTACCGGCATAAGAGACAGGGAAGATATCATTCTCGCCATTTTTCATCTGTGCCGCAGGGCGGTGTTTACTTATATATTCAATATTGTTATGCACAAATGATTTTTCTATATTATCCCACGGCCGCTGGTTAAGATACTTCACTCGAGTCTCTTTATAGATTTCAGAAGCTGCAATGCGAGCTTCAGCAGAAGATATATTGTTCTGTTTCTTAATATCTTTTGCAATATGAGAAATAACTGTATTCTCCAGATCTCTGGTTATCTTAATATCATGGTGTGTCACAGGACCATCATTTCTTACAGCTGCTCCATCAGATATTTCAACCTTACTTTTCAGCGCATTAAATGCTGAGGGGGAATCTTTCATCACCTGCGCAGCAATATAAAGGACCTGTTTATTGAAACTCAGAACGTCAGAAAACGAATAGATCTCGCCAGCGCCCTTTCTTATTTCAGGCTTAACACCAGCCGCAATCCGACTCTGCTTCTCTCCCACCCCCGCAGCCTTAACAGGCGACATACCATTTTCGGCTTTGAGACTGGTATATTTTAGAGTGACAACATTAGTATCTCTGGCATTTTTACTATTATCTAAATTATAAGCTGTTCTTATCGGATAAGAGCTGATTCTAAGAGAACTTGCCATTATTAAATTCCACTCTATGTAATTCATTACATTTTTTACAGTCCAATTCTATGCTATCTTTTTTTTACGCAAAAGAATTTCAAAAAAACATCATTCCTGCACTCTACGAGCCTTGAGAAGACATACAGGGACCACTGTGTTCAGCCGATCGACATGAGCCTTACTGACAAACACGGGGAGCTTTTATGGACAGGACAGAAGATAAAGCAAACAACGGCTTGAGACGCCTTTGCGGGCAGCATTGTTTTGATGGAAATCGGTAACAGATTACCTTCATGCATAGATCGGGAAAGCCAGCACCGTCAGTGTACGCTGCTGGTTAGGGATTCTGGTCAGGCTATCTTATAAAAAGCAGTTTATCACCTGACCATACAATGAAGCCGTTAAAGGATCTTCCCGGGCTCCATACTGGTGTCTCTTGCCATGCGAGCAGTCATGGCATGACGCGCCAGAACCATCCCCGCAGCAATAAGCGCACCAATAAGCGTTGCCAGCATCACCACCAGCGACTTAGCCAGACCCTCTTTCTTCACCGGCAAAGAAGGCTGCATTTGATATTTATAAGGCGTGAAATCAACTTCGCCAATATTGATCCTTTCCAGCTGGGCCAGCAGATGCTCACGGTTTTGCATCGCAGCATTCAGCTGCGCAACATTTTTAATAGATTGCTCAATTTTCAGTTTCTCGGCCAGGCCATCGGCTCCCAGCGCAACCGAATAATCCGGATCGTCCTTCACCGCCTGACCGTTGCTGTACACCGGCTTTTTAATGCCTGCCGCGTTGGCCACCTGTAGAGAGTAACCCAGGCGCTGGATATTGATATTATGCTGGTTTTCCAGCATCGTGCGGTCCAGTGCCAGCTTGTCTTTCTCAAAGGCAATTTTCAGTTCAACGGCGTTTTTCAGCTCCTGAACAACATCTTTGTTCACTTCGGCGGCAATAAACATGATGTAATTTTCCAGCACGCGCTGAGCATCTTCTGCATCGGGCGCGCTAAAGCTTAAAGTCCAGGAAGCATAGGGCGCGTTATCTCCCTTTTTAGGATCAACATTATTTTGCGCCTTAAATTTCTCTGCTACCCCGACGATGGCGCTGTGCAGCTCCGATTTATCCACTTCTTTATTGTCGAGCAGCGTCTGCACGTAAGGGGATTGCGCGAGGAAGTACTCACGCAGCGCCTGCGAATCGAATTTTTTCAGGAACAAACTATAGATCGTGCCCGCCTCAACCTTAGACTCCACACCAAGGACCGTCATATTGATCATGGCACGATGCAGATCAATCATCTGCTCGCTTTCCGGCGCGGTAATCACCGCCTGGCTTACCCATTTCTGCGGCAGAAGAAGGCTGGCCGCGACACCTGCGAGGGCGAAGAGTAGCGTGATGGCAGCGATCTGCTTTCTGGCAGCAAACAGCGTCGCAAGAAGGCTAAGTAAATCTATCTCTTCGCGGGGCGGGGGGAGCATCTGATAGTAAGAAGGACTTTCTGGCTGATTAGGTTTCACTTCGATAGAAGACATAACTGACCGCTTTAAGGTTGGGAAGAATTTACCTACGCATCACGCCGGGCTGGAAATATCTCACCCCTGCGACGCTCGCAGAACAGACAATATTTGAGTTTTTTGAAAACAAGGTCAGGCGGTACATCTCTTCCTTGTGAAAATCACTGTCGATCGCAACGCTTTATCAGGGAGCACTTTTTCCAGGTAAACACGGTTTCCCCCGCGCTTAAACAGATTGATATTTGATGAAAAAGCGCCCTGGGTGAAGGGCATTATTCCTAAGAACTATCCGAAAGACAACCATCATATCTTGCAGTTTCAATTTTATTGCCTTTTTAGGAAATTACTCGATACAACGCATTTTTACAGCAGCTAAACCATTGAATGCCAGACTAGTCGCGCTCTATCGCCAACGCCACGCCCTGCCCTCCGCCGATACACAGCGTCGCCAGACCCTTTTTCGCATCGCGTTTGACCATCTCGTGCACCAGTGAAACCAGAATGCGGCAGCCGGAAGCGCCAATGGGATGACCCAGCGCAATTGCCCCACCGTTGACATTCACCTTGCGCTCGTCCCATTCCAGCATTTTTCCGACGGAAAGGGCCTGCGCGGCAAAAGCTTCGTTGGCTTCGATAAGATCCAGATCCTCAAGGGACCAGCCCGCCCGTTCCAGACAGCGGCGCGTAGCCGTAACCGGAGCAATGCCCATCAGGGCCGGATCAACGCCTACGCTTGCAAAAGCACGAATGCGTGCCAGCACCGGCAGATTAAGCTCTTGCGCTTTAGCCGCGCTCATCATCAGCACCGCAGCGGCACCGTCGTTGATAGAAGAAGCATTCCCGGCGGTAACGCTGCCGCTGCTCTCGAAAGCCGGTGACAGGCGAGCCAGCGCCTCGGCGCTGGCATCTGTACGAGGCTGCTCGTCGGTGTCGACAATCAGTGTCTTTCCCGGCCTGAGCTCCACGGTAACGGGCACGATCTCCTCTTTGAATCTGCCGGAATCAATAGCCGCCCGCGCTTTTTGCTGCGAGGCGAGCGCAAACGCATCCTGACTTTCCCGACTGATGTCGTATTCGCGGGCGAGATTCTCAGCCGTCACGCCCATATGGTAATCGTTAAAGGCGTCCCACAAGCCGTCGTGAACGAGGCTATCAATTAGCTGGCTGTTGCCGAGCGTAGCCCCGGTTCGACTGTTGGCCAGTACATGTGGCGCGCGACTCATGTTTTCCTGCCCTCCCGCGATCACCACATCCGCCTCGCCGCACTGAATGGCCTGGGTTGCCAGATGCAGCGCTTTTAAGCCCGAGCCGCAGACATCATTAATGGTTATCGCCGAGACGGACCACGGCAGGCCGCTGTTAAGCGCGGTTTGTCGGGCAGGATTTTGCCCTGCGCCCGCCGTAAGCACCTGCCCCAGAATCACTTCATCAACTTCCTGCTCGCTTACGCCGCAGCGTTCAAGGAGGGCCTTCACTACCGCGCTCCCCAGCTCTGCCGCACTGCGCGGGGATAACGCCCCCTGAAAGCAGCCAATCGGGGTACGGGCCGCCCCAACAATCACTACATCTTTCATCGAACTCTCCGCGAGGCGCAAGCCTGAGTATTAAGAGCGCGTATCATGAGTGAATATTAATTAATTGTTAATTTCCATTTTCGCAGGCCGTTATATCCCACAGGAAAAAAACAAATAAAAAAACAATAAATACAACAAGATAAATAACAACCCTGCCGTTTCGCCTGAGGATATTTCTTCGCAACCAGTGAACGCCATCACAATTTAACAAAACTGAAATGTTCAGCCCCCGGGCGATGGCATCAGGTTGGGTGGACTTACACCTGCGACCCGCGCACGTAAAAAATCAATGAATACCCGCACTTTTTCCGGAACATGGCGCGTGTTGGGATACAGGGCATAAATGCTCTGGCGCGGAAAAATATAGCCATCGAGCAACGAGCAAAGCTCCCCGCTTGCCAAATCGCGGCCCACCAGCCATTCGGGCAATAGCGCAACGCCGGCACCTTCCCGCACAAAAGCCAGCAGCGCGGCGGCGCTGTCCGCCACGATGGCCGGGGGAGTTTCCACTTTAAACAGCACCGCCTGCCGCTCAGGCGTCATCACCTGCCAGCTTAGCGGGGAGCTTAGTCGGCTGTGGGCCAGCCAGTCGGCCTGTGCTAACTGGGCCAGATTTTCTGTCGGTCTTTCGGCAAGCCAGGCGGGGGAGGCCACCGGCAAAATAGCAAAGCTGTCGATGGGCGCGGCACGCAGGCTGGAATCGGCAAGCTGACCCAGACGAATCGCAACGTCAAACCGCTCGGCGATCAAATCCGCATGATAGGAGGAGGAGACATGCTGAATACGCAGCTGCGGATGCAGGCGGCTAAAGGCGGCCAGGGCAGGCACCACTACCTGTGCGCCATATTCCGGCGTGCTGGTGATGCGCAGTGTCCCGCTTAGCCCCCCGTGATCCTGCTGAACTTCCTCAAGGAGATTTTCTGCCTCTTCCAGCAGCCGCAGGCAGCGCGGGTAAAAACGTTCCCCGGTCTCAGTCAGCGACAGCCGCCGCGTACTGCGCACCAGCAGCGATACACCAAGATCGGCTTCAAGCTGCTTGATATTAAAACTGATAACCGCCTTGGTTTGCCCCAGAGCGGTAGCCGCAGCGGTAAAACTGCCGGCCTCAACGACGGCGGCGAAGATCTTCAGACGTTGCAGATTGAGCATGGCCAGGCCTTGTCACTGTCAAAATAATTTTGACAGTGTAATGCGCCGGCGGTGATTTATCCCGGGATTTTGCAGCGCTACACTCCCGGCCTCTAACCGGAGGTACCATGCCCTATCGCAGCAAAGTTGCCGCAGTTTATCTGCTGGGTTTTTTCGTCGACTTAATCAATATGTTTATAGCCAACGTGGCTTACCCCGCCATTAGCCATGGCCTGGGGGCTTCGGTCGGGGAGCTGGCCTGGGTGAGCAACAGCTATATTCTGGGGCTGACGCTGGTGATCCCCCTGAGCGCCTGGCTTGCCCAGCGCCTCGGCGCACGCCGGGTGCTGCTGCTGTCGCTGAGCCTCTTTTTGCTGGCGACACTCGGTGCAGGCAGCGCGCAGTCTGTCGGCCAGCTTATCGGCTGGCGGGTGATACAGGGCCTGGGCGGCGGACTCCTGATCCCCGTAGGGCAGACGCTGGCTTATCAGCTCTACCGTCCTCAGGAACGTGCCGGGCTGACGGCAGCTATTATGCTGGTTGGCCTGCTGGCCCCTGCTCTCTCCCCCGCCCTGGGCGGGCTAATAGTGGACCACCTCAGCTGGCGTTGGGTCTTTTTTGCAAATCTGCCGCTGGCCGGACTCGCGCTGGCGCTCACCTCGATCTGGCTGCGCAGAGATCGGCCTCTGTCCCCTCGCAGTCAACTCGACTTTATCGGTTTGTTTAGCGGCTGTGGCGCGCTGCTGCTGATCCTGCTTGGGTTAACAAACCTTGCTGAAAGCGACAAGCTTTTATCCGGCACGCTGCTGCTCATCTGTGGCCTGCTGCTGCTTGCGGGCTATGTTCGCCATAGCCTGCGCCATCCTCAACCGCTGCTTAATCTGCGGCTGATACAGGCACCTCTCCTGCGCAAAGCGATGATGATTTATCAGTGCATCCCGGGGATGTTTATTGGCGTGAGTCTGGTCGCCATGCTCTGGCTGCAAAATCAGCTCGGCATGCGTGCAGCTCTCGTCGGCAGCCTGATGATTCCGTGGTCGATAGCCTCTTTACTGGCGATAACCTTCACCGGTAAAGGCTTCAATCGCTTTGGGCCACGCCCGCTGCTGATCGTCGGCTGCCTCCTCCAGGGGCTGGGCATGCTGCTGCTGACAAGGGTTGATAGCACGGAGCACTATCCTTTATTGCTGCTCGCCTTCGGGATGATGGGTTTTGGCGGCAGCCTGTGCAGCAGCACAGCCCAAAGCAGCGCGTTTCTGGAAGTGGACAATACACACCTGCCGCAGGCCAGCGCGCTGTGGAATATCAATCGCCAGCTAAGCTTTTGCCTTGGCGTGGCCATCATGAGCCTGTTGCTCAATAAGCTGCTGGCGATACAGCCTGCGGCCTACGCTTACGCAAGCTGTTTTTATCTCGCCGCCGCCAGCACGCTGATACCCGCCGCACTATGTCTGCGGCTCAATAACCGCGCCATCGTGCGTCAGCTCAACGCTCAAAAGGAAGAAAAATGAATCCGTATATCTTTGAAGTAACAGATGCCCACATCGCCATCGAAAACTGGCTGGGCTTAGGTCAGGGAGACGCAGACGCTTTGCTGGCGAGGTTTTCCCCGGTCTTTACAATGATTGCCACCAGCGGTGCAAGGCTGGACTTTGCGATGCTTGGCGCCTTTTTCCGTGGACAGTCTGGGGCAAAACCGGGGCTAAAAATTGAGTTAGCAGATATCAGCGTTATCGCCGAATGGCCCGAAGGGGCGGTCGTCAGCTACAGTGAAAAGCAAACACTGCCGGGGCAGGCTGCCACCCTGCGCCATTCCACGGTGGTCTTTAGCAAGGCTACAACGGGGATGCAATGGCTACGCCTTCATGAAACCACTGTGGCTTGAGGGCAGAACGATGGATGCGGCCAGCTTCCGGGGAAGAAGGCCGGGCTAAGCTTGTTCGAAAACCAGCACTCGTCACCCTCCCCCTCTCAAGAGACAAGAGAGAGGGAAGGTGAGAGGATCAAACTTATTCCACAAAAGACTCGGCTACCGCGTCCACCAGCGCCAGCTCATCACGACTGAGCAGCTTCTCGATGTTCACCAGGATCACCATGCGGGCGTCAATCACCCCCAGTCCTAACAGATACTGGCTGGCAAGGGCTGCCCCGACATCCGGGGTCGGTTTAATCTGTTCTTCTTTCAGGGAAAGAACGTCTGCCACGCCATCCACGACAATCCCAACCACGCGATCGTTCAGATTAAGAACAATGACTACCGCCCTGTCGTTTTCAGGATCGACGTCGAAGGCAAAGCGCACGCGCAGATCGACAATCGGCACGATCACGCCGCGCAGATTCGTCACTCCGTTGATAAAATCCGGCGCGTTCGGAATGCGGGTCACGCGATCGCAGCCGCGGATCTCCTGCACTTTAAGGATCTCAATCCCGTATTCTTCGTTGCCAAGACGGAAGATCAGATACTCTTCCTGCCCTGCATCCATAATGGAAACCTTACTACCCGCTGCTTGCGTCATCACTTATTTCCCTCTGCGTACCCAACAAGGGCCGCGCTATCACTACGCTGATTACTCAAGGTAGCCAGCTCTACAACATCCAGAATGAGCGCCACGCTGCCGTCTCCCATAATAGTCGCGGCAGAAATCCCCGGCACTTTGCGATAGTTTTGCTCCAGGTTTTTGACCACCACCTGGTGCTGACCGATAAGCTGGTCCACGCACAGGGCGTAGCGGCAGCCCGCGCTTTGTACAATCACGATAATGCCTTCATCAACGCCCGCTTCGTCCGGCACGGCAAAGACCTCACGCAGCATGGTGAGCGGCAGGTATTCCCCGCGAACCTGAAGCAGCTGAGACTCTCCGACAAAACGATGCAGCAGCTCATCGGTAGGCTTCAGCGACTCCATCACTACGTTCAGCGGCAGCACGTAAATTTCATTGCCCACCCTGACCGACATGCCGTCAAGAATGGCCAGCGTCAGCGGCAGGCTAATGCGGATTGTGGTGCCTTTATCTTTGGCAGAAAGCACGTCGACATGGCCGCCCATCGCCAGAATATTACGTCGTACCACGTCCATGCCGACGCCGCGCCCTGAAACGTCGGTCACGTTTTCAGCCGTGGAGAATCCGGCGGCGAAAATCAGCATCCAGACCTCTTCATCGCTGGCGGTATCGCTGATATTGGTGCCGCGCGCTCGGGCTTTAGCGAGCAATTTTTCACGGTTCAGACCGGCACCGTCATCAATCACTTCGATCACGATATTGCCGCCGTGGTGCTCCGCCGACAGGGTCAGATTGCCGACTTCGGATTTGCCTTTGGCCAGACGTTCCTCGCGCGGCTCGATGCCGTGATCGAGACTGTTACGCACCAGGTGAGTTAACGGGTCGATAATGCGTTCAATCAGGCTCTTATCCAGCTCAGCAGAACCGCCTTTCAGGGTCAGCTCGACGTCTTTATCCAGACGAGATCCCAGATCGTGCACCAGACGCGGGAAGCGGCTGAAAACATAATCCATTGGCATCATACGGATCGACATGACCGCTTCCTGCAACTCGCGTGCGTTGCGTTCAAGCTGGGCCACGCTGCTCAGCAGCATACCGTGCTGGGCAGCATCAATCTGCTTAGCCAGCTGCGAGAGCATGGCCTGGGTAATGATAAGCTCCCCGACCTGGTTAATAATCTGGTCGACTTTCTCTACGGCAACACGAATATTACCTGCCTCAGAGGCTGGCGCACGCTTAGCCGCTACCGGCGCTGGTGCCGCAGGTTTTGCCGCGGCAACAGGCATCGCCGCAACCGGGGCCACCGCCGTCGGGGTTTCCACAATCGGCGTCGACTTCACGGCTTCGGGCAGGGCTGCCGCGCCCGCCGGACAGATAGAAATTTGCTTCTCATCGAGTACAAAGCACAGCACCGCGGTAATGTCATCGGCTGAAGCCGGCGTTTCCAGCACCACTTTGATTTCATCGGCGCAGGACTCGTGGCTAATTACCACCCCAAGGTTGCCCAGCTCTTCGAGCATTCGGGCCTGTTCCTCTTTTTCCAGATCGCTTAGCGTGACGATTAATCGCGGCGCGGAGTCTGCCTGTGCAGCCGGCTCGGCCTCAGAAGCTATCGCGACGGTCAGCTGCTTTACGGGATCAAGCGCCTCCGGCATCTCCTGCGTGGACGTTATTTGCTGTAGCGCTTCACAAATATACCGAAACTGCGCTTCATCCGGTTCCTGCGAGGCCTCATAGGCTTCCAGCTGGCCTTGCATAATATCTTTTCCTTCCAGAAAAAGATTAATCATGCTGCGGCTCAGGGCCATTTCCCCACAGCGGGCTTTATCCAGCAAATTTTCCAGCAGATGCGTGGTTTCCTGTAGGGCGCTGAAACCAAAGGTACCCGCGCCCCCTTTCAGAGAGTGCGCGGCGCGAAATATCGCGTTGAGCTGTTCCGCATCGGGGGAGGCCACATCGAGATCCAGCAGGTGCTGCTCCATCTCGGTTAACAGCTCACCCGCCTCGGCGAAAAAGACCTGAGAGAAATCATTGACGTCCATCGTCACCATCCTGCTTTATACTCACATGTATTCCCTCCGGCAGCGGCGTTGTCGCCTGCTGGAGAACGGTGTTTTCGTCGCGAATCTGCTGCTCTTTCGGCTTGCTTAGTACCAGAATACTGATGCGACGGTTCATCGGGTTGTCCGGGCTGATGTTCTCAAGCCCCATCCTGCTTCCGGTGCCAATCACGCGTAAAAAGCGCTCATCGTCCAGTCCGGCGGTAACCAGCACGCGCCGCGCGGCGTTGGCTCGCCCGGCAGAAAGCTCCCAGTTACTGTAACCACGGTTGCCGCCTGCATAAGGCAGAGAATCCGTGTGCCCGGTGAGGCTGATCCGGTTAGGTAGTTCGTTCAGTAGCGGTACCAGCGCCTGAAGAATGCCGTTCATATAGGCCTCCGGAGATTCGCTCCCCACCTTAAACATCGGGCGTTCCTGGCTGTCGGTGATCTGAATCATCAGGCCGTCATCGGTAAGCGTCAGCAGCAGGTTAGACTTGAAGGCGTTCAGACGAGGATCAGTCTCAATCATTACCTCCAGACGCTCTTTTGCGCGCTTCAGACTTTGCGTGCTTTTTACCCTGTCGAGTTTTTTAATCTGCTGTTTCCAGACTTCACCATCCTGCTTCATCGGGTCATCACCGCCACCGGGGATCAGGCTGTCGCTAAGGCTGGTTTTATTCCCCTGAGCCAGAGCCGGTTTTAGCGGCATACGGAAGTAGTCCGCTATCTGCTCTTTCTTCGTATCGCTGGAAGTGGAAAGCAGCCACATCACCAGAAAGAAGGCCATCATGGCCGTCATAAAATCGGCGTAGGCAATTTTCCATGTCCCGCCATGGTGAGCGTGTTTTTTTCGTTTCCGCTTGCGCGAAATGATGATCGGAGCCGCGCCTTTCATTACGCCGCTTCCTCTTTCGCTTTGAAACTGGCGCTGGCATTAGATTTGACTTCGCGTACGTGCTCTTCAAGCTCTTCAAACGAAGGACGTTCGCTGGTGTAAATAGTTTTACGGCCAAACTCGACGGCGATCTGCGGCGCGTAGCCATTCAGGCTGGATAGCAGGGTGACTTTGATGCACTGCAAAATTTTGACCTGGTCGCTGCTTTTCTGACGCAGCAGCGTCGCCAGTGGCAGAACAAAGCCGTAGGCGATCAGGATGCCGAGGAAGGTGCCCACCATCGCATGAGCAATCAGCATACCCAGCTCGGCGGCGGGACGGTCAGCGGCCGCCAGAGCGTTAACCACCCCCATCACCGCGGCCACGATACCAAAGGCCGGAAACGCATCGCCGACGGTATTAAGACTGTTAGCCGGCACTTCCAGCTCTTCTTCACAGGTCTCAATCTCTTCATCCATCAGCGCTTCAATTTCGTGAACATTCATGCTGCCGCTGATCATCAGGCGGAAGTAGTCGAGCACAAAGTTAAGCAGCGCCGAGTCAGAAAGCAGGCGCGGATAGGCGCTAAAAATGTCGCTGCCTGCCGGATCTTCAATATCTTTTTCGAGGGACATCAACCCGTTAACACGGCTTTTCGACAGCAGCAGAAACAGCAGTGCCATCAGATCCATATACACGGCTTTGTTATAGCGCTTGCCGACAAACAGGCCCACCAGCGCTTTACCGGTCGCTTTGAGGGATTTGGCGTTATTTCCTACAATAAAGGCCCCTACGCCCGCCCCGCCGATAATCAACAGTTCTACCGGCTGAAAGAGGGAGGCCAGATTGCCACCCGAAATCACAAAGCCACCAAATACAGTAGCAATAACAACGAGATAGCCAATAATAACTAACACACTTGCTCCTTTTTCAACAAAGATACGATCCCGGCATCACTGCCAGGATCGTGTTTAAGCCATCTCGTCAACTGCGGCCGTTCGGTCAGGCGGAAACGGCTAGCGCCTCGCGCTGCTGCGAGAAAGCGTTGATGTAGTCCTGATTGCTGGCCTGAGATTTTTTAAAAGCTCGTGAAGGCGGACTGCACAGGCTGCAGGTAAACGGCTTTTTGATATATTCCGTCGCCACCACAAAGCCCCCTTTGCAGACGCTACAGCACTTCTGCGAAACGATGCCGCAGTCAATAAAACGTAATAAAGTCCATGCCCGGGTTAATCCCAGCACCGGTTTTTCACCCGAGCGCGGGTAACACTGTTCCATATAAAGGCGGTACGCTTTCATCATGGTTTCGATTGGGCGTCCGTTTTGGGTCTGCTTTAAATAAAGGTAAATGTTATAGAACATGGAAGAATGAATATTCTGCTCCCAGGACATAAACCAGTCCTCGGAAAAAGGCAGCATGCCTTTTGGCGGCGGACAGCCGCGTAATTCTTTATACAGGCGCAGAAGACGACGGCGGCTTAATGAGGTTTCAGATTCCAGTACCTGCATTCTTGCCCCAAGCGTAATCAACTCCATCGCGATATGGACTTCATGGATTTCTTCGAGCAGGCTTTTGTCTTTATCGCACATATTATGCATCCCTCCCTGAGGCGACATTCTGCTCACAAAGAGAATTCAGCAAATTGGTCGATAGGATAATGCCGGTGTGGATTTGCTGTAGTGCTTCAATGCGTGAATCTTTAGTCAGGTTTTCGATAACCACTTCATCATCAAAACGTAAGCGACAAATTAACTGATTGGTTGAGGCCAGTTTCATTAACTGCGGTAGTGACAAGTCTTTCAAATTTTCAATCGTCCCTTCAGCTAAACCAAGACGGAAGCCGGCGGCAAATTTATCTTTACGAATAAGTTGCTGCGCCAACAGTAAATAAGAAAGGTTGATATCGTGAATACTTTGCAGATGCTCATCGAAATTAGGCATAAAAATTCTCTCAATTTTTATCAGCGGAATCAAAAATGCAACGACACAATATTTGCGGCGCTCACATCATTATTACGAGGCTAATGCAGAGAACCTTTGGTATTGATATCCGCTTCCCTCTCGATGTGTCAAAGGGGGAATACAAGACGATAAATATCCGACATCAATGCCAAACGATGGCTGCATCAAAATGTGAGCACATCATAACGACACCTTTTATTGACTACAACCGACCCAATGTTAATTGCCCACAAAAAACGGCCTATCTCATTGATAAGAATTAATATTAACAAAAATTAAAAGATCTTAAATGTCAAGTAACCTCTATTAAAACTATTATTGTCAATATTATTAATTGGCCGTTTAATGCAATTAAATTAATTAACTTTAATGCTCACGGTTAATTTTCAAAAAATTAACATTTAAACAGTATTTTTCTCAAGATCCATCCGTGCGCGCAGGCGCTTTATCGCAAGGCTATGCAGCTGACTCACTCTCGTTTCCGTCAGGCCCAGCACCAGACCAATCTCTTTCATATTGAGATCCTGCTGGTAATAAAACTGCAAAATACGTTGCTCTCGTTCCGGTATCGCTGATATATGCTTGCCAATCAACGCAATCAGATTGTCTTCAATAGCATCATGTACCGGATTAAGTAATTCATTCGCCTCCTCGACTTTTTCGTAACTGTCGGCGAATTGTTCCTGCAATTCATCCAGAGAATAAATCTGGCTGGTGTTGGTATCGGCTAGCATTTGCTGAAGCTCTTTGAGCGTTACGCCCATCCTTTCGGCAATATCGGCTTCAGTCGCTTCTCCACCTTTGTCCTGCTCAATTTGATGGATAATCGCGATCATTTCTCTGGCATGCGTGCGTACACGCCTTGGCACCCAGTCTCTTTCCCGCAATTCATCCATCAAGGCCCAGCGTACCCGCTGGGTAATCCACGCGCTGAGCGTGACGCCTTTTTTTGGATCAAACTGGTCGACGGCGCCTAAAAAACCCAGCGACCCCGCCTGAATTAAATCATCAAGCTCCACGCTTGCCGGCAGGCGCTTTATCAGACGCAAAGCTTCCTGACGCACAATATGTTTATATCTGGACCACAGGTCCGTCTTATCTTCAATGCCTTCTGAAGTATAGATACCGCTCACGATGTTTTTCCGACCACGAATACTGATAAGAATTATCCGGTGAAAAGGGTCATTCAAATAGCGCGATAAGCCGATACAAAAATGTCCAATCTGCCACTTAATTATTAAAAAATTGCCGTTAACTTCCGTCATCGTGATAATTAACGGCAGATATTTAGCTAATCAGGGAGATTAAAAGGTTTCCCATTTTGCATTATCGTCCCCGGCGACAACTGCCGGAAAAACGCGCGCTGGCATGGCCTGAGAATAAGCCTGTGTTCTGGTGCCGGATTCGTTAAGCACAAACTGCGCCACAAGATTTTCCAGCTCGTCAGACTGCCTTTCCAGGTTCGCCGCCGCTGCCGCCGCTTCTTCGACCATCGCCGCATTTTGCTGAGTCACCAGATCCATCTCATTGACCGCCTGAGAAATCTGGTTAATCCCTGCGCTTTGCTCATCGGAAGCCGAGGTAATTTCGCCCATAATCTCGGTAACCTGAGAAACAGAGCTGACAATCTCCTGCATCACCGTGCTGGCCTGGTTTACCTGGCGCGAGCCGGTATCCATTGTCGCCACACAGGTATTGATCAGCTGGTTAATCTCTTTTGCCGCATCCGCGCTGCGTTTAGCGAGGTTACGGACTTCTTCTGCCACCACGGCAAAACCGCGCCCCTGCTCCCCGGCGCGCGCAGCTTCAACCGCCGCGTTCAGCGCCAGTATATTGGTCTGGTTAGCAATGCTGTCGATAACGCCGTTGATCTCGGCAATTTGACGGGAGCTGACGGTAATCTGCTCCATAATCTGCTCAAGATTTTGCATCTGCTCGCCGCCCTGGCGTGCATTTGAGCTGGCGCTTTCTGCCAGTTGGCGAGCCGTATGGGCGTTGTCCGCATTCTGGCGCACGGTAGTTTTGATCTGCTCCATGCTGGCTGCGGTTTCCTGCAGCGCAGAAGCCTGCTCTTCGGTGCGTGAGGAAAGCTCATTGTTACCGTTGGCGATTTCGCGGGCATCTTTATGAATGCCCAGCACGCCTTCACGGATCCCGGAAATAGTGTTGGTCAGGGTATGACGCATCTGCTCAAGCTCTTTGAGCATCAGACCGATTTCGTTTTCGTTACCGGCTTCGATGGCCTTACTTAAATCTCCGTTGGCGATAAGCTGGAGTGAAACGACGGTGCTGTGCATGCGTTGAACCAGAGTACGGTTAAGCCAGAGGCGCACCGCTATCAGCATCAAAATAGCGGCGATAACAACCACTGAACCCAGGGCAACCATTCGGCCAGAAGCACTCTTTGCATCATCAATGAACCCCTGACTCGCTTTACTCAATTGATCGGTGTAAGCCGTGATTTTAGTGTGCAATAGTTTACGACTGTTCGTTTCATCGTCACCGCTTACGATGTTAGCAGCTGGGTTGGTGATAAATTTAAGATTGGTCTGCGTTTGATCTTCGAGCTTTTTAAAAACGATGTTTACTGCTTCTGCCGCTCTCAATCCTTCCTCAGAGGTGAAGGGGGAGGACATAAAAAGGTTCATTTGATCATGGGCCAGAGCAAGAACTTCTTTCGCATCATCGATCATATCCGGGGTTACGGGCAGGCCCAAATTATGCCTTAGCGCCAGCCCATTAATCAGCGCCATACCAGAGTTAATGGTATAAGCCGCGTCGCGTATTTGATTATTATTATCACCTGCGATCAAAATACTCGCTAAATTCTTTTGATTGGAAAGGCTGTTATAAACGGAATAGCCCGTTACCAATAATAGAGCCAGCGCGAAGCTACCAATAATAAATGAAATGGTGGTATTAATTTTAAGTTTACTAAACATAGTATCCATACAGTAGGTCGCCCCCGGATTTAACCGGAGGCGTTACCCTTCTCAGAAGTAAAAGTTGTCAGCCGCTTAGCGAGTAAAGATATTCATCTTCTGCATCGCCTGGAACACCATCATAGAGGCATTCAGCGAGAATTCGGCCATTTTGGAGTCGGTGATCACCCCCACCTGCGTGCCATAATCAGAGCCGATTGCAGCCTGCAAACGTTCGATCATCGCATTGCGGTCGGTATCCCCCTTCATATCAAGCTCATCCAGGCGCTGTAAATTCGTGCCCAGCTCCGCCTGAACTTTACCAAGGCTTGTCATACTGGCATCCAGCGCCTGGCTGGCTTTACTCAATGCGTCCTCGAGTGCCGGGGTGACGGTACCCTTTTCCAGCTCTTCAATCGCCGTGTTTAAAGTGGCAAACAGATCTTCACCACCCGCACCGATAAACACATCTTTGCCAAGATAGCCAACCTGCATTTCAGCGCCCTGCTCTACCGTCTGGGTGATTGGGGTATCGCCTCCCTGGTAGTTGCCGTCTGCATCAAAAGGCGCGGTACCGGACTTAAAGCCGGAGAAGATATAGCGGCCGCTGCCGTCCCGGCTGTTAGCCAGATCCAGCAGATTCTTGCGGATCCCTTCCAGCTCGGTGCCCAGCGCCTTACGATCTTCATCCGACATGGTGCCCGTACTGGCCGCGACGATTTTCTGGGTAAGGTTTTTGGTCATCAAACTGCCGATAGAGCTCAGCGTGGAATCCGTTTGTTCCATGCTGCCGCGCGCGCTGGAACGGGCGCTGGCGTACAGATCCATTTTCGCCAGGGCATCCTGATACATCACCGCATTGGTCGCGCCAACCGGATTATCACCGGCTGAAAGCAGCGTTCTACCCGCGGAAATCTTCATATAGGCATCGTTGTTTTCATTGATGCGTCGCGACATGCTGTCGATGCTCTGTTTGAACATATATTGCGTACTCAGGCGCATTCTTTTTTCCTTCTCTTCTCGGCAGAATGTTATTTAAGGGCCAGCAGGGTATCGATCATCGCAGTCGCGGTTTGCAGGATCTGCGCGTTTGCCTGGTAATACTGCTGGAACATTTGCAGGTTGATCACTTCTTCGTTGAGATCGACGCCGGACGTCGCCTGCCATTTATATTCCAGCTCCTGGAGCACGCTGCTTGATGCATCGCCGTCCACTTTCAGAGCGTTCATGGACGAGCCTATGGAACCGACAAGCGTGGCATAGGCATCGGTGAGCTTGGCCTTACCGCCAATCAGTTTTTCGTCCTGAATCTTCAGGAGTTCCAGCAGGTTTTTGTTGTTCTTCTCATCGTCCGGATCGTTGGAGTCAGAGGCGGCAATTTCTGCCCCGCTGGTGATAGCGGTGCTGATGCTTTCCGCGACGCCCGCCGTCGGGTTCATCATAAAACTGTCGCCGGCATCAGGGGTGCCTGCGATATCAATCTCAATACCATCAAACGACAGAGTATTGGCACCCGGATCAAAGGTCGCGGTGACCGTGCGGCCATCGGCGCCTTTCACGACCCAGTCGGTCCCATCGAAAGAGATGTTGTAATCTTCGGATTTCACATCCTGAGCCGCGCCGCTGAATTTTGGCGTCAGCCCGGCCGAGCCGGTGTTGCCCGCGTTGGCGATCGCCTTAGGATCGTCAAACTTAAAGAGGTTGTCACCGTTTGAGCCGTTCTGGTCGAAACCGTTCTTGTTGACCTCGTTAAAACGCGACGCCATCTGGAAGGCAATCTGGTTTATCTCATTGCGGGCAAGGACTAAATCTTCATTGCGGAATTTGAACAGGCCGCCCAGTACACCGCCCTTGATACGATCTTCGTTTAGCGGCGTAGCGACACCGTTACCGTCAACATAAGAAACAATGGTCTTATTCGGATCGGCTGGCGATGCAGAGGCCTCCATCTTGTAAGAGACATCTCCTCTTACCAGCGGGCGACCGTCGGCGAGCTTGACGTCTACCCGGCCCGTCTCAATATTCTCGGTGACTTCAATTCCAATATGCTCGCTCAGCTGACGCAGCAGTCCATCGCGGGTATCGAGCAAATCAGCCGGAGGCGTGCCGCCCTGGGAGGAGATCTTCTCGATCTGCGTATTCAGGCGCGCCAGCTGCTCGGTGCTGTTATTGATCACATCAACGCTTTGCTCAATCTTGGTATTGGTGCTTTTTTCAAGACCGCTAAGGCGTTTGCTGCTGGTGTTGAAGTTATAGCTTAAGGAATCGAGCTTGCGGAAAGCTGCCTGACGGGAAGACGGCAGACTTGGGTCATCGCTGAGGGTTTTAAGCGCGCCAAAAAAGCCGTTTAATGCAACAGAAGGGTTAGACTCCACGTCACCCAACATATTGCTGATTTCACTGAGCTGTTCGTAACGGTTGCTGATGCCAGCCATCGTATTAGAAGCGCCGCGCAGCTGGTTATTAATAAATGCGTCGTAGCCGCGCTGCACGCCATTAACCTGAACGCCGTAGCCGTAGAAACCTTTTGGTGTCGCAAGACCACCCGCTTCACCTAAAATCAGATCGCGTCGGCTGTATCCCGGCGTCATGCCGTTGGTTAAGTTACTGCCGATAACGTTTAATGCCGCGTGTCCTGTGGTCAGACCGCTTTTCGCTAAATCAAAGAGACTCATAGTTTACCAACGAATTCCGTGAATTTTGCCCGGCTGACCAGGCAATAAAATGACTTATCCTTCTTACTTCATCGGTGATTCAAAAATTAACTAAAACGTCTTTGCTAAAATATTTTCGCTAAATCGTTTTGATAAGCCTGAACCCCACGGTCGATATTCCCTTTGACCTTCTGAATAATATTGATGAGCTTGCTGGCATAGGCAGGATCGGTTGCATATCCACCCGCCTGTAATGCACGCGCCCCCTGCTCAGGAGAAGCAGAACGCGCCACCTGGGTATAGCGTGGGTTGTTTTTCAGCAGGCTGGTGTAATCGGCCAGCGCGTCGGTGTAGGAGTCATAAACGCGGAATTCTGCCTTCACCTTACGTTTTTCGCCGTTAATAAATTCAGTGGTGGTGATTTCCGTCGTTTTCCCTTGCCAGTCGCCCGTCGCTTTAATGCCGAACAGGTTATGGCTAGGTTTGCCGTCGTCGGTGAGGATCTCGCGTTTTCCCCAGCCGGATTCCAGCGCCGCCTGCGCCAGAATCAGATGAGGGTGGATGCCGCTAAGCTGCGCCGCCTGCATAGCAGGGCGCAACATGCGGTTGATAAACGGGTGAGATTTATCGCTCTGCCCACCGGAAACCACCGGCTGTACCGCCGCTGTGCAGGTTTGCGCGACCGCAGGCACTGCGGCAGCATTAGCTAAGGTGTAGGGCGTAACACCCGGCGCGGGTATTGAGCGCACCGGCTCTATCGCTTCGGCCCCCATCTGTTTGACTATCATGTCGGCAAAGCCAAGCTGACCTTTCTGGGCGATATCCTGAGAGATCTGCTGGTCGTACATCGAGGTGTACATCTCCGAGGCCTGACTTTCCAGCAGGCCGCCTTTGAGGCTGGCATCGCGCATGCTCTTAAGCATCATCTGCACGAAAATCCCTTCCATCTGCTTTGCCGCTTCGCGCAGCGCCTGCGGTGAGTTGTTTCCCGCTTCGCGCTTCAGGCTGTCCAGCGCACGTACGTCAAAAGCGGCAGAGTTCATTTTGCCGAACGCATTCATCAGTTGATCTCCAGCTTCGCTCGCAGACAGCCCGCGCTTTTCATCGCCTGCAAAATGGACATCAGCTCATTTGGCGTCGCGCCCAGCGCGTTCAACGTTCGCACGACATGATTCAGATCCGCGCTCCCCCTGACATGCTGCAGCGAGCCGCCGCGATCGCGCACCGAAATATCCGTTTGTGGCGTCACTACCGTTTCGCCTCCGCCAAACGGCGTATCAGGCTGGCTGACCACGTTGTTCTGCGAAACTTCGACGGTCAACGAACCGTGGGCCACCGCGCAGGTATCCAGTGAGACGTGGCGATTCATCACCACAGATCCGGTCCGGGAGTTGACGATAACTTTAGCGTCCTGTACGGAAACCTTTATCGGAATATCCTGGATGTTGGCGAGGAATCGCACCCGTGACGGGCTGTCAGAGGGTGCAAACAGGCGCACGGTGCGCGCATCTTCCGGCATAGCCGCGCCCCCGCCGTAGCGACGGTTTATTTCATCGCTGATCTGCTGGGCCAGCGTGAAATCCGTTTCGTTAAGCTGGAGCTTCACTATGCTCTGGCTGGCGAAATCGTTCGGCACTTCTCGCTCTACCGTGGCGCCGCCGCTGATATGACCGCCGTTAAGCTGGTTGACCTGCACCCGGCTGCCGCCGGACTGTGCACCCGCGCCGGAAATCAGCACGTTGCCCTGGGCAAGAGCATAGATTTGGTTATCTACGCCTTTGAGCGGTGTCATCAGTAATGTGCCGCCACGCAGGCTTTTGGCGTTACCCAGAGATGAAACGACAATGTCGATTTTATCCCCGGAGCGCGAAAATGCGGGCAGCTCGGCGGTCACCATTACCGCTGCAATGTTTTTCAGCTGCATATTGGTGCCCTGCGGCACGGTGATCCCCAGCTGTGAAAGCATGTTGTTCAGACTTTGGCCGGTAAATGGTGCCTGCATGGTCTGGTCACCGGTGCCATCCAGTCCCACGACAAGGCCGTAGCCCATCAGTGAGTTAGAGCGCACCCCCTGCACCGTGGCAAGGTCGCGAATGCGCTCAGCGTGAACGGTTTTCGGCATCATGCCGAACAGCACGAGGCTTATGAAAAACAGGGTAAATTCTTTTCTGAAAGTCATATTAGAAAGGGGCCAGATTCAGGAACAAACGCTGCAGCCAGCCCATGTTCTGTGCTTCGTTTATGTAGCCGTTGCCCACGTATTCAATACGTGCGTCGGCAACCTGCGTGGAAGACACCGTGTTGTTTCCACTGATGGTTCGTGGATTTACCACGCCATAGAAGCGAATAAACTCGGTGCCCTGATTAATGGCGATTTGCTTCTCTCCCACCACCTGGAGATTGCCGTTTGGCAGCAGCGCATTCACCGTGACGGTGATAGTGCCGGTGAAGGTGTTACGCGCCGCCGCTCCGCCTTTACCGGTAAAATCAGACTTGCCGCTGGCGTCAAAATCCGCGCCGCCGTTGCCAAGCCATCCCCCCACCGGCATAGCCGCAAGCCCCATGCCCGCAGACCCATTACGGTTGGCACTGGCTGATGAGCTTTTGCTTGCGCTGACGTTTTCCTGGAGCAGGATGGTCAGCGTATCGCCCACGTTACGCGGCCGGCGGTCTTCAAACATCGGCTGATAGCCATAGTTCATGGCCTGCCCGGTCTGAAATAACGAGCCGCTTGGCCCAGTCGGTGCCACCTGTAATGGGGCCGCCGTTGTCGGTCCCTGTACCAGCGGCTGCTGCATAATGTGTGCGCAGCCGCTGAGCAACGCAGCGCCAGCGTAGACGGCGAGACAGCGCACACCACGCTGCGAAATTACCTGGAATGTCTTCATGTTTTTACGATTAAAACTGCCTGTAGCCCGCGGCTAAAAAGACCGCGGGCTGAAAGAAAAGTTACAGCTGGGAAAGCCGCTGCAGCATCTGGTCAGAAGTGGAGACCGCCTTGCTGTTGATTTCATAGGCTCGCTGCACCTGAATCATCGTCACCAGCTCTTCCGCCACGTTGACGTTGGAGGTTTCGATGTACTTGTGCTTGAGTCGCCCCGCCCCGTCCATACCCGGCGTCACTTCGTTAGGTGCCCCGGAAGCCTGCGTTTCCCGATAAAGGTTGCCACCGATACTTTCCAGACCCGCGTCGTTAATAAAGGTCGCAAGCGTCAGCTGGCCAATCTGCTGCGGCGCAGCCTGACCTGGTACGGTTACGCTAACGATGCCGTCTTCACCGACGGTCAGCGTCTGTGCATCAGGTGGAACGGTAAGCCCTGGCTGAACCGGGTTGCCGCTGGCATCGACAATCTGGCCGTTTTCGTTCGGCTTGAATGCGCCGTCGCGGGTGTAGGCCGTGGTACCGTCAGGCAGCTGGATCTGGAAGAAACCTTTGCCCTGAATCGCCACGTTGTAATCGTTGCCCGTCTCCGTCATCGACCCCTGCGTGTGCAGACGCTCGGTCGCCACGGTGCTCACCCCGGTCCCCAGCTGCAGGCCGGTCGGCAGCGTCGTTTGCTCAGAGGCCTGAGCCCCCGGCTGACGCATCGTCTGATACAACAGATCCTGGAACACGGCACGCTGGCGCTTAAAGCCATTGGTGCTGACGTTTGCCAGGTTGTTAGATATCACATCCATATTGGTCTGCTGAGCTTCCAGACCGGTTTTTGCAATCCATAAAGAACGGATCATTGCATGACTCCTGTGGGCCTTAGCCCAGACTTAATAGCTGGTTGGCCTGTTTGGCGTTTTCGTCGGCGGTGCGCACCACTTTCATGTTCATTTCGAACCCGCGGGCGTTAGCGATCATGTCTGCCATGGCTTTTACCGGGCTGACATTGCTGCCTTCCAGCGCTTCCGGGCTCAGACGCATATCCTGATCCACAGGCAATGCGTTGCCTGCCGCTGGATGAAACAGCCCTTCATCGCCGTGCACCATGTCCTGCATGCTGGCGTTGACCATTTTCAGCCGACCGACCGGCACGACCGCCGTTGGCTCATCTCCCGCGCCAAGCGCGGTTATGGTGCCATCCGGGGCGATGGTGAGACTGGACTGGGGTGGCACAACAATGGGCGCACCGTCGCCCATTACCGGGAAACCGTTGATGCTGAGTGCACCTTCGCTGTCGACCTGAATGCCGCCGTTACGGGTATAGCCTTCGCTTCCGTCCGGAGCCGCCACGGCAAGCCAGCCGTCCTGCGGCAACGCCACATCCAGGCTGCGACCGGTGTAATTTATCGGCCCCATGGTGTTGTCGTGGAAAGGCGTTGACTCCGCCACCAGCGCACGCGTGGCGTGGGTCGGGCCTTCAACAGGGACGGCGCGAAACGCCGCCAGCTGGGCGCGAAAGCCGGTCGTGGAGCTGTTTGCCAGGTTGTTCGAGGTTATCGACTGACGATTAAGCGCCGCGTTAGCGGCGCTCATGGCGGTATAAATAGCGCGATCCATTCTCTACCGCCGTTAACGCAGGTTAACCAGGGTCTGCAACAGCTCAGACTGGGTTTTGATGGTCTGGGAGTTGGACTGGTAGGTGCGCTGGTAAACGATCATATTGACCATCTCGTTGCCGAGATCGACGTTGGAAATTTCCAGGGCGTTACCGTCCAGTTTCCCCAGGCCGCCGGTGCCGGGCGCGCCAACGATCGGATTGCCGGACTGCGGGGTTTCAATCCAGGTGTTGTTGCCGTTCTGCTGCAGGCCACCGACGCTTGCAAAGTTCACCAGGGCCACCTGGGCCAGGGTCTGCTTCTGGCCGTTATCGTAGTTGGCCACGACTTCGCCGCTGTCGCCAATCACGTAGTTAAGAAACTTGCCCAGCGCCTGGCCGTCAAACTTAAAGGTATCGGTGTTGGAGTTCTCGGCGTCCACCTGGGTCATCGCGCTCAGATCCATCTCCAGCTTTAACGGGGCTGCGCCATTGTAAGCTTCGCCTTCCAGCGTGAAGGTTCCAGGCGTAGCCGGGGTTAACTTACCGTTCTCATCAAATTTAAGAGGGACATCCGTATAGACCGGCGTCGCCCCACCTTTCGGTGCCGTGGAGTCAATGGCTTTTGCCGTCCATTCGTTATCGCCCGTTTTGATGTAATAGATATCAATGGTGTGCTTGTTGCCCTGGCTGTCGTAGGCTTCGGCCTGCGACGAGAAGCTGTAGGTCTCAGGCTTTTTCGGATCGAACTTGGTAGGATCAAGAACTTTCGCACCCGATTTCAGGTTGCCCGTCAGGCTGCCGTTGGTTGACGCTTCCGGCAGCATCGGCGATTTATTGATGGTGATAGGCCCCACCGGTGAACCCGGCTGGATAGAAAGCGGGTTGCCGGTAGCCTGATAACCACTCAGGAACAGGCCGTTGGTGCTGTTGTAAATATTGCCGTCTTTATCTTCTTTGAATTGCCCGTTACGGCTGTAAAACACCTGCCCAGCCGCATCGGTAAGACGGAAGAATCCGTTGCCGGTGATCCCCATATCCAGCGCGTTACCGGATTTGGTTAAGCCACCGTCGCCAAAGTTCTGGTTCACGCCCGCAACCTGTACACCCATACCTTGTGCACCGGCAAAAATATCGGCAAAGCCGATAGAGCCGGATTTAAAGCCGTAAGTCTGCGAGTTAGCAATGTTGTGACCGACCGTATCCAGCGCCTTTGACGCCGCGTTAAGCCCGCTCAGGCCTTGTGAAAAGCTCATAGTTAAATTCCAGAGTTAGTAATGAGTCAGAGGGTTATTGAAGTAAGAAGACATCGCCGATCGTGGCGGTTTCACCGCTCTTCAGATGCAGTACCGCCCCTTGCTGAGTCATCGACACGCCTTCTACAGCATCCTTAATAAGCCCGGTAATCTTCGGTGCTTCGGCGCCTTCTTTCGTGGCCTGGTAGGTGATTTTGTATTCCACACCGTCTTCCGGGGCGGAAGGTTTAAAGTCTTCTAAATCATCGAGAGTGAATTTATTGACACCTTTTTGGGTGTCTTTTAGCTCCGCGGTATAGGCCTTGCCCGCTTCGTCGGTGAAGGTCACCGTGACTTTGTCCGCGTCATCCGCCTGGTGGAAATTCAGGCCGTCGTCCGTCTCGCTGTCACCCCAGGTGATCTTTGGTTCACCCTCGATCATCACGTCACGCCCAACCCAGGAAGCGGCGCTCATTTCCTGCATACTGCCCAGCATTAAACCCACGAGCTGAACGTTTGAATTAAGCTTTTCAACCCCGGCCGCGGTGTTAAACTGCGCCAGCTGTGAAGTCAGCTGGTTGTTATCCATCGGGTTCGTCGGATCCTGGTTTTGCATCTGCGCCACTAACAGCTGCATAAACTGCTCGGAAAGATCGGCCGCGCTGTTGCCCGTGCCGTAGCCGGTGCCGCCGTTGTTGTTGTTAACTGAAGAAACTGCCATTTGAGCGTCCTTATTGTCCCAGGGTTAAAGTTTTCAGCATCAGCGACTTAGCGGAGTTCATTACTTCGACGTTCGCCTGGTAACTGCGCGAGGCAGAAATGGTGTTGACCATTTCATTGACCACGTTGACGTTCGGCATGCGCACATAGCCCTGCTCGTCGGCCAGAGGATTGCCCGGTTCATAAACCAGGCGGTCAGGCGCGCTGCTTTCCACCACGTCACTGACCTTGACACCACCGATGTCACCGCCCGTGGAAGCATCAACTTCAAACATCACCTGTCGGGCGCGATAAGGCTGTCCGTCGGGACCGGCCACGCTGTCGGCGTTCGCCATATTGCTGGCGCTGACGTTAAGGCGCTTGGACTGCGCCGCCATTGCCGAGCCGGAAATATCAAAAACACTAAATAACGACATCAGTCCATTTACCCTTGCTAAGCGCACATTACTGAGAGAGCACGCTCATCATTTTTTTAATATCAGCACCCAGGAAAGTCAGGCTCGACTGATATTTAACAGAGTTATCCGCAAAGCTAATCCGCTCGCGATCCATATCTACGGTATTGCCGTCAGCACTGGGCTGATCCGGTATACGATATAAGAGCTGCGCGTCATCAAACGGCGTGCCTTTTCCTTCAATATGTCGCCCGGAAGTTAAAGACAGCGCTACCGAGGATTTGGCGGCAGCCTGGTTAGCCATGGTATTTTTTAACTGCTCAGAGAAATCAATATCCCGCGCCAGATAACCTGGGGTATCCGCATTGGCGATATTGGATGCCAGCACTTCCTGCCGGCGCGAAAGTAAACCCAACGCCTCCTGCTGAAAGCGAAACGCATCATCAAGTTTATTGATCATGAAATCCGGCCTCGCGCCTGTAAAAATAACCGTCACATTTTAGTCAGCGCGGGTTAAATATTACACCGCAAAGACCTGACATAAATAAACGCTTTTAGCGAAATCAATCGTAATATTGAGAATATGAATGCGGTAGCAATTAAATTGCGTGCAAAATTGACGCCATTTAGCGCATTAAGATGAATGAGGTTTGGTTTATAATTTAAACAGCAGGATTTATTACATTAATTTACGCGTATTTCACTAAGGCAAGCAATCATTATGTTTCTATTTTCCCGCTTTCTTATGCTGATGCTGTGCCTGAGCGCGCCGCTGTATGCCAGCACTCATACGGCAAAGGATAGCGGGCAGTTGCTGCGGGTAAAAATAGAGGCGCTGCTAAAAAAACGTAGCCCGGAGAGCGAGGTCGTGCAAAGCGCTACCCTTCTCACTCCTGCAAAGCAGCTTATGGCTATCTGCCCCAATCCTGTCCTTTCTCTTGCCGGGAACGACCCGCGTCTGACAGGCAAGCGCAGCGTGGTAGCCCAGTGTGAATCGCGCCGCTTCTTCATACAAATTCAGGTCAGCGCCCGCGGTACCTGGTGGGTGGCTAAAAATAATCTCCCCGCGGGCAGCGTCGTTCAGCCGGGCGACATTGAGCCTCATACAGGCTCAGTGGAACATCAGCCTGTCGGGCTGATTTTTAACCCGGATCGGATAATCGGCCAGACGCTCACGCGGGCCGTGACGGCAGGCCAGCCCGTTCGCAGCAACCAGCTACGCCAGCAATGGCGACTGCGTGCCGGCCAACAGGTTGAAATTGTGGCCACCGGGGAAGGCTTCTCCGTCCGCAGCCAGGGCAAGGCGCTGTCGAACGCCGCCGTTAACGATACGCTAAAAGTACAGACCCGCAGCGGGCAGACCGTCAGCGGCAGAGTCAATGCCGAAGGCCAGATCGAGCTCTCTTTACAATAAAAATTTTAGTTATTTTCTGCGCCACCGATGAAGTGGGTATATACGCAGAACGCGTACCGAATTAACTGGCGAGGATAATAATGAGCATTGACCGTACAACACCAGCCGCTCCTGTAAATAACATTGCTGCGACTCAGGAAATGCGCACCCGTTCTTCCGGTCAGGAAGCAGGCACGGCGCAAATTCAGCCCCCGGCCGACAGTAAAACCCAGGTGAAGTTAAGCAGCCTGACGCAGCAGATCAAAACCGACGGCAGTCGTGATGTTGATTACGAACGCGTTGCCGCGCTACGCGCCGCATTACAGGCCGGAGAACTTCCGCTCGAACCGGAAAAAATTGCCCGCGCGCTAGTGCAGGAAATTTTTCAATTTAGCTAATAACTGAGCTTTAAGACCATGGATAAGCTATTCCCTATTTTGTCGCAGATGAAAACGTCTCTGGAGGAACTGGAGGCGATTATGATTGAAGAAGTCAATCAGCTGAACCGTCCACAAATTAACCCGGTCTCGCTCCAGGTTCTGACGGACAATAAAAGCCAGCTGTTATCGACCATTCAGTACTATGACGAATTGCGTCAGCAGGAAGAGCTTGAACTGAAGACCGCCGCCCCTTATCACCATCAGACCCGGCTTTTCACCTGCTGGCAGCAGGTTATTGCCACGGTTCAGAACACAAAGAACCTGAACCTGAAGGTCGAAGAGCTGCTCTCGATGCATATGATGAAAAATGAGCGCCTTAAAAAAGTTGTTGAATCAGCAGGCGGTGGAAATAACCTTTACGGCGCGGGTGGAGAAAGCCATTCGACGACCACCGGTCGCGCCTATAACATCAGCGTTTAACTTAGCATTCATTAATACCATCCTTTGCCAGCCTCTCCGCTGGCTTTTTTTTATCCTTAGCCGGAGAAATTTGCAGGCGCATATCCGCTTACGTGCTGATTTCACTTCGCAATAAGCTAAGCGCCATCCAACCCTTTCCGGCGGATGGCCCGTAGCTTATCCGCCCTGCAAAATTATCCGGCGAGGGTAAATCCAGGAGAGATTAACGAGGAAAGGAGGTAAAAGGTTCGAGGTAGGCGGTGCTAATCGCTTTGCCTTTATTGATGGTGGTTATTTCCTTGCGCAGCACGTCCAGGCGCGAACGCATTTGCTGCATCATCACCGCTTCGTTCTCCAGCAGGCCGGTAATCACCTGTTTAAGCACGGCACTTTCTTCCGGGGATAACTCATCGCTGTCGGCATCCATGATTTCACTTATCAGCGACACGTACTCCGTCACGGCCTCAATAAACTCATCCCATTTTCCCTGGGCGGTCAGCGTCATCAGATTACTGTTTAGCTGGCTGGCGGCTTGCAACGCAGCGGTAATACTTTTAGGCATGGTTCACCTGCTTCCGGGCGGGTTCGATTTCCTTCCAGGTCGTGGAGAGGTTGGTCATAATCTCAATGAGATGCGGCAGCTCCTCCGGTTTTTTTTCCAGATTCAGCAGCAGCAGACTGCGCGAGACGTATTCGTACAGGCTTTCCATCTCTTCGGTCACCTGCCCGCCAACTTCATGGTTTAGCGCCGAGCGCAGGCCGTTGTCGATAATGTTGATGGCGCGCGAAATCATTTCTCCACGCTTAGCGATATTGCCCGTTTCAAAATAGATTTTGGCCCGCACCATAGCGCTGATCGCACCGTCCAGCAGCAGGGTAATCAGTTGATGCGGCGTGGCGCCAGCCACCTGGCTTTCTAAAGAGACCTGCGCGTAGGCGTTCTGGCCCATTTTGGTGTACATGATGTGCTTCCTGCCGGGTGCGCTGCACCCGGCGAATTTTCTAAGTTAAGTGTGAAAGGGTTAGTTGAAGCTGGCCAGCAGGCCGGCTAGCTGGTTTTGCGTGTTGGTCATTTTGCTCATCGCCAGATCGAGACGCTCAAAGTCCTTGCGGTTACGCTCAATGACCGCGTCGATCATCTTTTCCATCTGCGTGATGCGCTCGCTTATCTGTTTGCCCTGCTCTTCCAGCCCTTTAGTGGTGTCTTTAATGATCCCTTTGGTTTTCGGCTTTGCGTCCTCATCGCCAATATAGGTTTTGATAAGGGTCTGCATCTTGTCGGAGATGCCTTCCTTGCCGTCTTTCCCCAGGAACAGTGCCTCCAGATCTTCCGGATGCTCTTTCATCGCCGCGTCGAGCTTCTTACTGTCGATCGTCAGTTTGCCGGTGCCGGCATCGTCAAGCTCAACTTTGATGCCCATTTCCGCAAGCGAGGAGAACTCTTTGCTAAGTTCGCTGTAGCTGCCCGAAGCAATTTCACGCATATCATTAGTCAGGCGACGAAGCGTACCGTTACCCATCAGCGGCCCGTTAGCCGGGTTAGGCCCGCTGCTGCCTTCCTGTGGCGCTTTCCAGACACTGGCGTTGCTGGATTCAGTGATAAAATCGTTATACAGCTTCACAAACTCTTCAATCGCGCCTTTAAGCTTGCTGTTGTCGGCGGTCACGGTCAGGTTTTCCGCAATAAATTCGGCGCCGTCTTTCTCTGAAACCTGCTGAAGCTCCAGGGTGATGCCGCCTATGGCGCTGGTGATGGTGTTGCTGCTGTGGGTCGTTCTCTCGCCATCAACGACGATAACGGCGTTTTGGGCGAAGGCGACGGTGCCCATTTTATTCGGTGAATCAGGCAAAGGTGCAGTTGGGTTACTTGGATCCGGCTTAGGCTCAATGGCCGGATCGTAGTTCAGCACGTCATTGAGCTTCGCATCGCCCTCTACCGCAACTTTAATCTCACCGTCTTCACCGGTTTTCTTCGAGGTCATCACCAGTGTATAGCCGCCGCCCGATCCGGCACGTACCGATGCCGTGACATCGCTATTGGATGCATTGATTTTCTTGGCGATTTGCTCCAGAGAGGTTTCATCGTCAGCGAGCTTTATTTCAGTCTCTTTGCCGTCGACGGTTATCTTCAGGGTACGTTCTTTCTGGCTGACGTCCCCCAACTGCTCGGTTTTGCTGGTTTGCTCGGCGGTGCCAATTTTATGGGCTTTCGCCAGCTTTTCGACAATGACCTCAAAGCTATCAGGCAGCGTACCAACGGCGGCGGTCGCTTTAAAAGCTTTATTCGTGCCGACACTTACGCCACGGAAACCTTCGTCTTCAATTTTGCCCAGATTAGTTTTCAGCGAGGACAGCGAGCTGGAGATTTTTCCCCACGAGGAAACCTGGTTGCTGTAGCTGTTTTTCTTATTAAGATAAGGGACAAGCTTACTTTCTTCCGCTTTTTGAATCTGCTCGAGCATTACTGGAATATCCAGCGCGCCGCCTGAACCCAGCCCTGGCATTGAAAATCCGGCCATGGTTTTCTCCTGTTCGTAAATTAAGTATCAGTCTCACTACTGACTATCGGGGCGTTTAGCATTTAGTTTAATTATTTACATTCCCAGCGACAACAGGCGCACAGTGCAAATAACACTCTGGCGCTCTTTTCCCGCCATTAAATAGAAAGAAAAATTTACCGGCTGGGCAAAAGAGGGGATTGCGCGCACTTTTGCATGCTTTTATCGAAATTAAAAATAATTCCAAAAAAATATTTCAGTGCTTTTTCATTGCCACCGATAGCTAAGTTATGCGCAACAACGGACGCATATGCTTAATAGCTTTCTACAGCACAAACAATCAATGAGGATTTAATTATGGCGCAGGTCATTAATACCAACTCACTGAGCCTGATGGCTCAAACTAACCTGAACAAATCTCAGGCCTCCCTGGGCACCGCGATTCAGCGTCTGTCCTCCGGCCTGCGTATCAACAGCGCGAAAGACGATGCAGCGGGTCAGGCAATCACCAACCGCTTCACCGCTAACATTGAAGGGATGACTCAGGCGGCACGTAACGCCAACGACGGTATCTCCCTGGCACAGACTACTGAAGGCGCGCTGAACGAAATCAACGACAACGTGCTGAACATTCGTCGTCTGACCGAGCAGGCGCTGAACGGCACCAACTCCGAGTCTGACCGTAAGTCCATCCAGGAAGAAATCGACGCGCGTCTGGCAGAGATCGGCCGTATCGCGAAAGATACCGAGTTCAACGGCGTGAACGTGCTGGACGGCTCTATCTCCCAGCTGAAAATTCAGATCGGCGCGAAAGATGGCCAGACTATCGACATCAACCTGCCTTCTATGGACCTGAAAAAACTGGGCCTGGACGGCTTTAGCGTCATGAGCGCCATCAACTCCGCGCCAACCCTGGACAAAGCAGGTGCAGCCCTGTCTGTAGGCGATGACATCACTCTGCCAACTGCAGGCGGCTCTACCAAGGTAACGCTGGACGCTGCAGATATGGGTAAAATTGCAGTAAAAATTGGCGCAGCTTCTGCCGCCGACGTTAAACTTTATAGCTACGCCGATGCTAAAACGGGTACAACCAAGACCTATGCTCTGGATACCACCACGGGTAAAGCTTCTGAAATCGTAATGACAGCAGATGATACTGGTCGTGTCGATGACGTCACCAAGAAAGGTGAGCTGAATGCCGTTGATGCCGATATTCTGAAAACGGGTGCAAGTACGCTTTCTGGCACCGGCAAAGTATACGGCGAAGGCAAAGAGATCTCCGTCTCCGACGGCGCGGGTGGCAGCACCACCATGAAACTGTCTCAGGAAGATCTGGTTAAAATTGCAAGCGAGCTGCCGGGTGGTGACGCGGCATCTGCAGCCAATATGAACCTGGTTGGTCTGAAAGACAGCTCTGGCGCAATGACTTACTACGCGGTTCACACCGATGCAAGCGGCAACAAAATTGCAGCGAAAATGGATCTGAAAAACGACGGTACTGGCCTGACAGCTACTAACGCTGGCGACCTGACCGCGAAAGACGTGCAGAAGCTCGGCGAGCTGGCTAACGAGAAACTGTCCGTGCTGGACGATGCTCTGGCGCAGGTAGATAGCTTCCGTTCCGGTCTGGGTGCGGTACAGAACCGTTTCGGTTCTATCATCAGCAACCTGAACACCACCATCAACAACATGAGCGAAGCACGCTCCCGTATCCTGGACGCAGATTTCTCCTCTGAAGTGTCCGCGATGAGCCGTGGAAACATCCTGCAACAGGCTGGCGTGACCGTTCTGGGTCAGGCTAACCAGGTTCCACAGAACGTGCTGAGCCTGCTGCGCTAAGAGCCAGTTCTCTCTGCCTCGACTTCGCTCGCAGCTGTTCTGACTCACGAGCGTTTGCCCTCCCTTCGGGGAGGGCTTTTTTATTTCCGCTATTTATCCCCCTGTGTTTGAAATTTATCTTCCACCGCATTTAATCTGCGGAGGATTTTGCCGCTCTAAACCAGTAGCCCGCAACGGCTCGCACTCTCCCGGCAGGCAGCACGTCGCTGCGCGCTCTTCTTAAGCTATGTGAAGAGTGGCGTCAGGAATAACAAAGGCGATAAAAAGCAGAGGGGCGTAAGAATAAATTTCGCCTGCACGGGACGAAAGAGTGAAAAATTATCTTTCAAAACAGGCGCTATTATTACGGCACGCTCTGTGCGGGCAGGGAAAAAAGGCAGCTAACTTAACTCACAGGATTTTGCCCGGCTGAAGAGAAGCTGCGAAAGAAACATTACCTTTTCTGAACGGCTTTTTACCCGCCAATCATGCAAAGCCGCGTGCGGCCTACCCTCAGCATCCGGATGACGGCTTTGCAAAGGTAATGATGACAAGTCCTGGCCGTGGATTTTTTGCCGCACAGAAATGTGCAGACCCCGAAGAAAAATATGCGCCGATAACCAAAATCGGAATGATAAGCATTACGCAAAATAATTTACCCGGAAGAATTGAGTAACACTTTTATTTTGCGCAGACGCCATATTTGTGAACCCACAAACGCCCTCAACTCTATTATCTAGCCTGTGAAAATAACGTCAGATATTATTCAGATGGCATAATGTTTTGTTATAAAAAATGCTGTCTGCTAAACCCCTGGTCAACACCAGAGCAATCAGAGTGGTTAAACTTCTGGTACTTACGGCTAAAATTAATATAATTAATATATTATGAAGCGTTGTCTTCAGGCATATTCAATGTCCTTTCCATGGCTCTGTGCGTTCAGCCTGAACGTGCCGATAGCCCTGCCCTCTCGTATCTGCATTAACGGGGTACACGAGCTAAGTGATAGCAGTCTATAGTGATATATCAGTCCCGGGTTTTGGCACTTGCCTGACTCTGCGGTGTCGTACAGTGCCCGGGAGAGTTAACTTTATTAATCGCCCGGCGAACCAAATGCCAGCCACAGGAAGCCAATAATAACCTTAAAATAACCAGGGTGAATCATGGGAACCACTTGAAAACAAGGCAATTAATAAATCAATTCTGGCCAAAGCTCAGTACAGCAAAAGGAAGCCTACATTTCGTTAAAAAAAACGCCCCCCACTTGAGTGCTTTACTTTTTTCTTTGAGAAGAACCGTTTAATTATGCTTAACAATATTGCCATTGGCTCCTCAGTCATACTCGACCTGCAAGCCCGAACGCTGACGCGCGTTCACGACGGGAAAAGCGTGACGCTACCCGTTTCCGCCTGTAACTGCCTTAAAGCGCTGGTGGAAGCGCGCGAACAAGTCCTGTCCCAGGAACAACTGATGGACGTTGGCTGGCGTAACTCCGGGGTGGAAGTCACCGAAAACAGCATCCGCGTGATGATCAATAAAATCCGCCGCGCGCTGGTGACCCTGGAGGTGCAGAACAGCATTACCCTACTTACCGTCACGCGCAGCGGCTATCTGTTAATTATTCGTGAACCTTCAATCGATCTGAATCAGAACGCGCAACAAGCAGAAGCTCCAGCTCCGCTCAACGAAATACCGGCCACAACAGCCGATCAATCCCCTATACCCGCGAACGCTCGCAAAAAGCTCGCTTTCTCCCGCGAGTGGAAACGCCGTATTTTTGGCGGTTTTAGTGGCATAGTGCTGGGGACACTGTTGGGACTGTTTATTAGCTGGATGGCGAAAAACGCGCCGGAACCCGTCATCTTCACTCGCTGGAACGGCACAGGAATACCTGTTAATACGGAAGTCTGGATCCCCGTCGGCCATCGTTCCGACGACCCAATGATTCATAAAACGCTGGAGTTATACAGCGACTATGCGCTCAAGCGCGAAGCAAAAAGCGATAAAGCCAGTTACCTGTATATTACCCTGGGCCATAGCCCAAAGTTTTTGGGGCTTATCGCCTGTTTAGGCCCCCTTCATGATGTGGAGAATAACTGTGAATCGTACTATTTTAGGTATCATTAAATCTCCCACCACGCTGCTGTTCCTCGGAGGCTTTGTGTTGGCTTTACTCGGTTTTTTCCTCAAGGAGATGTTCTTCTACCCGGTAAAATCAACCTGCGTTGCCCCGATGTCCTATTACGCCATTGATGAAGATAACTGGACGCTGGCCCGCGGCGTTTATCGCTTCTATAGCGAAGGCTACAACAAAGGGCGTACCGTCTATATTGGCACCATTAACCACTATAAAGGCGATCTGCCAAGCCAAAGCCCGATCCCGGTGCTGCGGGAGGTTCGATTTAGCAGCACGGCAGAGAAAAATATCATGCATTCCACGATAACCAGCCAGAGCCGCAGGCTTGGCGATCAGAGCACGGATGCGGAAGTCACAAAGTATGTCTTCCCCCATATTACGCCAGGTGATACCAGCACCAGTTCTATCTACCTGCTTGAGGGTAAAGTTCTGGCGGCAGGGACAGAAACAGTACCACGTGTACTATGTATAAACTGAGTTGTGAAATACCCGCTCCATGACGCCAAAACGGAGCGGGAATGCTGGCCTGATAATTGTTGCTCTCTAGCAGGCAGGATGACGCTCCACGCGGTATTCATCCTCAATAAACAGCGGAACAGGCGGTTCACCGTTCAGATGCCGTTGCCATACGGCATCGATCATCTTCTCAAAGTAGCAGGCGTTATGAGTGTGGCTTTTTTCACGCCTGAGGATCCTCTCGCGCATTGACAAACGTAAGCTGTTCAAATGCTCGTAACGCGTGTTGAGGTCGATAACTTTCTGCGCGTACTCCTTCAGATTTGAGGTGACAAACTCCTCCAGACCAAACATTTTCAATGCCACGGCTGCCGTACGTGAAACGGGCGAACCTTCTATCGCCGTGACCAGCGGAACCCCCATCCACAAAGCATGATGCGCCGTGGTGCCCGCCGAATAAGGATGAGCATCCAGCAGAAGATCGACCTCGTTATGCAGCTGCTGATAGCCGATAAATTCCTGCTTGGTCCGAAAATCCAAACGATCGTCAGAGATGCCTCTGCGGGCCATCTCCCGGGCATAATGCGCAGACATTTTTTCATCGAGCATAAAGCCGAACAGCAGACGAGCCTGCGGCAGCGCCATTAAAATGCTGGCCCAGCAGTCGAGGATTTCGGCGGTCAGCTTTTGCGGACGGTTAAAGCTCCCCAGCGTCAGATAGCCATTTTTCAGCGCGGGCAGCTCATTTACCGCCGGTGCCAAAGGAGAGTATTCAAATATTTTTGCTGACGGCAAAGAGATGAGTTTTTCAGTATAGACCGCATCCAGCTCGCCCGGTTTCGCCAGCCCATCCCCCATGATGTAGTAGTCCATTTCCTGAAGGCCCGTCGTGCCCACAAAACCAATCCACGACATCTGTACCGGTGCCGGTTTAAGCGCAAAGGTGGGCAGCCGATGGCCGCTGGTGTAGCCCGAAAGATCGATAAGAATATCAATCTCATCCTGTTCAATTTGCAGGGCAAGTTCATGCCAGCCAAGCCCATCCACCTGGCGATACACCGCCGCCGATGACCGATAAAGATCCGTGACCGCATCACATTTTCCCGTGCCATAGGCGTAAAGCTCGTAGCGCTGACGGTCGATAGCCTGCCAGACGGGATACAGGAAACTATGAACCGGGTGGCTATTAAGGTCGCCTGAAACAAAACCGAGACGTAATTTCACGCGCCCGGAGTCACGAACTTTTTTGATTTTGCCTTTCAGAAGCGTCTGCGCCCACCTGCTGGCCAGCTTGCCATATTCAACATGCTCCCTGAACTTTTCCTCCGCGCTCAGCACCGGGTCATGGGAAAGCAGGAACAAATAGAGCCCCTGAATCTGCAGGCGATCCAGCCCGTCAACGTGTAAGGCAAGCGATCGCAGGCAAAGCGCTTTGGCTTCTTCCAGCCTGTCTGTATGGCTGTAGAGCATCGCGAGGCGCATCAGGACCGTCGAGCTGCCTTGATTGTGCTCGATCGCCGTCAGTAAACAGTGCTCCTCAAGCGCCACGTTTTGTGTCGCATGGTAGAAAGCGGAAAGGCATCCCCAGAGTCCGCTATTCGCCTGATTCATTTTTAGCAGGTGCTGAAAAATAAGTTTTGCCGTAGGTGACTGCTCGCTGCGTTTAACCAGCATCATGCCCAGCTTCGAGAGCACGTTAAGGTACTGGCCATCCTTGCTTAATCTCTGGCTGACAAGGTTTATCGCCCCTTCCACATCACCGGCATTTCGATAGACATCGGCCGCCAGCATCAGGAAAACAGAATCCTCCGGGTGGGTGGCCAGCAGGTCAGCGGTGGCTTCTTTTGCCTGGGCATAATAGCCGGTTAGCATTAACTCCTCGATTTTGCGCGCCTTTTTGACGTTGACCGTCTCTTTGGGTTTGACTGTCGTAATGGTGCGCTCTTCGCTGGCCGTTAACATGCCGCCGCGTTCAACCGGGCTGATGGCCAGCAGATACGATCGCAGACAGCCTTCCAGCATCGCATTACTGCTTTGGCCCAGAATACCCTGCCAAAAACGCGTCCAGCATAACGCGCTGCCGCTCAGCAGCCCTTTACCGGCAAGCTCGATGGCGATTCTGGCGTCCTGCTCGTTATCAATACGCAGCCCGTTCTGATAAAGGGCAAATTCTTCACGTTTAAAGGCCAGCCGCTCGCCCCACCAGTTAGTCCGGGCGCAGTAAGAGCCGCCTGCGACTTCCTCCTCGCTAAAGGTGCAGTTCAGCTTCAGTTTGTCGCAGCTGTCGGTATTGTACGGCGACGGGAAGGCGCTGACGTATAGTAACGGCGGCTTGTTCAGGTACAGCGCTTGCAGAGCGTTAAGGATTATCTCCCGGTGCTGCTCCGGCTTTTCAGGCTCAAACGTATGCTGAATAATTTGCTCGCTGCTGAGGCTGCGCGGCCAGGCGGCGCTTAACCAGTCCAGAATGCGGCGAATATCCGGATGAGAAGTGTCCACCTTATCGCTAAAGCGGGTAATCCTTTGATTTTCATCACTGGTCACCGCATAGCTGGCAGCCCAGTGCAGAGAGGCCAGCTGATTAAGGTCCGGACAGTCGTTCGTATGCTGGCTGGTGCGCTGCGAAATAAGCAGGCTAAAGCGCTCGCTGCGCTGCACCGCAAAATCGAGGTACTGCTGAATCTGGGTGCGATCTTTACCCGTGGAGACAGCCTGAATCAGGCTTTCAATTTTCGAACCGTAGTGCGAAGCCATTTCATATTGCGGGATAACCTCCCCGATCATGCGTAGCTGGCTGGCGCTGATATTGGCCGTAAATTCCGTCAGCAGGCTGGCATCATTGTTTTCTTCCAGATACTGCGCCAGCAGCTCCGCATCGGTAAGATGCAGCGTCTGGGCAACCTGCTCTTTCAGGCTGCCATCGGGATCGGACATATCCATAAACGACAGCATGGCCCTGGCACTGGTCAGCCAGGCCTGCTCCGTTTGCGCATACCGGGTATGGAAAGCGATGGCCTGCTGAAGAATACGATTGGCCCGGGCGCCGGGTTGAGTATTCCACCTGACGGCAATAACGCCGCGCTCGCTTAACTGTCCTTCGCACCAGCTAAGCAGCGCGCTACGGGATGTGGGATCCAGCAATGAATAAATGGACGGTAAAATAATGAAATCGAATTTACCGACATCAATGGAAAGTAAATCGCCAAGCCCCATGCAATAGAGGTGAATATTAGCCAGCCGTTTTTTTTCCACCTGCGCGACACCCACGGCAATCCGGTCAGGGTCAATATCTACGCCGACACAGGTACTTTGCGGATAAACTTCCGCCTGACGCAGTAAATTATCACCACTTCTGCAACCTATTTCGAGAATAGACGCATGCGAAATATCAGCGCAGGGAAAATGATACATATGCGCCGCCGTAGCAATGGCGGCGGGGGAATAATGCCAGGTGGAATAAAGTAAGCTCACGCGTAACAACCATAAAAGAGACAATTATGGGCTATTTTATCACCGCCACTCGCGGCTTTATTTTGTAATAAACCAGCAGAAGTGCAGACGATTAACGAGGTTGCTTTACTTAAATAAATGCCATGAATAGCGCGGTAAAATTATCAAAGCTTTTTGCCATAAGCCGTTCAAAAAACGGTGCCAGCGTCTGGGAAATAAGTGAGAGCGCCATCATCCCCACGGTGAGCGTGAGCGGAAAGCCCACCACAAAAATAGACAGCTGCGGCGTCAGACGATTAAGCAGACCGAGGGTGAAGTTAATGCACAGCAGCAGAGAAATAATCGGCAGGCCAAGCATCAGCCCTTCGCGGAAAATCATCCCCGCCTGCTGAACGACGTAGAAAAACCCGCCCGCATGTAACGGCGCGTCATTGATGGGGAGCGTATGGAAACTTTCCGCAAGAATAGCGATGAGCCAGAGATGACCATTAAAAACCAGGAACAGCATCGTCACCAGCAGGTTTAAAAAACGAGCAATCACCGGCGAGTTGCCCGCACTGGGGTCAAAAAAGGTCGCAAAGGAGAGGCCCATCTGCATACCGATAATCTCACCGGCCATCCGCACGGCGGCAAACAGAAACTGCATGGACAGCCCGATGGCTGAACCAATCAAAATCTGTTTAGCGATAGCCCACACGCCTTGCCAGGAATAGAGGCCGATTTCAGTTTCAGGAAGCTGCCCGCCAATCAGCACGGCTATCAGCACCGCCAGGCCTGCCCGCACGCGCTTGGGGACACCGTGTTCGCTGAACACCGGGGCCGTCGTTAACAGCGCCAGAAGGCGAATGGCAATCAGCGCATAGTGGCTCAACAATCCGTAGAGCTGTTCGAGTGGGAGTGAGAAAGCCATTAGCCGATGACGGCAGGTATATTGATGATCAGCAGCCGGGTATAGTCGATAAAGGTTTTCATCATCCAGGGGCCGAGCAGCACGGCAATGCCGACGATCACCAGAATCTTGGGAATAAAGGTCATCGTCATTTCGTTGATCTGCGTGGCGGCCTGCAGGATACTGATAATCAGGCCCGTGGCGAGCGCCGCAAGCAGCAGCGGTCCGGCCACCATCAGCCCCACTTTAATTCCCTGGGTACCCAGCATCATTACGCTTTCAGGTGTCATATTTCCCCCTAACTGTAAAAGCTCTGGGCCAGCGACCCCATCATAAGCTGCCAGCCGTCAACCAGCACAAACAGCATCAGTTTAAACGGCAGCGCAATGGTCGCAGGCGGCACCATCATCATCCCCAGCGCCATCAGAATGCTGGCCACCACCAGGTCAATAATCAGGAAAGGGATAAACAAGGTAAAACCAATCTGGAAAGCCGTTTTCAGCTCGCTGGTAATAAACGCGGGGACCAGGATGCCAAGCGGCACCGCTTCCGGCCCGGCTATCTCCCCGGCTTTAGCAATCTGCGCGAACATCGCCAGATCGTTTTCACGGGTCTGTTCCAGCATAAAGGCTCGCAGCGGTAGAACGCCCCTTTCCAGCGCCACTTCCATGGTGATTTTATCTTCCTGCAACGGCACCCAGGCATCTTTGTGTATCTGGTTAAATACCGGTGACATCACATAGAAAGTCAGGAACAGAGCAAGCCCGAGCATCACCTGGTTCGGCGGTGCCGTAGGAGTACCCAGCGCGTTGCGCAGCAGCCCCAGCACGATGATAATGCGGGTAAAGCCCGTCATCATCAGCAAAGCGGCAGGCAAGAAAGTAATGGAGCTTAACAGTACCAGCGTCTGAACCGGCAGCGTCCAGCCCGCATCGCCCTGCGGGCGCGCCAGCATAATATCGCTATTGGCGGCAAGAGCGCCTGCTACAGGCAACAGCAGGCCCGCCCCCAGCATCAGCAGGCTTAACAGGAAACGACGATTCATAAAGGATCCTTGCGGTACTTCTGACGCAACTTTTGCAGCACGGCGGGAAAATCGACCCCGACCGGAACAGATTCTTCGGGCGCTGGCGTATCCACCTTCTCCAGAGTCGTAAGACAGGAAATTTGTGTCGCCGTCACCCCCAGCACCAGGCGGTGCCCCTGCACATCAACCAACACCACACGTTCGCGGCTGCCCAGCGATTTACAGGCCACCACGCTAATGTCATTCCTCCCCTCGTTAAAACGACGGGTAAGACCACTGCGGCGAACCAGCCACGCCAGCGCGACCATCACCAGAATGATAAGTGCCAGCGCGCCGGAGACCGTCATCAGCACGGAATCACCTGCAACGGCTTCACTTGCAGAGGCGGTGTTCAGGAAAGAGGGCGATGTTTTCATTACCGACTCAGGCGATGCATACGCTCAGAAGGGATAATAATGTCGGTGATGCGCACGCCGAACTTATCGGATACCACCACCACTTCACCCTGAGCGATTAAATAACCGTTGATCAAAATATCCAGCGGTTCGCCCGCCAGGCCGTCCAGCGACACAACGGAGCCCTGGCTTAAACGCAGCAGCTCTTTAATGGTCATTTTGGTGCGCCCCAGCTCTACCGTCATCTTGACCGGAATATCGAGGATCAAATTCAGTTCTTCAGAAAATTGTGGTGCTGACATATTTTGTGTAATTCCCTCTGCATTCTGTTCGCTCATCGCCTCACCCCAGAGGTCGTCCATATCTGAACCCGACGAGAGTTTTTTGTCGCTCATGGGAAATTACTCCTTATCTAACGAAGGTAATGCCGATCGAATCATGTGCTCGACCTTCAACGCATATTGATTGTTAACGGAGCCATATTTAGCCGTAAACACCGGCACGCCACCGACGCTGGCTTCAATTAACTCTTGTTTCTCTAACGGAATCACGTCCCCTTTCTTCATTTTCATCACTTGAGAAAGGCGAGTATTCACATCGTTAAAGCACGCCACCACTTCCAGTTCAGTCTGGCGCATATGGCTGGCAAGCATCCCGCGCCACTGAGCATCCTCCTGGCCCGAATTGTCCATTGGCGGATTACTTAACAGCTCGCGCAGTGGCTCAATGGTGCTAAACGGGATACAGATATTAAATTCCCCGTGGTGCGAACCGATTTCGACAGAAAATGGCGTGGTGACCACGACATCATTCGGTGAAGAGGTGATGTTGGTAAACTTCACCTGCACTTCAGAACGAATATATTCCGTCTTAATTTTAAAGATGGTGCTCCAGGCAAATTCGTACGCCTCTTGCGCCATCGTCAGCATACGGTGAATAACGCGCTGCTCGGTAGGCGTAAATTCCCGTCCATCGGCCTTCGTCGGGAATCGTCCGTCGCCGCCAAACAGATTGTCTACCGCCATAAACACCAGCCCCGGTGAGAACGCCATCAGCGACGTCCCACGCAGCGGGTTCAGATGCAGCAGATTCAGGTTAGTAGGCACCGGCAGGTTGCGGGCAAAATCATGGTACGGCTGAATCTTGATATTACCGGCGGTGACATCCGGGCTACGGCGCAGCAGGTTAAATAATCCCATGCGGAACTGGCGTGCAAAGCGCTCGTTAATAATCTCGAGTGAATGCAGGCGTTCGCGAATCACCCGTCGCTGCGTATGCGGATCGTAAGGCCGCGCCTCATTATCCATCGGCGCGATCGGCGCTTCTTCGCTGCCGTCTGCCGAGCTGTCGCCTGTACTGCCGGTATTCAACAGACGGTCGATTTCAGCCTGTGATAAAAAGCTGTCAGACATGGTCATTACCGCAGAATAAATTCGTTAAATAAGACATCTGTTACCTTCACGGACTGATTTGTTGCCAGAGGTTTGCTGACTTCATCTTTCAGGCTGGCAATTAACTTCTGTTTGCCTTCATTCGTCGCCAGCTCTTCGTAAGTTAACTGCGAGAGCATAATAAAAATTCGGCTGCGGTATTCCGGTAAATATTTCTCCAGAATCTGCTGTGATTTTTGGTCTACCAGACGCAAGGAGAGGCCAATAAACAGCACGCGGTCACTTTCTGTTGCAGTAGGTTTCAGACTCACGGTAAAGGTGTTCAGCGGCTGATATAAAGGCTCATGTGTTTCAGCGCTTACGTCCGCTGCCTTGTCGGCAGACTCTACGCCTTCAACTTTCACGCCCTGCATCTTCTTCATTTCCCAGAACACATAGCCGGAAGCACCGCAGGCTGCGACAGTAATCAGCAGCAGTAAAGGCATCAGAAAAGAACGGGAGCCACCTTTGCTGGCTGCTTTTTTATTTTTATTACTCATTGAACATTAAACTCTGTAAATAAAACTGGGTCACCAGCTTGCCGCCTGACTAAATAAGGCCGCCATTGTAGACCATTTAATCAGTTGCATAATTAGCCAATAAAATTTCATTCCTGCTGGCATTTCAGGGAATCAGGCAAAGGTATTTATTCCGTAACCGCCAGAAAGCGGGCGGGTTAAAATTTGCTGAGGATGTTCCTCTTCTGAACCGTGAATATCCTCGCCCTGCTCTGCCTTGCCCTGTCCACCCGTATGCTGCTGTCCATTCGGCTGAGCACCGGCAGAAGCGGAAGAATCCGCACTGACGTTGGTCTGGCCAAGCTGAACGCCGGATTCTGCCAGCGCAGCGCGCAGCTGCGGGAGCGCCGCCTCAAGCGCCTGGCGGACGTGCGGATGTTCGCTGATAATCTGTAGCTGAGCCTGATCGTGCTGCATTCGCATGGTGATTTGCAGCGATCCCAGCTCCTCCGGGTGCAGCTTAATCTCCGCATTGTGAATGCCGTTACGGGTAAAGACGGAGAGTTGCTGGCTCAAAGACTGCTGCCAGGCAGGTGTCCCCACCGGCTGCGCAATAGCCAGCGACATGCTTTGCGCCATAGCAGGTCGGGCCACGGTATCCATTGTCTGCACCGGACGCTGGGCCTGTATCTGGGTCGGAGCCAGAAGGTTGTCATCCACAGACCGGGTGATGACGGCCTCCTGCAAACCGGTTGCCGCAGGCTGCGCGCCCAGGGGGGGCTGTACCTGTTCTGTCGTAAGCGATCTTATCCGCGGTGGCACGGCCTCAAGGACGGCTTTTTCATTTTTGGTCAGCGTAGCTTCTGGCGTCAGGAGTGCGATTTTATCCTTGCGGCTCCCCTGCGTCGGTGCAGCTTCGGCTGTGCCCGCATTTTGACTGATAACCTGCTGTAACTGCCAGCCCGGGGTGCTCTCTTCGGTTTGCGTTACCGTCACCGGCATCAGGCTGATAACGCCGGGTACGCCAGCATCGCCTTCTGTATCTTTATCCTCGGGCGTTTCCGGCAGCGTGGGATCAACGGGTAGCTGCGGGGCATCCGGGTCAACGGGCAGCAGATCTTCACCGGGCGCAGGAAGGACGGCCACCAGCTGGGCAAGCTTTTCATCCATCGTCTCGTTGAACATCCCCTCAGGCGCCTCAGCTTTGAAGTGCAGTTTGCCCGGCAAAGCCGCTTTACCGTCCATAAGGGCGTTAATATCAATATTCATAGCATTTCTCTTTTCTGCCCTGCCCGTTGGGCGAACTCGTCCATTTGTTTCTGCTCGTAGCGGCTTTCGGCCAGCTCGCGGGCGGTTTCCCGGCGGGTGAGCAGCGTTTCAAAAGCGTTCAGCCGCTGCTTGTCCTCCAGCCAGCTTGCCTTTGCCTCGCTGACCGCCTGCTCGCAATGCGTAACATGCTGGCTGTGCTGTTTAACGACCTGATTCAAAGACAGAATAAACGACTGGTGGTTAACCAAATCAGCCACGCTCATGCCGCGATCCATCATGCCGCTGCGCAATGACTGCTGATACTCTTTTTCGTAGCCCTGCAGCTGGTCGCGCTGGGTGACCGCCTGTTGCCAGGTTTGCTGGGCACAGCCAAGCGCCTGGGTGGTTTCCGTCAGCTTGTCCTCCGCCATATCGCGCAGCATCACCATCGGATTTTTAACTTTCATAACCGAACTCTCCGTCAGGATTTCACGTCAGGAAACAAGGCTGTCAGCCCGTTTACGGCTTCTTCGTAGCCACAGCTTTCGTGGATAGCCTGATGCAAATAGCCCTCCATTTGCGGGTAAGCGCGGATCGCCTTGTCGAGCAGCGGATCGCTTCCAGCCACGTAGGCCCCTACGCTCACCAGATCACGGTTACGCTGGTAAGAAGAAAGCTGCTGTTTGAAGGTTTGTACCTTGCGGTACTGCGCATGGGAAATCAGCTCGGTCATGGCGCGGCTGATTGAAGCTTCGATATCAATAGCCGGATAGTGCCCTGCCTCCGCCAGACGCCGCGACAGCACGATATGGCCATCGAGGATCGCACGAGCAGAGTCGGCGATAGGATCCTGCTGATCGTCCCCTTCGGTAAGAACGGTATAAAACGCGGTGATCGAGCCACCGCCCGGCATACCGTTACCTGCACGCTCCACCAGAGCTGGCAGACGGGCAAAAACGGAAGGCGGATAGCCTTTGGTCGCAGGTGGCTCGCCGATAGCCAGCGCCACTTCACGCTGCGCCATGGCAAAACGGGTCAGGGAATCCATAATCAGCAGCACGTTCAGGCCGCGGTCGCGAAAATCTTCCGCCAGCCGCGTAGCATAAACCGCGCCCTGCATACGCAGGATGGGGGAAACATCCGCCGGGGCAGCAATCACTACCGCGCGCTTAATGCCATCTTCACCCAGAATATTTTCGATAAAGTCTTTTACTTCCCGACCGCGTTCGCCAATCAGCCCCACGACAATCACATCGGCATCGGTAAAACGCGCCATCATGCCGAGCAGGACGCTTTTCCCCACGCCGGAGCCTGCGAACAGGCCCATACGCTGTCCACGTCCGACGGTGAGCAGGCCGTTAATGGCGCGCACACCCACGTCGAGAACTTTTTTAATCGGGTCACGATGTAACGGGTTAAGCGAGGCGGTAAACAGGCTTGCCACCGGCCCCTTCGCGGGAGCCGGTCGGCCATCCAGCGGACGCCCCTGCGCATCCAGCACTCGCCCAAGCAGATGCGGTCCGACGGGCAGCTGTTTGCCAACTTCATTGTCGGGGTCCGGGGCGTAAACCCGCGCGCCCGGAAGAATGCCGTCCACGTGCTCAAGCGGCATCAGATAAAGCGTTTGCCCCTTAAAGCCCACCACCTCGCTTTCTACCGGAATGATCCCCTGACTGGTCTGGCGCTCAACGATACACAGCGCGCCAATCGGCAGCCTCAGGCCCACCGCTTCCATCACAAGGCCAGTGGCACGGGTCAGCTTGCCGTACTGGCGAAACTCGGGAATAGCCCCCAGTTTGGCTTCCGTACGGTCAAGGGCTTCAAGCCAGGCTTTCAGGCGCTGGGTCATTCGGCAAGCTCCTCACGCGCCAGCTGGCACAGAGTCTGCCAGCGGGTTTCCATCGTGGCGTCAAATTCGACTTCATCGGTCACCACACGGCATCCCCCCGTTGCCAGCTGCGGATCGGCATGTATTTCCCAGCCCATGGCCGCCAGCGTTTCCATCAGCGATGCGGAAAGCAGCGGCTGATCGTCAGGGTTAACGATCAGGCGAACTTTGCCCTGCAACAGCGCATCCTGCTTCATCAGGCGTTTGATCTGCTCGAGCAGCACGTTACTGCTGGTAGCCTGCTCGCTGCCGTGAAGGTTTTGCACCGCGTGCAGCGCCAGCTGCACCAGACGGCTCGGCACCAGGCTATCCAGATTATCGAGCGACAGTTTAAAGGCAGTGACCCACTCCTCGACCTGCTTCATGGCCTCCTGCTGCGCGACCTGAGCATCTGCAATACCCTGCGCCACCCCCGCTTCCCGTCCGGCCTGAAAACCGGCTTCGTAGCCCTGCTTCTGGCCTTCTTCCTGGCCACGGGCCAGGCCCTGGTTAAAGCCCTGCTGTTCCGCCTGCTGGCGCACACGGGCCAGCTCGGCTTTTAGCTGTGTTTCAGACTGCGTGCTGTCCAGCGTCGGAATAATCGTCTCCGGCGCGCTCTCCGGCTCCAGCAGGTTTACAGGCTGCCAGCTGCGCCACTGCGGGGCATTGTTGTCATCAGACATAGGCATCGTCGCCGCTCCCAATCAGGATCTCGCCGGTTTCGGCAAGACGACGCACCACCAGCAGGATGCTCTTCTGCTCTGCCTCCACCTGAGACAGACGCACCGGCCCACGAGAAGCCAGGTCTTCGGTCATCAGCTCGGACTGACGGCGAGACATATTGCGGAAGAACTTGTCGCGCAGCTTTTCGTCTGCCCCTTTGAGGGCAATGATAAGGGTTTCGCTTTCGATCTCCTGCAACAGGCGCTGAATGCTGCGGTCGTCCACGTCGACCAGATTTTCGAAGAGGAACATTTCGTCGATAATCTTCTGGGCCAGCTCGTTGTCGAACTCGCGCACGGCTTCAATAGCCTGCTCTTCCTGCTGAGATTTCATCAGGTTGAGGATCTCGGCGGCCGGACGCACGCCGCCCATTTTGCTGCGCTTGAGGTTCTGACCGTGCAGCAGGTTGTTGAGCACTTCGGTCAGCTCCTGCAACGCGGCAGGCTGGACGCCCCCGAAGGTGGCGATACGCAGCATGATGTCGTTTCGCTCTCTGTCGTCGAATTTACCCAGCACGTCTGCGGCCTGATTACGTTTCAGGTGCACAAGGATGGTGGCGATGATCTGCGGATGCTCCTCACGAATCAGGTCGTAGACCGACTGAGGCTCCATGAAGTTAAGCGTTTCAATACCGTTCGATCCCTGCTGACTATCAAGCAGGTCTTCAAGCAGCAGCGAGGCCCGCTCTTCACCCAGCGCTTTCACCAGCACGCTGCGCAGGTAGTCATTGGTATTCAGGCTAAGGGCCGCAAATTCGCTCGAGTCACGGCTGAACTCTTCGAGCACGGCGGACATCTGGTCATGGGTAAAACCGGCCATATTAACCATCGAGCTACTGATTTGTTTTACCTCATGCGCGTTGAGGTGTTTAAACACATCGGCGGCAAGCTCATCGCCGAGCGTAAGCATCACGATGGCGCTTTTATCACAGGCATTCATGATTTGAGTTCCTTATTCAGCCACTGGCGAATCACCAGAGCGATAACCCGCGGCTCCTGCTCAGCAAGCTCGCGAAGCTGCTGACTGTTGAGTTCTGAATCCACGCGGCGCTGCGCTTTTGCATTCGCCTTCATCTCGGCGATCTTCTTCTTCTCGTCAAGCTCGACCTGGCGTAATTCTTGCTCCATCTCCATACGCTTGATCGCCGTTTCCTGCTGACGTACCCAGGCCGGCTGGACCAGCTTGCGCCACATAATCCAGGCAATAATGGCAATCAGTAGATAACGAGCCATGGCCATCAACATCTCGTGGAAGCGTTCCTGCTGCCAAAGCGGTGGCGCAGCCTCTTCCGTCACGCCGTTAAAGGCGGAGTTAACGATATTGACGCTGTCACCGCGCGCCTCACTGTAGCCGATGGTTTCTTTTACCAGGGCGTTAATGCGCGCCAGCTCTTCGGCACTAAGCGGGACGGCTTTGCCGTCCTTGCCCGTAGGCAGAAGGTTGATAACCACCGCCACGGAAAGACGCTGAATGCGGCCTACGCTGTTTTTGGTATGGATGAGGGTGCGATCCACCTCAAAGTTGGTGGTTTCATCGTTACGATTATTAAACGGCTGCCCCGGCGTAGCCGCTGTGCCTGCATTTTTCGCCGTGCCCGCCGTGGTCTGGCCTGTAGCAGGCGTCTGCGCCGCTGTGGCTGTTGGCGTATTGAGCGGCTGAGTTAACGGCGCTGACGCAGGCGTCGGCGGCTGGTTGCTTAGTGCCCCTGGAACACCGCTGGCGCCGCGGCCGTTACCCTGCGCAGACTGGCTGGACTGACGGCTACGAATCGCCATTTTTTCCGGTTCGGCATTAGGCTGGTACTGCTCCTGCGTCTGCTCCTGCTCGGTGAAATCAATTTGCGCTGTCACCTGGGTGCGAACATTACTGTCGCCCACCAGCGGCGCAAGAATGCGCTGAATACGCTGCTGATAGTCAGCTTCAATTTCATTGGTGTATTTAAGCTGGGAGGTTTGCAGACCGCGCGTGCCACTCTGGGTCAACAGATTGCCACGCTGATCAACGATGGTGACATTTGCCGCGGGCAGGCCGGAAACCGCACTGGAAATCAGGTGCGTAATCGCCGTCACCTGGCCGTCATCCAGGGAACGCCCCTGCACCAGATTGACGCTTACCGAAGCGGTAGGCTGCTTTTGCTCGCGCACAAACATCGAAGGCTTTGGTACCGCCAGATGCACACGGGCGCGCTGAATAGGCCCGAGATTTTCGATGGTGCGGGCCAGCTCGCCTTCCAGCGCACGCTGAAAGTTGACCTGCTCGCTAAACTGGCTAATGCCAAATTTCTCCTGATCGAGCAGCTCAAAGCCCACGCTTCCGCCCTTCGGCAAGCCCTGCTGGGCAAGCTTCATGCGCATCTCATGCACCTGGTTTTCCGGCACCATGATGGCACCACCCGCCGCATCAAAACGGTAAGGGACATTCATCTGCGAGAGCTGGGCGACAATCGCGCCCCCGTCTTCATCGCTAATGTTATTGAACAGTACCCGATAGCCGGGCTCTTTCGCCCAGAACATCAGAGCAATGATGACCGATAGTGCCGCCGCAGCGCAGACGCCCAGCAGCAGCTTAGGGCTGGCGCGGAACCAGGCAATAGCCGCTTTGAAGCCGTCTGTTGGATTGTTCTTTAAGCCATTTAATGTGGCACTCATGCCGTAATCCTGTAATAAATATTCACGCAGCAAAATGCTGCGTATCAGCCCGCGGTTAAAGCCAGGCAGCAACCGAGTGAAAATAGATTCGGAGAAATTTTGAGGCGGGTATTATCGTCTGAGCGGCATTTTTTTTAAGCAGAGATAAGGTAAAACTTCTGACGGCTTATCGGATTTTTCTCAATTTTTACAAGCATGCTAAGATGTTTCCCGTCTAAAAGCTGCGCAATTCTGATGCAGTGATATTCATTACTTACCCGGAAATCAAATAATGTCAGCATCAATTAACGGCGTGCTTGAACAGTTGCACTCGCAGGCACAGAAAATATCTGGTTCAGCCAGTATGTTTTCTTCCAGCCAGATTAAGGGCGAAGACAAAAGCGCGGGATTCTCTCATGCATTATTTAATAGCATTAATGAGATAAATAAAACTCAGCTGACGTCAAAACAACAAACTCAGGACTGGATGACGGGCAAGAGCGATGTAGGCCTGAACGATGTCATGCTGTCGATGCAAAAATCCTCCGTTGCCTTTAACTTTGGTGTGCAGCTGAGAAATAAAATGGTAAGCGCCTATCAGGAAGTGATGAATATGCCGGTTTAACCGCATAGTCGAATTTAATCATGAATGAAACTTTGCGCCTGCCGCCACGTCTATCGCAGTTGTCAGATGTTCTAACAGACAGAGAATTACAAAAGATAAGCCAGTTGATTTATCAGCGCGCAGGTATTGTGCTCAATGAGCAGAAACGCGACATGATATTTAACCGTCTTTCTCGACGTTTGCGGGAATTATCGCTAAGCCGTTTTAGTGAATACATCGCCATTCTGGAGTCCAGCGCGGACAACCCGGAATGGCAGGTATTTATTAACTCACTGACGACAAATTTAACGTCTTTTTTTCGCGAGGCCTACCATTTTCCGGCGCTGGCCGAACATGCCAGAACGCGCGCCTCAGGCTACCGCGTCTGGTGTACCGCCGCCTCCACCGGGGAAGAACCCTGCTCCATTGCCATGACGCTCGATGAGTGCCTTGGCTCGTCCTCCGGGCCTCGGGTGTGGGCAACCGACATTGATACCAACGTGCTGGCTAAAGCCTGCGCGGGAGTGTATCGGCTCGCTGATTTGCAATCGCTGAGCATGGCGCAGAAGCGTCACTATTTTTTGCGCGGCACAGGCGAGCACAGCGAAATGGTCAGAGTGAAGCCGCAGCTGCTGTCGGCCATTCACTATCAGCAGCTTAATTTGCTCGATCGGGAGTGGAAAGTTCCCGGTCCGTTCGACGCGATTTTTTGTCGCAACGTGATGATTTATTTCGATGCCCCCACGCAGGCGCTGCTCATACAGCGCTTTGCGAAAATGCTCAAACCGGGAGGACTGCTGTTTGTGGGCCACTCGGAACATTTTAACCATTTGAAAAGCCCGTTCCGGCTACGAGGACAGTCGATCTACGAGCTGACGGAGACGCGCGGTTGAACAAGATACGAGTGCTCTGCGTGGATGACTCTGCCCTGATGCGCAACATCATTAGCGCGGTGGTCAACCAGCAGCCTGACATGGAAATGGTCGCGACGGCACCCGACCCGATAACCGCCCGGGAGTTAATTAAAAAATTTAACCCGGACGTGCTGACGCTGGATATTGATATGCCGCGCATGAACGGGCTGGAATTTTTGTCCCGCCTGATGCGCCTGCGCCCGATGCCGGTGGTGATGATCTCTTCCCTCACCGCCAAAGGATCTGCCGCGACGCTGAACGCGCTGGAACTGGGCGCGGTGGATTTTATCGCCAAGCCTGACGCCCGCGAGGTGAAAGCGATTGACGCCTGGGCAAGTCAGGTTTCCGAAAAAATACGCACGGCGGCAAAGGTAACCCTGACACAGCAGGTCAGCGCACCGACGCAAACCAAGCTGTTGACCGCCACCCGGCTGGGTGAAGAGAAGATTATTGCCATTGGTTCTTCCACCGGCGGCACCGAAGCATTGCGCCAGGTACTGATGCCTTTACCACCATCCTGCCCGGCCGTGCTGATCGCGCAGCATATGCCGCCTGGCTTTACGCGCTCTTTTGCACAGCGCCTGAATTCGCTGTGCGCGATGTCGGTGAAGGAAGCCGTTGATGGTGAACCGGTGCTCACAGGCACCGCTTACATCGCCCCCGGCGATTACCACATGGAAATTGAGCGTTTTGGTAAAGGCTACCAGATTCGCCTTAACACCCATCAACCGGTGAACCGTCATCGCCCCTCCGTCGATGTGCTGTTCCATTCCGTTGCGAAACATGCCGGACAACACGCTACCGGGGCGATCCTTACCGGGATGGGGGGCGACGGCGCTCGCGGTTTGCTGGCGATGCGTCAGGCCGGAGCGCATACCCTGGCGCAAAGCGAAAAAAGCTGCGTGGTGTTTGGTATGCCGCGTGAGGCCATCGCGCTACAGGCCGCCATAGAGGTCGCAGACCTGGACGAAATAGCGCGACGGCTGCTCGACAGCTTTATCAGAAACACCCGGGCAAAAGCACGGTAATTGCGGGATACCTCCCCCGACCTCTGGAGGATTTATTTCAGGATAGAACAAACATGATGGATAAGAATTTACGCTTTCTGGTGGTCGATGACTTCGCAACGATGCGCCGTATTGTGCGTAACCTGCTGCAGGATCTCGGTTACAAAAATATCGAAGAGGCGGAAGACGGCCAGGACGCGCTGCTTAAGCTGCGCGCCTCAACGTTCGACTTTGTGGTCAGCGACTGGAACATGCCGCACCTCGACGGGCTGGAGCTGCTGAAAACCATTCGTCAGGATCCTGCGCTGGGCAAACTCCCCGTGCTGATGGTCACCGCCGAAGCCAAACGAGAAAACATTATTGCCGCCGCTCAGGCCGGGGCTAACGGCTACATCGTTAAGCCTTTCACCGCTGCCACGCTTGAAGAGAAGCTGGGCAAAATTTTTGAAAAACTCGGGTGAACATTATGCAATCACACGCAAACGGCGCAGGCGATAACAACTTTATAGATATCTTTTCTCGTATTGGGCAACTGACCCGTCTGCTGCGCGACAGCATGGCAAACCTTGGCCTTGAGCAGGCCATTATCGAGGTGGCCGATGCCTTCCCCAACACCCGGGATCGCCTGGACTATGTGGTCGGGAAAACCTCTGATGCCGCAGACCGCGCGTTAACGGCCGTCGAGGTCGCCCGCCCGCTTCAGGAAACGCTGAGCACACAAGCCGATGAACTGAGCGGCCGCTGGGACGAGTGGTTTGTCGATCCGCAGCCGCTGGAAGTGGCTCGCGAGCTGGTGAAAGACACCCGCAGTTATTTGCAGCAGGTACCCGACCTCACTCGTTCAACCAACCAGCAGCTGACCGAAATCATGATGGCCCAGGATTTTCAGGATCTGACCGGTCAGGTGCTGCAAAGCCTGATGGGCGTGATTGAAACCATCGAAAAAGAGCTTATCAGCGTGCTGCTCGAAAATATGCAGGAGATTGAGCCTGCCGGGGATGCCAGCACCGATAAGCTGAAAAATGGTCCGCAGATCAACGCCACCGCCGAGGGGATCGTCGCCTCTCAGGAGCAGGTGGACGACCTGCTGGAATCGCTGGGCTTTTAAGGCCGCTGAACCGCCACTATGTCAGACGAAAGCGATAGCGAAAAAACAGAAGACCCCACGCCCCACCGAAAACAGAAGGCGCGTGAAGACGGGCAGGTTCCCCGTTCTAAAGAGCTAACCACGCTGCTGATGCTGCTGGTGGGCTGGGGCTTAATGGTCGGCAGCGGCGAACATCTGGTGCGTAATCTGATGCATTTGCTGCATAACGGTCTGACCTTCGACCGGCTGCTGATGATCGATCCGGCTTATATGCTGCGCCGGGCTTCGTCGCTATTCGGACAGGGCTTTTTAGCCCTGCTGCCCTTTGTGCTCGGGCTGTTTATTACCGCCATTGCTGCTCCGCCGATTATCGGCGGCCTGAACCTGAGCGGAAAATCGCTCAAGGTGGATCTAAAAAAGCTGAACCCGCTAAGCGGTATTAAGCGCATGTTTTCCGCGCAGATGGTGTCTGAGCTGGTGAAAGCCGTGCTGAAGGTCGTACTGGCAGTGACCGGCGGTGGACTCTATCTGCTTATTAATAAAGAGAAGTTTATCCGGCTGATTTTTGAGCCGCTCGGCATGGCGCTAAATGACATCAGTTCCCTGATTATTGGCTGCCTGCTGGCGGTGATTTTGTCGTTAATTCCGATGGTCGCTTTCGATGTGATTTACCAGATCTGGAGCAACCTGAAAAAGCTGCGTATGAGTCGTCAGGACATCAAGGACGAATTTAAGCAGCAGGAAGGCGACCCGCAGCTGAAAGGCCGTATCAGGCAGATGCAGCGAGCGGCCGCCCAGCAGCGCATGATGACGGATGTTCCCGGAGCGGACGTGGTGGTTAACAACCCAACCCACTACTCCGTGGCCCTGAAATACCAGGAAGGGAGCATGGGGGCGCCAAAAGTCGTCGCCAAAGGTAGCGGCCTGATTGCCCTGCGCATCCGTGAACTGGCCCAGGACAACAAGGTCCCCATGTTAGAAGCACCGCCGCTGGCGCGTGCGCTGTACCGACACTGTGAGATTGGCGAAGCGATACCGGCGGATTTGTATAACGCGGTCGCAGAAGTGCTGGCCTGGGTTTACGGCCTTAAACGCTGGCGCAAAGGCTTTGGCGAGCGCCCCAAAACCCCTGAAAACCTCCCGGTGCCTGAGGCGCTGGATTTTGCCCAAGAGAGTAAAGAGTGATGGCCAATATTGCCACCCGGTTACGTTTACCGAATATGAAAGAGACACAGTGGCAGGTGCTTGCCGGCCCTGTGCTCATCATGACCATTCTGGCGATGATGATCCTGCCGCTGCCCACCTTCGTGCTGGATCTGCTGTTCACGTTCAATATTGTCCTGTCGATCATGATCCTGCTGGTGGCAATGTTCACCCAGAATACGCTTGAGTTCTCGGCGTTCCCGACGGTGCTGCTGTTTTCCACCCTGCTGCGCCTGGCGCTGAACGTGGCCTCCACGCGTGTGATCCTGATGCACGGCCACACCGGCACGGGGGCGGCAGGCCAGGTGGTTGAAGCCTTCGGCCACTTCCTGGTGGGCGGTAACTTCGCCATCGGGATTATCGTTTTCATCATTCTGATCATCATTAACTTTATGGTGATTACCAAAGGTGCCGGACGTATTGCCGAAGTGGGCGCGCGCTTTACGCTCGACGGAATGCCGGGCAAGCAGATGGCGATCGATGCCGACCTCAACGCGGGCCTGATTGGCGAAGAAGAAGCGAAAAAGCGCCGCAAAGAAGTCACCCAGGAAGCCGATTTCTACGGTTCGATGGACGGGGCCAGTAAGTTTGTACGCGGCGACGCCATTGCCGGGCTGATGATCATGGTGATCAACGTGCTGGGCGGGTTAATGATCGGCATTATGCAGCACGATATGTCTGCGGGTACGGCGGCCGAAACCTATACTCTGCTGACCATCGGTGATGGCCTGGTCGCGCAGATCCCAGGCCTGGTCATTTCCACTGCCGCAGGCGTGGTGGTAACACGCGTAGTCAATGAGCAGGACGTCGGCGAGCAGATGGTCAGCCAGCTGTTTACCTCTCCCCGCGTACTGTTCCTTGCGGCGAGCGTTATCGGCCTGCTGGGCCTGATCCCCGGTATGCCGAACTTCGTGTTCCTGCTGTTCACCGCGGTACTGCTGGCGACGGCCTGGTGGCTGCGCGGCAAGGAAACAAAACAGGGTACGAAGGGCGGCGGCGCGAACGCTGCCGGTGAAGATAAAGCGATGGCGGAAGCCGAAGCGGCGCAGGTGAACGAAGCCACCTGGTCCGACGTTCAGATGGAAGACGTGCTGGGGCTGGAAGTGGGCTATCGCCTGATCCCGATGGTGGATCAGGATCAGCAGGGCCAGCTTTTAACCCGCGTACGCGGTATCCGCAAGAAATTTGCCCAGCATATGGGCTTCCTGCCGCCGCCGGTCCATATTCGCGATAACCTGGATTTGTCCCCTACCGCCTACCGCATCCTGCTTAAGGGCGTGGAAATTGGCAAAGGCGAAACCATGCCGGAACGCTGGATGGCGATAAATCCGGGCTGCGCCGAGGGGGAAGTGCCGGGCATCGCCTGTGTGGAGCCGACCTTTGGTCTGCCCGCGCTGTGGATAGAAGAAGCGCATCGCGAGCTGGCACAAACGCTGGGCTATACCGTGGTTGATCCCAGTTCGGTGATCGCGACCCATATCAACCATCTGATCAGCATTCATACCGAAGAGTTGTTTGGCCGCCAGGAAGCGCAGCAGCTGCTCGATCAGCTCACCAAACAGTCGCCGAAGCTGGTGGAGGATCTGATCCCGGGCGTCATCAGCCTGACCACGCTGCATAAGGTGCTACAAAACCTGCTGGCCGAGCGTATTTCGATCCGCGATATGCGCACCATCATTGATACGCTGGCAGAATATGCCTCCGCCCAGAGCGATGCCGACGAGCTGACCGCACGCGTGCGCGCCCGTCTGGCTCGAGCCATTACTCACCAGTGGTTCCCGGGCGATGGCGATATTCAGGTTATCGGCCTTGATGTGTCTCTGGAACAGCTGCTGATTCAGGCCACTCAGAGCGGCAGCGCCATCGAGCCTGGCATTGCAGAAAATCTGATGAAGCAGACCGAAAATGCGCTGATGCATCAGGAAGGTATCGGAGCGCCGCCGGTGCTGCTGGTCAATCCCGCCCTGCGTCTGATGCTATCGCGTTATCTGCGCCGCATCTTCCCGCAGCTGGTGGTGCTGTCCAGCCAGGAAATCAGCAGCCAGCGCAACGTACGTATGACCTATATGATTGGTGGACGCTGATGAAAACCCTGGCGCTGGTTATGCTGCTGGCCATTTCGCACACCGCGCTGGCCGCAGGCGGCTCCTGGAGCGGTAAAAGCCGCGGGGACGTGATTACTCGTGGCAAGCAAGCTTTTAAGAGCAAATCGGTTAGTGCCCCCGCAGCACTACCCGCCGGGGCCATTTCTTCGCGCGTTAGCTGGAAAATTACCCCTGACGCTCCCGTAGCACCCTATTTCGATATCAAGCTCTGCCATGGGAACCAGTGCATTGTGTTACCCGGCCTTTCCGGGGAAGCTCAGCTGCCCGCCTCTTTCCCCGCAAGCGGGCCGTTTCACTTCGTTTACTCTTTTAAAACGCGTGGGCCGGTCATCCCCGCCCTGACGATTCTTAGCAATGAGCTGACGGTGAACTACCGGACAGCAGGTAGATAGCGAAACAGGGTGCTTAGCACCCTTTTTGTTTATGCAGCATAAGCAGTGTAATAAATTTTATATCAAGGATTTTTATTATTTATGATTAGTCATGAACAGCATCGTCCAAAACAACATCAGAATAACACCCCCGGTTTTTTCAAGAGCACGCTTACCATCAAAAAGACCTTTATTTTAGCGATGTCCATCATCGCTCTGGTCGTCATCTCCTCAAATGTCTGGACACTCTGTAATTTCTCATCAATAAAAATTAAAACCGATGGTTTTGCCAAAGGCTTCTATCAACACAAAGCGTTAACTGAAACACTCATTAAATTAAAATCCATCCCCGAAAACCCGGCAGAGATTCGCCAGGAAACAGCCTCGCAGGCGGTAAAAATGGCCGATGAGGCGTTTAAAGGCTTCTTAGAGGTTGCGCCCATTACCACCGAGTCAGGCGTGAAGAAAACTCAGGAGCTGGAACAGGCTCTCAAACGAATAGAAAATGCCGTTCACGCCGGAGAAAACAACGAGACGACAAGAAGCATCACAAGCTTTGCGAAGCTGGTCGAAGATTTCAACGCCCTTATCGCCAGATATGATATTAAAGGGACGAATGATGAGATAAACCAAAGCATCACCACCATCATTTACTACCTTTCCTTTGTTATCACCTTCTCTTTAGCCTCAGGCATAGTGGGCTTTTTATGGATCAATAAAAACATTATTGCCCGCCTTGAATACGTCAAACAGGGCTTCTCTCTTATCGCCAAAGGAAACCTGCGCGAAGCGCTAATAGTCGGAAAAAGGAACGAAATCGGCAAGGTGATTGAGCAATTAAATAGTATGCGCTTAGGTTTACAAAGCATCATTGTGGCGATTAAAGATTCCACCGCCTCAATTAACAATAGCACCACAGAAATCATTACTGGCAACCATGATTTATCTTCACGTACTGAAGAACAGGCCAGCGCCCTTCAGCAAACGGCCGCCAGTATGGAACAGATTAAAACAACCGTTGCGCATAATGCGGAAAATGCCCGACAAGCGGATCGGCTGGCGATGAAAGCCAGTACCACGGCGCAAAATGGTGCATCGACAATGGATGACGTTGTTACCACCATGTCCAGCATTGAGCAAAGCGCGCAAAAGATCTCTGATATCAATAACGTTATCAACGGGATTGCCAGTCAGACGAATATCCTCGCCCTGAATGCCGCCGTTGAAGCCGCCCGCGCGGGTGAGCAGGGACGCGGGTTTGCCGTAGTCGCAAGCGAAGTTCGTCACCTGGCAAAACACAGCGCCGATGCGGCGAAAGAAATCAGTGAACTGATTGCGCAGTCGGTAGAAAACGTCAGCCATGGCACGAAGCTGGTGTCCAATGCAGGCAGAACCATGCACGACATCGTCACCTCTGTTGCGCAGGCAAGCGGCATTATGCGCGAAATTTCCCTGGCATCAGAGGAGCAAAGCGAGGGAGTAAATCAAATTGCCACGGCGATCAATGAAATTGATACCGTCACGCAGCGAAACGCCGCGCTGGTTGAAGAATCAGCCTCGATTACACAAAGTATGGACGAACGGGCAAGGCAGCTGGCCGCTACGGTTTCGGTGTTCAGACTGGAGAGAGATTGCACCCCAGGATTTCAGTCATAATTCACCCAGGCCCTTCAGAGGCAATAAATCTTGCCATGACGCTTGCTTCACAAAAGTAACGAGGACGATGTAACCAATCAGGGACTTTCTGCGGTGAAAGCCCCTGATTGGCCGCAAGCAGCAAGCGCTCGGTTCGCAAATACGCCCGCCGCAGGCTATTTACGTCGGCTTTTCTTATCCTGATACATGGCCTGATCGGCTTCATGCAGGGCCATGTCAGGATCGGTGAGTGCAGGATCGATCGCCACAGCGCCAATGCTCGGCCCCGCGTAGTTAATGATGCCGGTAGGCAGCTGATACTCGCCGGTTAATAACTTCGCCAGCCGGGACTTAAAGACCTGCACCGCCCGTAAAGCTTCGTCACGGCTGGCAGGCCCCGCCCCTGCAACCACAAACTCATCGCCCCCGATCCGCCCGACGACCTCATCATAGCGCACGCCCTCTTTTAGCCTTTGACCGACAGCACACAGGAAATCGTCCCCGGCTTCGTGACCATGCACATCATTAATACGTTTGAAATCATCCAGATCGGCAAAAGCGACCAGCACATAGCGGGCGTCGATTTTCGCGCGTGCGAACAGCTGAGGTAGCCTGTTAAACACGGCGCGACGGTTAGGTAAACCTGTCAGCTCATCGGTAAAACTGGCGGTGGTCAGCGCGGCATTTGCCTGCTGGAGCTGCTGCATTAGCTGCTCGTTCTGAATCTGCTGCGCAATTAAGCGGGCAAACAGCTGTAGCACCTGTTCGCTTCGCTCAGAAAACACATGGCATTCGGCGCTGGCCGCACAGAGGGTGCCATATAAAGAGCCGTCGGCAAGCATTACCGGCGTGCTGACATAGGTGGCGATGCCCAGCTCTTTTGCCGCCTGAGAATCCCCCCCAGATACCGGCGACATCGCTGGTGAAGCGCCGCCCCTCGTCCAGCGCACGTTTACACAGCGTATCCCCCCACGGGACGGATAGCCCTTCAGGGATTTGCATCCGTTGCGTATTACGTGCAAAAAGGATGTGCTGGCTGACGCCGCCTGGCTCGATACGCGTGAGGTAGGTGGACTCCATGTTGGTGACCAGTTCTAGCATCTCCAGCAGCTGCCGGACAAGCCCTTCAAGCGTGTGTTCAGCTTCTAACGCGCTCGAAATGCGCTCAATGAGAAAGTCAGACATAGTACTCGAATACCTTTTGCCGCTGGCAACCCGTCTAAGAAGCGTACTTTTTTAACATAGATCTCCGGCAGGTACGACTCTGAAATATGCTTTTGCAGGGTCTGGAACAGGGGCGAAAGTCGCCCAGGGCGAAAACGGCCCTGGGCATCAGGCAGGGGAAACGGGCGGGAAAGGAAAATCGCTAAAAAGTCTGCCAGTGGCCCTCCTGGGCGTTTACCTGCCTGGCGGGAGCAGGACGCGGTGCGGCTGACAGGATATATTCATCTTTCTCCCCCAGGCGTAAATTGCTGGTTCTTTTTTGCAGCTCAAAGACTTGCTTATTCAGCACCTCCGAAGAGCCCGCCAGCTCTTCAACGACGGCCACGTTGCTTTGTGTGGCTTTCTCAAGTTCGGATAAAGCCTGGGTTATCTGCTGGATCCCTTTTTCCTGCTCGTTGGTAGAGATAAAAATATGCCCCATCAGCGTGTCGATAGATTCAGATCCGGACACAATATCCCGCATATTTTTTTCCGCCTCCGAGACTAGCGAAGCGCCCTGCATCACGTTCTGATTGGTAATTTCTATCAGCGATTTTATATTTTTAGCCGACTCCGAACTTTTATGCGCCAGATTTCTGACCTCACCGGCCACCACGGCAAATCCCTTACCGTGCTCCCCGGCCCTCGCCGCTTCCACGGCGGCATTCAGGGCGAGGATATTTGTCTGGAAGGCAATGCCATCAATCATGCTGATGATTTCCGTCATTTTATTAGCGCAGTCGGTGATGGATGTCATATTGCTGGTCAGCTTTTGCATCAGGTCGCTGCCGTGGTTGGCGGAGCTGTGGGCGCCGTGGGTAATCGTGCTCAGCTGCCGCGTGCTCTCCGCGTTATTTCGGGTCCCGGCAGAAATCTGCTCCATGCTGGCGGCGGTTTGCATGAGCATGGCAGACTGCTGCTCCGTCTTCACAGACAGCGTAGCGCTTTGTAACGCCAGCGTTTCGGAGATATTTTTAGCTGACTGAGAGGACTTCCTGATGTCCATCACCAGCGTGGTGATTTCAGCGGAAAGCGTATTAATACCGGGAATGAGTCGCCCGGCGCAGTTACTGCCAAACTCGGGGATATGCACTGACAGATTGCCAGAATTGATTTCATCAATATTGTTTTTCACCTGATTGATGGGTCTGACAAGATATACCGTCATATAAGACCATAAAGTGCCGAGCACCATAAGCCAGGCAACGTTCAGCATCAGCAGTACTTCAAAACCAGCTGACAAAGCAAAAGCCAGTAAATCTATAAGCGCAAAACACACCACCAGAAAAATAGCGATAACGCTTCTGACGCTAGCATTCTTAAGCATAGATAATCCTGTCACACCTCGTGGGGGTATATTATTTATTATCTATTTCTGAGGAAAAGCCATCGCCCCGGTAAAATTGGAGCGAAATATCGCAGTAAGACAACTAAAAGGATTTTTACCCGGCAACAAACGCCCGCCGCTGTAAATACATAATATATCCTATATGCATTACCCCCCGATATATTAAATGGACTGACCCCACCCCATTAGACGATCCTGCCTTATAGTTTGAGCATGGAGGGAAGCAGACAAAGGCTGATATACGTATCCGTGTTCCGGCTCCAACTGAAAGCCTTGCTTGAATACATACGTGCGTTGAAGTGAAGCAGGGGGCGTTCTGCCCCCTTATTCTTTGGGATAAGAAAATTCAGCAGTGACTAAATGCGATTCTGATTTACCAGATTGGACGTCATACGCGAAGTTATACCGCTCTCCAGGTGTAAACTTAAATCCGAACACAGGAAGACACCCGCCCTTTTGAACATACACGTGCTTGTCATCAAAAATCTTGTGAAGAGAGTCGCTATTCTCGCTATTGATTTGGATAGCCGTGATCCGTTCCTGCGGCTCCAGTGGCGACACCACACAAACTTGATTATCTTTGATAAATGCCGTTGTAGATTCGCGCTATACCATTCGATCACCAGGCCCAGGGCATCCCGTCAAGAGGAATACAACCCCCAGCAGCATTATGTTTTTCATATTTAACGCCCCTTCCCTGTTACGATTTTCTGGTAAAGCGAGGGGACGTCCTGCAACTTATCTACGCCCCTGTATATCCCCATGCGCCCTGGTCTTTGATCGTAAGACCACTTACTGATCCCATAAACCAGCAGTAACCAGTAATCAGTAATCAGTAATCAGTAATCAGCCAAAATAGAGGCTTGCTGCTAAAGAGAGTAATCCGTGAGCTTTTCTTTATCGAGTCTGTAGGTATATTCAGCAGCCCAGCTAAACGCGCCCCGCATTCTCACCCATTGTCCGTGTTGGTGTTGCCAAACATGCCCCAATTCATGGATGAAAACATATTGATCTTCGACGAAAACCGAGTTTGCGGAAAATTCTTCCTTGTACATCGGTTTTCTGTATCACAACTCCCCGTTGGGGGTCATCGCGTAGTTTTGTTTCTGTAGTCCGAATGGTAAATAGCTGTCGCAATGAATCCAGACACGGCTATAAACTATCGAATCACCGAACACCCTGCGAGCCATTGCAATCTCGCCTAACGTCATCCAGCGTAATGTTCCTTCCTCTGCCTGTGCGCTCATAAACTGTCCTCCTTGTATGATTTATCTACATCGTAAAATCAATAGTCTATACGCGAACCTTAGCCATTCATCAAACGCAGTGACGGTGCAAGCACTACTCCCTGTTGGTATTATCCCCGTCCTCTTGCCGCATGGACTCGATAAACTCCCGTTGCTCTTGTGTGAGTTCAAGCTCATCCAGCAAGCGATGTAACTCTTCTTCAGGTGATTCCTTTTGGTTCTGTCTCTTCCCGATAGCCATGCTCACCCTTGAGTTATTAGGATTAATCTCAGGGTATCCAGGGTGCAAAAAATGTGCAACTAACAGATTTTGGACAATACAAGCCGTCAAGCCCCGTTAGTGGTAAGAAGACAAGCGGAGCGTAGCAGCTTCATCAGATTGCCCGAGGGATTACACCTTATCAGGGTGCTCGTGTACCTTTCGGAGCGTGAGCGAAGCGCTGGCAGAGGCGGATCTGTAGCTACCGGGGGCATTACTACTATTCACCTGTTTACGTGGCTCAAAGGCCACACATCGGGATTAAATGCGTGTGATCAATCTGTTTGGGGGGTGGTGCCCGGTATGCGGCTTTTTGTTCGTTGTTGTGCTGTCGCGGTAAGAACGTGGAACCACCGCCAGGGTGAAGATATGCTCCTTTGTACCACAGACCAATCACGCGACAGATGCGGGTGTAGAGCAATGGGTAGTTTAAGTTGTACCTGCTGAAGCGGGACAACATAACTAACTGATAAATATTAAATTATTGATTTTTCAGGAGATTGGAGCGGGTGAAGGGAGCCTAAGACAAATCGAAGACAACCAGCTAACTCTTTGTTTCTTAAAAGACTGATGAATCCAGATGGTTGTAGTGATAGTCACACATTTAGCGATAGACGGTCAAGACTTGAAGCACGTAATGTTCCCTCTAAAGGAATAGAACTCACGGTCTGACTACCCGGCCCCTTGGTGTGACTGAGGGTCGGGCTACGGGGTAAATCGTCAGGCTCATCGTATTAGATAGGGTCTCACATTTTTCAGTCAAAACTCATCGTCTTATAGCCCATAGCCAGTCCAACAGTCCCAGCTTCAGCAGGAAGACCACAAGATAGACTTTGTGTAGGTCCATTTGGTCCTCCTCCCAATAATTGAAATGTAATAACATAACACCAAATAAAGGCCAGACACCTTGTAGGGGAAGTCTGACCAATAGTCGTTATTGTTAGTTAGCTTGTCTTAGTGAAACTCAGGCGTTTGACTACAGGCAGGACAGCAGTAGCCGAGCCAGTACCCATCTTGATTGTCGTAGCGGCCTCAGCGACCACAAAGACCTTACCGAGGATTTCTAAGTCATGGGACTGAGAGTCACCATCACGGGATAAGACCACAGTAACATTCTGTCCATCATGACGGAAGCAACCGAAGCTCAGAGCCGTGAAACGCTTAGCCATCATGAACACACCACGGTCTTCACCGTTGTAATAGGCGATGTCTGTTCCCAGCATATCGACGATAGCGTCCTCACCACCGAAGCCCTGCTTAGCAGCCAGACGGGAGAGAGCCTTGAGGTGGGACTCATGGGCAATGATGCCATAGTCAGTAACCTCAGAACCGAAAGAAGACTCGGTGTTCTCATACAGCGCGTCCATGATAGTGTCTGCCTTAGCGGTCAGGCTACCAGTCAGGACCGGAAGCTCTACGGTCTTCAGCAGCTTGGAAGACTCCAGCACATCGACCATCTTAGAGTTAATGGTGCGGACCACGTTATCGCAGATGTTCAGAGCGTCCTGCTGGAGCGTCCCCTGAGTGAAACCAGTAGAGGACTTAGCGTCCCACAGCTTTGTCTGGTGAGACACAAGGATAGCTTGCTCAATAGGCTCCACGGTGATTTCAGTACCAGACGGAGCGGTCACGACCTCAGGTCTCTCACCTCCTCGGACAGGGACCAGCACAGAGCGGTCAGCCAGCGTGTGAGCGATGATTGGAGTTGGTAAGCTATTGCGTGTTGGTAGAATCTCAACCGGGAACGGAATGTTATCCTGTGCAGACTTCAGCACACCATTCAGCATGGACTTGACGGTCTGGGCTAAACGCAGAGCGTAGACCTGTGGGTCAGCGTTATTCGGCAGACCTTCATTGACCTGAATGTTGTCGGTGTCGGTGATACGTACTGGCTCAATGCCGAACTGGAAAGCGTCTTTAATCGTCATAATAATCAATCTCCTAAATTAGTTTAAATACTGTGAGTCCCCAAAACTGAGGAGTCCCTAACATCGGGTCAGGGACTGTGTGTCTTATAAGCTGTCCATCCAGTTAGCGCCTGACTCAAGGTCAGCGACGATAGCGGCACGGGAGCGACCAGCGGAATGGGTTGCACTGCGGAGGTTCTCACCATAGGTCCGGCGTTCAGCTTTGACCTGTTCGCGGCGCTGTAGCTCTTTCTGCCATTCGTCTTCGGTCATGAACATTTCGCGGGTACGCTCTTTTTGAGACGCCAGCTCTTTAGCGATACGCTCAGCCTCGACACGCTTATTCATCTGGCGGCGTTGGTAGGCGGTCATCAGGTCATTACTGAAGAAGTTGCCAATAGCTACACCAGCTTCAGCCAGAGCTTCCAGTAACTCCATTGCCTCGCGGCTGGTAGACGGCAGGCCTGACAGGTAGCCCGGAATGAGGGTCTTGATAGCGAGCGACAGCGGATAGGACTGACCGTCCAGACTCACAGTATTCTCGTAGAGATTGATGTTGGTGACTGACAGTTTCCAGTCTTGGTTATTGAATAACATAGTAATTACTCCTCTTGAGAGTTGAGACTATCGGTCTGCTACAGGAGTGTTTAGTCCTGCGGCGTCTCCCCGCATCGGTCATCTCAAAAGGTGTTTAAATTAGGTATTGAGTAGGTGAGCTACTAACGGTGTGCTGGTGCTAGCTTGCTAGCTGACGACAGTTTTATAGCGACCAGTTGCGCTATCAGCTCGTCTCGTGATTGGTGCTGGCGGGTCTCATCTTCCGGGTCGAGACCAAGCTCCCGGAGGAGGACTTCAGTCCGATAGCCACGGTAACAGAGAGTCATGCGACCCTCAGGTGTGCGTGGGTCAATCATCTTAGAGTCCCTCCAGCTTGCCGGATTGGGCCTGCTTCAGGAGGTGCTCTTGCTTCTGCTGGTCGGTGCCAGTGAATGCAATCAGGATGCCTCGCAGTTTATCGACTATCGCTGGCTTACCGAAGACCTCAAGCCCCTTAGCATTGAACCGGAAGTTATACCCACCCGCTGAGAACTTCTGGTCTGACGGCTTAATGATACGAAAGCAGTCGGAATACTTCGGATTTACAGACCACTCGTTACTGATTGGATTCTTACGAAAGAGACCACGATGCTGAAGAAGTGCGGTCATTAGCTTCTGAGCGGGTAGACCATAGGTTTTGCAGTAGTCGCCCCAAGTCACGCCTCGACGGTTAGCAGACTGAATGGCTACTCGCTTCTTCTGGTCTTCCAGTTGAAGGACTCGACGCTCTAACGTCTGAATATGGTCGTAACACTTGGCGCGGAGGTGAACGGAATAGCCAGCGACCAGAATGAAAGTATGCTTACGGTCTAGACGGTACATTGTTCGGCTCTCACCTTTCGCGTCCTTGTATACTTCCTCGCCAACGCCCCCAGAATTGGGGCCGTTAAGTTCTTCGACCATATTACGAATATCTCGTAAAACGTGGTCATGGCGCTTTCCTGTCAGTTCGGCAATTTCGACTGAGGTCATGGACACAAGCTGGTCGAGGTTAATGATGCTGATTTCTTGTTGAGACATTTACGTGTACTCCTTTTGTTTGCACCCTGAAGTCGCACCCTACTGACCTACTCAAGCCCCCACGTAAAGGGAGACCAGCAGGCAACAGGACGCAAACAGAATGACTTGAGGTAATTGTGATGGTGGCTAGCTAACTAGCGATGGTCTGCGATGACCATAGATATGAAGGTTCGACAGCGTGTCAGGACGACCAGATGCTAGAAGGTGATAGACTTCAAGAGGAGAAGAACTTCCAGGGGCTGGAGGTCTGACAGAGGCTGTCTTGCCTTGAGATGTCTTCGGAGAAAGACTTAATGTCGGGAGAGCTTCCGCATAACTTGACGCATCAAGACCAGAGGCGGAATGTATGGTCCCTATAGTGAGGTTTAATTATTTATTTTTACAGAACAATAAGTTACCCAATATGCGGACTATCTATCGTTAGCGGCCTGATACGGCTATAATCTGACCGCAGTCAGACCTCAAGCGTGGCATCATGGCGACCATAGTTTACTTCGGGCTGACAGGACTGAGGCTGGACTTAAAGTTCTTCTTATTGGAATTGTGATAACACAATCCATAACAAGATAAACTCAGGGTCTCCTCAAGCCTGCTGGTCAGACTCAAAGCTCCAACCTCAGACACCACTGGTCAACCACTTTGAGTTTCCGCCTGTCCACAAATGGATGGCAGACCCGTAATGGTGTCTTGGTTCTTCAGTTATCCGCACAGCGATTATCACAGAGCCAACTTAAAGTCGGATGTGGTCTTCTGTTCCCCGCCTGTCAAAAGGGAAGATAGCCTACGTTAAAAGAGAAGGGTCTCAGGCCAAGGTGATTTAACACTAGGCGTCTGCGGATGGTTTCCAATCGGTCCGCTACCGGAAGCCTGAGACTAAATGAATGTATGTGTGCCGGAGAATGCCAGCAGGCTGGTGACTTAGGGTCTCTCCCTATAGTGATAGTTAAGTCCCCTTCCCCTATAGTGAGGGGTTATTCGTTAGCGGCCTGCTGCTGCTCCCTCGCCTGTCTGTCCTGATTCTCAATACCTTGACGTGGACCTTCAGGCATACTCTGGAACATAGCCTCAATTTCTTTCGGTCTCGTGATTCGGTCATCGACAATAATGTTCAGCAGCTTAAAGAGACCGTGTGCCAACTGCGGGTCATCATCAAGACTAATCTCTCCGGGATGGACCGCCTGATTGCCGACAATACGACAGATATCTGCCGCCTGCTGGATGCGTACAGGTAGTCCTTTCTGGACGAGTGACCGGATGTCTTTATTAATGTTTTCTCCCGGCTCGCCTAAGTGGACCATTAGCTTCTGAAGGCAAAGACGAAGGAGTGCAGCGGCCCCTTTAGGTGACAGGCCAACTATGCTTCTGGCTTCCATGTAGTCAGCCTTACAGTTGTCGGGCATGTCCGGGTTTGGTAGTTCGGCTGTGGAAGCAAACGGTATAAGTAAGCGGCGCTGAAACCAAAAACTTTTTTCTTCACAATGCTCACAGGTAGAAGTATGAACAGGAAGGCCTCCAGTACTTGAATAGTAATAGTACAACTGCTGCCATTTTTGATGTGCAAAAGCGTTACAATATGGGCAGTTAAAGGCTTCTTTTTCAAACTCAGGTGCCTCAAACGGTATCGCCATCTACTCCAGTCTCCTTATAAATATCCGCCATCACATTAATCAGTCTATCGACCTCGACCTCTTTCGCGTAACGGTCGTAAGTTATAGACCCTGAGCTATGACCCATAATCGCCTGAGCATACGCTAACTCGACCCCATGTTGTTTTAACTGGGTCGCAACTGTATGTCTAAACGAGTGAAAAGCTAAACCGCTACGGTCAGCGAGGACTTTTGGTAACAAGGTCCGGTTAAACCATTTGCTTACCTGCTCACCGTAGCCATTCTTCATCAGCTTGAGGCCATCGAATACCATAGCATTATCACCCATAGTCTTTCTACGGTCTTCCACAAGCGACATAAAGTCAGCCAATACAAAACCATAAGCGCCATCGACCAGCGGGACACAGCGGTCACTGTGGGCGTTCTTGATACTCTTACCCGGCAGGCTGCTATCGTCTTCGTTGATATGGATAAAAACGGCCCCAGCCTCAGTGGTCCTGACGTCTTTGACCTGAAGTTGGGCCACCTCGTTAAGTCTCGCACCTGTAATCGCAGCCAGAGCGGTGACGTAATAATGGTATGGCTTACCTGAGTTCTTCTGCGAGTACGCTTTAGCGGCTACCAGTAGTTGCCCGACCTGCTCAGGACTGAACGCATCACGAGCGTCGGAGGCTTTACGCTGCGGGACTTTCAGCTCAAGACCTTCTGTCAGGTTCTTAGCTATCAGGTCGTTGCGTACCGCCCACTTAAACACAGCAGCCATCTTGATAAGGTATTTATTGTTGATGGTAACGACATCCAGACAGTCAGTCTTAGACTCCCGGTTCAGCAGGTCAGACAGCGGCATAGCCTTAAAGCGTTGCTTGCGGTTCTTCGGTAACAGTTGGAGGACTTCACGGACCCTAAGCATATCTGAACGGGTCGCCTTGCCGACATCCTGAATATCCAGATAGTCGAATATCTCGATTAGCGTGGAGTGCGACGCTCGGTTCTCGCTTAGGGTCGCTGGCTTCCAGTTCTGGGCGTTCTCCTGCTCGTACTGCTCAATGAGAGACGCGAGGGTCAGTGCTTTAGGTTCAGGGACTTCAGTTTCAGCCAATACAGATAGGGAGACGGACGGTCTTAGACTGCTGGTCTCAGGCTCAAGGTAAGACAACAGGCCAGAGCTATCGCCCTTGAGTCTATCCTGACACGCTTTCAGCACACCGATAACGTCATTGATATAGCGATGCTGGTCTACAGTCAGACGCTCAGTCGCTATAGCTTCCCGCAGGTTGGAATTAATGTCATCGTACTGGTCAACGTAAAGCTGGTAGGACTCCGGGTCGTTCAGGTCATCACGGCTGACACTTAGTTCCCACTCGACAATAGTCTTCAGGTGCTCCCGTAGCTCCTCATAAGAAGCGTTGAGGTTGTCTGCGTGGATTGCTTTAAGTGCTGACTTGATGTGCCGTGAATGAGCCATAGCGGTGCGTCTATCCTTAGTCCGTAGTGATACTGACGCTAGTTTATAACGGTTGTGAGAAGGAAGCGAAGCGGTCAGGCGACCAGTGGTCTTCATCCTAAGACGGATGTAAAAGACACCGTTACGCTGATAAAGGTAGGTTCTTGAATTGAGCATGTACTGAGACCTTAGGTCTGCTCACTACTTCAACAAAGTTAGTCACAGTGTTGGTTACAGTGAGTAAAACTATTGGAAGGCTTTAAGCCGTATCCCTTAGGATTCAGTAAGTTAGTAGACTTTAAGAATGGTCATGGAGCGGGCGAAGGGAATCGAACCCTCGTATGCAGCTTGGGAAGCTGCCGTTCTACCATTGAACTACACCCGCTTTTGGCGTAGCCCCGGCATTATAACGCTCCGGGGCAAGGTGACAAGGGGCAAGCGTGCTAAGTGGTGGTATTTTAAACGTTTACCTACCTGCAACTCAGCATGAGGGCTTGCTACCCTGTGGCGGCAGGTAGCGCTGCGGGTCAAGCGCCGTGGCACGGTAGCGAATCTGGAAGTGCAGATTGACCGTGCTGGAGCCGGTGCTGCCCATGGTGGCAATCTTCTGCCCTGCCACGACCTTCTGCCCGTTATTCACAAGCGTGGTGTCGTTGTGCGCATAGGCGGTAATGTAATCTTCGCTGTGTTTAATCATCACAAGATTCCCGTAGCCCCGCAGCTGATTGCCTACGTAAACCACAGTACCTGCCGCAGAAGCATAGATAGGCTGTCCGCGAGAGCCGGCAATATCAATGCCTTTATTTCCGCCATCACTACTGGAGAAAGGCTCGATAATCCTGCCGCTGGTTGGCCTGCGCCAGCATCTTGACCCGACCGGCGGCGCGGCGACTTTCGCAACACTTGTGGAACCGGAAGCAGAAGAGCGCGGTTTTGACGTTTTAGCCACGGTGGTTTTTTTCTTCGCCGGGGAAGAGCCGGAACTGCGTTTTACGCGGAGCTTTTGCCCGATTTCCAGCGTGTAGGGCGCGCGAATACCGTTGAGACGAGCCAGTTCACCTACGCTTGAGCCTGTCATGCGGGAAATACGATAGAGGGTGTCGCCGCGTTTAACGGTATAAACCGAGCCGCTGTAGCTGCCTGAAGAGGCTTTGGAGGTGCTCGCTTTGTTGGATGAGCAAGCAACAAGTAACAGGCCCAGGAGCAGGATGATGGCGTTGAGTGTCCACTTACTGACTGTGCTTTCCTTGCGCAAACTGAGCCTCTGAAGCAGTAACATAGTAAAAACGTTCCTCCCCGCAGGGAGGAACGAAGAGCAGCTTACTTGACCGGGCGCAGGGCCGGGAACAGGATCACGTCACGAATAGTGTGGCTGTTGGTAAACAGCATCACCATACGGTCGATACCGATGCCCAGACCCGCCGTTGGCGGTAAACCGTGCTCCAGCGCGGTGACGTAGTCTTCGTCGAAGAACATGGCTTCGTCGTCGCCTGCGTCTTTCGCCGCAACCTGGTCTGCAAAACGCTGCGCCTGGTCTTCCGCATCGTTCAGCTCGGAGAAGCCGTTACCGATTTCACGCCCGCCGATAAAGAACTCGAAGCGGTCGGTGATTTCCGGGTTCTCGTCATTACGACGCGCCAGCGGGGAAACCTCTGCCGGGTATTCGGTGATAAAGGTCGGCTGAATCAAATGGCTTTCCGCCACCTCTTCAAAGATCTCTGTTACTACGCGGCCCAGGCCCCAGCTCTTCTCAACCTTGATACCGATAGCCGCTGCGATTTCCAGCGCTTTAGCCATATCATCCAGATCGGCAATGTTGGTTTCCGGGCGATATTTTTTGATGGCTTCACGCATGGTCAGCTTGGCGAACGGCTGATCGAAGTCAAACACCTGATCGCCGTAAGGAACCTGCGCGTTACCCAGCACTTCGTGCGCCAGCGTACGGAACAGGGACTCGGTCAGTTCGATCAGATCTTTGTAATCCGCATACGCCATATAGAGTTCCATCATGGTGAACTCTGGGTTATGACGCGGGGAAATACCTTCGTTACGGAAGTTACGGTTGATTTCGAATACGCGCTCAAAACCACCGACAACCAGGCGCTTCAGATACAGCTCTGGCGCAATACGCAGGTACATGTCGATATCCAGCGCATTGTGGTGGGTAATAAACGGACGAGCAGAGGCACCGCCAGGGATAACCTGCATCATTGGCGTTTCAACTTCCATAAAGCCACGGCCAACCATGAAGTTACGGATACCAGACATAATCTGCGAACGCACTTTGAAGGTGTTGCGGGATTCGTCGTTGGAGATCAGATCCAGATAACGCTGGCGATAGCGCGCTTCCTGATCCTGCAGGCCGTGGAATTTATCCGGCAGCGGACGCAGGGCTTTGGTCAGCAGACGCAGTTCGCTACAGTGGATAGACAGCTCGCCGGTTTTCGTTTTGAACAGCTTGCCGCGCGCGCCCAGGATGTCACCAAGGTCCCACTTTTTGAACTGCTCGTTATAGATGCCTTCCGGCAGATCGTCACGGGCAACGTACAGCTGAATGCGGCCACCCACGTCCTGCAAAGTCACAAAAGAAGCTTTACCCATAATGCGGCGGGTCATCATGCGACCGGCAACGGTCACTTCGATGTTCAGATCTTCAAGCTCTTCGTTCTCTTTACCGTCAAAGTCTGCGTGCAGTTGGTCTGAGGTATGGTCGCGACGGAAGTCGTTCGGGAAGGCAATGCCCTGCTCACGCAGGCCAGCCAGCTTCTCACGACGAGCTTTCAGTTCATTATTAAGATCGACCGCTTCGGTGCCCTGTGCTTGTTGTTCAGACATGTTGATTCCTCATAACCCTGTTTTCAAACTTGCTTCGATAAATTTATCCAGATCGCCGTCCAGTACCGCCTGCGTATTACGGGTTTCAACACCGGTGCGCAAGTCTTTGATACGGGAGTCGTCCAGGACGTAAGAACGAATCTGGCTGCCCCAGCCGATATCCGATTTATTGTCTTCCGCCGCCTGCTTCTCAGCATTTTTCTTCTGCATTTCCAGCTCGTACAGCTTCGCCTTCATCTGCTTCATGGCCTGATCTTTGTTCTTATGCTGCGAACGGTCGTTCTGGCACTGGGTTACGGTATTGGTCGGAATGTGGGTAATACGCACCGCGGATTCTGTACGGTTTACGTGCTGGCCACCTGCGCCTGACGCACGATAAACGTCGATGCGCAGATCGGCCGGGTTAATCTCGATATCAATGTCATCATCCACTTCCGGATAGACGAAGGCTGAGCTAAAGGAAGTATGACGGCGGCCACCGGAGTCAAACGGACTCTTACGAACCAGACGATGCACGCCGGTTTCGGTGCGCAGCCAACCAAAGGCGTATTCACCCTGAATACGGATAGTGACGGATTTAATCCCCGCGACTTCACCTTCAGACTCTTCGATAATTTCGGTTTTAAATCCGCGCGCTTCAGCCCAGCGCAGATACATGCGCATCAGCATGCTCGCCCAGTCCTGGGCTTCGGTCCCGCCGGAGCCAGCCTGGATGTCGATATAGCAGTCGGCGCTGTCATAATCGCCGGAGAACATACGACGGAATTCAAGCTGAGCCAGTTTGGCTTCAAGCTGGTCTAACTCAACAACGGCTTCGTTGAAGGTTTCTTCGTCGTCGGCTTCGATAGCCAGTTCCAGCAGGCCGGACAAGTCTTCCAGACCCTGGGTCATTTGATCTAAGGTGTCGACAATCGCTTCCAGCGCGGAACGCTCTTTGCCCAGCGCCTGTGCACGCTCGGGTTCGTTCCACACATCTGGCTGTTCCAGCTCAGCGTTTACTTCTTCGAGGCGTTCTTTCTTGGCATCGTAGTCAAAGATACCCCCTAAGAACGTCGCTGCGCTCTGAGAGATCCTGGATGCGGTTTTTTACCGGATTAATTTCAAACATGTGTCATATCTTATGTTGGGGACTAAGACGAAAATACGGTCATAAACCGGAAAGTTTACCGGATTTATGCCGCATTTTATAGCTTTGGTTAGAGCCTGAGCGCCTTTTTATAGGGGCCAGAGATGGTCAATCAGCAGCTGCACGCTTCGGTTGCCACGAAACTCGTTGACATCAAGCTTGAAGGCCAGCTCCACTTCACGCACGCCGTTATCCGGCCAGCAGGAGGTATCCACATTGAAGGCGATACCGTCCAGCAGCGGGCCGCCGCCCAGCGGCTCCACCATCACCTTAAGATGACGCTCACCGACCAGGCGCTGTTGCAGCACGCGGAATTTACCGTCGAACAGCGGCTCCGGGAACATCTGCCCCCACGGACCGGCATCGCGGAGCATTTCGGCTGTTTCCAGCGTCATCTCCTGCGGCGAAAGCGCGCCGTCTGACCAGATTTCCCCCTGTAAAAGGGCCGGGTCGAGCCACTCGCCCACCAGATCGCCAAAACGCTGGCGGAACTCATCAAAACGGGCTTCTTCCAGTGACAAACCTGCCGCCATTGCGTGCCCACCGAATTTCAGCATCAGACCCGGGTGCAGAGTATCCAGCCGCTCCAGCGCATCGCGCATATGCAGACCCTGGATTGAACGCCCGGAGCCTTTGAGCGTGCCATCACCCGCCGGCGCAAAAGCGATAACCGGGCGGTTAAAACGCTCTTTAATACGTGAGGCAAGAATACCGACCACGCCCTGGTGCCATTCGGGATGGTACATCGCCAGACCATAGGGCAGCGTTTCGTTACTATGCTCAAGCTTTTCACACAGCGTCAGCGCTTCGGCCTGCATGCCCTGCTCAATCTCTTTACGCGTTTGATTCAGCGCATCGAGCTCATTGGCAAGCATACGGGCTTCGCCGATATTCTCGCTGAGCAGCAGTGCCACGCCAACGGACATATCATCCAGACGGCCGGCAGCATTTAACCGCGGCCCCAGGGCAAAACCCAGATCGCTTGCGGCAAGCTTGTGTTGTTCACGGTTGGCCACTTCAAGCAGCGCACGAATTCCCGGGCGGCACACCCCGGCGCGAATCCGGCTCAGCCCTTGCCAGGTCAGAATACGGTTATTGGTATCGAGCGGGACAACATCCGCTACCGTCCCCAGCGCCACCAGGTCCAGCAACTCCGCGAGATTTGGGATGGCCAGCCCCTGCTGCTCAAACCAGCCAAGCTCGCGCAGATGCGCACGCAGCGCGAGCATCAGGTAAAACGCAACGCCCACGCCCGCCAGCGATTTCGACGGAAATTCGCAGTCAACGAGATTAGGGTTGATGATAGCTTCCGCGGCCGGAAGCTCGCTACCGGGCAGGTGGTGGTCGGTGACGATCACCGGAATGCCAAGCGCATGCGCCCGCTCAACGCCTGCGTGTGATGAGATACCGTTATCAACGGTCAGGATCAGCTGTGCCCCACGGGCGTGAGCCTGATCGACAACTTCAGGACTTAAACCGTAGCCATCCTCAAAGCGGTTCGGCACCAGATAACTGACGTTCGTGCCACCGAGGCGGCGAAGCGCCAGGACGCTTAGCGCAGTACTGGTGGCGCCATCCGCATCAAAGTCACCGACAACAATGATTCGCAGCCCTTCACGTAAAGCATCGTGCAGAATAGCCACGGCACGGTCCATGCCGTTAAGCTGCTGCCAGGGAAGCATGGCCTTAACGCTGCGCTCCAGATCCTGTTCACCGCGAACCCCACGGCTGGCGTAGAGACGTTTTAACAGAGGGTGTAACCCTCCCGGCAATTCCACCGTGTCATCCACGACCCGGCGGCGAAGTTGCGTTTGCTGTTTCACCCGTTATTGACCGCTTACTTTGCTCAGCTGCTGATGGGTATCGAGCATTTTTTTCATGTCTTTTGGCCCCTGATAACCCGGGATCACCGTACCGCTGCTCAGGACGATAGCCGGAGTCCCCTGCACGCCGAACTGCACGCCAAGGTTGTAATGTTTGGCGATATTGATGTCGCAGGTCGCGGCTGGCACCGCCTCGCCTTTCATCGCTGCATCGAACGCCTTATTGCGATCTTTGGCGCACCAGATGGATTTCATATCGCTCTCGGCCTGGCTTTGCAGACCCTGGCGAGGGAACGCAAGGTAGCGCACGGTAATCCCCAGCGCGTTGTAATCTTTGATCTCTTCATGCAGCTTATGGCAGTAGCCACAGGTGATATCGGTAAACACGGTAATAACATATTTTTCCTGCGGCGCTTTATAGACGATCATTTCTTTTTCAAGCGCGTTCAGTTGGCCGACCAGCAGCTGGTTGGTCACATTGACCGGCTGCGCGCCGCTAACGTCATACAGCGGGCCCTGGATAATATGTTTACCGTCTTCGGTCACATACAGCACGCCGCCGTCGGTCAGAACCGTTTTCATCCCTGCGACGGGCGCAGACTGAATATCCGTGCTCTGCACGCCCAGCTTCGCCAGAGACTGCTTGATCGCCGCATCATCGGCGTGCGCAAAACCGGACAGAGAAGCTGACAACAACGAGAGCAGCAAAATACCTTTTTTCATCATGATTCCTTTATCTTCTGGCACTCACGCCCGTGGGTGGTGCTGTTGATGTAGCTGACGTAAACGCTCGGTCGCTACATGAGTATAAATTTGTGTGGTGGACAAATCGCTGTGTCCAAGAAGCATCTGTACGACACGTAAGTCAGCGCCGTGGTTCAGTAAATGCGTGGCAAAAGCGTGGCGCAACACGTGAGGTGACAGCTTTTCACTGTCAATACCTGCGATGACCGCGTAGTGCTTGATACGATGCCAGAACGTTTGCCGGGTCATCTGCTGCGCCCGCTGGCTGGGAAACAGGACATCAATTGCCTGCCCGTTTAGCAGCCACGGTCGGCCATGTTCAAGGTATTGCTCAAGCCAGTAAACCGCCTCTTCCCCAAGCGGCACCAGACGCTCTTTATTCCCTTTGCCGATCACCCGCACCACGCCCTGACGCAAACTGATATCGCTCATCGACAGACCGACCAGCTCAGAAACGCGTAGCCCGGTAGCATACAGCAATTCGAGCATTGCTTTATCCCGTAGCTCAATCGGCTGGTCGAGACAGGGGGCCTGGAGTAGCCTCTCCACCTGCACTTCGCTGAGATCTTTGGGCAGACGCTGCGGCAGCTTTGGGGAAGAAAGCAGCGCACTCGGGTCATCTTCTCGCGCTTTTTCCCGATAGAGATGCTGAAATAAACGGCGAATGGCGCTCAGCATACGGGCGGAACTGGTGGCCTTATACCCCCCTTCCAGACGCTCAGCAAAAAGCGACTGGAGATCGCCCGCCTGCACCGTCAGCAAGGTTAACCCATGGCGATCCAGCCACTCCACGACCATTTTCAGATCCCGACGATACGAACTGAGCGTATTTTCTGCCAGGTTTTTCTCGAGCCAAAGCGCATCGAGAAATTGTTCTACGCGCGCCAGATCCTGTTCCACTAGAACCTCACTTTTGGTGAATTGTGTCCATTATGCATGATGCGCGATCGGATCTGATACACTTGCCAGCCTGCACGTTATTATATGAGTTGTTAAAGCTATGAACATTGGCCTTTTTTATGGCTCCAGCACCTGCTACACGGAAATGGCAGCCGAAAAGATTCGTGACATCATCGGCCCGGAACTGGTGACGCTGCATAACCTGAAAGATGACGCCCCGTCGCTGATGGAACGCTACGATGCGCTGATCCTTGGCATCCCAACCTGGGATTTTGGTGAGTTACAGGAAGACTGGGAAGCCGTCTGGGACCAACTGGACCAGCTGCACCTGGCAGGCAAACCCGTCGCGCTTTACGGCATGGGCGACCAGCTCGGTTACGGCGAATGGTTCCTCGACGCGCTGGGCATGCTGCACGATAAGCTGGCTTCACAGGGCGTGCAGTTTATCGGCTACTGGCCGACTGAGGGCTATGAGTTCACCAGCCAGAAACCCCTTATTGCCGACGGACAGCTGTTTGTAGGCCTGGCGCTGGATGAAACCAATCAGTACGACCTCAGCGACGAGCGCATAGAAACCTGGTGCGAACAAATCTTAGGTGAGATGGCCGAAAAATTCGCCTGATCCCTATTCAGACCTGACCGCCACCGCTCGCCTGCTGTTGCAACATCAGGCGACGTAAATCACGCCACTCTCCGCTGTCCATGCTGTCAGACACCAGCCATAAATGCTGGCTGCGCGTTTTCCCCTTCTGCCGGATCCGCAGCATGATCCCATGGCGCAGCATCCAGGGGGCGCCGACCATCTCCCACTCTTTACCCTGCCATTTCAGGTGGTAATCCGTCAGCAGTTTAATTTCACCCTGGTTGGCATGGATACGGCGCTGGCTGCGCACGCTGTCAAACACCACCAGAGAGAGTAAAAGCATCCAGACAAGCGTGTAGCTCATCGGCCAGGGTAAAAGTAATACAAAGAGCGCCAGAAGCCCGTGGGCCAGCAGGGAAAGCCACTGCGCCCGCCAGGAAACGCGAAGATCAGATTGCCACAGGACCACGTTCTCTATTCCGTGTTTGGATAAGCTTCACCATACGCTGTAGCTGCGTGTCTGCCGGCTCGCCGTGATTCATCAACCAGTTAAACAGGTCGGGATCGTCGCATTCCAGAAGACGGATAAAGAGTGCCTTATCCTCGTCGCTTAACGTGTCATATTCATACTCAAAGAACGGCATAATCGAAATATCGAGCTCGCGCATTCCACGGCGGCATGCCCAGTGAATACGTGCTTTGTTATTGATATCCATGTGCTCTTTCCTGCTTAACTGACGTATAAGGTACGACGGATAGTGTAACGTGTTTTCGCTCCGCGTATTACCTGAATGTTGCTTTATACGTACTTTCCCTGAATAAAAAAAAGCAACGTAAACGCGTTGCAAAGGCTTTGCGAGACAGCTCGAAACGGCACAAATCGCGTCATCAAACTGCTTGCATTGCCGGGCAGCTCTTTTACCATTACCCTCAAACATCCGTTGGATAATCCAGGACAAATTATGGCTTTCACTCCTTTCCCTCCTCGTCAGCCTACAGCCGCGGCTCGCCTGCCGCTGACGCTGATGACCCTTAATGACTGGGCGCTGGTTAACGTGACGGGCGCAGAGGCCGAAAAGTACCTGCAAGGGCAAGTCACCGCAGACGTTACGCAGCTGGGAGCCAACCAGCATGTGCTATGCGCGCATTGCGATGCCAAAGGCAAAATGTGGAGCAACCTGCGGCTTTTCCCTCGTCATGACGGGTTCGCCTTTATCGAACGTCGCAGTGTGTATGAAGCACAGCTGGCCGAGCTAAAAAAGTACGCCGTATTTTCAAAAGTTACCTTCACGCCAGATGATGAAAGCGTGCTGCTGGGGCTGGCCGGGTTCCAGGCCCGAGCGGCGCTGGCAAACATTTTTGCCAGCCTGCCGGATGCGGAAAATCCGCTGGTGCAGGAGGGCGCAACCACCCTGCTGTGGCTTAACCTACCAGCGGAGCGTTTCCTGATCGTCACCGACGCCGCTACGGCACAAACGCTGGCTGACAAACTGCGTGGTGCAGCCCAGTTTAACAACAGCCAGCAATGGCTGACGCTGGATATCGAAGGCGGTTTGCCTGTTATTGACAGCGTCAACAGCGCGCAATTTATACCCCAGGCCACCAATCTCCAGGCGCTGGGCGGTATCAGCTTTAAAAAGGGCTGCTATACCGGTCAGGAAATGGTGGCGCGCGCGAAGTTTCGCGGGGCCAACAAACGTGCGCTTTGGTCACTGGCTGGCAGCGCCTCCCGTGTACCGGAAGCGGGCGAAGACCTTGAGATGAAGATGGGCGACAACTGGCGCCGCACCGGCACCGTGCTGGCAGCTTGCCTGCTGGAAGACGGCCGGGTGGTGGTGCAGGCGGTAATGAATAACGATCTCGAAGCGGGGAGCCTTTTCCGCGTCCGTGAAGACAACGGCAGCGAACTCGCGCTTGAGCCACTGCCTTATTCATTAGAAGAGAGCTAATCCCTGCCCGTATCCTGCCCCTGCAACGTGGGGGCAGGAAGCCCTAGCGGATATACAGGTAAATGGCGAGAAAATGGCACACGCTGCCGCCCAGCACAAAACCATGCCAGATGGCGTGGTTGTATGGGATACGTTTGCAGACATAGAAAATAACGCCCAGCGAATAAATGATCCCGCCTGCTGCCAGCAGCGTTACGCTGCCAGGGGCGAGCTTGATCACCATCTGGTAGATCACCACCAACGACAGCCAGCCCATCAAAAGATAGGTCACCAGCGACAGCACCTTAAAGCGGTGGGCAATGGTGAGCTTAAACAGAACTCCCGCCAGCGCGAGGCTCCAGATAACAATCATCAATCCGCGTGAGAGCGGCGAATCCAGCCCTATGAGCAGGAAAGGCGTGTAGGTCCCGGCAATCAGCAGGTAAATAGCACAGTGGTCAAATTTCTTTAACCAGCGCTTGGCCCGCTCGTGGGGAATAGCGTGATACAACGTCGAGGCAAGAAACAGCAAAATCATGCTGCCGCCGTACAGGCTGTAGCTGGTAATCGCCGTCACGCTGGCGTTGGCATCAAGGGCCTGAACCAGCAGCAGAACCAGTCCGACAATGCCGAACACCAGCCCAATACCGTGGCTAATGCTATTGGCAATTTCCTCTGCCAGTGAATATCCCGATGTTTTGATTGGTTTGTCAGCCATAAGGCTACTCCCGATACATAAGATGAAAAATGCAGCATCCTCAGCATAACTGAGAATGATTCCAGTGAACACGTGTACGCTAAAATAAATCTCTCAGCGCCGGAAGGCATACCTGTACAATCAATCCGTCATCAAAAAATAAGGAGCAACAGCGATGTCCCCACTTCCCTTTGGCGTAATGAGCGATGTCATCGCCTTTCTGATGGAGATCGACAAGCTTAAGCAGGTTGAACGACGCACAAAGATTATCGGTAAGGATAGACAGGAAAACTCGGCGGAACATAGCTGGCATTTTGCCGTGGCGGCCATGAGCCTCGCGCCATTCGCGCCGGCAGAAGTGAATATGTCGCGGGTCGTGCAAATGGCATTGTTGCATGACATCGTTGAAATTGATGTCGGTGATGTCCTGGTTTACGACCTGGCGGCAAGAGAAGCCGTTGCGCAGAAAGAAGCCCTTGCGGCTGAACGCCTGTTTGGATTATTACCCGAACCTCAGCGCGGTGATTTTCTTGCTCTCTGGCAGGAGTATGAAGCTGGCGTCAGTGAGGATGCCCGCTTTGCCAGTTCGCTCGATCGTATTTTGCCCATTTTGCAAAATCTGCATAATGAAGGACAAAGCTGGCGTGAAAATAATATCTCTCTGGAGCAGGTCTTAACCCGCAATGCACGAGCAGGCGAAAGCTGGCCCGAATTATGGCAACATGTCGTCAGCCATTTGTATCTTGCGCAGGAAAAGGGCTGGCTGCGCTAAACTACTCGCCGGATCACGGCTGAACACTCAGGAAGATGCACGATGTTTACTCACGCGGCGGTCGCTAATCTCAACGGTCTGGAAATGCAGGTCTACAACTATGTCATTAAAAACCGTGACAAAGTGATGTATATGACCATCCGCGAGCTGGCTGACGCCGTAGGCGTCTCCACCACCACCGTGCTGCGCTTTTGCCGTAAGCTGAACTGTGAGGGCTACTCTGAATTCCGCGTGCGTTTTAAATTATTTCTTGAGCAGAATGATGAGCAGCAGGTTAATTTTGGCCCCAGCGAAATAATCAGTTTTTTCAAAAGCACCAACAATGAAGAATTCGATAATTTAATCGACCGTGCCATCGACATTATTTGCGCATCGGAGCGAATTATATTCGTTGGCGCAGGCACCTCTGGAGCGCTGGCTAAATATGGCGCACGTTTCTTTTCCAACGTCGGTAAATTTAGCAACCATATTGACGATCCCTATTTTCCGGTGACCAGCGATATGGCCAAAAATGCGCTGGCGATTGTGCTTTCCGTTTCAGGGGAGACGGAAGAGATCCTGCGCTTTGCCAGCCAGTTCAGCCTGCATAACTGCAAGGTGATGTCTGTCACCAGCCATGAGAACTCTTCCCTTGCGAAGCTTGCAGACTTCAATATCTCCTGGCACATTCCCCTCACCCGCGTAGCGGGCGTCTATGACATCACGACCCAAATCCCCGTTATTTATATTTTAGAAACGATAGGCCGCAGACTGGCGAAAAAAATGGCGTAAAAAACATATTGTTTTTTATATGTAACAAATCACAAGATCCGCCATTTGTTATATCGTGACAATTAAATCTCATTTGTTAGACTCCAGCACAGAGCTTATTAACGTAACGCCATTTCGTGAGCTAACGCACAAGAGTACTGGCGCTGACAGTGAGATTAAAAGATGAAAAAACTGACTTTACCAAAAGACTTTTTATGGGGCGGTGCCGTTGCCGCGCACCAGGTTGAAGGCGGCTGGAATAAAGAAGGCAAAGGCCCAAGCATCTGCGACGTACTGACAGGCGGTGCGCACGGCGTTCCTCGCGAAATCACCCAGGACGTTGTTGCGGGCAAGTATTACCCGAACCATGAGGCCATTGATTTCCACGGCCGCTATAAAGAAGACATCGCGCTGTTCGCGGAAATGGGATTCAAGTGTTTCCGCACCTCCATTGCCTGGACACGTATCTTCCCGAAAGGCGACGAACAGCTGCCGAATGAAGAAGGCCTGAAATTCTACGACGACATGTTCGACGAGCTGCTCAAATATAATATCGAGCCGGTTATCACCCTGTCCCACTTTGAAATGCCTCATCACCTGGTCACCGAATACGGCGGCTGGACGAACCGTAAGGTCGTAGATTTCTTCGTGCGCTTTGCCGAAGTCGTGTTCGAACGTTACAAAAGCAAAGTTAAATACTGGATGACCTTTAACGAGATCAACAACCAGCGTAACTGGCGAGCGCCGCTGTTCGGCTATTGCTGCTCAGGCGTGGTTTACACCGAGCACGATAATCCAGAAGAAGTGATGTATCAGGTGCTGCACCACCAGTTCGTTGCCAGCGCTATGGCGGTTAAAATTGGCCACCGCATCAATCCGGAGATGAAAATCGGCTGTATGCTGGCGATGGTGCCGCTCTATCCGTTCTCCTGTAAACCAGAAGACGTGATGTTTGCCCAGGAATCCATGCGCGAGCGCTATGTCTTTACCGACGTCCAGCTGCGCGGCTATTACCCGTCCTATGTGCTGAACGAGTGGGAACGCCGCGAATTCAAGATCAAAATGGAAGCGGGTGACGAGGCTATCCTGCGTGAAGGCGTATGCGATTACCTGGGCTTCAGCTATTACATGACTAATGCGGTGAAAGCTGAGGGCGGCACGGGCGATGCGCTGTCTGGCTTCCAGGGCAGCGTGCCAAACCCGCACGTTAAAGCGTCCGACTGGGGCTGGCAGATCGATCCGGTTGGCCTGCGCTATGCACTGTGCGAACTGTACGAGCGCTACCAGAAACCCCTGTTTATCGTTGAAAATGGTTTCGGTGCCTACGACAAAGTTGAAGAAGATGGTTCCATCAATGACGACTACCGCATCGACTATCTGAAAGCGCACGTTGAAGAGATGATGAAGGCGGTCACTTACGACGGCGTTGATCTCATGGGCTACACCCCGTGGGGCTGCATCGACTGCGTGTCCTTCACCACCGGGCAGTACAGCAAACGCTATGGCTTTATCTACGTGAACAAGCACGACGACGGCACCGGCGATATGTCCCGCTCGCGTAAGAAGAGTTTTAGCTGGTACAAAGACGTTATCGCCAGCAACGGCGAGAAACTGTAGTCGCTTAGCGACAGAGAACGGGTGGATAGCGCGTTGCGCTTATCCACCCGACATCCGCCCTACACCCTACACAGGCAGAGCGAAACGGAAGCAGGCACCGTTTTCAGCCTTGTCGACAAGCATGATATCGCTGCCGTGCAGCTGAAGCATCTGACGAACAATCATTAACCCCAGCCCCCCTACCCGCAGCCGGGACTGGCTGGCAATAGACGGCCGCACAAACAGCCCCTCTTTAAGCTCCTGCGCAATACCCGGCCCGTTATCGCTCACCTGTACCAATACCTTCTCTCCTTCAGCCCACAGGCGAACCGAGATCGTTCCTTTTTCTGGCGCATGTCGAATGGCATTATCAAGCAGGTTTGTGAGTACGCGCTCAATCATCCCGACATCAGCGTCAATCATCGGCAATCCAGGCTGAATATCCGCCAGCATTTGCTGCTGACGCGTCTGCGCCGCGAGTTCAAATTTCTGGAAGACATCCTGCAAAAGCTCGCTCAGGGAAAAGTGTTCTTTCTGCGGTTTCACCACGCCATATTCCAGACGCGCCAGCTCAAACAATGACTGTGCCAGCGTGCCGACTTTCTGACTTTGCCCCAGCGCGATATCCAGGTAACGCTTTTTATCCGCCTCGGAGAGCGTCGCCGACATCACCGATAAGCTTTCCAGATAGCCATGCAAAGAGGTCAGCGGCGTGCGCAGGTCGTGTGAAATATTAGCGATAAATTCACGGCGCAGCTGATCCTGGTGAGACAACCGTTGCCACTGCTCAGCGATGCGTCGGGCCATAGAGATAACCCCCTGACGCAGAAGGCCAATCTCATCGCCGCCAATTTCATCGCGTGTTGGCTGAGCGGCCATCGCCTTCATTTCTTCCATGCCGCCGGTTTCAAGAGCATGAACCTGACGTGAAAGACTGCGCAGCGGGCGCGTGATCCAGCGAAAGGCCAGGCCACCCACGATAAGCCCCAGTAACGCGACCAGACTTATGGATAGCAAAACGATCTTCAGCAGCGCGTTAAATTGTGCATCGCTGTTTAGCGCGCTGTATTTTTCCCCCAGCAGGATGACGTAAAGATAGCCTTTAATCTGCCCGTCCTGGCGCATCGGTGCCACGCTAAAGACTTTCTTACCGTGCAGGCTGCGGGGATCGTCTCCATAGACGGGGTAGTGCGGGCTGTTCATCGCCTCCTGAAGAGGCTGTAAATCAATACGTTCGCGTTTCAGATGCCCGGGCGGTGCGCCATCGCCCACGATGTTACCCTGCTTATCCAGCAGATAAACCTCAACGCTTGGGTTCACGGCCATCAGATGATCGAACAGGGTACGCACCGAGTCTTTGTTTATCCCGTCCTGACCGAGCAGCGGGTAGCTCTGATTGATATGCTGCGCCAGGTCGCCAGAAAGCTGCTGGATAACAGCCTGGCTGTACTGGGTACTGGTTCGCACCTGCAACCAGCCCAGCAGCGCGCAAGAGCAGAGCAACAGCAGGGCGAATGTAAGCGTCAGGCGCTGTGACAGGGAAAAAGTTCGCATAGTTTACTCGCGTGGCTGTGCGGTGAATTTATAGCCTTTGCCCCAGACGGTACGGATAAAGCCAGGCTCTGCCGGGTTGTCTTCAATCTTGATGCGCAGACGGTTGATATGCGTGTTGACCGTATGCTCATAGCCTTCATGTTCGTAGCCCCAGACCTGGTTAAGCAGGTTCAGACGCGAGAAAACCTGTTCGGGATGTCGGGCGAAGAAATAGAGCAGATCAAACTCACGCGGGGTGAGCTCCACCAGCTGATAGTTCAGCTGGACGTTCCTCGCCAGCGGGTCGATAGAAAGATTATCGAAGGTCAGCACGCCCGCATCCTGGCGCAGATTCTGGCTCATCGCCTCCTGTCTGCGAAACAGTGCTTTCACACGCGCCACCAGCTCCAGCATGGAAAACGGCTTGGCGAGATAGTCGTCTGCGCCCAGTTCCAGGCCGAGCACGCGATGCGTTTCGCTTGAGCGAGCGCTAATGATAATGATGGGCGTGTAGCGCGTCATCGTTCTGGCGTGGCGACAGATTTCCAGGCCATCCACGCCCGGCAGCATCAGGTCGAGGATTAACGCATCCCAGCCGCCCTGTTTCAGTTTTTCCATTCCTGTAGTGCCGTCTGCCGCGTGAGTGATAACAAATCCCTCCTCGCGCAGGTGCAGCTGCAAAAGCTCGGCGATATTTTCGTCGTCTTCCACAATTAACAGCTTTTTCGCCTGATTCACCTGAATCCTCCCCACATACGTCATGAAGAAAGTCTACACAACAAGCAGGCGGAAAGTTGTCACATTTTGTTTAACTCTGATTACCTGCCGCCAGCAAGATCGATAAAACTGCCGGTGACGTAAGAGGCTTTGCTGCTCAGTAACCAGACGATGGCCTGTGCCACCTCTTCCGGCTGCCCGCCGCGCTTCATGGGCAGCGCTTCTTTTACGCGATCGACGCGCCCCGCTTCACCGCCGGAGGCATGCATTTGGGTATAAATAAAGCCGGGACGCACACCGTTCACACGAATGCCCTGCGCCGCCACTTCCAGCGACAACCCGGTCGTCAGCGTATCTACCGCGCCTTTCGACGCCGCATAATCAACATATTCACCCGGCGAGCCGAGCCTTGCGGCGGCAGACGAAACGTTAACAATCGCCCCGCCTTCTCCACCGTGACGATACGCCATACGCTTGACCGCCTCGCGGCAGCAAAGGAAGTAACCCGTAACGTTGGTTGCCAGTACGCGGTTAATGCGCTCAGCCGTCAGGGTTTCGACCGTTGACTGCTCAAAGAGAATGCCTGCGTTGTTCACAAGGGCGGTAAGCGGCCCAAAAGCGCGGTCGATTTCGACAAACATCGCCATCACCTGCAGCTCGTCTGCAATATCAGCCTTAATTGCCAGCGCCTCACCCCCCGCCGAGAGGATCGTGTTGACGACTTCATCGGCAGCCATTTTATTACGCAGGTAGTTTACAACGACTTTATAACCCGACTGCGCCAGCAGGATAGCGGTTGCTTTGCCAATCCCCCGACTGCCGCCGGTAACCAGTGCCACGCTCATTTTTCTCTCCTGATACAGATAGCATAAAGGGCACCTGGGTGCCCTTTATGCGTCGTTACCCCTGTCTCCCTCCGGGAGTGAGGGGTCTGTTACTGGTATTCGCTCATCGGCACGCAGGAGCAGAACAGATTGCGATCGCCAAAGACATCGTCAAGGCGCTTCACTGTCGGCCAGTATTTGTTGCCGTGGCCTGCCGGGAATACGGCAAGCTCGCGCGTATACGGGTGCGACCAGTCGGCCACCATTTCGTCCTGCGTATGCGGCGCATTGACCAGCGGGTTGTCTTCCAGCGGCCATTCCCCCTTCGCCACGCGGTCGATTTCAGTGCGGATGGCAAGCATCGCGTCGATAAAGCGATCCAGCTCCAGCTTACTTTCGGACTCCGTCGGCTCAACCATCAGCGTTCCCGCGACCGGGAAAGACATGGTTGGTGCATGGAAACCGAAGTCAATCAGACGCTTGGCAATGTCCAGCTCACTGATACCGGTTTCTTCTTTCAGCGGACGAATATCAAGAATACATTCGTGCGCCACGCGGCCATTGGCACCGGTATACAGAATCGGGAAGGCTGACTGCAGACGGCTGGCAATATAGTTCGCGTTGAGAATAGCCACCTGGCTTGCTTTCTTCAGGCCTTCGGCACCCATCATGCGGATGTACATCCAGCTGATTGGCAGAATAGAGGCGCTGCCAAAAGGTGCAGCAGAAACCGCGCCCTGCTGGGTGAGCATCTCTTCAATCTGCACCACGCTGTGGCCCGGTACAAATGGAGCCAGGTGCGCTTTCACGCCGATTGGCCCCATGCCAGGACCGCCGCCGCCGTGAGGGATGCAGAAGGTTTTGTGCAGGTTGAGGTGCGAAACGTCCGCGCCGATAAAGCCCGGGGAAGTAATGCCCACCTGTGCGTTCATGTTCGCGCCGTCCAGGTAAACCTGGCCGCCATACTGGTGAACAATCTCGCACACTTCGCGGATAGTCTCTTCATAGACGCCGTGAGTGGAGGGATAGGTCACCATAATGCAGGAAAGCGCAGCTCCCGCCTGCTCGGCTTTGGCCCGCAGATCCTGAAGATCAATGTTGCCCTGCTTGTCGCACGCCACCACGATCACTTCCATACCCGCCATTTGTGCAGAGGCTGGGTTAGTGCCGTGCGCGGAACTTGGGATCAGGCAGATGTTGCGACCCGCTTCGTTACGGCTTTCGTGATAGCGACGAATAGCCAGCAGACCGGCATATTCCCCCTGAGCACCGGAGTTTGGCTGCATGCACAGCGCGTCGTAGCCGGTCAGCTTCACCAGCCAGTCGGACAGCTGGGCGATCATCTGATGGTAGCCTTCGGCCTGGTTCGCCGGGCAGAAGGGATGCAGCTCGGCAAATTCAGGCCAGGTGATCGGGATCATCTCCGCGGCGGCGTTCAGCTTCATGGTGCAGGAGCCCAGCGGGATCATTGCCTGATTGAGCGCCAGATCTTTGCGTTCCAGAGAGTGCATGTAGCGCATCATCTCGGTTTCGCTGTGGTAGCGGTTAAAGACTGGATGGGTCAGGATGGCATCTTCACGCAGCATCGCCGTCGGGACAGAGAGGCTGTCCCCCGCTACGTCCTGGTCCAGCTTATCAATATCAAGGCCGTGATTATCACCCAGCAGCACGGCGAACAGCGCCTGGACGTCTTCGCGGGTGGTGGCTTCATCCAGCGTGATGCCTACCGCATTCAGAATGTCGCTGCGTAGGTTAATTTCTTTTGCTTCAGCGCGAGCCAGCACGGCGGCTTTGTCGGCCACTTCCACGCACAGCGTGTCGAACCAGTGTTTGTGACGCAGCACCAGGCCATTCTTTTGCAGGCCAGCGGCAAGAATATCGGTCAGGCGGTGGATGCGGCCAGCGATGCGTTTCAGGCCAGCCGGCCCGTGGAAGACGGCATACAGGCTGGCGATATTGGCCAGCAGCACCTGAGAAGTACAGATGTTGGAGTTCGCTTTCTCGCGGCGGATATGCTGCTCACGTGTCTGCATCGCCATGCGCAGTGCAGTGCGACCAGCGGCATCGCGGGAGACACCGATGATACGGCCTGGCATGGAGCGTTTAAATTCGTCGCGAGCGGCAAAGAATGCCGCGTGCGGGCCACCATAACCCATCGGCACACCGAAGCGCTGTGCGGACCCGAATACAATGTCAGCCCCCTGCTTACCCGGTGCGGTCAGCAACACCAGCGACATAAAATCAGCGGCAACGCTGACGATAATTTTGCGCTGTTTCAGTTCAGCAATCAGCGGGCTGTAGTCGTGGACTTCACCGGTCGTACCCACCTGCTGGAGCAGCACGCCGAACACATCCTGATGATCCAGCACCTTAGCCGCATCATCGACAATCACATCAAAACCGAAGGTCTCTGCGCGAGTACGCACCACATCCAGAGTTTGCGGATGCACATCTGCCGCCACGAAGAAACGGTTGGCGTTCTTCAGCTTGCTGACGCGCTTTGCCATAGCCATAGCTTCTGCCGCTGCGCTAGCTTCATCCAGCAGCGAGGCGGAAGCGATATCCATGCCGGTCAGATCCAGGGTGACCTGCTGGAAGTTCAGCAGCGCTTCCAGACGCCCCTGGGAGACTTCTGGCTGATAAGGCGTGTAGGCAGTATACCAGCCCGGATTTTCCAGCATGTTACGCAGAATCACCGGCGGAGTTTGCACCGCGGTGTACCCCATCCCGATATAGGATTTAAAACGCTTATTACGGCTGGCAATGGCTTTCAGTTCAGCCAGGGCCGCAAATTCGGTTGCGGCTTCCCCCACCTGCGGCGGCTGCGCGAGCTGAATGTCAGCCGGAACAAGAGTGGAAATCAGTTCATTGAGAGAACGAGCGCCCACGGCCTCCAGCATTTCGTGCTGCTGCTGAGCGGAAGGGCCAATGTGACGATCGATAAACGCTTCGTGGTTCTCAAGGCTACGTAAGGACTGGGTCATGAGCGGTGATTCCTGAAACAGGCGGAACTTTAGCGGTGGATGGCGCGATGCCTGTCCACCCGACAAAACAAGACGCTGCGATAGCGCAGGGCGGATAAGCGAAGCGTTATCCGCCGGATACGTTGTTACTCGTTTTCTAACAGGGCTTCGTACGCGGCGGCGTCAAGCAGCCCCTCCAGCTCGGATTCGTCGCTGGCTTTGATTTTGAAAATCCAGCCGCCGGTGTAAGGCTCGCTGTTCACCAGCTCAGGATTACCTTCCAGCTCGCTGTTCACGGCAATGATTTCACCGCTGATTGGCGCGTAGATATCGGACGCGGCCTTCACCGATTCCGCAACGGCGCAGTCGTCGCCGGTGCTAACGGTAGAGCCAACGTCTGGCAGATCCACAAATACCATGTCACCAAGCAGCTCCTGAGCGTGCTCGGTGATACCTACGGTGTAGGAACCGTCCGCTTCTTTACGCAGCCATTCGTGTTCTTTGCTGTATTTCAGTTCATTAGGCACATTGCTCATTCTTGTTTCCTTCTTTGAAATTTACTGTGCGACGGGCTTACCGGCGCGAACAAAAACAGGTTTCGTCACTTTGACCGGCATTTCACGGTTACGGATCTGCACAATAGCGGTTTCGCCAATGCCTGCCGGTACGCGGGCCAGAGCGATGCTGTAGCCGAGCGTGGGTGAGAAGGTGCCGCTGGTGATAATGCCTTCGCAGGCGTTACCAGCGCTGTCAGTAAAACGAACGGGCAGCTCGTTACGTAATACGCCCTTGTCGGTCATGATCAGGCCGACCAGCTTTTCTGTTCCTTTTGCACGCTGCGCTTCAAGGGCATCACGGCCGATAAAGTCGCGGTCTGCGGGTTCCCAGGCAATGGTCCAGCCCATGTTTGCCGCGAGCGGAGAAATCCCTTCGTCCATCTCCTGACCATACAAGTTCATGCCCGCTTCCAGACGCAGCGTATCGCGAGCACCCAAGCCGCATGGCTTGACGCCAGCTTCTACCAGATGTGCCCAGAACTCGGCGGCTTTCTCGTTCGGCATGGCAATCTCATAACCCGCCTCTCCGGTATAGCCCGTGGTGGCAATAAATAAATCACCCGCCTGCACGCCAAAGAAAGGTTTCATGCCTGCCACCGCTTTGCGCTGCTCTTCGCTGAACAACGTCGCGGCTTTTGCCTGAGCTGTTGGCCCCTGCACGGCAATTAAAGAGAGATCGTCGCGGACGGTGACTTCAACCGCGAAGGGTTCCGCATGCTGGTTGATCCACTCAAGATCCTTTTCACGTGTGGCGGAGTTCACCACCAGGCGGAAGTAATCTTCAGTGAAGAAATAGATAATCAGGTCGTCGATAACGCCGCCGGACGCATTAAGCATGCCGGTATACAGGGCTTTGCCCGGCTGGGTGAGTTTGGCCACGTCGTTGGCGACCAGATAGCGCAGGAATTCGCGGGTGCGGCTGCCGTGTAAATCAACAATGGTCATATGGGAAACATCGAACATGCCTGCGTCAGTGCGTACCGCATGGTGTTCGTCAATCTGCGAGCCGTAGTGCAGCGGCATCATCCAGCCGTGGAAATCGACCATCCGCGCACCGCAGAGAGTGTGCTGTTCAAACAAAGGGGTCTGTTGAGCCATCTTTTCCTCTTTAACCATCAGGGGCAGAGCGCGTTGACGCCCTGCTGTCCGTCAGACGAAACCCGGCATCACCCTCTTTTTTAGGGCGACGCAAACGTTACCTTTCATCTGAACTTACCACTGAAATGACGCGTAAACCATAAGGGGAAACCGGTCATTCCATTAGCTTATGACCAAAACCGGGGGTGCAGCATGCAGATTATTCGACTACAAAAATGCGAGCTGATACGCATAAATCAGAAGTGTTGAACGAGGAATTTAGAGTTAGCTAACATTTACGACCATTTCAGAAACAAAATCACTACATCACAAAAAACATGACATTAAAAAAAGTAATCCGAAATTGAGCGTGAGATTAGAATATTTCAAATGAGGCGGGGAGAGCCCTTCCCGCAAACCGGGAAGGGAAGTGTGATCGACTTAACGTTATTAATTTAGCGCAGCCAGGAAGGCAGATCCTGCAAGCCCATAGCCTGACGCACCAGTTGGGATTTGACACCCGGCAGGGTATCGGCCAGCTTTAGCCCAACGTCACGCAGCAGCTTTTTCGCCGGGTTGCTGCCCGCAAACAGATCGCGGAAACCCTGCATACTCGCCAGCATCATCGCCGCACTGTGTTTACGGCTGCGCTCGTAGCGGCGCAGATATAAATACTGCCCGATGTCTTTCCCCTGACGATGCAGGCGGCGCACCTGATCGATCAGTTCAGCGGCGTCCATAAAGCCAAGGTTAACCCCCTGCCCTGCCAGCGGATGAATGGTATGCGCCGCATCGCCCACCAGTGCAAGGCGGTGGGCCGCAAAGTTACGCGCATAGCGACCGGTCAGTGGGAAAACTTGTCTTTCACTCTCGGCCTGACACAGCCCAAGACGCAAATCAAAAGCAACGGAAAGCGCCTGATTAAATTCTTCCGGGGTTGCATTCTGCATACGCTCTGCTTCCAGCGGTGGCAGCGACCAGACAATCGAGCAAAGGTGCGGGTCAGACAGCGGCAGGTAGGCAAGAATGCCGTCGCCGTGGAAGACCTGACGCGCTACGCCCTCGTGCGGCTGCTCTGTGCGAATAGTTGCCACCAGCGCATGGTGTTTGTAATCCCAGAAGGTCAGAGGGATATCCGCCTGCTTGCGCAGCCAGGAATTTGCGCCGTCGGCCCCCACGACAAGGCGAGCCGTCAGCATCGCCCCATCCCTGAGGGTAATGAACGCTTCGTTCTCGCCCCAGGCAACCTGCTGCACTTCAGCGGGCGCCATCAGCGTAACGTCCGAGCACTGCTCTGCACGCTGCCAGAGCGCATGATGAATCACGGCGTTTTCGATGATATGCCCAAGGTGGCTGAACCCAAATTTTTGGTCATCAAAAGCAATTCTGCCGAAGCTGTCCCGCTCCCACACTTCCATGCCGTGATAGGCACAGGCACGCTGAGCGATGATATTTGGCCAGACGCCAAGATGGGCCAGCAGCTTCTCGCTGGCAGCGTTTATGGCCGAAACGCGCAGTGCCGGGGGGGCATCGACGGCCAGCGGCTGCGGAAGATGATGCTCTAACACCGCCACGCGCAGCCCACTCCCTTGCAGGCCGCAGGCCACAGCCAGGCCTACCATGCCGCCACCGACAATCGCCACATCAACGCTTTGCAAATTGACTCTCCTTTAACGCGCAACCCAGCCAAGGGTACGCTGTGCCAGCACGTCTCGTGCCGGAGTAAAATGTTCCATCGCCATCAGGCCCAGATTGCGTCCCACCACCAGCGGCGCCCAACGGTTGGCAAAAAGCTGCACCAGCCCGTCCGTTACGCCAATAGTAGCGGCTTTATCTGCGGCACGACGCCGTTGATATTCAGCCAGGACGGTATAGCTGCCCGGATCCTGCTGCGCACAGGCCAGAGATTCCGCAAGCGACATCACATCGCGCAGGCCAAGATTAAAGCCTTGCCCGGCGATAGGGTGCAGCGTTTGCGCGGCATTGCCCACCAGAGCAAGGCGATGAGAGACAGGCTGCGAAGCGGTGGTTAATGCCAGGGGATAAACATGCCGTGCGCCTGCATGGGTGATACGCCCAAGCCGCCAGCCAAAAGCTCGCTGCAGTTCGTTGCAGAACTGTTCGTCACTCCAGCCATTAATCTCGCTTTGCGCCTCCTGCGGATGACACCACACTAACGAACTGCGGCCATCGGACATAGGCAGCATGGCAAGCGGGCCAAACTCGGTAAAGCGTTCAAACGCCCGCCCGTTATGCGGTAAGGTGGTAGTGACGTTCGCAATCGCTGCGATCTGGCGATAATTCTCCTGCTGCCAGGTCATGCCACACTGCGCGGCAAGCCCGGAGCGGGTGCCATCTGCGGCGACCAACAGTTTGCCTTCAAGCAGAGCACCGTCATCCAGCGTGACGCTCACTCCACCCTCTTCGCGAGTGAAAGAGACAACCCGTCGGGGGCAATGCAGCGTGACGCCAGGTGCTTTACGCAGTAAGGCAAACAGACGCTGGCCGACGTCGTGCAGCTCAATGACCTGCCCCAGCGCGCTTATCTGGTAGTCTTCCGCTTCCAGCGTGACGAATCCCGCATGCCCGCGGTCGCTGACATGCACTGAAGTTATCGCCGTTGCACAGGATGAAATCGCCGGCCAGACGCCGATAGCCGTCAACTGCTGGCATGTACCCTGTGCCAGCGCAATAGCTCTGGCATCAAAGCCGGGATGGGCCGCAGAATCAGGCGCTTTTGCTTCAATCAGATGTACCGGCAGCTTGCCGCCGGTCATGTGGGAGATAGCCAGCGCGAGCGTTGCGCCGGTCATGCCGCCGCCGACAATAATCACGCTCATGACTGACGCGCCGCCGCCATCAGGGCTTCTATATCGTCTGCCGACTTCACCACGCTCGCCGTCAGGTTTTCGTTGCCTTCCGGGGTGATAAGGATGTCATCCTCGATACGGATACCAATGCCGCGATACTGCGCCGGCACATCGGCATCCGGCGCAATGTACAGGCCCGGCTCAACGGTAATTACCATACCCGGCTCCAGCACACGAGAACGATCCTGCCCGTAAACCCCGACGTCGTGCACATCCAGTCCCAGCCAGTGGCTCAGGCCGTGCATAAAGAAAGCCCGGTGCGCATTATCCGCTATCAGCCGATCCACCTCGCCTTTAAGAATACCGAGATTCACCAGCCCCTTGACCATTATGCGGATCACCTCGCCGGTGACTTCCTGCATGGAAGTCCCGGGGCGATAGAGCCGGAGAGCGGTTTCTAAAGACTCTAAAACGATATCGTAAATTTCTCGCTGCGCCGGGGAGAACTTGCCGTTCACCGGGAACGTACGGGTGATATCCCCCGCATAACCTTTGTATTCGCAACCTGCATCAATCAGCACCAGGTCGCCATCCTGCATCTCACTTTCGTTTTCCGTGTAGTGCAGTATGCAGCCGTTTTCCCCGCTGCCAACAATGGTGTTGTAGGAGGGGAAACGTGCACCGTGGCGGCTGAACTCGTGAAGAATTTCCCCCTCAAGCTGATACTCGAACATACCCGGGCGACATTTTTCCATCGCGCGGGTATGCGCCAGCGCGCTTATCTCACCTGCACGACGCAGGACAGCAATCTCTTCTGCGGATTTGAACAGACGTTGCTCATGTACCCACGGTCGCCAGTCCGTCAGCGTTGCCGGAGCGAAAAGATTCTGGCGCGAACCGCGACGCAATTTGTCCAGCGCGGCAAAAACAATGCTGTCGGCGTAGTCATATTCGCCCTGAGCGTGATAGACAACGTCCAGACCGTTTAACAGCAGATGCAGCTGCTCGCCAATCTCAGAAAAGGCGAGAGCACGATCGACAGCCAGTTTTTCCGGTGCCGCCTCCTGCCCCAGACGACGCCCAAACCAGATTTCCGCCGTTTTATCCCGCAGCCGATTGAACAACACGCTGTGGTTGTGAGTTTCGTCGCTTTTAATCAGCACCAAAACGGCTTCGGGTTCATTAAACCCGGTGAAGTACCAAAAATCGCTGTTTTGACGATAAGGATACTCGCTGTCGGCGCTGCGCGTGGCCTCAGGAGCCGCAAAAATGAGGGCCGCGCTGGCTGGGGCCATTTTTGCCAGCAGAGCCTGGCGGCGGCGAAGAAATTCCTGCTGATTCATCACACCTCCTGCAGCTTTTTATTCTTAGTGTAGCGTTGGCTTACGTACTTCCGGCGCGGTGGGAACCGGGCGGGTAAAGGTATCGTGGCACAGCAGCGCCGCGACGCGCACGTACTCGATAATCTCTTCAAGCGACATTTCCAGCTCTTCCTGATCTTCATCTTCGTCATAGCCAAGCTGGGCAATATTACGAAGATCGTCGATAGCTTCCCCGGTTTCACCGGTGACTTTATCAAGTTTAGGCTGGGTCACGCCCAGGCCCAGCAGGAAATGGTTAACCCAGCCAGCAAGCGCGTCGGCACGGTCAAAGACGGTGACTTCGTCTCCGTCCGGCAGATATAGCTGGAACAGGAAACCGTCGTCTTCCAGCGCGTCGCCCGTTGCGCTGTGCATATCGCGCAGGGTGTCGGCCAGGTTCTGGCTAAAGGCTAACCCTTCGTTGGTCAGGTCGTGCAGCAGCGGTTGCCAGCTGCTGTCTTTGTTGCCACCACACAGCATGCCACTGATTAAGCCGTGCATTTCCGCGGGGGTCAGCCCCACGCCTTGTTGGTTCAAAAGTTGGCTTACGGCGTCGTAGCCTGGCATAGCGTTCTGTATAGACATGCGCATTCGTCATCGTTGGCAGGGATAGTTCATGTTATGCTACCACCAGGGACTCCGGGGCACCAGAAAAGGGCTTGTATCTTCATAACGGGGTAGCTATAGTGACGCCCCTTTCGTGGCCCGGTAACAGGTTTACGTAAGGCAGGCGAGTTAACAGCAGGAAGGTGGCATGTCTGCACAACCAGTCGATATCCAAATTTTCGGTCGTTCATTGCGCGTGAATTGTCCGCCTGAACAACAGGATGCGCTGAATCAGGCTGCGGTTGAGCTGGATCAGCGGTTGCAAGATTTAAAAGTTCGCACTAGAGTCACAAATACTGAGCAGCTCGTTTTCATAGCAGCGCTGAATATTTGCTATGAATTAGCTCAGGAAAAATCGAAAACCCGTGACTATGCTGCTAACATGGAGCAGCGGATCAAAATGTTACAGCAGACCATTGAACAGGCGTTACTGGAACAGGGTCGCATAACAGAAAGACAGGGTCCAAATTTTGAATAACGCTTCCCAGTCGACTATGGTAGAGTGACTGGGAAGAAAAAATTTCTCTGAGATGTTTGCAAGCGGGCCAGTCCCCTGAGCCGATATTTCATACCACAAGAATGTGGTGCTCCACCGTCGGTGAGCATGCTCGGTCCGTCCGAGAAGCCTGATGACAGTGACGCTGCATTCACCTTGAACCAAGGGTTCAAGGGTTACAGCCTGCGGCGGCATCTCGGAGATTCCCTCTTTCTACCCGGTCATCACGTATGACATCTACATCACAAGCTTCACCTGTCCCTCCCGTTTCCACACTTCGTAGCGAAATTCGCCAGACTATACGGCAGCGTCGTCGCGCCCTTACCGCCTCTGAACAGCAGCTTTTTGCCCAACAGGCCGCGTCGCGTATGCTTGCCTATCCGCCGGTGCAAGAAGCGAACAGCGTCGCCGTGTTTTTATCTTTTGACGGGGAGCTGGATACCCGCCCGCTGATTCAGGCTTTATGGCAGGCAGGAAAAACCGTTTATCTTCCGGTACTTCACCCTTTCAGCAAAGGCAACCTGCTGTTCCTGCGTTACGATCAACATAGCCCGCTGGTTATGAATCGTCTGAAAATTCTCGAGCCGCAGCTTGATGTTCGTAATGTGCTTGCGCTGGATAAACTCGATGTACTGATTACGCCGCTGGTGGCTTTCGATGAGCAGGGCCAGCGTTTAGGTATGGGCGGTGGATTTTACGATCGCACGCTACAGAACTGGCGGCAGCACAGGTTATGGCCGGTAGGTCTGGCGCATGATTGTCAGCAGGTAACGGCATTGCCCGCCGAAGAGTGGGATATTCCCTTGCCCGCGGTTGTCACACCTTCGCGGATTTGGGCGTGGTCAGGCCCAACCTTCTCCCCCAGGAGAGAAGGTCAGGCTCAGGCAAACAATCAGTAAAGCAGACGCGCGCGGATAGTCCCCGGTACCCCTTTCATGGATTTCAGCGCCGCCTCTGCGACATCTTCTTCCGCATCAATATCAATCACCACGTAGCCCATCTGCGGCGTGGTTTGCAGGAACTGTGCGGCAATGTTGATGCCCTGGTCGGCAAAGATCTGGTTGAGCGCGGTCAGAATACCCGGGCGGTTTTCGTGAATGTGCAGCAGACGACTTGTGGTTCCGCCGTGCAGCGGCAGGGAAACTTCCGGGAAGTTCACCGCAGATAGCGTTGAGCCATTATCGGAGTATTTCGCCAGCTTGCCCGCCACTTCCAGACCGATATTTTCCTGCGCTTCCTGAGTGGAGCCGCCGATATGTGGCGTCAGAATGACGTTATCAAATTCGCAAAGCGGTGAAGTGAAAGGATCGCTGTTGGTAGCAGGCTCCGTCGGGAAGACGTCGATTGCCGCCCCCGCCAGGTGTTTACGGGCCAGCGCATCACACAGGGCTGGAATATCCACCACGGTGCCGCGAGCGTCGTTAATCAGCAGTGAACCCGGCTTCATCAGCGCCAGTTCGTTGGCACCAATCATGTTTTTCGTGGAGGCGTTTTCAGGTACGTGCAGGCTGACCACGTCGCTCATATTCAGCAGGTCGGAAAGATGCTGCACCTGGGTTGCATTACCCAGCGGCAGTTTATTTTCGATATCGTAGAAGAAAACGTGCATGCCGAGCGCTTCAGCCAGGATGCCCAGCTGGGTGCCGATATGACCGTAACCTATGATACCCAGCTTTTTACCGCGAGCTTCAAAGGAGCCGACGGCCAGTTTATTCCATACGCCACGGTGCGCCTTTGCGTTCGCTTCCGGAACGCCACGCAGCAGCAGCAGCAGCTGGCCAATAACCAGCTCGGCTACGGAGCGCGTATTGGAGAAGGGAGCGTTAAAAACAGGCACACCGCGTTTGGCCGCCGCGTCCAGATCGACCTGGTTGGTGCCAATACAGAAACAGCCGATCGCCACCAGTTTTTCTGCCGCCGCCAGGACATCTTCGGTTAAGTGGGTGCGGGATCGTAAGCCGATGAAATGGGCATCGCGGATAGCATCCTTTAAGGCATCGCTATCCAGCGCGCCTTTGTGATACTCGATGTTGGTATAACCTGCCGCGCGAAGATTCTCGACCGCTTTCTGGTGCACGCCTTCCACCAGCAGGAATTTAATTTTGTCTTTCTCCAGTGATACTTTTGCCATTTCCCGACCCTGTTTATCTGTTCTGCGTATAAGTTACCCTTCTGTCAAAATATCAAAATTTACGCCTTCGGCAATATAAACGATTGCGTTGCGGCGTAGCCGAAAAGGGCTAAAAAGGTTGGTGTTAGCACAAAATGCTGGACGGAAGAGAGAACCAGGAATGAATCACAGGCGCTTTACGAGAATGTGACATATGTCACCAAAATTACCGTTAAAATAATTTGTCATTTTTTATACGGATTTTTGGGGCGCAGAAAGCGCCCCGCTCAGATCATTTTACGATGGTTTTCACGCCGTCAGCCGTACCGATAAGCGCGACATCTGCGCCACGGTTGGCAAACAGCCCTACGGTAACCACGCCAGGCAGGCCGTTAATCGCGTTTTCCAGCGCGACAGGATCGATAATGCTCAGGCCATAAACATCAAGAATGATGTTACCGTTATCGGTCACGACGCCCTGACGGTATTCCGGGCGGCCACCCAGCTTCACCAGTTCGCGCGCCACGCAGCTACGCGCCATCGGGATCACTTCAACCGGCAGCGGGAAGTTGCCCAGAATATCCACCTGCTTTGACGCATCCGCAATACAGATAAACTTATCGGCCACTGAAGCAATGATCTTTTCACGGGTAAGCGCCGCGCCGCCGCCTTTGATCATCTGCATCTGCCCGTTGATCTCATCCGCGCCGTCGACATAGATCCCGAGGGAATCAACTTCGTTAAGATCGTAGACGGTGATACCGAGGCTTTTCAGTTTGGCGGTGGAAGCGTCAGAGCTGGAGACTGCGCCATCAATCTGGTGTTTGATGGTGCCCAGAGCATCAATAAAGTGCGCTGCGGTCGATCCTGTACCCACGCCAACGATAGTGCCCGGCTGCACGTACTGGAGTGCTGCCCATCCGACTGCTTTTTTCAGTTCATCCTGCGTCATGGTTAGTTGCCTGTGCTGTGAAAACTGACGCGCATTATAAAGCATGCCCGACAGGATTGTCCCCGCGAATGGCTGAACTCATCCGATCTTTGTGGATTTGGTCTGGATTGGCGGCAAATTTATGTCATAGTGCTTGCACAATAAAAACAGGAGTCAGCAAACGACAATGAAACGCCCGGACTACAGAACACTACAGGCGCTGGATGCGGTTATTCGTGAACGAGGATTTGAGCGCGCGGCGCAAAAGCTCTGCATCACTCAATCCGCAGTGTCACAGCGCATTAAGCAACTGGAAAACATGTTCGGCCAGCCATTGTTAGTTCGCACTGTCCCCCCTCGTCCAACGGAGCAGGGGCAGAAACTGCTGGCTCTGCTTCGCCAGGTGGAGCTGCTGGAAGAGGAGTGGCTGGGTGATGAACAAATCGGCTCCACGCCGCTGCTGCTGTCGCTGGCGGTGAACGCCGACAGTCTGGCCACTTGGCTGCTGCCTGCGCTGGCCCCGGTGCTGGCCGACTCCCCTATTCGCCTGAATCTTCAGGTTGAAGACGAAACCCGGACGCAGGAACGCCTGCGTCGTGGCGAAGTGGTGGGAGCGGTATCTATTCAACCACAGCCGCTGCCCAGCTGCCTCGTCGATCGTTTAGGCGCGCTGGACTATCTTTTTGTGGGATCAAAAGAGTTTGCCGCCCGCTATTTTCCGAATGGCGTGACGCGCTCCGCACTGCTGAAAGCCCCCGCCGTGGCCTTCGACCACCTGGACGATATGCATCAGGCTTTTTTGCAGCAGAACTTTGATTTATCTCCCGGCAGCGTGCCCTGCCATATCGTTAACTCTTCGGAAGCCTTTGTGCAGCTGGCTCGTCAGGGAACAACGTGCTGTATGATCCCGCACCTGCAAATCGAAAGAGAGCTCAATAGCGGCGAGCTTATCGACCTGACGCCGGGTCTGATGCAAAGACGTATGCTCTACTGGCACCGGTTTGCGCCGGAAAGCCGCATGATGCGCAACGTCACGGACGCGCTGCTGGAATATGGACACCGAGTGTTACGCCAGGACGCCGAATAGCAAAAAGCCCGCTTTCTAAGCGGGCTTTTATTGCTAACAAAGAAGGAAAAAGCGTGGTTTTTCCTTCTTTGACGTTAGCTGCCGAAAATCAACAAATTGATTTTCCTTATTTTTTTATTGGGCGATCTCTGCTTGTCCTGCATGAAGACAGGGCTCGCCATCAGTCTGAGCCCGCTTAAAAGCGGGCTTTTCCAGTTGAAAACGCCTTATCCCAACTGCTTATTGTGCAGGCTGGCTCTGAGCGCGTTCCAGCTCAAACACCACATCAACCTGGTCGTCGAACTGAATGGTCTGCTGATCGTAGGTATCCTGGGCTGAAACCGGCGCCGCTGCATCCGCTTTCATCATCCGTACCATCGGGGCTGGCTGGTAGTTAGAAACGTGATAACGCACGCTGTATACCGGGCCCAGCTTGCTGTTAAAGCCTTCGGCCAACAGTTTTGCCTGACGCATAGCATCGTTGATCGCTTCTTTACGCGCTTTATCTTTGTACTCATCAGGATGAGCAACGCCCAGCGAGACTGAGCGGATTTCATTCAGACCGGATTTTAACGCCCCATCAAGCAGCTCGTTCATCTTGTCGAGTTTGCGCAGGGTCACTTCAACCTGGCGCACGGCACGATAGCCTTTCAGCTGCGTTTTGCCGTCTTTCAGGTATTCATACTCTGGCTGAGTACGCAGGTTTGCCGCATTGATGTCTTTCTTCTCAACGCCACTTTGCTGCAGGAAAGTCAGGTATTGCGCCACGCGATCGTCGGCCTGTTTCTTGGCGGACGCCGCGTCTTTTGCCGAGACGTTAACTTCAATTGCGAGCGTGGCAATATCAGGAACGGCATCCACGCTGGCTGCGCCGGACGTGACGACGTGTGGGCCGTTTGGCAGCTCGCCTGCCAACGCCGGAACCGAAACAAATCCTACTAAAGCGGCTAATGCCAGGGTTTTAAACTTCACTGTAATACCTCCATGCTACGTTCCACTGTCATTACACCCGGGAAAAAACACGGATGTCTGGCAGCAAGCTTAGCCTGGAATGGTAACTTGTCTATCAGAATAAGGCGAATTAACTCAGCAGCGTATGCAGATGCTGCACGCCATCCCAGGCCAGCTGAAGGGCGATAAACCACATCACCAGCCCCACTACGCCATTGATGATTCGCTGAGCCTTCGCGGTGCGAAGCCGCGGAGCAAGCCATGCGGCCAGAATAGCCAGGCCAAAAAACCAGATAACAGAAGCGCTGACCGTGCCCAATGCAAACCAGCGTTTTGGCTCCTCGGCAAGCTGGCCACCAAGACTACCCAGCACCACAAAGGTGTCGAGATAAACATGAGGATTCAGCCAGGTCACCGCCAGCATAGTCGCCACAATCCGCCAGCGCCCCTGTTTGAGTACCTCTGCCGAGGCCAGCTCAATGCTGTTGCTCATCGCCGTACGCAGCGCCCCCCAGCCGTACCACAGCAGAAAGGCGACGCCGCCCCAGGTCACTAACGCCAGCAGCCACGGCGACTGCATTAAATAGCGCTGCCGCCGAAAATTCCGCCACAGATTAATATCACATCGCTTAGCGCACACAGGGAGGCAATCATCAGGTGATACTGACGGCGAATGCCCTGATTGAGGACAAAAGCATTTTGCGGACCAAGGGGAAGGATCAGCGCTGCACCCAATGCAACACCTTGAAAATAATAAGATAACACAATAGTTCCCTCTTCAATGTCAGGTCATTGAGGAGAGTGTAACGAGGAAGTTTTATTAGAGGAAATGGATAAATTTAATGCCTGATAAGGGATGCTAATAGCAAGAAGGCCAGCCTCAGCTGACCTTCCTGTTTTTGTTATGCCGCGTCTTTTATACCTTTAAAATTAACATCCATCTGCGGGTAAGGAATGTTGATACCGTTGGCATCGAGCGCTTTCTTGATACGCTCCAGCACGTCCCAGTAAACGTTTTGCAGGTCACCGCTTTTACTCCAGGCACGCACCACGAAGTTAACGGAAGAAGGCCCCAGCTCATGCAGGCGTACCGTAATTTCGCGATCTTTAAGGACAAGCTCGTGGCTGGTAACGATCTCGGTAAGGATCTGTTTCACCTGGTCGATATCAGCATCGTAAGCCACGCCAATAATAAACTCGTTGCGACGAGCAGGCTCGCGGGAGAAGTTGATGATATTCCCGGCGATAATTTTACCGTTAGGCACCACCACGATTTTGCCATCTGCCGTGCGTAAAGTGGTGGAGAAGATCTGTACGTTTAACACGGTTCCCGCGATGCCGCCCAGGTCAACATATTCACCGGCGCGGAAAGGACGGAAGGTCACCAACAATACGCCAGCGGCGAGGTTAGAAAGCGACCCTTGCAGCGCAAGGCCAATCGCCAGACCGGCGGCACCAAGGACGGCAATCACCGACGCCGTTTGCACGCCTACCCGACCCAGAGCGGCAATCAATGTAAAGGCAATAATCCCGTAGCGCACCAGCGCGGAGAGGAAATCAGCCACAGTTGCGTCAATCTGACGAGCCCGCATCACACGATTAATACCGCCAGACACCATGCGGGCCACGATCATCCCGACAATCAGGATGGCAATCGCCGCCACAATGTTGACCGCATAGCTCAACAGTAAAGCCTGGTTGCGCACCAGCCAGCCCCCGGCATGATTAATACTGTCTACGACGTTTAGATCTTCCATTCAACTATCCTTCTGCTTACCCATGCGGGCAAAAATAAACCGTTCCCAAGGAGAAGGGCATGATTGTAAAGGGTAAACAAAAATAGTCATCTGTGCCAGGAATTCACCAGCCTGTCTGCGCTCATAAAAAAGGCCGCTAAACGGCAGCGGCCTCTGAGTGGGTCAGGAGGTTACCAGCAGTCCAGATGTGAGGCGATAGCCTCTATCTCAAGCTTCACGTCTTTGGGCAAGCGGGCGACCTGCACACAGCTGCGGGCAGGATAGCTGGCTTCATGCTCATCGAAAAACTGCTTATAGGTCTGATTTATCGCCTCAAAATCTTTTAAATCGGTGACAAACACCGTCGTTTTGATGATGTTACCTACTTCCAGACCCGCAGCCTGAATGATGGCCTTCACGTTTTCCAGGCTTAAACGCGTTTGCTCGATCACCTTTTCAGGAATGACGCCCGTTTGCGGATCAACCGGTATTTGTCCTGATGTAAAGACCAGCTTGCCAAGATCGACACCCTGCACGTAAGGGCCAATAGCCCCCGGCGCCCTTTTCGTTTCGATAATATGACTCATATTGCCTCGCAAATTAAATCGCCTGCGTGAAAGTACGGGAGATAACATCCTGCTGCTGCTCACGCGTTAACGCATTGAAGCGAACCGCATAACCGGAGACGCGGATTGTCAGCGTCGGATACTTTTCCGGGTGCTCAATGGCATCCAGCAGCATCTCTTTGTTCATCACGTTGACATTCAGATGCTGCCCGCCTTCGGTTTTCACATCGTGGTGGAAATAGCCGTCTAATAGCCCCACCAGATTGAGCTGGCGCACGGCATCCTCTCTCCCTAATGCCGCAGGGACAATGGAGAAAGTGTAGGAAATACCGTCTTTTGCGTAGCTAAACGGCAGTTTTGCCACCGAGGTTAAAGAGGCCACCGCGCCTTTGCGATCCCTGCCATGCATCGGGTTCGCACCCGGTGCAAAAGGTGTCCCGCCCCGACGGCCGTCCGGGGTGTTACCCGTTTTTTTGCCGTATACCACGTTCGAGGTGATCGTCAGGATCGACTGCGTAGGCACCGCATTGCGATAGGTTGGCAGCGCCTGGATCTTTTTCATAAAGCGCTCGACCAGATCGCAGGCAATCGCATCGACGCGATCGTCGTTATTCCCGTACTGCGGATAATCACCCTCAATCACAAAATCTACGGCCAGCCCGGTATGATCGCGCACCGGTTTAACGGTGGCGTATTTAATGGCGGAAAGTGAGTCAACGGCCACCGACAGCCCGGCAATCCCGCAGGCCATGGTGCGATAGACATCCCGGTCGTGCAGCGCCATCAGCGACGCCTCATAGCTGTATTTATCGTGCATATAGTGGATGAGGTTCAGCGCGGTGACATACTGCATCGCCAGCCAGTCCATAAAGTGGTCCAGGCTGTTCATGACCTTGTCGTAATCCAGCACTTCATCGAGCAGCATCGGCGTTTTTGGCCCGACCTGAATATTGAGCTTTTCATCCATCCCGCCGTTGATGCAATACAGCAGCGTTTTCGCGAGGTTTGCGCGGGCGCCAAAGAACTGCATTTGTTTGCCGATCACCATCGGGCTCACGCAGCAGGCTATTGCGTAGTCATCGCTGTTAAAGTCGCAGCGCATCAGATCGTCATTTTCATACTGCAACGACGAGGTTTCGATGGAAACTTTGGCCGCAAAGACTTTGAACGGCTTAGGCAAGGCTTCCGACCAGAGGATCGTTAAATTTGGCTCCGGTGCCGGCCCCATAGTGTAGAGCGTATTCAGGTAGCGGAAGGCGTTTTTGGTCACCAGCGTTCGCCCGTCCAGCCCCATGCCGCCGATCACTTCCGTCGCCCAGATAGGATCGCCCGAGAAGAGCGAATCGAACTCCGGCGTACGCAGGAAGCGCACCATACGGATCTTCATGATGAAGTGATCGACCAGCTCCTGCGCCTGCTCTTCGGTCAGTAGCCCTGCCCGCAGATCGCGTTCAATGTAAATATCAATAAATGTCGTCGTGCGTCCCAGAGACATCGCGCCGCCATTTTGCGATTTCACCGCGGCGAGATAGGCAAAATAGAGCCATTGCAGCGCTTCCTGGGCGTTACGCGCCGGGCGAGAAATATCAAAGCCGTAGCGGGCTGCCATTTCCTGAATTTGCAGCAGCGCCCTGCGATGCTCGGCAAGCTCCTCACGCAGTCGAATCACGGCATCCAGATTTTCTCCCCGCTCCAGCTGGCCTTGCAGGTCGGCAAACTGAAGTTCACGCTCGCGCACCAGATACGCAATACCGTACAGCGCCACGCGCCGGTAATCACCAATAATGCGTCCGCGGCCATAGCCATCAGGCAGACCGGTCAGCACGCCTGATTTACGGCAGCGCAGAATATCCGGAGAATAAACGTCGAAGACGCCCTGGTTGTGCGTCTTGCGCAGCGAAGTAAACTGATACTCAAACGCCGGATCCATCTCGCGACCATAAGCTTCAAACGAGCTTTTGATCATGTTGATACCGCCATAAGGGTGCAGAGCACGCTTAAGCGGTTTATCCGTCTGCAGGCCGACAATCTTCTCGTGTGCTTTGATTATATAGCCCGGCGCGTGCGCGGTAATGGTGGTGGCAATATTCGTATCGAAGTCCACCGGCGCATGGGTGGCGTTTTCAAGACGAATGCCCTCCATCACTTTTTCCCACAATGCGGTGGTCGCAGGCGTCGCGGTGGCTAAAAATGACTCATCGCCGCAATAAGGCGTATAGTTATGCTGGATAAAATCCCGAACGTTAATGTCGTATTTCCATTCCTCACCGGAAAATTGCTGCCAGGCAAGAGAATAATCTTCGTTGGTAATATCAATATCCACTTTCATTACTTCTGTCCTCTGAACCACATTAATATTTCAGGCATATTCCGCGAGGCGGCATTCTTTCCCGATATGCAGGGCATCAAGCGCAATCATTTTCTCTTCATTGGTGGGAATAACTGCGCAAACGACCGAGGAGTGAGCATCAGAAATTATTCTTTCCCCTACCCGGTTGCTCTGACTATTTTTGTCCCGATCGAGATAAATGCCAAAAACCCGCAGACGTTCAACCACCAGACGTCTGATAAGCTGCGAATTTTCGCCAATACCACCGGTAAAAATAACGCCATCCAGACGTAATAACGCCGCCGCGTGTCCCCCAATCGTCCGGGCGATTCGGTGGACAAACGTATTAATAGCAAGCTGCGCGCGAGGCTCACCTTGATGCCAGGCTTTTTCCAGCGTCCTTAAATCTGACGATATGCCTGAAATCCCCAGCAGGCCAGATTCTTTATTCGCCACCTGTTCGAGATCATCGAGTGATTGCCCCGTTTGTCGGGCAAGCCACGCCATGGCGCCAAAATCCACGTCGCCGCAGCGGGTGCCCATGATCAGACCTTCAAGCGGCGTCATCCCCATCGACGTATCGACGCTCTTGCCGTTTTGCACCGCGCAAACGGAAGCACCATTGCCTAAGTGAGCAATCACCAACCCTGAATGTTCCGCGCAAAGGCCAAGCAAATCATTGGCACGCTGCGCCACATAGCGATGCGACGTGCCGTGGAAGCCATAGCGACGCACGCCGTAGTCTTCGAAGTAGCGGTAGGGTAAACCGTACAGATACGCCTCCGGTTTTAATGTCTGATGAAAGCTGGTATCAAACACGGCTACCTGAGGGACATGCGGAAAACGCGCGCGTGCGGATTCAACGCCGCTTAAATTGGCGTAGTTATGCAGCGGTGCCAGAGGCGATACCTGCCGGATCTGTTCGATGACCTGGTCGGTAATTAAAACTGACTCTTTAAATACCTCACCGCCATGTGCTATGCGGTGTCCAATAAAAGCCACGCTGGCCATTAAGTCTCTTTTCTCAAGCTCAATGGAAAGCGCATTCAGTGCATCTTCATAATTTGGCTGAGCCAGTTTAACTGGCTCACCCTCATTAATGGTTAAATATGCGACCTCAGTATTAATACCTTCACAAATACCCGCCAAAAGCACATCGCAGGTTTGGACATCCAGAACTGAGAACTTAACAGAAGAAGATCCACAGTTTATCGTTAATACTACAGGGTAGTCATTCATATCTAAATCTCATTCATCCTGAGCCAGCCCGGGAAAATTAAAATAACTTGTAGACAATATTAAGAATGGTTAACACACCAATGACGGTGACAAAAATATTTTCCGTGCGTCCTTTATATTTCGCTAAGGCCGGCACTTTACGAATCGCGTACATCGGGAGCAGGCAAAGCAGCGAGGCGATAATTGGCGCGCCCATCGCTTCAATCAAATCCAGAATGTTCGGGTTAGCGTAGGCGACAATCCAGGTCGATCCCATGATGAAAGCCATGCTAATGAGGTTTAGCTTCCCGCCGGAAACACGGGTTTTATCGCCCTGGTAACCAAACTTAAGAATCAGACCATTAAGCCCTTCCAGCGTCCCGAGATAGTGACCAAAGAAGGATTTGAAGATGGCGACCAGCGCGATTATTGATGCGCCGTATTCGAGGATAGTGGCAAAGGTCGATTTCGAACCGGACATCGACGAGAAATGGTTAGCCAGATAGGAAAGCACCGGGATGTTCTGCGCTTTTGCCTCGGCCATGTTTTGCGGAGAAAGCGTAAACAGGCAGCTGAAGGCGAAAAACATCACTACGGCCACCATCAACATGCTGGCACGGGAGATAATCTTTGAGACTTTGTTCTCGGTGTAGGCTTTGCCAAATTCTCCCTCGTACTCTTCACGCTTGGACACCACGAATGACGATACGATTGGCGAGAAGTTAAACGAGAACACCATAATAGAAATGCCCAACCAGACCGTAACCAGAATACCGTCGTGACCGGTAAAGGAGAGATCGCTGAGGCTGACCTGATCGATAACCGCGGAGTTCCAGTAAGGGATCAGCGACAGCGAGATCAGCACCAGACAGGCGATAAAAGGAAACACCAGATAGCTCATGACCTTGACCATCAGATCCTTACCGAAGAAGATCACAAAGGCCATCAGCAGGAGTAAAAAGAGCGCCACAAAACCCCGGTTCAGGGGCATTAGCTGCAGCTGATTTTCCCAGAAGGTCATAAAGGTGTTGGTAATGGTCACGCCGTAAATCCACAGCAGCGGGCAAATCGCAAAAAAGTACAGGAAGGTGATGACCACCCCGCCGGTTTTACCGAAATGCTCTTCCACCGTTTCAGTAATGTTTCCTGAAGGGTTGCTGCCGGACAGACAAAGACGCGCCAGGGCGCGGTGGCAGTAAAACGCTATCGGAAAGGCCAGAAACAGCATAATTAAAATTGGAATTAAGCCGCCGTAACCTGCACGAATGGGGAAGAACAATACCCCGGCGCCGATAGCTGTACCAAACAGACCGAGCGTCCAGGTGGTGTCTGATTTACGCCACAGCGACGTCTCTTTCTGACCAACGAGTGTTGCATCTGTATTGCTCATAATATAGGTCCTTAAGTAATTAGCTTAAATTTCCACAGAGCCGGTAATTTGCGAGACGCGCGAAAGGTCGATATTCCCGCCGGAGATAATACTTACCGTTTTACGGCCTTTAATATAGCTATCAAGTTTGCCACTCAGTAAAGCCGCGGTGGCCAGAGCGCCAGCACCTTCCGTCACCACTTTATTACGCTGAATGAGCGCCACCATGCTGTTTCTGATCTCTTCTTCACTGACCAAAATAATATCAGTCACCAGATCCCTGACGATGTCGAAAGTGATTTTTCCCGGACGTGAAACATCACAACCGTCTGCCAACGTACCCGCCGTACGATGCGATATTAATTCTCCGGCATGGAATGATGCGGCCATGCCGTGCACATTCTCAGCCTGCACGCCAATAATATTAATCGTCGGATTGATGGATTTAATCGCCAGCGCGACACCGGCAATTAAACCACCGCCGCCGATTGGCACAATAACGTTATCGACATCATATAAATCCTCCAGGATCTCCAGCCCGATAGTGCCCTGCCCGGCAATCACTTTTTCATCATCATAAGGGGGAATAAAGATGCGCCCTTCCGTTTCGACAATTTCGCTGACCTTTGCAATGGTATCGTTGAAGTTATCCCCGTGCAGCACGACCTGGGCTGAGTAATCCATGGTTGCCGCGACCTTGGACTTAGGTGCCCCTTTGGGCATCACAACCAGACCGTCAATCCCCAGAATGGCACAGGAGAGCGAAACGCCCTGCGCGTGGTTACCCGCAGAACAGGCTACCACGCCCTTTCTTTTTTCTGCTTCGCTTAACGAGCTGAGCTTGTTAAATGCGCCACGAATTTTAAAGGAGCCGGTGCGCTGCATATTTTCAAATTTCAAAAATATCTCACCCTTGCAGCATTCACTGAGATAGTTAGAGCGCGGCATCCCTGTTTTATAAATATAACCAGCCAGTCTTTTTTTAGCTTCCAGAATATCCTCAATGGTAACCGGAAGTTCATAATCAATATGCATGTTGACCTCGGTGTTAAAACAATAAGCAATAAAGGGGGGGGCAAATTATTTTTATTTGCCGTTAGCATTCATTTAAATATATTTAAAGCCAATTATTAAATTAAGCGACTCTGGTAAGCTTGTTAAACTTATATTGGCTGCGTACCGAATGTTTTTTAGCCAGTTCGACCAGGGTCGCGGCAGATCTTTTAATACAATAATTTTTCGACCATGCCGCCGCATAACGAGCAACGGGTAATTTATCTTCTACCGGAACTTTACAAAACTGACTGGAGCCAAAGGGAGAAATCATATCGCCTGGAATAACCGTCAGAAATCCTGCATTCAGCACCAGGTTATAAATGGTGACCACCGAGTCCGTTTTAATGATATTTTCACTGTTGATATTATTCTTTTGTAACGTGGTAAGCAGCTCGCTGTAATATCCCATCTCGGTATGTGGTAGCACCCACTGCTCGTGGCTTAGGGCGCTGAGCGTTGTCGTACCGCCGCAGGATCGCGTTCGGCTGGCGACCAGAATAAATTCGGACTCAAACAGCGGCTCAATATGCAGATCCTGGAGCAGCATTTCATCGCTAAGCGTGCCGATGGCAAAATCCAGCCGCCCATCGCGAATCGCAGGTAAGAATGAAGAAAGCTGCGCTTCGAACATCGAAACCTGCGCCTGGGGGAAAAGCTCCTTAAACTCTTTCATCATGTCCGGCAAAAAGGTGAAGCCAATTAATGAAGGGTAGCCAAAGGAGACATCGACCACATCGTTCCCCACCATGCTGCTCATCTCGTTGCACATATTTCTTAACTCGCGGGTAATGGACTCCGAGTGGGTCAGCAATACCTTTCCTGCTTCCGTCAGCTTCACGCCCGTGTTCTTACGTATGATCAGCGCTAATCCAAAGTAGGTTTCCATATCGCTGATAATTTTACTGACCGCAGGCTGAGTTAAACCAAGTTGTTTTGCCGCAGAGCCAAATGAACCGCTTCTGACGACTTCCAGGAAGACCATCAGATGCTGTGTTTTAGGTAACGTTGTATTGTCCATGAAACTTTGCGCCGATTTAATCTCCCATGCAGTGGATCATATCGAATTCGCAGTGGATTGTTATGTGCAGTGACTCACAATTACCAGACGCCTGATGGCACACAAAGCAGGCATAACAATTAAAAACTATAAAAATCAAAAGGTTGACATTTTCCGATCTGCAGTTTACATGATTAAAGTCAACCTTGCGACAGGTAATAAATTAAATTTATGGTGATAATAAAATCATATCCATAGCAATAACTTATTGTATTTAAAATATTTTATTTTAATTAAAGAATATTTATCTGTGGTGATAAGCCATGAAGCAGCTGCAACCCACAAAATAAAATAATTATGCATTATTTATAATTATTTTTTAATTCTGTCGTTCTTTATTTGCGCTATGGGTGCCCGGACAGACGTAAAAAAACCCGCACGAGGCGGGTTTCAATTCAAACCTTCAGCGCGACAAATTACAGAACGTCAACCGCGTTCAGTTCTTTGAAAGCCTGCTCCAGACGGGTGATCATGGAAGTCTGTGCAGCACGCAGCCAAACGCGTGGATCGTAGTATTTCTTGTTCGGCTGATCTGCGCCTTTAGGGTTGCCCAGCTGGCCCTGCAGGTAAGCTTCGTTTTCTTTGTAGTAGTTCAGGATACCGTCCCATGTTGCCCACTGGGTGTCGGTGTCGATGTTCATTTTGATAACACCGTAGCTGACGGAATCTTTGATTTCCTGAGCGGTAGAACCGGAGCCGCCGTGGAATACGAAGTTCAGGGAGTTGTGCGGCAGGTTATGTTTCTTAGAAACATAGTCCTGGGAATCGCGCAGGATAGTTGGGGTCAGTACCACGTTACCTGGCTTATAAACGCCGTGTACGTTACCGAAGGAAGCAGCGATGGTGAAACGCGGGCTGATTTTGCTCAGCTCGGTGTATGCGTAATCAACATCTTCCGGCTGGGTGTAAAGTGCGGAAGCGTCCATGTGGCTGTTGTCCACGCCATCTTCTTCACCGCCGGTGCAGCCCAGTTCGATTTCCAGAGTCATGCCAATTTTGGACATGCGAGCCAGGTATTTGGAACTGATTTCGATGTTCTCTTCCAGGGACTCTTCGGACAGGTCAATCATGTGAGAAGAGAACAGAGGTTTACCGGTAGCCGCGAAGTGTTTTTCACCCGCGTCCAGCAGGCCGTCGATCCACGGCAGCAGTTTCTTCGCGCAGTGGTCGGTGTGCAGGATAACAGGCACGCCGTAGTGCTCAGCCATCTGGTGAACGTGGTGTGCGCCAGAGATGGCACCCAGGATTGCTGCACCCTGTGGCACGTCGGTTTTCACGCCTTTGCCCGCGATAAACGCAGCGCCACCGTTGGAGAACTGTACGATAACCGGCGCTTTTACTTTCGCTGCGGTTTCCAGAACGGCGTTGATAGAGTCGGTGCCGACGCAGTTAACTGCTGGCAGAGCAAAGTTGTTCTCTTTTGCTACCTGGAAAACTTTCTGTACGTCATCACCAGTGATTACGCCTGGTTTTACGAAATCAAAAATTTTAGACATGTTACGTTGTCCTGTATCGTTGGCCGTTAGAAAAACTGTGTATCGCCCGGGTTGTTGGGCGACCAAAAAACAACGGGCAGGATACCCTGCCCGTAACAATTACTTCTTCGCGCGCTCTTCGAGCATCGCTACTGCTGGCAGAACTTTGCCTTCCACGAATTCGAGGAATGCACCACCACCAGTGGAGATGTAGGAGATCTTGTCGGCAATACCGAACAGGTCGATAGCCGCCAGGGTGTCACCGCCGCCGGCAATAGAGAAGGCTTCGCTGTCTGCGATGGCGTTAGCCACGATTTCAGTCCCTTTACGGAAGTTAGGGAATTCGAACACGCCAACCGGGCCGTTCCACAGAATGGTTTTTGCATTCTTCAGGATCTCAGCCAGCTTCTGTGCGGAAACGTCGCCCAGGTCCAGAATCTGCTCTTCATCTTTGATGTCGCTGACGGATTTCAGAGTCGCAGTCGCTGTTTCGGAGAATTCAGTGGCTACGCGAACATCCGTTGGCACAGGGATGTCACAGGTCGTCAGCAGGCGTTTAGCTTCATCAACCAGGTCTGCTTCGTACAGGGATTTACCTACGTTATGGCCTTGAGCCGCCACGAAGGTATTCGCGATGCCGCCGCCAACAATCAGCTGGTCAGCGATTTTGGACAGGGAATCCAGCACGGTCAGTTTAGTAGAAACTTTAGACCCGCCAACGATAGCCACCATTGGGCGAGCTGGGTTGCCCAGGGCTTTACCCAGCGCATCCAGCTCAGCGGCCAGCAGTGGGCCTGCGCAAGCGATGTCTGCAAATTTACCTACGCCGTGAGTGGAAGCCTGTGCACGGTGAGCGGTACCGAAAGCATCCATCACGAATACGTCACACAGGGCAGCGTATTTTTTGGACAGGGCTTCGTCGTCTTTCTTTTCGCCTTTGTTAAAGCGAACGTTTTCCAGCACAACCAGTTCACCCGCGGCTACTTCAACGCCGTCGAGGTAATCTTTAGCCAGGCGAACCGGAGAAGACAGTTTGTCTTTCAGGTAGTTAACAACCGGCAGCAGAGAGAATTCTTCGTTGTACTCGCCTTCGGTCGGACGCCCCAGGTGAGACGTCACCATGACTTTTGCACCTTGCTTCAGGGCCAGTTCAATGGTCGGCAGAGATGCACGGATACGTGCGTCAGATGTCACTTTCCCTTCTTTAACTGGTACGTTCAAATCAGCACGGATCAGAACGCGCTTACCAGCCAAATCCAGATCGGTCATCTTAATTACAGACATGGTGAATCCTCTCGTTGATTCTTAAAGTTTTGCAGACGCATAGCGCGCCTTACCTGAAACCACTTGCAGCCATGACTAACGTCGTGTCGAGCATTCGGTTAGCAAAGCCCCATTCATTATCACACCAGACCAGAGTTTTAATCAGGTGTTGTCCACTGACCCGCGTTTGCGTGCCGTCAATAATGGCACTGTGCGGATCGTGGTTAAAATCAGTCGAGACCAACGGTAATTCCGTATAGTCAACTATACCATGAAATGTATCCTGCGCCGATTTTTGCAGCAACAGGTTGACTTCATTGGCATTTACCGCGTTACGCACCGTAACGCTCAAATCTATTGCCGTCACGTTAATGGTCGGCACACGCACCGCAATCGCTTCAAAACGATCGTTAAACTGCGGGAATATACGTGTGATCCCGGCAGCAAGACGCGTATCAACCGGGATGATTGACTGACTCGCCGCGCGGGTACGACGCAGGTCGGGATGATAAGCATCGATCACCTGCTGATCGTGCATGGCCGAGTGAATGGTCGTTACCGTGCCCCACTCAATGCCAAAGGCATCATCAAGCAACTTAATAATAGGGATAATACAGTTGGTGGTGCAGGAGGCATTGGAAACAATACGGTGCCCGGCAATGATGTCTTCGTGATTGACGCCGTAGACCACGGTGGCATCCAAATCGTTACCGCCAGGATGGGAGAAGAGAACCTTTTTGGCGCCTGCGGCAAGATGGGCTTCACCGTCGGCCCGGGAGCCAAACACGCCCGTGCAATCAAGCACAATATCCACGCCAAGGTCACGCCACGGCAGGGCTTCAATGGTGGATTCATGAAGCAGACGAATCGTATCGTCCCCCACCCAAAGTTGGTCGCGCTCCTGGCGAACTTCCCAGGCAAAGCGTCCATGGCTGGTGTCGTATTTCAACAGATGCGCCATACCCGCAGCATCAGCCAGTTCATTGATTGCTACGACGGTAATTTCCGCACGGCGACCGGATTCGTACAATGCACGTACCACGTTGCGCCCAATGCGACCGAAGCCATTAATTGCTATGCGTACGGTCATATCTCTCCTGCCAGAATCCCTGGAACTTTGTGGCAGACAGAGTAATCCAGCCGCCGTCTCAGGGGAATCCTCGCACTCACGAAACTGCAATTGATTGCTTAATTGTCGAACATTTAATCGACTGAAACGCTTCAGCTAGAATAAGCGAAACGGGGAATAAAAGGAATGTTGCCCCGGCACAGGCAACCGATCTTCTGACGTAGGTCACATTTTTTATGGAATAAATGAAACTAAAAAAGCGGGTGGGATGAATAACGAACAAAAAAAAGGTCGCTTTCGCGACCCGTTCTGAATGATTTTTACTCTGACACAATCTTACGGCACAAATGTCGCCCTGATTAATCAGGAAAATCAATTTTTTTGATTTTCGACAGCTCAATCACAATGAAGGAAAAACCACGTTTTTTCCTTCATTGTCTGTAGCATAACGGGTCGCTTTCGCGACCCGTTATGCTATGACGATTACAGAATGGCTTTAGCCTGCTTCACCACATTCTCAACGGTGAAACCAAACTCTTCGAACAGCTGCTCGGCAGGCGCTGACTCACCGAAGGTGGTCATACCCACAACCGCACCGTTCAGGCCAACGTACTTGTACCAGTAGTCAGCGATGCTGGCTTCGATAGCCACGCGAGCGGCGACGGCTTTCGGCAGCACGGCCTCACGATAGGCAGCGTCCTGCTTGTCGAAGGCGTCGGTAGACGGCATGGAAACCACGCGCGCTTTCACGCCTTCGGCACTCAGCTTATCCCAGGCCGCCACGGCCAGTTCAACTTCGGAACCGGTCGCGATAAGGATAAGCTCTGGTGTCCCTGCGCAGTCTTTCAGGATATAAGCGCCACGGGCGATATCCGCCAGCTGCTGCTCAGTACGTTCCTGCTGGGCCAGGTTCTGACGGGAGAAGATCAGCGCGGTTGGGCCGTCCTGACGTTCCACCGCATATTTCCACGCTACCGCAGACTCAACCTGGTCACATGGACGCCATGTGCTCATGTTAGGCGTTACGCGCAGGGCAGCAAGCTGCTCTACCGGCTGGTGGGTTGGGCCATCTTCGCCCAGACCGATGGAGTCGTGGGTATAAACCATTACCTGACGCTGTTTCATGAGTGCCGCCATACGCACCGCGTTACGGGCATACTCCACGAACATCAGGAACGTCGAGGTGTAAGGCAGGAAGCCGCCGTGCAGCGCGATACCGTTGGCAATCGCGGTCATACCGAACTCGCGCACGCCGTAATGGATGTAGTTGCCAGCAACGTCTTCGTTGATTGGCTTAGAGCCGGACCACAGGGTCAGGTTGCTCGGTGCCAGGTCAGCGGAGCCGCCGAGGAATTCAGGCAGCAGATGACCAAAAGCTTCAATGGTGTTCTGAGAAGCTTTACGGCTGGCAATTTTCGCAGGGTTAGCCTGCAGATTTGCGATGAACGCCTGCGCTTTCGCAGCGAAATCAGCCGGCATGTCGCCTTTCATACGACGAGTAAATTCTGCCGCTTCCTGCGGGAAAGCTTTAGCGTAAGCCGCGAACTTCTCGTTCCAGCTAGCTTCTTTCGCCTGGCCTGCTTCACGGGCATCCCACTGCGCATAGATGTCCTGCGGGATTTCGAATGCCGGATGTTTCCAGTCAAGGGCTTCACGGGTCAGAGCAATCTCTGCATCACCTAACGGTGCACCGTGTGAATCGTGCGTACCGGCTTTGTTTGGTGAACCGAAACCGATGATGGTTTTGCACATCAGCAGAGAAGGTTTGTCGGTAACGCCTTTAGCTTCTTCAACGGCGCGTTTGATGGCGTCCGCATCGTGACCGTCCACGCCGCGAACAACGTGCCAGCCGTAGGCTTCAAAGCGCTTAGCGGTATCGTCGGTGAACCAACCTTCAACGTGGCCGTCAATTGAGATGCCGTTGTCATCGTAGAACGCCACCAGTTTGCCCAGCTTCAGCGTACCGGCAAGGGAACAAACTTCGTGGGAGATGCCTTCCATCATGCAGCCATCACCCATAAAGACGTAGGTGAAGTGGTCGACGATGTCATGACCAGGACGGTTGAACTGCGCCGCCATAGTACGTTCAGCAATCGCCATACCTACTGCGTTCGCCACACCCTGACCCAGCGGGCCGGTTGTGGTTTCAACACCGGCGGTATAACCCACTTCCGGGTGACCTGGGGTTTTGGAATGCAGCTGACGGAAGTTTTTCAGCTCTTCAATCGGCAGATCGTAACCCGTGAGGTGCAGCAGGCTATAAATCAGCATGGAGCCGTGACCGTTGGACAGGACGAAACGGTCGCGGTCGGCCCAGGATGGATTCTGCGGGTTATGGTTCAGGAAATCACGCCACAGGACTTCTGCAATATCGGCCATTCCCATTGGGGCACCCGGGTGACCGGATTTGGCTTTTTGTACTGCGTCCATGCTGAGCGCACGAATAGCATTGGCAAGCTCTTTACGAGAGGACATTTTCACTCCAGATCGGATGGTTGAAGGTCACGCCTTGTTTTACGACTTGACTACTAAGCGTTATGGGCTACGCCCGAAAAGTGCCCACAATGTACCGCAAGCCGTGGGCCATGTACATGGAGCATCCTTTTGTCCGGTTAAGAAATCTCTGGATCGCGCTCGCATGTTGCGCAAGTAGCTGCGCGGGATCTGTTATCTTCTTTATACTGTGCCTCACTCGTCGCCAATACAGGCGCGTGTTCACCCCCTGACTGTTGAAACAAATAAAGGATGACTGGCCATGAAGATGCGCCCTATTTTACTGAGCCTGACGCTCGCCACCGCGCTGAGCGGCTGCCAAAACATGGATTCCAACGGTTTATTGACCTCCGGTGCGGAAGCCTTCCAGGCCTATACGCTAAGCGATGCGCAAGTTAAACAGCTGAGCGATAAATCCTGCGCGGAGCTGGACAGCAAAGCGACCCTCGCGCCGGCAGGCAGCGCCTATGCGCAACGTCTGACTAAGATCGCCAGCGCGCTGGGCGACAACATCAACGGCATGCCGGTGAACTACAAGGTGTACGTCACTAAAGACGTGAACGCCTTCGCCATGGCAAACGGCTGCATTCGCGTGTACAGCGGCCTGATGGACTTAATGAATGATAACGAAGTGGAGGCGGTGATCGGCCACGAAATGGGCCACGTCGCACTCGGCCACGTGAAGAAAGGGATGCAGGTCGCCCTTGGCACTAACGCTGCGCGCGTCGCTGCCGCATCCGCCGGAGGCATGATTGGTAGCCTGTCGCAATCGCAGCTGGGCGATTTAGGTGAAAAGCTGGTCAACGCACAGTTCTCCCAGCGCCAGGAAGCGGAAGCCGATGATTATTCCTACGATCTGCTCAGAAAACGCGGGATCAACCCGATAGGCCTTGCCACAAGCTTTGAGAAGCTGGCCAAACTGGATGAAGGCAGACAAAGCTCGATGCTAGACGATCACCCGGCTTCAGCCGAGCGTGCGCAACATATTCGCGATCGCATGGCGGCTGATGGCCTGAAGTAGTAATCAGCTTAGCCCCCCTCTTATGCGGGAGAGGGGCTTAAGCCTGAGTCAGTACAGCGTCTTTTGCGGCGGTCCCGCAAAACGTAACGCTCCGATTTGTCCCATCCTCACCTCCACCACCGACGGCCCCGGCATCGCCAGCGCTTCGGTCATCACCGACTGGAAATCCTCCGCGCGCTCCACGCTCCAGGCCTGCAGGCCGATGGCCTGCAGGCCGATGGCCTGTGCCAGCAGCGTAAAGTCCGGGGTATGCAGCTCGTTGTAATACTGCCGCCCGCCAAAGTATTTATCCTGAATGCCGCGCATCACACCGTAGCCACCATCGTTCATGATCAGCAGCGTGACGTTGGCTTTCTCCTGGGCAAGCGTCGCCAGCTCGCCAAGATTAAGGCTCAGACCACCGTCGCCCACCAGCCCCACCACTTTGCGCTGGGGATTAGCAATCGCGGTGCCGATCGCCATCGGCAGCCCCATGCCAATGGCCCCGGCCAGCGAATGAATATTCATCAGCGGGCCGTGGGCACGAAACAGGCGGCTGCCCCACAGGCTACCTGAGACGGTAATATCCCGCACCAGAATGCCATTATCAGGCAGCGCCTGTGCAATCGCATCGTTGAGTTTCGCGTAGGCGCCACACTGTTCGCGCAGCCCCGCCTCCGCCTTGAGCACCGCGTCAGTCACCAGCGCATCCCAGCGCTCGTCGCCCCACTCGCGCCCCTGCGTTTTTTCCGCCAGCGCCGTCAGCACAGCCGCGCAGTCTGCAACTATCGTATTATCCATCAGGTAATTACGGCTGGCTGCTGCCGGATCGATATCAATCTGCACGCGCGGAACAGGCAGCTCCAGCGTCCAGGAACGGGTTTCATTGCTGCGCAGCCGCGATCCCGCCACCAGCGTAAAGTCGCAGCGGGCCAGCAGATCCTCGACGGAGGGTGAGTTATGAAACGCCCGCAGGCTGGCCGGGTGACTGTCCGGCAGCACGCCGCGAGCGTGGGTGCTGGAAATGACTGTCACGCCCGCATCGGCCAGTTTTTTTACCGCCGCAGCACAGCCCAGCGCGCCACCGCCGAGCCACAACAGCGGCTGTTTCGCCTGCCTGAGCTGCGCCCATAAAGCATCAATGACGGACGTTTCAGCCGGAGCAATAGCCGCCACCTTCGTTGCCGATGTCACCAGAGACAGCGGAATTTTCGCGCTCTGAATATCAATGGGGATCTCAACAGAAACCGGCCCGCACGGCGGCGTTCTCGCCTCCTGAATCGCCTTATGCAAAATCGCTATCGCCTGGTTGGCGTTGCTGACGCGGTAGGCGCGTTTTGAGCTTGCCTTGAGGAAGGTCAGCTGATCGCGGGTTTCGTGGATAAATCCGCTGTCCGCATCCAGCCACGCTTTTTCTACCTGCCCTGTCAGATGCAGCAGGGGCGTGCACGCGTTCATTGCCTCCACCAGCGCGCCCACGGCATTGCCCGCTCCCGCACCGGTACTTGTTAACGCCACTCCCAGACCCGAAAAACGGCCGTGGGCATCCGCCATGCTGACCGAGCCTGCTTCGCCTCGCGACGGGACAAAACGAATTCTGCCGCGTTGGCCTACCGCATCCGCTATCGGCAGGTTATGGATGGAGATGACGCCGTAAACAGCCTCAACCTCATACTGTTCCAGCGTTCTGGCGATGGCGTCGCCGACGGTTATCATTTCGCTCATTGCTCACCCTTAATCAGTCACACCAGTGGTTGACGCTATTACCCGTCGCCAGAAAAATACTCTTTTGCTGCATCCAGACCTTCAGGCCCTGAATGCCTTTTTCACGACCCAGACCGCTCTCTTTAAAGCCCCCAAACGGGGCTGAAATGGAAAAAGTTTTGTAGGTATTGATCCACACGGTTCCCACTTCCAGCTGCTCGCTTAAGCGCAGGGCACGTGCGGTATCCCGCGTCCAGATCCCCGCAGCCAGGCCGTAAACCGAGCGGTTAGCTTCGCGAATAAGTTCGGCTTCATCGCTGAACGGCATAGCCACCAGTACCGGGCCAAAAATCTCCTCCTGGCAAACGCGGGCGCCGTTGCTCAACCCTTCAATGATGGTGGGTTGGAAGTAGCTTCCTGAGGCAAGTGCCGGATCGGCCGGAATTTCACCGCCGCATAGCACTCGGCCGCCTTCACGTTTAGCCAGCGCCACGTAATCCAGCACGCTCTGGCGATGTTGGTCGCTTATTAACGGTCCCACGTGAGTCCCTTCGGTAAAGGGATGACCGAGGCGCAGCCCACGGGTTAACTCCAGCAGGCGCGCCATCAGCGGCGCATAAACCTGTTCATGAACAAACAAACGTGAACCCGCAATGCATGCCTGACCGCCAGAACTGAAAATGCCGTGGCAAATGCCCCGCGCCGCCAGCTCAATATCAGCATCTTCCAGGACAATGGTCGGCGATTTCCCCCCCAGCTCCAGCGAGGCGGGGATCAGTTTTTCTGCCGCGACGTGCGCCAGGTGCCGTCCGGTTGTTGTGCTGCCGGTAAACGAGATTTTGCGTACCTTAGGATGGCGGGCCAGAGCATCGCCGATGACCGAGCCTTTTCCCGGCAGCACGCTTAACAGCCCGGGCGGTAAACCCGCTTGTTCAAAGATCCGGGCCAGTTCCAGCGCCATCAGCGGTGTGGCTTCCGCCGGTTTGAGGATAACGGCGTTACCCGCCGCAATCGCCGGAGCCACCTTTTGCATTTCGCTGGCAATCGGCGAGTTCCACGGGGTGATCGCGGCCACGACCCCAAGAGGTTCATACTGGCTTAGCGTCAGCAAATCTGCCTGCCGTGGCGTAGGCAACTCCCCCTCCAGCAGTTCACAGGCGGCGGCAAAATAGCGAGCCGTGCCCGCGGCGCTCATCACTAATCCACGCGCCTCCGCCAGCGGTTTGCCGTTGTCACGGCTTTGCATTTTTGCCAGCTCATCAACACGGGATTCAATAAGATCCGCCACCTTGTGTAAGATCCTTGCCCGCAGATGTGGCAGAGAATTGCGCCACGCCGGGGCACGCCAGGCCTCCTGGGCACAGGCAATCGCCTCTTCCAAATCGTCAAGGCTTGCCGCATGAAGCCGGGCATTCGCACTGCCGTCGGCCGGGAACAGACTTTGCATCTGATGTCCGCCCCCGCACCGCCACTGTCCGCCGATAAAAATCTTTAATTCATCCATCGCAGCCTCTCAGCACAGGGTCAATTCGCGGCAGGCGCGTACCGCGCTCAGGGCCGCCAGGGTGGACGTTTTAGGGTTGCTGGCAAGCGGCAGGCCGCTGAGTTCGAGATGGAACTCGCCAAACAGCCCTTCAACATGCAGCGTGTGGGTATTGCGACGCGTAGCCGGATCGACCATCAGCTCCACGCGGGTATCGTCCATTCCCATGCCGCCCAGAGCGACGGTTGCCGCCACGTTAGCGTTAGCCGGGAACAGCCGCGCTGCCTCACGGGCGCTGCCTTCAAAAAAGACCTGCGCTTCGGTCACCGCATGCAGATCGATAAGCTGTTCGGCATAGCTTCCCCGCCAGCTGGCTGGACTTTTGCGGGACCGATAGGTTACGCGTTCAAGGCCGCCTTCTTTTGCCGCAGCCAGCCCATCGATCCCCGCCACCGCCCCGGAAAGCAGCGTTAACTTGCCCCCCGCCTGCATCAATTGTTTTTCCAGCTTGCTGTCTGCCAGCGCACCGGTAGAGATCACCGCCAGAGGCCAGCCACGCTTTAAAATACCTTCGCCGTACTGCGCAACCGCCTGCTGACTGGCGCATTCCAGCACCAGATCCGGGGTTTCATCGCACGCCTGCGGGTCGGTAAGCGCTCTCACCACTCCGCCAAAACGCTGGCCGATGGCCTGATGATGATGCTCACGCGCCACAATCCAGCCAATAGCTACCTGCGATGGCAGACGTTCAATCACCGCCTGCGCCATGGCACCGTAGCCGATTAACATGATTTTTTTCATGATTGTTCCTTAAAGGTGGCGGCAAAAACCGCCGGAAACATCCAGCGCGGCGCCAGTGGTAAACGAGGCCAGCGGCGAAGCAAGGAAAAGCAGCGCCTGCGCAGGCTCCTGAGGTTTGCCGAGCCGCGCCATCGGGATACCGCGTTTGCGGGCAATATCCGCCGTCCATTCCAGCCAGCTCTGACGCTTATCCGCCCGGTTTTCAAAACGCCGCTGCCACTGCCCGGATTCCACCATGCCAAGCAAAATCGAGTTGACGCGAATCCCTTTGCTAACCAGCTCTTTCGAGAGCGTCAGAGTCATATTCAGCAGCGCCGCCCGGGCAGCGGAAGTCGCGATCATGTGCTCCTCCGGTTGCAGCGCCAGCAGGGAATTCACGCAGGTCACCGAGGCGATATCCGACTGCTCCAGCTGTGCCTGAAAAGCCTGCACCGGATTGATCACGCCAAAGAGCTTCAGTTCTGCTTCGTGCAGCCAGGCTTCCCTGGGGGTGTCGGCAAAATGGGCAACATAGCCCTGCCCGGCGTTATTAATCAGCATGTCCACGGCACCGAAACGTGTCTGTACCGCCGCCGCAAACGCCTGCACTTCACTCAGGTTCAGAACGTCGCAGCGACAGGAAAAAATCTCGCCTTCGGGATAGTCGTTTTGCAGCGCAGCGTGGGCGCTGGCCAGCCTGTCCGGATCGCGGCCGCAGAAGGCCACCTTCGCGCCTTCACCCAGCAGCAGGCGCAGCGTTTCAAAGCCAATCCCGGAAGATCCGCCGGTGACAACCGCTACGCGCCCGTCAATTTGTGCATTCATCGCACACCTCTTCCTTTACCCGTAAAAGCTGTTGATTAAAGGACTGCTCGTTATCGAGATAGCTTGCGTGTCCCGCCTGGGGAATCAGCGTAAACGGCATGCCGTAACGCAAAGCCAGGCTCTGTACCTTTTCAGGCTCTGTGATGGCATCCTGCTCGCCGCACCAGACTTCGAACGGGCCGCCATACGCCTTAATCCAGCGATGAATATCATCGTGAGCCAGCATCCACGCCGCCGCGAGATACCCCTCCGGGCGAAGCCTGCGCATCCCCGCAGCCACCGTAGAAATATCCGCTTCACAGGCGCCGGGACGCAGCAGTTTTGCAGCCCGGGTTTGCGCCAGGATCTCGCCCCCCAGCGCAATTTGCTGCTCACGGCTGCGCCAGACACTCTCCCGTTGTTCAGCCTCAGCCTGGCCATATCCCTGCGCCGCATCAGCCAGCACCAGATGCAGCACGCGCTCGGGGAATTTTGCGGCAAAGGTTCAGGCGACCAGCGCGCCGAGGGAGTGCCCCACCAGGATGGTTCGCCGGACACCCGCCCGATCGAGCAATTGCGCCAGCGCATCGGCGTAATCACCTGCGTTCGCACGTTCCACCCCAGGCATTGGGCTTTCACCGTAACCGGGCATCTCCCAGGCCAGTACACGACAACCGGGCAGCACCATCTGTTTATGCCAGGAGGCCGCGCCGGAGCTGATACCGTGCAGCAGCATCAGCGGCGTCCCGCTTCCCTGTTCAAGAAACCCAGCCATGTCGCCTCCTCAGCCGCGCTTCACTTTGGAAAGCGGATGATCCTCCGGATAGGTCGGAATATGCGGTTTCTGGGTGCCGAGCATGACGCACATCAGCGCCTCTTCTTCGCCGTGATTAAACAGCCCGCGATAGATACCCGGCGGGACGGAAATCAGATCGCGCTCGCGCAGCACGGTTTCGGTATAGTTGTCGCCGTCCTTTATCATCAGCGTGATTTGCCCTTTGAGCATGAAGAACACCTCCTCCACGTCGTCGTGCAGGTGCAATGGCCCTTCACATTTCGACGGCAGTACCATAGTGGAAAAAGTGAAGTGTTCGGCGGCCACGGTATTCGTATCGCTTGCCACGCCGGTCGCCCCAGTCCCGATATAGCGCATCTGGGCGCGACGGTATTTCGGGTCGTAGTCGGCCTGGAATTTCAGCGCATTCCAGTCGTATTTGCGGCCTTCAAAACGCGCAATACGCGACTCAACCCACTCTTCCATCGTCAGATGATCGGGTTTGAGGCCTGGTTTTGCAGTTACGGTTGAATCAGTCATAACACTCTCCTCAGTAACGTCTCAGCAGCGGCAATAACAGGACGCAACCTACCGCCGCCATCACCGCCAGAAAAATCAGCCCGGAATCCATACTGTGGGTGAAGGCGATAAGCGCCCCCATCACCGCAGGCGACAACGCACTGGCAAAGTTTCCCAGTCCGTTAAAAATCCCCCCCGCCGTAGCGCTCACCCCAGGGTGGGTGGCTTTTGCCAGCAGGGCAAAAATGTTGGGTGCCCCGGTGCCCCACATAAAGGTACTGAAGCTCATGGCCGCAATAACCGTGAGCGGCGTATTCAGATGCAGCACTGCCGTCAGCCCCACCGCCGCACCGGCCATGGAGATAAAACAGGCTGCGGCACGCTTATCGAGACGATCGGCAAGCCAGGCCCCCACCACTTCACCGAGCAGCATGGCGATAAACGGCAGGGAGGCGAACCAGCCCGCATGCTCCAGGTGTATACCTTTGCCTTTAATCAGGTAGCCCGGCAGCCAGCCGTTGATCCCCCACAGGTAGGTCAGGAAGGCGATGTTAAAAATGCAGATAAGCCAGAAGTGCGGGCTGACAAAAAGTTCCCGCCGCGCAAGACGGCGTTCGGTTTGCGACGCTTTTGCGCTGGCGGGTTTCGCGGCCAGACGGATGCCGCGCAGACCAATACGGACCAGAATGAGCACCGGCACCGTCAGTATCGCCATGACAAAGAAGGTGCTTTGCCAGCCAAACGTATTCAACAGCCAGATGGAAAGCGGAAAACCTATCGCCGCGCCAACCGGCGTGCCCAGCAGCCAGAGCATGGTGGCACGCGCCTGTAAGTGCTGTGGAAAACTGTGACGTACAATGGCAAACGCCAGCGGGAACAGCGGCCCCTCCGCCACGCCCAGCAGGATGCGCAGCGTGACCATCAGCGCGTAGTTATGGGTAAAGCCCATCATTACCATCAGCACGCACCACACCACCATCATGCCGGTCAGTAAACGCAGCGGCGCAATGCGATCGCCCAGGCCGCTTAGCAGCACGGATGAAAAACCGTAGCTCAGCAGGAAGGCGCTCATCAGAATCCCGAGGCGCGTGGTATCGAAGTCCATCCCCATCGCCTGCTGGAAATGGCCATCGGAAAACAGCGCCGCAATGCTTATCTTGTCGAAAAACGCCAGCAGGACGCAGGCCAGTAGCGACAGCGGAATAGCCCAGCGAACCTCTTTTTCAGGCGTGTGAGCGCCCTCACCGCTCGCCGTTTGCGGCGCGGTGTTTGTCTCTAATGCGGTCATTTCTCCCCCTTAAGGGTGCGCGTGTGTTATCGCAATGACATCAGTGAAAACGTCGGGTCGGCGAGCGGCACGTCGGAAAGATCTCGTCCTGCCGCCATCCAGCGTTTCGCCAGCTTTACGGTACGGGCATCGTTAAAAGCCACCAGCTGATTAAGCCGCCCGTCGGCATTGAGCGAAAAGAACAGCATCCCCTGCGGATCTTTCCTGACAATTGTCCGGCTTTGCGCCTGTGGAATACCCAGGATCTGGATATTGCGATCGTATTGATCCGACCATAGCCACGGCACTTCTTCGTAGCCCGGCGCGGCGTCATCCAGCATCGCTTTCGCCGTTGCTACCGCCTGGTTTTGAGCAAACGCCCATGACTGAATACACAGCCCGTAACGATGATGCTGCGCCACGTCGCCTGCGGCAAAGATGTCCGGGCTGGAAGTACGGCCCTGAGCATCCACCACGATGCCCTGCTCCAGGGTCAGTCCGGCGCCGCAAGCCAGCTCCAGATTCAGATCGACGCCGATCCCGACGACGATCGCCTCAAAGGTTTCGCGCTTGCCGTCACAGTGGATCACCGGCTGACCGCCGTTATCCTCCAGCTCCAGCGCACCACAGCCACAGCGAATATCAACGCCCTGATCACTGTGAAGCTGCCGGAGCGCCAGAGAGACTTCGCTGCTCACCGAACGCAGGCAAAGCGCAGGCTGCTGTTCGAACAGCGTGACGGCCACGCCGCTTTTACGAGCGGAAGCGGCAATCTCCAGGCCTATCCAGCCGCCACCAACAATCGCCAGGCTTTTGCTGCTCGCCAGGCGAGCTTTAAGCCGCTGCGCATCCTGCCAGTGACGCAGGGTGTATACCTGTGGATGCTTTGCCCAGTCCTGATTTGGCAGACGCGCACGCCCCCCAGTGGCAATCAGCAACTTGTCCCAGGCGAGATGTTCGCCGTTGCTAAGACGGACAGTTTTTGCCGTACTGTCGATCTGTTCGGCTCGCAACGGGCGATACCACTTCAGGTTCAGCCCCTGCTGCATTTCTTCGCTGAACAGACGCGGTAGGCTCGCGTCGGCTTCCAGCAGCGCGGCTTTCGACAGCGGCGGACGCTCGTAGAAGTCCCATTCTTCTTCTGCCACCACGCAAATTTCGCCGTCATATCCCTCATCGCGTAGCGTCTTTGCCGCCCAGCCCCCCGCCTGACCGCCGCCGATAATGACGATGCGCGCCGTCATACTGCCTCCGATTTTTTCTGCTGGCGGCGAGTGTCATGGTCGATACCGCCTTCCACCGCCCATTCGGTAAAGGAAACCAGCGAGTGTTCCAGCTCGCGCGGCTGCCAGTTTTCAGTCAGATAATCGTCGTTGGTGTAGTACTCGAAAGCGCCGCCGGTTGGGCTGTTGACGTACCAGAAGTAGGCCGAGGAGACGGGATGGCGGCCCGGACCAATAAAGGTACTCCAGGCGTTTTTATTCATCGCGATGCCGCCGCCAATCACTTCATGAATATCGCGTACGGTAAAGGCAACGTGATTCAGACCACGTTTACGGTTCGGTAGCTGAAGCAGGAAGAGGTTATGGTGCCCTCCTCGCTGGCCGCAGCGCAGGAAAACCGCACGGTTGATATAGCGGTCAGAAACCTGAAAACCGAGCACCTCACGGTAGAACTTTTCTACCGCGGCAAGCTCTTCTACGAAGAACACCACGTGGCCGACATTAATCGGCTGCGCACGATCGTAAACCGGGCTTGGCTTGTCGATGCGCCGCACATCGCCCCACTGATTAATCGGCTCCACGTTCAGCGCCACCTCGGTTTGTTCACTGACCTGCACGCGCAGGGTCATTCCGTTAGGATCCAGGCACTCCAGCGCCCCTCCTACGACACGGAAACCGGGCTGCCGTGCCAGCTTAGGGCGCAGCGCCTCCAGCGCCTGCTGATTTGCCACACCCCATGTCATACGCCGCAGGGTACTGCCCGCTTCAAACGCAGGCGGCAGATCCGGGCTTTCGACGGGTTTTAGCTCCACGCGTGCGCCGCTCAGGGTGGTAAAGCTATGGCCACAGGCCTCGCCCGTCAGGCCAAAATCATGCATAAATCTGGCGCACTGAGTCAGGTTCTCGACGCCAAATTCCAGCTTTTCAATTCCGGTTACACTCATCGTTCGTTGCCTCTTCGCGTTCGTCTGCCCGGATTTGGGCGTAAAACATGCCCGACGCAGTCAAGCGTCTGACGTTAACCTATTGATTTAACTAGCCCGTGACAGGTAGCCTAAAAAACCTGAAATTTTATCCGCCGCAATGCGCACCTCGTTTTGCAGGCGCTCGCGATCGGTCTGCGGCACCTCTTCTGAAGGCACCAGAATGCTGACCACCGCCGTCACCCGACCGGCACGGTCATACACCGGATAGACGATGGAAGAAATACCGTGGCGGAAGAACGACTCACCAATCACATAGCCGCGAGCTTTATCCTGCTGAACCATCTGCCAGAGGGCTTCCCGCTCATGCAGTTGCCCCGGCGTATTACCTGGTAGCCGCTCATCGGGAAACAACTGCTCGAAATCACTGCGGGACATATCGGTCAGCAACATGCGCCCAAGCGAGGTGCAGTGCACGGGCAGGCGAGTACCAATGCTGACCTGATTGATACGCGAACCCGCGGCGCTGACGCGCGCAATGTAGATAATGTCGCGCCCGTCACGGATCGCCAGGTGACTGCTGCACTGGCTGATATCCCGCAGCTGCTCAATGACGGGCTGACCAACCTGCGCGACGTCCAGCGAGGCAATGTATTCAAAACCAAGGCGCAGCACGTTCATGCCAAGAGAGAACGTATTGGTACGGCCGTTGCGCTCCAGGAAGCCCATGTACTCCAGCGTTTGCACCACACGGTAGGCGGTGGCTTTAGGCATATCCACCAGCCGGTGCAGCTCGGCAAAGGTCAGTTCGCGATGCTGCTCACCAAAGGCCAGCAGCAGCTGTAGCCCTCGCTCCAGCCCCGGCACCACATATTTCACTTCCTGATCGCTTGCCATACCGTCTCGCCTTCTCAGTTAAAAACAAATCCACCGTTGACCGGCAGGAGCTGCCCGGTAATAAACCGCGACAGGTCGCTTAGCAGCCAGACCACGCTGCCGGTGACATCTTCCGGCTGCTGGGCGCCCGTCAGCGCGCGTCCGTTTTCATAAAGCTGATGGCGTTCGACAGGGACATATTCGGTTGCTTCTACACGAGTCAGTCCGGGCGCAATAGCATTGATGCGAATACGTTTTTCACCCAGCTCGCGGGCCATGGATCGCGTCATGGCAATCACCGCGCCTTTACTGGCAACGTAGGCCATCAGGCGTGGCGCGCCCCACAGTGCAGTGTCTGACGCCACGTTGACGATCCCCGCCCCTTCACACAGCAGCGGCACCGCCGCTCGGGTGACAAGCCAGGTCCCCTTTACATTGACCGACATCACCCGATCCCAAAGATCCGGATCGTAGTCCATCATGTTTTTGCCGCCGACGCCGGTTGCCATCGCCGCGTTATTCACCAGACCGTCAAGGTGTCCCTGTGAACCTATTGCGCTGAATACCTGCTCAATAGAACGCGCATCGGCCAGATCGATAACGTGTGATTCAACGCGATAGCCCTGCTCGCTCAGACGGTGTGCGCTTTCGGCCAGCTCCCCTTTCAGGATGTCGCACATCACCACCGTCGCACCCTGTTCCGCGCAGGCTTGCGCAAAATGAAAGCCCAACCCACGAGCAGCACCGGTAATGACAAGGCGTTTCCCCTTTAGCAGGCCATTCATCAGGCGGCTCCCTGCTGCTCTTCACGCATAGCCAACTGCTCTTTTGCCGCTTTTTGCATCATGCGGCGCAGGCGGGATAGCCCGACATCGTGCTGATAGAGATATTCGTGGTCGCGGGCATCCGGTGCCATGCTCTCCAGCACCACCCGATCCTGCTCCAGCACGTCCCAGTGCAGCTTTTCAAGGTGATTGCGGTACATAAAGCGCCACATCGCCCGCTGCCAGCCCTGTACACGACGGATACGCCAGAAGAAGACACGGCAGTTATCGTTGTCTTCCGGCACCACCATGCCAACGATAAAGAAGTGCCCGCCGGGTCCGAAGCGTTTCTTATAGGGAATAGAAAGCCGCATCCAGCAGGCTCCGCTGTTACCCAACTCAACCCAGTCGAAGTTAATGCCGCTCTGGCCTTTTTTCTCGAAGATAAAACCGGTATCGGTAGGTTGCAGTACCATATCCGCTTTGCGATCGCCTTCTGCCATTGAGTGAGAAGAGGAGTGCAGATAAGTCCCGTGCATCGGGTCCATCACGTTTTCCAGCGCGTACTGGTAATTGCACTGCCACGCGGCGGTGCACAGGAAGTTGCTGTACGCTTCGCCATCCGCCAGTTCCGTCGGGAAGACCAGCGCTTCGGGCTGCTGTTCCGCCGTCACGCCGAACCAGAGGAAGATCGCGCCATGCGCTTCCTGCACGCTATAGCTACGCACGCACTGCTGGCCGACCAGGGGACATTTGTCCACCGCAGGCACGTCTTTTACTTCACCGTTACCTGCCACTTCCACGCCGTGATACCAACATGCGATGCGGTCCCCGAGGTTCCAGCCCATCGACAGGCGAGCACCGCGATGCGGACAACGGTCTTCCAGCGCCTGGAGCTGTCCGTCCTTATTGCGCCATATAACGATTTGCTCTCCGAGACGGGTAATGCCCACCGGTGCGGACTGCACTTCCCAGCTGGCGAGAACGGGATACCAAAGACCGCGTAACCCTTTATCGAGATATTGTTGTACTGTCGTTATCATCGCCTCCCCCTCAGTATCCATAAACCTGTAAAAACGCCTCGAAGCTGGCTTCGCTCCACGCTTCGCCCTGACGATCGTGCAGCCTGATTTTATTGAGCCCGTCCACCAGCTCCGGCAAGCTCTGCGCCCCCTGCTCAAATAAATCTTCCAGGGCAGCAATCAGCTCCAGCTCCCAGTGCTCTGGCTCATGGCTGCGGGTTTGCCAGATGAGATTTTGATACTGGCCTGGCTTATGAATGGCACCGTTACCGCCTTCCGCGGGCGGCGTAAACTGACGGCTTTCTGGCAGCGCCGGATTGAAGTTCAGGGTCTCGCTCATGCCACGGTCTCCTCGATAAAGGTAATCTGGATCTGGTTTTCATATACCCGGACCGGGTAACGATTGAGGTTGCGACCGCCAGGCCCGTGCAGGCACTGGCCCGTTTTCACATCGAAGACCGCCTCATGTAGCGGGCACTCAACTTTGCCGTCCTCAACGAATCCCTGGCTCAGCAGCGCGTAGGCATGAGGACAAACGTCTTCAAGGGCGTAATAGTCGCCATCAATTAAATAAATACCGATCTCTTTGCCTTCGACTTTGCCGCTGAAGGGAAAGTCTTCCTGCACCAGCTTTGCATCACATACGCCTATCCAGCTCATCACGATCCTCCAGGCTTTTGTTTCATATATGAAACTCTGTTTCTTATTTAATACGGTCAATATAAAAGCGCGGAAGTTTTCGTCAAGCGACAATGTGACGAATTTGTTAATGAACAGCCTTTTAATTACCTATCTGTGCAAAGGATCACGAAAAAATGCAGCAAGATGAAAATGACATTATTTATTCGTGAGTGACTGTGTTTGATTGCGGGATTTTATTTTCTCATCAGGACTATTGACTTCTTTTGCTTTCGGTCGTTAAAAATAAAAGAAAAACCATCCCCGGTGTTTCACCAGTGAAACAACAAAATAAATAACCATTTAAAAACAAAATGTTTCACCAGTGAACCATTTTACATGCGTGATAATAACCTGGCATAAAAATATAAATAAACAATGCCTTTGTGGCAGGGGTAATGAAAAGTGATGACGATACGCTGGCAGGGAACATTTGCTTTGTTGCTGTTAATAATTATTTCCTATATTGACCGGGTAAATATCTCCGTGATGATTCTTAACCCCGAGTTCGCCGCCCACTTCCAGCCAAATGAAAACAGAATGTTACAAGGCATGCTGATGACCTGCTTTCTTTTAGGTTATGGTTTTTCGGCATTATTATTAACACCGGTTATAGAAAGTCACTGGCATTATCGGCAGGGGCTCATCGTCAGCATTGCGATATGGGCTTTGGTCTGCGCCATTTCGCCCCTGCTGGGCTCGCTAATGGCGATGCTGAGCGCACGCGTTATCTTAGGCATCGCAGAAGGGCCGCTTTTTTCTCTGAAAACACGGTTTATCAGCGATAACTTTAGCGCCGACGAAATTGGCAAACCAAACGCCGTGACGGCGCTGGGCGTCTCTCTTGGACTGGCCGTGGGCTTCCCCCTGGTCACATTCCTGATGCAGCAGCTGGGCTGGATGGGCTCATTTTACGCGCTGGCGGTGCTTAATCTTGTTCTAGGGGGCGGATTGATATGGCGGTTCCTGCCTCCACCGGCCTTATCGGCTAAGCGCGAGAAATCCGGCTTTAAACAGACCTTTGTGCTCGCCTGGCAAACACCGCAGTTAGGCTGGCTCCTGCTGGTGGAAATCGCCACGCTTAGCTATTTGTGGGGCAGCAGCGCGTGGCTACCTGCCTGGCTGCGCGATGAACATCATTTTTCACTGCATGCCACCGGCTTTCTTGCCGCCATTCCTTTTCTGCTCAGCCTGGGGTCAAAGTTCCTCGGCGGCGTTTTACTCGACAGGATGCGCCCGGAACAGGCGCCGCTGCTATTTGTAGCGGGCGGGCTGCTGACGGCCTGCTCGGTGCTGGCTTTGATGTTCAGCCATCAGGCTGTATACCTTGCGCTGTTTATGCTGGCGGCAAATGTTTTCTGGGGATTACAGGGCGCGGCGATCCCGGCTGTTGTGCAGCATCATGCCGCCCGCCGGGCGGTCGGCAGCGCCTATGGCATCATCAACGGGATTGGCAATATCTGCGCGGCATTTATTCCGCTGCTGATGGGAATGGTGATGCGATCGGTGGGATCGGTCAGTTCGGGGTTTTCGGTGCTGGTGGCGTCGCAGCTGCTTACGCTGTTTGCCGGGGGAATGCTGCTGCTACGCATGCATCGCGCAGCAGCAGTTAATCTGTAAGACTTACTCGCCTTTCTTCGCCGCCTGGATGTAAAGCATTTCAAGCGCGAGGGTAGCGCCTGCCAGCGCGGTGATTTCAGACTGATCGTAGGCTGGAGCCACTTCAACCACATCCATACCCACGATATTCAGGTCTTTCAGGCCGCGCACCAGTTTCAGGGCGCGGTCGGAAGTCAGGCCACCGATCACCGGCGTACCGGTACCTGGCGCAAACGCAGGATCCAGACAGTCGATGTCAAAGGTCAGATAAACCGGCATATCGCCGACGATTTGCTTAACCTGATCCAGAATATCGGCAACGCTGCGATCGTTAACCTGACCCGCATCCAGCACGGTGAAGCCGTTATCTTTGTCGAACTCGGTGCGGATACCAATCTGCACTGAGTGGTTAGGATCGATCAGGCCTTCAAGCGGCGCGGTGTAGAACATCGTACCGTGGTCGAACTCGCAGCCGTTAGCGTAGGTGTCGGTGTGCGCATCGAAGTGCACCAGCGCCATTTTACCGAAGTGCTTAGCGTGAGCGCGCAGCAGCGGCAGGGTCACGAAGTGGTCACCGCCGAAGGAGAGCATGCGTTTGCCTGCGGCCAGCAGTTTTTCAGCGTGGGCCTGCAGACGTTCGCTCATATCGCGCGCGTCGCCAAAAGCGTAAACCAGATCGCCACAGTCAACGACGTTCAGACGCTCACGCATGTCGAAGTCCCACGGGAAGCGGTTGCCTTCCCAGGCCAGGTTAGTGGAAACCTGACGAATTGCCGCAGGACCGTGGCGACCGCCCGCACGACCAGAGGTCGCCGCGTCGAAAGGCACGCCGGTGATCACCCAGTCGGCATCGCTGTCGTATGGCATGAAGTTCAGCGGGAAACGTAAAAAACCAAAGGCATTGGAGACCAGGGAATTATCGTACTGATGGCCTAAGGTGCTCATTGTATGACCTCTCGGTGAATGAATTTATCTCAAAAAAAAGTCCCTTCCGCGTCGTTAAACCCGACGAGGAAGGGACTGGATTCGTTCAGATGTTGCTTGTTGGCGCGGATTATCGCCGCAATTTCGCTCGGGTTCAATAGCTCGTTATTCATACGCTGAGTATAGAACACGTTTCGCCTGTGACACCCTGACCTTCAGAACCTGTAGGGCGGCTTAGCCTTCGCCATCCGCCGCCCAGAACAGGAGTAAACCGAAGGGAAATTACTCGTCTTCTAAATAGGTGTACCCGTACAACCCTGCCTCGAACTCTTCGAGGAACTGCTGCTGTAATGCCTCATCCAGATCGGTATGTTTCACCTGATCGCGGAAGTGGGTCAGCAAGGTGTTCGGATCAAGCTGCACGTATTGCAGCATATCCGCTACGGTATCGCCTTCATCGGACAGTTCAACTTCCACATTGCCGTCAGGGAACACGAAGACGTCAACCGCTTCGGTATCCCCGAACAGGTTATGCATGTTGCCAAGAATTTCCTGGTACGCGCCAACCATAAAGAAACCGAGCAGCGGCGGGTTTTCCGCATCGTATTCGGGCATTGGCATGGTGGTCGCGATGCCGTCACCGTCGATGTAATGGTCGATTGCCCCATCTGAGTCACAGGTAATATCCAGCAGCACCGCACGGCGTTCCGGAACCTGGTTCAGGCCTTCCAGCGGCAGCACAGGGAACAACTGGTCAATACCCCACGCGTCCGGCATAGACTGGAACAGAGAGAAGTTGACGTAAATTTTATCCGCCATGCGCTCCTGCAGTTCGTCGATGATGGGACGGTGCGCACGGTTACTTGGATCCAGCAGGCGCTGAATTTCATGGCACATGCTCAGATAAAGCTGCTCCGCCCAGGCACGTTCCTGCAACGAGTAGCTGCCCGCAGCATAACCGGTGTGGATATCGTGCAGATCGATTTGGCTGTCGTGCAACCATTCGCGCAGCGAGCGACGGTTGTTAGGCTCGTGCATTTCGCCCCAGGTTTCCCACATGCTTTGCAGCGCACGCGGCGCATCTTCAGCAGGTGCCGTTGGCGTGGTGTATTCGTTGCGTTCCACACCGATGATGTTGGAAACCAGCACGGTATGGTGCGCCGTTACCGCACGACCTGACTCGGTAATTACCGTTGGGTGCGGCAAGCCGTGTTCTTCACACGCGTCACCAATAGCCCAGATGATGTTGTTGGCATATTCGTTCAGGCCGTAGTTCACCGAGCAATCCGACTGGGATCGCGTACCTTCATAGTCCACGCCCAAACCGCCGCCCACGTCGAAGCACTGGATGTTGACGCCCATTTTGTGCAGTTCAACGTAGAAACGCGCTGATTCACGCACGCCGGTTGCGATGTCGCGAATGTTCGCCATCTGCGAGCCGAGGTGGAAGTGCAGCAGCTGCAGGCTGTCGATACGACCGGCCTCACGCAGCATGTCAACCAGCTGCAGAACCTGAGTTGCCGCCAGACCAAATTTAGATTTCTCACCGCCGGAAGACTGCCATTTGCCGGAGCCCTGCGAGGCCAGACGGGCACGCACACCCAGACGAGGCACGACATTCAGACGCTCGGCTTCTTCCAGCACGATGCGGATCTCGGACATCTTTTCAATGACCAGATAGACCTTATGGCCCATCTTCTCGCCGATCAGCGCCAGGCGGATATATTCGCGATCTTTATAGCCGTTACAGACGATAACGGAACGTGTCATGCCCGCATGGGCAAGCACGGCCATCAGTTCAGCTTTAGACCCCGCCTCAAGCCCCAGCGGCTCACCGGAATGAATCAGAGATTCAATGACGCGACGATGCTGGTTAACCTTAATCGGATAAACGAGGAAGTAGTCGCCGTTATAGCCGTAGGATTCACGCGCGCGTTTAAACGCAGCGTTAATCGAACGCAGGCGGTGCTGCAAAATCTGCGGGAAGCAGAACAGCGCCGGCAGACGCTGGCCCTGTGCTTCACGGGCTTTCACCAGCTCGGCTAAATCGACTCGTGCCTCAGGGACATCAGGATCCGGGCAAACGGTAATGTGGCCCAGTTCGTTAACGTCATAATAGTTATTGCCCCACCAGGCAATATTGTAAGTACGCAGCATCTTGCTGGCTTCCTGGGAGCTCATGGCAACCTCCTGCATGGAGCGGTGTACATCCTGCTCGCCTACTGACGAACCCGAAACAGAAGAGATTTTGTCAGTCATGGCGAACCTCAAATTTAGACGAATGTGCAAAACAGTTGACTACTATCGCAGGGGTATCCCGCAATAACAACCCATTAACAGCGCGTAATAGCAGCATAAGACGCTGACAGACAAACTGTGCGACCGGTTTCTTTTTCATATCATAGTAAAACACGTAACCGAACTCCGCAGGACGGGTCGGCGAAACCACGAGTAAACTCTTATCAGTGATAAGAGAGCCCTTGTTCAGAGACTACAGGCGTCACTAACCGGCCCGGGAGTCCTGAGAAGCGCCGAGATGGGGATAACATCGGCAGGAATGGAGCAAAGAGATGCAGGTTGCGAGGGGCTTGGCGGCCTGAATGGCGGCCAGATTCTGCGAATTACAGCGTTTTTTCAATCCTATCACCTCCACGCATACGGTTTGGGTATGCGACAAGCCAAAGCGAAGTTATTTGCTCAACCCGGCTGGAAGTGGGCAACACAAAAATCTGTGTGCTTGTTGAATGAGCCGCGCGCGCCGCTTTATACCCACAACGGAGAAAAATTGCAAAAGATAAATGTGCGCTTTGCCGGACTCGTCAGCAAAACTTGCCGCTTTGCTTTAGCCATAAATGTGCTGATTAAGAAAAATCGCTGGCAATCTGATTATTGGTTAACCTAAAATAGCCGTCCAGATGTTAATCCATCTATACTGATTAACTGTTAGACTGCCTGTTATTCAACCTGTTGTGAATCGGCTTATCAGCAGCATATCGAACTGATAAGATCGCCAACGAACAGCGGTCTGTACTAAATGAATTCCTTTTAGGGTGAGAAAACATGGCTAAACACCTCTTTACGTCCGAGTCTGTATCAGAAGGGCATCCCGATAAAATCGCCGACCAAATCTCTGACGCCGTGCTTGATGCGATCCTCGAGCAGGACCCAAAAGCTCGCGTAGCCTGTGAGACCTACGTTAAAACCGGTATGGTGCTGGTCGGCGGCGAAATCACGACCAGCGCATGGGTTGATATCGAAGAGATCACCCGTAACACGGTTCGTGAAATCGGCTACGTGCATTCTGATATGGGCTTTGACGCCAACTCCTGTGCGGTGCTGAGCGCTATCGGTAAACAGTCTCCGGACATCAACCAGGGCGTCGACCGTAGCGACCCACTTGAGCAGGGTGCCGGCGACCAGGGCCTGATGTTTGGCTATGCCACCAACGAAACCGACGTGCTGATGCCTGCGCCTATCACCTACGCTCACCGTCTGGTTCAGCGTCAGGCTGAAGTGCGTAAAAACGGCGCGCTGCCGTGGCTGCGCCCGGATGCGAAAAGCCAGATCACCTTCCAGTATGACGACGGCAAAATTGTCGGCATCGACGCGGTAGTACTCTCTACTCAGCATTCTGAAGACGTTGAACTGAAAACGCTGCAGGAAGCGGTAATGGAAGAGATCATCAAGCCTGTTCTGCCCGCAGAATGGCTGAATGCCTCCACCAAATACCACATCAACCCTACCGGCCGTTTCGTTATCGGTGGCCCAATGGGCGACTGCGGTCTGACCGGGCGTAAAATTATCGTTGATACCTACGGCGGCATGGCTCGTCACGGCGGCGGCGCGTTCTCCGGTAAAGATCCGTCTAAAGTGGACCGTTCTGCGGCGTACGCTGCACGTTACGTGGCAAAAAACATCGTTGCCGCAGGTCTTGCGGATCGCTGCGAAATCCAGGTTTCTTACGCCATCGGCGTAGCAGAACCAACGTCTATCATGGTTGAAACCTTCGGCACCGAGAAAATCTCTACCGAACAGCTGACCCTGCTGGTACGTGAGTTCTTCGACCTGCGTCCATACGGTCTTATCCAGATGCTGGATCTGCTGCACCCAATCTACAAAGAAACCGCCGCATACGGTCACTTTGGTCGCGAGCATTTCCCATGGGAAAAAACCGACAAAGCAGCCCTGCTGCGCGAAGCTGCCGGCCTGAAATAATCCTGCGCCGCTTTCGTTTTAAGGCCAGCTCCGCTGGCCTTTTCTTTTTGCCTCGCCGTTCCACGGCTCTTCCCCTTTCAGGCTAGACTTCCGTCGACGCTTAATAAACGGGTAATGAAAGCGATTACATATCATTATTTCCGGCGTTCATTTCAGAATAGTCCCCGTGACAACCTCAGATGCCTTATTTGTTTCAGTTAATTTCAGTTTAGTCTGAAAAAGCAGCAAACGCCTTTCACTTCGCAAATTCAACGCTATGTTTTATCTAAACAAATGTCATATACACTTCCTGACATTAGTGTAACCGATTACACAAGCGTGAGGTGAATCACACCTTTTTACGTCCCGCTAACTTACTCTTAACCGTGACAAAACTGATAATTCAACTGGAGGGCATTATGCCTGACACTAAGAAACACGGGCGCTCGAACAAAAGCATGACCTTTCTGGTCTGCTTCCTTGCCGCTCTTGCAGGCCTGCTTTTTGGCCTCGATATTGGCGTTATCGCCGGCGCCCTGCCGTTTATCGCTGATGATTTCCAGATAACTGCACACACTCAGGAATGGGTTGTCAGCTCAATGATGTTTGGGGCGGCGGTCGGCGCCGTTGGCAGCGGCTGGCTCTCGTTCCGCCTGGGACGTAAATATAGCCTGATGATCGGGGCAGTCCTGTTTGTCGCAGGTTCCCTGTGCTCCGCGTTTGCGCCAAACGTTGAGGTGTTGATTATTTCCCGCGTGCTGCTTGGCCTGGCCGTTGGTGTGGCGTCTTATACCGCGCCGCTTTACCTCTCGGAGATTGCGCCGGAAAAAATTCGCGGCAGCATGATCTCCATGTACCAGCTGATGATCACCATCGGTATTCTCGGCGCCTATCTTTCCGATACGGCCTTTAGCTACAGCGGCTCATGGCGCTGGATGCTTGGCGTTATCACTATTCCGGCTCTGCTGCTGCTCGTCGGCGTTTTCTTCCTGCCCGACAGCCCGCGCTGGTTCGCCGCTAAACGCCGTTTCCATGATGCAGAGCGCGTTCTGTTGCGCCTGCGTGACACCAGCGCAGAAGCCAAACGCGAGCTGGAAGAGATTCGCGAAAGTCTGCAGGTAAAGCAGAGCGGCTGGTCGCTGTTTAAAGGCAACAGCAACTTCCGTCGTGCAGTCTTCCTCGGCGTACTGTTACAGGTGATGCAGCAGTTCACCGGCATGAACGTCATCATGTACTACGCGCCAAAAATCTTTGAGATCGCCGGATTTACCAACACCACGCAGCAAATGTGGGGCACGGTGATTGTCGGTCTGATTAACGTGCTGGCCACCTTTATCGCCATCGGGCTGGTGGACCGCTGGGGTCGCAAGCCTACGCTGGTGCTGGGCTTCCTGGTGATGGCTAGCGGAATGGGCGTGCTGGGCACAATGCTGCATATGGGCATTCATTCTCAGGGTGCACAGTACTTTGCCGTCGCGATGCTGCTGATGTTTATCGTAGGCTTCGCCATGAGCGCCGGTCCGCTGATTTGGGTGCTGTGTTCTGAAATCCAGCCGCTGAAAGGCCGTGATTTTGGTATCACCTGTTCCACCGCCACTAACTGGATTGCCAACATGATTGTCGGTGCCACCTTCCTGACCATGCTTAACACGCTGGGCAACGCTAATACCTTCTGGGTTTACGCCGCGCTGAACGTCTTCTTCATCGTGCTGACGCTCTGGCTGGTCCCGGAAACCAAGCATGTTTCTCTGGAGCACATCGAACGTAACCTGATGAAAGGTCGGCCGTTACGTGAGATTGGCGCTCACGACTAAACCCTAAACAGCCCTTCTCCGTCAGGAGAGGGGCTTGCACCCTTCCCCGCCCCCCTTTATTCTCTGAGGTTATGAAATCCCCCCGACTCCCCATTGCCCTCCAGCAGGCCGTTATGCGCTGTCTGCGTGAGAAACTAGCGCAGGCCAATCTGCGTTTAGGGCGCAGCTATCCGGAACCGAAACTCGTCTACCAGCAGCGCGGCACCGCAGCGGGTACGGCGTGGATGGAAAGCTACGAAATCCGTTTAAATCCGGTGCTGCTGATGGAAAATCAGCAGGCATTTATCGAGGAAGTCGTCCCTCATGAACTGGCACACCTGCTGGTCTGGAGGCACTTTGGGCGCGTGGCTCCACACGGCAAAGAATGGAAATGGATGATGGAGGCCGTACTCGGCGTCCCCGCTCGCCGCACCCATCAGTTTGCAGTGCAGTCCGTTCGCAACAATACCTTTCCCTATCGCTGCCGCTGTCAGCTCCACCAGCTTACCGTGCGCCGCCACAATAAAGTGCTGCGCGGTGAAACAGAGTATCGCTGCGTGCGTTGTGGGGATCTCTTACAACCAGAAGTTACAACCCCCTGTAATTAAAAAAAATTAACTGAATAATTTCCTGATCTGACTGATTGAAACTGTATAAATCCTCAGGTAGGGTGCGGGCAGGTTTTAGTAAGGATTCTGGAAATGTCTCGCAAATATTCTTTGGCTGTTGCAATGGTTGCAGCCCTGACCGCCTTTTCTGCCGTCGGCGCCGGTATCAACAGCTTCTCGCAGGCCAAAACCGCAGGCGTAAAAGTGAACGCCGACGCACCGGGAGATTTTTACTGCGGATGCAAAATTAACTGGCAGGGCAAAAAAGGTATCCCGGACCTCGAGTCCTGCGGCTACAAAGTGCGTAAAAACGAAAACCGCGCCTCGCGTATCGAGTGGGAACATGTTGTCCCCGCATGGCAGTTCGGCCATCAGCGCCAGTGCTGGCAGGACGGCGGCAGAAAGAACTGCACCAAAGATCCGATCTATCGCAAAATGGAAAGTGATATGCACAACCTGCAACCGGCAGTGGGAGAAGTAAACGCCGACCGCAACAACTTCATGTACAGCCAGTGGAACGGTGGTGAAGGCCAGTACGGCCAGTGTGAAATGAAGGTTGATTTTAAAGAAAAAATCGCCGAGCCACCGGTTCGCGCCCGCGGCGCTATTGCCCGTACCTATTTCTATATGCGCGACCAATATCAACTGCGCCTTTCACGCCAGCAAACTCAGCTTTTTACCGCCTGGGACAAGACTTATCCGGTGAGCGCCTGGGAGTGTGAACGGGACGCGCGCATCGCGAAAATTCAGGGCAATCATAACCCTTATGTGCTGCAGGCTTGCCAGGCACAAAACAGCTAACCTACACTAGCGGCAATTGTTCATTCTGCTGTGACAGTCTGATCGGCATCTGTCAGGCGGATAGGCTTGCGCCCTCCGCCGTTTTAACGGCAACGTTTCGGTGGCTGGCGCTTCTCCTTCCGCAACGGCCTTTCTCAAAAATACTCACGGCACAACCAACCGGATAATCATTACCATGCGTATTCCCCGCATTCATCACCCTGACCCCCTTAGCGTAGGCCAGAATGTGGCACTCAGCGAAGATGCTGCCAACCACGTGGGCCGCGTATTACGCATGACTGCCGGCCAGGCGCTACAGTTGTTTGACGGCAGCAACCAGGTCTTTGAGGCTGAAATCGTGCAGGCCGATAAGAAAAGCGTGCTGGTCAGCGTGCTCAGCGCTAATGTGGATGACCGGGAGTCTCCGCTGCACCTGCATCTTGGCCAGGTTATGTCGCGCGGTGAAAAAATGGAGTTCACCATTCAGAAAGCCGTAGAACTGGGCGTGAACGTCATTACACCTTTGTTTTCCGAACGCTGTGGCGTAAAACTTGACGCTGAACGTCTGAATAAAAAATTGCAGCAGTGGCGCAAAATCGCCGTTGCCGCCTGCGAGCAATGCGGTCGCAATGTGGTGCCAGAAATCCGCCCGGCCATGGACCTCGAGACGTGGTGTGAAGAGCAGGATAGCTGTCTGAAACTCAATCTGCATCCTCGCGCCAGCGCCAGTATTAACACGCTCTCACTGCCGGTAGAACGCGTGCGATTGCTGATTGGCCCGGAGGGTGGATTAACGGCAGACGAAATTGCCATGACCGCACGCCATCAGTTTACTGATATCTTGTTAGGACCACGCGTTCTGCGCACTGAGACTACCGCGCTCACCGCCATTACCGCACTGCAGGTGCGTTTTGGCGACCTGGGCTAAAGGAGAAAAAGCATGATCAAGCTCGGCATCGTGATGGACCCCATCGCACATATCAACATCAAAAAAGACTCAAGTTTCGCCATGCTGTTAGAAGCGCAGCGCCGTGGATACGAACTCCACTATATGGAAATGGCGGATCTGTACCTGATTAACGGCGAAGCGCGCGCGCGGACTCGCCTGGTTTCCGTCGAGCAAAACTACGATAAGTGGTATGACTTCGGCAGCGAGCAGGACATTGCCCTGGCAGACCTGAACGTTGTGCTGATGCGTAAAGACCCGCCTTTCGATACCGAGTTTATCTACGCCACCTACATCCTTGAGCGGGCCGAAGAGCAAGGCACGCTTATCGTCAACAAACCGCAGAGCCTGCGCGACTGTAACGAAAAGCTGTTCACCGCCTGGTTTGCCGATTTAACCCCGGAAACGCTGGTCACTCGCAACAAAGCGCAGCTTAAAGCCTTCTGGCAGAAGCACGGCGATATTATTATGAAACCGCTGGACGGGATGGGCGGCACGTCTATCTTCCGCGTGAAAGAAGGCGACCCTAACCTCGGGGTGATTGCCGAAACGCTCACCGAACTGGGCAACCGCTACTGTATGGCACAAAACTATCTGCCCGCTATCGTCGACGGCGACAAACGCGTTCTGGTGGTCGACGGTGAACCTGTGCCTTATTGCCTGGCGCGCATTCCGCAGGGTGGCGAAACCCGCGGCAACCTGGCGGCCGGTGGCCGGGGCGAACCGCGCCCGCTGACGGAAAGCGACTGGGAAATTGCCCGTCGCGTTGGCCCAACGTTAAAAGCCAAAGGGCTGATCTTTGTTGGCCTGGATATTATCGGCGATCGCCTGACCGAAATTAACGTCACCAGCCCAACCTGCATCCGCGAAATCGAAGCCGAATTCCCGGTTTCCATCACCGGCATGTTGTTTGACGCTATTGAAAAACGTCTGGCCAACTAGCCTTAGCCTGGCGGTAAGGAAACCGCCAGCTAGTGACAGCCTGCCTCTTTCCCCGCATACTGAGCGCTGTCGCTTTTTCAACCGGGATCAAAACCTCTGACAATGAATTTACAGCATCACTTTCTTATTGCCATGCCCGCGCTCCAGGACCCCCTTTTTAAGCGTGCCGTCGTTTATATCTGCGAATACAACGAAGAGGGTGCGATGGGGATCATCATTAATAAGCCTCTCGAAAACCTTCAGGTGGAAGGCGTACTGCAAAAGCTGAAGATCGACCCCGATCCTCGCGACGCTGCAATTCGTCTTGATAAGCCCGTGTTTATCGGTGGCCCGCTGGCTGAAGATCGTGGTTTTATCCTGCATACGCCACCCGACATGTTCTCTTCCAGTATTCGTATTTCCGACGACACGGTGATCACCACCTCCCGTGACGTGCTGGAAACGCTTGGCACGCCTGACCAGCCGAAAGACGTTATCGTCGCGCTGGGCTACTCCTCCTGGGAGAAGGGCCAGCTGGAGCAAGAGATCCTCGACAACGCCTGGCTCACCGCCCCGGCAGATCCGTCCATTCTGTTCGACACGCCTATCGCTGAACGCTGGCGGGAAGCCGCGAAGCTTATCGGCGTGGATATTCACACAATGCCAGGCGAAGCGGGGCACGCGTAATGAGCAGTGGAACACTTTTAGCTTTTGATTTCGGCACAAAAAGCATTGGCGTCGCGATTGGCCAGCGCATTACCGGCACAGCCCGGCCGCTTGCTGCGCTGAAGGCGCAGGACGGCACGCCGGACTGGAACGCCGTGGAGAAAATCCTTAAAGAGTGGCAGCCGGATGAGGTGATCGTGGGCCTGCCGCTGAACATGGACGGCACCGAACAGCCGCTGACCGCTCGCGCCCGTAAATTTGCCAACCGCCTTCATGGCCGTTTCGGCGTCAAAGTCGCTTTGCAGGACGAACGTCTAAGCACCGTTGAAGCGAGAGCGGGCCTGTTTGAACACGGCGGATTCCGCGCGCTCAATAAGGGCAGCATTGATTCCGCGTCTGCGGTCGTCATTCTTGAAAGCTGGTTTGAATATCACCCCTGATGCCACTGCCCGAGGCGAATAAGGCAAGCCTTATTCGCCCTCGCCCTGCGATGGCTGTCTGCCTGCATCCGCCAGTTCATGCCTCGCGGCAACGGCCAGAAAATGGCTGCGATCCCGGTAACCAGTAACGTGGTTATCAATACGATGCGGTAGCGCATCCGGCAGCGTGATAGTTATTCGCTGCTGCTTGCCTTCCCGCGCGACAGGTCCACGTCCCTCCTGCCGTCAAAAAGCACACACACGCAAACACACAGCAACAATAATTATGCTCACGCCTTTTCTTCCCTTCACGAGGAGAAAGCCGTAAACCCGCTCTCTTGCTTATCAGCCAGGCGCCCTTCCGCCCGACGCTGAGCCTCGCTGTGGGCGAAACTCTGCATGCCTTGCTGCTGCCCTGTCTGCAGCAAACCGGGCAGCTGGTAAGTTTTGCCTTCACGAATGAGATTCGCCACCGCCGACGTGTTAACCAGCAGCTCAAAAAGGGCAACTTGTCCTCCATCGCTTGCAGGCACCAGCTTTTGCGCCAGCACCGCCTTCAGGCTTGCTGCCAGCTGGTTACGAATCGGGAGCTTCTCCTGGGCCGGGAAGACGTCCACCAGCCTGTCCACCGCCTGCGCGGCGCCTCGGGTATGCAGCGTAGCCAGCACAAGATGGCCGGTTTCTGCCGCCGTGATAGCCAGGCGGATAGTTTCGCTGTCGCGCAGTTCTCCCAGCAGAATCACATCCGGATCTTCTCTGAGCGCCGCTCGCAAACCGGCGGCAAAAGTGCGGCAATGCGTCCCTGTTTCTCGCTGCTGGATCAAACAGCGTCCCGACGGATAAATAATTTCTACCGGATCTTCAAGGGTCAAAATATGCCCGTCCAGATGATGATTGAGATGATCCACCATCGCGGCAAGCGTGGTGGATTTACCGCTGCCAGTCGCCCCGGTCACCAGAAGCAAGCCGTCTGGCATCTGCAAGAGCGAGGGGAGAATCTGCGGCACGCCCAACTCTTGCAAGGTCGGGCAGGTGGAAGCAAGCAAGCGCAGTGCGAGAGAATAGCCGCGAACCTGCCGAAATGCGTTTGCCCGTAGACGTACGTCCCCCGCGAGCGTAATGGAAAAATCGAGCTGCCCTGCCTGCTTAAGCTCGTCCCACTGCCCTTGCGTCAGCCAGTCCACCAGCAGAGTTTCGGGTTCTGGCGAGCTTTCGGCCAGCGACTCCAGCCTTCCCTGTCTGCGCCAGCGTGCAGATTGCCCCGTGCACAGGTGTAGATCGGAGGCGTTATGCTTTACACTAAGGGCCACAATTTCTTCGATATCCATATCACTTTCCAACGTATGAACGAGATAGCGCACAATCTGGCACAGATACGCCACCGGATCTCAGCGGCAGCTTCACGCTGCGGCCGTGCTTCCGAAGAAGTTACTTTGCTTGCAGTGAGCAAAACAAAACCTGCGAGCGCCATCGAAGAAGCGGTTGCCGCCGGGCAACGCGCCTTTGGTGAAAACTACGTTCAGGAAGGCGTGGATAAAATTCGCTACTTTGCCGAAAAAGGGGCAGAGCGCCTGGAGTGGCACTTTATCGGGCCTTTGCAGTCGAATAAAAGCCGTCTGGTAGCCGAACATTTTGACTGGTGCCATACGATCGACCGGCTGCGCATTGCCACCCGGCTAAGCGAACAGCGCCCGGCGCAGCTGGCTGCGCTTAACGTATTGATTCAAATAAATATCAGTGATGAACATAGCAAATCCGGGATCGCGCTTAGCGAGCTTGAACAGCTGGCGTCGGACGTCGCCGCTTTACCGGGTTTGGTGTTGCGGGGTTTGATGGCCATTCCTGCGCCTGAACCCGACTATGAGCGTCAGCTCGCCGTTTGCAGCCGGATGGCAAACGCGTTCGAAACGCTTAAAAACCGTTACCCAACGGTGGATACATTATCTTTGGGCATGACCGATGACATGGACGCCGCGATTGCCGCAGGCAGCACCATGGTACGCATTGGAACCGCTATTTTCGGCGCGCGGGACTATTCCGCTCGCTAATCACTAAACGTTGAGGAACGCCATGCAGATGTTGACCTTCCTGGTCTCTACGATCGTTGAGCTTTATGTCATGGTGCTGCTGCTGCGCATCTGGATGCAGTGGGCACGTACAGATTTCTACAACCCGTTTTCACAATTTGTGGTGAAAGCGACCCAGCCGGTCATCAGCCCGCTGCGCCGCTTTATCCCTTCGATGGGGCCAGTCGACACCGCTTCACTGCTTATCGCCTATGTGCTGTGCCTTGTGAAAGCGATGGTGCTTTTCCAGGCCATCAGCTTCGCGCCAATCATCTGGATTGCCGCCCTGCTGGTGCTACTGAAAACCGCGGGCCTGCTGTTCTTCTGGGTGATGATTATTCGCGCTCTGATGAGCTGGGTGAGCCAGGGGCGTAGCCCGGTTGAATTTGTGCTGATGCAACTGACCGAGCCGTTTATGGCCCCGATTCGCCGCATTTTGCCTGCAATGGGCGGCATCGACTTCTCCGGCATGATCGTTATTCTTGCGCTGTATGCGCTGAACATCGGCGTGGCCGAGCTGCTGGCTCTTTCCGGCAACATGCTGCTGCCGAGCCTGTGGATGGCGCTTTGAGTGTTGTAAGACAAACTGCCGACGGGCTGGTTTTACGGCTGTATATTCAGCCTAAAGCCAGCCGGGACAGTATTATCGGGCCGCATGGCGACGAGTTAAAAGTCGCCATCACCGCCCCGCCGGTAGACGGCAAAGCCAACGCCCATCTGGTCAAATATCTGGCAAAATGCTTCCGCGTGGCCAAAGGCCAGGTGCTGGTTGAAAAAGGCGAGCTGGGCCGTCATAAGCAAATCAAAATTATCGACCCGCAACAAATCCCGACGCAAGTCGCGGCATTGCTCGAATAATTACCCAACATTCACAGGATCCCGCTATGCAAAAAGTTGTCCTCGCTACCGGTAACGCCGGTAAAGTGCGTGAACTCGCCGATTTACTGCGCGACTTTGGTCTGGACGTGGTGGCGCAAACCGAACTCGGGGTTGAGTCAGCGGAAGAGACCGGCCTGACGTTTATTGAGAACGCCATCCTTAAAGCTCGTCATGCAGCCCAGGTAACCGGGCTGCCAGCTATTGCTGATGACTCAGGGCTGGCGGTAGATGTTCTTGGCGGCGCGCCGGGGATCTACTCCGCACGTTACGCAGGCGCAGACGCAACCGACCAGCAAAACCTGGAGAAGCTGCTTACCTCGCTAAAAGATGTCCCCGAGGAGCAGCGCACAGCTCAGTTCCACTGCGTGCTGGTTTATCTGCGCCATGCGCAAGATCCAACCCCGCTGGTCTTCCACGGCAGCTGGCCTGGTGAAATCGCTTGCGAAGCATCCGGTGCGGGCGGCTTTGGTTATGATCCTATTTTTTATGTCCCGAGCGAGGGAAAAACCGCCGCGGAGCTTACCCGCGACGAGAAACGCGCAATCTCCCATCGCGGGCAGGCGCTAAAACTGTTACTGGAAGCAATGAAAAATGGCTAATTTGCCGCCGCTGAGTCTCTATATTCACATCCCGTGGTGCGTGCAGAAGTGCCCCTACTGTGACTTCAACTCCCACGCGCTCAAAGGCGACGTGCCGCATGATGAGTACGTAAGCCACCTGCTGCGCGATCTCGATAACGACGCGCCGATGGCACAAGGACGTGAAATTAAGACCATTTTTATCGGTGGCGGTACGCCAAGCCTGCTCTCAAGCGAGGCGATGCAAAACCTGCTCGACGGCGTGCGGGCGCGCCTGCCGCTGGCTACGGATGCAGAAATAACGATGGAAGCAAACCCGGGGACGGTCGAGGCCGATCGTTTTGTGGGCTATCAGCGTGCCGGAGTGAACCGCATTTCTATCGGCGTACAGAGCTTCAGCGAGCCGAAACTCAAACGCCTTGGGCGCATTCATGATTCAGGCGAGGCCAAACGCGCGGCCAATCTGGCAAGCGGGCTGGGCCTGCGCAGCTTCAACCTCGATCTGATGCACGGCCTGCCGGATCAATCCCTTGAAGAGGCGCTGGACGATCTCCGTCAGGCCATCGAGCTGAATCCTCCGCATCTTTCCTGGTATCAGCTGACGATTGAACCCAACACCCTGTTCGGTTCTCGCCCGCCGAAATTGCCGGACGACGACGCGCTGTGGGACATCTTCGAGCAGGGCGACAGGCTGCTCACCGCCGCAGGCTATCAGCAGTATGAAACCTCCGCCTATGCCAGACCGGGCTACCAGTGTCAGCACAATCTGAACTACTGGCGCTTCGGGGATTATCTGGGCATTGGCTGCGGCGCACACGGCAAAATTACCTTTACGGACGGGCGAATTTTGCGAACGGCCAAAACGCGCCACCCTCGCGGCTATATGGAAGGGAAATACCTCGACCGCCAGCACGACGTGGAGCTGGCAGATAAACCGTTTGAGTTCTTTATGAACCGCTTGCGCCTGCTGGAAGCCGCGCCGCGCCATGAATTCAAGCTCTATACCGGGCTTGATGAGACGCATATACGCCCGCAGCTTAATGAGGCGATCGCAAAGGGTTATCTGATTGAAACAGAGGAGCACTGGCAGATCACCGAACACGGCAAGCTGTTTCTGAATTCACTGCTGGAGATTTTTTTGGCGGAATAAAGTCGTGTCTGTCTCATTCCGGGCATCATTCTTAAATCAATTACGGGGAGTGTATTTCTGAATATTTACCTCCCCGCTTGTCGTAAACTATGCTTGACATATACGAATATACTAACAAGGATGATGTATGAACAGACCTTTTTTTAATTCTGCCTGGGCTGCTTCGCTAAGAATTTATGATCCTGTTAACCCTGGCCTTAAAGTTGCGAGAGTAATAGGTGGCTATGTAGAGAAAAACATCAACAATCCGGATCCATCGCAAAAATGGAACAACACCTGTGCCGTGCGAATGAGCTATATACTAAATGAATCTGGCGTCACTATTCCTAAAATTACCGGAAAGACTGTATCAGGCAAAGATAAACGACAATATTTTTTTCGCGTCAGGGATCTTATTACATTTCTTAAACGTTGCTGGAGTCTTCCGCAAATTGTTGAATACCCTCAGTCCACTAGCGGATTATTATCAGGCCAAAAAGGGATCATCCTCTTTGAAATATCCGGTTGGTCAGATGCAGCAGGGCATGCCACGCTTTTCAATGGATACAAATGTTATGACAGCTGTTATTTCAATGAACCAGGAGTAACATACAGAACCAACCGGGCAAATTTCTGGAGTCTGCCATGAAAAACAGATTGTTTTACCCTTTTTTCCTTTCCGCTTGGTTATTTTTGATACCCGTTTGCGATGCCAACAATGCACAACATGTGGCACCTGAGGCTGGCGGACGCAATTATTCGCAGAATTTTAAAGATATGGTCCTGGCTATTTGTGTTGCTAATGCCTATAAGAGCGACAAGAATGCAGCCATTGACGCCGGAAGCAGCGCTTCTGCATTAAGGGACTGGGCTTACTACGACATGGAAAAAGCGCCAGATATTATTACTAAACTTGTTGACGGCTATCTGACACGTAACTACCACAACCCTCTGGTTGAATCAGAAGTTAAAGATGTTCGCTTCGATTTTTTAAAATGTTTGGATCTGTATCACAGCCACGAATTAGAAAAGCAAGCAAGACTTCTGGTCATTAATCCCGATCATAGTTACCGAACGGACACCCCACAGGTAAATAAGCCCCAAAAAAGATGACATTATTAATGTTATCAGCTTCAGAATAGAGAAATCCGTGCTGGCAAAGCAAGCACGGATGCAATTTACTTCAGCGTTTCAACCAACCCTTTACGCTGGCCTTCCAGCGTCACCACTTTGCTGCACACATCGCGGCCAAACTGCTCGAAATCTTTTTCCTGATTTTTCCACTCGTTCTGAATAGAGGTTTGCAGCCCACCCAGGCTACCCAGCACGCCCTGCAGTGGGTTACCACCGCCTTTAAGCACGGCTTTCGCCCCCATTTCATTGATGCTGTCCTGCAAAATCCCGCCCATCGCCTGGTTCACCAGATTCTGGCCGTCCGCTCGCACCTGATCGATAGCTTTGTAGTGGAAGGTCAGGCCGTCCTCGCGATGCTCAATAATACGGTTCATCTGCGCTTTCAGCTGGGCATCCAGTTTGGTCAGACGGCCGCGCATATTGCTGCTCTCGCCCACTTCCTTCGCGATGATTTTATCCAGCGCGACGCGTCCTCTCTCTACGCGGTTACGCGCGCCCGTATCAATCCACGGCAAATCTTTACGCAACGCCTGCTGGTAGTTCACGGCCAGCTGACGCTGGGTCGCATTCAGGGCACGGGGCTTACCGTTAAACTGCAGGCTGCCGTCCGGGGCGATAACCAGATTGCCATTTTCACCCACAACCTGTACGGACTGCGGGTTAATGACCACGTCGTCGCGCGGGGTCACGCTGCATTTATAGTCGGCCTGCGCCTGCATCGCGGTTAGCAGCAGAGCGCCCATCAGAGCCTTACGAATCATAGCTTCTCCTGATACAAAAACGGGCCGGTTAAACCGACCCGTTGTCTTAAGACTAAATCAATCCCACCAGACGTCGAACAGGTCGCTGGTACGAACGTCTTCAAGCTTGTGCTCTTCGAGCCACTTACGCACCAGCGCCTGATGCTCCTCGGTGCATTTACCGATTTCCTGCATGCAGATCAAACCGTCCCATGCAAGGTGGCCGCCGCCATCAAAAGCCAGACCATTTTTATCAATGACATCATTGATAAACGCATCAACGGTTTTATCGATCTGTTCTTCCGAGGTGCCTTCCGGGAAACGCCATGCAACTGAGAATCCCAGCTCCTGGAATTCGTCGATATGCATTTTTTTACGCAAACGACGGCTACGATTTTTTGCCATTATTTTACCCTCTCGAACATTAAGTCCCATACGCCATGGCCAAGACGATGGCCACGTTGTTCAAATTTGGTTACCGGACGTGAATCCGGACGCGGTACGTAGTCGTGACTCTCCGACTGGTTCTGATAACCGTCGACAGAGGACATCACTTCGAGCATATGTTCGGCATAAGGTTCCCAGTCGGTTGCCATATGGAACACGCCGCCCAGTTTCAGTTTGCTTTTTACCAGCTCCGCAAAAGGGACCTGAACGATACGGCGTTTATTATGACGTGCTTTGTGCCAGGGGTCAGGGAAAAAGAGCTGCACCATGTTTAAAGAATTGTCAGGAATCATGTTTTCCAGCACTTCAACCGCGTCGTGGCACATCACGCGCAGGTTCTCGACCCCCGCTTCATGTGCGGTGCTCAGGCAGGCTCCCACGCCCGGCGAGTGCACTTCAATACCGAGGAAGTTCTGCTCAGGTTTGGCCTGCGCCATGGCCACCAGCGACGCTCCCATGCCAAAACCTATTTCCAGCGTGACCGGCGCATCACGGCCAAACAGCGCGGCAAAATCAGCGGGAGCGGCTTCGTATTCGACGCCCATCACCGGCCAGTAGTTTTCCAGCGCGTGCTCCTGGCCTTTGGTCAGGCGGCCCTGGCGACGAACAAAGCTACGAATGCGGCGCAGTACGCGGCCTTCTTCATTAAATTCCGGTGAGATGACGTCATTCTTCATGGGTTTTGGCTACGTGTTAGTGTTCGGGAAACGGGCATTATCCAAAGTTAGGGGTGAGTTGCAAGAACAAGCACAGGAAAGTTCCGGTTTACAGCCCTCCCAGGTCTGTGCTGGAATCGGCACCCTGATCTCACCCTTTGCAGGAAGCCCCGCGTTGACAATACAAGCGCCTCAGTTCGCCCACCAGGTTCTTGGCTGGTATCAAAAGTTTGGGCGTAAGACCCTGCCCTGGCAGCTCGAGAAGTCGCCCTATAAAGTATGGCTCTCTGAAGTCATGTTGCAACAAACGCAGGTCGCGACCGTTATTCCTTACTTTGAGCGTTTTATCGCCCGGTTTCCGACGGTGACCGATCTTGCTCACGCCCCGCTCGATGAAGTGTTACATCTGTGGACGGGGCTGGGTTACTACGCGCGGGCGCGCAACCTTCACAAAGCCGCGCAGCAGGTCGCCAGCCAGCATGCGGGGGTTTTCCCGGAAACGTTTGAAGAAGTGGCGGCGCTACCGGGCGTAGGCCGCTCAACGGCGGGAGCCATTTTATCCCTCTCACTTGGCAAACATTTCCCTATTCTGGACGGCAACGTCAAACGCGTGCTGGCCCGCTGCTATGCGGTTGCAGGCTGGCCGGGTAAAAAAGAGGTCGAAAAGCGCCTGTGGGAAATCAGCGAGAAAGTCACGCCCGCCGAGGGCGTCAGCCAGTTTAATCAGGCGATGATGGACCTGGGCGCGATGGTTTGCACACGGTCAAAACCTAAATGCGAACTCTGCCCGTTGAACAACGGCTGCGTAGCTTATGCCAGTCATAGCTGGGCAAACTATCCGGGGAAAAAACCGAAGGTTACACTTCCTGAACGCACCGGCTACATGCTGATGATGCAGCAGGCCGATGAAGTCTTTCTTGCGCAGCGCCCGGCCGTTGGCCTGTGGGGCGGTCTTTATTGCTTCCCGCAGTTCGCCTGCGAAGCGGAACTGCGCGAGTGGCTGGCACAACGTCGAATATCGGCTGATAATCTCACACAACTAAACGCTTTCCGCCATACTTTCAGCCATTTCCATCTGGATATTGTGCCCATGTGGCTACCCGTGTCTTCCTTCTCAGGCTGCATGGATGAAGGAACCGCACTCTGGTATAACTTAGCGCAGCCGCCTTCCGTAGGCCTTGCCGCCCCAGTGGAACGCCTGTTACAGCAATTACATGCAGAGCCGGTGGAAATCACTCCCCGCCGAGCACTCGAAGAGGAATAAACATGAGCAGAACGATTTTTTGTACCTACCTGCAGCGCGAAGCCGAAGGCCAGGATTTCCAGCTTTATCCCGGCGAGCTGGGCAAGCGCATTTATAACGAAATTTCTAAAGAAGCCTGGGCGCTGTGGCAGACCAAACAAACCATGCTTATCAACGAACGTAAAATGAGCATGATGAACCCCGAGCATCGCAAAGAGCTGGAAGCGGAGATGGTGAACTTCCTGTTCGAAGGCAAAGAAGTCCATATTGAAGGCTTTACGCCGCCAGAAAAATAAGCAACAGAGGGCCGGTAAACGGCCCTTTTGCCTTCCACAACACGCAAAGATATACACGGAACGATGAAAAAACTTCTCGCGCTAGCTTTGGTTGCTCCCCTGCTCATCTCGTGTTCGGGCAAAAAAGAAGACATCTATAACGAAGAATTTGTTAAGGACACGAACGGGTTTGATATTTTAATGGGGCAGTTTGCCCATAACATCGAAAATATCTGGGGCATAAAAGAGGTCCTGATTGCCGGACCGAAGGATTACGTAAAATATACCGACCAGTATCTGACCCGTAGCCACATCAACTTTGACGACGGTACGATTACCGTTGAAACCATCGCTGGCACCGATCCGGCGGCGCACCTGCGTCAGGCCATTATCTCCACGTTGCTGATGGGCGACGATCCGGGTTCAATTGACCTCTATTCCGATGCCAATGACGTGCTTATCTCTAAAATGCCGTTCCTGTACGGTCAGGTTGTGGACAACACCGGGCAGCCGATCCGCTGGGAAGGCCGGGCGTCTAAGTTTGCGGACTACCTGCTACGAACCCGCCTGAAAAGCCGTTCAACCGGGCTGAAAATCGTTTATAGCGTGACGATCAATCTGGTGCCAAACCACCTTGATAAACGCGCCCATAAATATATCGGCATGGTGCGTAAAGCCTCGAAGAAGTACGGCGTTGATGAATCGTTGATTCTGGCGATTATGCAAACCGAATCCAGCTTCAACCCTTATGCGGTAAGCCATGCAGATGCGCTGGGCCTGATGCAGGTTGTGCAACACAGCGCGGGTGTGGACGTGTTTAAATCGCAGGGGAAATGGGGAAAACCAAGCCGCAGCTATCTGTTTGATCCGGAGAGCAATATCGACACCGGCACCGCCTATCTGGCTATTTTACAGGACAGCTACCTTGGCGGAATTGATAACCCCACCTCACGTCGCTATGCCGTGATCACCGCCTACAATGGCGGAGCAGGCAGCGTGCTGCGGGTGTTCCACAGCGATAAGACCCGGGCGTTCAACATTATCAATAGTATGGGACCTGATGATGTTTATCAGACGCTCACCACGCGCCATCCCTCTTCGGAATCGCGTCGCTATCTGTATAAGGTGAATACTGCACAAAAGAGCTATCGTCGGCGGTAAAAAGAAGGGAAACCACGCTTTTTCCTTCTTTGTCAGCAAGCTATGGCCCATGGCCCCTCAAAAAGGGGCCATTTTTCATCATTTCACCATATACCCGGACAGACGTTTAATGCCGTCTGCATCCGTTTCGCTGTACACGCCCTGTAGTTCCGGCGAGAAACCCGGCAGCATGTTGATGCCTTCTTCAAGCGCCAGGAAGTAACGCAGCGCGGCGCTCCCCCAGACCTCTCCCGGGACCACACAAAGCACACCCGGTGGATAAGGCAGCGCACCTTCTGCCGCAATACGCCCTTCAGCCTGGCTTAAACGCACCAGCTCCACATTGCCGCGTATAAACTCGCGGTTCGCATCCTGCGGGTTCATCGCCACAGCTGGCAGGCAGGCCTTACGGAACATCGACCTTTGCAGGTCTTTGATCCCAAAGCTAACATAAAGATCGTGCATTTCCTGGCAAAGCTGGCGCAGCGTATAGCCCTTATAGCGCAAAGAGTATTTCTGATAGAGGGTCGGCAACACTTCAGCCAGCGGCGTGTCGTTCTCAATGTGCTGTTCAAACTGTGCCAGCATGGCAACCAGCTGCGCCATTTTTTCTGCGCTTTCAGCCGGGGTGAGCAGGAAGAGAATCGAGTTAAGATCGGCTTTCTCCGGCACCACACCATTTTCACGCAGATAATTAGCGAGGATCGCCGCCGGGATGCCAAACCCTGTGTACTCACCCGTTTGTGGATCGATACCCGGCGTGGTCAGCAGCAGCTTGCACGGATCGACAAAATATTCATCTTTCTCGTAGCCTTCAAAACCGTGCCATGTTTCGCCTGGCTCAAAGTTGAAGAAGCGGCGAGCCTGCGCAATGACATCGGTTGGATGCTCCTGCCATGGCCTGCCTGCAACCACCGGTGGGATAAACGGCTTAATCATCTTACAGTTAGCGATAATCGCCTTACGCGCTTCAATTCCCAGGGCCACACATTCTGCCCACAGGCGACGCCCGCTTTCGCCTTCGTGAATCTTGGCATTCACATCCAGCGCGGCAAACAACGGGTAGAACGGACTGGTTGAAGCATGCAGCATAAAGGCATTGTTAAGACGCTTATGCGGACAGAAGCGACTCTGACCGCGTAGGTGATTATCTTTTTTATGGATCTGCGAAGTCTGGGAGAAACCGGCCTGCTGTTTGTGCACCGACTGCGTAACAAAAATACCCGGGTCATTTTCGTTAAGATCCAGCAGCAGCGGCGAACAGTCTGCCATCATCGGTATAAACTGCTCATAGCCGACCCACGCGGAATCAAACAAAATGTAATCGCACAGGTGACCAATTTTATCCACCACCTGACGAGCGTTATAAACGGTGCCGTCATAAGTGCCCAACTGGATAACCGCGAGGCGGAACGGACGCTTATCCTCCGCGCGTTCTGGCGCGACCTCGCGGATTAACCCGCACAAATAAGCGTCATCAAAACAGTGGGCATCTATTCCGCCGATAAAGCCAAACGGATTACGGGCCGCTTCAAGATAGACCGGCGTTGCGCCCGCCTGAATCAGAGCGCCGTGGTGGTTGGATTTGTGATTGTTGCGGTCGAACAGGACAAGGTCGCCGCGAGTCAGCAGCGCATTAGTGACAACTTTGTTAGCCGCCGAAGTTCCATTGAGCACGAAATAGGTTTTATCCGCATGGAATACTTTGGCGGCAAATTTCTGCGCATGTTTTGCCGACCCTTCGTGGATCAGTAAATCGCCAAGCTTGACGTCCGCATTGCACATATCGGCCCGAAAGACATTCTCACCAAAGAAATCATAAAACTGACGCCCGGCAGGATGCTTTTTAAAAAACTCACCGTGCTGATGTCCCGGACAGGCAAAGGTGCTGTTGTCCATCGCGACATACCTCGTCAGCGTATCGAAGAAAGGTGGCAACAGGCCATCTTCGTATTCTGTCGCCGCCGTTTCCAGCTCAAGATAATCCTGTGCTTTACCGGTAATCACGCCGCTAAATGCAGCCTGTTCCGCCGGTTGTGTGGCCGACGCTAAAAAGACAGGGAGATTAAATCCGGTGCGTTTAAGCAACGCCAGAATACCGCTACGGCTATCGGCAACGGACAGCACGACCGCCGCAACGTCGGTAAAGTCGGTGCCGTCAAGCGCCACCACTTCGCGGTGGGTGGAAAGCGTGGCAAGCACGTCATGGCTGGCGGCAATTTTCAATGATTTCATAGCACAAATCCCAAAGCTTAAGGATGAGTGGGTGCCAGAAGGCACGGCAAAGGGAACAGTCCCCGGCGAAAGCGTCTGTGGGTCATAAGGAGATGTCACTCCGACCGCCAGACATCAGTAAAAGCAGGCCTCGCCTGATCTTACTGATGTCCTGCAGCGAGTATCTGTGACCCTCACCGCATGGTAAGCGAGGAACTTCGGCAGACAGCGATAAGGGGGACGAGCGCCATCGAGAGATGTCGGTGAACATTGACTGTAAACATCAATACGCGTCCCGTTAGATAAGGAAAATTTCGCGCAATCATGGCACCTTCTTCCTGAGGGTTCAAGACTCCCGGCGGGGAAGAGATTCGACTTAGCGCACATTATTCATGCAAACGCACGGCAAACCGCTACAAATTCGTTGACGATGAAGGGGCTTTACGGTTTAATGCGCCCCGTTGCCCGGATAGCTCAGTCGGTAGAGCAGGGGATTGAAAATCCCCGTGTCCTTGGTTCGATTCCGAGTCCGGGCACCACTTATTCATACACGGACGTCCATTGACGTCCGTTTTTCTTTTTAAAGTCAACAAACTATCTACTTTATCCCCCTCGAAGACGTTCACTAACATTCATCAACATCCACATTGCCTTGATGGTATATCTGTTGGTATTGTTAGTTCGATACGTTTTGTACCATCACAGGGAGGGGTAAACGATGGCTCTCACTGATGTCAAAGTAAGAAATGCCAAGCCCACCGACAAGCCTTTAAAGCTCACTGACGGCAACGGCATGCATCTTCTTATTCATCCCAATGGCTCCAAATACTGGCGTCTACAATACCGCTTTGCAGGAAAACAAAAGCTACTGGCTCTTGGGGTCTATCCTGCTGTCTCTCTTGCTGATGCCCGTAACCGTAGAGATGATGCCAGAAGATTAATTGCTGCTGGTATTGACCCCTCCGAAAAGAAAAAATCAGAAAAGGTAGAGCAAAGCGGCGCTCTTGCTTTTGAGTCCGTTGCCAGAGACTGGCATGCAAGCAACATCAAATGGTCAGAAACACATGCTGAAAGGGTAATGAACAGCCTGAGCAATCATGTGTTCCCTGTTATTGGTAAACGAAATATTACCGACCTCAAAACCCGTGACCTACTCCAACCTATTAAGGCGGCTGAAAAGTCCGGGCATCTTGAGATTGCTGCTCGTCTCCAGCAACGTATCACCGCTATCATGCGATATGCTGTTCATAACAGTATTATCGATAGTAATCCTGCACAGGACTTAGCAGGTGCCATTGCAACAGCAAAACGAGTCCATCGCCCGGCTCTTCCATTTGAACGCATTACAGAGCTTCTGAGCCGCATTGAGAGCTACAGAGGAAGACTGCTCACCCGCCTTGCTGTTCGACTCACTTTACTGACTTTTGTTCGTTCAAGTGAGATGCGTTTTGCCCGTTGGTCTGAAATTGATTTCAAGAATGCGCTCTGGACGATACCTGCAGAACGTGACGAACTTCAAGGGGTGAAACACTCCAGCCGTGGCTCAAAGATGAAAACCCCTCACCTTGTTCCATTAAGCAAGCAGGCTTTAGCCACCTTGAGAGAAATTCAGAAGCTCAGTGGCGATCAGGAAATCATCTTCATTGGTGATCACTATGCTTATAAACCCATGAGTGAAAACACTATCAACAACGCGCTTCGTAAAATGGGCTATGACACCAAAACAGAAGTTTGTGGACATGGTTTCCGCTCTATGGCCTGTAGTGCCTTAATCGAATCCGGCTTATGGTCAAAAGATGCTGTAGAACGTCAGATGAGCCATCAGGAGCGTAACCATGTTCGCGCCGCTTACATCCATCTTGCTGAACATCTCGATGAGCGGAGGCTAATGCTACAGTGGTGGGCTGATTATCTTGATGCCAATCGAGAAAGAGCGGTCAGGCCGTTTGAGTTTGCCCACAGGTGAACACTTTGAGTTAGAAAATTACTGCTAACTGCTTGATAACCTATCACATAACTGCATGTAACCCTTTGTTTTGAATGTGTTTGAATGGCCATCATTGGTTGATGGCTACTACATCATTCTATTATGATTTTTCAGCAATATTTGATATCGTAGCAGTATTAAATACCGAGGAATAACCATGATATCAGGTCTTAATGGTGGAAATTTTATCCTTAGCTCGATGGCTAAGGAAAGAGTCAAATCAGGTCTACTTGATAGAGCAACAATAGAAGGCTCTAAAGGGGAGTATACCGTGATTTTTGATAGTTCAGAGTGGGAAGGTAAGCCATTAGTCTTAAGTAGCTCCAGACAGCCTTACGAAGCACGAGTTTTCAAAAGTATAGATGGTGCAGCTGCAGAACTACTACGCATAGGCTTAAGTGAAGTTTCAATCAAAAACACCACTAAATCGAACAATAAATAATCAGGTTTAAAATGGATATGCAAAAAGAAACGATTTTTTCAGAAGTTGAAACTGCTAACAGTAAGCAGATTGCTGTTTTGAAGGCTAACTTTCCGCAGTGTTTTGATAAAAACGGAGCGTTTATTCAAGAAAAGCTGCTTGAGATCGTTAAATCATCAGATGTTGAACTCTCTAAAGAATCATACAGCTTAAACTGGCTGGGTAAGTCCTATGCCCGGCTGTTGGCTAACCTACCACCGAAGACTTTGCTGACAGAAGATAAAGACCATAACCAACGAGATGAGAACAAAAATAGCCAAAATCTGTTAATCAAAGGTGACAATCTCGAAGTATTAAAGCATATGATTAATGCTTATACGGAGGAGGTTAAAATGATTTATATTGACCCGCCATATAACACGGGTTCTGATGGGTTCACCTATAAGGATGATCGCAAGTTTACGCCTGAACAGCTTTCTGAGCTGGCTGGTATTGGTCTTGATGAAGCTACACGCATTCTTGAATTTACTACAAAAGGCTCAAGCAGCCATAGTGCATGGCTGACGTTTATTTATCCACGTTTATATGTAGCTAAAGAATTAATGTGTGATGAAGGCGTTATATGCATTTCGATTGATGAAAACGAACATTCCCAATTAAAAATATTGTGCGATGAAGTTTTTGGTGAGCATAATTTTATCACTGACTTTGTGTGGAAGAATAAAAAAGGTGGCGGAAATGATTCTGTTCATGTAGCAATTGAACATGAGTATATTTTAATGTACTCAAAAAATAAAAGTAGTCTTGAGCGCTTGTTTGAAACGTACAAGCCAGAGTATTTGTCAAGATACAATCAAGAAGATAATGAATCAAAATATTATTGGGACACGTTTAAAAGAAAATCAGGGAAACAATATTATCCAATAACTTGCCCTGATGGTACAGTGCTTGAATATGATGATAACGGTAATAAGATTAGCTGGCTTCGCTCAAGAAATAGATTTGAAAGTGATTTAGAAAAAGGAGACGTCAGATTAATCCAAAAGGAAGATGGAGGTTGGTCCGTACAATTTAAACAACGATTACCAAAAGGGAAAAAACCAAGATCAATTCTCATTAATGAAACTTTACTTGATAAATCAGGTACAACTAGCGATGGAAGTAGTGATTTGTTAGATTTGTTTGATTTTCATCCATTCGATAATCCAAAACCTTTAAAGCTACTATCTGATTTGATTAACATAGTTGTTTCTGATGGCGATTATGTTCTTGATTTTTTTGGTGGTTCAGGTTCAACAGCTCATGCAATCTTAGAATTAAACAAAAATGACAATGCCGATAGAAAGTTTATATTGGTGCAAATTGATGAAAAACTGAAAAATGATGATTTTGCGTACGATAAAGGATATAAAACAATCTTTGATATTACAAAAGATAGAATCATCAAGGCCGGAGAAAAGATAAAAAAAGCAAATCCAGATTATAATAGAGATATTGGTTTCAAAATCTTTGAAACAGTAAATGATTTCCGTGCGAAAAATGAATCAGAGCTAACACTTTCTAACCTTAGTTTCTTCGATGATGTTGTATTGACTCCTGAACAGTATGACACCTTATTAACTACATGGTGTGTGTATGATGGTAGTTTGTTAACAACACCAATTGAAGATGTTGATCTTGATGGCTACAAAGCACACTTATGCGATGGTCGTTTGTATCTGATTGCGCCTAACTTTACCAGTAAGTCACTGAAAGCATTACTTCTAAAACTGGATTCAAACAAAGACTTTGCCCCTAACAAAGTTGTGATTTATGGCAGCAACTTTGAAAGCGCAAAACAGATGGAACTCAATGAAGCTTTAAAAAGTTATGCTAATAAAAAAGCGATTGATTTAGATTTGGTGGTGAGGAATTAATTATGTCAAAAGGGTTCACATTCGAAAAGAACTTACCCCATCAAAAGGCAGGTGTTGACGCGGTGATGAATGTTTTTGTTTCCGCAACACCTCATCAGACGGATAATGTTGCTATCCGCCTGTTAGCTAATCCTGAATTGCGACTTACTGAACAGCTATACTACAACAACATAAAAAATGTTCAGAAGTTCAATGGTATTGAGCACTCAAAAGATAATTACGATGCTAAAAGGAACGTAATTGATGTTTCTATGGAGACAGGTACAGGTAAAACTTATACTTACACCAAAACAATTTTTGACCTGAACAAATCATTTGGTATTAACAAGTTTATCATCATTGTTCCTACCCTATCTATCAAAGCAGGAACAGTTAACTTTTTAAAAAGCGATGCTTTAAAAGAACACTTTAGAGACGATTACGAGCGTGAACTAAAAACTTACGTTGTTGAAAGCCAGAAAAGTTCGGGTAAAAATACAAAATCGTATATGCCTCAAGCTATCCATGATTTTGTTGAAGCAAGTAATTTCAATAAGAAATATATACACGTTCTTGTGATCAACTCAGGGATGATTAACTCTAAGTCTTTGACTGACACTTATGATGTTGGCTTGCTTGATAATCAGTTTGATACCCCATTTTCTGCACTTAGTGCGATAAAACCATTCATTATCATTGATGAGCCTCATAAATTTCCTACTGGTAAAAAGACATGGGAAAATATTGAAAAATTTAATGCTCAATATATCATCCGCTATGGCGCAACCTTTAGTGAAGGCTATAAAAACTTAGTTTATCGTCTTACAGCCGTAGATGCATTCAATGAAGATCTTGTTAAAGGTATTGATGCATACATTGAGGATATTGTTGGTGATGGTAATGCCAACCTCAAGTTCGTCAAGTCTGACGGAAAAGAAGCTACATTTGAACTGAACGAAAATAGTAATAAAAAAACATTTAAGTTAGCCAAAGGTGAATCACTATCTAAGACGCATAGTGCGATCCATGATTTAACTCTTGACGCTTTAAATAAGAATACAGCAGTGTTGAGTAATGGTATTGAGCTAAAAATTGGTAGCTCGATAAACCCCTATTCTTACGATCAGACACTTGCTGATAACATGATGCGTAAAGCTGTCAAAGAACACTTTAAGTTAGAAAAAGAGTATCTGACACAAAGGCCACGCATAAAGCCTCTTACTCTTTTCTTCATTGATGACATTGAAGGCTATCGTGATGGTAATGATATTGCCGGAAGCCTGAAAACTAAATTCGAAGAATACGTTTTGGCAGAAGCTAATGAACTGTTAAAAACAGAGAAAGATGAGTTTTATAGAAACTTCCTTGAAAAAACTGTTAAGGATATATCTTCTGTTCATGGTGGTTATTTTTCAAAAGATAATAGTGATAAAGATGATAAAATTGAGCAGGAAATCAACGAAATCCTTCATGATAAAGAGCTGCTATTGTCTTTAGAAAATCCTCGCCGTTTCATTTTCTCTAAATGGACATTGCGTGAGGGATGGGATAACCCAAATGTCTTTCAGATTTGTAAGCTCCGTTCGAGCGGTAGCACCACATCTAAACTTCAAGAGGTAGGGCGTGGTTTACGTCTTCCAGTGAATGAATACATGTGCCGTGTGAAGGACCGCAATTTTACTCTCAACTATTATGTTGATTTTACAGAAAAAGATTTTGTCGATTCTCTTGTCAAAGAGGTCAACGATAGCTCTTTCAAAGAAACTGTGCCAAGTAAGTTTACTCAAGAACTTAAGGATAAAATACTATCTCAGTATCCTGAGCTTTCATCCAGAACACTCATGAATGAAATTTTTGATGATGGGATCATTGATGATAATGACAACTTCAAAGATTCAGATGCCTATAGCCGCTTAAAAGCCAAATATCCGACAGCATTCCCTACAGGAGTGAAACCAAGCAAAATTAAAAAAGCCACTGATGGAAAAAGACGTACTAAAATGCGTGTTGGTAAGTTCAGTGAGCTGAAAGAACTATGGGATTTGATAAATCAAAAAGCAGTGATTGAGTATAAAATAAATAGCGAAAATGAATTCTTATCCATTTTCAAGTCATTTATGCTCGAAGAAACAGAAAGATTCACTAAATCAGGCGTTCATACTCGCATTGATAGAGTTTATATTCATAATGATACGGCAATGTCGAAAAGTATCGTCAGTGATGATGATAACTTTGCCAAACTAAACACAATGAGCTATCGGGAATTTCTTGATAACTTGTCACAAACTATTTTTGCTAAACACGACACTTTACATAAGGTTTTTTGTGATATAAAAGACACTATCAATATCACTGAATACCTGAACATTCAAACAATCAGAAAGATTAAATCTGGTTTTAGCAAGTATTTGTTGAACAATTCATTTAACAAATTCAGCCTTGGATATAATGTGATTTCAGGTTCAATTCATCCTACAAAGTTCACTAATGCAGACGGTGAGCCTGTGAGTGAGGTATTATCAAGTGATCTTGGTATATTGAATGACAACACAAAACCACCGTTGGATTCTTATCTTTTTGAAGAAGTCTTTTATGACTCAGAGCTTGAAAGGCTCAACATAACAGATAGAGAGATCCAGTCTGTAGCTGTTTTTACAAAGATACCGAAGAACTCCATTAAGATCCCGGTAGCAGGTGGATACACGTACTCCCCTGATTTTGCATATGTTGTCAAAACAAAAAAAGGTGATTACTTAAACTTTATTATCGAAACAAAAAATGTAGATGGGAAGGATAGTTTAAGACTTGAAGAAGAACGTAAGATAAAACATGCACAAGCACTATTCAGTCAAATAAGTAAATCTGTCAAAGTCGAGTTTAGAACACAATTTTCTGCAGACAAAATAGCCGAACTGATTAAACAAGTTGGATGATAACATTTTTTAAATGGAAAAGGGCCTTACGGCCCTTTCGTTTTCCCTTAAAGGGAACTCTCCATTGGAGAGAATACATATCCCCACACTTGGAGCAAATCAATCGGCCCATTGGGCTGTAAACTACTCCCCATATACGGGGCAATCAGACACTTCAATGAAGTGAATATTCTCAAGGAATACTTACTAAATACGATATTAAATATCGGTTGTCAAATATATTTTCTGTATTTGAAAAAATATTATCCATAGCTATCAATCACAAATAAATTTAATACTCCATAAAAAGCTTGGAGAATTAAACCAAATTCCTGATGCCTTATCTCTTTTATATCTTATGTTATATTTATGAATATGAGGAAAAGATATATAACAACCAGAAAGCATTTGTATAGGCTGCTATTAGTTGACACTCCTTTCCCCGTTGCTGTTTCCTATAAAAGAGCCAGAGATAGATAATAGCATTTTTATTTCTATCCTATTCACTCTGGATCGCTCGGCTCACAGCTTATTGGGGCGCTCGGAACATCAACATAGGATAAAATACCTACCATTTAAATAAATCATAAGATTTTACATGTCAAGCTAACGCATCAAATTATATAGAGGTTTCTCACGACTATAGACACTTCACTTCTGCCTCCCAACCATATCCTCAAGAAACCTTTTTCCTCGTAATTTTAATCTTGCTTTATCTTCAATGCTAATATTCGATGATTGTAATATCAGTCCTAATATTAATTCTTTATCCACTTCTTCTACTTTACAGCCAAAAGCTTTAGCTACTTCTGCCCCAAGGATTATCTTTAGGCGTGTCTCAGCACTCTTGGTCAGAGATTTTTCCTTACTCTTTAAACGATTCAAACGCATCTGTGCAGATGCAATTTTTTGATCTAAAGTTTTTTCGGTTCGAAGCTTTCTTCCTTCTTTATTTTTCATGAATACATTTTCTTCTTTCCCCATCTCAAACTCCTTGTTTATTATTGAGTTGCTAAACTATAAATAAACTCGTTTTATGATTAAGTAAAGTCAATGGAAAAAAGATATTTTATATTGCCTAATTTTCTTAAATATTTGTAAGATTGAGACAGGGTTGTAAAAAAAGATAGCTTGAGTGTTTCTGATAAATTCCATTCGGGCAAGATAGCTCACCCGAATATGTTGCCTATTACTTTTTAGACAGCTTCTCTAATACCTGCATTAACAGGGCTGTGATAACAAAGCAAAGTTGAAGCCCCATATACATGATTATTTTATCATTAGGAATATTCTTTGACTCCATAAAAACACCCAATAAATGGATAGTAGATATTGAAACTACTGAAAAGAAAACCTTATTTTTTAGAGATTCCACATCCATCTTGCCTATCCATGACAACTCATTATCTGCCCCTTTTACATTCAACCGTGAGACAAAGTTTTCATAGCCGGAAAAAATCACCATAACAAGCAATCCCCCGATCAGAACGAAGTCGATAAGTGATAGGAGGCTAAGTATTATTTCTTCATTGTTGTAATGGGCTACATTCAACACTATCTCATACAACTCTACAAAGAATTTATAGGCTAAAACTATCAGACTGGCAGATAGTCCCAGATATACCGGAGCCATTATCCATCTTGCTCCAAATAAGATACGCGTAAATAAATTGCCCATAAAAATCTCCTGTTTAGTAACCATGACTAACTGCCAACTTATTGATTAAATTACTATTACTTAACTATCGTTTTTCTTGAAGATAAGAACCATTTCAAATGAAAGCGGGTATCTTCTTGACCTGACACAATATGTCATTATATTTGATAAAATAAAAATAATGTTGCGAACACTGGCAACCGTGAACGTGCTCTACAAAGAACTGTTACTTTTATACCAAAAACGAATAAAAGAGGGATTCTCTATGAAGTTATGGAACAAAACGATTTTGGCTGCAGCAATAACCCTTCTCATCGCTGGTTGTGATGACGCGGATAAGAAAGTGGATAGCAACCTTAATCAAGCTAAGGAAGCCGCCAGCCAGATTAAAGATGCTGCTGCTGACAAAGCTTCATCCATTAAAGACGAAGCGGATAAGCATATTGATGCTGTTAAGCAGGAAGCCGATAAGCAAGCAGATCAACTCACTGAAAAGGCAAAATCCATCAAAGCAGAAGCTGACGCTAAAGCACAATCTTTAGCTGATCAGGCTAAAGCGAAAGGAGATGAAGTTAAAGCCGATGCTAAACAAAAAAGCGATCAAGTAGTAGAGAAGGCTGAACAGATTAAGGCACAAGCCATCTCCGGTGCTAACGAACTGGCAACTGATGCTGCAGCTAAGACCCAAGAAATCAAAGACAGCATGAAAAAGGATAACACCCCAGCACAAGCTGATTCTACCCCAACTGAAAACAAACAGTAATTACAGGAGCCAATATGGGTATTTTATCTTGGATTATCTTCGGCCTCATCGCTGGTATCATCGCAAAATGGATTATGCCGGGTAAAGAAAACGTAGGGATTATCGTCACCATTATTCTGGGGATCGTCGGTGCTGTTGTAGGAGGCTACATTAGCACGTTCTTCGGATTCGGTAAGGTTGATGGGTTCAACTTTGGTAGCTTCGTCGTGGCAGTAATTGGCGCTATCGTTGTTCTATACATCTACAAAAAAGTTAAAAGCTAAAGTTATAAAAAGGGGCATAGGCTATGCCCCTCTTACAAAGCAAGGACTTAAACATGGAATATTACGGGATTGTTCTGCTTAAGTTTGTTATCGGGTTTGTTGTTGTCATATCTCATCTGAACTTTTCTGGCAAAACCCAGCTTTCACAAATGACTCCAGTTGACTTCATTGGGAACTTTGTTCTTGGCGGGATTATAGGTGGTGTTATATACAGTGATGCTATACCTATGCACCAATACATCATTACATTGTTTATTGGTGTTGCTCTTATTTCTTTACTCAATTGGGTAAGTAAACACGTCTGGTTTTTCAGGTCATTTACCATTGGTGAGCCAATCCCGATCATTAAAGACGGAAAGTTTTTGATGGAAAATATACTCAGGCGTCGAAATAAAATAGATATCATCAATGTCGCGTCTCAACTCCACTCTCAGGGCGTACATTCATTTCAGGAAATACGTTACGCACAAATAGAGCCAAGTGGTTCTCTGTCTGTGGTTTGCGAAGGGGGTAAAATGCCGTCAATAATTCTTATGAAAGATGGAAGAGCACGCCTTTCAGAACTCAACGGGATTGAGAAAGATGAAGAGTGGCTCGATAACCTACTCAAAGAATCTAGAATAGAAAGAGAACAGGTATTCATCGCAGAGTTCTGGGATGGAGAAATTACATTTATCCTCAAAGATGGGAAAGTGAAGCGAAATCAACATTGAGACTTAAAGTATAAGCTGCATTTCATTTCTTTTACATGACTAACAGGTAAGAACTATGACTATCACAGCACGCCTTGGAGGCCGTACACTTCTTGGTGAAGGAACTTACATTATCCCATCAACTGAAACTTTATCTGTTTCGGTAAGCTTAACACCTGAAAAATTCCCGGAACTGGCAGAAGCAAAAACCTTAACACTCAATGTTGAATACAATGACTCAGGAGAAAAGCAAACGGTCTTTTTCTCTCCTGATGGTGAAAATAGCTCGAAAATGACTCTTTGCAACTGGAATAATAGTTTAGGGACCACATTAAACACATTGTATCCACTGATGAATATTGAAGGAAAAATGGTTGAGCTTTGCCTCTATAATGTGAGGGTGGGAGAAACAAACGTTTTGACTCTCCAGTTCTGGCTTCCAGTACTATAATTTTTGATCAGTATCAGTGTAATAAAAACCTTTGAAAGGAGTTAATATGGCTGGTTGGTTCGAATTAGATAAAAGTGTTAATAGTCAGTATAAATTTGTTCTCAAAGCTGGTAATGGAGAAGTCATCCTGACCAGTGAACTTTACACATCCAAAAGTGCTGCAGAAAATGGCATCGCATCGGTTCAGGCAAACTGCAAGCTTAATGAACGATACGAACTGAAAGATTCATCTAATGGAAAGTTTTATTTTAACCTAAAAGCGGCCAATCATCAGGTAATCGGCACTAGCCAGATGTACGCATCTAAGCAATCCCGCGATACAGGTATCGCTTCCGTTAAAACAAATGGAACAACAGCAACGATCAAAGATAACACCTAATCTATATACCTAAAACCAAGCCTCTCGGCTTGGTTTTACTTAAAATCTTGTTGATTTATACTCAAACTCACTAGATATTTAAGAGCATGCATGAAAATAAGTATACGATGTAGTGCAATGATCATTCTGTCCTCCAGAACACTGCGTACTTGATGTTGTATTGATGATCAAGTCAGTAAGACCCGGAGAACAAGAACAAGTCCCTGTAGCTCTGTTTGGAAATGAACATGGATAGTATTTATTGCTGTTAGTGACAAAAATACCAGAGGCAGCAAGTGGGGTTGGCGATTTCCATACTCCACTAACACACGTTAATAGCCCCCCCTCCGAATCCTTAGATATCAAACCATTTGGGCTACAATGAGACTTTTCTGTTTCTGTAGATGTTGGTTTCAAATATTTTGACGTTGTAGTCCCATATGCTTCTACGTTGCCAAAAGAAAATAACGAACCTGCATATAGGTCTTTCGTGACGTTCAGATTCCCACTAGCACTTATGCTGCCACCCGACGAAATATTTCCCGCCGCCTCAACATAACTTCTTGTTCTGATATAATCTTCAATTAGAGCAGAGCCATTAACACGTAAATTACTCCCTACATTTGCAGAGCCATTAATATCAACATCCCCTTGGATTCGGGTATAGCCACCTAAGTAAGCATCACCATTTGCGAAAAGACGTGTTTGCGCACGAGGACCAACTGTTAACTCACCATTTTGTATATTGACCTTGGAGCCTAAAGACGTAATATCACCAAGCATTGTTGAGTTTCCGAACACAAGTAGATCATTATTAAGTGTTGCACTTTTTGCTTCAATTGAACCTGTTGCTTTTAGATCCTTAACGTTATTAATACTCTTACCACCGAGATTTAAATCACCTGTCATAGGTAAAGTTCCATCCCGTCGTAAATATATAGAGTATAAAGCACTATTGAATCCTACACGATATGCCAGCAATCCCTTTGTATCAATATTGGAAAACTTGCCAGCTTCTTCTTTCCATCCTCCCTGACATCCATAAATAATAGATCCATTTTTAGATATACCACTATCTATTCCGGCAGATTGCATGGCCTTGCCTAACAAGTCATACCTGACATTATTGTTCTCTTCCCATCCTTTCGATGTAGTAATCAGACCGTTAATTATATAGTTAGGTGAATTACCATCTCGCCTTAAAATGATTCTGTAAGATGATTTGAAGGCGTTACTACCTGAATAGGAAACAGGCAGAAGTCCTTCATTAATTAGCGTCTTGTAAGAGATTTCGCATATATCATTTGCGCAATCTCTTGGTCCCGGATCAGCTCCCGTACCCGCTGCATTTTCCATGGTCGAAATCTTGTCATATCGAATACTCACATACTCATTAACAGCGTTTCCTATTTGCCTGATCTGTTCTCCCACTGTACGGGCTAAAACCTGTTCTTGCATGGACTTCATTTCTTGAAACTTCATAAATGTTATAGCTGAGCCAACACCAAGAACCAATACTAACTCCAGCAATGAAAACCCTCTTTTTATCATAATTGCTCCCTCCTTATTCTGTACCATTAATTACTAATTAACAAAATCATACAATTTAGCAATAGTCCTGCTTTGACTTTGTTGGATATCTGAATAAGATATATAATTATTTTTCGACATAAGAGGTTTAATATGAAGTTATTACCACTATTTTCTTTAATGGCTCTATCCGCTTTTGCTTGTTCCGCAAATGCCGCAGATAACCACTCTAATAAAATTGATGTGAAAACAGGTTCTCAATTCAAAATTGAACTTAAATCTAATCCAACGACTGGATATTCATGGATTTTACGCAAACTTCCCGATAATGTTGCATATGTTGGCAGTCAGTATGATGAAGATTCAACTTGCCAGAGTAAAAAACTTTTGGGTTGTGGTGGTAAAACGACAATGCATTTTATTGCTGTTTCTTCAGGTTTATCGCAAATCGAACTTCAGTATGCTCAACCTTGGGAACCTCTTCCAAAAGAAAAGACCATATACAACATCCATGTTGAGTAGATAACACTTAGAAATGCTCAGTAGTAAATTACTGAGCATCAATCTTCAATACTTTAATACCATCCACTTATTTGTTACATTAGAAATTACTATAGTAGCATTTTTGCTTACCTTAATAATCATAATATCCCCAGCTAACTGGCAATCGACAATCATTTCTAAATGAGCGTTCCATAAAATGAGGTGAACCTCTCGAATTTGCATTTGTATTTAGGCAATGTATAAAAACAAGGGTGATGTTGAACTTACATTAAAACTTAACTCAATTAATTTGACATAAAGTAATTTGAATTATAGATTGAATCAGAATAAACAAAGACCAACTTACAGACAAAATTAACTTTATTAACAGCAGGAGCGTGCATGTGAAATATCTAAAATCTAGCTTTACAACTATAGACAATCTTCTGGATCTAGTAATTAACACCAAAGCGTTTCGAAGAAATGCTATTACTTTATTTGGTCTTTTGTATTATACAGAAGTTGTTGTATTGTTACACAGACACTATTAGAAAGTGTCTGCGTGAACTTATTTTATATTTTTATAAATACTACCAGATTCTTTATCCTGTACATGCGGTTTATATAAAGAATAAACATTGAAAGCAAGCCATGTTATCAACATAATAGATATTATTGATAATACGAGACATTTTAATTTTCGGTCCTTGTACGAAATCAACGCCCATGAACTCAATGCTATGATGCAAATGATGAGTAAAGTGTTCTCTAATGCCATCCCCATTCAGTACCATCTCCTTTCTAGCTCGGACGAATAGCGTACACTAATTGACCTGCATGTTTCAAGATTGTGTTATAAATATCATGATGTAGAATCGATATTAACAGGACTTATGAGTGCATTCTTCTTCATCGTTTACGTAGCTCACATCAGATCTTTGTGACGGCTACATCCATCACTTACTGATCAGACTGGTCCATTTAATGATGGGATTAAACCCCGATATCGCCATTTTAGCGGACTTTAGCGATCACTTTAAATAATCACCTGATGAGCAGGCTTCACCAATGAAAACATGCAACACAAACGAGTGCAATCACTAACATTAAATACCTGACACTCTCCACGTTACTTATTTTATCAAATCAATGAAAACAATTTCATCTGTTATCTTTTGATTCTGTTTTTTGATCTTAACCTGTGAAATGTGCAACACATAAAAGCATCTGTTATTTTTACTATTTTATCTCAACTCCTCTTTCCCGCCTTACGGCGGGAGGGAAAACACTCCTTTTGCCCTTACGGGCGCTATCTAAAACCCAAATATTCAATATTATTACTCTACCTCAACCGTTTATCCGATTCTAGCCCTGTTAATTTCACAGGCATTAAATCTAGTGTTATTAATTAAGAGTAAGATAACTTTATACATTGTCGTTATTTTTAGCTCCTCTAGGAGATATAAAAATAAAGCAATGCCCACCTATACACTGCTACGCAGTGTGTGGGGTCTACCGACGGTTGCCTGCCGCAGGCTAAAAGCAAGGTCAACGTCAACACCAGAGTTTTTCTTGCGAAAAACTAAAACCAGCATAGTCGTATTGGAGATTTATATTTTGGTTTGATATTTAAATTTATATTGAGGTTCTTTTTATTGTATGGCTATTTTTCATCTTGATTTTAAAATTGTGAAACGTTCTGAAGGTAGGTCTTCCGTTGCGAAAGCTGCCTATCATGCTCGTACACGTATAACAGATGAAAGAACAGGTGATACCTATGATTATAGCCGCCGTACCGATTTGTGCGGACATTTCATATTAGCTCCTGTTAATGCCCCTCAACATATCGTAAAAGACTCGACAACATTATCGAATGAAGTTGAAAGCGTTGAACGCCAGAACAACGGACAAACAGCCCGTTATTTCGATGTTGCCATTCCTGCCGAGTTAAACAATGACGACAAGAAAAGACTTGTCCTTGAGTATTGTCAGAAAAATTTCGTTGATAAAGGCATGATTGCCGACATCGCTTTTCATGATCTTGATAGCGACAACCCACATGCTCACGTTATGTTGACATTAAAAACCATAGGCCCGGAGGGTTTTGGTAAAAAAGAAAGAAGCTGGAATGACCGAAAAATGTCTGTCCTTTGGCGTGAATCATGGGCATCAATGGCTAACAGCTATCTTGCTGCTGCTGGTTCATCAGAACGTATTGATCATCGTTCTCTTCAGGCCCAGCATGAGGAAGCGTTAGAAAAAGCAGCAGTAGCTTTAGATAATGAAGAACAAGCGCTATGGCTTGCTAAAGCCGCTGAAACGAACCGCCCTGCCATGAAGCGTATTCACAGTGCCAAATGGCGTAGTAAAACAGCTCAGGAACAAAGAGCCGCAGAACAAGCTGTTCGTGATGCTGCCAAGCAGGAAGCAGTTGAAGTCTACAAAACATTCAGCGAACTTGATCTTGAAATTGTCGTTGATATCAGAAGCTTTACGATAACACATCTTGCTGAACCAGAAGAGATTGTATTAGCAGAAACGCGTTCCGATTCTTCTACCAAAGAAACGCAAAGACCTGTAATGGTAGTCCCGGCATCTAATACTCGTATGCGTGGCGTTAAATCCTATCGTGATAAATCCAAAGTCAGTAAAGTTGTTGCTGGTAAAAAACCATCGGTCAGTATTTCTGATTCTGTATCAAATACTATTCTGCAAACATCCATCTCTCAAAACCGAGACAGGGCATCCAGAAGCGCCCCTGAACGTGTCAAGAAGAAACAGGCTATTCCACGGCAGGATAATATCTTTAAACGCTTCACAACTCTTGTAATAGATTTTTTCAAGCAGAAGTTTGTATGGGCTAAAGCAAACAAATCCCAAATTGATCTTATCAGTGAAGAACATGATAAACGTATTGCTGAAAACTATGTATTTGATGAAGTATTAGGTCATCATGTTTCTCGTACTGAATATGAGAAACAAGCTAATTTTAACAGTGATACTTACAAACCAACACCTGATGAAATTCGACGTTTCCCAAGCCGTCCTAAGAAAGAACAGCCGGAAAGCGATTATCGCATGGATCTCATACCACATGCCAGCAAAGATAAAGCCCCACGCATGAGGCCACCGGGATATAGAAAATAGAAAGCCAAATTTAGATTTGATAATGTCAATGAGTTACAATAAGAAATTTCAAAGCCGATTTCTATCGGCTTTTTTTAAGTAATATAAATATATTTTACCAATCTTCTCTTTCTTTTTTCTCAAGAGCATCCCGATAACGCTGTTGTTCAACAATGCTCAGATTAGGATCGGATAGAACACTCCGCCCCTTTCTGCAATGTCGTAATCAATTTGGGATTGTGTTTCATACCCTTTGGTCGGTTTAAAATATTCTGGTTGCGATGCGGATGACGACGCAGAATAACCAGAATATGTTTTACTCCCAGCACAACCAAGATAAGCCAACAGACAGGCGAACAGGAAGAAGAATGTCCATGCGGCGTTGTATCTGTTAAGCGTATATCCACTTCCATACATATCTGAAAACACGGCATGAAATCTGGTGGCATAGACAATCAGGAATGATGAAAGGATAACAGCCCGACTCTTACCAACAGTTAAATCCTTACGCACGAATTTAACTGTTGATACCAGAGTGACCATATAAAGAGCGATAGCACCCCATACCAGCCATATAGGAAACAGCCCGTAGTTTTGCGTAATATTCTGCGATACCGTCACCAATGACAGCACCAAGAAAGCGTTGAGCAGAAAAAGTCTGACCGAAATCGATACCTTCAGGTTGTTTTGCGTCTTACGGAGAAACAGCACCGGAGCCAATGATGGTATGTTTAACAGCAGTCCCATGAAAATCATCCAATAGATAGAGTTCATAGCTTTTTCCTGTAATTACCTTGCGGCCCAGCCGTTATTGGTTTTTACCAGAATAATGTCAGATTCTTCTGTCTCTGACATCCCCTTCACGTCGGAGAAGGCATCTTTATCAACCCAGCCCGGCACACCATCCAGTTTCCATGTATAGGTCACTCGCGTCATTTTAACGCCATTGCCCTCACTCGGTTCAGTCCAGCTTTTAACCTCAGCAACAGCACGATGACCAACACAGGCACCATTATTGCTATCCCAAAATTTTGTATTACGACCTTTATCAGTTGTTTCTAATATTGCGACTCTTTTAAACATTTCCTGTTCATATGAAATATTTAGAAAACCGGTATTTTGCAAACCGATTAAAACAGGATCGACATCATCTCTGCCATAAATATTAACCCTTACAGGAGTACCAAGTTTGAAATCTTCAAAAACTTTAGCGTTGTTCTCTTTACTAAAACCATAGCAAACACCGTTTTTGCTGATTTTTTCATTAATGGCTTTTTCGAAATCACTCTTTTCGCCGCAACCTGTTAACAAAATACCAAGAGCTGCAACCGTTAAATATTTACGCATAGTATTATCCCTGAATTAGTGGTTGATGGTGCCGTTTCTCAGAACAACCAGACGAACTGGCATATCGGCATTGTTGACGGTAGCGAATCCACGGACTTCGAAATTGTTTACAGTTCCGGTGACGCTGACTTTCTGGCCTTTCTTATAAGCAAGAACTGCATCATCAATACCAGAGTAGTAATCCAGCCATACCATTCCGCCGCAGTAGTTCGTATCAGATGTTTTAAATAACAGATAATAGTTAGGGGCCGATTTGGGCATTCCCGTCATCATATCGCTGGCACTTCTGCCCTTCGTAACTTCAAGAACAGTGGCATTGGTGATAGAGATCCTTTTGCCAGTCCATTTCTTTTCTGCTGCCATTGCGTTTTCTTCATAGTCTTTGCAGACAGCACCAAGGCCAGATACAGACGATACCGGGCCAAGGCTTTGAGTGGTGGCGGTTCCCCCCAGCGCTTTACCTACTGACGATAAGGACGAGTTGATTGCGCCATTAACCGTATTCACACCGTTATTAAGCTGCTGGCAGCCTGTCAGAACTATTCCGGCCACAAGTAATATTCTCTTCATTTTCATGTCCCATAGGTCAATGCATACAAAATAGTTTGTACTGGTATGGGCTATATGAATCTTTCTAGATATCACTTTTGATAGCACCGAGGTTATCTGTATCGGCAAACCAGTACATTTCCCGAACAGATACTACGTTAAACGTAGTATCGAAAACAAGGAAAAACTACGATTCTCGTAGCTCTTAATGATGAGAGTGCTTATGATCCAGCGAGAATCCCATAGAGACATCTTTTGTAAGCGTTTAAAAGAAGCGCGGCTTGCAGCTGGTTTATCTCAAAAAAAGCTGGGTATCGCTGCTGGGATCGATGAATTTGTAGCAAGTACTCGCATCAACCGATACGAAAAAGGTGTACATGAAGCGGATATCCATACTGCACAGAAGTTGGCAGAAACGCTAAATGTACCATTGGCATATTTCTATGTCGAAAACGATCAACTTGCCACAGTCGTGATTAACTTTGATAGATTAGCTGAAGAAGATAAAGAAGAAATTAAAATAATAATAAACAAATATAACAAAAACACATCAATTTAAACGTATTTCTATATTTATCTGAGATCGCACAGAATGTCTGGTTACTTTTGATATGAACTTCCGAGAAATTCAAGAATGAATCAGTACAAAATATTTACTATGCTGTTTTAGGTCAGTTTATTCGTACATTGACGATCCATTTCTTTATCCTTGTCATCTATGTGGTTTAGTTGGTGTAATACCAACCGATTTATTATTTAATTTAAAATCAATATTTACCATAGAGTTAAAATAATTAAAGACAAAATTTATAAACGAGACATTCAGCTCAGGGCATTAATGAATTTACAGTCACTTCACTTACCCCGCTTAGTTCAGAAAATAACCTTCTATAGCTGTTTATCATTCGTTCTCTGCCCAAATCGGCGTCAGCCTCTGATAGGAAGTAATAACCGTAATCTTTAATATAGATGCTTTCACCACTTTCCAGTATGAGATTTATTCCGTCTTTATTTACTTCCATATCGATTGCGATACATGTCATGAAGGGTATTTTTTCGTTTGTTTTAAAGATGCTTATTATTTTTATGTTTTTCATTGTTACCTCTCTTTATTGTGTTTGTTATATATTTAAATACCACTTCCCATTAAAAAATCAAATTTAATTCACTCTGCATAACAGGATAACTATTTATTTATCATTATTTTTTGAAAAGATATTTATCTTATGAGCTAACGCTCATGTGCTGCCGCACGGCTACGCCCTGACGCTAATTTAAAATGTGATTTAATGGTTAACGCTTTTTTCCACTACTTCAATATTAACACGCGAAAAGATCCTTCTATGAACATAAGATCCTATTTTGGTATATGGCGTTGGCTCTTAAATACATAGGAACCTATATTTTCAGAAGCAGCACTTAGTGATTGTCAAAAACAATCACATTGCTGAACAGGGTTCACCCCTGTTAATGATGGATTTATCCATAAAGAATTGCGGCGACAGCCGCCAGTATAAATACAAAGGAAGATTAATTAACAGCAGCAAACACTATTTTGAACACTTTTATCTTATGCGCTAATGCGCAGTGTGCTGACGCACGGCTACGCCCCCTCTCTGCAATATATCAATTTCGGGAGAAATCCCGTTTCAGGTTGTGAGTTTGAGATTATTTGTCCCATCGGATGGGAAAACGGATCGGATCGCAGCGCTTAGTGATTGTTAAACACAATCACTTTGCTGAATACGTATAAATTAAAATAAATTTTTAATTGTAGTCAAACGCCATTTCAGCAGAAACGTTTAGAATAATCGGTAAAGCTTTCTGGAGGATATAAACATACTTAATTAAAATGTAACCCCCAAGGGTTTAATACTATAACATTGATGACATTGGCAAGAACTCGATCATGAATATAAAAAATCCCCGCCATGCATAAAAAACACGTAAACCCTGTTAGATATTATATTTCTTATACTTCTTATGCAACGTTTCAGGCCAGTAAAATCAGGGAACATGATCCCGCATCAGAGACTTTTTGTCCTAATCCACGGACTTTTTTCCCGCGTTGTAGACTTTCAGTCCGTACATTTAGACTTTGCGTCCCATATAACTGTTTTTATTTGAGAAAAATAAAATAACTATTTTACTTTAATGCATAAAAAATCATTTTATTTTTCCGTTAGTATTTATCGCGCATATAAAAACAAAATCACTCAGATATATTTGACATTTCATTTTTTATATAATATTAAAGAATAACAGTTTCAAAAAAACAAACCATTTCGAGAATAGCGACACTAACAACAGAGGTTGAATATGAATAATAATGAAGACATAATAGAAATACCCAGCGATGATTATGATGTTAACGGTGAATATGATAAAAACCCCTTCATTTATAAAATGGGAAAAATAAAAGTTAAGAAGAAAAACATTACAGTCCACCGGGGTGAGATGTTAATGAACTCAGAAGGGAGTGAATTCACAACAAATATTTGTCAGACGTTTGAAGTTGATCAGTCAGAGTTCATTAAAATCTACTCTTCACATATCAAAGTCTATTTCGATTTAAGCCAGACAGCATTTAAGCTATTTTTTGTTTTAATTGGTCTGATACAAAAGGAAATCGGTAAAGACCGTTTATACATAAACCACTCTATCATACATGAAGCCTCTGCCGAATACGGGAAACCCATATCTCGCTCAGTGTATTACAGAGCAATGGATGAACTACAGAACAAACGGATTATTGCCAAATCCAGTAATAAGTTCATTTATTATATTAACCCTAATATATTGTTCAACGGCGACAGAGCACGATTTATCAAAGAAATTAAAATACGCCATGAGCAAACAGACGTTAACAATAACAACAATACTTAATCACATGAGGTTATTTAAATACAAATAAATCTGTATTTATTTGACAGCTACACTATATTTCGCAATATAAATATATCCACTATTTTATTTGCGAGGTATATATGAGAAAGGTAAAGTTAAATAACGATGATTTAATTCAGTATCTGAACACCATCAAAGCATTAAAACAATATCCAACGATGTCTGAATACAGAGATGAATATCGCAGATTAAGAACCAATGGTTCCCCCTTGATTGAAGCAAAACAGTTTAAATCTGCGCACACTGATCTCTTTAGATTAGACCGAAAGAAAAAATCACTGCTCGGAAAATTTATTGAAGAACTTAATCCTATCAGCCATGCATCAGCTATTGCATCCAAGAGCCTTGAGAAGGTTCAGGAATCCATGCTCTACAGAAAAAATCTTATAGAAAAAACACCTGATGAACTCTTCGCTCTTGTCATCAAACAGCGTACAGAAGCTGCTCTTGCGTTCCAACGTTCTGTTGAACAGAGTCTTGAGCAACTCTCTAACATTTCGTCAGAGTTCGAACCATCAAGTCAACTACGACGAAAAATGGCCCTATAAATCGGTCCTCCGCTTTTCGTTTGAAATGGTTCTAATAGATTGCTCTAATGCTAAATTTTACTCTATTATTAATATGTTGGTGTGTTTTAAATCGATCATCAGACAATACTGCACACCCTTCGATCCCCCATTTCAAACACAGGATGGCATAGTATGAGTGAAGCATTAAAGGTACTGAACAATATTCGTATACTTCGCGCACAGGCTCGTGAAACTGATCTGGAAACGCTGGAAGAGATGCTGGAAAAACTCTCTGTTATCGTTGATGAGCGCCGTGAGGAAGAACAAGCAATACTCAAGGAACAAGAACAACGTCAGGCTAAGCTTGAAGCCTTCCGCCAGAAACTGTTAGAAGATGGTATCGATCCTGCTGAACTACTTTTAGCGGTTGGTTCAACTAAGCCTAAAACCAAATCGACACGAACTCCACGCCCTGCCAAATACAAATATACAGATGATAATGGCAATGAGCAGACTTGGACTGGTCAGGGCCGTACTCCGAAAGCAATAGTGGCTGCTATTGAAGCAGGTAAAACACTGGAAGATTTCCAGATTTAATCTCATTACATTTTTTATTAAAAGCCGCCAATGTAATATTGTCGGCTATGCTCTTCACTTTAATTCTTACGATACGAATATGAGAAAGATATGACTGACCTATTCGATATAATCTATTCAGATCACCCAAAATCTGCAATTTTTTTTCTGTTTTTCGTAGTAGTAAATTTAATCCTATGGGGTTGGAACATAAAGCACCGGAACAGAAAAGGTGAAAATGATGCTATCAAAAAACCACTAGTTTTCTTTCTTATTGTTGCTGGAGTCATTTACTTTATTCTGGTTGGTATTTCTGTAGTAGATTATTCCAAGAATAAAAACTCAGTCAGTGATGTTCGGTATAACACTATTAAATAATAGTCTACCTCCCTCGAGGGAGGTTTTAAGCATAAAAGTAGATGTTCCATACAATGACAAATATGACACTAATGCATGTAATAACGTTAAAGTGTTCATCAAAGTATCGATATAATTTATTATCTTTGAGTGATGACAAGAATCTTACTGTTCTTTTTTTCATTGAAACCTCCTTTCTTATATAGTTACTAATTGAAAACCTCTCACAAGCGCCCTTCAGTCTTCTACTAAAAAGAGTAAGTCTTTTTATATGAACCTCATTTATTTTTTATCATACTTTATTATTTACATATAACATTGTTCATTAATATGTCAATTAAGTTAAAAATCGAAAATAGGTTTCAAAATTTCGATGCAAGTGGCTTTTAATACTAAAAAATATTTTATCAACTGGCTATTAACTTTTAAGTGTGTTCCGAAAATTCACTTGCTTATTCGCTAATAGGTCACTTCATCAGCAACTAGTTTCACCTCATATAGTCAGAGTACGTATTACCGGAATCCATTCCGGTAACACATTTTAGATATACTCATGTATCCCTCTGAATAACATTACTGATATTATCTATTTATGTCCATATCCCAGTCCAACACACTATAATCGTCAAAAGATCGTCCCGACTCTATATTTCTTATCAACATATCCTTGACATATAAATCATGAAAAAACATCACCCTTTTTAATAGCTCTGTTATATTTATATATTCATACTTTTCCTTTCCTGTACCATAAGCAGCCTTGTAATACTCAAACTCAGTTAATACTTCCTTCATGTGAATTCGTAGTGCAAACTCAACAACATCTTCATCATTTACATAAATCATTGCATCATCTTTGTTTACACTTGCCATGCTGTATATCCTGTCCACATACAACATTAGCGTTGCTGAAATGGCGAATATCATTGTTTCATCTTTTTTACTCAGATTATCTTTCTTCATCTATATCCTCTTTTTGATTTTTAGTATTCAATACAAAACAGTCAGTATTAACAAAACACCCAAGCATTACGTACAAGTCGTTCTGCTACCTCCTCGTAGTTAACTTCTTCAATATTTCCTTGGTTACCTTCCTGCGTAGTAAACTTGTCAAAGTTATGACAAATATGATTAATCGTGAGCCGTATAAATGCACTGATAAAATCAGCGTCATCGACAAGATGCGAAATGCTGTCACTACACATATCCTGCATTGTTTTCCAGCTTGCTTCAAAAGAACGCTTTGCCAAATCATAAAATAACTCAGTTGATGTATTTTTAATTTCAATGTTTTTAATCATGGTTATTCCTCACTATTAAATGATATTTATTTGTATTTTTATTTTTTGCCTCATAAATGAGGCTAAATATAATTGTTTTTGAATAATGTCGTTACCTTCTTTTGTGATTAACACGTAGTGTTATCAATACCACCTCCTTATCAACCATTTTTACTGAGTGTCCTTGTTCAAAATACTCTGCCCTTACTACTTTTTTAAACGAGGAGATTGCATTTTTGATACAATCCTTATAAATACCATCCATGAATGCATCATCTTCCATTAACACATCAACTTCATCGGGACGAATTTCTTTAAGCGTATTTATTTTCATTTCATAGAATAAACTTGCCATATGCATGAAAACCTTCCGGGATTCTTTTATCAGTTTTTCACTCATTTCTCTACCTCTTGATTTATATTACACGCTGTTTATTTGCGCTGATTTCTATTCTTTTGTAATAAAGAACGTAACCATCCCCACTAAAACATTTAATCAAAAACTCATGATAGCTACTTAGTATAGTTTTAACCTCCGGGACTGATATGTGTTTAATCTTTATCTCTTCAGCACTTTCAAACCATTCCTGTAGCGTGAGATTAATAATATCCATTATGAATACCTCCCTGTAAAATCCATCCTTCATTTTTTTCAGAAATACATCATCACTTAGATTAAAGTATAAGTAATGTATTAACTCGTTATAGGTATTTACAACATCAGTAGCAAAGTTTGCTGTCTCAGCATTACTTGCGGATATTTTAACGGGTATTTCATTCCAGCCTAAACATTTTTCGTTCATATTTTCCTCTCTCATTAATAGTTAGTACGATACGCAGAGTAAATAACTCTCAGATTCCTTCTCACCTCATCCAAGAACAGATAACATTTTTTCCCTTTATTATCTGTCATTGATTCAGCAAACTCTTGTTTTGTTCGTTCGATCACTTTAGCAATCACTTCTTCAATATAGCGTCTGTCTTTAAAGTGACGCTCATAATCATCTCCCATACAATCAATCATTACCTGAAGATGCTTTCTAAAGTTTTTTATCGCCATTTCCATAAATACTTCTGTCTCATCATTTGTAACAGTCACCACACAAGGCAGAACGTTTCTACTTTTCATATATTACCCTTCTATTTAAAATATTTTCATTCAGATACGCAGCGAGATTTCGCAATCATTTTTTCGATCCACTCATCAATCTCACTTTCAATAAAGGCAATAGATCTTTCACTTATCTTTACTTGCTTTGGAAATCTTCCAGCCTTTATAAGCTCATAAATCCATGTCCTTCCAAATCCAGTTTTTCTTATTACTTCTGGCAACCGGATCAGTTTCGGGTGTTTTTCTTTATTGGTTTTAATCATATTTACCTCCATTATTTCTTACGTAATATCTATGATATTTCGTTTTATGTTGTGCTGTTCGATGGAGATAATTCTAGGATATTGGCTGGTTTCAAACTAGGGATGTTCAGGGATAAGTTTCTTACGCAGATTTTAGGAATGGGAAAAATAGGGTATGTTCAGCCTTAGTGAATATAGGCGATATTTACATTGCGCAAAACACCGCCTTTTGGAAGATCAGTCCTGAGGGAATTCCTCTTCAATCAGCTTCTGAACCTTCCAGTGTCTTCTGTCGTCGTATCTGTATGTAAAATCGACAAAAGACCGATAGTGAGCAAGCTTTGTCAGATATTTTACTGCCAGCGGATGGTCTGTAGACTTCATTTTCTCAACGTCACGAATGCCATCTTTAAACTCGTCCGGGTAGATAAAACTGGTCAGTTGCGGCATACCAATCCTGACCTCTTCATCCTGCGCCCAGAACAGCAAATCCATGATGGGAATGATGTTGTAATCGAGTATTCTCTTGAGGTTGCTGACCCCAAAACGGAAATCTCTGGCTGGAGGTTCAGGAGCCTGTAGCTGCTGTTTCCACTCAGGAACCATGACTTTCAGGTGATTGATGATTTCTTCGGATGAAGTTTCCGCCAGATTAATTTGAACCAGCATCAACCCTTCGTTGTTTACCCCGGCTTCCTTCAGGTAATGCGAGACTTCCATATGAGGTAGGGGTTTTCCTTCCGGGTTAACGTATTTATCGAAAGCAGCCACATAACCCGCCACCTCCCATAGCCCTTGGTGTGTTATAGGCTTGATGGCATAGCTGGAAGATAGTCTTTTTTCTGGTCCACCGAAAATATCACCAAAGACGACTTTACCTTCAATCAACTCTTCGTAATATTTCTGATGCCTAGTAAGGTTTTCGGGAGACAACTCAGCCCGGTTTTGTTCCATACGATAGGCGACAATCCTGTTCTCTATCTCTTGGAAAAGCTGTTCCACTGTCAAATTTTGCAGGACGCTGTAATTTTCAATGTTGAACCATTCATTAACAGCGCTGGCGATCTCCGCTTTGGTCATGTGGCATCTATCCTTCTGGCTTTACTTATCGCTTTGATATGTTATGAGTAAACATATCGGATTTGGTGACGGTAATCTATTGAATAGAACAGGGGAAAGCAGCGGAACAATCAATCCAGACTTGAAGATTGTTCAGTGAGGTTTGGCAGGGTATGTTGTCATAACCAATTGAATATAATTGACTTTATTTGCATTCACACTTATAAATTGATGGTATATTGGTTGGTATACTTAAGGTGATTATGATTATTCTACATTTATTTCATATTGTTAACACAAACTACGATTCCGAGTCCGGCACCACTATTTAAAGAACCCAGCCTATGGCTGGGTTTTTGCATTCTGGCATTCGGACTTTTCACCAGACTCCGCCCATAATCATCTCATCCATAAGACTCCCACAGTAGGATCAGCGCGAGAGCAAGTCTAAAAGAATTCCCGGCGTTTTTTGTCCGGGTCCAGCGAGGCTTATCATCTTTACTCATGATTGCTCTACTAATGGTATCCTCCTGAACAACGCCACCAGGACCCCCCCCGTCCGGCTTGCAGTTCCTCTTGGCTGGGACTGTCCTGTGTCATTATCATATGAACTTGGTTCGATTATTTGGATATCCATGTTCGGGAACGTGAGAAGACAGAGATAAGATAGTCAGAAATATAATGTCGGTCTAAAGTTAGCAATAAATTTCAGAAAAATATAAAGGCAATACGGCTGCTCATGCGCTGTAAATTAATTGCCTTGAATTAGAAAATCTATGCTGACTCCAGAAAGGGATATGAATGACTTCACCGCCGTACCAGCTGCATGAAGGTAGCGGGCGAAGAAATGCTACTCATAGTCTGTAGACTTATAGTATGCATATGCAATTATCTCATTAATTTTAAGGGTAATTATGCGAAAGCCAAGTCAAAGACTGCTGGAAAATCTAGCCAGAAATCTTCGTGCATATCGCGTCGAACACGGCCTCTCACAAGAGCAGCTTGCAGCGCTATGCGGCTTTCATCGTACATACATTGGCTCTATAGAACGTGGCGAAAGAAATGCAACGCTAAGCACATTAGAGGCTCTTTGCGAGACACTTGACATATCAATTGCCCAACTTTTAAACAACGAAGAACAATTGAAACATGAATAGTCTGGCTTCAGGATTAATTAAAGTAGCAAATATTCGCGCATCTGGCTTGTCCATTTATGATGAGATAAGTATAGGTGACGTCAACTTATGGCTTACCAGCGATGAATTATCATCAGTTTTAAATGAGTCTCTTAGAGGTGTATCTTTCTGCGGTCTCGCGATAAGATCCCGTTCAAAACGAGCAAAAGAGTTAGTTTGCTCTGCTTTAGGTTACCCGTTACCCGCTTCTTTTAAAAAATGCCAACCTCGTTTCTCTGGGCAATTTTTTGATACTTACGTTCAAAAAGCCAATAATTTTCAGGTTTGGAATGAAGAATTAGATATTGAAAGACGTTATGTCATCATCAGAACAGATGAAAATGACATAGTAACAAAAGTTAAAGTGATTTCTGGCAGTGATTTATCCATATTAGATACAACGGGGACACTTACCCAGAAATATCAGGCCAGGCTAGTCCCTTCGGATGCTCCTCTGGATCTTGTCACTGATTATGACACTGATAACCTAACGGGTTTGCTGGCAGACAGATCGCTGGAACTCGCTTCATACAGTCCCATTTCACAACCTCAGAAGGGCCAGTTACTGCCTATCGAGGAATGCTTCTCAAGGCTTCAAAGTCTGATCGGCCTCTCTTTTCTTGACGCGGGAGCAGACCAGGAACGAAATCGTGGAGCGGCCTTACACGAGCATGTCTGCCATGCCTTAGGCTACCTCGATTACAGAGATAATGGTAAATTCCCTGATGTAAGACATCAGCTATTGGAGGTAAAGTTACAGACTTCACCAACAATAGACCTGGGTTTAGTTTGCCCGGACAGTGAAGCACTATTGGATATCGAACAAATCGGTGAGCATCAGATTCGCCACTGCGACGTAAGATACGTAGTGTTCTATGGTTATATTGACAAAGGTTCTGTCCATCTTACCAACCTGTATCTCACCACCGGTGAAAAATTCTTTACCCGATTTGTTCAATTTGGAGGTAAGGTGTTGAATAGAAAGATTCAAATCCCATTACCTCGTGATTTTTTTAATTAATATCAAGGTTGTGGGAGGTCGAATGCCTCCCACACCAGACTATTCAACTCCTGTTCTAACTGGGCAGCGCTAAGCATATTCTTCTCGTGATAAATGATCTTTGCCAGCTCTATCATTCTAACGGAAATGTTGGCTTGTGGGTCGGGCAAGGGGAACTGCTCAACATATTGAGAAATAAACCTTCTCTTATTTGAGTATAATTTATTATTAAATTTGACATCATAAAACATTTCAATAAACGTCGAATTAGCAACCGCAAGAATTAACCATAACAAGTCTTTATTCTCAGGATGATAGTCATTTACCATCCAGTAGCAGTCGCCGTTTACAATATTTTTTTCTTTATCCAACATAAACATTGGCTGCTCACAAATATCACGAAATACTATCTTGTCTTCTAGCCAAAGGAGAGGATTTTGAGGCACCCAGATTTCGAACCAATTACGTTTAGCCTTTATCACATAGTTACGTGCCGTAAGCTGTTCTCTATGCTCTTCCAGGTAGGACTGACTCACTGGATATTTTTCAATATCAACAGCTTTTTTCTTTCCATTTCGGGACTCATGCGTATAAAGGATAGATTTACATTCTTTATCTAATTTTTTGAATCTACCAACAACATGATGGGTGATTAGCGGCTTTACCAGCTCAGGTAAAAAACCGGTTTCATCCAGCCATGAATCTTTAATAAATACATTGTCTGCGGTAGTTTTTACGCCAACACGAATCTTGCCTATGTCACCAAAGGTTGCCCAGGTTTTCCTGCTTACATCATTCAGCCATTTTTCTGATTGGGCATCGTTTATTCTCCAGGTATCTTTAGGAGAAGCATCAAACTCCATCTTACCCTGTTTTACAATATACGATTTACCATTTGCACACTTAACCACTCCCTCATGAAAAATAGCATCAACGGGATTATCAGCAACCCACTCAGGCTCATCATTTGACTCATAAATTGAACAAAACTCAGTGTCCCCGTTAAAATCCTCTGTTTTCATTGAGAAAATCAAAACCGCCGGCAAAACAGCGGCTTCGAATAACTTAGTATCACCAAAATCGAAAATGCTATAAATATTATACAAACTATAAATAGAATTACGTAGTGTACCTGCCCCCTTGGTTGTTAGAAACCTGTTTGAGACAATAACACCAGCAACGCCATCCGCTGATAAACATTTGCTCATACCAATCAGGAAGGCCTGATAAATATCAACCTTACCCTTTAACCCAAAATTTTTAGCCAGAAACTGAGCCTGCCTGGCACCCAGCACCTGCGTTCTGATATAAGGCGGATTGGCAATTATTGCATCAAATTTTGGCACATCAACACCATTTAACTGAATGCTACCTGCCATACAGTAATCCAGAAAATCATTGTTCATCAAGAACAGTTTTACTTGCGGATATGCCTGCGATATTCTTTTTTCACTTAACGCTATAGACTCACGATTTACATCAAACCCATATACTTCAACATTATCAGTGCGCTCTAATGAGTCCAGCAGAGTTAATATTAACTCCCCGTCTCCAATAGCTGGATCGGCAATGATGATCCGCTCTTTCTCTTTTAATTTTTCGACGATTTTTCCGCTGACAAATCTACCCAAATGAGTTGGTGTATAGTGCGCGCCTTCATTTTTCCTGGAGGAAACATGCTGATAACGCTCTGGCAAGTTTGGCATCGGAAAATCTCTACTCATAGTCATCAATTTGAGGGAATTTTACCATACTTAGTACAACCATGTATATCTATCAGGATAGTCTGCCCAGCTATAGTTCTTCCTGACCCACGCTGGCGTAGGTCAACGTCACCGCTGAATTTATCGTCCTGACTGAAATTTTATTTAACAGTACCTAAGCCCCTTCGTTACAGAGAATTACATTGCCATCCACCACCTGATGAAAAATAGTAATTATAATCAGTTTAAAAACCACCTCATATACAACAACACATTATTCACCACCAATCCTTATTATAACAACCCGATAAGATATTCATGAGCAAGACGGCCCTCAGTAATTACGCACAATAAAAAAATGACATCCAAAGATTAATTTAACAGTGGATGCATGATATCAATAACAACTATATATTAGTTCCATATAAGAAAGTAAAGCCAGGGAATAGAAAAGTTAGTACCTGCCGATACAAAAGAACAGTATCTGAGCCAGGATTATGCTCATTGGCTTTTCAGAAAGATTTACTTTCTTTTCTCACTCTTAAAACCGCTCCATCTTGCCATTATCAGCAACAGTATACATACCAGCACCGCCGCAGTAGCGTTATAAATCATTGCAGCAACGAACGCCTGAACGTATTGCTCAGCCCCCGAGCTCACACCATTTTTTGCAGATAGCACACAGCTGAACAAGACCCCAACGGCGGCAACACCTACCGCTGCGCCAACCTGCTGTACCGTAGAAATTACGCCGGATGCCATACCAGCCTGTTCCTGCGGGACATACCCCAGCAACAAATTTAGCAGGGGGGTCATAATGAATCCCTGTCCGGCACCAACCGCTATGAGCACAGGGATTAACCGAGCAGGATTCAGCCCCCCTCCCGCCACGTTTATCTGAAGCACTAACAGACCTGTCGAGATGGCATAGATAAACGCCCCGGCAACAATGGCATTAGTCCCCCACCGGGCAACCAGGCGTGGTGCTGCCAGCGATGCTATGACAAAACCAACGCTGCACGGCGCAAAGATACTGCCCGCAGCAAGGGGGTTAAGCCCCAGCCCTGACTGCATCAACAATGCAAAACACAGGAAGAAGGAGCTGGAAGTTGAATAGATCAGTAATACCAGCACAACGCCAAGCGTAAACCGTCCGCAGGCCAACAGGTTCATATCAACCAGTGGCAGATGACCTTTAGCCTGCTGTCTTTTCTGCTGCTTACCGAATAAAACCAGAAATATCACTGATGCCCCTAACGACCACAGGCTCCATGCAGGCCAGCCCTTACTCGCTCCATCGATCAAAGGAACCAGTAAAAACACCAGCCCGGCAAAAGAGAGTGAAACGCCTATCCAGTCCAGCTTTGTGGGCAGAGATGTCGCCCTGGTCTCAGGAATATTATGTGCAGTAACAATTGCCAGCAAACCGACGGGAACATTAACAGGAAAACGCTGCGCCAGCCTAATCCGAAAAAGCTGATATTTACCAGCCAACCGCCAAGTACCTGACCTGCAATGGCTGCCAGCCCCAGCGTCATGCCCAGCAGGCCAAAGGCCCGACGGCTATCGTCGCCATGAAAGTTGACGCGAATAGAAGCATAAACCTGCGGAAAAAGTAAAGCAGCTGCCAGCCCCTGCATGACTCTGGCGGCAATCAACATATCGGCGCTGAGAGAGAGGCCACACAAAGCCGAAGCCACCGAGAACGCTGCCATTCCGGCGACAAACATCCTGCGGCGTCCCAATAAATCGCCCATCCGCCCGCCAGTGATCAACAGAACGCCAAATGCTAATTCGTATCCCGCCACAATATATTCTATTTGTGCGAAACTGGCGTGCAGCCCAGCCTGCATATCCGGAATAGCGATATTTACCACAAACAGATCGAAAATCGTGACAAATCCAGCCAACAGTAAGACGGCCAATCCCTTTCTGGAGGCACGTTGTGGTGCATTCTCCGGGGTGGCTGAAACAGAATAATTCGGGCTCATCTTGCATCTCCGGGAAAGTGAAGATCGCATTTTCGAACATGAATTACACTATTACAATTTAACAGGTTATGCTGTTACTTTAAGTGACAAGGTGAACGATGAGAAGCTTAGAACGAACGCGTAAAGAGCTGGCAGCATTTCTGCGGGCGCGCCGGGAACGCTTATCTCCCTCCGAAGTTGGGCTGCCAGAAGGTCGCCGAAGACGTACGCCAGGCCTACGCCGGGAAGAAGTCGCAGCACTCGCAGGGGTAGGACTAACCTGGTATACATGGCTTGAACAGGGACGGGATATTGGGGTGTCGGCCACATTTCTCGATAACCTTGCCCGGGTATTAAAACTGGACGCTTACGAGCGGCGTCATCTGTATCTGTTAGCCCATGCGCGCCCTCCTTCGGAGCCAGGTAAAACATGGTGTGTAGTGCCACCAATGGTGTCACGAGTGATGCATGACCTGACACCTCATTTAGCCTTTGTGCTCAATCTGCGCTGGGACGTTCTGGCCTTTAATGAAGCTGCTGACAGGATATTCTCATTCGCTTCACATCAGCCCGAGCGGCGTAATTTCTTATGGTTGCTTTTTACTGATGCATTTGTGCGCGAACGGATATGCAACTGGCAAGAGCAAGCCCCGCTAATGCTTTCCAGCTTCCGTCGAGGTTTTGCGCATGCATCCCAGGGTTCTGACATCCATGAACTCGTAAATGAACTGAAGAAAGTCTCGCCGGAATTTATGCAGTGGTGGCAACAACATGATGTCCATGCGACCTGCAACGGCGCACGCAGGCTGTTGATCGAGGGTCAGCCACAGCTTTTCGGGCATACCTCTTTAACTGTTGATGAGGATCGTCATCTACATCTGGTGGTGTATGCCCGGCAAAGCCAGTAGCAATGGCGTAATTTTGTTCCTGGTGTTTATAAAAATATCACTCTGAGCGTATAGTTTTCTTTTGATGAAATCTTGCTCCCATGTTCGGGGCAAGTTGGAGATAATAAAAACCTCATCTACAGGAGTAAGGGTGATAATTGAATAATGTTTTACCTGAATCTGGTTCAGGAAACGCTCCACTATAGTTTTGTTCATGGCTACATCCCAGCGTTGCATCTCTTAATCTAGAGTACATTTTAGAATTTACTCTCATGACGCCGTATAATACAAGATGCACTTAACGTTAGCGTTCTGTAGCGATCAAAAACAAACATAACCTGAAACGTTTCAATGCATCAGGAGTCACATTGCGTGTTAAAGTATAAAAAACATTACCCCTGTAACAACATGCAACATTATGAAATACAGCTCAGGACGCTGTAATGAGTATAACAAGGTTTCTTGACACCTGAAGAAGGCAGTGTTTATATTAATTTTATTAAAGCACCATCAAATACATCCAAATCATAACTTAGAATTATTATTCACTGCAAAAAAACAGGGAAATTCACGTTTTTAATTTAAAAGCACTCAAGGAGAGTCGAATGACGCTAAAAAATGGATTTTCCTTCTCGCCCAATAAATCAATAAAGATAAAGCGAGGAGTCATTCAGACTAAGAAGGATGTTCTGTCTAATATTTCCATAAATATGCAATCTGCGAGACAAAAATTCTTCTCATTAAAGCATGACGCAGTACCGCGCAGGCAAGAATGTGCCAGAAGTGCGAAGACTGTAAAATCCAACACTCATGCAACTCCCGCTGCTAATCACACACTCACGCGATTACCCATCGCAATTTATATCCTGGGGTTTGGCATTTTTGCCATGGTCACCAGTGAATTTCAAGTCAGTGGCATGATCAACGTTATGTCGCTTGATTTAGGTGTCAGTATTTCCCTGATCGGCTATCTTGTTTCTGTCTATGCGCTGGCAATGGCTTTCGGGGGGCCGCTTCTCGTCATCGCGCTTTTAAAAAAACCACTAAAATCATCATTGATCATTCTCTACCTGATATTTATTGCAGGAGAACTGCTTGGCGCATCAGCACAGTCTTACGCTATGTTAGCGATAGCAAGAATAATAACTGGTGCTGTATCCGGAGCCTTTTATGGCGTCGCCATTGCTATTTGTGTACAGCTTGTCGCTGAATCGCAAAGAGGGTGGGCAACATCATTCGTTCTGGCTGGCATAATGGTCGGCACGGTATTAGGACTGCCAGTGGCCAATGTTATCGGGACTCATATCGGCTGGAGAGAGAGCTTCCGGGCCACGGCAACCCTGGCTATTCTCGCAGCTTTAGCGAGCCTGTGGACGGTGCCCAAAATACCCGCGCAGAAATCAATAAGCCTACACTGTGAACTTCAGACTCTTAAAAACCCACAGCTGTGGATCGTTTTCTCTACAAGCCTACTTATCATTGGTGCAACCTTCTCAGCATTCACCTACTTCATACCGATACTGAAATCTGTCACCGGCTACAGCGATAACGCCGTGGCGCTGCTTCTTTTTCTTTACGGCATCGCTACCGTAGTTGGTAACACGATAGTCGGTAAACTCGCGGACCGTCACACTATTACAACGCTGACGATTGGACTTTGCCTCCTGACCAGCTTCTTAGCATTATTTGGCACCTATGCTGATAATAAATCCCTCGCAACCCTGTCATTGATCGGTATTGGATTCGTGGGGGTCACGATGAACCCCGCGATGGTCTCAAGAGTCATGCGCACCGCTAATGGTCGACCGTTAATTAACACCCTCCATACTTCGGTTATCACAATGGGCATCGTAACAGGAGCATTTCTGGGAGGGGTCTGCATCAGCGCCGGATATGGCCTGCGTTCCCCCTTATGGGTTGGATGCATGATGGCAGGCCTGGGTATATTAAGCCTGCTTCCTGAACTGAAAAAGTCAGATTAACCAATACCCTGATGATGGCTGCGCGCAGCCACTCTGCCGTCAAAGAATTGCGTCAGATCAGCATTGATTCCGACGTGCCGCTAAACAGGAGTTTCCCTCCTTGTTGCCCGGCACAGGGGCCAATATTAATAGAAGGCTGAAATACATTTTGTGTGTCTAAAGCTCGTGAACACAAGCTTCCTGGCGGGGTTAGGTATTTGCCCTGGGGTATTTAATTATCGGATATGCAAAAACCGGTCAGACAGGGGCACCCGTCTGACCGGTGGTGACTAGTGGTTAAAAGTTATATTTCATTCCTACCATCGCAGCTGTGTCATTATAGCCAGCATCGCCCACCTGTACGCCGACATTACCCCAGACATTCATGCGTGGATTAATTTTCCCTTCCAGCCCGACCTTCATCTCAGCCAGATTTGTCGCACCAGCCTGGCTTACCCGAACATCATCCATTTTAGAAGCAAAGCTACGCGTGTTATGCAGCCAGTTCAGAGCGATATAAGGCTGGAACTCACGCTGCTTACCGTCATCGCGCGCATGGTGACTGTTGATCCAGGTTTTAAAGCCCAGTCGGGTCATCAGGTTACCGTCACCTTCCCCCTGTACCCGAGTGCCGTTTGCTTCCTGATGGTCGTCTGCCCGCACGCCCATCCATACCGCCTGAGCCTGCGGCTGAACGAACCACTCATTAACCGTACCCTGACTGCCCCAGAACTGACCGAGCTTCCAGGTATAACCGCCTTCCAGCGAAGCGGTGAAGCCGTGCGATTTATAGGTTTCGGCCGCCAGTTTTTCGCCGCTCACTTCATTATTAAACCAGCTATATTGCAGCCAGCTATCCAGCCAGGCTCCCGTATGATTTTCTTCATTTGCATACCAGGTCGCATAACTGCCGACGCTGTAACCTTTAACTGAGCCTTTCGAACGATAGCCGGTCACGCGACTATCCGTCGTGCTGTGGTTAGCGGCATAACCTGCCATAAATCCTACGTGCCAGCGGTCAGACCCCTCAGTCCAGCGCGCAACATCTCCGCCCAACTGCGTCACATAGCGATTGCTTTGGGTTTTCAACTGTCCGCTGTCGTCACGCCACACGTTATGGCCGCCAACCTGACGCAGCCACAGGCTGGTAACCTCCGATTGCTCCAGCAGCGCATCGCTAAACTGCGGCTCGCCCAGTCGATCATGCAGCCTCATCATAAACAGCGTATTTGCCGCCGCCAGATTGGCGGTGTAACTTCCCCCTTCCGGACGAACAACAGCCGACGTTTTTGGTTTCGGGGCTGGAGGCTTGGGTTGCCGATCGGGATTAGGGGCCGGGTCAGGATTTGGTACCGGATCGGGATTTGGCACCGGATCAACCGGCGTTAGCTGGCTGGTCAGATACCAGTTTTCCCCGCTACGGACGAGATCGTAATCATATGCCCCCGCAACGATACGACCAGACCTGGCAAAGCTACCGATGGAAGTGCCGCCAACATTAACAATTTCAATACCCTCAACGGTTTTTGCGCCATGTCCGCCGAGATTATTAATGGAGACCTGGGTTGTTCCCTGTAGCACATCCCCGCCGACGATCAGTTTATTCGCCGGAGAATTGTCATCGCCCAGCACGCTGTTCATGACCAGCAGACCACCATCACCCGCGTAATCGCCCGTTACGGTCAGGGTGTCGAATTTGTTTACATCAGAAAAGGTGACAGTACCGTTATTTGTCAGATGTCCGACGCTTGAGCTGTTGGTCATGTTCCAGCTACTGCTACCGTCAAGTGCGAGCGAGGTTGCGTGTGTAACGGCTCCGTTCAGCACTGAGCCGGAGGCCAGGCTCACCGCTACAGCATTACCAGGATCGGACACGGAAATATCGCCATTCAGCGTACTGTTTTCCGCACTGAACGTAACGTTACTATAGAGGTTGCTGGCAGGCGCGAGCGGATCCGCATAATGACTGACCGTCATCAGTTGGCCATTTCCTCCTGTCAGCACGGAGTCTTTCACTGCCAGCGACAGCTCGGTTGTTTCAATTTCTATAGCCTGAGCCCGCTGTGCATGGAGGGTAACATTTTCCAGCGCTACGTCATTTTTCAGCGATGCCGTTGAGGAATAGCCATTAACGAACAACCCGCTTGCCCCTTCACCAGAAGTAGAGATGCGGCTATTGCGAATATCCAGCGTGCCGGCGCGGCTCCATACCCCAAAGCTTTCAACGCCCGTGGTAGCGATCTCTACATTATCGGCGGTGATTTTCGAGCCGGGATAGACCAGCAGGCCAGGTGCCAGCTCGCCGTGCGTGTTAATGGTGCTGTTGCTCAGCACACCCTGGCCTCCACGCGCCGTAAACATCCCTACCCCGCTTGTTCCCGAAGTGGTAATCGTCAATCCATCGCCCTGAATATGATTTTCGGTATACAACCCGTAGGCGTTTTCACCGTGCGCTTCAAGAACGCTATTCGTGACGTTCGCTGTTCCTCGCTGAGCATTTACCGCAATAGCACGATCGCCCTGAGTGATAATAGTTGCGTTGTCCACCGCCACAGAGGAATCCGACGAGACAACCCAAATGGCATCACTAAACGCCCCCTGAGTCGAATAATGTCCGCCATCAATAGTGACTTTTGCCTTTGAGTTAGCATTGACAGCATAGCTGCTATTGCCCTGGGTACTGACGGTGGCATTCATTAGCGCCAGTTCGCCGCCATTGATTCGCACGGCATCCCCCGAATTGGTCGCTATCGTCCCTTCAGATATCAGGGCCGTCGACAGGCCATCTGGGGTAGACCAGCTACCATCAAGCACCAGTCCGAGCGCGCTTCCCTGGCCTGTGATAGCGAGATTATTAATCACCGCATCACTGTTATTTGCCAGATAAATCCCGGTGCCTAAATTACCGGTAACATCCACTTGCAGGCCCAGCGCTGTCAGCTTGCTGTTATCGATCCAGGCACCGCCGCCGCGAATGCCTGAGCTATTTAGCTCGACATTGGTGGTCGTAATATCTGCGTTGTTTTTTGCCTGAATAACAAAGGTGCCGTTAGTACCATTCTCAAAGCTTAGATTTTCAAGCGTACGCACCGTACCGTTAGCTATAATTGTATCAGTGTTCGCCGCCCAGGCGTATGAACAGGAGACCAGATAAATCGGTAAAATATAAAGCGGGTGATGCCAGGCCAGGCTCCATTTGTTACTGGAGTTATTATTCATAATCAATTCCTTTTTAGTCATTCCATTACAGGCAAAGCGTGTTTCTTTCATCCCGATGGCAATTCGCAATAAAGGATGCAAAACGGTAGAACTCTGCCCGATTAGCCGCCCCCATCTTGCGACTGGCATTACGGTAATGGGTACTAATTGTTTTCCTCGAGCGATTCAGAATCCTTGATATGTCAGTGCTGTTGTAACCCCGACCAATCAAAATCATCACATCATTTTCAGTATCAGAAAACTGAGCATACTTTTTTAAACCAAAATTCCAATATGCATCGTCCCTATTGATAAGTACATTGTAATCGGCACTGGCTATAGATAGTATTTTGCCGATCCGCATGGAGATATCATCCAGCGTTTTATTTTTGGTCAGAAACGGGACGTGAATAGTTGTCCCCTCAGCCCCTTTCAGGTCTGAGGTATGGCTACCACGAATACGTCTTTTATTGAAAATCCGTATCGTCACCATATCATCGCGGAAGATAATGTTCGCAATATCATGATTTTTTCCCTCAGACGGTAATAAAAAAAGAACTTCCCCTTTACGCTCATCGGCGAGCTGATTGAAGATCAGGAAACTCAATCCCGATGTCTGGTAAAAGTTAGAATCCATCAATAGTATGTTTAACATACATCACCTCCATGTGTCATGATTTCCATCCACTTATAATTAACCCAGGCACAGCGAAAACCAGCCAGCACAAGCCAACCAGCAAAAACCGGCCAGCACAAACCAGCCAGCAAAAACCAACCAGCGAAAACCAAAATGAATGAGTGGAAACGACTTATGCTAAGCTAAGTCATTCAGACGCAACTTCCTCGGTTAACGATACAAGGGTTCCTTTGAAATTGGCCCTCCCGGCTCATGTAAAAGAGTTAAGAAAATCTACGGTGTCAGGTAACCCAAAGCTTGTGGATTAAAAAACCTGGAGACATCAATCACATTGAAATAGATGTGAAAACATCATTAAAAAAGGCGTAATATCTCTCCATATTCTTACTATCAGGCATCCTACCCATTTCCTTAAGTTTACATCCAACACCTGAAACGATCAAATGCATCGAAAAAACAGCAATAAACAGAATTAAATACCATCCACAAGGCAACAATCAGACATTAAAGCCGCAAGCCACACCATGAATGGAACATTCCGAAAAAAAAGTTATATTTTTTCCGGAATATCACCTGTTCAATTATAGTTCAGAATTATTTTGGGATAATGGATTAAGAAAATTGCCCGGTCGTATATCCTAAACCCCAAGATTATTCATTTAAGGGAGAGAGAAGTGCTATTCAAAGCAATTTTAGATCTACTTTTTCGGACTCAAAGTCATAGCGACCATTCATGCATAAATCAACCGGTTTGGGTTGCCAGTAAATCAGCGCTCTGATTTCAAAAAGAACGACAGCATGTCGGGCTAATCCCTCTTTATCCTGTAAAGAGCGAACCAGAAGAGTCTCGGGAATTATCCGAGGCTCAAAGCGTAAAATAGCATTACGAATAGTTTTCTCAATGACATTCCAGTTATGGTGATTTTCCTGGGTACCAATCAAAGCCGATACGCCATAATTGAGCACCGACTCCATAATGTACCTGTGCTGCCCCTCGTTCAACGTGTCTTCAATATTGATATGATTAATAAGATCGGCAATATCCTTTTGCACGATGCTGCGCATCATTTTGATATCAATCAGTTTGACACGGTCGTGAGGACTTTTAGGCTCATCATCCTGGAGACGCTCAAGTAAGGTAGGAAGGTATTGCCGCTTATTATCCGAAAACAATTTCGCCAACGTCCATAATTGAGTGTTCACTGAGGTCGGTAATCAGCACCTTTCTGCCGCTCGCCGTAGCGAGTATCTCAGTCCATTGCTGCCACTCCGTTTTGAATCCTAATTTACTCTCCTGGGTATCCGCTTTTTCAACGGGATAACGCGCCGGGATATAACCGGAGTAGGTTTCGCCCTCTGCAATGATCGTTGCGGGAAGCCATAATAAATCCAGAAGATCTTCAGGTTTAGAGACGCTTAACTGCTGGATGGAAGAGTAAGGCAGCCAACGATATCCGCCGGCACAGATAAACTCACATATCGGCCCCAGGCGACCATCACCGTCGGCGATCCATGAAAATTCCCCTAAGGTGTCACTTTTCCCGGACGTTTCGCTAGCCAGTCCAAACGCTTGCTCGCGCGATACAGACGCCTGCTCCGCCTTGCCCTGGTAATGCTGCACATTCGCTTCATGTAATTTCAACATCCACGCCGGCATTTCGCCATGCAAAGTTGCGGCCAGGCGCTCGCCGGTTAATACCTGCTGGCGCTGCATTTCACTGAAGACCAGGTTTTTATAAAGTTCGGTCTGTCTTTGCAGACTCTCATCCATCAGAGCCAGCGTCTGAAGCTGCAGCAGCGCTTTATCCCACGCGCCGTCGACACAATAGAGTTTGAACAGAACTTCTCGCGCTTTAAGATCCTGGGGCTGCGACTTAACCTGCGCCAGCATCTGTTCCTGCATGTCATCTAAAGATGAGGTTTTTAGCGCCTGAGTAAGAGATGTAAAATCCTGCATAGTTTCGATTCCTTTGATTAGTAATAAGAGTCCAGACCCACTTTGTAAAAGTCCTGAAATACCAGTTCAGGGACTTGATATTTGCCTTTCGCAACGATGTGCTCAGGAGATAAGGCGCGCAGCAGATCTGATTTTTCCTCTTCTGCAAAGAGTTCACTCCACTGCTCGCCCTGCTCCAGCTCCGGCCATACTTTTTCCATCATAAAATCCCGGGCAACCACACATTCCGTCAGCGTTTTGTCTTTGATCTGCTCGCGGACTTTCTCAAAATGAGAGTCTGTTTTAATTATGTGATTAGCCTGCTGGGAGGATCCGGCAAAATGCCCGCCGTCCTGCTCCTGCCAGATGAGAAAACGCTTATATTCCACCTCCAGCGTTTTCAGAATATCGTCGCCTTTATCCTGAGCGAGTATGACTTCATTGAAATAGCGCAGGTCATTGATATAACTCCCTCCGTTGGGAAGAATGTTCTCAACTTCGGGAGTTTTGTTGCCCGTCTGCCAGTCGCCGTTCGGATAGATAAGCTGGTAGAACGCTTGCTCATCAACCTCGTCATCGCCGCTGGCTATCACCAATTTGAAGTGCCCGACCTGAATTTTACTTGCCTCACGCAAGGGATGAACGCATCCGTATGACAGTTCGATACCATCCAGCATGCAGACAACACTCGCACACAAATTCATCATCACGGGCCTGGCCATATGCCAGTAGAAAACAACGGCATCATGGCCCAGGTGAGCGCTATGGGCGTCAACCTCGCCATTGACCGCATCAAACGCGACAGCATTGTCAGCGGTCAACTTTCTGGAGAGGCTTATTGCTTCCCGCGACGCGGGCCATTCAAATTGAATATTCACGACATCAGCCGCCTATATAAACATCACCAGAACCCGTCACAACAACGGCCCCACAGCCCGTGACATCGCCGAAGCGGGCTGCCGGAAAACCATTAATAAACACAGAGCCTGACCCCGTTACGACTGGCGCAGCACCGTGCCCTAACGCACAGGGAGCCACGCTGGCTCCGGCCATGGCAGCACATAAACCATTGATATAGACATCTCCCGACCCGGTACATATCGCACCACCATGCGAGGTGGCATCACCTACTCGTCCTGCGTTTTGCATTATTATTTCTCCCTATTGGAACAATCCAGGCGACGGCGCAAGCGCCTCGCCGTTACGTTCAATGAACCATTACGGTTCGATGGTTTCACTGCCGCACGGCGTCTCCGTCGGCGTCTCAGTCGGTGATTCTGTCGGCTCTACAGTTGGCTCTACAGTTGGCTCTACAGTCGGCTCTATAGTTGGCTCTATAGTCGGCGCTACAGTTACGGTTATCGTCGGTATCGGCGGTATCGGCGGTATCGGCGGTATCGGAATCGGCAATGGCGGCAATGGAATAACCACGCCGAAGAGCGTCAGAATAGGCGGTAATCCCGGCAAACCAATCATGCCGCCGCCGCCGCCGCCGCCACCACCGCCGCTGCCACCACAGCCGCAGTTGTTACAGCAATCACCAGGGTTAATATCCACTTCCCCGCCCTGGATAATCACCTGATCGGAACCGATAATTTTTATTTTCTTAGCCGAAATAACCAGTTCGCCCCCCGAGGTGAGCGTCATTGCGCCACCGGCAACCATCGCACTTGCGCCGCCTACGACATGGGAGTAGTAGCCCCCCACGCTCACCTGCTGGGCTCCACCAACGGCAACGGACTGGTAGCCCCCTACGTTCACCTGCTGGGCACCGCCGACGGAAAGCGAATGGTATCCTCCGACTGCGGTCATAAAGGCGCCGCCGACATTGATCCCTTTCGCTCCGGCAACAGTGTCACTCTGGCTTCCACCAACCTGAATCGCTAACGCAGCCCCAATCACGGCGCTGCTATTACCGATTACGTTAGTCATGTAGTTCGCGCCAACAAACAGATTGCGCGACACGCCAACGTTGATGTCCGAGTTCAAACCGATAGTCTGTGTTTCGTTTTGCTTGGTCAGGCGGGACATATTCCGTTCGGCCTGCTCCCAGTACTGCTCAAGACCTGGCTTATCTTCGAAGCGAATACCGTTGTAGTCACTGCGTCCACCGCCAACGGTACGGCTGATAAGCCCGCTTTGCGTCGCGTTTACCGGCAACTCCCACGGCGGCATCGTCACGTTGTTATAGAGGTTCCCGGTGATTAAAGGCCTGTCCGGATCGCCATTAATAAAGTCGACGATCACTTCGTGGCCTATGCGAGGAATATAGATCCCGCCAAAGTTATTCCCTGCCCATGCCTGACTGACGCGCAGCCAGCAGGAGTCGGATTCGCGATTCTTACCGTAGCGATCCCAAAGGAAATGGACTTTCACACGACCATACTTATCCGTCCAAATCTCCTGGCCCGGAGGACCAACGATGATCGCCGTCTGCGGGCCACTGGTTTTGGGTTTCTTCACGGTCATAGGATGACGGTAAATTTTGGTCGTTGGCTGTACGGTAAAGTTACAGCTGTAGCGGAACTCATCCTGCGAAGTTACCTGATTAATTTCCTCTACCAGCAGATGACTGCGCAATATCATGTACTCACGGTTCGCTTTGGCGACGGGATAGTTCACCAGCTCAAAGCCACAACCGCACGCTATACCACGCAACTCGCCGGATCCTTCGCAGCGTGAACCTAACGCCCCGCGCTCTTCCATACGTACTCGCGCCAGCTGCTCACCGATAGCAGGTTGCTCGTAATCTCCCGGCCAGTGGAAGATTTCCATCTCGTTAAAACTGGTCTTCCGCGGTTTACTGTCCAGCGCCATAATGTCGGCACGGGATTTAGTAAAGTCATAATCATTTGTTACCCATTTTCCAGAGGTGATCGTTTCCTGGAAATGGAACTGGCTGATATATTCCTGATCCATCTTCGGACGGTCGGATGCATATTGAATAACGTGGTAGGCTTCGCTTGGGAAACGCTTATGTGCCCCAACATTGTCAACCAGAATCAACTTATGATTTTTTTTATTGTGTTCAAAGAACCAGTAAATTCCCCACTCTTCCATCAGTCGTTGGATGAAATCAAAATCCGTCTCACCATACTGAACCTGAAAATCCAGCAGTGGATAGCTTCCCGACAGCCGTTTTTCAAAGGGGAAGTTATAATCCTCCAATACCTCGTCGATGATATTTACCACCGATTTTTGCTGGAAGATTTTATAATCCGCAGTTAACTCCGCAAGATGAAGCCAGGGGCGAAGAATAATCTCATAAAGCGCCTGATTACCATCACGGCCGATATAGCGAGCTCTGTGCACCATACCGGATATTTCACGGAAATCTTTACCAATGCCCATGATGGCGCCTAATCCGTTACCATCCAGCTCTATTTCAACGGTCATCTCTTTGCCGATTAACGCTTTTAAATCGACATTCGACGCCGCCTGCCAGGGAATCAGCGGATTAGAAGGTGTCCTGACGGTAATCAGGTAAGAATAGAGCGAAGAAAGCGATTCTTCCCCCTCCAGCTTTGATATTACCAACGCTGGCTCTCCAAGCAGCAGTGGCATGGCCGGGCTACTTAATTTAATTGTTCGTGACATAGAATCACCTGATGCTTTGTGAGTAGCTTAGAATGATGCGTCAGGCAATTTAGCCTCAGCGCCTCGTAACGGAATTCTCTGCGAATCCAATATTTTCCTGTGTCGACTTTGCCGCCAAATCCAGATACCTGCATCCTGCTGAACACAGTCAGGCCAGTTTTTCCACGGTATAATCTCGACACCATCACTATTCCTGATGCAATAGTCTTCCTGTGACCCCTCCCTGAGTAACATCTGAGATTGATTTTTAAAACGCCAGGCGGGTGTCAGCATAAATTCTCGCCAGGGAGAATATGTCCTCCCAAGCGCCTTCACCCATTGCCATAACAGTTGCCAGTCCTTTTTCACCACATCATTTTTCCGCGCCATGTTTAAAATTCTCGAGGCCCAGAACGTCAGCGGAAATTCAACATGCATATTTTTTTGCAGCCACAGGCAGGAGACCGGGCTATAAACCACAACAAGTAATTTCTCCCCCTGCTCTCCCGGCAGTACCATAAAGGCCCCGACGCAGGAATGCCTTTGCCGAAGCGACGCAGCAGAAATAACAAAGCACCACGGATAGTGCTCCGGTAAATATTCATCCGGCATTGAGGAGCCGATGTTTGGCAGTATTTGTTGCGTAATGATCGCACGCACTTCGCGCTGCTTTTTACTCAACCTGCGAAACAGGCCTGCACGCAATTCACCGACAAGTAAACACAGGCGTATCGACATAATTCCCTCTGTGTATAGCCGCCACTTTTTTTAATAATCGCCGGGGCAGCGGAATTCTTTCAGCAGTCCCACTACAGGCCGATTTTTATAGGTCAACCCGCTGACTTCAATATTTGTCCGTCGTGAATCCAGTTCATATACCACCTGCGTCTCACCGGAATGGGTCGCCACAATATCGCTGGCGTTGTCTAACCAGCGAAACAGGGACCACGGGCCGCTAAACATTAGCGATGATGTTCCCGCAGCAACACGTGGAGTGGCATTAAGCGTGACTCTTGAGGTCATACGCGATGAAGGCCAGCTAACCGAAACGGGTGATACCGGCCAGTGCGCATAATTCACCTGCTGGCCGTCAAAATTCATATTTAACTGCGTAATTGCCGGGTCTAAATAAGGCACCGAAACATCAAAAGTGAGCGAAAGACGATGCCCCTCTTCATCCTGGAAAAACGCCTGACGAATATCCGCCGCTCTCTCGAACATCTCCAGAGTATTATCGCTATCCACCACATCGCCTTTGTAGCGCCATGGACGTGATGACGTGTTCACTTTGTTGGCCAGATTGGCTTTAAAGTATTCGTCCACCAGCCCACCTGCGGCAAAGAAACGTTCGAAATCAGCGAGCTTTACATCTCGCGAGCTATCCGCAAACGGATAGCGTCCGCGTAAAGTAGAACGACATACCCGGCCAAGGTTCTCTTCAATACCTTCATTACTTTTAACAATGGCTTCCTCACTCGCCCGATACCACGCATCTTCCAGCAGAGGCGCAATCAGGTTTGGCAGCGGATCGGGCCAGGTTTGCGACTCCGCGCTCAGCTTGCGTGCGGTACCGGAAAGCGCCATCGCATTGCCGTTTTTCAGCGCATCGTCATAAATCACGAACAGCGTGTACTGCTCGCTCAGCGCGCCCATGAGCTTATTCATTTCCGCGCCGTTGCCCGTCAAAGGTGTCCCGGTAACCGCCGCGCGGCTGCCGGTCACAAATTCCCGCAGCGGGGCAAAATGGTTGTCCACCCGCTCCTGGAGCAATTTCTTTTCCATCGCGGCATAGGCCAGATTGACTTTGGCGACCGTATTTAAGACCTGCCCCTTGTTGCTAATATTATCGAGCAGCGACTTATCCTCATTACCCGTCAGCGTGGTTTCGCTCACTGCGCGGGTTATGAGGTTCACCAGCGGCGAGTCCGACGCACTCAACTGCCGCAGCATATGGATATCCGCCGAGATGCCTGCGTTACCATAGTCCAGAGACATATCCTGCGTTTTAATGCGGATATTGCTCAGGAAATCCTGCCAGTGGCGCGTATATTCATCCAGATAGAGCGTCAGGATTTGCTGCTGTACAGGATTAACCAGCGCGCCGCTGTTGGTCATTTTGACCTGAATGCCGGAGGCACCTGCGTTGTCGGCCTCCGCTTTTCCCAACATCCAGTTATCCTCACGAACCAGTGAAATCAGGTTCGGCCCCATTTTTTTTTTAAACACCTCGAAATAACCGACGCGGGTAAAAAGGCCGGGGACGACGGTTACACCTTCTTCGTCAACCGGCGAAAACAACTCCCCGCCGCGTGATTTGGCCATCGTACTTAGCGTCAAATCAGCAGGCACATCCTGTGCCACCGAGTCCTTAATCCGCTCATACAGACGGCTGGCCAGATCCTCACGTTCAAGCATGGCCCGGGCGTACTTCACCAGCCCGTCATCCAGATTCTGTCCGTAGCGTCGCCACTGCGGGGAATCCAAAAGATTATTCAGGTGGGCGATAAAAATTCGCCGCTCTTCGTAAGGCTGGAGCTTATTCGTCGATTCCCATAAACGGGTAATACTGGCGACCATGTACTGCTTATCGAATTCACCCTGGCCGTGTACCTGCAGATAGATCTTTAACTGACGGTAGATGAGTTCAGATTCACCGTGATCTATCGCCTCCTGGAGCGCCAGAGCAGACTGTTGCTCAATTTGCGGCAAGAGCAGTTTTTGTAAGAAGAACTGATATAACGAATCAGAAGCGGTGACCACTTCGTGTCCGGTATAGAGGCCGTAACGCCATTCAAGCGGCGGATTAAAGACATCCAGCGAGCGATATTCCGGCAGGTACTGCGAAAGCATAAGCAGACGCGGCAGTAGGTTGTCCGCCGTCGTACTGACAAAACGGTTTATCTCGACACCCAGCGCGTTAACTTTCGTATCCACGGCATCCAGATAATCGGTATTATTGCGGTAACTATTAAAGAAGCCGTTTAGCATTACGAAGGCCAGCAAAATACAGAACGTATGTCCCAGCACACGCTGCAGCCGGTATTTCGACTCGTTCGCCAGGTTATATCGCGCAAGCCCCAGATCTTTGACGATCACTTCGCTAAACAGCTGTTTGAGGAAGTACTGACGACCGTAAGACACGTCGTCGATCAGAAAATCACGCTCTTCCTGCTGAGGCGTTAACGAAGCCATCACCGTCGGCGTTTTATTCTCAACGTAGTTGGACCACTTACGCATGATGCTCTGGTTATTGAGCAGGCTTAATCCCACAGGCTGATGGCTGCTGGAGAAATAGATCCCGCGCAGCAGGGTAAAGCTTTGCGATTCATCGTATCGGGAAGCAAAAAAGATATTGTGGACGACTTCGGCTACCCGCTCGGATAACAGCTGGAAATCCTGCGGCAGGGGATACATCTTCTTGCGATCGCGATTGTCATACTCCTCCTGCTGACGAACGATCATGTCTCGCTCAATACGATCTTCAAGCAGAGAAAACTCCTCTTTTATCTGATCGTGCAGTTCGACTACCGATGCGGTTCTGGCCTCGCCATAAGGGAAGGTGACTCCCCAGACCTGCTCGCGCTCCTGCTCGGTTAAGATCCTGAAATACTCGGCAAAGCCCGGCAGCTGGTCGAGCTTGGTGACCATGACATACACGGGAAAACGCACGCCCAACGTCTGGCGCAGCTCGTCCACTCTGGCCCGCAGACTGGCCGCCAGTTCAAACAGCTCAGCATGGCTTCTCCCCAGCACATCAGCGGCAGAGAACGTCACCACCGCTCCGTTTAGCGCTTTGACAGGACGATGTTTTTTTAACGCTTTGACCAGCGCGCGCCATTCGGTGATATTTTCTTCCGGCTCGCTAACGTATTTCCCGGAGGTATCGACATAAATAGCGTCATTGGCAAACCAGCATTCACAGTTACGCGTTTGCTGCGCCGGTTTTCCGACCTGATTGAGCTGCTCGGGTATCGGGAAATTCTGGCCTGCACCCAGAATCGCGGAGGTTTTACCCGCATCCTGCGTACCAAGAATCATATACCAGGGCAAAAGATCCAGCGGCTTACGCGCTAAAATCACCCGCTGAAAGAAAGAGAGATTGCTGCGGTTTTTATTCACATAGTCAACGGCGCTGGCAATCACCGCGGCGACTTCGGAAGTATCGTTTTCCGCAGCCGGGGCTTTGCGTCGGGCAAGTTTATCCAGCAGGGCCGGATTATCTTTTAACGCCAGCAGTAGTAACCACAGCCCATATAACAACGCCACGACCAGCAAGATCGCAATGATCGTCAGCCTGACGCTGACCGGCTCCAGCGGATAGTTCTCGCCCGCGAGCAGGAAAGGCCCTAACACCCAAACCATTACGCACAGCGTGGCGGTTACCGCGAGAAACAGCGGCCAGCGCAGCCAGAAAATGACCAGACACAGCAAGGTCAGCAGGATAAAAATCCCTCGCGATTCGATGCTCTGTAAGGGACGAGAATCGCCAAAACCAAAAAAGGGTCCAAGGAACCAGATAGCGGCAATTAATAACCCGATGCAGCAGACAATCAGCAGCGTTTTCAAAAATCGTGTCGCGAAGACTCTATTAAAATAAGACATTGTCGTTCTCGTTAATACGTGACAAAAAACTCTACGCGGCGATTCTTCGCCCGTCCCTGAGCAGTATCATCAGACGCCAGCGGCTGGCTGCTGCCGACCCCTTCGACCTGTACTTTGTTTTCAGGCAAACCTGCCGAAATAAAGTAGCTGGCCACTTCTGCGGCACGTTTTTCCGACAGCACCACGTTATTGGGCAGCCCTGGACGATTAATAGGCGTGGAGTCGGTATGACCGACAATCAGTACCTCACCCTTTACGCGACGAACTTCGTGGGCGATACGTTCAATAACCCTCGCCATCTCGGGTTGCACAGAGGTTGAACCGGAGAGGAACAACGAATCGCCTTTCAGCACCACCTTGCTCTGATCCTGGGTTTCATCAACGCTGAGCAGCTGCCTCTCAATTTCATTGCGCAGCAATATGGTCAGCGTGAGGCGCATTTTGGTCTGCGGCAGGGTGACTTTGATATTTTGCATGGCGTAGATGTCGCTGGTGATGCCGTCGACGCGTTTCAATAACGAGTACTTAAACCAGATAAAGACGGCTGCAATCAGTACGCCCGTGCATAAGGCAGTCAGTCGAACCGGGATGATTGTTTTTTCACGTAATACCGGGCCTGGCGGCTGAAGCCCATGTGGCGATAAGATCGGCTGCGTGGTATTGCGCGTGCTTTGAATCAGCGTCAGCAGACGCTGACGAATCTTCGACAGCTGCCGGTCACCGTCTTCAATAATGCTGTAGCGGCCTTCAAAACCGAGGCCGAGAATGCGTAACAGCACCTCCAGCACGTCAGCGAACTCATTGGGATTCATCGACAGACGGCCAATCAGCAGGAAGAACTTGTTCCCACCGTCGTTGTCACCTTCAAAGTGGTCCAGCAGGTTGCTCTGCGACCAGCCGGCCTTGAGGCCCCAGGGAGTGGTGTGAGCGGCTTCATCAAGCGCCGTACAAATGCAATAGCGAACGATCGCCATTTTTTTCCATGGGATATTCACTTCATCGCAGACGATGCTGAAGATATTGATCTGGCTTTTAAGCGTGTTCTTTAAGATCTCGACATGGGCAATGTCGCTAATCTGCTCAGGCATATCGCTTAACGCACGCAACAAAGGCTGAGCGGCTTCCAGCAGCGGACTCCTGGCCGCTTTCACCCTCAACACACGTTGTTGCACGCCCTCACTGCGCAGTGAACGATCATTTTTATACCCCTGGTCGTGCATACCGCCCATATCGCTACGGTTGGCACGCGCCCCTTCAGGATCCTGAACCCAGTCGCCCTGCTCATCCAGAAGAAATTTCCCCAGAGCCTGCGGCGAGGTGCTCTCGTCCTGAGGCTGTGCTGAAATCTCTGCTTCCTGCGGATTGGTATCGTCTTTCATTAGCTCCGGATTCCCCAAAGTTCCATTTTCAGACCAGGGAACTCACCGGCGACGTGCAGCGCCAGCGCTCCGGTCGTCGAAATTTTTTCCCAGAAAGGCCCGTTTTTGAGCAGTTCGAAATAGACATGCCCCGTGCTGTAGGGGATCTGGCGCGGCGGTACCGGCAGTCCCTGCAATACCAGACCCGGCAGGTGCGAGCGAACCAGTTCGTGGAGCTGCTGCGGGGCGCTGATTTTGACCTGGGCCTGAAACTGCTGCTGCAGGACATCCATTGGCAGCTGAGCGTGCACGGCCAGCACCAGATTTGAAAACGATTGCAGTTCATTAGGCAGAACCGAAGCAGACCAGACGCCATTACCTTTGGCGCGCAGATCGATAAGCTGCCCTCCTCGTACGAGGATCTGGTTCAGTAAATCATGCACGTCATCGACCAGCGGACGAATTGAGGGATACAGTCTGGCGTGGTCATAGCCCGGTGCCGTTTTTGGCCGACGCGTTTTGGTGCGGACAAATGTCGAAAGCTCACCCGCCAGTTTGGCCAGCTCTTCATACAACACGATCGGCGACAGCTCAGGGATATGCCGTAAGTGATCGAGGATCGGTTCATATTTATTGAAAATTTGCAGCAGCAGATAGTCCACCACTTCCGCACTGGCGCTGGCTTTACCGTCTGAGGCAGACAGGCGGTTAGCCAGCATCTCCGCACGCATTTTTACCAGACCGTTAAGATGGGTCAGCCACTCTTTAAGCAGCGGGTTGGCGGCATAACCGGTCACCGGCGGGATGTAATCATCCGTATGTAAGAGTATGCTGCCGTCCGGCTGAATGGCCTTTACCCTGGTCAGCGGCAGACCGATCCATGACTCTGTCATCTCCGATTCCGACACCAGCCTCAGCCGCAGCATGGCCAGCTGAACCGGCTTTGGCCCCTGGCGAATGGCGTTGGTATCGCAAAGTTCGGCTTCCTGGGCGCTAAAACGCGCAAGCGAGCTGGTATCGTGCTGGCTGAAGATGGTTTCGTCGCTGTTATCAAGACGCAGCGGCACCGCCAGATAGAGCATCTTGCCCAGGTGTTCTGGCAAAATAGTCAGCGGTTCCGGCAGGTCGGCGTGGTCGGGCACGTCAAATGGCGTGCCGTCCGGCAGAACGCCGCTGGCAGTACGAAGCACAAGTTTGCCGTAGGTCAGGGCTTCGCGGTCGATTTCGTACTGCGAAAATCCCCAGAAAAATGGACTCAGCGTCGACGCTCGCTTGTGTGCGAAATATTCAAAGTAACGCTCTTGCTGTTGGAAAAGCTGCGGACGCAGGAACAGCCCTTCACTCCAGACGACTTTATTTGTTCTCATGGTTTAATCCACTTTTTTAATTGTCATTGCTGTTTTATGAAAATGCGCATTCAACTCAAACGAATTACTGCTTAACAATTTTTTCCACCACGAGGTCTTCTTTGGTAAATCCCACGTTGCTAACCAAACCGAATCGTTGAGATTGCGATATGCACCAATAACCCCAAGCGTGCGCGTGTCGTTGTTCAGCTTAATAAAAACGCTACGCGACTCTCCGGGTTGTAATATAGCTTCATAGATTTTTGAGGACGCCGCCTGCAAGGGTTTGCTGCTGCCATCAATGATTTCAAAAAAATCGGCGTTACTAAAAACGTCCTCGTCCTTGACGTTATAGATAAAAATACTTAGCGGGGCCGGATGACCAGCATCATTCGGGTTAACGTCTTTGTCTGCAATTAGATTTATTTTTATTTCACCGGGAATAGGTTTTCTCTCGTTATTACTGCTGCACGAAACCAGGGCCACTGCCAGCACAGCAGCTAACAGTACCTGTAGCATTCCCGACCAATGTTTTTTTATTTCCGCTCTGCAAAACATATCCCTGACCACGCTCTTCTTCCATAAGTCGATATATCTGATGAGAGTTTTGCCGCCGAAGCGGCAAAACTCATCGTTTACCAAAGCAGGATTAGCTGCGCAGGTTAGCTTTAACGTCGTAGCTGGTAGAGATAACACCAGACTTGGCGCCTTCAGCATTCTGCATGACGTAGTCCTGAGTCAGTTTGGTGAACGCGAAGGTCACCTTCTCACGTGGACGCGTTTCGTCTTCGCTGGAGCCTGCAGTTTCCACTCGAGTAATAATGACATCGGTGAATTTAACGGTCAGGTATTCCAGTGGATCGCCACCGGCTTTACGTACGACAAATTGAACGTCTTTGATGTGCTTACCAGACAAGCAATAGCTCAGCAGGTTAGTACTGGCTTTATCGACGTAATGCTCAAAGCAGAAATCATCAACGGTCGCTTTACCGGAACCGCCACCAGAGCCACTGTGCATATTAGAATGCTGAGTGCTGGCCCAGTGCCATGAAAGCACTTCGATTTCATTTTTATGGGTAGCATCCAGAGATTCACCTTCGATGCCATCAATTTTAATAAACATATCTTGAGCCATAATATTTCCTTTTTCAGCTCTCATTAGAGAATGTTACAGCGTGTGTAACGACAAAATTCGCCAGAAATAAATCTTCTTTTATATAAGAAAGTAAACTCTGACTATTCACGGAGCGCAGGAATTCCCAGCGCAGCCGCACCTTCAAAGAATAATTACGTGATTATTCTTTTTTTAATTGCCCCGATCAGGCAACATCTTTCAGCGAAGGAAGTTTCGCGACCATACGTAAAGATACGGTCAGCCCCTCCAGCTGGAAATGTGGACGCAGGAAGAATTTCGCCTGGTAATAACCCGGATTACCTTCAACATCTTCGACTACCACTTCCGCAGCCGCCAGTGGACGACGCGCTTTGGTTTCCTGAGAAGAGTTAGCCGGGTCGCCGTCCACGTAGTTCATTATCCAGTTGTTCAGCCAGCGCTGCATATCTTCGCGCTCTTTGAAAGAACCGATTTTGTCGCGCACGATGCACTTCAGGTAGTGCGCGAAGCGTGAACAGGCAAACAGGTACGGTAAACGGGCAGACAGATTGGCGTTTGCCGTCGCGTCCGGATCGTAGTATTCAGACGGTTTTTGCAACGACTGTGCACCGATAAACGCGGCATAGTCGGTATTTTTACGGTGAATCAGCGGAATAAAACCATTCTTCGCCAGTTCAGCTTCACGACGGTCAGAAATGGCAATCTCCGTTGGGCACTTCATATCCACGCCACCATCATCGGTCGGGAAAGTGTGGCAAGGCAGATCTTCCACCACGCCACCGCTCTCAACGCCGCGAATCATGGTGCATCAGCCGTAGTGCTTAAAGGAACGGTTAATATTCACCGCCATCGCATAAGCGGCATTCGCCCAGACGTATTTGCTGTGATCGGCGCCGTCGGTGGTCTCTTCAAAGTTGAAGTCATCCACCGGGTTGGTGTTAATACCGTACGGCAGACGCGCGAGGAAGCGCGGCATCGCCAGGCCGATATAACGGGAATCTTCAGACTGGCGCAATGAGTTCCAGGCAGCATACTCGAGGTTTTGCGTGAAGATTTTCGTCAGATCGCGAGGGTTAGCCAGTTCCTGCCAGGAATCCATTTGCATCACGGACGGCGCAGCCCCGGTAATAAATGGCATATGGGCGGAAGCGGCAACTTTACCGATAGACGAAAGCAGATCCACATCCGGCGCGCTGTGATCGAAGTGATAATCCGCTACCAGGCAGCCATAAGGTTCGCCGCCGAGCTGACCGTACTCTTCTTCATAGATTTGCTTAAACAGCGGACTCTGATCCCAGGCAATGCCTTTGTAACGCTTCAGATTGCGACGCAGATCATTTTTGGAGATATCCATAAAGCGCAGCTTCAGCTTCTCATCCGTCTCCGTGTTGTAGACCAGATAGTGCAGGCCGCGCCACGCGCTTTCCAGTCTCTGGAACTCTTCGTGGTGCAGAATCAGGTTAATCTGCTCGGAGAGTTTAAGATCGATCTCAGCAATGATTGCCGCGATGTTCTTATATGCATCATCAGCCATGGTGATCGACGTAGTTAACGCCTGCTCAGCCAGGGTTTTAACTGCCAGTTCAACCGCGGTTTTCGCCTGTGCGGATTTCGGCTTAAACTCGCGGGTTAACAGAGCATTGAAGTCGCTCTGCGGTGCTTCCTTCATGGCAGCATGTTTTGAATGTTCTGCTTGGGTAGCCATAATTCTCTCTCTACATCACTTTTGGGACGTGGTTTCATCAGCCTTTTTCGGCTTCGGCGCCGAAGCCAGCGTATTGAGCAACGATTTATCATTCAGCACTTTCATGACCAGGCTTTCCGCACCGGCTTTACCATCCATATAAGTCTGGAGGTTAGCCAGTTGAGTACGGGCCTCAAGCAGCTGCGCTAAAGAATCGACTTTGCGGGCGATCGCGTCTGGCGAAAAGTCATCCATGCTGTCAAAAGTCATATCAACCATTAACTGACCTTCACCCGTTAACGTATTTGGCACGGCAAAGGCTACGCGCGGACGCATCGCTTTCATACGCTCATCAAAGTTATCTATATCAATGCTAAGGAACTTTCTGTCGGCAACTGGCGGCAACGGCTCCAGTGGTTTACCCGACAGATCGGCCAGAACACCCATGACAAACGGCAGCTCAATTTTCTTTTCACTGCCATAAATTTCCACGTCATATTCAATTTGTACGCGTGGGGCACGATTACGTGCGATAAATTTCTGCGAATTACTTTTGCTCATAGTAGTCAATACTCTTTAATAACCGTTTATGGATAAACTGTTGTTCGCCTGATGGTTAACTTCAAATAATCGGCCAGATCCGTCCCCCTTTATCTGTATATAAGCTCGACGCCTGCTATCGCATGAACCTTCCCGGCAGTTACGGCCGCGTCCCCCTTTGCATAATAGCTCGCTGCAAATGTGTGACTTATTGGATCAGCAGCAGGAGAAATGACGTAATCCTGCCCTGAATTGGCATCATCAATAATAACCTGCGAACTATTTTCTTTTCTTAACCTGATCTGCACATTGTTGCTGTATGTCCAACCGGTGCGGTTGACTAAATTACCGGTTGCGTTATCCGCGGCGGTGACGCTGCTGTTAAAAAAGAGGGTCACGGTACGGCTTGCAGGACAATTTTTCAGCATAATATCAAAGGGTACGCTGCCCGCCTCATTGCCATTTTTTGCCAGTGACGCGGCAGAGATTGTGGGTAACGTCACGACCTCATTACTGCTGGCGTTATTTATCACAATGTCACAGGTTTCATCGCTATAGGTACCGGTAAAGTAAACATCTATCGCGCAGTCGGTTAAACATGCATGAGATGAGGAAATAAATATCCCGCTGGTCAAGGTTGCATATAACAGGGTGCGAAGATATTTACAGCTCGCTGTGGTAACTTTAATTAATGACATAAAACCCCTACCTGTGTAATAGAACCCTGCGCGTTCATAATTGCTTGCGCAATAGCGGCATCAGAATAAATAGTACAAAGACGCTGACCTGCGGAATTTTTAACATACAGATTGTTTTTTTCTGCCTGCCAGCCACGAATAAATGCCATACCGCCCTGACCAATAATTCCGAGACTGGTTTCTCTTTCATCGTAAATATCGGCGCCAATCGGTAATGGCGTGCCCTTCGAATCTTTAACGATTAATACGACGGGATCGCCCACCAGCGTTTTTACATTGACCTTCACCGCTGCACCCATGCGGGGAATAACGATGCTTTCGCTCTCCAGAACATCCACCGTGCTCGGAAGACCGCGGGTGTTCACCGCAACGGTATTCTCCCTGTACGGCGTCAGCGACGGTACGATGCCAAAACCATTGGCATCAATGCGCGAGCCATATCCGTTCAACATTCTGGCGCCTTCGGCACCCGGTGCTTCCACTAATGCAAAGGGATAATCACCCAATCGCGGCCCGGCGGTAAGCCCGCCTCTGTGCGCCACCACGCTGCCATTTGCCGAAAACGACAGCTGGCTCGTCTTGTTGCCCAGCGCGGCCGTCGATCCAAACTGCCCCACCGGTGAGTTATAGTTGAGGTTACCGTTGAAGATACTGCGCGTTCCGTCATTCTTCGCTTTGCTTACAGCGGTACCGACGCCGTAGGTCAGCTCATTTTGATCGCCCTGGCTACCAATGGCGTTCACCTGCAACGCGCTGCCGCCGACGTTGTCGTGAGAAACCGTGGAGTAAAGCGAGCTAAACGCCGGTTTCTCGATCATGTTGCCGCGCCCAAGAGGAACGCTGACGGAAAGCATAACGTTATTAATATTGCGCCCATCGCTGTTATAAGCCCGCGATGCGGATACCGCCCAGGAAAAATAGCGCTCGGATTTGTTATAAGAGAGCATGTACTGGCTGGTCGCCGAACGATCGTTCCAGTAATTGTAAAAATTCCCGGTAAAATTCAGCCTTGCACCATTCCATAGTGGCTGACCTACGCTTACGGTAAAGCGCTGGCGGGTCCGATAGTCCACCATATAGTTGTCGTTTTTTGCACCGTAGCGCTCAAGCGACGCATCTCGCAGGCTGTAGAACCCCTTAGAGGAGTATCGCCAGGCGGCAAGGGTGACGTCAGTATCCGTACTGTCCAGATACTTACTGAAACCAATGTTGTAGCTGTTCCCCGTGGAGGTTTTGCCCTTACCCAGATTGCTGTTCGCACGGGTTGCATCCAGCGATACGCCGCCTAACGGGGTATTGAAGGCATTACCTATACCGAGGGCGGTATAATTTTCAGAAAGCTGGCCGCCGCCGTATAGCGTGTACATATTTCCCACGCCGTACTGATAGAAGGCCTGAGCCAGACTCGGCTCTTCAGATAACGAATTGTCCTGCAATTTACCGACGGTGACGCCAAAACGGGAGACGCCATGGTGCAGCAACATAGGCGGGGCGGAAAAAGGCACAACCTGCGTGCGCCGACGGCCGTCCGCCTCAATAATCGTTGCCTGCAAGTCCCCGCCATAGCCCATCGCGCCAATATCGCTGAGTTCAAATGGCCCTGCCGGAACGGTGGTTTCATAGAGGATCTGACCGCGCTGGGTGACCTGAACTCTGGCGTTACTTTCCGCGATACCGCGTACCAGCGGGGTGTAGTAGCGAAGTCCGTCCGGCAGCATACGGTCGTCCGACTGCAGCTGAATACCGCGTACGGTCAGGCTATCGAAGAGATCGCCGCTGGTTGTACTGTCGCCCAGCGTCAACTGACTTTTCAGCACCGGAACATCACGTTGCAGATAGGTGAACAAAGTTTGTGTATGGGCCGAGTCGCCTTTGCTCCAGTGCGTATTTATCCGCCTGCGCAGACGCCATTCATAAAAGTTCAGCCCGCTCAGCAGCCCAAGGTTGCCGTTGACGGAGTGACCTTCGTTACTGATAAAGCGGCCGGAGTTCTGCTGCACATAGAAGTTACTGTTATAGTCGAACAGCGCCACCGGAATGCCGGAATCCCATGAATTGGGATCGGTGTAACCGCGTGGGTATTGCACCAGCCAGGCCTGGGGAATGATCAGACCCAGTTGAAAATCTCCGGCCGCGTAGTTTGCCCAGGCCCCGTCAATCCATTTATCTATGGTGGCACAGCGGATCTTTTCTTCTTTATCCTGTTTTTCAGACTCTGCCTGCAATGGATTGGCGGCGAATTTAATCCCCAGGCGGGTCAGCTCGCTTTCTGTAAAACAAGGCTGCGCGCTTATACCCCCGTCGACCGGGCTGAACACTATTTTGTGTTGCCCCCGGGCTTCGCCGTTAACAGAAACCTGGACCACATACTCACCTGCAGGCGTTGGGTTTCCCTCATAAAAGCGGGAAACATCCACGCTCAGTCCGTGAATAAAGGCGCTGTTAAATTTCACATTTTCGGCACGCGTATTTGCATCGGTTCGGTCAGGCAAAGCGTCGGTGCTGCCATAAGCGAACATCGAAAATCCCACACCTAAAGAAGCCATAAGAATATGGCGGATAGCGATTGTAATCCTCGATACGCGTATTACTCGCTGTGCATATTTTTTGCTTTCTTTTGGTCCCACTTTGCCCACTCCCTGTGCATAAATGCAGTATCCTGGCCTTATTAAATAAAAATTCAATCCGGCCCTGTCGAATAATCCCTGTGTTTATTCAGTCAACTTTTCTACCACTAATCCATTACCACCCGCGGTAACTAGTTGATATTGCGCAATGCTGCCATAATCGTTAATCAGGCGAACCGTGACGCTGCCCGCGGTGGCCGGCGCCTTCACTTTGCTGTTAACTAACATCTCTTTGCTGCTGAATGGAGGAACCATATCGACATCCAGCGGATACTTCGCGCTGCCCGATGAAATATAAGCCGAGTCAAAAGAAATATAATAAGGTGTCGGATTGGTAACTTTAATCCCTTTCGCCGGGCTAATAACTTCCCACTTCAGTTTATCTGCTTCCTGAACGCTGCCACTTTTCAATACTGAGGGGCGATAGAAAATTTTAATCCGTGTTCTGAATGCCAGTTCGAGATGATCGGTGTCTTTTATCGCTTCATTTTCCGGCGGTATTTCCAGCAAATTAAACCAGAATACTGATTCACGGTCCTGCGGAAGGCTCATACCATTATAAATAAGACGAATACTCTGCCCTTTCCCCGGTTCGATGCGGTATACCGGAGGGGTGACGGTAAAGGGAACTTTTATATTATTGATGTCATCATTCTTACCGCCATCGTCAACCCAGACCTGTACCAGCAAGGGGGTCGTACCTTTATTAGTGGTGCGAACAGTTTTTTCGCGTTCGTTGCCAGGAAATATAACGCGAGTGCCGGAAATTGTCATCCCGGCATAAGCGCTGTGGGCGATAAAAATCAGAGAAACAAAAGCCGTGATTAATTTTAAAATAATCGCATAGTAATTTTTCATAGCGCTACCCTGCATGCAGCTCATTCCATAGAATCAAATGGCAACAAAAACTTTTGAATAAAAAGGGCGATTGCTCGCCCTTGTTTCAGGCTAACAACCGACCGTTATGGATAGGCAAGGGTATAACGAGCCTGGGCATAGACTTTACCCGCGGTCGTTGCTGCCGTTGCGTAGTAACCGCCGTAGTAACGCATGGTGGCCGTACCGTCAGCCGCCACTGCAGCCGCTTCACCGGTTTCACCCAGTTTCAGTTGCTGTTCATTAGAGTTATACAGACGAACCTCTACATTGGTCGCGGCCGTATCAGTTGCGTTGGTGGTGAATTGGTTAGTCAGGTTGCCGGTGGCGGTATCCACACCGGTAGAACCGATCGCTTCGAAGTGCGCGGCTACCTGAGTGATACCGCTCGGGCAGTTCTCAACGTTCAGGTCGAAACCTTTTGAACCTGCGGTCGTACCAGCAGCGTTCAGCGTCTGAATCGCCACTGTCGGCAGCTGTACCTGACGGTCTACAGAATCGCTGGCGATGGTGCAGGTTTCAGCGATCAGTTCACCGTTAAAGGTTACGGTACCCTGAGTTTCATTTGCAGCCAGTGCAGAAGTAGATGTGGCCGCCAGCGCGATGGCGCACAGTGTCATTTTAAAATTACGCATGAGTTAATTCCCTATATATTGTTATTTAATACCAAGTTTAACGATATTGCTATCGCATCTATTTACATCCTGTATCCTTAGTAATTACTCTGCCGCCATTCCCTCCGTACTTGTGATAATCTCGATACCTTTGTCATGTGACAGAACAACATGCATAGCAGCATTTTTACTTTTGGAGGAGGCTCCTCCAGCCATATTAAGTACCGCTACACCGATCTCAGGAAGAATATTTCTCTCTATAAATCTAATCAGCATTCTCGCGCCCGTTTCCGCGACCGGACATTGCTCTACAACATGCTGAACCAATTCATCACTAAACGTCAGCGCCAGGTCATAATTTGCTTTAGCCCGTGCAGCAATACGATTCAAATGAATATTGACAATATACTGTAGTGACGCGGTGGCTAACGGCAAATAAGGGATGACCGTAACCCTGCCCAAAAATGCCGCTGGGAATACCTTCAGCAAGGCGGGCTGTAATACCGTTAATAAGCTCTCTTCATCCGGCGTGGTGTCAGGATCGGCACAGGTGCTGCTGATAATATCGCTGCCGGTGTTACTGGTAAGCAGAATAATAGTATTACGGAAATCAATCTGCCGGCCTTCGCCATCTTCCATGGTGCCTTTATCGAACACCTGGAAAAAGAGTTCGTGAACATCCGGATGCGCTTTTTCCACTTCATCGAGCAAAATGACGCTGTAAGGTTTACGGCGCACCGCCTCGGTTAACACACCGCCTTCACCGTAGCCGACATAGCCCGGCGGAGAACCTTTCAGGGAAGAAACCGTATGCGCTTCCTGGTATTCGCTCATATTAATGGTGATAAGATTCTGCTCGCCGCCATACAGCTGGTTGGCTATCGCCAGCGCGGTTTCGGTTTTACCGACGCCGGACGGCCCCACCAGCATAAAGACCCCGAAAGGTTTTTGCGGATCGGCAAGGCCCGCGCGGGCAGTCTGAATACTTTGACTCAGGCAGGTCAGCGCATACTGCTGACCAATCACCCGCTCTGACAGACGCTGAGGCAGCTCCATAACCGTGCTGACATCATCTTTCAGAACCTGCCCTACCGGGATACCCGTCCAGTTTGCCACTATCGAGGCCACCACTGCGGCATTGACCTCCGCCTGCACCAGCGGCTGTTCGCCACGAATTTCGCTCAGCGAGGATTCCAGCTCGTTAAGGCGTGCCTGTAACGAGGCCACGTCTTCTTTTTCTTCCTCTGCGCTTTCGGTTTCTTCCATCGTGGCAGACAGAAGCTGCTGACGCGTCTCGATAATGCTGGCGACCAGTTCACACTCCTGCGTCCAGCGACGGTCAAGAATTTTGGCCTCTTCCGCATTTTCCGTAATCGTGCTCTGGATTGGTGCGAGACGCTGTTCGTCTTCTTTCCCGAAGCCAATCGCCTTTTCAAGAAGCGACAATTCTGTCTGCGCAGACTGGCTGCGGAACTTCAGCATTTGCAGCTCTGTCGGCGGCGCGTGCTGTGCCACCGCCACTCGGGCACAGGCGGTATCCAGCAGGCTTATCGCTTTATCGGGCAGCTGACGGGCGGGAATATAACGATGGGAAAGCCGGACCGCGGCCCGGATAGCCTCATCCATAATCCAGACACCGTGATGTTTTTCCAGCACCGGGAGCAAGCCGCGCACCATGGCGATAGCCAGATCTTCCGAAGGCTCTTCAACCTGCAATACCTGGAAGCGGCGGGTCAACGCCGGATCCTTTTCAATATGGCGCTTAAATTCACTCCAGGTCGTGGCACCGATAGTGCGCAGCTGACCGCGTGCCAGCATGGGTTTCATCAGGTTTGCCGCGTCGCCCGTTCCGGCATTGCCGCCCGCCCCGACCAGGGTGTGGACTTCATCAATAAACAGAATGACCGGTTCTGCTGAGCTGACGGCCTCTTCCAGTACCGCTTTCAGGCGCGCTTCAAATTCGCCTTTCATACTGGCACCGGCCGAAAGCGCGACGACATCAAGCGTCAGCAAACGCACCTTTTGCAGGGAGGGAGGAACCTCTCCTGCCGCGATAGCTAATGCCAGTCCCTCAACAACAGCGGTCTTACCTACCCCGGCCTCCCCCGTCAGTAACGGGTTGTTCTGGCGGCGACGCAGCAGGATATCCACCATGGTGTTAATTTCTTTATCGCGTCCCAGTACGGGATCGATTTTCCCCTCCCGTGCCAGCGCGGTGAGGTCGGTCGTAAACTGGGCCAGGCCTGCGCCATTCTGGGTGGAACCCATGGCGTTACTGGCTTCACCGGGAACACCCGCTTCACCACCGATCACCGCGCCGCTCGCCAGATCGCTTTGTTCTGCGGAATCGCGGGTGATATAGCCAAGATCTTTACTCAATTGCTCCAGAGGGATTTTTTCAAAAGCCGGAGAAATAGCGAAAAGCGCACGACGTAATTCCATCGTGGTCAGCAACGCCATCAGCAAATGGCTACTGCGAATACAGTTATCGTGGCATTCAAGGCTTGCGAATACCCAGGAACGTTCAATCGCTAACTCAATATGATAAGAAAAATCCGATATTGAACTGGCACCCGCAGGCAGCTGAGTTAACGTCTGCGCAAAACCACGCTCCACCATTTCAGCGTCGACTTCGAAATGTCGAAAAATGTGCTTAATATCACAGTCTTGCTGCTGATATATCTGATTCAACCAGTGCACCAGTTCAACATAAGGATTGCCACGCAATTTACACAGCGTCGTCGCACTCTCTACGCTTTTAAACAACAGCGTATTTAGCTTGCTGAAGAGATTTTTTCTGGTTATGGCCACAATAAAACTCACCCTGTTTTAATTCGAAAAACTCGATCGTCGCGTTCATCCACTTATCCTAAGCGGAGCAGATATGTTGCGCAGAGTAAGAAGTATCCTCATACGCCATCTGGTAAAAAATTATAATTATTCATGTAGTAAATAAAAACCCTCACGCGCAGACATATCAGGTTTTAAGAAAACGGCTCGGGAGACATTCTTAAATTAGCAGTAGCAATTAAGATGCACTTCATAAAAATATCTATTTACTTCTAGAATTGCGTTAATCAAGAAGTAGAGGAAAGAAGCTCGGCGAGAACCACATGATACTCCTGCCTCTAAGTATCGTCTCAAGCTAGATTTTGTCTCGCCGATATAAATAACAGGATGACAAGTGGAACACAACTTTCTGGATTACTACAATCGGGAACTGACTTTCATCAGGGAGATGGCACAGGAATTTGCCGACCGCCATCCTAAGATTGCCGGACGCCTGGGGATGAACGGCATCGAAATTGCCGATCCTTATGTTGAGCGATTAATAGAAGCTTTTTGCTTTTTATCTGCCAGAACACAGATAAAACTCGACGCTGAATTTCCCAAATTTACCCAGCGTTTGCTGGATATCGTCTATCCCAACTATAATTCGCCGATCCCCTCGATGGGCGTCGTGCAGCTGAAGCCAAATCTTACGGAAGGGGATTTAACGCACGGCTATCATATCCCTAAGCAGAGCGCGTTTTACAGCCGGGTGCTGCCTGGTGAAATGACCCGCTGCGAATTCAGAAATAACCAGGATGTGACATTATGGCCACTGGAGCTCACTGAAGTCAGATTAACTTCGGTGCCCCCTGATATTCCAGACCTTGAACACTATCGTATCAAGCGCCATCAGCTAAAGGGCGCTTTACGAATGAAATTGAAACTCCAGGGCGATCTGGTCTTCTCCAGCCTGAAAGGACTGGATGAACTGCCATTCTATATTCAGGGTGATGAACGTATTGTTTCTCATACCTTTGAATTGCTCCACGGCAGCCATGTCGCAACGATAGTGCGCAGCGGCGATCAAAATAAACCACAGCATCACGTCATCAACAATCAGCCGCTAAAGTTCGAAGGACTGGCGCCGGACCAAAGCCTGTTACCGCTGCAATGGAATATGTTTCATGGTCACACATTAATCCAGGAATATATTGCCTGCCGTGAGCGTTTTTACTTCTTTTCTCTCACACAGATCGCCGCGGCGCTGGAAAAAAATGAGACCAATGAGGTTGAGTTAATTATTCTGCTAACTAAATTACCGCAGGATCTTATCCCTCATCTCGATACTTCACGTTTTGTACTTTTTTGTACCCCGGTTATTAACCTGTTCCCAAAACGAGTGGACCGTATTGAGGTCAACCGTGCGCTGAACAACTTCCATATTGTGCCCGATCGCAGCCGCCCGCTGGACTACGAAATATTCTCGGTCAACAAGGTGTTTGGTTTGCAGGCAGAAACCAGTGAAGAGTTAACCTTTAACGCGCTGTATCAAACCCGCCATAGCGATAAAGGTAATTTTGGGCGTTACTTCTCAGTGAAGCGAGAGCTGCGCGCGAAAGAATCCACCAGCCGTAAATACGACACCCGAACGCCATACAGCGGCACCGAAATTTTTATCTCGCTGGTCGATCAGCAAGAAGCGCCCTATGGCGAACATATTCGCTACCTGCTGGTCGATGCAATGGTGACCAATCGTGACCTGCCGCGTCTGCTTACCAGCACCGGTAACTTCGATCTCACTATGTCGGATTCCGTCCCCATCCATGGCGCACGCTTTGTCAGCTCGCCAAGCGCTCCGCATCCTCCGTTATCCATAGGCGAATCCGCATGGCGGCTGATACGTCAGCTTAGCTTTAACTACCTGCCGCTTTCAGATATGGAGCACACGCAGGGCGGCGAATCGCTGCGCAATATGCTACGGCTGTTCACCAGCGCCGCCGATCTTGAACCCATCGCGCAAATCAACAGCCTGGTAGGCTGTCAAACCAGGCCTGTGGTGCGCCGCCTGTCGGATGATGGGTTGCTGGTCTACGGACGCGGGGTGAACTGTAGCCTGACGGTGGACGAAGAGGGTTTTTCCGGCATCAGCCCCTATCTCTTTGGCCTGGTGATGGAAAGTTACCTGGCGCGCCACGCCTCGATTAACGTGTTTACAGAAACCGAACTGCATTCCATGCAGCGCGGCTTGATTGCTCGCTGGAAAGCTCGTCCGGGCGGTCGGGGGGCGTTATGACAAAACCTGACGGACTGGAAGCCTGGTTCGATCCCGAGGTGCCATGGGAAGCGGGTTTTATCAGCATTATGCGAGCCATTGCCGCCCGAACGCCCGATCTCCCTGCGCCGGGCAAGGCCACCTTGCCGTCTCAGGAACGTTTCCGGCTTGGACAGATCGCGAGCATGGTCTTCTCGCCGCGCGAGATTGCCGCCATCAGCCAGCAGGAAGACAAAATCAAGCTTCAGCTCTTCGGGCTGGGGATTTGGGGGGCGCAGGGGGCGATGCCGCTGCACCTCTCCGAGCAGGCCTACTCGCGCTACGAGCAACACGACCACACGCTGATCGACTTTGTGGATATCTTTCACCATCGCGCGCTTAGCCTGTTCTATCGCGCCTGGTATTTATCGCAGGATACCGCCTCGCTGGATCGCAAAGACGACGAGCGCTTTTCGTTTTATGTCGGAAGCCTGGTCGGGCTGGATCCCGCCGAGCTGGCCCCGGAACCGCTGCCGATTCATACCCGACTGGCCTCTTCTGCCCACCTGGTGCGCGAAGCCCGTAACCCGGACGGCCTGCTGGGCGCCATGCAGTACTACTTTGACGTTCCCGTGCAAATGAAAGAGTTTGAGCTGCAGTGGATTTTCCTGGATAGCAAAGATCAAACCGCGCTTGGCGACGACCGCTATGCCGCTCTGCTGGGTGACGGCGCGATCCTCGGCGACACCGTGCTCGACAGGCAGCACAAATTCAAGTTGTTAATGGGTCCCCTCCCTCTTGCGCAATACACGCTTTTTAGCCCGTGGGGCGACGATATGACCGTGCTTCGCGAACTGGTGCGCAGCTTTATCGGTTTCGAGTATGCCTGGGACGTTCAGCTAGTGCTGGCCCCCGATCAGGTGCCGCGCGCCACGCTGGACGGCAGCCATCAGCTGGGTTACGCCAGCTGGCTGGAGCGGGAGAAGTGCGACTCGCCGGTTTACGGCATGAGTTTTGAACCCGAAATGTATCGCCGCTAACCATCGGCAGCAAATCAAGGATACCGACGGCCATGGATGGAAGTAAAAAGAGATGAACCAGACACAAGACCTGAACTGTTCAGATTATTACCAGTATGTCATGCAGCCTCTCGCGCAGGATGCCCCCTGCGGGGAAAACCTGGATTACGATCCGGCATTTATCATGCTGCAATCGAGGCTCCAGCCAAAACTGGGTGCCGAATACGGCAGCTTCGTTGAAGCAGCAGAACCCATTAACTGGACGGAAGTAGAACGCGACTGCCACGAGCTGCTGTCAAAAAGCAGGGACATCAGGCTGATTGTTATCCTGATGCGCTGTCGGCTGCGCAAAATCGGTCTGCCTGCGCTAGCGGAAGGCGCAGAAGTTCTTCACGCATTGTTGGCGACCTGGCCTGACGATCTCCATCCCCAGCTGCTGGACGAGGGGGAGTTCACGCCGATGCTACGAGCGAACGCATTTGCCGAACTGGAGGATATTAATGGCCTGCTGGCAGATTTACGCAACCAGCCGCTTCCAAAAGCCGCCGGCCTGCAAATCAGCGTAAAAGAGTTTGAAAAGGCGCATCAGGTCCCCCGGGAAGAGGGAGCGCTGTCGGATGAGGCCGTCGCTGCGCTGGTACACGATTGGCATCTCAACGCTCGCGAAACAATCCTGCCACTCACACAGGCGCATTTCTTCGTTCAGGAGATAAAAAAAACGCTTGCCGCAACGCTTGAGCATGAGGCACCGGAACTGACCGTACTGGGGAATATTCTCGCCATGTTTTCCAGAGAATTCGGCAGCCAGCCGGCGACGCCGGACCTCAGCGCGAATACGCTACCGGAACCCCCAGCGCAGGAGGTTACTCCAGTTCCTGCCCCGGCAGACGATTTCACGCCACCTCCCGTTGAGTCAGCCCCGGTCCGTTCCCCCCTCCCGCCGCCGTCAGCAGAAGTACGCAAAGGCATTAACAGCCGCGCCGATGCGCTGCATCGCCTGCAAGAAGTACGCAGTTGGTTTGCCATGACCGAACCCAGTAGTCCGCTCATTCAGGTGTTGAGGTATGCCGAGGAGAGCATCGGTAAGAATTTTGCCGATCTCTTAAAGATGTATCCCCCTGAAATTATCTCCATCCTGAGTCAAGAGAAGGAATAAATGATGTTAAGGATCGTTATCGCCCTGCTTTCCACGATGTTGATCTCGCCCGGTGCCTGGGCTGTCTGTACGCTTGCGCGCGGCCAGCCGACGCCACTTGCTATCGGCTCGCAGGTGTTCACTATTTCGGCCGATGCGGCGATTGATACCTCGACGCCTGTTGCTCAGTACGATAGCCCGACTATCGGCAGCGACATCGGTTTCGACAAATGTGTTGTTGGTAGCGAATATGGGAAACGTACTCAGAATCTGTTTGGTCAGGATCCGAACACAAAGATCTTCCGCACCAATGTTGCCGGTATTGGTGTTAAGCTCTTATTTAGTAACGGTTCGGCCTTTGGTAATTTCCCATCAACCAGCTACCTGAAATTTCCTGGCGGTGTGACGATAGGTACGCTCGATGTTCCCGGGCAATCTTTCTACCGCGTCCAGTTTTTCAAAACCGGTAATTTACGCCTGAGTAATCCAACGGGCGATACCGTGCTATCGCCAAATCAAATCGCCTACAACTATATGCTGAACGATAATCCAGCCTCCTTCACCACCAACCTGACGATCGGTGAGATAAAGATTATCAGTACCCCGGCGTGTACAACCGATAACGCCAAAACCATCGACTTTAGCACCGTGACGCCTACACAACTGAGCGCAGGCGTTGTTCGCGACCTGAATTTCGCCATCGTATGCAAAAGCGACTACGGCAGCTATTCAGCCAAAGCGTCGATGATCACCAATAGCCCCTCTGCGGATGGCAGCTATATCCGGGTCGAGGATGCGGCCGGCAACAAGGACAGGCTGGGCATTCGCATCACCGACGGTCTTAACCGGCTGATGAAAATCGACGGCACCACTTCCGAGCAAAAAGGCTCTATCACCAGCCAGGGACCCGCCGAATTTGCGTGGAAAGCCACGTTAATCCCGGGCAATACCGCCACACCTGCTGGCGGCGTCTTCACAGCGAAAGCAGAAATCGTTTTTGATATTCAGTAAACGGAATGATGAATGAATCAGGGAAATATGGATAACCCAGCAACAATTTTTATCAGCATCGCCAGCTATCGCGATTCGGAACTGTTGCCGACGCTCAGGGATATGCTGCGCCATGCCGCACATCCGGAAAATCTGCGCATTGCGATTTGCTGGCAGGACAGCGAAATGCCTGAGTACTTCGAGCAGGCAGGGTTTGAGCCTCAGAGTTGCCGGGTTGTCAAAGGTCACGACGTGTCGATGTTTCGTTATCACCAGGCCCATATCAATGTTATCAGTGTCCACTATTATGCCAGCCAGGGTGCATGCTGGGCGCGTAGCCTGGCGGAGACGCTGTTTGATAACGAGCGCTATTTTCTGCAGATAGACTCTCACAGCCGTTTTATCCCCGCCTGGGATAGCGAGATGATAGCCATGCTGCAACAGTTACAGGCGCAATCCCCCCTCCCCGTCATCTCCTCTTATCCTCCGGCTTACAGGCCGGGGGATAACGAAGAAGAGAGTAAGAAAACCTATGTCAGCCGTCTGATTTTCCGTGAATACGAGGCGCATGGTATCCCGATGCTTATCTCCACGCCATTCGAAGCCCAGGCACCGGTACGCGGCAGTTATCTGGCTGGGGGATTTATCTTCACCTTCGGCGATTTTGTTAAAGCGGTCCCCAACGATCCGCTCATCTTCTTCGCCGGAGAAGAGATAGCCATGGCGGTGCGCGCCTTCACTCACGGTTACGATGTTTATCACCCGCATAAGCCGCTGCTGTGGCATTTCTACCAGCGCGAAGAACACAGCAAAGTCTGGGGCGACCACAATAATGAGGCGAAGGATGAAGGCAAGGTGGAAAAAGCCTGGTGGGAAAGAGATAGCATTGCGAAAAAGCGGATCAGGACCCTCTTAGGACTTGAAGAGGAAGAGCCTGGCGTCGACCTCGCGCCCTACACTTTAGGCCACCAGAGAACCCTACGACAGTTTGAATATCAGGCAGGGATCTGCCTGCAAAGAGGAACTGTTTTACCCGAGGTAATGGGGAGCGAGAAAATTAACTTCTTCGCCACCCCGCCTGCCGATGAAACGGAATGGCTCAACCGACAGTTCACCTACCACAAGAAATCCATCACGCTGAACGCCCCGGATTATGAGATTGCTGAAAGCGAAACAGGCAACCTGCATCTCAATGTTTATAACGCGCAAAATATGCTGCTGTATAAGCGCACGCTGGACGCCACAGAGCTGGAAACATTACGCAGCAAATCGGCAGAGAATGTTCTCAAGCTGTCACTGGAATTTAAAACCGCCAGCATGGCCACGCCTTCCGTTGTCCGGATATGCCCGTGGTCAGATACCTCAGGCTGGGGCAAAGTCACGGAGAAAGCATGGTGAAAAGCGATAACCTTTTTTGCAGGCTGGTGGGTATAGATACGCTGTTCTCGTTTGACGGAATAATCCCGTCCGCTGCGGATTTTCAGCTCAGACTGACCTCGCTCATTGAACAGTTTAATAAGCTGCTGCTGACGGAAAACCAGACTCAAGCGGAGAGCGAAGCGCTCTGCCATGCACTGTGCTGCTATTTCGATAAACGGCTCACCAGTAATGAGCAAAATAACTCGCTTTCCTGGCAACGCTATTCGCTGGTGCATTACTTCTACGGCCACAATGAAAGTGAAGAAAGCTTTCCGCTAACCGCTCAGCTTGAAGCTCTGCTAAAAACTGACAGCGAGGCGATCTTTCGCTATGCCTGGAAGCTATTAATACTGTTGATACAGGTAGAAGGGCAAACCGAAACGCTGATTGCGCTGCGTTCCACCTACTGGGGGCGTTATTTTTCCCGTGCCCGCCCACCGTCACGCACAGCGACAGAAGAGCCGGTATCGTGGGTCGCGCCACAAGACAATGCGGACGCATCCCCCCAGCTGATGGTATTTATTATCGGCCCCTTCGCTGGCAAGTGGTTTAGCCAGTCCGATTTCTGCTCAAGCAGCGACAACGGTATCGTCTGGATTGTCGCGGAACACGCCAGCACGCTGGCCAACCGACTGGCACATCTGGAAAAAAGCCATGATGAGGTTGCCACGCTGGCCTTCTTCCCGCTGCTGGCGGATGGCTTCGAAAGCAACAGCCTGATGATTGAACAAATCACGGCATGGCAATATGCCTTTTCGTCGATCCGCCTGCCGGATCGCTTACCCTGCCTGCTTGGGCTTTATACGCGCCTGAGCCAGCAGCGCTATCCCCACGATCCGGACCGAGCCACCTGGACCGGCGGGCTGACGGCGTCATCTGGCTGGCACCTTAAGCTGGAAACGCGCCTGGTTAACCTGATTACCGAACTTGACGCCCTCGATGACGGGAACGATCTGTTCGCTATTCAGCGTCATGCCCTGGCCTGCACGCTCGTCGCCTGGCTGGCGGAACAGCGAATCATGGGCGTCCTGCAAAACCTCTTCGACAATACGCAGCTCGATCTGGCGGGCGTGATCCTTGCCGATCACGGTCCAGGATTCACCCGGCACGGGGGCTGGTCGCTCTGGCTTGCAGAGAAGTACGGAATTCTGCCGGGGCTGTCGGCCTCCATTTCCATGCCGCCGCTACCTAATATCCCACTGCCGCCGCTCATTGAGCAGAATTTAACCTCGGAGATTGCCCCAGAAATCCCAGAGGTGCTCGCTCCACCGCCTCCCCGCAGAAAGTGGCCATGGATCGTTGCGCTACTGGCGATTCTTGGCGGTCTGGCGGCGGGTTTTTATTACTACGGCAAGCGGAATATCACCGAGCTTCAAACGCATCTCAGCCAGTTAAAACCGTTAAAAACGTTAATGGGGGAGAAGGTGCCTGAAGAGAGCACTGACGCGGCATTATTCGCTCTTTCCGGCACGGCGCCGCTGTTTGAAAAGGGCAGCAGCGATCTGATGCCGGAGAGTGAAAAAATACTGGCGGAGCTGGTTCCCAAAATAAAGAGCGCGCCGCAACGGCTGTTCCTCATCATTGGCCATTCGGACAATACCGGAACCGCCGCCGTAAACCTGGCTTTATCAACCGAACGAGCCAGGGTGATTCGGGACTGGCTGATAGAACAGACTGGTCTACCCACCAACCGTTTTATCGTTGAAGGCGCGGGTAACTCCCGTCCGGTAGCCAGTAACGATACCCTGGAAGGACGAGCACAGAATCGCCGCGTTGAAATCATTCCGTTATCTATACATCGCAATTAAGGAATAAGAGGGAGTCACTTATGAGCAATAAACCTGTAGCCTATCCGCTTAACGAAGGCAGCTTTATGACATTCGATCCACAGGAGGATCAGTCTATTAATATCCTTCGCTATATGGACGAGGACCATAATCCCTACAATATTTTGATTAACCGCGCCACGCTGGAAGAGGATCAAACGGTAGATGATTTCTGCGAAAAGCAATGGGACAAAATGAAACGCTTTGTCCCCGGTTTTGAGGTAGAAGGGAAGAACCTGAAACATGAAATTGGGCCAGCAAAGCTTGCCGTACTGCAAACCGCCAATAAATTCCTGGAAGATGGTGCCTGGGTTCGCCAGGTTTCGTCCATCGTCACGCTGCCATGGCATCCGCATCTCAACCCGAGCTCGCGCAAACTGGTGGTCTTTACTCTGGCGGTAAATAATGACTTCACCGAAGCGCAGCGTAAACATTACGTGCGCATTATCAATAGCTTCATTCCAACTGAAGCCCCTCAGAATGTAGAAAGCTGATTACAGCTCCCACCGTAACTATCCCGCCATTAAAACCAGAATTTCGCCTGAAATTCTGGTTTATCTGTCCTGATTTCTATCTGTCTTTGCCCTGTACGATCTTAAAACGTCCGCTGCAGAATAAAGCGCTGCTCGATTACGCATCCACGCCCGATAATTAACCGGCAAACTTTATAATCGGCAACTTTATTTCTGGCCAAGCTTTCCCCGCGTCTGTTTCTTTAATTGGCATTACCCTGCGACCAAAATTGCAGCTGCCACACTAAGAATAAACTGGAACGGTTTGACTTATCAGGATTAATGACCAGGCTTTTAGGGTGTTGAACCAAACGGAGGACGACTAATGACAAATCACCAGTCAAAAATGCAGGATCCGCCCACCCAGTATTACACCGGGGAGTATCCAAAGCAGAAGCAACCGTCCCCGGGCGTACAGTCAAAAATGGATCCCGTTCCCGATTGCGGGGAAAGCAGCTATGTGGGCAGCGGCAGACTTAAAGGCCGTAAAGCGCTGGTGACCGGGGGCGATTCCGGTATTGGCCGGGCAGCCGCCATTGCCTATGCCCGTGAAGGCGCCGATGTGGTCATAAACTATCTGCCAGCCGAGCAGGAAGATGCCGAGCAGGTCAAAGCGCTGATAGAAGAAGCCGGGCAAAAAGCCGTGCTGATCCCGGGCGATTTAAGCGACGAAAAGTTTGCGCGTGAGCTGGTTCATCGGGCAATAAATGATCTTGGCGGGCTGGATATTCTGGCGCTGGTAGCCGGTAAACAGGTTGCGATTCCGGATATTGCAGACCTGACGACTGAACAGTTTCAGCAGACGTATGCCGTGAACGTGTTCTCGCTTTTCTGGATAACTCAGGAGGCACTTGCGCATCTGAAGCCCGGTGCGAGCATTATCACCACCTCTTCCATCCAGGCCTATCAGCCCAGCCCTCATCTGCTTGACTACGCGTCCACCAAAGCCGCCATACTTAACTACAGCCGTGGTCTTGCGAAACAGGTCGCTGAGAAAGGGATACGCGTAAACGTAGTGGCTCCGGGGCCAATCTGGACCGCACTGCAAATCGCCGGCGGACAGACACAGGATAAAATCCCGCAGTTTGGTCAGCAAACGCCGCTGAAACGAGCCGGACAGCCTGCAGAACTGGCGCCCGTCTACGTTTATCTCGCCAGCCAGGAATCAAGCTATGTCACCGCAGAAGTGCACGGGGTATGCGGCGGAGAACATTTAGCGTAAAAAAATGGCGTGGTCAAAGCCACGCCATTTTCTCACTGAGCTTTAGTGACTTCCTGCCCCACCAGCCCTATCTTCAGATACCCTGCCTGGTGCAGGGTATCCATCACGTTCATCATGGTTTCGTAATCGACCGTTTTGTCTGCACGGAAGAAGATAGTGGTCTCTTTCTTCCCGGCGGTGAGGCTGTCGAGGGCGTTAATCATGCTCTCTTTTGTCACCTCATCGTTACCGACAAACAGGGTGTTATCGGCTTTCACAGACAGATAGACAGGTTTTTCCGGGCGCGGCTGCGGCTGGCTCGAAGACGCGGGAAGGTTGACCTTCACGTCGACGGTGGCCAGCGGCGCTGCAACCATAAAGATGATCAGCAGAACCAGCATAACGTCGATAAACGGCGTCACGTTGATTTCATGCATTTCGCCGTTATCGTCGAGGTTTTCGTTAAGACGCATTGCCATGGGCTTTCAACTCACACGCAGTTTTTGAGTCGTACGGACCGGGCGCGCCTGAGCACTGGCGGCCAGATCGAGATCGCGGCTTTGCAGTAAAAGAACCTGAGCGGCCACATCCCCGAGCGATGCTTTGTATCCGCCAATCATACGGGCAAAAATGTTGTAGATCACAACCGCCGGGATCGCAGCAACCAGGCCAATCGCCGTTGCCAGCAGCGCTTCGGCAATACCCGGAGCAACAACTGCCAGATTCGTGGTCTGCGACTGCGCAATACCGATAAAGCTGTTCATGATCCCCCAGACGGTGCCGAACAGGCCGACAAACGGGGAGATAGCACCGATGGTGGCCAGGAATCCATTGCCGCGGCCCATATGACGACCAACCGCCGCGACGCGACGTTCCAGACGGAAGCCGGTACGCTCTTTGATGCCTTCGTTATCTTCACTGCCGGCGGAGAGTTCCAGCTCGTTCTGCGCTTCGTTAATCAGGACGGTACTGAGGCTACCCGTACTGAATGCGGCGGCCATTTCGCTCGCTTCATCCAGGGAACGGGCGTTTGCCAGCTGCTGCTGCTCGCGCTTAAGGCGACGCTTCTGCGTGGTCAGCTCAACGCTTTTGCTAAAAAAGATAGCCCAGGTAACGACAGAGGCCAGCATCAGGCCAATCATCACCATTTTTACCACGATGTCAGCATGCTGATACATGCCCCAGACAGAGAGGTCCGTCTGCATCAAATTATTCGTCACTCTTACTCTCCACAGCAAAAATAATACAAATTCTGCACGCAATAATATCAAAACGACATCGAATTGATAGTCGTTCTCATTAGTATTTGCAGAGTGCCTGAAATTGTCTATTCATTCCTTGCGTTTACGCAGTAAAAGCGGGTAGGCGCCGAATTTTCAGCTTTTTTTGTCAACCTGAAGAAACGCCATGAGGCAAGCAGGATAAAGCGTGGTAAGTTATGTTTAGACATCCAGATGGTTAAACGGGGAAGTAAACAGATGGCGGCGAAGCACATTGACACGGCGCTGGTGAATGCCGGGCGCGATAAAAAATTTACCCAGGGATCGGTTAATAGCGTCATTCAGCGCGCCTCATCGTTGGTTTTTGAAACCGTTGAGGCCAAAAAGCAAGCGACGGCAAACCGCGCCAAAGGCGAGTTGTTCTACGGGCGTCGCGGCACCCTCACCCACTTTTCTTTGCAGGAAGCAATGTGCGAGCTGGAGGGCGGAGCGGGCTGCGCTCTGTATCCCTGCGGCGCGGCGGCCGTGGCGAATGCCATTCTGGCTTTTGTCGAACAGGGCGATAACGTTTTAATGACCGGCAGCGCCTACGAACCCAGCCAGGATTTCTCCACCAAAGTCCTCACTAAGTTTGGCGTGACAACAACCTGGTTCGATCCTTTGATTGGCGCAGGCATTGCCGATCTTATCCAGCCCAATACCAAAGTTGTGTTTCTGGAATCCCCCGGTTCTATTACCCTGGAAGTGCATGATGTACCTGCCATCGTGCAGGCCGTTCGCCTCAAAGCGCCGGAGGCTGTCATCATGATAGATAACACCTGGTCGGCGGGCATTTTATTTAAAGCGCTGGCGTTTGGCGTCGACATTTCTATCCAGGCGGGCACCAAATACCTGATTGGCCATTCCGATGCGATGGTTGGCACGGCGGTGGCAAACGCGCGCTGCTGGGAGCAGCTGCGAGAGAATTCTTATCTGATGGGGCAGATGGTTGATGCCGACACGGCCTACATGACCAGCCGGGGCCTGCGAACCCTGGGCGTGCGCTTACGGCAGCATCATGAAAGCAGTTTAAAAATTGCTGAATGGCTTGCTCAGCATCCGCTGGTTGAGCGGGTTAATCACCCGGCATTACCCGGTGCCAAAGGCCATGAGTTCTGGAAACGGGACTTTACAGGCAGCAGCGGATTATTTTCATTCGTGCTGAAAAAGCGCTTAAATGACGAGCAACTGCAACGCTACCTCAACCCTTTTCAGTATTTCAGCATGGCCTATTCCTGGGGAGGCTATGAATCGCTTATCCTTGCTAACCAGCCGGAAGAGCTAGCGGAAATTCGCCCGGCAGGTGGCATCGACTTCACAGGTACGTTAGTCCGTGTTCATATTGGCCTGGAAAACGTTGACGATCTGATTGCCGACCTTGATGCCGGTTTCCAGCGTATCGCCTGATATTTCCAGCTCTGGACAGGATAACTGACACTTTTTTGGAGCCTACCGTCATGAGTTGCGCCTGCGATCAAGATGTCGTGGGCGTTTTAGCGTTACACTATGTCTAAACTAAGGTATGCCCGGCCTTAAGTTGAAAAGCTGCGGGCATATCCACTAAAGCGGTTCCACAGGATTTTCCATGGCTGTAATACAAAATATCGTTCAGGCACTCTGGCAGCATGACTTTGCCGCGCTGGCAGACCCTCATGTGATTGGTGTTGTCTATTGCGTCATGTTTGCGACGCTCTTTCTGGAAAATGGACTGCTCCCGGCTTCGTTTTTACCAGGAGACAGCCTGCTGCTCTTAGCGGGTGCGCTGGTGGCAAAGGGCGTGATGGACTTCGTCCCTACGATGGTGATTTTAACCTCGGCGGCGAGTCTCGGCTGCTGGCTGAGCTATTTGCAGGGCCGCTGGCTGGGCAATACCACAACGGTGAAAAGCTGGCTGGCACAGCTTCCCGTACACTATCACCAGCGCGCAACGCATATGTTTGACCGCCACGGTCTGCTGGCCCTGCTGGCGGGACGCTTTCTGGCCTTTATTCGGACCCTGCTGCCAACGATGGCGGGTATCTCCGGCCTCAGCAACCGCCGCTTCCAGTTTTTTAACTGGCTAAGCGGGCTGCTGTGGGTTGGCGTGGTAACGAGCTTCGGCTATGCGCTGAGCATGATTCCCTTCGTAAAACGCCATGAAGACCAGGTGATGACGTTTCTGATGATCCTGCCTGTCGTCCTGCTGGTGGCAGGGTTAATCGGCACGCTGTTTGTGGTGCTCAAAAAAAAAGTTAGGCTCGCATAAATAGCTTCCCCGCCCCGGCCTTCGCGCCGGGGTTTTTATATCGTACGCATCCGTGCTACGTCCTCTCCCGGCGTCACCCCAAAGTAGCGTTTAAACTCCCGGCTAAACTGCGAGGCACTTTCGTATCCCACTTTCACCGCTGCGGTACTGGCTTTCAGCCCGTCGTGCAGGATCAGCATTCGCGCTTTGTGTAGACGGTAGTTTTTAAGGTATTGCAACGGCGACGTACTGGTAACTGCTTTAAAGTTATGGTGAAAAGCAGAAACGCTCATGTTCGCTTCGGCGGCAAGCTGGTCAACCGAGAGGTTTTCGGTGTACTGCGTTTCAATGCGTCTGAGCACGCGGCTGATCAGGCTGAAATGCGTCTGGCGGCTAACCAGCGCCAGCAGAGCACCGCCGCGCGGCCCGGTCAGAATATGGTAGAGAATCTCGCGAATAATCTGCCGCCCCAGAATCCTTGCGTCCAGCGGGCGTTCCATCACGTCCAGCAGCCGCTCTACCGCACAAAGTATCTCCTCTGACAGCTCGGCAGAATTTATCCCCGTAGAACAGCTCTGAGGCTGAAACAGATCGTCTTCACCGATATCCATCAGCAGATCCTGAAGCTGCAGAATATCGACATTAATGCGCATACCCGCCAGCGGCACTTCCGGCGTCGCGAAAGTTTCACATTCAAAGGGTAAAGGTACCGTCAGCAGGAGATATTCATTGGCATCGTAGCGAAAAACGCGATCGTTGATATAGCCCGTTTTATGGCCTGAAAAGAGAATTACGATCCCCGGCTCGTACATCACAGGCGTTCTGGCATTCGGTTTGGTGCCGTAAAGCAGACGTACGTTGGGAAGGGCGTTCAGTGCAAGATTATCATTTTGTATCAGATGATTAATCTTTTGCGTGAGCTGCTGGCAAATCGTTTTCCGGTTCATTGAAGGTGACTCCACAAGGCTTTTTGCGCGCTATCAGTGTGCGTCTTTTTCTGAAATTTCTCCAGCCATCTGGAGAAACAGGCAAGACAAAGGCAGGAATATGCATTGAGGGATGACGTTCATGGGTCGACAATGAACGCCATCAAAAAGCGACAAGCCATGCCTGTTTTCACCCACCAATGGGAATTAATAAATGAATAACTTCAATCTACATACCCCGACCCGCATCCTGTTTGGTAAAGGTGCAATTGCTGAATTACGCGATCAGATCCCGGCGAATGCCCGCGTATTGATCACCTACGGCGGCGGCAGCGTGAAGAAAAACGGCGTGCTGGACCAGGTATATACCGCGCTGGAGGGTCTGGATGTCCTTGCGTTCAGCGGCATCGAACCTAACCCAACCTACGAAACGCTGATGAAAGCGGTCGACATCGTTCGCAAAGAAAACGTCACCTTCCTGCTGGCCGTTGGCGGCGGCTCCGTGCTGGACGGCACCAAATTCATTGCCGCGGCGGCAAACTATCCGCTCGATCAGGATCCGTGGAATATCCTGCTGACTCGCGGTGACGACGTGAAAAGTGCTATCCCTATGGGCTCCGTGCTGACACTGCCAGCGACAGGTTCAGAGTCCAACAAAGGCGCGGTGGTTTCTCGCCGTACGACGGGTGATAAACAGGCGTTTATGTCCGAGCACGTACAGCCCGTCTTCGCCGTACTCGACCCGGTTTACACCTATACCCTGCCTCCACGTCAGGTTGCTAACGGCGTAGTGGATGCTTTCGTGCACACCGTCGAGCAGTACATCACCTGGCCGGTGAATGCCAAAGTACAGGATCGTTTTGCAGAAGGCATTCTGTTAACCCTGGTAGAAGATGGCCCGAAAGCCCTGAAAGAACCTGAAAACTACGACGTTCGCGCCAACGTTATGTGGGCCGCCACTATGGCACTTAACGGCCTGATTGGTGCTGGCGTACCGCAGGACTGGGCGACGCATATGTTGGGTCATGAACTGACGGCCATGCACGGTTTAGACCATGCGCAAACCCTGGCGGTCGTATTGCCTTCCCTGCTGAACGAAAAACGCGCTGAGAAACACGCCAAACTGCTGCAATACGCAGAACGCGTATGGAATATCACCAGCGGCAGCGAAGAAGAACGCATCGACGCGGCTATCGACGCTACGCGTAATTTCTTCGAGAAAATGGGCACGCCAACTCGCCTGTCTGCCTACGGCCTGGACGGCAGCTCTATCCCTGCCCTGCTGGTAAAACTGGAAGAGAAAGGGATGACGCAGCTCGGTGAAAATCAGGACATTACTCTCGACGTAAGCCGTCGCATTTACGAAGCCGCGCGCTAAGTAATTTGCCGATTTGGTTTTCGTTTTCGGGTATTTGGTCCAGACTTAATGCAAATGTGACACCGGGTTTGCCCGGTGTCGGCCCGATACCTTACTCCCATTGTCTCGCAGGGGCGAGCAAAGATAGCGAAGGAAAAGACAAGGAAAATCAATTCGTTGATTTTTGACAGATAACCACAAAGTAGGAAAAACCACGCTTTTTTCTTCTTTGTCAGCCACCTTACACCGGGCTTGCCCGGTGTATCGCTCAATACATTCAGGAGGAACACATGGCAAATCCAACAGTAATCAAGCTCCAGGACGGGAACGTGATGCCTCAGTTGGGCCTCGGCGTGTGGCAAGCCAGTAACGAGCAGGTCCAGCTGGCCATTGCTAAGGCGCTGGAAGTCGGCTATCGCTCAATAGATACCGCCGCAGCGTACAAAAATGAAGACGGTGTGGGCGACGCGTTGAAAAATTCAGCCCTGCCGCGCGATGAATTGTTTATCACCACCAAACTCTGGAATGAAGATCAGCAGCGCCCACGTCAGGCACTGGAAGACAGCCTGCAAAAACTGCAGCTGGATTTCGTTGACCTCTATCTGATGCACTGGCCCGTACCGAGTAAAGATCACTACGTTGAAGCCTGGAAGGGAATGATTGAGCTGCAAAAGCAGGGGCTGGCAAAAAGCATCGGCGTCTGTAATTTCCAGGTCAACCATTTGCAAAGGCTGATCGATGAAACAGGCGTCACGCCGGTTATCAATCAGATAGAACTCCATCCTCTGCTTCAGCAGCGCCAGCTCCACGCCTGGAACGCGACCCACAAAATCCAGACCGAATCCTGGAGCCCGCTGGCACAAGGCGGCGAAGGCGTGTTCGATCAAAAAATCATTCGTGACCTGGCGGACAAATACGGCAAAACCCCCGCGCAGATTGTTATTCGCTGGCACCTGGACTGCGGGCTGGTCGTGATCCCTAAATCGGTCACGCCGACGCGCATTGCGGAGAACTTTGATGTGTTTGATTTCCGTCTGGATAAAGACGAGCTGGGCGAGATTACGAAGCTGGACAACGGCAAGCGGCTTGGGCCGGACCCGGATGTGTTTGGCAGTTAAAAACAGGTAGCATCGCGGAGCGTAGATGCCTGTCCGACCAGCCAGAACACTTGTCGAACGGAAAAACAGTATTGGGCGGATGGCCCCTGAGCCATCCGCCTTTTTTTATGCCTTAGAAGCTTTAGGCGATCTTTTTTTCGCGTCAGCGGCACGACCGCCAGCAGCCGGACGACGCTGGTGAGCAATCGGCGTATGTTTCGTCAACGCCGGACGCGCTCCGCGGTTATAGCGCCGCGCCTCCCGCATCTCCTCTAACGTCGGAGCCGGAACCAGACACTCACGACGCCCGCCGATCAGGTGCTTCTTGCCCATGGCTTCCAGCGCTTCGCGAATCAGCGGCCAGTTGGCCGGATCGTGATAGCGCAGCAGCGCTTTATGCAGACGGCGCTGGCGATCGCCCTTCGGCACCACAATATCCTCACTCTTATATGTGATCTTGCTGAGCGGGTTTTTGCCGGTGTAATACATGGTCGTGGAGTTCGCGAGCGGCGATGGATAGAAGTTTTGCACCTGATCCAAACGGAAACGGTTCTTCTTAAGCCACAGCGCCAGATTCACCATATCTTCATCACGCGTACCCGGATGCGCGGAGATAAAGTATGGGATCAGATACTGCTCTTTCCCGGCCTGCTTCGAATAGGTATCAAACAGCTCTTTGAAGCGATGATAGCTGCCCATCCCCGGCTTCATCATCTTCGACAGCGGCCCTTCTTCCGTGTGCTCAGGCGCAATCTTCAGATAACCACCGACGTGATGCGTCGCCAGCTCTTTGATATAGCGCGGATCTTCTACCGCGAGATCGTAACGCACGCCGGACGCAACGAGGATCTTCTTGATACCTTTCAGATCGCGGGCACGGCGATAAAGATTGATCGTCGGCTGATGGTTGGTGTCCATATGCGGGCAGATGTCCGGATAAACGCAGGACAAGCGGCGGCAGGTCTGCTCTGCACGCGGCGATTTGCAGCGCAGCATGTACATATTTGCGGTCGGCCCACCCAGATCCGACACCACGCCGGTAAAGCCCGGCACCGTATCACGAATCGCTTCGATCTCACTGATAATCGAATCTTCGGAGCGGCTCTGGATAATGCGGCCTTCGTGCTCGGTAATAGAGCAGAACGAACAGCCCCCGAAACAGCCGCGCATGATATTGACCGAGAAACGAATCATCTCATAGGCCGGAATACGCGCTTTACCGTACGAAGGATGCGGTACACGCTGGTACGGCAGAGCAAAAACGCTGTCCATCTCTTCGGTAGAAAGAGGGATTGCCGGTGGGTTAATCCAGATATAGCGATCGCCGTGCTTTTGCATCAGCGCACGCGCACAGCCCGGGTTAGTTTCATGGTGCAAAATACGTGAAGCGTGGGCGTAGAGCACCTTATCGTTTTTTACTTTCTCAAACGACGGCAGCAGCACGTAGGTTTTTTCCCAGGGCTTAGGGCGCGGTGGCTGAACCACAACAGCTTTTGGCTCCTGCTCGAGTGGCCCATCGGGTTTGCCCGTTTCTGCACACGGCAGATCTTCACCATACGGATGCGGGATCGGATCGATACGGCCCGGCGTGTCCAGCCGCGTGGAATCAACGCCCGTCCAGCCAGGCATCGCTTCTTTACGCATCATGGCGGTATTACGCACATCGCTAATCTGGTCGATCTTCTCACCCATCGCCAGACGATGCGCCACTTCCACCAGCGGACGCTCACCATTACCAAAGATCAGCATGTCGGCCTTGGCGTCCACCAGGATCGAGCGGCGAACGGTATCGGACCAGTAATCGTAATGCGCGGTGCGGCGCAGGCTGGCTTCGATCCCACCGAGGATGACCGGCACATCGCGCCAGGCCTCTTTACAGCGCTGGGTATACACCAGGGAGGCACGATCCGGGCGTTTGCCCGCCACGTTATCCGGCGTATAGGCGTCGTCGTGACGCAGTTTACGGTCTGCCGTATAACGGTTGATCATGGAGTCCATGTTGCCCGCCGTCACGCCAAAGAACAGATTTGGCTTGCCCAGACGCATAAAGTCTTCTTTGCTGTTCCAGTCCGGCTGGGAGATGATCCCCACGCGGAAGCCCTGAGCCTCCAGCATACGGCCACAGATCGCCATGCCAAAGCTCGGGTGGTCAACATACGCATCTCCGGTAACCAGAATGATGTCGCAGCTGTCCCAGCCTAAGTCGTCCATTTCCTTACGTGACATGGGTAAAAACGGTGCCGGGCCGAAACAGGCTGCCCAGTATTGAGGCCACGAAAAGAGTTCGCGATCGGGCTGGATCAAGCTAACAGAGCTCATAATGCTTTCCGAAAAAATGATGTAAAAGTAACCAAAGCCGGCGATTATACGCCGTAATCAGGCAATAAATGAAGGGTAAACTGCAGGGCGGAAAGCCATAAACCTTCCGCCCTATTATCCGTACAGAGCTGGAGGACGGTTTACGTCTCCAGCCTGCTGATATTCACGAAGTTACGGCGCAGGATTCACCAGCAGCTGGCCAATCGAGCCTCTGTCCGCCATTTCCAGCGTCTGGCTGGAGTAGAGGAACGGGAAATGCTCCCAGGAGGGCTGCCCGAAATAGACCAGCAGCTCAACCTGCCCGTCGATCCACACCGTGTCTTTCCAACCGCGATCCTCGCCAAACGGCGCCGCGCCGTTAACATTCTTAATCAGGAAGCTGACGCCTTCGATATGGAAAGACTGCGGCATGTCTGAACGCACGGTCCAGCGCTCCCAGGTGCCCTGCTGCGTCTGAATATCAATGCGGTTGATATCCCACAGCTGGCCGTTAATGCCCGGCTCATCGCCCAGGGTAATATCTCGGCTGCGCGCCGGGCTGCCGTTGATGATTTCATCGGGCAGCAGACGCATCGGCAGAGTATCGGTCACCAGTGGCAGCAGGCCGGTTGGACGCAGAGTTAACACCAGCGTGGAGATCAGAATGCTGGAAGGTTCAAAGAAGCCGCGAATGCGATCCATGATCCCCGCGGCTTCCCCGCAGGTGATGGACACCTCTTTTCCTTCCGTCATATCCACCAGAATTTCCCGGCGTTCGCCTGGCGCCAGAGAAAGCTGCTTAACCGAAACGGGCGCGGGTAAGAAGCCCTGGTCGCTTGAGATAACATGCATGGCCCGGCTGTCGCTCATTTGCAGCAAATAGCGACGCGAGTTTGAGGCATTTAGCAGTCGCAGACGCACCCAGCCGCGGGAAACCTCGACATACGGGCTTTGCACGCCGTTCACCAGCAGCGTATCGCCAACAAATCCTCCGCTGCCCGGCTCAACGTATTCCGGCGCGCCGAAGTTATCCAGACGCTTATCCTGAATGATAACCGGGAAGTCATCCACGCCGTAGTGGTTAGGAATGGGCAGGGATTTACTGACCTCATCTTCAATCAGCCACATGCCCGCAAGGCCGTTATACACCTGCTGAGCGGAACGATTTGGCGTGCTGGCACGGTACCACAGCGTGGCCGCCTGCTGACGAATCGGCAGCACGGGCGCCCAGTCGACGCCCGGCGACATCATCCTTGGCGCCCCGCCCATCAGGGGACCGGGCACCTGAAGACCCGCAATCGTCATGCCGATATTATCCTGCAAGCGATTGCTGTAAATCATCTTCACATCGTCGCCGCTCCAGACGCGGATGGTCGGCCCCAGATAGCGCCCGTTCACGCCCCAGACCGGCGTCTTTGACCCGCCGGTAAACGCCCAGTGCGCCCGCTGCAAAGTCAAAAACAGGGGCTGGCCGCGACGAGATTCAAGTAAAGGAGGAACGGGTAATGGCAGCTGCTGGCCAGCCGCATTTGCCCTCAGTGGCACCGCACCCGCACACAGTGCCATTCCCGATGCCTGAATAAACTGACGCCGACTGAGTGACATAATTGCTCCCTGTAAAACTTAAAACGTGGGACGGTACCATCCGTACCGCCAGAGGGGAAAACCCCGGAATGGGCGATCAGCTCGCCTGTTTATTCTCAACCTTGCCGGAGGCTTCGCGCTCCGCGACTTCTTTATCCAACTCGGCGATTTTCGCCATCATAATCTCGCGGCAGTCTGTGGCGAGTTTACGAACCTGGTCTTTACCATAATGGCTGATATCAATGGGCGGCAGCATTTCGACAATCACCAGGCCATTGTTCCAGCGATTCAGTTTAATTTTATTACTGGTCGTGGAAACGCACACCGGAATAATTGGCACACCGGCAGCAATAGCGGCATGAAACGCTCCGGTTTTAAAAGGTAACAGGCCACGTCCACGGCTGCGCGTGCCTTCCGGGAACATCCAGACGGAGACATTGCGCTTCTGGATCTGCGCCACAACCTGCGAGATGGTGCCGTGGGCTTTGGCGCGGTTATCCCGGTCGATCAGCATGTTGCCCGTCAGCCAATAAAGCTGGCCGAAGAAAGGGATCCACAGCAGGCTTTTTTTACCGACTGTCACCGTCGGCGGCTGCACGATATTCGATGCCGTCACCATATCGAAATTGTTCTGGTGGTTGGCGATATAGATGGCCGTCGGGTGATTTTCAGCCCCTGCCGGCAGGCGTGTTTCAACCTTAAGGCCAAAGACGGGCGCAAGGCGGCCAAAAAGATGACCAAAGGTGGCCACATGGCGCGGATTACGCGGGCTAAACAAGCAGTAAATACAGCCGAATATGCACAACAAAATGCAGTAAATCACAACAATAACAAAACGAACGATGGATAGCATAACAACCTCTAAAGCCTGAATCGCTGACAAGTATGACCTGCTTTAGCGCAAAAGACACCGTTCGGGCGACATTCCTGCCGCCCAAATGGGGTTTACTCTTCGCTATCGCCTGCCCCGGCACGGGCCGGAGAGTCAACTTCTACACGATCAATACGTTGCAGGCCGCGCATCAGCGTGCCGCGACGCCCGCGCTCGCCGGTAATTTTCTGCAGTTCTTCCGGGCGAAGCTTAATCTTACGTTTGCCCACGTGCAGCGTGACCGTGCTCTGCGGAGGCAGGATAAAGAGATGAGCCAGCTTATCTTCCCCTTTTGCCGCTTCTGCGGACGGGATAGAGATAATCTTATTGCCTTTCCCTTTCGACAGCTGCGGCAGATCGCTTACCGGGAACATCAGCATACGCCCGGCGGCAGTGATCGCCATCAGCATATCGTCTGCGCTGGTGATCTCCATCGGTGGCAGCACGCGTGCATTTTCAGGTAACGTAATCAGTGCCTTACCAGCACGGTTGCGGGCAACCAGATCGTTGAAGGTACAAACAAAGCCGTACCCCGCATCGGAGGCCATCAGCAATTTCCGATCGTCCGGCGCCATTAACACATGTTCAACCGTAGCCCCAGGCGGCGGCGTCAGCTTACCGGTCAACGGTTCACCCTGGCCACGTGCCGATGGCAGCGTGATAGGATCAAGCGCGTAGCTGCGCCCCGTTGAGTCGATAAACGCCACTGGCTGATTGCTCTTACCTTTCGCCGAGGCCAGATAGCTGTCACCGGCTTTATAGTTCAACCCCTGCGCGTCAATATCGTGGCCTTTGGCGCTGCGCACCCAGCCCATCTGCGACAGCACAATAGTGACCGGCTCAGAAGGCGTCATATCATGTTCGCTCATCGCTTTCGCTTCACCGCGCTCACGCAGCGGGGAACGGCGATCGTCGCCATAGGCATCTGAATCCGCCTGCAACTCTTTCTTCAGCAGCGTGTTCATTTTACGTTCGGAGGCAAGAATACCCTGTAGCTGATCGCGCTCTTTCTCAAGCTCGCTCTGCTCGCCGCGGATTTTCATTTCTTCCAGTTTGGCAAGGTGGCGTAACTTCAGCTCAAGAATAGATTCAGCCTGCGTTTCGCTCAGCGCAAAGCGCTCCATCAGCACGGGCTTCGGCTCGTCCTCGCTACGGATGATGTGGATCACTTCATCAATATTAAGGAAGGCCACCAGCAAACCTTCAAGGATATGCAGGCGTTTAAGCACTTTTTCCAGGCGATAAGACAGACGGCGGCGCACTGTTTCACGGCGGTATACCAGCCATTCGGTGAGGATCTCAAGCAGGTTTTTCACCGACGGACGGTTGTCCAGACCGATCATATTGAGGTTCACGCGATAACTTTTCTCAAGATCGGTTGTGGCAAACAGGTGGTTCATCACCTGCTCCATATCCACACGATTTGAGCGCGGCACAATAACCAGACGCGTCGGGTTCTCATGGTCGGATTCATCACGCAGATCTTCAACCATCGGCAGCTTTTTCGCCCGCATCTGGTTTGCGATTTGCTCCAGCACGCGCGCGCCAGAGACCTGGTGCGGCAGTGCGGTGATCACCACATCGCCTTCTTCTTTTTTCCAGACCGCACGCATACGCACCGAGCCGCGCCCGTTCTGGTAGATTTTGCGGATTTCATCGCGCGGAGTAATGATTTCGGCTTCGGTCGGATAATCCGGGCCGTGAACAATATCCAGCAGTTCGTTGAGGGACGTTTTAGGCTGATCGATAAGGGTGATAGCCGCCTGCGCCACTTCACGCAGGTTGTGCGAAGGAATATCCGTCGCCATCCCCACGGCAATGCCGGTGGTACCGTTCAGCAGGATATTAGGCAGGCGCGCAGGCAGCGTTTTAGGCTCCTGGAGGGTGCCGTCAAAGTTCGGCGTGTAATCAACGGTGCCCTGACCCAGCTCGCCCAGCAGAACTTCTGCGTATTTCGACAGGCGGGATTCGGTATAACGCATTGCCGCGAACGATTTGGGATCGTCCGGCGCCCCCCAGTTCCCCTGCCCGTCCACCAGCGGATAACGATAAGAGAACGGCTGGGCCATCAGCACCATGGCTTCGTAACAGGCGCTGTCGCCGTGCGGGTGGTATTTACCCAGCACGTCACCGACCGTACGCGCGGATTTTTTGAATTTTGCGCTGGCGTTTAGCCCCAGCTCCGACATCGCATAGACGATACGACGCTGCACGGGCTTAAGCCCGTCGCCGATAAACGGCAATGCACGGTCCATGATGACGTACATGGAATAGTTGAGATAGGCATTTTCCGTGAATTCGTGCAGGGCAAGACGCTCTGCACCATCATGAGTTAGATCACTCATTAATCATTCATCCTCAAACTGACGAGCCGAGTGTGGCCACAAACGGCGTAATTGCCGCCGATAGTACCTTATCTGGCCGTCTGAGTCACAGGGAGGAATCGCTTTGCGCGGGGGAAAAACGTGGGTAACAGTACGAAAACGAGCCGCGGCGGGCGGCTCGTGAAAGGCTTACTTCACTTTGTTGATTTGCTTGACGTCAATTTCAACCGAGTTCCAGTCTTTATCGACCTCGCCCTGAATCTCAACGGTGTCCTGCGGGGTAACCGTCTGACCATTCCAGCGTTTGTGGTCGATATCCACATTCACCGTGCCGGAGGCATCGCGGAACACATAGTGATCGCCGCCGATGCGCTGTTCAATTTTGCCGCGCAGCGTAACCCAGGTGTCATCCGAGAAGGTTTTCGCTTTCTCCACCGTGGTGACCGTGCCGGTTGGGCCAACAAAGCCACCGGTGGCCGGTGCCTGTTGAGCGGCAACTGGGGCATTCGGATCAACAAAGCCACCTTGATTTGCAGCAAATGCAGGCGCGGCGGAAATAGCAAAAACAGTCAGCAGAGCAGCTATTTTTTTCATTGTTTAGTTTCCTTTTATGCAAGTCTTATACGGGTCGTTTCTGATAACGATTAAACCCTGTAGATCTTAACGAGATCTTAATTTTTCTATGGGAAACGGCATTTTTTATTAAATTGCGGCCATTGCCGAAGCATCGCGTTTTTCCCCTGTACACACCGCCGCAAACGTTATTAACTTCACCTGTTTTAGTCATAAGGGACTGTGCCATGCGCGTATTACTGATTGAAGATGACAAGCTAATCGGCGACGGGATAAAAGCCGGGCTGACGAAAATGGGTTTCACCCTCGACTGGTTTTCCGACGGCAAACTCGGCCAGGCCGCACTTAGCCAGGCGCCTTATGATGCCGTGGTGCTCGATTTAAGCCTGCCCGGCATCGACGGGCTGGACGTATTAAAAAGCTGGCGCCGCAACGGCCAACAAGAGCCCGTTCTTATTCTCACCGCCCGTGATGCTCTGGAACAGCGCATTGAGGGATTGCAATCAGGCGCTGACGACTATTTATGTAAGCCCTTCGCCCTGATCGAAGTCGCAGCCCGCCTGCAGGCACTCATTCGCCGTACCCACGGGCAAGCTCAGCCAGTGCTCTCGCACGCGGGAGTGGAGCTGGATCCTATCAAATTCACCGTCACGCAAAACGGTGAAGCCTTGCAGCTGAAACCAAAAGAGTTCGCGCTGCTTGAACTCCTGATGCGTAACGCAGGTCGGGTGCTGCCTCGCGCGCTGATTGAAGAGAAAATTTACAGCTGGGACGATGACGTTTCACGTAACGCGCTGGAGGTGCATATCCACCACCTGCGCCGCAAGCTGGGCAGCGGTTTTATTCGCACGGTCCACGGCATTGGCTATACGCTGGGTGCTGAATGAAAGCGCTGACGCAAAGTCTCAGAGCACGGCTGATTGCCGGATTTATTCTGCTGACGGTTATCGCCTGGCTGGGCGCAAGCCTTGCCGCCTGGTATCAGACCTCCAGAACCCTGGATAAACTGTTTGATACCCAGCAAATGCTGTTCGCCAAACGTTTAAGTACGCTGGACCTGCGCGTAATACGCGACGATCCACAGCTGCCACGCACGAAAAAAATGATGCCGCACCATCGCGGCAAACAGGATGACGACACCCTCGCTTTCGCGATTTTTTCAGCCGACGGGCAGATGCGCCTCAACGATGGCGACAACGGGAAAGACCTGCGGTTTGACTATCGCCGGGATGGCTTCACGGACGGCTATCTGAACGGCGATGACGATCCCTGGCGCCTGGTCTGGCTCACCACGCCCGACGGGCGCTATCGCATCGTGGTCGGCCAGGAAAAAGAGTACCGTGAAGATATGGCGCTGAGCATAGTCACTTCCCAGCTGGTGCCGTGGCTGATCGCGCTGCCGCTGATGCTCCTGCTCCTGGTCTGGCTGGTCAGCCGTGCCCTTTCCCCGCTGCATAAGCTCGCCGACCAGCTGCGCCAGCGCTCGCCTGACGATGCCAGCAGCCTGCAGCTCGCTCGTCCCCCGCAGGAAATCAAACCCCTGCTCGCTTCGCTTAATCAGCTCTTTAGCCGCACGGGTGAGCTGATGCTCCGTGAGCGTCGCTTTACTTCAGATGCGGCACACGAACTGCGCAGCCCTCTGGCGGCACTAAAGGTGCAGGCCGAGGTAGCCCAGCTGGCAGGCAATGATACACCTGTGCGCGATCACGCATTGACTAACCTGACAACCGGCATTGATCGGGCAACCCGGCTGGTGGATCAGCTGCTTACGCTGTCACGCCTGGATTCCCTTGCCGGTCTTGAAGATATCGAAAACGTCTCGCTTGCCGCCCTGCTTCAGGGTGCCGTCATGGAGGCCTATCATCAGGCACAGCGCGAAGGCGTGGATATACGTCTTGAGTTGGCGAATGACCCGGTTTCGCTGCGCGGGCAGCCCCTGCTTCTAAACGTGATGGTACGCAACATGCTGGATAACGCCGTGCGCTATAGCCCGAGCGGCAGCGTGGTAAACGTCGTACTGAACGGACGAGAAATTTGTATTACCGATAACGGGCCAGGTGTCAGCCCCGAGTTTCTCCCCACGCTCGGCGAAAGGTTCTTCCGCCCGCCGGGGCAGGAAAAAACAGGCAGCGGGCTGGGTCTGTCCATTGTCACCCGCATCGCCACGTTACACGGCATGAAGACGCATTTTTCAAACATGGAGAGCGGCGGATTTCGGGTAAGCATCACCTGGTAGCCTGGTGATTATTGCTTGTACAGCAAAAGTCTTTGCACATTCCGGCCATTTTTCCGTGATACAGATCACGTTAGACTCCGTTTCAAACGCAATGATTCGAGGATTAACGATGAGCAATATACTGATTATCAACGGCGCGAAAAAATTCGCCCACTCTAACGGCCAGCTTAACGACACCCTGACCGAGGTCGCGGAAAGCTTTTTACGCGACCTCGGGCATGATGTTCAGGTCACGCGTACCGACAGCGAATACGACGCCAAAGAAGAAGTACAGAAGTACCTGTGGGCCGACACCGTGATCTACCAGATGCCAGGCTGGTGGATGGGTGCCCCCTGGACCATGAAAAAATACATCGACGATGTGTTTACCGAAGGTCACGGCTCCCTGTACGCCAGCGATGGCCGTACCCGCTCCGATGCGGCAAAGAAATACGGCTCAGGCGGCCTGATTCAGGGGAAAACTTATATGCTCTCTCTGACCTGGAATGCCCCACTGCAAGCCTTTGAAGACAAAGAGCAGTTCTTCCACGGCGTTGGCGTGGATGGCGTTTACCTGCCGTTCCATAAAGCCAACGAGTTCCTGGGCATGACCGGCTTACCCACCTATATTGCGAATGACGTGATGAAGGTTCCTGACGTTCCACGCTTTGTTGCAGAATATCGCAAGCATCTCGGCGAAATTTTTGCTTAACTGTCGGCGTGCTTAAAAAAGGAGTTAACCATGCTAACAGTGATAGCTGAAATTCGTACCCGCCCGGGCCTGCATCACCGCCAGGCCGTGCTGGATGCGTTTGCAAAAATTATTCCGACCGTGCTCGAAGAAGAAGGCTGCTACGGCTACGCGCCATTGGTCGACCACAACGCGCAGGTTGCTTTCCAGACGACCGCCCCGGACTCCATTTTTATGGTGGAAAAATGGGAAAGCGTCGCGCACCTGGAAGCCCATCTGGCCACGCCGCACATGAAGAACCACAGCGTCGTCGTGAAAGATGACGTGCTGGATATTCATATCCGCATTCTTGAAGACGCAATTAAGTAATAGCGCGAGAAAGCAAAGGGGTGGCACCAGCCATCCCTGCGTTTATCGGCACGAAGGGAAAGGCATCTCTTTCCTTCTTTTTGAAAGTTCGGCTAAAAATCAGTAAATTTAATTTTCCCCATTATCTAAAAAGAAGAAGAAAAATTCCTCTCTATCCCTCTTTGTTAATCACTTCCAGAAATGCTATCGACCACGTCTACTACAGATTATGAGCTGTACATAATTAAATTAATAAATGAAGTTACTTTCTTCAACCTGAGCCGTTTTCCAATATTCTGGTTTCACGCTATTCGATTGACTTTTTGTTATTGAAAAAATAATGTTAAGCTTCATAAGAATGAGCTCAGGGAGAAAAAATCAATGAAGATTTCAGAGCGAGAAAGAATAATTTTAATTCTTACACAGCAAGCACGGAAAATTACTCACACCACAAACATTAATGAATTAATTATGATTCATGAGATGATGTTAAATGCCTTCTATTCAAAAAAACCTCTTTTTTACAAGATAATATTTAAGTATTCCCGCTTCTCATGCGTTGCCAACATCTGCTCCATTTACTACAGCACCCCCCAGGCAACCTTAAAAAACGTTAAAGATTTTATCCACAGCCAAAAGAAACCCATCAGTATCAATACGCTTAACTCCCTGCTGATTCAGCTGCGCGTGTCAGGACGTCTGGAAGTATTCAGAAACGAAAACAACAGACGAGAGAGCCTTTACCGGCCTTCGTTAAAGGTCATAGAAGAGATACACGAACTGATTCTAACCATGCTCAAGCCCTATCAAATACTGCACAGAGAAGCCTGTAGCCAACCTCAGATCCGGGCTGAAGAGATGGTTCCGCTGTTCTTTTCTCGCTACAGCCATATCGTCTGTAACCATATAACCGTCACCGACCTTTTGCCAGAGTCGGCGCTGTTTATTGAAAAAGACGCGGGCCATATGATCATGCTTATCCTGTATAAAGAGTATATTCAGCAGAACAGCACACGTATTATGCTATCGCACAAGAAAATTGCCGCTTACAGCTACGTATCCCGTACGCATGTTTGCAGCCTGCTAAAAGAAGCCCAGGCCGCAGGATTAATCTCCCTTGAGAACAACCTCTTTATCGAGCTGTCAGAGAATTTTATTAAACTGTTTCAGGAATATTTCTCGCTCTATTTGGCTCAGGTCCTTTACTGCGTGGAAAAGGAATGACAGGGCCTGCTTGCCAGCAGGCCCTGGGATTTATAGGGACGCGACCTCCGATAAATCTATAACGCGGTCGGCGCTGGCGATGGTTGATGGGCGGTGAGCGATAATAATGCGGGTGATGTTCAGATCGCGTATTGATTGGTTAATTTTGGCTTCATTGCCCAGGTCCAGATGGCTGGTCGCCTCATCCAGGAACAGAATGCCTGGCTGACGATAAAGCGCGCGGGCAATCAGCAGACGCTGCTTTTGCCCGCCGGACAGGTTTCCACCCAGTTCGCCGATCAGCGTTTCATATCCCATCGGCATCCGCACGATCTCTTCATGAATATTGCAATCAATGGCGCAGGCGGTGATGCGATCGTAGTCCTTATTCTCTTCGAAGCTGCAAATGTTTTCCGCAATCGATCCGGCAAACAGCTTATCGTCCTGTAGCACGCAGGCGATACTTTGGCGGTAATTATTGAGCCCGAGGGTATGGATATCAATGCCGTTAAAATAGACATTTCCTTCCGTAGGTTTCAGCAAGCCACACATAACCTTCATTAAGGTGGTTTTCCCCACCCCGGAAGGCCCTACGATCGCCACGCTCTCGCCGGCCTTCACCACAATATCCAGATCGCTAAAAATAGGGCGCGATAGCGAGTCATATTGAAAGGCAACATTTTTAGCCTTAAATTCCGCCGCTTCATTAGGATGAGACGGGCGTTTTTCAGCAACGTCCTGTTCAGGCTCAGAAAGGATAATATCCGCTACGCGCTCGTTATGAAGCGACAGCAAACGCATCTGCAACAGGATATTGATCAGGCTCGACGTACGATCGGAGAACTGACTGCGATAGGCATTGAAAGCCACAAACATACCCAGCGTCATTCCCCCATCAATCACCATCGACGCCCCGAGCCAAAGAATAATAATGTGATCGATCGCGCTGATAAAGTTGGCCAGCCCGCCGAAGAGCAGCTCGAGCTTATTGGTGCGGATACGGGCATTGGTGGAATCAATATTCAGATTTAGCCAGAATTTAGAGCGCAATCCGACAATCCCCAGCGCTTTTAGCGTCCCGACGCCATACAGCGTTTCCATAAAGTGGGAACCCGCTTTAGCTTCCTCAACGATTTGCTCCTCGGATGCCTGGCGGTAGCGATGGTAGGTCGTTAGACGCAGCAGCATATAGAGCAGCGTAAACGCGCAGACGACCCAGACCAGCCAGCCGCCATAGAGCAGCATCATAATAAATACGCCGCAGGCCACGATAATATCAATGATGCAGGTGACCAGGCTATCCGTGAGCGTTGTGCGAATAACGTCCAGCGAACCCAGTCGGGACTGGATATCCCCTAGCCTGCGCTTTTCAAAGTAACCCAGCGGCAGCTTCATTAAGTGATCGAAGACGCCGGTTTTCCACTGAACATCAATGAGCGAGGCCATGACCAGCGATGCCCAGGCCCGCAGCGTGCCAATAAAGGTACGGCAGAGGATAAAGCAAAATAAACCAATACAAATCAGCGAAAGCAGCTTGTGATCCTCGGCAATGATCACGTGGTCCATTACCAGCTGCGTGCCCACCGGGATCAGCAAATTGATCGACTCGATAAGCAGGCTGAAGCAAAATATTTTGCTCATAAAGCCGGTAAGCCCCTGGATATTGCTCATCATATCCCGCAGGCGCATCTTGCTGCGTTTTTGCTCCCTGGAAAAACCCGTATCGGGCCAAAGTTCAAGCGCCACCCCGGTAAAGTGTCGGGACAGCTCAGACAGACCGATCGCCCTTCTGCCAAACGCCGGGTCGTGAATCACGTATTTCCCACGCCGCGCGGAAATAAGCACCACGAAGTGGCACATATCCCAGTGGAGAATACAGGGCGTTTTTAGCTGACTAACCTCATTGAGATCCAGCGACAGCGGGCGGGTTTTCAGGTTGATCCGTTCAGCAACGTCCACCAGAATGCCCAACGTGGCACCATGGGATGAGATACCAAAGCGGTGACGCAGATTAAAAAGATCGATATCCATGCCAAAATAGCGACAAACCATCGCAAGGCAAGCCAGCCCGCATTCCGCACTTTCCGTTTGCAGAATTTGCGGAACCTTTCTGAACAGGCCGAAATTCAACCGATCGCGGATATAATTAAATAAAGTGCTATTCATTTTTCTCCCCCGCCTATTGGCCCCATCAGGCTGCTGTGAATGTCATAAAACGGCGAGATCATCCATTGATACAGGGGACGTTTCTCCATAAAGACCATGGCCTGCACCTTCATTCCCGTGGTTAACGTCAGCGATGAAAGGCGTTGGTCATGACTGATATCAATGATGACCTTATAAAAAGGTTCCACCTTCCCGGTTGGCTGGAGTTGGGGAGAGTTACTGTAAGAACTTAATTCCTGAGGCGAGACCGGTACGCCGGAAATGGATAATATTTTTCCCGCAAACTGGCCGAATTTTTCAAAGGGAAACGCTTCATAGCGCACGTTGATATCATCCCCGACTTTGACATAAGGGATACTGCTGTTAGGAAGCCAGAGCACCAAAAAATACCCCTGGCTCTCCGCTGGCACGATTTGAGCCAGGCTATCGCCGCTGTTGACCATCTGCCCCTGAGTGACGCTCAACGATTCGACTTTTCCCTCAACCGGTGCGCTCACAATAAGCGTGCCCGTCGCATCCATCTCCCCTAACCTGCGCTGTAAATCGCTTAGTTCGTAGCGGCGCTGGGATATTTGGTTATCGAAATCCGTCGCCCGGGTAATCATCTCCCCGTTCAGGCTGGTCATTTGCAGGCTTTGCTGGATAAGCTGGCTATTCAGGCTCTGATATACGCTCTGCTGCTGATAATACTGGTAGCGCTGGTTAGTCATCTGATCGTTGTTTATCAATCCCCGGCGCTTATATTCAGCATAATTATCCATGGTCGATTTCATGTCGGCCATGCCTTTCTTTGCGCTCTCAACCAGGCTTTTGGTGTGCCCGTAGGCACTCTCATATTGACCCAGCTGCTGCTGCATCTGCGCCAGCGTGGCGGCTTTATTCTCCTCAAGTTTCTCGATGATCCCTTTGATGATCGCCGTCTGCTCCTCTGTGGCGCGCAGGCTATTTTCGCTGACGTTGCCTGCATGGGTAACCTGGGCAATATCAATCTCATAGAGATAATCCCCCTTTTTTACCTGCTCCCCAGCCTGTTTCCAGGCGTGGCTGATAAAACCCTGACCGGGAGAAAAAACATTAACGGCGCGGGGCAGCGAGATGACTTCCCCCTGAACGCTTATTCTTCTGGTATAGTCACAAAAAACAATCACCAGTAGTAACAGGGTAATAAATAAAAAGGTGGCGAGAATAATAAGCCATGCTGGATACTTACCTATCAGTAAGGCCTGTCCCAACCAGCGAGTTTTTAAATTATCAATGGCTTCCTGACGGAATAAATTTCTTTTATCCATAGCAACCTGGCTTTATTCGTCTTGTGAAAGATTATTGGTGTTAGCCAACAACGGTGCATTAAGAACAAAGGTGGATACTAAAGCATCCAGTAAACAGAAAAAGAGAGACTACGAAAACAGGCCTGAAAACAGGCCTGGAATGCGTTTATTTAAGATGAAGCCGTCAATCAGCGATTAAACAAGCTTTCAAAGAAACCGCCGACACCTTTGCCAATCCCCGAACCAATAAGCGAACCGATAGTGTTACCCAGGCGTGAACCTAAGTTGCCCACAATCGAGGTGCCAATAATCGGAACAATCGACCCGATTACCGATCCAATAGTCAGCCCAATGACGCTACCGAGCGACCCACCAACAAGTTTACCGGCTGAACCCAGTCCGTCCTGTACTACGCCAGCACCGCTGACACAGCCCATTTCCGCTACTGTTAATTCACGCATATATTCTCCTTAATAGCCATAAGCGCTGAGCTTATGGCTATAATTTGGATTATTTAATTAGCAAAAAACGATTAACGTCTTTTACCAAAAATGCCACCGATTAGTGAACCGAGAAAACCTAATCCCGCTTCGACAACCTGACCAATCCCACCACCTAACGCAGCACCCGCTTCCTTACCACCTTTGCCGCCAGCGGCTTCAATGACAAAGCCAATACCAAGGCCCAGTGCTGCACCCGCGTCAGCAATAAAACCTGCGCCAGATACGTCTTTTAATTCACAGCTATTGAGTTCACGCATATAATGCTCCTTTTATGAACGCAAATGAACATTTAAGAATACTACCGTGTATTTTCATACAATTTAAGTTTATAGATAACGCTTCTCATTAATCAATGGGCGAAGATTAATGATTCATATTTCGTGCAAATGTAACAAATTATTACCAAAGATATATCCAGTCTTATCAGGATTTATTTTTAGTTATAAAAGGAAAAACCGTCACGGTAATAGTAATACTCGCAACAACTAAACAAATTTGTGACACCCCAATCAGGGGGCCTGAATTAGCATTAAATACGGGAAAAGCGGCAGAGAGGGAAAATTTTCGCCGAGAATTGCGGGAAACCTAAGGGGAAGAGGCGCCTGCGGGCAGAATAATCACAGCAACCTGTGGCGTGTTCATTGCTTAAAAAGCGGGCAAGGATTAACTCCTTGCCCGCTTTTTTCATCTATTTCACAGCACAATACAGGCTGTGCCGGAACGGCAGGTTAAACATCCAGATCGGCCATGTCACCTTTTTCCTGCAGCCAGTTACGGCGGTCTTCCGAGCGCTTTTTGGCCAGCAGCATATCCATCATCGCCAGCGTTTTATCGCTGTCTTCATCGCTGATAGTCAGCTGCACCAGACGGCGCGTATTCGGATCGAGCGTGGTTTCACGCAGCTGTAACGGGTTCATTTCGCCCAGCCCTTTAAAGCGCTGTACGTTCGGCTTACCTTTCTTACGCTTAAGCTGCTCAAGCACGCCCGCTTTCTCTTCCTCATCCAGCGCATAGAAAACTTCTTTGCCCAGATCGATTCGGTACAACGGCGGCATCGCTACGTAAACATGCCCCCCTTTTACCAGCGTACGGAAATGGCGTACGAACAGCGCACACAGAAGGGTCGCGATATGCAAACCATCGGAGTCCGCATCCGCGAGGATACAAATTTTGCCGTAACGCAGCTGGCTGAGATCTTCACTGTCAGGATCGATACCGATAGCCACGGAAATATCATGCACTTCCTGCGAAGCCAGCACTTCATCCGAAGAGACTTCCCAGGTATTAAGGATTTTACCCTTGAGCGGCATGATCGCCTGATATTCACGATCGCGGGCCTGCTTTGCCGAACCACCTGCGGAATCACCTTCCACAAGGAACAGTTCGGTGCGGCTGAGATCCTGTGCGGTGCAGTCGGCCAGCTTGCCCGGTAATGCCGGGCCGCTGGTGAGCTTTTTACGCACCACCTTTTTGGCCGCTCGCATACGACGCTGAGCGCTGGAAATCGCCAGCTCAGCCAGCTGTTCTGCGGCCTGGATATTCTGGTTCAGCCACAGGCTAAACGCATCTTTTACCACGCCCGAGACAAAGGCTGCGCACTGGCGGGAAGAAAGACGCTCTTTGGTCTGCCCGGCAAACTGCGGATCCTGCATTTTCACCGACAGCACATAGGCGCAGCGCTCCCAGATATCATCCGCCGTAAGTTTGACTCCGCGAGGCAGGATGTTGCGGTATTCGCAAAACTCACGCATCGCGTCAAGCAGGCCCTGACGCAGGCCGTTGACGTGCGTACCGCCCTGCATCGTTGGGATCAGGTTTACATAGCTTTCGGTCAGCAACTCGCCGCCTTCAGGCAGCCAGAGCAGCGCCCAGTCTACCTGCTCGGTATCACCGGCAAAATTGCCCACAAACGGCGCTTCCGGCAGGGTAATCAGCCCGTTTACCGCTTCGCTCAGGTAGTCTTTCAGACCGTCCTGATAACACCAGCGTTGCTCGGTGTTGTTCACTTTATCGGTAAAGGTGATTTCAACGCCCGGGCACAGCACCGCCTTGGCCTTAAGCAGGTGGCTTAAGCGAGAAACGGAGAAACGCGGGCTGTCGAAAAATTTCTCATCCGGCCAGAAGTGGACGCTGGTTCCGGTATTGCGCTTGCCGCAGGTGCCGACAACCTCAAGTTCCTGCACTTTATCGCCGTTTTCAAAGGCGATGCTGTAAACCTGCGCATCGCGGCGAACGGTAACTTCCACTCGTTTGGACAGGGCGTTAACAACGGAAATCCCTACGCCATGCAAGCCGCCGGAGAACTGATAGTTTTTGTTGGAGAATTTACCGCCCGCGTGCAAACGACAAAGGATCAGCTCGACCGCAGGCACGCCTTCTTCAGGGTGGATATCCACCGGCATCCCGCGCCCGTCATCAATAACTTCTAACGACTGGTCGGCATGGAGAATGACATCAACACGCTTAGCATGGCCTGCCAGCGCTTCATCCACGCTGTTATCAATGACTTCCTGGCCCAGATGGTTTGGGCGGGTGGTGTCTGTGTACATCCCCGGGCGGCGGCGAACCGGCTCAAGCCCGGTGAGTACCTCAATGGCATCGGCGTTATAACTGGATTGCGTCATGGTTTATTCGTTCAGATAGCGAAACAGGGAATCGGCCGACCCGGCCTCAATGCAGACCGAGGAAGTCGACAATCTGTGTGAAATAATCTTCGAAGCCTACAAAGGCGTGATTGCCGCCGGATTCGACCGTCTGGCGACAGGAGGTGTAATAAGCCACCGCCTGGCGGTAATCGAGCACTTCGTCACCCGTCTGTTGCAGCAGCCAGATAAGATCCGGCGCTTCAAGCGGGTCAACCTGCATGACTTTAAGATCGTAAATATGGCGAGACTCTAGCACATATTGCTGGCCGGTGTAGGGGTTCTCGTTTTCGCCCAGGTAATCCGCCAGCAATTCAAAGGGGCGTACCGCTGGGTTAACCACCACCGCAGGCAGCATAAAACATTGCGACAGCCAGGTCGCATAATAGCCGCCCAGCGAAGATCCCACCACGCCCAGCGGCTCGCCGCCGTGCTCAAGCACCAGCGATTCCAGCAGTTCTGCGGCATCGGCAGGATAAGGCGGCAGCTGAGGCACCACCATGTCGATATGCGGATAACGTTCGGCAAGCCAGCTTTGCAGGCCGGTCGCCTTTGCCGAACGCGGGGAGCTGTTAAAGCCGTGCAGGTAGAGTAACGTGGACATCAGTACCCTTCTGAAGCGGTATCAGGATTAAAGACGGCGCCTTTCAGACGGCAAACTTCGGTGGTCACCTCACCGTTCGCATGGAGTTCCAGCCAGCGCCAGCCGGGCTCAATGGTGTCCAGCGTGAAGTTGGCGCAATGGGGTTTAAACTGCACGCAGGTGGAAGGGGTCGCCAGCATACGGCGGCCATTCCAGTCGAGATCCAGCTCCTGGTGAATATGACCACAAAGCAGCGCCTTAACCTGCGGGAATTTCGCCAGCACGTTATCCAGCTCTTGCGCATTACGCAGGCTATGCTGATCGAGCCAGCTACAGCCAGCCGGCAACGGATGATGATGCAGCAATAAGAGAGTGTGACGTTCCGGCGCTGCGGCCAACTGGCGTTCCAGCCAGTCGAGCTGGTATTCGCTCAGTTCACCGTGAGGAACGCCAAAGACCTGGCTATCCAACAGGAGGATTTGCCAGCTGTCACCGGCATAAACGACTTTTGAAGGGGAAATGCCCGCTTCCTGTAAAGCGCTGTACATCGCCGGCTGGAAGTCATGGTTGCCCGGCAGCCAGACGCAGGGCGCAGGGATTCGCGCGATCCCTTCAGCAAAGTGCTGATAGGCCTGCGCGCTGTGATCCTGAGCCAAATCCCCGGTCGCCACAATCAGGTCGCATTCGCAACCCTCTTCGAGGATAGCCGCCAGCACCGCCTGGTAGCTTTCCCAGGTATTGATGCCCAACAGGGTTTCATTCTTCCCAGAGAATAGGTGGGTATCGGTAATTTGTAATATCCTGATACGGCCCCCACCGGCCACAGGAAGGTTTAACAGGCTTTCCAAATGGTGTCCTTAGGTTTCACACTCTCTAACAAACCGGAACCGCCATCGCTCCATGCGCTAAACAGTAGCGCAGCCAATCAGCAAGAAACTGGTTAATTTGATGCTTTTCGTCGCGTTGATGCAACTTTTTATTAGGATAATCATAACGCGCTTTAAAGCGAAAGATCTGCTGACTTGAACACACTTCCGCCACCATCGCATCATGATAGAGCCTGACGGACATCGACGGCAGGCTCCAGTAGCTCACGCTGGGCGCGGTTTGCTCGATCTGAACAAGCGTGGTGTAGCGGGTCGACTCAAGGACGGTCAGCCTGTATCGGGCGCTATTAACCTGATAGGTTACGGCTTCACCTGGCTCATCATTACGCGGCAGCAGGCGGCGCAGCTGGGCGAAATTGGTTTCGCACAGGCGCATCATTTCAGGAAAGTCAGGCGTATAGCGCTTCATAGTTAGTCGTTCCACTCAATTCGCAGTTTTTCATAATGCAGTTGCAGCCATTGCAAAGCGATGACTGAGGCTGCGTTGTCGATAATCCCCTCTTCGACCAGCTGATAAGCCTCTTCCCGGCTTACCACATGAACACGAATATCTTCGTTTTCATCCACCAGACCGTGAATACCTTCAGCGGTGGTGGCGTCCACTTCACCCACAAGCACGGATAATCTTTCGCTGGTCCCCCCCGGGCTTGCCAGATAGCTGAGCACCGGTTTTGTGCGCCCAACCTGTAATCCAGCCTCTTCCACCGCCTCCCGGCGAGCCACATCCTCGACGCTTTCACCTTCTTCAATCATTCCGGCAATCAGTTCAAGCAGCCAGGGCGTTTTGCTTGTGTCATACGCGGCGATACGTATCTGCTCGATAAGCACGACTTCGTCTCGCACAGGGTCATAGGGTAGCAGCACCGCAGCATGCCCGCGTTCAAAAATTTCGCGTCGCACTTCATCGCTCATTTCACCGTTGAAAAGACGATGGCGAAAACGATAAAGGTCGAGCGAAAAAAAACCGCGATAAAGCGTTTCCCGTGCAATAATTTCAACATCGTTTTTCGCTAAGGTGACAAGCTGATTCTGAAGCTTACTCATAATGACGTCCTGATGGCTTATTGGTAATGAAATGAGCGATTTCAACCCTGTTTGACTGCCGTTTCATTCTCTATGTGATAGATTGATGAAAATTCCGGGCGGATGGCACTTTACGCCAACCCGCCCCTCTGGCGGACTCTGTTAGAATCGGCTTATATTTCGCCTCAAACAGCGCTAACAAAAACAATTTTGCTTCACAACAAGGAATGCAAATGAAGAAACTGCTCCCAATCCTTATCGGTCTGAGCCTAACGGGTTTCAGCGCCATGAGCCAGGCTGAAAACCTGATGCAGGTTTATCAGCAGGCGCGTCTTAGCAACCCGGACTTACGTAAATCCGCCGCAGACCGTGATGCCGCATTCGAGAAAATTAACGAAGCACGCAGCCCTTTACTGCCGCAGCTCGGCCTTGGCGCAGACTACAGCTACATGAATGGCTTCCGCGATCAGAACGGTGTGAATAGCAGCGGCACCAGCGCTTCATTATCTTTAACGCAGACCATTTTTGATATGTCGAAATGGCGCGCCCTGACCCTGCAGGAAAAACAAGCGGGCATTCAGGATGTGTCCTATCAGACCGACCAACAAACGCTGATCCTGAATACGGCGACGGCCTATTTTAACGTGCTGAGCGCGATTGATGCACTGTCCTACACCGAAGCGCAGAAACAGGCGATCTATCGTCAGTTGGATCAAACGACCCAGCGCTTTAACGTAGGTCTTGTTGCTATCACCGACGTGCAAAACGCCCGTTCACAGTACGACAACGTGCTGGCCAACGAAGTCACCGCCCGCAACAATCTGGATAACGCGGTAGAATCTCTGCGTCAGGTTACCGGCAACTACTACCCTTCCCTGGCTTCTTTGAACGTGGACGGCTTCAAAACCAATAAGCCAGAAGCGGTAAACAACCTGTTGCAGGAAGCGGAGAAACGTAACCTGTCTCTGTTGCAGGCTCGCCTGTCCCAGGACCTCGCTCGCGAACAAATCCGCTATGCCCAGACCGGCCATATGCCAACCGTGGGTTTAAGCGCCTCCACCAGCGTTTCTGACACCAGCTACAGCGGTTCAAAAACCCACACCCAGCAGTATGACGACAGCAATATAGGGCAGAACAAAATTGGTCTGAACTTCTCCCTGCCGTTATACCAGGGCGGCCAGGTTAACTCGCAGGTTAAACAAGCCCAGTTCAACTTTGTGGGAGCCAGCGAGAAACTGGAAAGCGCGCACCGCAGCGTGGTGCAAACCGTTCGCTCTTCCTTTAACAACGTGAACGCCTCTATCAGCACCATTAACGCGTACAAACAGGCCGTTGTCTCCGCGCAAAGCTCTTTGGACGCGATGGAAGCTGGCTATTCAGTGGGTACCCGTACTATCGTTGACGTGCTGGATGCCACCACCGCGCTGTACAACGCGAAGCAGCAGCTCTCCAGCGCTCGTTATAACTATCTGATTAACCAGCTGAACATTAAGTCAGCCCTGGGTACGCTTAATGAGCAGGACCTGGTTTCTCTGAACGCCGCGCTGGGCCAACCTGTTCCGACAACGGCCGACAGCGTTGCGCCTGAAACGCCTGAACAGAACGCCCGTGCAGAGGGTTATACGGCAGATACCGCTGCAACGGCTCCGGCCGCTCAGCCGGTTAAAGCCAGCGGCTCGACTTCCCGTAACCCGTTCGCGAATTAATCGAGCTTAAAAGGGGTATGGCAGCATGCCCCTTAGCTTGCTGAGCCGGGCAGGCCCTACCGGTTGAAAAGGTTTGTCATCGCTGTGCCTGTCACAACTTATGACACCGAACGTAAGGCAACGTAAAGATTACCCTCCCCCCTCCCGTCATCGCTTTAATTTCAACCATTCATCCCCTATTCTAAGCAGCATATTAGCTTCATTCCTTTGGGCTCAGGACAGAACAATGAAACGGACAAAAACGATAAACCACGCTTCGTTCCGCAAAAGCTGGAACGCAAGGCACCTCACGCCGGTCGCACTGGCCGTCACCGCAGTTTTCATGCTGGCCGGTTGCGAACAAAGCGACGAAACCGTCTCCATGTATCAGAACGCGGATGACTGCTCCCAGGCTAACCCGGGTAAAAGTGCTGAATGTACCGCTTCCTATAACAATGCTTTAAAAGAAGCCGAGCGTACCGCTCCGAAATACGCCTCCCGCGAAGCATGTATTGCGGAGTTTGGTGAAGGCCAGTGCCAGCAGGCACCGGCTCAGGCCAGCATGGCCGGAGAAGCCCAGGCTCAGCCGCAGCAAAGCGGCAGCTTCTGGATGCCTCTGATGGCAGGCTATATGATGGGTCGCCTGATGGGTGGCGGCGCGGGCTTTGCCCAACAGCCGCTGTTCACCTCCAAAAACCCGGCAAGCCCGGCCTACGGCAAATATGCCGATGCCAGCGGCAAGAGCTACGGTGCCGCTACACCAGGACGTACCACAACCGTTCCAAAAACCGCGATGGCACCTAAACCTGCGACCACCAGCACCGTCACGCGCGGCGGCTTTGGCGAGTCGGTGGCGAAACAAACCTCTATGCAGCGCAGCAGTGCTACCGGCACCTCCTCCCGTTCAATGGGTGGCTAAGGGCTATGGAAAGAGTCGCCATCAGCGAGCGCCCGGACTGGCGTGAGAAAGCTACAGAATATGGTTTTAACTTCCACACCATGTATGGCGAGCCGTACTGGTGTGAAGATGCGTATTACAAACTGACACTGCCGCAGGTGGAACGTCTGGAAGAGGTCACCGCCGAGCTGCACCAGATGTGTTTGCAGGTGGTGGAAAAAGTGGTCGCCAGCGATGAGCTGCTGACTAAATTTCGCATTCCAAAGCACACCTGGGAATTTGTTCGCCAGTCCTGGCGCAGCCAGCAGCCGTCGCTCTACTCGCGGCTCGATCTGGCGTGGGACGGTATCGGCGAGCCTAAGCTGCTCGAAAACAATGCCGATACGCCAACGTCCCTTTATGAAGCAGCGTTCTTCCAGTGGATCTGGCTGGAAGATCAGCTTCAGGCCGGGAATCTGCCGGCAGGTAGCGATCAGTTCAACAGCCTGCAAGAGAAGATTATCGAGCGTTTTGCCGAGCTAAAACAGCAGCACGGCTTCAATCTGGTGCACTTCGCCTGCTGCCAGGACACGGTAGAAGATCGCGGCACCGTACAGTATTTACAGGACTGTGCCGCCGAAGCCGAAGTCGCCAGCGAATTTGTCTATATGGAAGACATAGGCCTGGGTGAAAAAGGGCAGTTTACCGATCTACAGGATCAGGTTATCAGTAATCTGTTTAAGCTTTACCCCTGGGAATACATGCTGCGCGAGATGTTTTCAACCAAGCTGGAAGACGCTGGCGTACGCTGGCTGGAACCGGCCTGGAAGAGCATTATTTCCAATAAAGCGCTGCTGCCGATGCTGTGGGAAATGTTCCCCAACCATCCGAATCTTCTGCCAGCCTATTTTGCGGAAGACGACTATCCGGCAATGGATAAATACGTCGTTAAGCCGATCTTCTCCCGCGAAGGGGCCAACGTGAAGATCGTCGAAAACGGCAAGGAAATTGCCCGCGTCGATGGCCCTTACGGCGAAGAAGGCATGATTGTGCAAGCGTTTTATCAGCTGCCGAAATTTGGCGACAGCTATACGCTGATTGGCAGCTGGCTTATCAACGATCAACCCGCCGGGATTGGTATTCGTGAAGATCGCGAGTTAATCACTCAGGATCTTTCCCGCTTCTATCCCCACGTCTTTGTGGAATAAAGCGCAGCCCAAAAATGATAAAGGCGCGTATTACGCGCCTTTTTTATTGACTCCTGCACTAGCCAATCTGCACGGACAGCATGCTCAGCGATCCCATCTCAATCCCGTCAACCGGTAGGGTTATGGGCTCTTTGCCGTCCCACGCGCCAAGGACGTAGAGCAGCGGCAGGTAATGATCAGGGGTTGGGTTAGAAAGCGATCCCCCTTCATGCTGCAAATAGTTCACCAGCGGGTGTTCGGCTGTCGGACCTTGCCAGGCCAGGTTATCTTTTACAAATTGATTGAAAGACTCAGCCCAGGGATAAGGTGTGTTTTCCCCATGCCAGCGTGCGGTACGCAGGTTATGCACCACGTTGCCGCTGGCAATCAGCATCACACCTTCATCACGCAGAGCAGCCAGTTTGCGGCCCATCTCATAATGCCAGGCGACCGGTTTTGTGCTGTCCACGCTGAGCTGTACCATTGGGATATCCGCCTGCGGGTACATCTTGATCAGCACCCCCCAGGAGCCGTGGTCAAAACCCCAGGCTTCTTTATCGAGCGTGACAGGCTCCGGTGCCAGCAGCTCCACCAGATGCTGAGCCAGCGCAGGCGAACCGGGCGCAGGGTAATGCGTGTCGTAAAGCGCCTGCGGGAAACCGCCAAAGTCGTGAATAGTCTCAGGCGCTTCCATCGCCGTCACGCCTGTTCCACGAGTGAACCAGTGGGCGGAGACAACCACAATCGCTTTCGGACGCGGCAGAGTTGCTCCCAAATGACGCCAGGCCTGGGTATATAGGTTCTCTTCCAGCACGTTCATCGGGCTACCGTGTCCAAGGAACAGCGCGGGCATACGTTGGGTTGTCATAGGATATCCTTCGTCGGATGAGTCTTTAATGACGCTACATTACGCCCAAAAGTGGCGGGAAGAACTCAGATAAGCATGATGAAGATCATCAGTAAATTTGAATGTGGACAATAAGGAGCCGTCAATGTCCGTACCCTAATTCTGACCCTGCTCGCCGGAGGTGCCACTTTTATTGGCGCCATACTGGGCGTTATCGGCCAGAAGCCGTCGAACCGAGTACTGGCCTTTTCCCTCGGCTTCGCCGCCGGCATAATGCTCCTTATCTCCTTAATGGAGATGCTTCCTGCGGCGCTGCATGCCGAAGGGATGTCGCCGGTACTGGGTTACGGTATGTTCGTGCTTGGCCTGCTGGGCTATTTTGCTCTGGATCGCAGCCTCCCTCATGCCCATCCGCAGGACCTGATGGACGGCACGTTAAAAGCCCCTAACCTGCGTCGTACGGCTCTGTTACTCACTTTGGGCATTAGCCTGCATAATTTCCCCGAAGGGATTGCCACTTTTGTAACCGCCAGCAGCAATCTGGAATTGGGGCTGGGCATTGCGCTTGCCGTGGCTTTGCATAACATTCCGGAAGGGCTGGCCGTCGCCGGGCCTGTTTATGCGGCTACGGGGTCAAAACGCAAAGCGATTATCTGGGCCGGTGTTTCCGGGCTGGCCGAAATCCTGGGCGGTGTGCTGGCGTGGCTGATACTCGGCACATTAATCCCACCGGTCTTAATGGCTTCGATTATGGCGGCGGTGGCAGGCATTATGGTGGCGCTGTCGGTCGACGAACTGATGCCGCTGGCGAAGGAAATCGATCCGCATAACAATCCGAGCTATGGCGTACTTTGCGGGATGGCGGTGATGGGATTAAGCCTGACGCTGCTGCAAAGCAGCGGCATTGGTTAATAAAAAACCCGGTTTTAAACCGGGTTTTTTATGTTTTTTAGCTGGCTTTACGCTCGTGCGTCTGGCGATATTCGATAAGATCTTCAATCGTCACAACGGCCATATTGTGCAGGCGGGCGAAGGTGATACATTCCGGCGCACGCGCCATGGTACCGTCGTCATTAGTGAGTTCACACAGCACGCCCGCAGGTTTGAACCCCGCCAGGCTGACCAGATCGATGGTCGCTTCAGTGTGGCCACCGCGGGTTAACACGCCGCCTGGCTGGGCACGCAGCGGGAACACATGGCCCGGGCGGTGTAAATCACCAGGTTTCGCGTCGTCTGCAATAGCTGCACGAACGGTGGTTAAACGGTCCGCCGCTGAAACGCCGGTAGTCACGCCGCGTGCGGCCTCAATCGTCACGGTAAAGCCGGTGCCGAATGCGCTGGTGTTGTTCTCCACCATCATTGGCAACTCAAGCTGCTTGCGACGTTCGTCGGTCAGGCACAGGCACACAATACCGCTGCCGTGACGAATGGTCAGCGCCATTTGTTCCACGGTCATGGTTTCGGCAGGAAAAATCATATCACCTTCGTTCTCGCGATTTTCATCGTCAAGAACCATCACCCCACGGCCTTCACGCAGTGCGTCAAGCGCAAGTTCCACGCGCTGAATAGGGGTGCCAAGTGCAGAAAGTAGCGTCTGATTCATGGTAAAAAAAACCTCATTAAAATTATGGTTACCAGAATCAGGGCAGTCTTAGGAGCTAAAAAAATAACGTGAGCAGGCATCAGCCTGAGCTTTGTCGTTACTCTCTCCCATCCGGACTTTAACCGTCGGCCCCGGAATTACACCGGATCTGCTGACCTCCGAAGTGATTCGGAGCGCTCGCGGGCTTTCAGCGTGCGCTGATTTACCGCCGGTGGGGAGTTTCGCCCCGCCCTGAGAATAAGCAGACTCACTATAACGCCGATGATTTTCTCTGGCAACGCCATTTCCGGTTTATAGACTGGCAATCAGGCATTACAATTGAGCTATCTTCGCAGGTTAAATGGAAACCACTATGATTGACCCGAAAAAAATTGAGCAGATCGCCCGTCAGGTCCATGAGTCGATGCCGAAAGGGATTCGTGAGTTCGGGGATGACGTCGAGAAGAAAGTCCGTCAGGTGTTGCAGTCGCAGCTAACGCGCCTGGACCTGGTGAGTCGTGAAGAGTTTGATGTGCAAACGCAGGTGCTGCTGCGCACCCGCGAGAAGCTGGCTTTGCTGGAACAGCGTCTGAGCGAGCTGGAAAACCGGCAGGCAACCAGCCCAGCGGCTGTCCCGGATGTCCCGCCAACTGAACCGCATATGTAATAGCGAAACGCCCCTGATGCAGGGGCGTTTTTGATTAGGCGTCGTGGCTTTGGATCTTCTTGATGATATTGGTGGTTGAACACCCATCCTCAAAATTCAGCACCATCACCTCACCGCCGTTCGCCCAGACTTCTTTGCTGCCGGCAATATCGTCAGGCTTATAGTCCCCACCTTTGACCAGCAGATCCGGCAGGATCTCGCCTATCAGGCGCTGCGGGGTATCTTCTTCAAACTGCACCACCCAGTCCACGGCTTCCAGCGCGGAAAGCACGATCATCCGCTGATCCTGAGGATTCACCGGGCGGGTTTCTCCTTTCAGGCGCTTAGTTGAAGCATCGCTGTTAACGGCAACAATCAGGCGATCGCCGAGTTTACGCGCGTTGGCCAGATAGGAAACGTGGCCCGCGTGCAGAATGTCAAACACGCCGTTGGTCATCACCACTTTCTCGCCGCGCTTACGGGCAGCCGCAACGGCAACCTTCAGCTCCGCTTCCGTCATCACGCCAAAGCCGGTATCGCCGCGGCCACGCACCGCATTTTCCAGCTCAATGGGGGAAACGGTGGATGTACCGAGTTTGCCCACAACAACACCCGCAGCCGCATTGGCGAAGAAGCAGGCTTCTTCCAGCGAATTACCCGCGGCAAGCGTTGCGGCCAGCACGCCAATTACCGTATCACCGGCACCGGTCACGTCATACACTTCCTGTGCCTGGGTAGGCAAGTGAAACGGCTCCTGGCCCGGCTGTAAGAGCGTCATGCCTTGCTCGGAGCGCGTCACCAGCAGCGCGCTGAGATCATAATCGGCAATAAGCTGCATACCCCGCTCAACCAGCTCAGCTTCGCTTTTGCACTTACCCACTACCGCTTCAAACTCGGAGAGGTTCGGAGTCAGCAGCGTAGCGCCACGGTAGCGTTCAAAATCAGTGCCTTTCGGATCGATAAGCACCGGCACCTTCGCGGCACGCGCAAGGCTAATCATCTGGCGAACGCTGGCTAAAGCGCCTTTTGCATAGTCCGAGAGCACCAGAGCGCCGATGTGCGGCAGCGCCTGGCTGATGCGTTCGTGCAAAGGTTCAGGATCGACGCCTTCAAAGCCTTCCTCGAAGTCCAGACGGATCAGCTGCTGGTTGCGGGACAGCACGCGAAGCTTGGTAATGGTTGGGTGAGTAGGAACGGAAACAAAGTCGCATTTAACGTTCACGCCCGCCAGGGTCTGGCTAAGCGCGCGCGCCGCATCATCAATGCCTGTCAGCCCGACCAGGCGGGAGTTTGCGCCAAGCGAGGCGATATTCATCGCGACGTTTGCCGCGCCGCCGGGACGTTCTTCAATGGTATCCACCTTCACCACCGGCACCGGGGCTTCCGGGGAGATACGGCTGGTTGGGCCGTACCAGTAGCGATCCAGCATCACATCACCAACCACCATGACGCCTGCACGGCTGTATTCGGGCAGCGTTACTTTCATTCCTGACTCTCCAGAAGAGGTAAAAATTTTGCGCGAGATAATATCACAATTACGCTTGCGCGCGCGTTTGCGGCTCGCCCAGCCATGTTTGCCAGCTGCGTTCAACCTGCTCGCGTTCGCTGGCAAAGGCCACCAGCGCGACATTCCCCGGCAGTTCCTGCAAGGCCAGATGATGCAGTTCATCCCGCAAGGTGACGTAAGCATGCGTCAGCGCCTTCGCTTCGTCATCACTCATGATGTCGTTTTGCGCCATTAATTCCAGAATGCGCACATTGTCCGACCAGCGAGTTAATTTTGGAGCCTGCGCCGCATAGCGCAGAACCAGATACTGAGTAATAAACTCAATGTCGGTGATCCCGCCCCGATCGGCTTTAATATCAAAGCGATCTCTCTGCCTTCCTCCCAGATGAGCACGCATTTTCTCGCGCATCTCACGCACTTCGGTTTGTAATTTTTCACCTTCGCGAGGGGCACACAGGATCTGACGCCGAATAGCGTCAAACTGCTGATTTAAAGCCGGATCGCCATACACGATCCGCGCCCGAACCAGAGCCTGATGCTCCCAGGTCCAGGCTTCATTTTGCTGGTAATCGGCAAAAGCATCCGCCGTAGTGACCAGCATACCTGCGGCCCCGGAAGGACGCAGACGCGCATCAACTTCATACAAAATACCGGACGAAGTGCGCGTGCTGAACAGGTGGATAATGCGCTGGGCGAGCCGCAGATAGAACTGGCGACCGTCGATTTCGCGCTCGCCGTCCGTCATCACATCGGCCGGGCAATCGTGCAGGAAGACCAGGTCCAGATCGGAGCTGTAGCCCAGCTCCCAGCCGCCCAGCTTGCCGTAGCCCACTACGGCAAAGCCTCGTCCTTCTCGCTCCCGCAGGTGTGTCGGCTGCCCAAATCGCGCCACTACCTGTGTCCAGGCCTGCTGAACAACGGCGTCAATGATCGCTTCGGCAAGCCAGGTCAGATGATCGCTCACTTTCATCACGGGCAGCGTTCCGGCGATGTCTGCCGCGGCCACACGCAGCAGCTGCGCCTGTTTAAACTGGCGCAGGGCCTCAAGCTGCTGCTCTTCATCGTCATCTGGCACGCGCAGCAGATACTGACGCAGTTCGTCTTTATAGGCATCCGTCGCGGTTGGCTGGTAAAGCGTATTGGGATCGAGCAGTTCATCCAGCAGCAGCGGATAGCGGGCCAGCTGCCCGGCAATCATCGGTGAGGCGGCACAAAGCATAATCAGATGCTTCAGCGCTCCGGGATATTCGGTCAAGAGTTCAAGATAGGTTGTGCGCGTCACAATGCCCAGCAGCAGAGGAGTCAAACGCGAAAGCGGCAGCGGAGCATCGCTTCGCGAACAGGCTTCGCACAGCAGCCGCGGCATAAGCTGGTCGAGAACCTGGCGACCACGCGGGCCGATAGTGCGTTTGTCCGTATCCTGACGGAATTCGGCGATCAGTTTGAGCACCTCACCGCGTGCTTCAGGGGTGAGATGGCTAAGGACGTCGGTAGTCTCGTCCGCATCAAGCGCATCCTGCCACAGCTCCCGCCAGGCTTCAGCGAGTTTATCCTCACCGGTCTGCGGCTCGTCATCGCCGATAAGGTCGTTAAAGACCCCGCGCACGGCATTCATATGCATCTGCAGCGTTTGCAGCAGCGCCGGCCAACTTTCTTCGTTCATGCCCCAGGCAAGCCGGGCGCGGTTAAGATCGTCGGCGGGTAAGGTCTGCGTCTGTTCATCGTTAATGCTTTGCAGCAGATTCTCAAGGCGGCGCAGGTAGAGATAAGCTTCTCGCAGGCGCTGCGCATCGCTTTCCGGCAGCAGATGCAGCTGCTCGATAGCTTCAAGCGTGGGCAGCAGAGAACGGGACTGTAGCGAAGGCTCGCGCCCGCCACGAATAAGCTGGAAGACCTGCACGATAAATTCGGTTTCGCGAATGCCGCCGGCACCGAGCTTGATATTGTCCGTCAGCCCCCGGCGTCGCACTTCGCGGGCGATCATGCCTTTCATATTACGCAGCGACTGGATCACGCTGAAGTCGATATAGCGACGGAAGACAAACGGGCGCAGCATATTGCGTAGCTCCTCGCTCCAGGCGTCGTCTTTGTCGCCCATGATACGCGCCTTGACCATCGCGTAGCGCTCCCAGTCGCGGCCCTGCTCCTGATAGTAATCCTCCAGCGCAGCAAAGCTCAGCACCAGCGGGCCGCTATCGCCAAACGGGCGCAGGCGCATATCCACACGATACACAAAACCATCCTGCGTAGGCTGATCGAGCACTTTGATAAGCTTCTGCCCCAGGCGCGTGAAGAACTGCGCGTTATCCAGCTCGCGCCGCCCTCCCTGGGTTGAGCCGTTTTCAGGCCAGGCAAAAATAAGATCGATATCGGAGGAAAAATTCAGCTCACCGCCACCGAGTTTCCCCATGCCGAGGATCATCAGAGGTTGCGGAACGCCGTCTCGATTGCACGGTGTGCCCCACTCGCGGCAGCAGGCTGCATAAAGCCAGTCCCGCGCGGCGATAATCAGCGTTTCCGCCAGCACGCTTAGCTGTTGCAGGGAACTTTCCGTCGTCACCCTTTGCAGCGTTTGCGCCCAGGCTATGCGCACCATGATGCGGCGACGGAACAGGCGCAACGCTCTCATTAGCGCCGGTTCATCGTGAATGTCCTGCAATTCACTTTGCAGCCAGCCCGCGTAATGTTGCCATTCATCGGCCTGAGGCGGGCATTGCTCCAGCTCCGGCAGCCAGGCGGGATAAGCCACCACGCTGTCGCAAACAAAATCACTAAAGGCCAGCACGGCCCGGGCGCCCGCGCTTAACTGCGAACTGACGATCTCTTTTGGCAGGCGTGGTAAGACCGTCTGCAGGTGCTGCTCTAACGGGAGCGAATGCGGCATCATGGTGTTATCTCAGCAAGTGAATTATTTCCCGCTGTGCAGCCAGAACGGTGCCTGCGAGATGGCTTCATTACGATAATGTTCAATTTCGACCTGCTGGCGAGTCGTAATGGCGTGACGTAACCCCTGCCAGTTTTCCAGCCATGGCAGAGTGACCGCATCGTCATAGACACCCGCCAGCAAACGGATTGAGTCGGTTTCGCGGGCAAGTCGTGGCAGCTGATCGCCGTAGCTGTCGCCTAACGGGCGCTGGAAGGTATTCCGCAGCTCTGCCGCATGGCGAGAAAGATGCGTATCCGCGAAGCGTTTGAAAGAACCGGCCAGTTTGACGCTGCCTTTTTCATCAACAAATGTCTGCCACCGGCGATTCACCAACCATTCCGTTAAGGCGAGTTTGGCCTGGCTGCTTTCCGGGCTAAAGGCCAGATCTTCCGCTTTACCCTTTTGCGCCAGTAAAGCTTCGTAAGCCATCAACAGCTCACGTAAGTGAGCGCTTGCTTTACGAGGCACAATACCGCCAAACAGCGCTAAAGCATGACGAACCAGACCGACCGCATTCACCACAGAGCCTTTTGCCGCTTTGCTGCCCCGCAGCCAGAGCTCTTCGTGGTACTGCCAGTGGGCAAGCGCCATCTCCAGAGCGCCTTCCAGCCCCTGTTCAACCGTCGCTTTTGGCATGACATGCAGCACGCCCAGCGGCTGGATTTCACGGGCAACGTTACCCTGAGCCAGATGATAACCTCGTGCGGCTTTACTCAGGCTACCCTGACGCAGGCCCGGCTGTGCCACCAGCTGTTGCGCAAGCTCAAGCACGGCTGCCGTTTCACCTTCCAGCAGCTCCAGCTCCAGCTCGCACAGCGGCTCACTCAGCTCACCGGCCTTCACCTCACCTAAATCAAGTGCAAGCTCGACTCGGCTTCCACGGTGAGTAACCACCCACTTTTCGCGAGTAAAATCCGTGCTGAACAACGGTTTAAGCTCCGTTTGGAGTACAGCGGGCACGATATCTTCCGGCCAGACGTCTGCCGGCAGCAGCGCAAGGTCCAGCTCCGGCGCGCTGAGGTCAACATTGTATTCAGGGCGCTGATGAAGCCCGCCCGTTATCCGACCGGCGATTTTCATCGTCATTTCGTAGCGACCGTCCACGCCGCGAATGCGCAGGCCCATATCGTGACGGCGCAGCGTATTATCTGCCGTTTCGTAATAGATATTTAGCAGCTGGCGAGGATCGCTGTGTTCGCCTTCAAGGGTATGTAAAGTGTTGCGCAGAGCATCCAGCGCGTCGGGGTTCACGATAAATTTGAGTTCGATTTCTTGTGGCATCGTCTTTTTACTTTTGGTTGCGCTCACACGAGAAGACATCCCGGCGAACTTAATAGCGAGTTGCTTGTCAGTAGATAATATTTTGCCGCAAATTGCCACGAAAGGCGCGCAATTTGACGGGCAAACCCCCGGTGGTGGTGGAGCTAACTTCCAGCCAGCTGGCGAAATTAACACCAGGATGATTCTCATTCAGGTTTACGGATTGCGCCGTCAGACTGATACCACTAATATCGTTCCACACTTTATGACAATAATGACGAACTAATGCAGAAATTACGCCTGATTTGCCTTACTTTGCTTTCTCTTAGCACTACTGTTGTGCACGCTGATGAAAAACGTTATGTCTCTGACGAATTGAATACCTGGGTTCGCAGCGGCCCTGGCGATAACTATCGCCTGCTGGGCACGGTGAACGCGGGTGAAGAAGTGACCCTCCTGCAAACAAATGCGGAAACCAAATACGGCCAGGTGCGCGACAGCAATGGCCGTACCTCCTGGATCCCGCTTGCGCAGCTGAGCGCCAATCCAAGCCTGCGTACTCGCGTACCGGCACTGGAAAATCAGGTTAAAGAACTGACCGATAAGCTCACCAATATCGACACCACCTGGAACCAGCGCACCGCGGAAATGCAGCAAAAAGTGGCCCAGAGCGACAGCGTGATCAACGGTCTGAAGGAAGAAAATCAACAGCTTAAAAACCAGCTTATCGTTGCGCAGAAAAAAGTAAACGCCGCGAACGTACAGTTGGATGACAAACAGCGTGCCATCATTATGCAGTGGTTTATGTATGGCGGCGGCGTGCTGGGCGTTGGCCTGCTGTTTGGTCTGCTGCTGCCGCACATGATCCCAAGCCGCAAGAAGAAAGACCGCTGGATGAATTGATCTTCGCCTTCGCCTCTACACTTACGTATTATCGTTAATCCTATGAGTAGATGCAGAGGCGTAAAAGGTGAAGATTTATCTGGTCGGTGGTGCTGTTCGTGATGGGTTGTTGAATCTACCGGTCAAAGATAAAGATTGGGTTGTCGTGGGCGCCACCCCGCAAGAAATGCTGGATGCCGGTTACCAACAGGTTGGGAAGGATTTCCCGGTCTTTTTGCATCCCAACTCTCGCGAGGAGTATGCGCTGGCACGCACCGAGCGTAAATCCGGGCAGGGTTATACAGGTTTTACCTGTTATGCCGCGCCGGACGTCACGCTTGAGCAAGATTTATTGCGCCGCGATCTGACCATCAACGCTATCGCCCAGGCTGAAAATGGTGAGCTGGTCGACCCGTACAATGGACGGGCCGACATTGCGTCACGCCTGCTCCGCCATGTTTCTCCGGCTTTTAATGAAGACCCGCTGCGCGTTCTGCGCGTGGCGCGTTTTGCCGCACGTTACGCCCATCTCAATTTTCAGATAGCACCAGAAACCATGGCGCTCATGCAAAGCATGGCCGAAGGCGGAGAGCTGGCACATCTGACGCCGGAACGCGTCTGGAAAGAGACCGAGAATGCGCTCACCAGCCGCAATCCGCAGGTTTACTTCGATGTGCTGCGCAAGTGTGGTGCCCTGGCCGTCCTGTTCCCGGAAATCGACGCGCTGTTTGGCGTCCCTGCACCGGCGAAATGGCATCCCGAAATCGACACCGGCATTCACGTATTGATGACGCTCTCTATCGCTGCTCAGCTCAGCCCGCAAGTGGATGTGCGCTTTGCCACGCTTTGCCACGATCTCGGCAAGGGGTTAACGCCAAAAGAGTTCTGGCCCCGCCATCACGGCCACGGCCCGGCTGGCGTTAAGCTGGTCGAGAAGCTCTGTCAGAGAATGCGCGTGCCAAATGAGATCCGCGATCTGGCTAAACTGGTGGCGGAATACCACGACCTGATCCACACCTTCCCTGTTTTGCAGCCGAAAACGGTGGTAAAACTGTTTGATGCCGTTGATGCCTGGCGTAAACCTCAACGCGTGGAACAAATTGCCCTGACCAGCGAGGCTGACGCGCGCGGGCGCACAGGCTTTGAAAGCAGTGATTATCCGCAGGGCAGAATGCTGCGTGAAGCCTGGAAAGCCGCGCAGGGCGTGACAAATAAAGAAGTGATTGATGCCGGTTTCAGCGGCCCGGCGATACGGGAAGAGCTGACGCGCCGCCGTATTGCCGCCGTGGCGCAGTGGAAGGAAGAACACTGCCCCCAGCCGCAAGGCTGAGGGCAAACCGTTTACATAAAGACGAAATAAACGGCGGCGGCAACGAAGAAGCGGTAGATGGCAAACGGAATAAACGACATACGTTTAATCAGTTGCAGGAAGGTCTTAATCGCCACCAGGGCCACCACAAAGGCGGTGAAGAAGCCAACGGCAAACATCGGCAGATCTGCCATGGTCAGGAAACCTATGCTCTTATAAACGTCGAGCGCGGTTGCCCCCATCATCATAGGTACGGCGAGCAGGAAGGAAAACTCGGAGGCGGCATAGCGGCTCACGCCCATCAGCATCCCGCCGGAAATTGTCGCGCCGGAACGAGAGAAGCCCGGCCACAGCGCCAGACACTGGAAGCAACCAATTGCAAAAGCCTGGCGATAGGTCATATCGTCAACGCCAACGGCGCGCGGTTCTTTAGGCTTAAACAGCTCGGCGGCAATCAGCAGCACCCCACCCACCACCAACGCGTACATCACGTTTATGGGGTTAAAGAGCGATTTAATGGCGTCATGGAAGATCAGTCCGAGCACCACGGCTGGCAGCATGCCCAGCAGAATATGCACCAGCGTCAGGCGACCTTTGCCCACGCCTTCGTGAGGCTGACGGCCAAAGTGGATGCCTATCAGGCCAAACAGGCGACGCCAGAACATCACCACGACGGCAAGGATCGAACCGAGCTGGATCACCACTTCAAATGTTTTGGCGGTATCACCTTCAAATCCCAGAAGATGTCCGACAATAATCATATGTCCGGTGGATGATACGGGTAAAAACTCCGTTAGCCCCTCAACCACACCGAGAATCGCGGCAATCGCCAGCGAGTGCAAATCGCTCATCAAAAAACCCTCAAACCCCTAAATTTAAAACACAAAAAAGCGGCAATGCCTTCCGGCAGCCGCGAAAAGAACATTGTTATGACCTGCTTTCTGACATTTGGTTTAACAATGATAAATTTATTTATCTGGATTCAGATTACTGCCACGTTCGATGATTACCCCGACGTTTGCCGCCTGAGCCACCGCGCCAGGCTTGCTGACCTTCAGACGAATCCACGGTGAATTAAAACGAGCCAACAGCAGCTGCGCAACCTCTTCCGCTACACGCTCGACAAGAGCAAAACGCCCGCCAGAAACATGGCCGATAACCGCCTCGCTGACATCCGCATAGCTCAAACAATCCTTCACATCGTCGCTGCCGGCGGCCTTTTGGTTATCCCACGCCAGTTCGATATCGAAGATAAGTTTCTGCTCAATCGTCTGCTCCCAGTCGTACACACCGATGGTAGTGATTACCGTAAGTTGCTCTATAAATACAATATCCATCACGCCCTGCCTGGTTTTTAGTGACGCCAGATACCACTTCCGGCGAAATATGCGTATTATCCACAGATGCGAAGAATACAACGACACTTTCAAAATGGAACAGCGTTATGAGTGCAATCGCGCCTGGCATGATTCTCCTCGCGTATCTTTGCGGCTCCATTTCCAGCGCCATTCTGGTTTGCCGTCTCGCCGGTCTTCCGGACCCAAGAGAGAGCGGTTCCGGTAACCCAGGTGCGACCAATGTCTTACGTATTGGCGGCAAAGGCGCAGCCGTAGCGGTACTTATTTTTGATGTTTTAAAGGGCATGCTGCCGGTCTGGGCGGCTTACGCTTTGGGGGTGACCCCGTTCTGGCTAGGGCTGATTGCTATCGCCGCCTGCCTGGGCCATATCTGGCCGGTGTTTTTCAAATTCCGCGGCGGGAAAGGTGTGGCTACCGCCTTCGGAGCCATCGCCCCTATTGGGTTTGACCTGACGGGCGTGATGGCGGGCACCTGGCTGCTAAGCGTGTTACTGAGCGGGTATTCATCCCTTGGCGCCATTATCAGCGCGCTGATCGCCCCGTTCTATGTCTGGTGGTTTAAGCCGCAGTTTACCTTCCCCGTCGCCATGCTTTCGTGCCTGATCCTGATGCGCCATCATGACAATATTCAGCGGCTGTGGCGCGGCCAGGAAACAAAGATCTGGCCGAAGCTACGGAAAAAGAAAGACAAAAAAAAGGCGTGATTTCTCACGCCTTTCAGACCGCTGACAAACGCTATCCTCACGCAGGATAAACAGAGATCGCCAAATATAAATAAGGAAAATCAATTCGTTGATTTTCGGCCGATAACCACAAAGAAGGAAAAACCACGCTTTTTACTTCTTTGTCTGCAATCTAAGGCGTGATTTCTCACGCCTTTCTTAACGCTTAAACGTGTTTTTACGCCGCGGGTAACTCTGCCAGCGGCCAGCGTGGGCGCACCGTCACGCTTAATTCGCCCGCCGTACCTGCTTTCAGACGAATCATGCCCGCGTAGGCGATCATCGCCCCGTTGTCCGTGCAAAATTCCGGGCGGGCATAAAATACTTCGCCACGGCGTTTCGTCATCAGCTCTTCCATGCGGGCGCGTAATGTACGGTTAGCGCTAACGCCACCGGCCATCACCAGCCGTTTAAAGCCGGTCTGATCCAGCGCGCGTTTACACTTAATTGCCAGCGTATCGACAACCGCATCTTCAAAAGCGCGGGCAATATCGGCGCGCGTCCGATCGTCGGCCTCGTTACCGCGAATGGTATTCGCCGCAAATGTTTTCAGGCCGGAGAAGCTGAAATCAAGTCCCGGGCGATCGGTCATCGGGCGCGGGAAAACAAAGCGCCCTTCCGTGCCCTGTGCCGCCATTTTTGACAGCATCGGGCCGCCAGGATAATCCAGGCCCAGCAGTTTGGCTGTCTTATCAAAGGCTTCCCCTGCGGCATCGTCAATGGATTCGCCCAGCAGCTCGTACTGGCCAATTCCGGTAACGCTAATTAACTGCGTATGCCCGCCGGAAACCAGCAGCGCAACGAACGGAAACGCAGGAGGATTATCTTCGAGCATCGGGGCCAGCAGGTGACCTTCCATATGGTGAACAGGGACGGCTGGTACATCCCAGGCAAACGCCAGCGCACGCCCCACGGTAGCGCCCACCAGAAGCGCACCGACAAGACCCGGACCTGCGGTATAAGCCACACCATCAATATCTTTCGCGGTTAATCCCGCTTCTTTCAGCGCGGCCTGAATCAAAGGCACGGTTTTACGCACATGGTCGCGAGAGGCCAGCTCCGGCACCACACCACCGTAGTCAGCGTGCAATTTCACCTGACTATACAATTGATTAGCTAATAACCCTTTTTCATCGTCATAAATGGCGATGCCGGTTTCATCACAGGACGTCTCTATACCCAGTACACGCATGGCTTTCTCTACCTCAAAGTCTTGCGGCGAAGTTTATGCTCCCGGGCCTCCATTGTAAAACTTTGCTCACCCATTGCGCTAAGGTGGTGTATAATCCACGCCCCTGGAAGATTCCGGCCTTAAAAGCCAGGTTTCTGGTTGTCCGGTGCTTTACAAAGCAGCAAGAGTTGCAGTAAAATTCCGCACCATTTTGAAATAGCTGGCGCATCAGTCAGCGGCAAACCGAATTTATCAAAGGTGAGAGTTAATGCCGGTAATTAAAGTACGTGAAAACGAGCCATTCGACGTAGCACTGCGTCGCTTCAAGCGTTCTTGTGAGAAAGCAGGTGTTCTGGCGGAAGTTCGTCGTCGTGAGTTCTATGAAAAACCGACTACCGAACGTAAACGCGCTAAAGCTTCTGCTGTGAAACGTCACGCGAAGAAACTGGCTCGCGAAAACGCACGCCGCACTCGTCTGTACTAATTCCCTGGAGGTAAACACCTCCGGCACAGACAAGTAGTAGTTGTAAAGGCCGTGCTTCCGAAAGGAATGCGCGGCTTATTTTCGTTTATGAACTGACCTGCCCTACAGATTTCTGAGGCGGCTATCAAAGCCCCATCAGACAAACTTACAGGGTCAAACGGGGCCTATGGCTGGACGAATTCCACGTGTTTTCATCAATGACTTGCTGGCTCGCACCGACATCATCGATCTGATCGATGCCCGTGTGAAGCTTAAAAAGCAGGGCAAGAACTACCATGCGTGCTGTCCGTTCCATAACGAAAAAACCCCTTCTTTCACCGTAAACGGTGATAAACAGTTTTACCACTGCTTCGGTTGCGGAGCGCACGGCAACGCGCTGGATTTTTTAATGAACTACGACAAGCTTGAGTTTGTCGAAAGCGTTGAAGAACTGGCGGCCATGCACAATCTTGAAGTGCCGTACGAAGCGGGTAACGGGCCCAGTCAGATAGAGCGCCATCAGCGGCAAAGTCTTTATCAGTTGATGGATGGCCTGAACGCCTTTTATCAGCAATCCCTGGCACAACTTAATGCGGAGCCTGCCCGTCAGTACCTGGCAAGCCGCGGATTAAGCGCTGAAGTCATCAAGCATTTCGCCATCGGTTACGCCCCTCCCGGCTGGGATAACGCCCTGAAGCGTTTTGGCGGCAATGCCGAAAATCGTCAGGCGCTGACGGATGCAGGCATGCTGGTGACCAACGATCAGGGTCGCAGTTACGATCGTTTCCGTGAACGGGTGATGTTCCCCATTCGCGATAAGCGAGGCCGGGTAATTGGGTTTGGTGGCCGCGTGCTGGGCGATGCCCTGCCGAAATACCTGAACTCTCCGGAAACCGATATTTTTCATAAAGGCCGCCAGCTGTACGGTCTGTATGAAGCCCAGCAGAGCGAACCGGAACCGGCGCGCCTGTTAGTGGTCGAAGGTTATATGGACGTGGTCGCTCTGGCGCAGTTCGGTATTTCTTATGCCGTCGCCTCGCTGGGCACCTCCACCACCGCCGACCACATCCAGCTGCTGTTCCGGGTCACCGACACCGTCGTTTGCTGTTATGACGGCGATCGCGCCGGACGCGACGCCGCATGGCGAGCGCTGGAAACTGCGCTACCTTATATGACGGACGGTCGTCAGCTGCGCTTTATGTTCCTGCCGGACGGCGAAGATCCGGATACGCTGGTACGTAAAGAAGGCAAAGAAGCATTCGAAGCGCGTATGGAGCAGGCTCAGCCGCTGTCGACGTTTCTTTTTAACAGCCTGATGCCGCAGGTTGATTTAAGCTCGCCGGATGGCCGTGCACGCCTTAGTACGCTGGCATTACCGCTGATTAGTCAGGTACCTGGCGAGACATTACGCATTTATCTGCGTCAGGAGCTGGGCAATAAACTCGGCATCCTGGACGACAGCCAGCTAGAAAAGCTGATGCCGAAGCTTGCAGAAAGCGGTGCGCCGCGCCCGGCACCGCAGCTAAAACGCACAACCATGCGTATACTGATAGGATTGCTGGTTCAGAATCCAGAGTTGGCCCCTTCCGTTCCTCCCTTAAACGGTCTGGAAGAGGCGAAGCTCCCGGGGCTGAAATTATTTATCGATCTGGTCAACACCTGTCTGGCCCAGCCGGGCCTGACAACAGGCCAGCTTTTAGAGCGCTACCGCGGCACAAATGAGGCCGCTACCCTTGAAAAGCTCTCTGCCTGGGACGATATAGCAGATAAGGGCATTGCAGAAAAAACGTTCACCGACGCGCTGGATCATATGTTTGACTCCGTGCTGGAGCTGAGGTTTGAAGAATTGATGGCACGTTCCAGGACCCAGGGGCTAACCCCGGCGGAACGTGAGGAAGTACGCGTGATAACGCAGTCACGCATGAAAAAGTGAATACTCGCGGCTTAACTGCCGAACATTGATCGGGTCAAACCCGAACGCCGCGTGGACGGGCAGCGGCATTAAACTAAATCAGCCCTCGTTACGTTATTGTTGGCGGCAACGCCTACCGACACAACCCTAATACTGAAGTGTGGATACCGTCTTATGGAGCAAAACCCGCAGTCACAGCTTAAACTTCTTGTCCAACGTGGTAAGGAGCAAGGCTATCTGACCTATGCTGAGGTCAATGACCATCTGCCGGAAGATATCGTCGACTCCGATCAGATCGAAGACATCATCCAAATGATCAATGACATGGGCATTCAGGTGATGGAAGAAGCCCCTGACGCCGATGACCTGTTGCTTGCTGAAAACTCAAACAACACGGACGAAGATGCGGAAGAAGCTGCCGCACAGGTGCTGTCCAGCGTAGAGTCTGAAATCGGGCGTACAACCGACCCGGTGCGCATGTACATGCGTGAAATGGGTACCGTTGAGCTGTTAACCCGCGAGGGTGAAATTGATATCGCTAAGCGTATCGAAGACGGTATCAACCAGGTTCAGTGCTCCGTTGCCGAATACCCGGAAGCGATCACCTACCTGCTTGAACAGTACGACCGCGTTGAAGCAGAAGAAGTGCGCCTCACGGATCTGATTACCGGTTTCGTTGATCCTAATGCAGAAGAAGATCTTGCCCCTACCGCCACGCACATTGGCTCCGAGCTGACCAGCGAAGAAAACAGTGATGATGACGATGAGGAAGAAGACGACGACGACGCGGACGATGACAACAGCATCGATCCGGAGCTGGCACGCGAGAAATTTGGTGAGCTGCGTACGCAGTACGAAATTACCCGTGACACCATCAAAGCGAAAGGCCGCGCTCACGCTGACGCCGCCGCTGAGATCCTCCAGCTGTCTGAAGTCTTCAAACAGTTCCGCCTGGTGCCGAAGCAGTTCGATTACCTGGTAAACAGCATGCGCGTCATGATGGACCGCGTTCGTACTCAGGAACGCCTTATCATGAAGCTGTGTGTTGAACAGTGCAAAATGCCGAAGAAAAACTTCATCACGCTGTTCACCGGCAACGAAACCAGCGAAACCTGGTTCAACGCTGCAATCGCCATGAACAAGCCGTGGTCTGAAAAACTGCGCGACGTGTCGGAAGACGTGCACCGTAGCCTGCAGAAACTGCAGCAGATTGAAGAAGAAACCGGCCTGACCATCGAGCAGGTTAAGGATATCAACCGTCGCATGTCCATCGGCGAAGCGAAAGCCCGCCGTGCGAAAAAAGAGATGGTGGAAGCAAACTTACGTCTGGTTATTTCTATCGCCAAGAAATATACCAACCGTGGTCTGCAGTTCCTTGATTTGATTCAGGAAGGCAACATCGGCCTGATGAAAGCCGTGGATAAGTTTGAATACCGCCGTGGCTATAAGTTCTCGACTTATGCGACCTGGTGGATCCGTCAGGCTATCACCCGCTCCATCGCCGACCAGGCGCGTACCATCCGTATTCCGGTGCATATGATTGAGACCATCAACAAGCTCAACCGTATTTCACGCCAGATGCTACAGGAGATGGGCCGCGAGCCAACGCCGGAAGAGCTGGCTGAACGCATGCTGATGCCGGAAGACAAAATCCGTAAAGTGCTGAAAATTGCCAAAGAGCCTATCTCCATGGAAACGCCAATCGGCGACGATGAAGATTCGCATCTGGGTGATTTCATCGAGGATACTACCCTCGAGCTGCCGCTGGATTCCGCGACCTCTGAAAGCCTGCGCTCCGCAACGCACGACGTTCTGGCCGGCCTGACCGCGCGTGAAGCGAAAGTCCTGCGTATGCGCTTCGGTATTGATATGAATACCGACCACACGCTGGAAGAAGTGGGCAAGCAGTTTGACGTTACCCGCGAACGTATCCGTCAGATCGAAGCGAAGGCTTTGCGCAAACTGCGCCACCCAAGCCGCTCTGAAGTGCTGCGTAGCTTCCTGGACGATTAATTTTTTCGCCCTGCTAAAAGCCCTCCTCGCGAGGGTTTTTTTTCGCCTGTCGTTTGTCCTGCTACCTTCCCCGCATCGTCAGGGACTGTTCAAGCTCGCGGTAGGACTCCACTAATTTATCCAGCGTCGCACGGTTCAGGCCGCTGGGATTGGGCAGGATCCAGACTTCCGTATCACCTATCGTAATATCCTGGCGCCCCCACTTTGCGCTGCGCTGGCTGAAAGCCTGCTCGAATGCGCCCTTGCCCAGCACGGCCAGGGTCATGGGCTGGTATTCCTGCATCTTTGTGACCAGCTCACGACCGCCCGTACGCAGCTCATGAAGCCCCACCTCGCTCGCCTGCACGGTAGGCCGTTCAACCAGCATGGTAATGCCGCAGCGCGTATCCAGCAGATGCCGCTCTTCTTCAGGCCTGAGTTGCCGTTCGGTAAAACCCGCCAGATGAATCACCTTCCAGAAGCGGTTTCCGGGGTGAGCAAAATGAAAACCAGTATGAGCAGAAGACTTGCCGGGGTTAATGCCGCAGAACACCACGCGCAGCTCCGGTTGCAGAATATCGCCGATCATCCTATTTCCCGTGTTTATAAATGGATAACTTAGTATAAGAGATTGATAAGGCATTGTTTATAAAAACAGCAGACGGGTCGCATTTACTGGATTGTCGTCCCGGGTTCCATTATAATCCAGCGCCACGGCCCCTTAGCTCAGTGGTTAGAGCAGGCGACTCATAATCGCTTGGTCGCTGGTTCAAGTCCAGCAGGGGCCACCAAATTTTAGCAGCAAATACATACATTTAGGCCACTCTCGCGAGTGGCCTTTTTGTTTATTCAAACCTCATTGGCAGCAAAATGGCAGCAGGATTTCAGCTACCATCAACAAAAAACCCGCCGAAGCAGGTTAGTTTGTTAGAAATTCATGTGTCCCTGACCACTATTTAATGGGTGTGGCGGAGCTTGATCGACAAGTCCGGGGGTAACAATGTAGCGCACGACGGTTTCATGGGTGACAAAAGTGGTGCCACAATTAATATTTTGGCACTGGCAGTAGCGTTCTTTAGTGTTATCAGACACCCGAAAGCTACTACGAGTATGTGCAGCATGTCCACATTTCGGACAATTCATCATATCCGTCTCTCCCCACCGACTCCTCGAAATCACATAATGATACACGACACATCCATTTTGTGAACAAAATCATTCCATTTCTAAATCATCAATTTTTACTTCAAGCTCCAAACTGGTAGCAAAACCATTATCTGGACTGACCGTATGCGTCAAAGTTGTAATGGTCCATTCGGCGTCGTCGATAGGCTGCTTAAAGCCGCTCACCTTTACTGGCATTTCGGTGTAGAGATCTGCCCGGCCCTCAGCGAGCTGCAGGGAGAATGACGCAACACCACGCTGCAGGCGCTCCCATTGCATTTTTGCAGCACGCTCAGCATTGCTGCGATTTGCGTAAGTACGATTAAGAACCAGCACGTTTTCATCCGTTCCCACCAGATAATCACCCTGTTTTGCTTCCGGCTCTTTGGGTGTGGTGGCTTTCTTCCGACGGCGCTTAACTCTGGTTGTTTCTTTTTTCTTAGGTTCACGGGTATGCAGCCAACTGGCAATAACACCGGTATAGGCACCACGATCAGCCAGGGTAAAACGATGACCGTCACCGGCCTTACGCTCAATGGTGATTACCGGCAGCGGCTTACCGCTCGCCGTCCTTCCCTGCCCCTGCCGGATAAACAGCAGGTTTCCATCCTTAACGGAAGCAATCGCCCCAAACTGGCGCGCCAGCTTCATCAGAAAACTGGCATCGCTTTCATTGGTCTGGTCCATGTGATCCAGTGCCTTGTCCGTCAGGTCTTTACCCAGCGCCATTTTGAGGTTATGCCGTGCTGCGATTTCCTTTACGACATCGCCAACGGTTGTCTGGTGCCACGACTTTTCGCGCCGGGTATTGAGGGTTTCACGAAAATCGGCGCTACGGGCACGGATAGTCAGACGATCAGGAGCACCGCTGTGCTCAATCTCATCGACAGAAAACGCCCCTTTCGGGAAAAGTGGCTGGCCTTTCCATCCTAGCGCCAACCGAATAACGGCTCCACGTCGCGGCAGAACGATCTGCCCGTCAGCGTCGTCCAGCTCCAGATCAAGCTGGTCAGCCTCAAATCCCCGGTTATCGGTCAGCGTCAGACTCATCAGGCGCGCATCCAGCGCTGTAGTCACGTCCTTACCTTCAATGGTGATATTGAAAGCCGGGTTTTTACTGTTCAGGTCAAAAAGATCAGGGCTAAAATTCACTGCAGCAACCCTCCAACCGTATTTTTAATATTACCTATCGCAGACGTTGCAGAGTCCTGCAGGTTACTGAGCTGATCGCTGAGATTGCCGAACATATCAGACAACGACTCATCAACCCTTTTCAGGGTCAGCGTAAACTCAATACGGCGAGGCATTCCGCTTTCAAAAAATTCCGTTTTTGTCTGGCTCAGGCTCTCGATCACAAACATGCCGTAAATGGTCCCGCTTCCCTCAATCAGTGGCCACGCTTTGCCCAATTCTGCCATTTGCTCCAGCGCGAGCAATGACAGTCTGCCGCCGGTGACTTCCGGCAGCAGTACGCCAGATAACGTCAGCGAATCGTTATCCGGGCCAAGAAACTGCGTTGATGGTCGTCGGTTCACCCGACTGTTGGCGGCGTGTCGCCAGCTTCGTTGATACTGTAGCTCCTGATATGGCACGGTACGCAGCTGAAAAACATATAAACCCAGCACCATCATCATGATTCATACCCCCCTTGATCGCTGTAGTTGCTGCGGGCTTTCGCCCTGGCGCGGCGCTCCCGTTCGTCCAGTTGCCTTGCCACCTCGCGGGCAATGTCCTGCGCACTTTGGCCCGGCTGGGCGACAATATGAATGGGCGCGTTGATTTCGTAGCGCACAGATGGCGGCTGGCTGGCGATTTTCTCCTGCGGTACGCGATAAGTTGCTGCAGGCAGGCTCATTGGATGGAGCGGCGCAGCCTCTGCAGGCACTGCAGCAGTGCCCATCATTCCGGCAACGACGGATGCCAGAGCTGCTGTGCGGCTGCGGCTGGTCACATTCGCAGGGCCGTTAACAATCTCCGGGCCATTTTCCCCGACAATGCCAAACTGACCGCGCGGAATCGCGCCGCCGCTGTCATACATCCCGGCAAAAGGAACCGCTGCAGCAGCTGCGCCACCGACCACCTGCACCTGCGTTTTACCCGGTGCTTTATTATTTCCGGCCATCCAGTCCGGCAAATAATCAGTAACGGAGGACAGCTTGCTTTTGAGCGTTTCCCACTTCGCATTGATGCCGTTCAGAATGCTGTCAATGATGGCGCTGCCCATCTCCTGGAACTTTGCCGGGAGCGCGGCAACGTCTGCCAGAATGGCTGCCCATTTATCACTAATGGTCTGCCGGACAACAGTCCATGCCTCTGACACCCCGGCCTTAATGGCGTCCCAGTTTTTGGCAATCAGGCCCGGCAGGGTGTAATTGAAAAACAGGGATTTGATACCTTCCCAAGCGCTACTGGCAACCTGTTTAATCCATTCCCATGCGGCCGTGGTGGCAACGCAAACCGCATCCCACATGGCTTTGAACTTCGGCCCCAGCGTGTCCCAGTTCTGCCAGATAAGAATGGCCCCCATAGCAATCAGGCCAATCACCGCAAGGATAGGGTTTGCGAACATTAGGCGGCCCAGCCACACAATCCCCTTTCCAACCCCCCCGAGCGCTTTGGTAATCAACCCAAACACACTGCTACCCTTGATGCCGAGAATAGAAAACTGCAGACGCATCAGCGCCAGCGGTCCCAGCACAGCAGAGATTGCCAGCATCACCGTGCCCAGCACCACCGCAATCGACGCCAGCGCAACCACCACTTTCAGCAGCCCGCCTGCCAGCTTCGGGTTTTCCTCCACCCAGCGGCGGAATGAGCCAGTAACCTGCTTTACCGTGCTCATGATCGCCATCAGCGGCTCACGCAGCGTTTCGCCCAGGCTGCTAAACGTGTTCTCCGCCCCGGTTTTAACCAGCAACCACTGCGCGGAAAGTGAATCCTTGTTGATATCCGATTCTTTCTGCATGGAGCCATTCGCTTCACTGCCTGATGTGAGTTTCAGCTGGCGCTGCAACTCCGGCAGGTTGTTCGCCAGCTTTGCCGCATCGTCACCAAATTCTTTGCCGAAAACCATCGTCATGGCAGACAGGCGTTTATCCTTGGGCAGTTTGTTGACCTTCTCCAACACGCGCTGGATAGTGCCCATTGCATCAGTGGTCATCTGCTTTTCAATCTCGGCGGGATTGAGTTTAAGCAGATCCATACCCTCGAAAAACCGCTTGCTCTGCATGGTTGCAATGGACAGCTCGCGCACCATGGCATTCGAGGCACTGGCGGCAATTTCCGGCGCAGCGCCAAGAGACAGGAACGTGGAACCAAGCGCTGCGGCCTTACGGAAATCAAGCCTGTCAGCCACGCCCCCCATACGCTGCAGCACATTGATAATATCCCCCCCCTTTGACATGGCATTATCGTCCAGGTAGTTCAACGCATCGCCCAGCTGTTCGATGTTGCGGGTCGGGACTTTGTAGAGCTGGGCAATTTTCCCGAGGCTTTCGGAAAGCTCATCTGCCGGAAGTTCAAACGCCGTGGAGGCTTTCGCCGCCGTAGTAGCAAAGGCCAGCAGGTCACGCTTCTGGTCAGCCCAAGAGTCATTAGGGTTCGCCACATTCATGCGCGCGCCGCCCTCGACCAGCGCGGCAAAGTCAACCGCCCCGTTTTCCATCGGCAGCTGCTCGCTGGCGGCTTTGATGGCTTCCTGCATTTCATAAAAGCGGGCGGTGCGGTTGCCGTTATCATCGCGCAGGTCATTGACCTGTTTCGCCACCCCTTTCATCGCATCTTCCATGCTGGCGTAGCTTTTCACGGCAGCCATTACCGGCGCGCCCATTGCCACCCCGGCGGCGGTAGTCGTCGCCCCGGCTCCGGCAATCCGATCACGTGCTTCAAGACGGCGGGAGTAGTCCGCACGGGCCGCATTCATTCGGGCCTGCTGCTCACCCAGGCGCCTCAGGGATTTCTGCTGCTTGTCCAGCGCCTGCCGGGTTTCGTCCGCGTTCTGCCGCAACTCCCGCTGTGCGCTACTGAGTTTTTTAGTGTCGATCCCAGATTCTTTCAGGGTCTGCCGTTGACGCTGCACGGACTGACGCAGCCCGTTGTACTTGGTCTGTAGATCATTAACGCGGGTTTTGGCCTGCTCCAGCAGCCGGGCCTGCTGGGCGGTAGGTCGGTTGGTTGCAGCAAACTGCGTGGCGAGTTTCGCCGCTTCTTCGCGAGCGGCTTTGAGATTGTTTCCGGTCACTGCCAGCTGTGAGCTGGCTTTGCGAAAGCCGTCAATTTTACCGGCCTGGGCATCCAGTTCTTTAAGACGGACTTTGCTTTGCTGCGCTGCGGCAGCCAGCGTTTTAGTGCTGGCCTGCGCGCTTTTGAAAGGGCGGGTGAGTTTATCAACCGCATTCAGTACCACCTGCAGACGCAGGTTATTATCACTCATCGCTGGCCCCGCTTCTCAGGATCGCTTTATGCCGCCACTCCAGCACCTCAGTCAGCGGCATAACGTCAGTGACGGACGGCGGCCAGTGAAAAATGGTGGCAATATCTGCCACCAGATCATCAACCGTCAGGCTGTCGGCAAATCGGCAAGCACCGACTTCTTCAACAAAAAAGTGACTACCTCCACGGACATTGCGGTGAGGTCCGCCGGGTCCAGCTCTGCCATTTCCTGCGGGGTCAATGTCGGGCTGGAGATACGCGGAATGATGGTCATCATCGCGCTCACGTCCATGTCCATGATGGCCTGCAGGCGTGTACCGCGTAGCGAACCCGATTGTGGCTTGCGCAGTATCACCTCTTTTATTTCGCTTTTACCGCGCAGGATTGGGGTATCCAGCACAACGGTTTTTTCGTTTACTTTGTCGCTCATGTTCTTGTCCTTACATTGTGAAACAGGGCGCGGAAAACCGCGCCGTTAAGGTTAATCAGAGGCCGAGGGCGTTACGGTGTTCTTCCATCAGGTCCACGCCGTCAACGATTTCAACCATGTTGACCAGATCGACCTCATAGAGCACCTCACCGTTAATAGCCAGCTTCGCGTAGCTGTTGGTGCTGCTGACCTTGGTGCTGCTGCTTTCGCCGGTTTTCCACTCGCCGGAATCCACTTCTTTATGACGCCCGCGTACAACCAGCTCAACGGCCTGCACTTCGCCGGTATCGTCACGCTGAATGGAGCCGGTGAAACGCAGCTGGATACCGTCAACCGTGGCTTTGCCCATCTGCTTAAATAACAGCAGTTCGGTGCCGCCGATTGAAAACTCCGTGTCCAGTGCACCGTCATCCAGCCCCATGTCCACGTCCACCGCGCCCGGCATACCGCCGCCGCGATATTTCTCAAACTTGCGGGTGAATTTCGGCAGGGTCAGCGACTCAACAATCCCCTGCCAGTTGTTTCCGTCGTTGAATAGGTTCAGGTGTTTTAACTTGCGTGGTAAAGCCATGGTTTCCCCTTACGCGCTGACCTGGCTGGAGAAGTCCAGCAGAGACTGATCGGTGATGCGCTGGCGCAGCATCAGGTTTTCAAGCGGCGGCACCGGCGTGTAGTCGTAGTCGATAGTGAGTTTCCCGGCTTTCAGGGAGTCTTTATCGTTCACCGACTCATCCAGCCAGCAGTCTGCGCCGATGATGTAGCCCTGCGTTTTCAGGCTGCGCAACTTGGCGCGGATACCTTCGATAATGTCACGGGCCAGCGACGGGTTAAGCGTGCCATCCACCGCCCACATATGCGCCTCTGCGATGGTGTCAGCCAGCACCTGCGCCGTGCGGGTGTAGTTCTCAAAAGCAAACAGCGGATCGTCACTGAGGCAGCGGGAACCCCAGAAGCGGAAGCCGTCTTTGCGGATAAGCGTGGTGACGTCGTTCTGGTTAAGCAGCCCCGCATCGGTTGCCGGGTCCTGCAGATCCCAGAACACATCAGCGGAAATGCCGGTGACGCCGTTCACGCCCACGTTGGACAAGGTTTTGTGCCAGCCGGTCTGCTCGTCAATTTTGGCGCGCAGGCCGAGTGCACGGGCAGAGGCGTAAGCCGTCGCATCTGCATTCAGCACGGTGTCAAAGTTGATGAAATCAGGCCAAATCAGCATCCCCTCGCGCTGGCTGAAATTATCACGATAGGCAATCGCTTCTTCCACCGTTTTGCAGCCATAGGCTGACAGGTAGGCAAACCCGCGCAGACTCTGCGCCACACTTAGCAGCCCAGTAGCAACCGCCTGCGTGTCATGTCCCGGAACGCCGAGAATACGCGGCTTGACGCCCAGCTGCGACTGCGCCGAAAGCAACGCTTTCATGCCCGTTTTTTTACCGTCAGCAGTCACGCCGCCGATAATGTTGGAGGTGGTTTCCGCTTCGGTTTCGCCCTGCGCTACACGTACAACGACGGTCACAGGTTTCGCCTGGTCGGCAATGGCATCCAGCGAACGGGCCAGCGTGCCGGACTCGCCCGCTTTCCCGCTGGCGGTAAGTACATCAGTCAGCAGGACCGGCTTATTTAGGGGAAACATGGACGCATCAGCATCATCGCCGGTGCAGACCATGCCCACGATGGCGGTGCTCACCGTGGTAATGGATCGGGTGCCCTCGTTGACTTCAACAACGCGCACCCCGTGGTGGTAATCCTGAGCCATAAGGCAGTCTCTCCGGTTTACAGGGGGTCTGCTTATGTTCTGGATGATATGCGTGCGGCGCACGTGTTGGGCTTTGTTTCAGGGATGGCACAATGAAGATACTAAAAGTGCCGCTATATGTATGAGAAACATCAAAAAGAAATGCTTTACATCTGGATGAGATGATTAGCAGTTGTTAAACTCCTCTGCAAATTTTGACCCAAGGTAACGTAATGAAAACACTCAACCATGGATATTTATCAAGGCTTGATCATTTAAGATTTTTTGCTGCTGTGCTTGTAATATTTCATCATTGCCGCGGACCAATTAATTACTTTGGATCTATTACAAGCCTGAATGATCTGGCGTCATTGTGGCTTCGCTGGGGTTCGACTGGGGTTAGCCTATTCTTGGTACTTTCCGGGTTTTTATTTTGTGTTATCTCCGATGCAGGGAATAAAAATATTGAATACAAAAAATTCATTCGCAATCGAATCTTAAGAATAGCACCACTGGCGACTATCTTTGTATTCATAGCAATATGCGTAAACCAAAGCGAATCTACTCCTATGGATATATTTCGCCTGCTAACATTGCAGCTTAATACAGGTTCTCCGGGTACTGGCTGGGGATACAAACTGTACCCGATGGGGCCAATCTGGACAATTGCCGTGGAGTTTCAGTTTTATTTGATTTTTCCATTCCTCGCAACGTTTATGTCTAAGGACGGTGTAAAGACGATTTTAGGCATGATCGTTGCTATGATTCTCATCAAAACATCATTGGTCATTTTTAATGGCCCTGGAATCTACTATCGTTTATATCACTCCATCATTGGCAGGCTCGATCAACTGCTAATCGGTATGATAGCTGGTTATTGCTATATCAAGGGCTATTTCAAAAGCGTCAAAATGATGCCAATAATTTTTATCGGCATTTCATTACTGGGAATTACATTATTCATGCATGTAAACTCTCATATGTCAAAACACTTTATGCCATTATCCTTTACAATTGAGGCTTTTTTCTGGTCATTATTTATGGCTATGTCTTCCTGAATATCAATATCAATGTCAAAGTTGATAGAATCCTTGCATACTTAGGCGGACTTAGTTTCTCGATGTATTTATTCCACCTTGCAATAGCTAAATCTCTTTACATGACTGTTCTTTCTCCGACACAAGACAAAATGGGTGTAATACTAAACACAGCATTATTTATCATCCCTATCACTATTGCTGTATCAGCCATAACCTATAGATTCCTTGAAAAACCATTCTTAGAGCTACGAGTTAAATACACAAAATGATGTCCGGCAGCCCTCATGGGCTGCCCATATATTGCATTCTTACTTATGGCCACCGTACATCTGGCGCAAGACTGAGGTCCATAGCATTCAGTACGTCTATATAATCCAGTACCTCGCTAAGCTTGATTGTATCTGAGGGTGAAAGTTCCCGACCGGCTTGGAGCTTTAGCTGGATTACCTCTATAGATTTCAAGGCATTTAACGTTAATTCTTGTCGTTTCAACTCTGCAGCGTTAACAGCATCTGCTTTACGTTTAACGACTGCATCAGGTGGTAAAAACCAGCATTCCTTATATTCATCCCAGACATGATAGTTGTCTGGTTTAGGTTGCGATGCAGTCAGGACTCCATTCTTCGAAAAGATATAACTACCTGCATTTACGGCCTGGTATAACTTCGTTCCTTCATCCTCGTAGAGATCTATGAGATCATTAGGCAATGTGTCAGTAAAAGCCAAACCTTCCGCATAAAAAGATTGTGATTTAATAGAAAATTTCATCAGCTTCCCTTATATCAATATCCGATAACAAACCATTTTACGCTGGTATTGGAGAGTGCCGACGAGCCTGCAGAGCGCCCCGCCACTTTGATTTGGCTTAATGACTGCGGAATAACACCAACGACTTTAATTGACGTCAGGTCCCCCGATTCACATCCAGCACAAGCGCAAATCATTGTTGGAAAAACAGTTGGCAGAGTAACTGTTACTCCTGTCGTTCCGGTTGATGCCGATCCCCACTGAAGAATGAGCTGCTTCCGCTCACCGGCAATAATCATAGGGATCGCAATATATCCAGCATTACCCAACATGCCTGAGTTCACTCCAGCAAGGGCGATATCGCCCATCCCAAGATATTGAAGCAGGCCCACAACTGATTTCCCAGCCATTGCTGTCAACGTGCTGTCCAGCGGCTGCTTCTCAGCAAGAGCATTTGTCATTGTGGTGGCAAAATTTGGATCGTTTCCCAATGCTGCCGCCAGTTCGTTCAGCGTATCCAGCGCCCCCGGCGAGGAATCAACAAGTGCGGCAATTGCCGCCTGCACAAAGGCCGTGTTGGCAAGCTGCGTGGAATTATTGCCTGCAGCCGCCGTCGGCGCTTTTGGCGAGCCGGTAAATGTTGGACTGGCTTTCGTCGCATACTGAGTGTGAGGATCTGCAGCAGCAAGATGCTTTGCCATCAGGTCATCCACATACACCTTAAGCTCCAGCACCTTGTCATCCACATATTTGCGGGTTGCCAGAACCACTGACGGGTCAATTTTCAGGGTAATGTTATCGGTACTGCTGGTAATCAGCACCATTCGCACCGTCTGTGTGCGTCCGCTCCCCTCCGCCAGCTGCGGCTTGTAGCTCTCCGGGCAATTGCCCACGGCAATCAGCGCGCCGGTTTCATCGAACAAACCTACTTCACGAATCCACCACCCGCCCTCCGTTTCGGGGATCACCTGTTCAGCAATAATCTGGCTGCTGTTCTGCGGATCGATATACAACATGTTGAGGGCTTCGCGGCGTCTTTCGTTAACCAAGGCCGTCTGCTTTGCATCCGGGGTCGGCAGCACGCCGCCGCCATCACCTACAGCCATTTTGGTAATTTTCAGCGGCACACCGAGCGCGGCGGCGCTTGCCAGTTTCGCCGCGCCGATATCAGTCAGCAGGGTATAAAATTTTGCGCTCATGGATTCACTCTCATTGTGTCAATAACATGGACCGCCCCGCCCTCATAAGCGGTGCCGCCGGAAATAATGGTTTCGTTGATATACGGGTAAATCGTGATTTCTTCGCCGCTGTAGGTGGCTGCGCCCACAAAATAGGGGCCGCTGGTCTGCAGGTTGATTGACATGCCGATCAGATGGCGGCTGCACGGCTTGGCGTCACTAATCAGGCGCTCCAGTTCCAGATAGGTTTCTTCCGTGATGCCTTGCTCCTGCACACCAATATCCAGGCGAAACGTCCCCGGCGCCTCACCGGTCTGCCACCACTCGATGATGCGGATCAGGAATCCGAACGGCTCTACCACGCGCCGCACGGCGCTGGTTGTCCCCTTATGCTGGTGAATATAGAAAGCATCCTGCACCACACGGCGCTTAACGCTCTCCGCCCAGCTTTCGTCCCAACGGTCAACGGAAAACGCCCACGCAAGATACGGCAGAAAGCTGACCGGACACGTTGCCGGGTTCCATAAATCGCGCAGCGGCACCTGCAGATCTGAAATGCTGCTGCAGGTCTGCGCCAGTCGGCGCTCAAGCGGAGCTGAACCGGGCGGCAGCAGGCTATTCATCCGTGCCCCCGTTGGTTACGCTCCATTCCGTACAGGATGCCGCCTGCGTTTTATTCAGCACCACATCATCCAGCGGGGATGACAGCTCCACACGCTGGACACCCTCAACGTGCAGCGCAGCATAAATGGCGCTGCGGCGGATATCACGGCCCAGCCGCGCCTGACTGGCGATGTATTTCTGCAGGCTGGCTTTTGCCGCCGCCATTACCGGCTCAGCTTCCGGCCCCGGATAAAGAAAAATCGTTGCATCCACGCTGTACGGGATTATTTCGGCGCTGCGCACCGTCAGGCGGTCTGCCACCGGGCGCACGTTCTCGCTGTTAAGCGCCTGCCCCACCATCGCCAGCAGATCAGCTCCTGCCATACCGTCACCCTCACGGCTCAGAACGGTAAGCACCACCTCCGCCGGTGCAGGGCTGGTTGCGCTGGCATCTGCCACGCGCCCGTCCGCGCTTTTGGCGTGAAACTCATAGGCCGCCGTCGGCCCAGCAACGGACAACCCCTCAAACGCAGCCGGAGCACGCAGGCGCAGCGCATCATCGCTTTCCATGACGGCAGCAATAGGCGGCACCGCGTCGTTGTCGGCAGGCGTTACCGTCAGGCGTTTCACGTTGTAGTTGGCTGCCAGCTGATCGAGATCGCTGTCGATGGCATACGCCACCATGACCGCCTGCGCGGCCTCGTTAATACGCTGCCGCAAAAGGATTTCGCGGTAGGTGCTTTCCTGCAACAGCTTGGTGACGGGTTCAGATTCCAGCGCCAGCGTGCGCCGTACCGCGTCCTGCTCATCCACCGGATAAAGGGCCACAAAAGCGGCCTTGCGTTCAGCAAGCAGCGTCTCAAAATCCGGCACGTCCACTATCTGCGGCGCGGGCAGTTGGGAAAGGTCAATCACTGCCATTCTCTGCTCCTGTAGATACCGAAAGGGAAACCGGCGCGCCGTTGTTGCGCTGCCCGGTAAGCTCAACCACCATGGAGCCGTCAAAATTGCTGCTGATGGTGATGGAATCCAGCGTAAGCCGTGGCTCCCAGCGACTCAGCGCCACATAGACTGCAGACATGACCTGCAGGCGTAGCGCCGGGTTCTGCGGCTGGTCAATCAGGGCGGACAGCAGGGAACCATATTCCCGACGGGCAATCCGGCTGCCCTGTGGGGTCAGCAGAATATCCCGCACTGACTGGCGCAGATGGTCAGTATCAGTAATGACCTTGCCGTTGCCCTGGCTCATGCCGATATACAGCGTCATACCGGTCCCCCTGACGTATCGCCGCCGGACTTAACGCCGGTGTGACCGTGTTTATCCACCACGATCCCGTTGGAACTCATCGCGCCGCCGCCCTGGGTGACGCCGCCATTGATCACCACTTCGCTGTTAATGCGCGTGGTGCCAGCCTCCACCACAAACTCACCGGTTTTGAGGGTGATATTGTCCGCCGCCTCGATCACCATGGATTTGATGCCCCGGACATGCCACCGCCCGGTGGCGGGTTCGTACTCAAACCATCCCCCGTCCGGGTACTCCGTCACGCAGCCGTCCACGGAATCCGACGGCGGCGCAAACTGATTGGAGTAGATGGCAGGCAATGCAAAAGCAGTTTCCAGATTGCCGCCCATGCTCAGTACCACCACCTGCTCATCCGGCGACGGGCACCACCATGTACGGGCACCACCGGCACGCAGCGTCAGCCAGTTAATCCAGTTGGTTTCAAGCTCGCCCACTCTCACCCGGCACAGCCAGTTTTCCCGGTCCACTTCGGTCACGGTGCCGGTGCGGATCAGGTTGGTGATAAGGCGCATAATTTCGGTGAGTTGTGCGTTCATGGAGATATGATGGCAGCAGCAAGCTTATTTTTAACTTCTTGCAAATTGTGACGTCGATGGTACAAATTGATTGAAGGATAAAAAACAGCCAATCGGAGGATGAATGAGTGTTATAAATCCTATTAGCCTCAATATATTCAATGCTGAATTTTTAAGCACCCCTGCAGCCTCAATTGCCGCATGGCTCTCCATCATTGTGACCGTTTTTACGGTGATAGCGGTGCGCCTAAGAGCATTATTCAGATATAGAAAGGCTCACAATGAAATTTTAAAAAAAGCAGGAGTCCCTGCTTTCGTGCTTAACTTCTTCACGTTTTCCATTCCATTAAAAAGTCTTCCAAGAGTCCAATGGCCAGAAAGAATATTCTTAGGTGCACTAATAATTGTTTTCCTGAGCGGGATCAGCAGTCTATCCCCGGAGTTAATCCTTGCCACCAGAACACCTAATGGTTCTGCTCTGTGGAATTGGGAGTCGACTAACGAAAGTTTTTATATTTCAAAAATTCGAGCAACCGAAGCAAGAATTACTTCACCACCTAGATGGACTTTAAAAGCATCCGATTGCGCTCTAGAATCAGCCAAGATCAGTTACGACAAGAAACTCATCTCAGCCGAGCATGCCAAGCAGCTATGCAATTTAATGCTAGCCTCTCCTGAAAAAGAACGATTAGAAAAGTCTCTTAAAAATTCCAAAAATAATAGAATGATTATCTTTTTATTATCTGGCGTCATCACATTTTATTTCACATGGATGATCCTTGGTTTTACCTTAAGTCTTATTTACTCTCAAAAAGTGAGGCGATATATTCTCGCTGAGCAAAAAAAAGCTATACATTGCGTCCATGGTGAATTTGAGACAAAAGGTATCTATGCAATATATCAAGAGTTAGATCGTAAGACTCTTTGTTAATACCCAGCAACCGCCGCTCCGCATAACGCACCTCCGGCCCCTTACGGCTTACACGATCACGTAAGCCGTAATGATGCACTCGCGCAATCCGCTGCACCTGCCCGGCAAACTCAACGCTGGCAGAGTCGGCACTTGAGGCGGTTTTCAGGTATTTCGTGGTGCGTAGTTTGGCGAACATCTGCCGCTTAATGCGGCCTTTTTTCGTCCGGGCCGTTACCCTGCGCGGCTCGTAGCCAGTGCCATCTGGATTGCGCTGTTGGCGTATGTTGTTTTGCTGACTCCGGCGCAGCTGCTGTGCCAGTTCGCGCATCATGCGGCTTCGTGCCGATGGCTCCAGATTTGCCAGCAGCGCCGTCAGCCAGTCATCCACCCTCTGCAGCTCATCCACGTTTCACCGTCCACATTTCTTCGGGTTCGTCCGGCTCCGGCACCGCTTCAACGCTCGACACGCTGCCATCAGTGCTGACCAGCACACGCTCCGTCAGTTGCAGGTTCATGCTGATATCGCACACATCGTTGCGCAGAATATCCACTTCAAAGGTGAACAGTTTTTCGCGCAGATCCGGGTTATTGATAGCATCCGGCTGGTTGTCACTTAGCCACAACAGCACAGGAGCCATCAGCAGATTCTGGTCGCCGCTGAAATCCTCGATCACCACGTTCAGGGTGTAGCGGTATTCCCATGACATGGAGCTGGCTCCCGTAGCCACCAGTGAGCCGTTATCAACGAAAAGGTGCAGCTTGTCCGGGTTATCGCGGACATAGGCAACCGCTTTATTCAGGGCGCTGCGTAAGGACTGCGGTTTGTTCACTGTCTCGCTCCTGACACGCAATAATCGTGTCCACTTTGTCAGCACAGACCGCCCAGGCGGCCTCGGTTTCATCCAGCACCGCATTCAGATCGCCGTTACTGCGCGGCGCTGACCTTTCCAGGCGGCACTGCGTCACTCTGGGACAGCCACTCACGGTAAGCTGCACCTCCGGCGAGGGCCGGACGCTCCCGCAGCCGGATAATGTCAGCAGGCAAAGGAGTGTCAGCCCAGCGGCGCAAATCTTCATTTTCACGTTTCAGTTCCTCAATCAGGCGCTGGCGGCTTCGCAGCAGTGCGGTGGTCTGTTCCGCTGCAACATAAAGCCGCGTCTGCTCCTGGCTGTTTGTTTCAGTCAAAATGGACAAGCCGATCAGCTGGCTGTTTTTCCTCGTCAGTTCCTGCGTTTTGCTTTTCAGCGCCGCGCCCTGCGTCTCGATGGTGTGGAGGGCTTCATTCAGTCGCCATGCCTGCCAGCCCAGTACAGTCAGCATCAGTGCCACAAACAGTGGAATAACACGCATCATCCGTGCACACCTTTTAAGCACCAGGCCATTTCCCGCGCGCGGCGGTTATCCAGCCCCTGATTAAACACACCTTTGACATACACCCATCGCGGCAGCTGATGGCAGGCATCCGCCCAGCGCCGCTGGTTCAGCAACTTAACCAGCGTGGAGCTGCAGACGTTGCCGGTGCCCACGTTGAAAGCAAACGACACCACCGCGTCATAGATCTTTTGCGGCATCGGCTGCACCACACATTTTTCCAGCGCCCGCTCCACGCGCAGCACGTTGGTGATAAGTCCCTGCGCCGCCTGCCGCCCACTGATGGTTTTTCCCGGCACCACACCGGACGTATTGCCGATCCCGTCGGTCCATACGCCCGCGCTGCACTGATAAGGCTGCAGGCGGCATCCCTCGTAATCGGCGATCAGTTTCAGCCCCTCAACGGAAGTATGAAGCGACTGGAAACCGGGCAGCGTGGCGGCGATAGCCAGCACCGCCCCGACAAGGCAGCGCTTAACGATTGAAGGATTCATATTCCCCCCGCGAAATTTTGCCACCACGTAACAATTTGAAAGACTGGTGTTTGTAATACCAGTTGATTGCCAGCATCAGCACACCAATCAGTACGCCGCCAACCGTTGACACATCCTTGGGCGACAGATCGCCCAGCCAGGCCAGCAGCACGGCGATGCAGTAAGTGATAAAGGCGCTGATTCGTTCAAGCGTCATAATTCAGTCCCATAACTGGACGGTCTGCGCCGTGGTTGACGCCGTAATGTCCGGCAGCTCCACCTGCAGCCCGTGCGGTAAAAATGGGCCGTACTCAGCCAGCCCCGGATTTGCCTGCAGAACCTGCTCAGTGACACCCTGCGTGCGCCCGTAATGACGCCAGCAAAGCGCGTCCACCGTGTCATGCTGATGCGCACGCACTTTCATCAGATAAGCTCCACCGTACAGTGCGGTGCATCCTGCACCCGGCTGATAGCCCAGCGGGCATCACGCCACAGATCGCCGCTGGCCTCCGCCAGCTCCTCCCCTCGCTTCACGCCTGACGACGTGGCGTCATAGTCCTGATAACGCTCATTGAGCACAGCGCGCGCCCAGCAAAAAACAGCGTTGTGGTAGTGCTGGATACGCTCGCTTTTGCCGTCCAGCATTTCAGCAGGAACCTCAGCCAGTGCCCGCCAGCCCAGCATCTGCTGACGATTGCGGAAGTCGTACAGCTCAGCGTTAACCTCAGAGATCGCCGTTAGCACGACCTGCTTTAAACGCGGCTGCGTCACCGTGCCGTCAGTGCGCATCACACTGCGAAATTCTGAAAGGTCCACATCAGGCCAGAACGGCGTATTTTTGATGACCTCCGCCTGTTCCGGTGCCTGTTCTGGTGCAACAAACTTCATGCGGCTTTCTCCTGAATAAGTGGGCGGTGGACGGGGTTTTGATGTGGTAGAGCCTTTCGCCACCCCGTGCCGCCCGTGCGCGGGGCACGTTCTTTAGCGGCTGTCATTGCGCAGTCTGCGCTCCAGCTGCTGCTTTTCTTTTTTCACACCACAGCGGGGATCGAGCTGCAGCGCATGGGTAAGGTGATTCAGGGCAGATGCCGGGTTGCTTTCGCTCAGTACAGCGCCGATGGCTTTATGCAAGCGCGCCCGCGACTGGTCCGGCATATCCAGATCGGTTGTCAGGTCCAGCGTCTGCAAAAGCAGATCAGCATCAAAACCGGCAGCGGCAAGCAGGGCACTTTGCGCCGCGTCTGCCATTTCTTCTGCCAGTACGGTCTGCACGTTACGGTTGCCCAGCGGCATCACCCAACCATGGCGCAACGCATGGCGCCCGATTTCCAGCGCACCGGCATAATCACCGGCGTCAATACGCCACAGCATCACGTACATCAGCACGTCATCCTGCTGTGCACCTCCTGCAGCCAGCACGCCCTCCGCCCAGGCGGAATATTTCGGCAACAACTCCACCTTGATTTCCGCCTTTTTCACCGTGGACTGGACGCCCTTGAGGCGACGGCGGTCTTCTGCCAGCTGCAGCAGCATCAGGTCATAGCCGGACGCATGGCGAACACTGCCGCCCTCACGGGCGGCCTGTTCGGCCTGAATGCGCAGGCGGTGCTGCCGTGCGGGACTCAGGCTCATGCTTTATTCCCCACCTTCCGGTGCAGTAGGCGCGCTGAAATCACCGATTTCGATGTTTTCAACCAGTGCCGCGCAGCGGTAGTCCTCGACCACATAGGCCTCGTTGACGGATTCAAAGTTTTCAATCCGGTCACGTTTCGGGTTGTCGATAACAGAACGGCGGCGGGTATCTTCCTGCCAGTAGATGGACAGGTTATCCAGACGGGTGATCAGCAGGGCATTTGCCGGGAAGTAAGGCGCACGCACGGCCTGCAGGCCGCCCATACGTTTCTGGCTGATGATCAGATCGGCGGCAATTTTCTCGCTGTTGTCCTGCTCTTTGTTGACCAGCGGGAAATACTTGTCAGACAGCAGTTCACGTCCGCAGACGACAACCAGATCGTCATCATCCTGATAAACCGCGTCGATCAGCTCGTTGGCGGCATCCATCACCACGGCGTCCAGGTTGGCATAGTCGCCGCCCTTGCCCACTTTGACCGCGCCTGCAGTCGTTGCACCGTCTTTTGTTGTGCTGCCCATGACGTGATCCGGCGCGTCTTCGCGGATTTTCTGCAGCCAGCCTTTATTGACGTCCTGCAGCAGCGGGTTTTCAGAACGATTGGACGTTTTGGCGCGCTTCACGCCGTTAAAGCCGATCATGATACGGTCCAGCGCCTGACGCTTGACGATGGCGTTGCGGATACGCACCTGGAAGTCCTGGAACTTCGCCCACAGGTCCAGCTTTGCGTAGGTCAGCACCGTGTCAAAGTTGGTCTGTTCGCATTTGTATTCCACGTCCTCCATCAGCGTCGGATCGGTAGGCTCGCGCTCTTTGGTGGTGGTATCGGTGGTTCCGGCAATGGTGCTGCCAACGCCCAGCCCCAGCAACTGCCCGGACTGCTCAGTGACCGGCGTGATGTTAACCAGTGTCAGGAAAGCGGCGGACTGCTGGATCTGATCTTCCAGCGTCTGCTGCACGGACGGCTCCACAGTGAACTTACTGGAGAGTTCTTCCACCTCCACACCGTTCAGGCGCGCCAGCTGCTGCAGGTAAGCGTTAAAGGCAAAGCGGGTTTTCTTTTTCATCGGATTTTATGCTCCATCAGCAATTGGTCAGGGTGCCTGCCGGTGCGTCACCGCCCGGCGCGCGCTGGCGGTAGTCTTTACGGCTGTCTTCGCTGCTCAGCTTTTGCTCAAGTTCGGCAAAGGCGGCCTGCTGCTCCTGCAGGGAGGACTCCAGCTCAGAAAGGCGCTTGTCCTGTTCGGTCAGGGATTTATCCGTGCGCTCACTCAGGTTCTGCTGCTCGGTGGCGACCAGTTCCACGGCTTTATGCACGTCGGAGAAACGCGCCTCATCGGTCTGCTCTTTTTTGGTGAACAGCGCGGTGACGCGGGCAAAGAGGGACGGTTTTTCGTCCTGGGCTTCTTCCAGTTCGATCAGCGTTTCAACCGCTTCCGAAAACAGGTTTTCAGGGGCCTGCTTACGGTTCGCCAGCGGGTTATGCGCGGCGCTGGCGCTGAATGCCAGCATTTCGGTGCCCAGGCTCGCCGGATCGTCAGTGGCGGCCAGGCCAACAAGGTAGGCCTTTCCGGTGTCGGCAAACTTCGGGCTGATTTCCATGGAGGTAAAAAGCTTCTGGCCTTTCTTGACCAGTTCAACCAGCGAGCTGGTCGGCTCCACGTCGGCATACAGCGCCATTTTGCCCTTCAGCGGGCCGTCCTGAATTTCTTCAGCAACCAGCCCCGCCACCCTGCCGTAGCGGTTAAAGGTGCTTTCCGGCAGATAAGACTTGATATGCTCAAGGTTAATCAGCGCGGTGTAGACCTCCGGGTTGTAGCTGGCCGCCATCTGTTCAAGCCATTCACGCTTAACTTCGCGTCCGTCGGTGGTGACGCCTTCCCCCCCGATACGGAAACGCTTTGCTTTCACTGTCATGAGCAGTGCTCCGTTAGAAAAAACTTACTGGAGCCTTATGTTTGCGGTGATGGGGGGAGTGAAACAACGCGCGGCGCTTGTACGGTCCGCCACACAAACCACAGCCGGGGAAAGCCGCCGGGCAAGGCCGTATGTTTGGGCCATGAACACGACAATGACCCCCGCAGACCTCGATCCCCGTCGGCAGGCCATGCTGCTGTACTTTCAGGGATACCGCGTAGCCCGCATTGCTGAAATGCTGGGCGAGAAAGTTGCAACCGTTCACAGCTGGAAGAAGCGCGACAAGTGGGGCGACTATGGGCCGCTGGATCAGATGCAGCTCACCACCGCCGCACGTTACTGCCAGCTCATCATGAAGGAGCAGAAAGAAGGGAAAGACTTCAAGGAAATTGACCTGCTGGCGCGCCAGTCAGAGCGCCACGCCCGGATCGGTAAATTTAACGATGGCGGGACCGAAGCAGACTTAAACCCGAAAGTTGCCAACCGCAACAAAGGACCACGCCGCCAGCCCGAAAAGAATGTTTTCACTGATGAACAGACCGAAAAGCTGGAAGAAATCTTCCGCAACGGCATGTTTGAATATCAGCACCACTGGTGGCAGGCAGGCGTAAAACACCGCATTCGCAACCTGCTTAAATCACGCCAGATCGGGGCAACATACTTTTTTGCTCGCGAAGCGCTGATTGACGCCATCACCACAGGGCGTAACCAGATTTTCCTCTCAGCCAGTAAGGCGCAGGCACACGTTTTTAAGCAGTACATCATCGACTTTGCAAAAGAGGTGGATGTTGAGCTGAAAGGCGACCCGATGACGCTCAGCAACGGCGCGTGCCTGTACTTCCTCGGCACCAACGCCCGCACGGCGCAGAGCTACCACGGCAACCTATACCTTGATGAATATTTCTGGATACCGAAATTTCAGGAGCTGCGCAAGGTTGCCTCCGGCATGGCCATTCACAAGAAATGGCGACAAACCTACTTTTCCACGCCGTCCAGCCTGACCCACAGCGCCTATCCGTTCTGGTCCGGCGCGCTGTTCAACCGGGGCCGCGCCAAAACAGACAAGGTGGATATTGACCTGACCCACAGCAATCTTGCGCGCGGCGTGCTCTGCCCGGACGGACAGTATCGCCAGATCGTCACTGTGGAGGATGCGGTGCGCGGCGGCTGTAATCTGTTCGACCTGGACCAGCTGCGCATGGAGTACAGCCCGGACGAATACCAGAACCTGCTGATGTGCGAGTTTATTGACGATCTGGCGTCAGTGTTCCCGCTCAGCGAGCTGCAGGCGTGCATGGTGGACAGTTGGGAAGTCTGGTCCGATTTTCAGGCGCTGGCGCTGCGCCCGTTTGGCTGGCGCGAAGTCTGGATCGGATACGACCCGGCGAAAGGCACGCAGAACGGTGACAGCGCCGGTTGCGTGGTGATGGCACCGCCAACCGTGCCGGGCGGCAAGTTCCGCATTCTTGAGCGGCACCAGTGGCGCGGGATGGACTTCCGCGCCCAGGCTGACGCCATTAAAAAGCTGACACAGCAGTACAACGTGACCTATATCGGCATCGACTCGACCGGCGTCGGTCACGGTGTCTACGAGAACGTGAAAGCGTTCTTTCCTGCCGTGCGGGAGTTTGTCTACAACCCTAATGTCAAAAACGCCCTGGTACTCAAGGCATACGACATTATCAGCCACCGGCGCCTGGAGTTTGACGCCGGGCATACCGACATAGCGCAGTCTTTCATGGCAATCCGTCGCGCCACCACCGCCAGTGGGAACCGCCCCACATACGAAGCCAGCCGCAGCGAAGAAGCCAGCCATGCAGACCTGGCCTGGGCAACGATGCACGCTCTGTTTAACGAACCGCTGCAGGGCGAGGCCGCCAATACCAGCAACATTGTGGAGATTTTTTGATGAGTGAACACGAAGCCTTGACCAGCCCCGCGCCAGTGCAGGAAGCCGCGCAGCAGAAAAACACAACTCACGCCGAAGCGTTCAGCTTTGGCGATCCAATACCGGTGCTGGACCGCCGCGAACTGCTGGACTACGTAGAGTGCGTGCAGATGGATAAATGGTATGAGCCGCCAGTAAGCTTTGACGGCCTGGCCCGCACCTATCGCGCCGCCGTGCATCACAGCTCGCCGATTGCCGTTAAGCGCAACATCCTGACCAGCACGTTTATCCCGCATCCGCTATTGAGCCAGCAGGCATTCAGCCGCTTCGTGCAGGACTATCTGGTGTTTGGTAACGCCTACCTAGAGAAACGCACCAACCGGCTCGGCGGTATTTTGTCGCTGGAGCCATCACTGGCGAAATACACGCGCCGCGGCGTGGATCTCGATACTTACTGGTTTGTGCAGTACGGCATGACCACGCAGCCGTATGAGTTCACTAAAGGCAACATCTTTCACCTGATGGAGCCGGATTTAAACCAGGAGATTTACGGCCTGCCGGAGTACCTGTCCGCCATCCCTTCCGCCCTGCTGAATGAGTCCGCCACGCTGTTCCGCCGTAAGTATTACATCAACGGCAGTCACGCAGGCTTCATCATGTATATGACCGACGCCGCGCAGAACCAGGAAGACGTGAATAACATCCGCCAGGCCATGAAAAGTGCTAAAGGGCCGGGCAACTTCCGCAACCTGTTTATGTACTCGCCTAACGGGAAAAAGGATGGCATTCAGATCATCCCTCTGTCAGAGGTTGCGGCGAAAGATGAGTTTCTGAACATTAAGAACGTCAGCCGTGATGACATGATGGCAGCGCACCGCGTACCGCCGCAGATGATGGGCATCATTCCAAACAACACAGGAGGTTTCGGTGACGTGGAAAAGGCCAGCAAGGTATTTGTGCGAAATGAACTATTGCCCTTACAGAAAAGGCTTGAAGAATTTAATCATTGGATAGGTGATAAGATAATTAGCTTTACACAATATACCCTTGACTAGAAAAAGGCTCCCGCCCTTTCATACCAAGGCGGGAATTTTTCTTTTATACTTATTCAACAGGCTTCTACAAATACTTTTGGAATTATTTTCCGAGGCCGATAAAAACACTTTTCTAGCCAAAGAAATAATAAAATTATTATTGCAGACAAGATTCTCTAGCAAATCACCATTATTGTTAAGCGACATGTTATTTTCAACCAAGGCACGTCTCACACTATTAATCTTGTTTTTAGTTAAATCATTAAAACACCAAGCATTGTTAGAAAATTGATAATTTATTTCATTTCGAATCACCGTGGGGCTAAACGTATCATTACTTCGTCTAATAAATTTAAGATGTTCAGAAAGTGATACTGCACTTTCTGTATACTCTGCAACATCTGAATTAGCCGCCAACAGTAGTTTTTCAATTACACACACCCAAGACGCCCATGTGTCAATATGGGAACCGCCTTTTTTATCCTGTTTGTGTAATGATACATTTTCACATAACTTATCATAATGCATAAAATTTAACCCACTTGATAAGCCTTGATAAACATTTCCAGTCATATTCGACCTCAAAATTATATTAAGTGCTGCCTTATCAATATTGGTTAAGCTAGTCCCAGATATACGAATCAAGTAATGAACCGCATAGTATGCAGCGTAATAATGTTCAACAATCTGCCAAGATAAATTTTCGCCATCATCATTTTTTGCTCTATCTAAAGAAATCATTGATGCGAGAAAAAACCTGTTAGCTTCTCCTGACATATAATATGCAAATTCTTTAGGGTCTAGCATTTGTAATGTCAAAATCTGATTCGGCGGAACCGTTATACCTGTCAATGCGAAGTTAAGATTATCCAGCTTTTCAATAGTTCTCCCATAGGCAACTCTACTTGCCCCCAGAATTGGGGGGCAAGATATAGCTTTAAAGAGTCGTTCAATCTTAACAAGATTTGTCATATCACTATATTTCTTTTAAGTAACTTATTATCTAGCAACTCAATAGATTTAGCAGTGGCTCTATTATTTAAAACAGTAGCTATATTCCCATTTAAACTTCTCGCAAGGTATTTTTTATGTTCACTGATCAAGCTAGAGGATTCTGGTGAATTATCAAATATCATTGCGATAACAGCTTTACTATGACCAATTAATATTTTAAATGATGTAGGTTTAATTATCACCTCATCAAAACTAACACCTTGAGCATTCAACAAATCCTCAGCGGCGAATAGGTATGCATTAACAATCTCAAATAAACGCTGTGGACTAGAAATATCAAACGCACGTAATATTAATTTAAAAGCTTCGTAAAACGTCACCTTAGATATTAGGTTTCTTTTTTTCTCAAATCTAGATAACTTTCCTACTAATGCACTTGTTGTATTCTTTTCAAATAGAGTAAAAATCAAATCCAGCACTTCTTCTTCTGCATTCTCAGTTTCTGCTAGTTTTTTGATATCCAATAGCAATTCTTTAGGCACAGGTTTTTGTAATGTATTTACATCAATAAACAACCTAGCTTCATCTATAGGTGTCAACTCTGAAAAAATAACAACTGGGATACGTAATTTTTTATCATCAAAACCTTTTTCATATAATTTTCTAAAACCATAAGCACGATGCTGACCATCTATAATCAGAAAAGATTTAATATCATTATTAAAGCTTAATGTTTTTTTCTTACTATTATACTCAAAATCAGCAGATGCCTGAGCAGAAAGAATAATACTAGAAGGTATCACACCACCATTATAAATATAATTAGCGATAGATTCAGCTCGGTTCCCATCTAAGCTTCGTTGAAATCCTTCCTCTGGGTCTTCAGATCTAGGATTAGGAGAACAGCAACTTGCTATAATTTCAATAGGTAGAGTTAGGCTATAGAACCTATGTTTACCCTGAATGATTAATGATGCACTAACCGATTCCTTCATGATCCATCCAATTAAATATTGTTTCACACACGGCCGACACTGTCGGCCGTCAAATTTTCTATAACATATCATGAAGAGATTGACTATGGGAGTACAACTGATTGCGCGCGCTCGTATCCCCGCCACGCCTGGCCGCTTTGTGTAGTGGTTTTCATGCACCTGCATGACATTAGCAAAAGCCCGCCATTCCTGGCGGGCCTCAGCAAAAACGATCCTCAAACGATCATGCGGATTCATGCAGCATAGTCATGCACTACCCTGCTCTGCGTCGCCAGCAGTCCTTCTCCTGCGTGTTGATGGCTTTTTACCACCCAACTTGCGACAGTCTTTCCGGTCGCGCGCTTCGTCTTCTTTAAATTTGTTATACGTTTCAGTGTCAAAAAACGAGATGGTTTCAACTTCATCTTTAGGGATTAGCACACGGAAATCCTGGATATTCAGGCGCGACATCCCACCGATAACGCCGCTTTCAAGATAGTGCTGATGATAGTTCGTCGTGATGCTTATCGTGAGATCATCTTTATCACGATAGCCGCTTAACATAGGGAGTATTTCCAGGTGTTCCGACAGCCCATTTTCCAGCGCCGGACACGTCACTAGGCCAACATAGATTTTTCGCGATGAGAGTGTCGCGATGATCGGAAATTGTCGTGCTGATGCTTCCATCAGCAATGACTCAAAAGAGTTATTCCCCACAGCCTTAGCAAGTGCATCCCAGCGGCGATCACCACTCTTTGTACGCAACTTATTACCCAGGCCAGAAATTGCAGAAAGCACAATTGAAATAACAACCCATGCAATCTGCTTGATTTCATTGATACGCTGGGCTTTGTCGGATGAAGTAGACAACATGCCGTTGAAGCTATCCGGCGTAAGATTAAGCTCATTGGATAGCCAGCGGAACCCACCTGTAATATTCAGGACGAAGGTTAAAAAGCCACCGACCAGAAAGAACACAATTCCCCAGGCGGCGACAAAAAAATAAGCGTCCCAGCCATTGGAACGCTTATATCTGTAACGTGTTGAAAGTGATAGGTTTACATATATAAAACCACTAACCAAAATCACTGCTAAAAGTAATGTTGCCATTATCGGGTTCTGTAATAATGTTTTGCTTTGACAGTGCTCGTTTTGATGCCTTCAAGCTTATCCATCTGATCTCTGATGGCTTTCATAGCTTCTTCGTTGGACAAATCTACGGACACAAAACCATCTTTACTCAGATTGAGCTTGTCCTGGTTCTCTTTCAGAACCCGTGCCAAACGTTCAACTGGATTACCCAGCCTCAATGCGGCGATACTTGACATAACCCCTCCTTCTTATATGGCGCGGAAGTGTACTCTTCGTCACCAGCAACCACAACAGCAAATTCCTTGTAACTAAGACAACCGTTTTAACTGTTGGTTGCGTTACTTAACTTAAGTTCATTGCCCCTAATCGCGCAAGATGTTTCTGCTTTAAGCCGCTGCATTTAGCATATATAGTGCCTCTTATGAGAAGTAGGCACTAACCAAGACAATTTCTAACGCCTCGCATGGCTCGTTGTTCAACCTTGCGGACGGTAAAAAACAGTTTTATCGTCCGCAACGTTCGCTAATGTAACCAGCTGTCTCCCTCCCAGACCTGCTGCATTATTTCCATCACTCGCTTTTTGTCTTCATCCAGTTTTAACCCGCTCAGCTCGACGCCGTTGGCGCTGCCCTTGCGGATACGAATTGCTGTTTTGGGATACAGAGGGCGCAAATTACGGTAAAGCTCGGATTCAAGGGCGTCCAGTGTAGCCTGGCTAATCTTCTGCTCTTTATCGATCATTATTTCAATGCGCATACAGATCTCCCCCTAACTGATTACGTCCATCGACCGGCAGTATTCATGGCTGCGGATTTTCGCCATCAGCTCGTCGGTCAGTTCGGACACCCACTGGATAGCCAGCCGCTTTTCTTCGTCGCTGCACTCACTAGCCGCTACAAGCTTGATAAAAAAATCAATGCGCTGGAGCTTCAACGACTCCAAAAAATAATCCTGCATTTTCCCTCCTATCACTACCACGGACACATAACAACTGTATATATATACACTGTTTATAATTACAGCATAGTAGGGATTTGCGAATGTAAACCGTTTTTTATCTGTCAGTTAGATCGCTCTGATGCGGATCAATAAGAGCATGAATTGTTAAAGCTGCGGCATCAGTACCACTGACGCCATTTGTCATCTTCCTGCAGGCGGTGGTTGCGGTAAAAAATACGCTGTCCGGCACCTGACGGAATGCTGCCGCCGCGCAGAAGCAGGTCAAGCTTTGACTCGCTACCATCGAACCCTCTGGAACTCAGCTCTGCCTCAAGCTGCAGGCGCTGCTGATCCGAAATAGTCTGTTTATATGCTTTTTTCCGCTTCGGTTTTACCAGCCTTAACCTGGCTGTCAGCTCCCGCCGTTCCTTCTGGCCCATGTTGTGGAGATATTCCTGCAGCTCCTTCTCATTCATAGTTTTAATATCGGGTAAATCACCCCCTGATTTGTTCAGATCTTCAACAGGGGGACAGTTATTGCCACGAGTCCAAGGGGCGCAAGCGCCCTGGTCGGCTGTCGCCTCCTGAACGTCAACGGCCTTACGAACCTTTTTCCACTTCACCGCGTGCGTGCAAATCTTGCCCTCTGCAATCGGGGACCAGATGCCATAGATACGAATACCGTGATCGCCGTAGGCGCTCGGCTCGTCGTTAAGCTCATATGCCGTGCGGACAAGGTGATGTTTGCGGGGAACCAGTACACCGCCCTGCTTCATGATGTAGGTGGCAAAGCAACCTGCATCTGCAGCTGCCAGTACCGCATCCAGACGTGGATTATCCAGTACCGCCGCACCCGCTTTGCGTTCGCCCTGTACTCTCGCCGCCTGACCAGCCAGCAAGCGCAGCTCGCGGTATACCTGACGTCCTGGAATACCAAAGAAACGGAACTGCTGAACACGGTGCAGTGACGCCCAGGCGCTGACATGCTCGGCACTGTCACGCAGTGATCTGCCGGTTTCTTTGCTGATTTCTTTAGCCAGCCCGCGCCCGTCGATGTTCTTGCTGATGTATTTGGCGATGTAGCTGGTCGGCGTGCCCTTGCGCGGGTTGATTAGCTCGGACTTGAAGCGCGGCCCGGTATTGGTGCCCAGCTCCTCGCGGTCTTCACGGATGGCAAACTTACGCAGCAGCGCAGTGATGGAACGACGGTCTTTTTTGCGCATAAAGCACAGCAGATGCCAGTGCACGGTGCCGTCATGGTGCGGCTCTGCCACGCGGACGCCGTACCAGCGCAGACCCGCCTTGTGCATTGCCTTGCGGAAAGCGGCGAACGTATCAACCAGATAGTCACTGCTCTGCCGGACGGTAGCGCTGGTCCACTTCGGATTAGGTCTGCCGTTGTTGAGGGTTGCGTGGAAGCGTGACGGGCAGGTGATGGTATAGAACACAGGGCAGTCTCCGCGCATTTCCGCTATTAGCTCCAGCCCTTTGACACAGGCCATCATTTCGTTGCGGCGGTGTGCCGGGTTGCTGTTGCTGGCGTTCACCACGTCTTCCATGTCCAGCGTGTCACCGTCTTCGTTGACCAGCTCATGCGAGCGGAAGAACTCCAGCGATTTGCGGCGCTGCTCGCGTTTGTGGATCACGGCTTCATAGCTGACATATGGGGACGCTTTTTTGCTGACCAGGCAAACGGCCCGCAGCTGTTCCTCCCGCCACCCGCAGCGCATCTGCCACAGTTTGCGATACCACCAGTCCGCGCACAGCATACGCGCCAGCGACGATGGGATCAGTTCATAAGGCACCGGCTTGCGGCGGTGCTTTTTGCGGCGTAACTGCTCAAACGCTGGCGGGATGACCTCAAGGCGCATGGCTTCTGCAGCAACCCTTTCCCATGCCTGGCGGATTTCTTCTGGTTTAACATCATCACTAACAAACAGATCACCGCAGGCCGCTTCAAGACACATGCTCATATGTGCCGCAACCAGCGTGGAAAGGCGCTTGACCTGATCCTGATTCATTTCAGGCAGTACCAGCAGCCCCTCCAGTCCGTCATGACTCGCCATGAACCGGAAAGAGGCAGACACCTGACTGTCACGCACGCGCTCCAGCCGCTCAAGACACGGCCTGATTGTTTCGCGCAGGTAGCGGGAATAGGCTTTTGCTCTGCCCAGACTATGGAAATATTTAATCCGCTCCAGCAGAGGCTTGCTGATATGGGACGGCATGGCATTAACGTCAGCCAGAATGACCAGATCGTGGTTAAAACGCTGCTGCTCGCGCGCCATTTTGGCACGACTGATCAGCCGGTCCTGTTCCATTTCACGCTGGACAGGATCACGAGATTCATTGAAGAAATAGCGTTCCCAGACCTCATCGCTCAGCGCCTCACGGCGCAGCTGCTCCTGCTCGTTATCCGCAGCGTAAAGAGCGATCAGGTTTGAAAGCGCAGACTCCGGCGCAACTTCCGCCGGGTCCAGATAGGGGTTAACTGCTTTCTTTGGTTTACTCCAGGCAAAAGCAGCGGCGGCATCACATGCGCCGCCGTAGTTTTTAGTTTCGTGATCGCTCACGCGTGCACCTCATGCACGACAGAACAATCAAAACCGCCCGCCTGATCGAATCCAACCCAATAGCGCTGTTTAGAAACAGCGATGATTTCCGCAGCAGACTTACCGTCTCCGGCCTCAACCCCCATGCTTCGCTTAGTGGTTATGCAGTGCCGGGTAAAATTGCGATAAAGGGAACGGGTCAGCGGTGTGTCGCTGTTGGAAACGATAACCGGGTGACCTTCTGATGAACGGCGCTCAAGAATAGAGGTCAGGTGATACTGGTCATCCTCAGTAAATCCTGCTGCGTGGTATGCAGTGAAAGTGCCGTCATACGGCGGATCGCAATAGACCACATCGCCCGCCTGTAGCATTGCCAGTGTCTCGTCATAACTGGCGCAGATGAACGTGGCCCGGCGGGCCTTTTCCGCAAAGGTGAGGATTTCTGCATGAGGGAAATAGGGCTTTTTATAGTTGCCAAACGGAACATTAAATTGCCCGCTCAGGTTGTAACGGCACAGCCCGCGATAACAATGGCGATTCAAATATAAAAACAGCGCCGCACGTTCCAGCGCGGTCAGCGTCGTATCGGTATTAAATCGCAGGCGGTTTTGATAATAGCTTTCAGCATTATTATCCTCGCTGAAAAATACCAGCGCACAAGCAATTAACTCCTCAGTGTGCTGCGCAGCTTTCTGGTAAAGGTTTATTAAGTCGGCGTTAATATCCGCGACAAGATAATGAGGATAGTCTGTCGCCATCATCACAGCACATGAACCTGCAAAAGGCTCAACCAGGCGAGAACCGGCAGGCAGGTGCTGCATCAACTCAGGCATGACAGCGGTTTTATTGCCCGCCCATTTCAGTATGGTGCTCATACCGCACCTCCGTTGTAGTGCTTGCCTTTCAGCTCAGCGATTTCCTGACAGGTGATACAGCACTGCACGCCCGGAATAGCGCGGCGGCGATCTGGCGGGATTGGTGCATCGCAATCAATGCAGAGAACACGGGAAACGCCCGGCGCTCGATTGCGGGCGGTGTGGATGTGGCGCAGCAATTCTTCTTCAACGTGTTTCTGTACGCGGTCCATTGAGTCACCCATTAGTGGATCTCCATAGCCTGATGGCGGTAGGTTTCGCTTTCCTGCAACAGCAGCTCCAGCGCCTCGTTAATGTCCAGTTGATTGGTTTTGATGTGGTTAGCCAGGTTAACCATGCGGCTCGCCATCACTTCCGCTCGTGCGCGGCGTTCTTCCATGCGCGCCTCAGTCAGCAACTGATTTAGGCGAGCATCACCTGGTCCGGTTTTAGTGGTACGGATTTCAATATTTCGCATTGTTTTTTTCTCCTGAATTTGGGCAATAAGAAGCCCGGCGGGTTTACGCCATTAATTTCTGTTTTGGATTAATTCGGCATGGTTAGCCGTTTTGGAAATAAGCTCACCACTGCACGAAAATGATTCATTACTTTAACCAGCTCCCGCTTTTCGTCAGTAGTCAGATTACTAATATTGACGCCATGACGTTCTGCCGGAATTTTTGCCATATAAAAAATGGCTGCCAGCGCCCGCTCATTCTGTTTATTATTTATATCGCGTGGATCGCGCATATCTTTAATAAACCTTTCAAGCTCCGGATCAATATTCAGACCAAACACTTTAGCCCTCAATTCCGCAATATGGTTCAGTCCGTCCAGACGTTCACCGGGGCTTAATGGAACAGTCGCCGTAGCGCCCTCAATAGCCATGATTTCCCCTGTTTAATTCTGGACAGGTCAGCCAACAGTGCGTCCTGTGAGCTGCACGGGTGCCAGCGTTTGCCATCCTTCCCCATGATCCAGCCGTGACCGTAGTGCATTGCTGGGCTTTGCTTTATGAGAAGTGACGCGAAAGATGGTTCTTTAGTCAGCATAACCACCTCAGATCAGACCGAACGAAGCGCCGAGGCCCGTCACGGTATCCACCGCGCTTGCCATCGCCGGGTTAGCCTGCAAACGCGCCTGCATCGAAACGGCAGCCAGTGCCATCAGACGAGTTACAGAGTTAATGCTGCTGATAACATCGCGGCGGCCTGCAGTGGTTTTCACATAACCAGATACAGCACCGGCAGCAACACGTCCGATTTCAGCAGTAGCACTCATGACGTAATGCGGCAGCTTCTCTTTTGCCACTTCGTTCATCGGTACGCACGGCAGACAGTGAATCTGGGCCAGAAAGCCATCAACCAGAGTTGAGTCCTCAGTGAGATCGGTAAGCAACCAGATTTCCGGTGCGGTGAGCTGGTGCGGTTGTTCCGGGTTTAGCTTATTCCGCAGTGTCTGAACGTTCATTCCTGCACGCTCTGCCATCCTTGCCATGTTGTGACGTAAGGCAAAGGCCCGGCAAGCTTCATCGAAGTGCGGATGTTTAGAAACGCGATAATCAAACATGTCGTAATTCCTTTTCTTATCTCAGAATGGAACTATCAAGCTTGCATTGCGATTTCACAGCCTTGAGCTGCTTCCATCGTCAAAGCGAACATGTTGATTTCGATGAGGCTGTTAACACCTGCTTTCTTTCTGATTGGCAGGCGGTTTTCACGGATCATCTGGCGAGCATAGCTTGGCTTATAGCCAGTACGGCGGCAGAACTCATCCAGTGTGATGTAAGGCTCAGCCACCACAAGATTGATGCTAGGGCGCATTGAAAAGTTTCTATTCATGATGCACTATTCCTCAGTTTGGGTACTAACCACACTATTCAGTAATGTTCACAACTATAAATCGGTTCACAACCCGGAGAATAGGATCACAAAACGCCAATGCCAACTTCAAACATCACAATTCGCCATGTTAGCGATAAACTGAAATCTGAGATTATGAAAAACACGGGTGGGCAAAAAGTCATTGAGCGCATCCTGAAAGCCTATGGATTCAGCTCTCGGCAGGCCTTTTGCAATCATCTTGGCGTTTCGCAAAGCACCATGGCTAACCGTTACGCCCGAAACACGTTCCCCTCCGATTGGGTCGTTATCTGCAGCATGGAAACCGGGGCGTCACTTAAATGGCTAAGTTCTGGTGAAGGAATGATGTTTGAGGACGGTCAAGATGACAGAGCTGTGATGTTGCAACACAAAAAAATCACAAATGGGATTTTAAGCTCACCAATTGAGATTGTTTGCGATAAGAGTGAGATACCTGATGGGTTGCACGCGCCTTTTGTCATTACCGCAGAAAAATTCCGCTTCTTAGTGGATTTGTATGAAGGTGACATTACTGATGGGTTCTGGTTAGTCCAGATAGACGGCCTTGTGAGCGTGAGAGAAATTTACAGATTCCCTGGCGGGCGCGTACGAATTGAAAACGGCAAAGCATCATTCGAATGCGCCGTATCAGACGTAAAAGTTATTGGTAAAGTCATTAGCAAAACTGAGTTTATGGAATAAGGAGATCGGATATGAGTCAGTTCAGCGCATTTAATTACTCACAAAACAGAGACAAAGCGATTGCTAACCTCATTAATATTATTGAGGGAATGACTTGTGATGGAAAAGTCAGCGAGAAGGAAATGATATTCCTTGATACGTGGCTGCTGGAATCAGAGGTTCTCTCACAGAATTACTATGTAAATTGCATAAGAGCAAAAATCTCTGACATCCTTTCTGACGGCAGAGTAGAACAAAGCGAGCTGGATGATTTAAAAGAACTCTTACTCGAGATGCAACGCGGTTTGATGGATACGCCAAACATTGACCTTTATTCGACTGATTCAGACAAGCATCTGTTGGAAGGGTTATGTAAAGGAATGGCATCCGATTATCATTTGAGTGATGAAGAAATCAGCTATCTTAATTGGTTTCTGTCCACCAATGCAGCCCTTAAAAGTAATTACCCTGGCAAACATTTATACTCCCTGGTTCAGTCAATCCTATCTGATGGTGTTATTACAGAATATGAGAGAGTATTGCTTCTGGAGGAAATTACTGCATTCACTGGATCTAATATTTCAGAGGGTATTGTGGATGGGTATTCCACAACATCCCCCGTTGATCTCGTTGAACAGTTTTATCCAGAAAATAGCAAAGTGTGCTTAACAGGTAAGTTCCTTTGCGGCTCACGCCGTCAGTGTGAAGCAGACCTAATAAAACTCGGATGCACAATATCAGATCGAGTAACCCAAGATTTAGACTACCTCATCATTGGAGCGCTCAGCTCGAAGGATTGGAAATTTCAGAGTTTTGGCAGAAAAATTGAGCAAGCGATCGATTATCGTGACAACAAAGGTACACCACTTAGGATCCTTAGTGAGGAACACTGGCAGAGCCTAACGCGTACAGCCGAACAAGGCTAAACCATGGCAGTAAATAAATTAAGCAATGGAAAATGGCAGGCTCAGGTCTTCCCAAATGGCAGGGACGGGCGGCGGATACGCCGCCAATTTGCCACAAAGGGAGAGGCACTGGCATTTGAACGGCACTTAAAAGATCAGTCTCAGGAAAAACCATGGCTGGGTGAGAAGGTAGACAGACGTCGAGTCACTGATCTCGTTGAAACTTGGTTCAACGCGCACGGCGTAACTTTATCTGATGGAGTGAAACGTAAAGGGGCAATGGAATTTGCCTGCCTGGCCATGGGCAACCCTTTGGCGACTGAATTTAATGCAAAGCTTTTTGCAACCTATCGCGAACAGCGGTTAAGCGGGAAAATCACCCGCTCAGATCGCGTGAAGTCTGTTACCCCACGCACGGTCAATCTTGAACTGGCTTATTTCCGGGCCATGTTTAACGAGCTGAAAAGGCTTGATGATTGGATAGCACCGAACCCTCTGGAGAATGTCCGGGAGTTTAAAATAGATGAGGCGGAACTGGCCTGGCTAACGGTTGATGAAATTAAGCTCCTACTTGCAGAATGTGAGAACAGCAGAGCACAGGACCTTGTCACCATAGTTAAGATATGTCTCGCCACTGGTGCAAGGTGGGGTGAAGCTGAATCCATTACAGGCAAGCAGATTAGCCCTGGCAAGATCACGTACATCAAAACGAAAGGCAAAAAGAACCGAGCTGTTCCAATCAGTGAAAATCTATACGAGATTCTCCCCAAATTGAGAACATCTAAACCAGTGTTTGCTGGATGCTATTCTGCATTTCGTGGGGCTATTAGGCGTGCGGGGATTGAACTACCCGACGGGCAATTGTCCCACGTACTACGGCATACATTTGCCAGCCACTTTATGATGCGTGGGGGCAACATCCTTGTACTGCAGCGTATCCTTGGACATACAGATATCAAGGTGACAATGCGCTATGCACATTTCGCGCCAGACCACCTCACTGAAGCAATAAACCTTAACCCTCTAAACCTTCTAACCTAAATTAACCAAATAATATTTAGTGGAGAAAACATGTCTAATACAAAGGCTGTATTATCAAAAATCAATAACACATCTAATACCGTAAAGACTAAAGCAACTTCAGCTTCTAACGTTGCAAAAGGCGAGATTGGAGAGCGCCTAACAAGAGAAATTCTTGACGAGTGGGGAACATTTTATTTTGCTATCGAACAAAACAAACACACCCTACCTCAATGGATATCTGAGATAGGAGGGAAACGCCCCGATTTTCTAGCATTTGCTGGTGATGATAATCAAATAATACTCATCGACTCAAAGTTTTATAAAAATTTCAATGGATTCTTCTACTTAGAAAAAGCGGAAATTACACGCTACACAAACCTTATTAATCATCTCGGAAATCGTAGCATAAATGTAGAGGTTCTTTTTCTTTTTCCTATTGGAGGCATGGCTGATCATAATTTCTACGCATTCTCTCTCGATGACGCGAAAGAGGCTGAGGAGGTAGAGATCGATGGCATTATGAATAAGCAGCTGATTGCAAGTACAGTTTTTAACGTATAACGGTGCCTGCAGATGATCGCTAAAAGTGGCAGCAAAATGGCAGCAAACCTATTCGCTATGCTGGCATATTCTCCATTATTCGATTTCATAAGCGCTTGAAATAAAAGCATCTTATTGTTTTACATAGCTTTAGTTTCGGACTCATAATCGCTTGGTCGCTGGTTCAAGTCCAGCAGGGGCCACCAAATTTTATCTTTAGAATCATATAATTAAGCCAATCGACAGAGTGGCTTTTTTGTTTTTAGCCCCCGGAAACGCTCACCACACCCGTTAACATCCTCTGTGCATTTTGTTATCCTCGGTCATTACCCAAAAGATTCACTCCCCCTCAAAAAACACTGCTAAAACAACTAATAAGGAACGTCTGTGTACACCCAGAATGAGATGTTTAAAAAAGAGATTGAGTGGTCCTCCCGCCATATGGTTCGCACTCTTAAGCAGGTGCAGGCCCTCCCGGATCTGAGCCATGTGCGCCTCGCCTGTAACATGCATCTCGATCTGAAGATGATTCCCCTGGTGGAAGGCTTGCTGAAGAAGAATGCCAAAATATTTCTGACCACCTGTAATCCGACGACCGTGCAGGACGAGGTTGTCTCTTATCTTGTCGAGGCGGGAGCTGAAGCCTGCGCCTGGCGCAATATGAGCGATGCCGACTGGCGCGATGCCTGGGAAAAAGCGATTGCCTGGCGCCCCACTCACCTGTGTGAAATGGGGGCGGATATAACCACCCTGCTGCATCAGCGCGGCGAGTTCGGGGATGTTGTTGCCTGCCTGGAGGCAACCGGTTCTGGCGTAAATCGTCTTGTGGATCTGCGCCCTGGCTACCCCATCTTTAACTGGGACGATTTGCCGGTAAAAGAAGGGCTGCACAACCGCCATATGGTTGGATTAACGGCCTGGCAGACCTTCTTCCAGACCACACATCTGACGCTGCACGAAAAGAAAGTGCTGGTGATTGGCTACGGCCTGGTAGGCCAGGGGGTTGCGGCCGCGGCAAAAGCTTACGGTGGACAGGTGATGGTGGCCGAAATTGATCCCGCACGTCGCTTACAGGCCGCCTACGATGGCTGGCACGTCGTTGATATCCATGAAGCGATTAGCACGACAGATGTTGTTGCCACCGCCACCGGCGCGAAGAAGGTTGTCAGCGCTGCGGTGCTGGATCAGGCGAAGGACGGCGTATTCGTGCTCAACGTGGGTCACGTAGCCGAAGAGATCGACTGCGACTATCTGAAGCAGTATCCGAACGAGGAAGTCATGCCATTTATCAACGCCTATCAGCTAAACGGCAAAACGCTCTATCTGATGGCAAACGGCTCCATGCTGAACCTCACCGCCGGGTTCGGCGATAGCCTCAACGCCTTCGACGTCACCCTGGCCGTAATGGCAAGCGGACTCAAACACATTGTCACCGAAGGGCAGAAAGCGGAAAAAGCCGTCTACCTGCTGCCAAGATCCGTCTGGGAAAAGGCCCTGTAAGCCCTCCTCCCTGTGTTTTGATCGGTGCCGTTTCCGCAAAAGGCGAAACAGATAAGGGGCTGTGCAATGCAGCTGGCCCCTTGTTCAGGCGGCACACTTAATCTGCTCCGGGCCCTTTTAAACAGCGGGTAAGAGATGAAGACCGACGCAGGTACGCGATCTCGTATCGTTGGTTAACCTTCCAAATCCGCGCCGTTGCTGGCAATCACCTTTTTGTACCAGTAAAACGACTTCTTGCGGGTGCGGGCCAGCGTGCCGTTGCCCTGGTCGTCGCGATCGACGTAGACAAAGCCGTAGCGTTTGCTCATCTCGCCGGTGGAGGCGGAAACCAGATCGATGCAGCCCCAGGAGGTGTAGCCGATAACCGGGATACCGTCTTCTATAGCTTCCCCCATGGCTTTGATATGTTCGCGCAGGTAGCTGATGCGGTAATCGTCTTCGATTTCGCCTTTATCGTTAAGCTCATCTTTTGCCCCGAGGCCGTTTTCCACGAGGAACAGCGGTTTCTGATAGCGGTCATACATCATGTTCATCGTGATACGCAGACCCAGCGGATCTATTCCCCACCCCCATTCGCTTGCCTGAATATGCGGATTCTTCAGGGATTTCACGATGTTGGCTGCGCTACTGTTGTGCTCATTCATCTCTGCCGAAGCGCAGCGCGAAGCGTAGTAGCTGAACGACACGAAATCGACGGTGTTTTTAAGGATTTCCGTATCGCCCGGCGCCATCTCAACCGTTATCCCTTTCTCTTTAAAGAGGCGTCTGGTGTAGGACGGGTACGCCCCGCGCGCCTGCACGTCGATAAAGAACAGGTTCTCGCGATCTTTTTCCAGCGCGGCCCACACATCCTCCGGCTTACATGACCACGGGTAGAAGTTCCCGCCGGCCAGCATGCAGCCTACCTGGTTTGCCGGGTTAACTTCATGGGCAATTTTGGTCGCCAGCGCGCTGGCTATCAGTTCGTGATGAGTAGCCTGATATTTGATCTGCTCCTGATTATCCTCTTTTTCGAATACCAGCCCCGCGCCAGAAAATGGGCTGTGTAGCAGGATGTTGATTTCATTGAACGTCAGCCAGTATTTCACCAGTCCGTCAAAGGCTTCAAAACAGGTACGGGCATAATGGGTGAAGAACTCGATCATTTTACGGTTGCGCCAGGAACCATATTCACGCACCAGATACATCGGCACGTCAAAGTGGCAAAGCGTGACCAGCGGTTCAATGCCGTACTTTTTGCATTCGTTAAAGACATCGCGATAAAACGCAATACCTGCCGCATTTGGTATCCGCTCGTCACCGTTCGGAAAGAGGCGGCTCCAGGCTATCGAGGTGCGGAATACCTTAAATCCCATCTCCGCCATTAAGGCGATGTCTTCCTTGTAGCGATGATAAAAGTCGATGGCCTGATGGCTGGGATAAAACTCATCGTCGCGTAGCGAAAAACGTTTTTCCTTGCCTAATTTGACCGCCAGGCGATCTTTGCCATGCGGAATCATATCTACCGTAGTGAGGCCTTTGCCGCTTTCAAGATAAGCACCTTCTGCCTGGTTGGCAGCCATAGCGCCACCCCATAAAAAATCAGCGGGGAAAATAGATTCAGACATCTTTGACCTCTTTCAATGAGTTAATTTTTACAGCGGGTTGCCCGGTGACCTCGGGCGCGTTTTCTTGTTCTTCTGCGGGAAGATCTTCAAACCCAAGGATCAGCGTGAGGAAGAAGGAGAGAACAACGGCCAAAATCATGACGCCAAACACCCAAACGATGGTCATCGGGTTGGCGGAATCGAAGAACTGCACGCTGGTGAACAGGCCCGGCGATGCCATGGAATGACTCGCAAGCCCCGCCACACCTGCCACACCGCCGCAAACAAAGCCGCTGATCAGCGCCGCAATAAGCGGGCGCTTCAGGCGCACGGCCACGCCGTACAGCGCAGGTTCAGAAATCCCGGCGACGATGGCCGAAGCCGCCGCCGCAAGGGCCGTCTGGCGCAGTTCCGGGTTCTTCGTCTTCCAGGCTACGGCGAGCGAGGAGCCGCCGAGAGACAAATTAGCCCCGATCTCTGATGGCATAACCATACCCTCTTTGCCCGTTTCGGCGATGGTCTGGATAATGGTTGGCGTAAAGACGCGATGCATCCCGGTCATAACCAGCAGAGGCCACAGCCCGCCCATGATTGCCACGGAAAGCCAGCCAAGATAGCTATGGATGGTATACACCAGCGCAGAGATGCCGCTGCCGATCCAGATACCCAGCGGCCCAACCAGCGCGATGGCGATCGGGGCGGAGATAAGCACAATCAGCATGGGTTTTAAGAAGTTTTTCGTTACCGCCGGGGTAATTTTATCGACCCAGCGTTCAATGTAGGAAAGCAGCCAGGTCATGACCAGCGCCGGAATAACCGTGTAGGTATATTTCACGGCGGTGACGGAAAGGCCCATAAATTCAACGTGCTGGCCCTGAGCAGCCTTCGCCATCAAATCAATAAAGTTGGGATGCACCAGCACGCCAGCGATGGCAATAGCCAGCGACATATTGGTTTTAAATTTTATCGCGGCCGAGGCCGCCACCATCACCGGCAGGAAGAAGAACGCTCCGTCCCCCATCACATTAAGCATCATCAGCGTCGACGAGCCTTTTTCAACGACGCCGGTCATTTCAAGGATCATCGCCAGCAGTTTAACCATCGAGCCACCGATGATCGCCGGGATCAGCGGTGACATAGTGCCGATCAGCGCATCCAGGATCCCTGCGCCGATGCGCCTTAACGTAATTTTATTTTTTCCCGCGGCCGGACGCTCCGCTACTGCGCCTTCCGGCAGCAGCTTGCGCACTTCGGCATAGGCGTGAGAAACCGTGTTACCGATGATCACCTGACACTGGTTTTCGTTTCTCACCACGCCCAGCACGCCGCTGATGGATTTCAGTTTTCCGGCATCAACTGCCGCATCATCGTTAAGCACAAAGCGCAGGCGTGTCATGCAGTGGGTGACGGCGACGATGTTGCTGGCCCCGCCGATAGCATCGACTATCGCTTTTGATACTGCCGCATAATTTTTAGACATTGTCACAGCTCTCAAGGGTAGGTAACCGGTTCCATATAAGAGTGTTAAGATCGAATAGTTAGATCAACAAAATATTTTTCCCAGATCTTAATCTGTGATGGAGATCGTTATAAACGGCCGGGAAAAGCCGATTTTGCCTCGTTATAGGGGGCGTGTAGAATGTGGAAAATGTTCAGCAACCGGGTACCTTCCATGTCGACAATGCTTGAAGTGGCAAAAAAAGCAGGCGTTTCAAAAGCCACCGTTTCGCGGGTGCTGTCCGGCAAAGGTTACGTGAGCGAGGCGACCAGGGATCTGGTTTATCAGGCCATTGAAGAAACCGGCTATCGCCCTAACCTGCTGGCAAGGAACCTCGCCAGCAATACTTCACAGTGTATCGGCCTGGTGGTCACCAACACGCTGTACAACGGCAGCTATTTCAGCGAAATCCTCTCTCAGGCGGCGAAAAAACTGGAAGACAACGGTCGTCAGCTGATCCTGATGGACGGCAAGCACAGCGCCCAGGAAGAGCGCGAGGCCATTCAGTTTCTGCTGGATTTGCAGTGCGACGCGATCATTATCTATCCACGCTTTTTAACAACGGACGCCATGGATGACATCATCGAGCAGCACAGGCAGCCGATTATGGTGGTCAACCGCAAGCTCCGAAAACACCACAGCCACTGTATTTGCTGTGACCACAAAGGGGCGAGTTTTAACGCAACAAAATATCTACTTGCGCAGGGCCACCGGGATATTGCGTTTCTGACCGGCTCGCTGGATTCCCCCACGGCAATAGAGCGGCTTTCAGGCTATAAAGAGGCTTTAAATAGCTTTAATGTTGCCGTGCGGGATACGCTTATCGTCCCAGGAAAATGGACGCCCGCCAGCGGATTTTCCGCCGTAGAATCATTATTAAACAATGAGATAGCTTTTAGCGCCGTGCTGGCAAGCAACGATGAAATGGCCGTCGGAGCCATAAAGAAATTAAGCGATGCGGGCATCCGCGTGCCGGATGACGTCTCTGTGATTGGCTTCGATAATATCCCGACCGCTCCCTATATGACGCCGGCCCTGACAAGCGTAAAAGATCCGGTCAGCGAGATGATGGGCGAAGTGATTAACCGACTGATTTCGATGCTGGATGGCGGTTACTTATCAAAAGACAATTTGTTTACCGCAGAGCTGATCGTGCGGGATTCTGTAGCGAAAAAGACGGATATAAACGGTGGGTGACGCCGCGTTTTTCCTCCCTACGGCCCCAGAGCCGCAGGGAGAATTCGTAAAATCGTCCCCCACCGGCTGGTTTAATCAGCTACTTTGACAATCAGTTTGCCAAAATTTTTGCCCACCAGCAGTCCGCGGAAAGCCTCAACGGCGTTTTCCAGCCCGTCGACAACATCTTCCCGGAACTGAATTTTACCTTCGGCAATCCACTGGCTCATCTCTTTAAAGAACTCCGGGTAACGATCTGCGTAGTCCTGGGCGATAATAAAGCCCTGCACGCGCAGACGCTTTTTCAGGATAGTGCCCATCAGCAGCGGCAGGCGGTCCTCGTTAAAGGCGCTATTTTTCCCGTTGTACTGACTTATCACGCCGCAGACGGGAATACGCGCTTTGATATTCAGCAGCGGCAGAACCGCATCAAATACCGCACCACCAACGTTCTCAAAATAGACGTCGATACCCTGCGGGCAGGCCTTTTTAAGCTGCTCTGCAAAGTCTGGCGCCTTGTGGTCGATACAGGCATCGAATTTAAGATTCTCCGTCACATGGCGGCATTTCTCCGCCCCGCCTGCAATGCCAACGATCTTCGCACCACGCAGTTTAGCCACCTGACCGACTACGGAACCCACCGCGCCGCTCGCCGCCGCAACGACAACGGTTTCCCCTTTTTGCGGGTTGCCAATGTCGGTAAGCCCCATGTAGCCGGTAAATCCGGGCATCCCCAACAATCCCAGCGCCCAGGAAGGATGCTCCATGTTGGCATCAAGCTTTTGCAGGCCCGCGCCGTCTGAAACGGCGTAATCCTGCCAGCCGGTGTACGCCAGCACCAGGTCACCCTGCTGGTAATCCGGATGTTCAGATTGTTCCACCCGGCAGACGGTGCCGCCCACAATCACATCGCCGATAGCCAGCGGTGCAGAATAGGACTCCGCGTCATCCATCCGCCCGCGCATATACGGGTCGAGGGAGAGATAGAGGGTACGCAGCAGCAGCTGGCCTTTGCCTGGCTGAGGGACATCTGCTTCTTTCAGGACGATATCTTCATGCGTTGGCATACCCTGCGGGCGTTTCGCCAGCACAAAACGGCGGTTAATCCGGGAAGACTGTGTCATAACGCTCTCCATAAAATGGGGTCGTGAATACATGCTTAATCTCTCCCAGAGTAGCCAAAAAAGCAGGATTGGAGGATGAAAAACGTGCCCTTTACACGCTTCCTCATACAATAAAATTACCCCCTTTGAAGGGGCGTTATTTACTTAAGCCTTAGCGCCCCCAAAAGGGGTCACTAATTCACGCATGGTTTAACTTGAACAAGCTAAGAGCCTCCTGCGCCTGAAACGGTAATTTAAGCAGGCGGTTCGTGCCATTAATGCAGCACCGTGACCGCATCTTCCAGACGCTCGGCGCGGTGTTTTACCATGGCAGAAACATGCGCACCTTCTTCCACCAGCGCGGCGTTTTTCCTGGTGATGGTATCCAGCTCAGCCACCGCACGGGTTAAGTCTGCCAGCCCGTCCGCCTGCTCTGAGGTCGCGTGGCTGATTTGCCCGAGCAGCCTGGTGACGTTTTGTACCTGGGTCACGATGTCCTGCATGGTGCGCCCTGCGGCGTGGACCTGTACGGTCCCGGACTGGACTTTACTGGCGCTGGCCTCAATCAGCTTGCGGATGTCGTTGGCCGCCGCCGCGCTGCGGCTTGCCAGGCTGCGCACTTCTCCGGCTACTACGGCAAAACCTTTGCCCTGCTCCCCTGCCCGGGCGGCTTCCACCGCTGCGTTAAGCGCCAGGATGTTGGTCTGGAAAGCGATGTCGTTAATCAGGCTGGTAATAGATCCGATACGCTGCGTGCTGTCGGCGATGTCGTCCATCGTGGTGACCACTGTCTCCATCGCCCGTCCACCGTGCGCTGCCGCGTCACTCGCGGAGCTGGAAAGTTTGTCTGCCGCCGCCGCGGTTTGTGAGTTTTGCTGCACCGAGGTGGCCATCTGATTCATGGTGGTCACCGTTTGCTGTACGTTAGCTACTGTCTGACGCGTGCGCTCATTCAGCTCGTCATTGCCTTTCGCCATCGCCTCGCTGCCGCTGCGAACGCTTTCAACCTGATGGCTGACATCGTTCATCAGCCAGCGGCACATCAGGCCGAGCTGGCCGATAGCCCTCAGCGTCATCCCTATCTCATCGGTACGGGGAAGATGGTCAATGGTTTGCCGATTTCCCGTCGCGACCTCAAGCGCCTGGCGCGCTACGTTCTCCAGCGGACGAGCAATTTGCCACTCCAGCAGCCCGCAGGCCGCTACCGTCGTCAGCAAGGTAAATAACAGGTGCAAAGCGTTTTGCCCTGTCGCCAGTTCCACAGCTAATAGCGCAGCCATGAGTCCACTCATCATCAGGCGAATACGCCAGCGCAGCGAAAGCGTCGGCAGTTTACCGAACCAGTTTTTGCGTAGCACCAGTCCTTTGTGCAAACGACGATTGGCACGCCCTTCACTCAGCGCCTTGTACAAAGGCTCAACCCCGGCCACTTCCTGCGGCGTTGCTTTTGTGCGAATTGACATATAGCCGGTGATTTTCCCGTGGCGCACCACGGGAACGGCGTTGGCGCGAACCCAGTAATGATCGCCATTTTTACGCCGGTTCTTCACGATGCCGGTCCACGGCTCGCCCTGCTGGAGGGTAAACCACATATCGGCGAAGGCCGCCTTCGGCATATCCGGGTGGCGGACAAGATTGTGGGGCACACCAATCAATTCATGTAGCTGATAGCCGCTGACGTGCACAAACGTATCGTTGGCGTGCGTCATATTGCTTTGCAGGTCGGTGGTCGACATCAGAGTGGTTTCGTCATCCAGCAAAAATTCGTGCTGTGTAACAGGGGGGCGCGCAGACATAGCAACTCCGTTATGCTAGTGATCCAGATGTTAATTTTTCTCTCATAATGTTATTTCGGCGCTGCAAAAATTTACTTTAACAGTTAAACTTGACGGAGATCACACTTTTAAAATTAGCCATAGCCTTTATAATGGTTTCCTCACCGATCTGTATTCACTAATAATTTCATGTAGTTACTAAAAGAGGTTTTTCCGCCGAACGAAGTGATGCAGTTTTAGCCGTCAAATTGTGACTGGCCCACTACACTCTGTGAGAGACATTTGCTTGTTCCCGCAAGGAAAATAAAGAGGATTAGAATGTTAAAAAGGAAAAAGAAAGTCAGACCTATCAAGGTCAGTGACGTTACTATCATCGACGATAGCCGCCTGAAAAAAGCGATTACCGCAGCCTCCCTCGGTAACGCAATGGAATGGTTCGATTTCGGCGTATACGGCTTTGTGGCCTTCGCGCTCGGTAAGGTCTTCTTCCCGGATGCCAGCCCAAGCGTGCAGATGATTGCCGCCCTCGGGACCTTCTCCGTTCCCTTCCTGATCCGTCCACTCGGTGGTTTGTTCTTCGGCATGCTGGGCGATAAATACGGTCGTCAGAAAATCCTGTCGATCACCATCATCATCATGTCACTGAGTACCTTCTGTATTGGCCTGATCCCCTCGTACGAGACAATCGGTATCTGGGCGCCCATCCTGCTGCTGCTTGCCAAGATGGCGCAGGGGTTCTCGGTCGGTGGCGAATACACCGGAGCTTCTATTTTCGTAGCGGAATACTCCCCGGACCGTAAGCGCGGCTTTATGGGCAGCTGGCTCGACTTCGGCTCCATAGCAGGTTTTGTCTGCGGGGCGGGCGTGGTGGTGCTGATTACCGCTATCGTCGGTGACGATAACTTCCTTGAATGGGGCTGGCGTCTGCCGTTCTTCCTGGCGCTGCCGTTAGGGATTATCGGTCTGTATCTGCGCCATGCTCTTGAAGAAACGCCGGCGTTCCAGCAGCACGTTGATAAGCTGGAACAGGGCGACCGCGAAGGCCTGGCCGACGGTCCTAAGGTTTCCTTTAAAGAGATTGCTACTAAGCACTGGCGCAGCCTGCTGACCTGTATCGGGATCGTGGTATCCACCAACGTGACCTACTACATGCTGCTCACCTATATGCCGAGCTACCTGTCGCACAACCTGCACTATTCCGAGAACCACGGCGTGTTGATCATCATCGCGATCATGGTCGGGATGCTGTTTGTACAGCCGATGATTGGCCTGTTGAGCGACCGCTTTGGCCGCCGTCCGTTTATCATCGTCGGTAGCCTTGGGCTGATCATCTTCTCCATTCCGGCGTTTATTCTGATTAACAGCAACGTGCTGGGACTGATTTTCGCCGGTTTACTGCTGCTGGCCGTAATCCTCAACTGCTTTATCGGCGTAATGGCCTCCACGTTACCGGCGATGTTCCCGACGCACCTGCGCTATAGCGCGCTGGCCAGCGCCTTTAACATCTCCGTGCTGATCGCAGGGCTTACGCCAACCATCGCCGCCTGGCTGGTTGAAACCACCGAAAACCTGATGATGCCTGCTTATTATCTGATGGTCTTTGCGGTGCTTGGCCTGATTACCGGTCTGACGATGAAGGAAACCGCGAACAAGCCGCTGAAAGGGGCAACCCCTGCCGCTTCCGATATCGCTGAAGCGCGTGAAATCGTGCAGGAGCATCACGATAATATCGAGCATAAAATCGAAGATATCGATCGTGAAATTGAAGAGCTGCAGGCCAAACGTTCGAACCTGGTCGATCAGCACCCGCGTATTAACGAGTAAACTCGCTATATGCGGTAAACGCCGGGCCTTCGCCCGGCGTTTTTGTTTCCCACATTCCTTATTGCTATTGGATATATCGTATATTTATAAGCAAAGTCGTTTTTGGACTTTGTGAATAGCCATTACTCACCTAACGTAATCTGGCTATAGAATAAAAACCGATAATAATTCTTTCGTTTCGCAGGGTGCACACATGCAAAGAAAAGTTCTGCCGTTACTGCTGCTGGCCGCACTATCCGCCAGTACCTTCGCCGCTACGCCGCCAAATGCTTTGGTTGTTGCCCAGGGCCTGGATGACCTCGTCAGCCTCGACCCGGCAGAAGCCAACGAGCTTTCCAGCATTCAGACCGTACCCAGCCTTTATCAGCGTCTCGTGCAGGCCGACCGCAACGATCCGGCCAAAGTGATCCCCGTGCTGGCGCAGAGCTGGCAAGGCGATGCCGCCGCTAAAAAGCTGATTATCAAACTGCGCCCGACGGCAAAATTCTCCTCCGGAAACCCGCTGCGCCCGGAAGACGTCATTTTCTCTTATACCCGTGCGGTTATGCTCAATAAGTCCCCTGCTTTTATTCTTAACGTGCTCGGCTGGCAGCCAAATAACATTGCGGGCCTGCTTAAAAAAGTCGATGAGCATACCCTTGAGCTGCGCTGGACGGCCGAGGTGAGTCCGGCCGTGGCGCTAAATATTCTCTCCACGCCAATTGCCTCTATCGTGGATGAAAAAACCGTGGCGCCGAACGCCAAAGCGGGTGATTTTGGTAACGACTGGCTGAAAATGCATTCCGCAGGCAGTGGTCCGTTCAAAATGCGCGTCTATCAGCCACACCGGGCCATCGTGCTCGACGCCAATCCAACCACACCGGGCAATGCGCCAAAAGTTAAAACGGTTATTATCAAAAACGTGCCCGATTCAGCAGCCCGCCGCCTGCTTATCCAACAAGGCGACGCGGATATTGCCCGCGATTTGGGTGCCGACCAGACCAGCACCCTGGAAGGCAAACCCGGCCTGAAAGTACTGAGCATCCCCTCCGCCGAACAGAACTATATGGTGTTCAACGTAGGTAACGATGCCAACCCGCTGCTGAAGAATCCGGCGCTGTGGGAAGCAGCCCGCTATCTGGTGGATTATGAGGGCATCACAAAGGACCTGCTGAAAGGCCAGTACTTTGTGCATCAGAGCTTCCTGCCGGTAGGCTTTGCAGGCGCGCTTGCTAACAATCCGTTTAAGTTTGACCCGGCAAAAGCAAAAGAGATCCTTGCCAAAGCGGGGATAAAAGACGCGCACTTCACGCTGGACGTGGAAAACAGGCCGCCGTTTATTACTATCGCTCAGTCCATGCAGGCAAGCTTCGCTCAGGCTGGCGTGAAGGTCGATCTTCTGCCCGCCGCGGGCAGCCAGGTGTATGCGCGCGTACGAGCTAAACAGCACCAGGCCGCTATCCGTCTGTGGATCCCGGACTACTTTGACGCCCATTCCAACGCCAGCGCCTTTGCCTATAACGACGGCAAAACCAGTACCGTCGCAGGCCTCAACGGCTGGCATATCCCGGAGCTGAATAAGCAAACGCTGGCTGCCGTAGCGCAAGCCGATCCGGCTAAGCGTCTGGATCTGTATAAGAAAATCCAGCAGGAATTACAGCGCAGCTCTCCATATGTGTTTATTGACCAGGGCAAAACCCAAATCGTGGTCCGTGATAATGTGAAGGGCTACCAGCAGGGGCTGAACGCGGATATGGTGTATTACGATCGCGTGAGTAAGTAACCTTTAATACCCCTCACCCTGACTCTCTGACAAGGAGAGAGGGAAGCGTATTCGGTCCGCTTCCCTCGCCGCTGCGGGGAGAGGATTTGGGTGAGGGGTAAATACCCACAACACAAAGAGTTCCCCATGTCAGAAGTTCCCATGCCCCAGGCTGCGGGCCGCCTCAGCCGTCCGCTGCTGACCTTACTGCAGGGCCTTTTTACCCTGGCATTAACGCTCGTTGGTCTACTGCTCATTACCTTTGCTCTTTCTGCACTATCCCCGGTAGATCGGGTACTGCAAATTGTGGGCGATCACGCAAGCCAGGCGACCTATGATCAGGTTCGTCATCAGCTGGGCCTCGACCAGCCGCTGCCGCTCCAGTTCTGGCATTATCTGACCAACCTCGCCCACGGTGATTTCGGTACGGCCAGCGCAACGGGGCAGCCAGTGCTTGAGGACTTACTGGCCGTCTTTCCCGCCACGCTTGAGCTGGCTACCCTCGCGCTGATTATTGGTAGCCTGCTGGGTATCATTTTGGGCGTGCTCTGTGCGCGTTTTGCAGGATCGCCGTGGGATTTAGCGGTACGCACCTTTACGTTACTGGGCAACTCAGTGCCCATTTTCTGGCTGGGTCTGCTAATGCTGGCGCTGTTTTATGCCCGTCTGCAATGGAGCGCGGGGCCAGGGAGGCTGGACGATATTTATCAGTACAGCATAGAGGCCAGAACCGGCTTTGTACTTATTGATACCTGGCTTTCCGGCGACCGGGACGCGTTTCTTAACGCCATCAATCATCTCGCCCTGCCCGTGCTTTTGCTCGCCTGTTACTCGCTTGCCAGTATTACTCGCCTGACGCGCACCGCGTGCCTGAGCGAAATGAGCAAGGAATACATCACGCTTGCCCGGGCTAAAGGTGCGGGAGACATGACAATATTCATTCGTCATGTGCTGCCGAATATCCGCGGTACTTTAATCACCGTGATTGCCCTGGCGTATACCAGCATGCTGGAAGGTGCCGTGCTCACGGAAACCGTCTTTTCCTGGCCGGGCATTGGCCGTTATCTCACCACCGCCCTGTTCGCCGGAGACACGACGGCAATAATGGGTGGCACGCTGCTGATTGGCGTCTCCTTTGTGCTTATCAATAATCTGACTGACGTGCTGGTGCGCGTCACTGACCCGAGGGTGCACTGATGCCGTCCTCACTTTTTCTGCGACGCCTTCTGCGCTCGCCCGCGGCGCTCTGCGGCCTGATGGTCATCACCTTGCTGGTGCTGGTGGCTCTTTTCGCGCCGCTGCTCGCGCCTTTCGATCCCAACTGGCAGGATGCCGCCGCGCGTCTGCAACCCCCAAATTCCCTGCACTGGTTAGGGACGGATAGCTATGGCCGCGACCTTCTTTCACGCCTGCTGTTCGGCTCTCGCCCGGCGCTTGCGCTGATCGCGCTGGTCACGGTGATTACTCTGCCTGCGGGCCTGTTAATCGGCATTCTGTCCGGCTATTACGGCGGCTGGCTGGAACGCGCGCTGATGCGTTTTACCGACGTGGTCATGTCCATGCCGCGGCTCATCCTGGCCTTCGCTTTTGTCGCTATGTTGGGACCGGGCCTGGTGAACGGCGCGCTGGCCCTGGCGCTGACAACCTGGCCTGCATATGCTCGCCAGGCCCGCAGCGAAATTCAGCGGCTGCGCCACAGCGACTATCTCGCCGCTGCGGAAATGATGGGTATAAAAGGTAGCCGCCTGCTGGTCGGCCATATTCTGCCGCTCTGTCTGCCCTCGGCCATCGTACGCCTGGCTTTGGATCTCGCCGGAATTATTCTGGCCGCAGCCGGGCTGGGCTTCCTGGGTCTGGGCGCCCGCCCGCCGATGGCGGAATGGGGGGCAATGATCGCCGACGGTATGCAGGTGATATTCGACCAGTGGTGGATCGCCGCCATTCCGGGCGCTACCATCCTGACCAGCAGCCTGGCATTTAACCTGTTGGGCGATGGCCTGCGCGACGTACTGGAGCCGCAACATGACTGACAGAATCACCGTTTCCGGGCTGAACATCGACTACCCCGCAGGCCGGGTGGTAAGCAATCTTTCTTTTACGCTGGGCAACGAGCGCCTGGCGCTGGTGGGCGAATCCGGCTCAGGTAAATCCATGACGGCCCGCGCCCTGATGGGGCTGGTACGTCAACCGGGCAAAGTCAGCGCAGAGCAGCTTACCGTGCTGGACCACAACTTACTGGCGATGAAAAGCAGCGCCTGGAACAAACTACGCGGCAATGACATTGCGATGGTGCTTCAGGATCCACGTTATGCTCTCAATCCGGTGAAAAGCGTGGCCCAGCAGATCGACGAAGCGCTGCGGCTGCATCAGAAACTCTCCGCCGCTGACCGCCGCGAACGCGTTCAGCAGTTGATCCGCTCCGTCGGGCTGGCAGACCAAGTGCTCACTCGTTATCCCGGCGAGCTTTCCGGCGGTATGGGCCAGCGAGTGATGATCGCCATCGCGCTGGCTAATAACCCCAAAGTATTGATTGCCGACGAGCCCACTTCCGCACTCGATGCCCGCCTGCGCAACCAGATTCTGGAGCTGCTGGTTGAACAGTGCGAACGGCGCCAGATGGCGATGCTGCTGATCAGCCACGATTTACCTCTGGTGGCAGAGCACTGCCACCGTGTACTGGTGATGTATCAGGGGCAAAAGGTGGACGAAATGGCAGCTCAGGCATTGTCCAGCGCAACACATCCGTATACCCGCACCCTGTGGACATGCCGTCCGAATGCGGGCACCTACGGGCAAATGCTGCCCGTACTGGACCGCGGCCAGTTCCAGCAAGGAGCACAGCATGGCGATCGTTGAGGTCAAAGACTTAGGCGTGGAATTTATCGCAAAAGGAACGCTGAAAACGGCCGTTGCCGGGGCGAGCTTTCTTATTGAGCCGGGCGAGACGTTTAGTCTGATTGGCGAATCCGGCTGCGGCAAGTCGACAATCCTGCGCGTGCTGGCGGGCCTGCAGCGCGACTGGCGCGGTCAGGTGAACCTCCTCGGGAATGCTATTGCGGCGGGCAAACGCTTTCAGGGAACGCTGCGCCGCGAGGTACAGATGGTCTTTCAGGATCCCTACGCCTCGCTGCATCCAAACCACACAATCTGGCGCACTCTGGCAGAACCGTTAAAAATTCATGGTGAAAACCCCATTGAAGCCCGCGTGAACGATGCCTTAACGCAGGTCGGTTTGCCTTCCGATGCGGCAAGCCGTTATCCGCACCAGCTGTCCGGAGGCCAGCGCCAGCGAGTAGCCATTGCCCGTGCGCTCCTGCTGCGCCCAAGAATCCTGCTGCTTGATGAGCCAACCTCGGCCCTGGATATGTCGGTGCAGGCGGAGATCCTCAACCTGCTTAACCGGCTGAAAGAGCAGCATAAGATGACCTATCTGCTGGTCAGCCACGACGCCGATGTGATTGCCCACATGTCAGACCGCGCGGCTTTTATGGCCGCCGGGGCCATCCAGCGTACTTTTGACCGCGCCGCCCTGGTGCGCGGTGAGCACAGGCTGGCTGCCGCCTGATCGTTGAGCAAACCGCACCACAAGGGTGCGGTTACAGCCCCCCGCCCCGAACACTCTGTCTTTCCCTCAGCATTTAAACACGCAAAATCACGGCCTGAGTGATTATTAATTGTGCAGCTCTCGTTTCGCTAAGTCGTTTATCCTGATTTCACTTAGGTGCTACGAAGTGGCGTATTCCCTGCAATACTTATCTTGTGTATCGCGTGATACGCCACTCCCAGGAGCATATTTTGAACAGGTTACCTTCCAGCGCCTCGGCTCTTGCCTGTACGGCGCATGCACTGAACATCATCGAAAAGAAGTCACTTAACCATGAGGAGATGAAGGCGCTAAACCGAGAGGTGATTGAGAATTTCCAGCAGCATGTGAATCCGGGTTTTCTTGAGTATCGTAAGTCTGTGACCGCCGGCGGGGATTACGGAGCCGTAGAGTGGCAAGCGAGCAGTCTTAATACGCTTGTCGACACCCAGGGTAAGGAGTACCTCGATTGCCTGGGTGGGTTCGGCATTTTTAACGTGGGGCACCTTAATCCAACAGTGGTATCCGCCGTACAGCATCAGCTCGAAAAACAACCTCTGCACAGCCAGGAGCTGCTCGACCCGCTCCGCGCGATGCTTGCCAAAACGCTCGCGACGCTCACCCCCGGAAAACTGAAATACAGCTTCTTTAGCAACAGCGGCACAGAATCAGTAGAAGCGGCAATTAAGCTCGCAAAGGCTTATCAATCTCCGCGCGGAAAATTTACCTTTATCGCCGCCAGCGGCGCATTTCACGGTAAATCTCTGGGGGCGCTGTCGGCCACCGCAAAATCCGCCTTTCGCAAGCCATTCATGCCTCTGCTTCCGGGGTTCCGTCATGTACCATTCGGAAACATTGAAGCGCTACGCATCATGTTTAATGATTGCCGAAAAACCGGCGATGACGTGGCGGCCCTGATTCTGGAACCTATCCAGGGAGAAGGCGGCGTGATCCTGCCCCCGGCAGGCTATCTGCCTGCGGCACGTAAGCTCTGTGATGAGTTTGGCGTACTGCTGATTTTTGACGAAGTGCAAACCGGCATGGGCCGCACGGGCAAAATGTTCGCCTGCGAACATGAAAACGTGCAACCCGATATTTTATGCCTCGCTAAAGCACTCGGCGGCGGTGTGATGCCGATCGGCGCAACCGTTGCCACGGAAGAAGTTTTCTCCGTGTTGTTTGATAACCCGTTCCTGCACACCACCACCTTCGGCGGCAACCCGCTGGCCTGTGCCGCAGCGCTTGCCACCATTCACGTTCTGCTTGAGCAAAATCTTCCCGCTCAGGCCGCACAAAAAGGACAGCTTTTAGTGGATGGTTTCCGGGCGCTCGCCCGCGAGTTCCCGGAAATAGTCGTGGAGGCGCGCGGGCAGGGTCTGCTGATCGCCATTGAGTTTAGCGATAACGAAACGGGCTATAGTTTTGCCAGCGAAATGTTCCGCCAGCAGGTGCTGGTCGCCGGGACGCTCAATAACGCGAAAACCATTCGGGTAGAGCCACCGCTGACCATTACCCTTGAGCAGTGCGAACATGTGCTGGGCTGTGCGAGAAAGGCTTTGCAAGGCTTGCATAACGCCCGGTGTGAAACCTTAGAGGCACAGGAGTAATGCCTGACCCTCTTCCCTAAGGGGAGAGGGTCAGGGCAACCCTGCGGCAGGAGTCTGGCAGCAGCGCCTTCCTGCCGGCAGACTAGCCGGAGCGCTTCATCATCAGCCAGAGGCTTATCAGGAAGAAGCTGGCGCTTGGCAGCAGCGCCCCCAGCACTGGCGGAATGTTGTAGACCAGGCTCAACGGCCCGAAGATCTGATCCAGCACGTAGAACACGAAGCCGAAGCTGATTCCGGTCACGACTCGTATCCCCATCGGCACGCTACGCAGCGGGCCAAAAATAAACGACAGCGCCATCAGCATCATGACCGCCACCGACAGCGGGGCAAAGATCTTGCTCCACATATTGAGCTGGTAACGTCCTGCGTCCTGGCCGCTCACCTTCAGGTATTTCACATAATTGTGCAGACCGCTTATCGACAGCGCATCCGGATCCAGAGCGACCACGCCGAGTTTGTCCGGCGTAAGGCTGGTTTTCCATTCGCCACTGACGGTCTGAGAACCCGTGATCTGCTTCGGATCGGTGAGGTTAGACTCGTCGACCTGCGACAGGCGCCATACCTTGTGCTGCGGGTCGTATTGCGCCGACGCGGCGTAACGCACGGATTGCAGACGACGCTCCTTATTGAAGGCGTAAATACTGACGCCCGCAATTTGGTTGTTGTCCTTCACACGCTCAATATAGACAAAGTTTTGCCCGTCTTTAGCCCATAACCCATTCTGAGTGGAGAGTAATGAACCGCCGAGCATCTGCTGGGCACGGTAGTTACGCGCCATTTGTTCGCCCTGCGGAGCCACCCACTCCCCAATCGCCATGGTCAACAGGACCAGCGGAATGGCGGTTTTCATCACCGAAAGCGCAATTTGCAAACGGGTAAAGCCGGAAGCCTGCATCACCACCAGTTCGCTGCGCTGGGCGAGCATCCCCAGCCCTAACAGCGCGCCTAGCAGCGCGGCCATCGGGAAGAAGATCTGGATGTCTTTCGGCACGCTCAGGAGGGTATACAAACCGGCGCCCAGGGCGGTGTAGTCACCCTGCCCTGATTTTTTCAGCTGATCGACAAACTTGATAATGCCCGACAGCGACACCAGCATGAACAGCGTCATCATGATGGTGTTGAAGATAGTTTTCCCGATATAACGGTCAAGTACGCCAAACATTTAAGCCGCTCCTTTTTTGCTGAAGCGCGCACGTAGCTGGCGCACAGGAACCGTATCCCAGACGTTTAGCACCAGCGCGATGCCAATGTAGACGAGATTCACCAGCCACATCCATATCATCGGGTCTATCTTACCTTTCGCCGCATTGGACTTCAGCGAGGTCTGCAACAGGAAGAAGACCAGATAAAGCAGCATCGCCGGGAGCATAGACAGCACGCGTCCCTGACGTGGGTTAACCACGCTTAACGGCACAACCATCAGCGCCATAATAAAGACGGTCAGCACCAGCGTGATGCGCCAGTGCAGCTCCGCGCGGGCATTAGGTTTATCGCTTTGCCACAGGGTCTTCATGTCCATCTGGCTGGCATCGTCCGGGTTTAATGCCACCGTCTGGTGCCCGACAATAGCCTGATAGTCCTGGAAATCCGTAATACGGAAGTCGCGCAGCATCGCGGTGCCTTCAAAGCGGGTTCCCGTATTGAGCGTCACCACCTGAGAGCCATCATACCGCAGGGACAGATGCCCGGAGTCAGCCACAATAACCGACGGGCGAGCGTTGCCCTTCGGACGAATTTGCGCAAGAAAGACGTCTTTAAAACTGGAGCCGTCAACGCTTTCAATAAATAACACGGAGTTGCCGTCGGTCGCCTGCTTAAATTGCCCCTGGGCCAGCGCCGCCATGCCGGGGTTGGCTTTGGCTTCCGCCAGCACTTCGTCCTGATGGCGCGAAGACCAGGGACCGAGCCACATGGAATTGACCATGGCCACCACACCGGTAAAGAGTGCGAGGATCATCGCGGCTTTGATTAAGACCGCTTTACTCAGACCGCAGGCATGCATTACCGTGATTTCACTCTCGGTATATAGCTGCCCGAGCGTCATTAATAGCCCTAAAAACAGGCTCAACGGCAGGATAAGCTGCGCCATTTCCGGCACGCCTAATCCGAGGAGAGAAAGTACGAGGTTTGTCGGAATATCGCCCTCAACCGCCGCCCCGAGGATCCTGACCATCTTTTGACAAAAGAAAATCAAAAAGAGGATGAAGAGGATCGCAAGTTGGCTTTTGAGCGTCTCTCGAACCAGATATCTTATGATAATCACATTAAGTACGCCTGTGAAAACGAGTCTTTTTGCAGGAAAATCGCTTGTTTCATCGCTTATACGTCATTTATTCTCTTGAGTCGTCGAAAACATCGCTAAGATTAGAAAACCCGGCGAAGTGATGTCCCAGGGTGATTTAACTGACGTTGCCGAAACCGTAAAAATACATTCGTTAAGATTAACACGAAGTCATCGCAACAGCGGACATGAGTTACGAGAGCTTGCAATTCTAGCTGTAGCCACCGCCGTTGTCTTTAAGATTCAGGAGCGTAGTGCATGGAGTTCAGTGTAAAAAGCGGTAGCCCCGAGAAACAGCGTAGTGCCTGCATCGTTGTGGGAGTCTTTGAACCGCGTCGCCTGTCCCCGGTCGCAGAACAACTCGATAAAATCAGCGATGGCTACATCAGCGCCCTTCTGCGCCGCGGTGAGCTTGAGGGGAAAGCAGGTCAAACTTTATTGCTTCACCACGTTCCGAATGTGCTCTCTGAGCGTATTCTGCTGATTGGATGTGGCAAAGAGCGCGAGCTGGATGAGCGTCAATACAAGCAGGTTATCCAGAAAACCATCAACACGCTTAACGATACGGGCTCAATGGAAGCGGTGTGTTTCCTGACCGAGCTGCACGTTAAGGGCCGCAATACCTACTGGAAAGTTCGCCAGGCGGTAGAGACGGCGAAAGAGTCCCTGTATTGCTTCGATCAGCTGAAGACCAACAAAAGCGAGCCACGCCGCCCGCTGCGTAAAATGGTCTTCAATGTGCCAACCCGCCGCGAACTGACCAGCGGCGAGCGCGCTATCCAGCACGGCCTGGCTATTGCCGCCGGTATTAAAGCGGCCAAAGATCTCGGCAATATGCCGCCGAATATCTGTAATGCGGCCTACCTCGCCTCTCAGGCGCGTCAGCTGGCAGACTCTTACAGCAAAAATGTTGTCACGCGCGTTATCGGTGAGCAGCAGATGAAAGAGCTGGGCATGCACTCCTACCTGGCGGTAGGCGATGGCTCCCAGAATGAATCTCTGATGTCCGTTATCGAATACAAAGGGAATGCTTCTCCGGATGCGCGCCCGATTGTCCTGGTCGGTAAAGGCCTGACGTTTGACTCCGGCGGTATCTCCATCAAGCCTGCTGAAGGCATGGACGAAATGAAGTACGACATGTGCGGTGCGGCGTCCGTTTACGGCGTCATGCGCATGGTGGCCGAACTGAACCTGCCGATTAACGTAATTGGCGTGCTGGCGGGCTGTGAAAACATGCCGGGCGGTCGCGCCTATCGCCCAGGCGACGTGCTCACCACCATGTCCGGACAGACCGTTGAGGTGCTCAATACCGATGCAGAGGGCCGTCTGGTACTGTGCGACGTACTGACCTACGTTGAGCGCTTTGAGCCGGAAGTGGTGATTGACGTGGCGACGCTGACCGGCGCCTGTGTGATTGCCCTCGGCCATCACATCACCGGTTTGCTGTCCAACCACAATCCGCTGGCGCACGAACTGATTAGCGCCTCGGAACAGGCTGGCGACCGCGCCTGGCGTCTGCCGCTCGGTGACAAATACCAGGACCAGCTCGACTCCAACTTTGCCGATATGGCCAACATTGGCGGCCGTCCTGGCGGTGCGATCACCGCGGCCTGCTTCCTGTCCCGTTTTACCCGCAAGTACAACTGGGCGCACCTGGATATCGCCGGTACGGCCTGGCGCTCCGGGAAAGCCAAAGGGGCAACCGGTCGTCCGGTCGCGCTGCTGTCGCAGTTCCTGTTGAACCGTTCAGGTTTTAACGGCGAAGAGTAACTGTCTCTCACCCCGGCCCTCTCACCGGAGGAGAGGGCGCAAACTAAAGTGCCCTTCTCGCGGGAAGGGGGTTAGGGTGAAGACGGCGTCCACATTCACTACAAAAAGCTGGCTTAATGAAAAACGCGACGTTCTACCTTCTCGACAACGACACCGCCGCAGGCGAGCTGAGTGCCGTTGAAGCGTTGGTCTGTGAACTGGCTGCAGAACAGTTTCGGGCGGGAAAACGCCTGCTTATCGCCTGCGTAGATGAGCAGCAGGCCATCCGTCTGGATGAAGCGCTCTGGCAGCGCGATGCCCACGCATTTGTGCCGCATAATCTGGCCGGTGAAGGGCCGCGTTACGGCGCGCCGGTAGAACTGGCCTGGCCTCAGCGCCGCGGGAGTTCGCCACGCGATGTTCTTATCAGCCTCTTACCGCAGTTCGCAGATTTTGCCACCGCTTTCCATGAAGTGATAGACTTCGTTCCTTACGAAGATATTCAAAAACAACTGGCCCGTGAGCGCTACAAGGCGTATCGCGTTGCTGGTTTCCACTTGACTACGGCGACTCATACCCCGCCGGGAACGACATAGCAGACAATGGAAAAGACATATAACCCGCAAGATATCGAACAGCCGCTTTACGAGCACTGGGAACAGCAGGGCTACTTTAAGCCAAATGGCGACACCAGCCAGGAAAGCTTCTGCATCATGATCCCACCGCCGAACGTCACCGGCAGCTTGCATATGGGTCACGCCTTCCAGCAGACGATCATGGACACCATGATTCGCTACCAGCGCATGCAGGGCAAAAACACCCTGTGGCAGGCGGGGACTGACCACGCCGGCATCGCGACCCAGATGGTGGTCGAGCGCAAAATTGCCGCCGAAGAAGGGAAAACCCGTCACGACTACGGCCGCGACGCCTTTATCGAGAAAATCTGGCAGTGGAAGGCTGAGTCTGGTGGCACCATCACCCGTCAGATGCGTCGTCTTGGCAACTCCGTAGACTGGGAGCGCGAGCGCTTCACCATGGACGAAGGCCTGTCCAACGCGGTGAAAGAAGTGTTCGTTCGCCTGTACAAAGAAGACCTGATTTATCGTGGCAAGCGCCTCGTAAACTGGGACCCGAAACTGCGCACCGCTATTTCCGATCTGGAAGTAGAAAACCGCGAGTCTAAAGGCTCCATGTGGCATCTGCGCTATCCGCTGGCCGACGGCGCGAAAACCGCCGACGGTAAAGATTACCTGATCGTTGCCACCACCCGTCCGGAAACCGTGCTGGGCGATACCGGCGTAGCCGTATACCCGGAAGATCCACGCTATAAAGATCTGATCGGTAAATTCGTGGTGCTGCCGCTGGTTAACCGCCGTATTCCGATCGTGGGCGACGAGCACGCCGATATGGAAAAAGGCACCGGCTGCGTGAAGATCACGCCTGCCCATGACTTTAACGACTACGAAGTAGGCCGTCGTCACGCTCTGCCGATGATCAACATTCTGACCTTCGACGGCGATATCCGTGAATCGGCAGAGGTGTTTGATACTAACGGCGAAGAGTCCACCGTTTACGGCAACGACATCCCGGCAGAATTCCAGAAGCTGGAGCGCTTTGCCGCCCGTAAAGCCGTGGTCGCTAAGTTTGACGAACTGGGCCTGCTCGACGAAATCAAACCTCACGATCTGACCGTGCCTTACGGCGACCGTGGCGGCGTGGTTATCGAACCGATGCTCACCGACCAGTGGTACGTTCGCACCGCGCCGCTGGCGAAAGTCGCCGTTGAAGCCGTGGAGCAAGGTGACATTCAGTTTGTGCCTAAGCAGTACGAAAATATGTACTTCTCCTGGATGCGTGATATTCAGGACTGGTGTATTTCCCGACAGCTCTGGTGGGGTCACCGCATTCCGGCCTGGTACGACGCCGCAGGCAATGTCTACGTAGGCCGTAACGAAGCGGAAGTTCGCGCTGAGAACAATCTCGGTGATGAGATAGCGCTTAACCAGGACGAAGACGTGCTGGATACCTGGTTCTCCTCCGGCCTGTGGACCTTCTCCACGCTGGGCTGGCCTGAGAACACCGAAGCGCTGCGTACCTTCCACCCAACCAGCGTGATGGTCAGCGGCTTCGACATTATCTTCTTCTGGATTGCGCGCATGATCATGCTGACCATGCACTTCATCAAAGACGAAAACGGCAAGCCGCAGGTTCCGTTCAAAACCGTGTACATGACCGGCCTTATCCGCGACGACGAAGGGCAGAAAATGTCCAAGTCCAAGGGTAACGTTATCGATCCGCTGGATATGGTTGACGGCATCTCCCTGCCAGACCTGCTTGAAAAACGCACCGGCAACATGATGCAGCCGCAGCTGGCGGAGAAAATCCGCAAGCGCACCGAGAAGCAGTTCCCGAACGGCATTGAACCGCACGGCACCGACGCCCTGCGCTTTACGCTTGCGGCGCTGGCTTCTACCGGTCGCGATATCAACTGGGATATGAAGCGCCTGGAAGGCTATCGCAACTTCTGTAACAAGCTGTGGAACGCCAGCCGTTTCGTACTGATGAACAGCGAAGATCAGGACTGCGGCTTTAACGGCGGCGAGCTGGTGCTGTCACTTGCTGACCGCTGGATTCTGGCCGAGTTTAACCGCACCGTGAAGGCGTACCGTGAAGCGCTGGACAGCTATCGTTTTGATATTGCTGCCAACATTCTCTACGAATTCACCTGGAACCAGTTCTGTGACTGGTATCTGGAGCTGACCAAGCCGGTGATGAACAACGGCACCGAAGCGGAGCTGCGCGGGACGCGTAACACGCTGATCAACGTGCTGGAAGGTTTGCTGCGTCTTGCGCATCCTATCATCCCGTTTATCACCGAAACCATCTGGCAGCGCGTGAAGGTCCTCAAAGGCATTAATGAAGATACCATCATGCTGCAGCCGTTCCCGGCGTATAACAGCGCTCAGGACAATGAAGCGGCCTTCGCAGACACCGAGTGGCTGAAACAGGCCATTACCGCCGTGCGTAACATTCGCGCGGAGATGAACATTGCCCCGGGCAAACCGCTGGCAGTATTGCTGCGCGGTTGTAGCAGCGATGCGGTTCGTCGTGTCAACGAGAACAGCACCTTCCTGCAAAACCTGGCCCGTCTGGAAAGCATTACTATTCTGCCAGCCGCTGATAAAGGTCCGGTTTCCGTGACCAAGATCATCGACGGCGCAGAGCTGCTGATCCCGATGGCAGGCCTGGTCGATAAAGCCGCCGAGATCGAACGTCTGGCAAAAGAAGTCGCTAAGATTGAAATTGAAATTGGCAAAATCGAAGGCAAACTGTCTAACGAAGGCTTTGTGGCACGCGCGCCAGCAGAAGTTGTGGCGAAAGAGCGTGAGCGTCTGGTTGGCTTTGCCGATGCAAAAGCGAAGCTGATTGAGCAGCAGGCGGTTATCGCCGCGCTGTAACAGGACTTGCTGATGTTTTAAGGCCGGGGCTCCCCCCGGCCTTTTTTGTTGCCCCTAATCTGTGCGGCTCTTATTGCACCCGATGCGCGGGAATGCTATTAAATCGACATATGTTGCAAAAAGTATCACGAGCCAAATAATGACTATCGCTACTCCGGTTGACCTGGCCCTGCGCCGGGTCGCCCAGCCCGACAATCCAGCCATCGCTTATGTCATCCGTGCGGTTTCGGCGGAATATGGTTTAACGGCCGATAAAGGCTACACCGTGGCCGATCCCAACCTCGACGAGCTGTATCAGGTTTACAGCCAGCCGGGCCACGCCTACTGGGTTGTGGAGATGAATGGAAAGGTCGTGGGCGGCGGCGGCGTAGCACCGCTGTCGTGCAGCGAGCCGGATATTTGCGAGCTGCAAAAGATGTATTTCCTGCCCGAGGTCCGTGGCAAAGGCTTAGCCAAACGTCTGGCCCTGAAGGCGCTGGATTTTGCCCGTGAGCAGGGCTTTCAACGCTGCTATCTGGAAACCACCGCTTTTCTGACAGAAGCGATCGCGCTTTATGAGCGGCTGGGCTTCGAACACATCCCCGAGCCTCTGGGCTGCACCGGGCATGTGGACTGCGAGGTGAGGATGCTAAAAACGCTCTGATAAGCGCGCACTGCACGTAAAAAGGCCCGCCGGATGCGATCCCTGCGGGCCTTTTTCATTGTTTAAACGGGATCAGGCTGCGGCTAACTTTTGCAGACGTTTTTCACGGCGAATCTTACGCTCTTCAAACACCGCGACAACCGCCATCAGTACGATACAGCCGATCGCTGCCGCATCCAGCGCGGCAAAGGTGCCCGCCCAGCCGGTGAGGCCGAAGATCGGCGTGCCATCGGCAATCATCCCCAGGCCCAGCTTGGCAAAACTGTCGCCAATCAGGTAGGCGAAGGTGCCTTTGATGCCGTCCGCCGCGCCGATGGCTTTCTTCGGCACGAAGCCCACCGCCGCCACGCCAATCAGCAGCTGCGGGCCGAACACCAGGAAGCCAAGCGCAAACAGCGAAGCCAGGTAAACATACTGGTTGCTGGCATGCTGATACACGCCCAGGGTGGCAATAATCAGCGCCAGCGCAACGCAGGCCACCAGCGCACGGCGTCCGTTTGCAAGATCCGACAGCCAGCCCCACAGCAGGGTGCCGACGAGAGCGCCCACTTCAAACAGGGTGAAGCCCTGAATCGCCACTTCTTTGGAGAGTTTAAGCTCCTGGAAGGCGTACACGGTGGACCACTGGTCAATACCAATACGCACCACGTAAAGGAAGATGTTGGAGAAGCACAGCAGCCAGATAACTTTGTTCTTCAGTACATACTCAACGAAGATCTGCCATTTGGTCATCGCGTTATCTTCGGTTTCTTTGTCTTCTTCGCTGACCTCTTCGCCAAACAGCTCTTCGGCTGTGCCGAGGCCGTAAGATTCCGGGGAGTCGCTGCCGTAGCGCAGAGCAATAAAACCGACAATCAGGGCGATAATGGAAGGGAAGATAAACATCCCGATGACGTGGCCGTTAAACAGATAGTTCGCACCAAACAGGGCAACGCCCGCCGCCCCCGCCCCGCCGAGGTTGTGGGAGATGTTCCACATCCCCAGGTAGCTGCCTCGTTTACGGCGAGGCGTCCATTTGGTAATGGTCGAGTAACTGCACGAGCCGCCGGTACTCTGGAAGAAACCGCTCAGCGCGTAGAAGGCAATCATCAGGAACAGGCTAACCGAGCCTGCGCCCATGCTGGCGCTGAAGCCAAGCATACAGATAGCGGAGAGAATCAGCATAAACGGCAGGAACTGCTTGGTGTTTTTGCCGTCCGCGTAATAGGAAACCAGCGTTTTGCCCACGCCGTAGGTGATGGAGAACCCGAGGCCGATCATCCCCAGTTGCGTCATGCTCAGCCCGTAGGTCGAGATCATGTCGTTTTGCGCGATGTTGAAATTTTTGCGGATCAGATACATCGTCAGGTAGCCGATAAACACCACCAGATACGACTGCATAAAGGGTTTGAACCACATCTTGCGCCGCACTTCGAGCGGCAGATCCAGGGTGGGCTTGCGCACCTGGTTTAAAAAGGCCAGCATGGATGACTCCTGATTTGAATTCCTGCTTGATGGCAGGCATTGTAAAAATCAGCGCGCCAGCAGGCCTGAGACAGCATCCAGGAGAGATCGGGAAAATTTCTTAGTTTTGCCCCTCTTGGGGCAAAAAGGTGAGATGCATCACGCTTCGTTAGCGGCGCGTGGAGCCTGAGCATTTAAGAACGGCAGCAGCAGCAGAGCCGAAACGCCAGCGGCGGTCGCGATAACCGCAAAGAACCCGCTCCAGTGCCAGACGTCGATAACCCGCGCCAGCGGCCAGCCAGATAGCGATGCCCCAAGGTAGGCAAACAGCCCGACAAAGCCCGTCGCAGCCCCGGCAGCCTCTTTGTGGGAACACTCCGCCGCGGCCATGCCGATAAGCATCTGCGGGCCAAACACAAAGAAGCCGATAGTAAAGAAACAGGCAGCCTGCATCACGTAGCTGGCAAAAGGCATCAGCCACAGCGAGCCAACCGACAGCAGGATCCCGGCGGCAAAGATAAGGTTCATCGGCCCACGGTTGCCGTTAAACAGCTTGTCCGACCCCCAGCCCGCTACCAGCGCGCCGATAAATCCGCCGAGTTCGAACATCGTCACCGCAGAGTTAGCCTTGACCAGCCCAACGCCGAGCGTCTCCGCCATGTAGAGATTACCCCAGTCGTTTATCGCCGCCCGCACCACGTACACCAACACGTAGCACAGCGACAGCAGCCAGATGTACGGGTTCGCCAGCACGTATTTGTAGAGGATCTCTTTACGCGTTAGCCCTGCCCCCTCCTGCTGCTGAGCCATTTCCAGCTCGTCATGCTGCCAGTCGCCCACGGCGGGCAGGCCGACGGTTTGCGGGCGATCGCGCAGGCGCCAGCACAGAAATAGCCCGGCAACAATGGCGAGGCCGCCAGCAATCATCATCCCGACGCGCCAGCCGTAATTTACCGCCGCCGCGCCGATAATCATCGGAATGAGCGCCCCGCCCAGGTTATGCGCCGTATTCCACACCGCCCACCAGCCGCCGCGCTCGCTGCGGGAGTACCACGCCGTCAGCAATCTTGCGCAGACCGGCGATCCCCAGCCCTGGAAAAACGCATTCAGCGCCCACAGCAGGGCAAACGCCCACAGCGAAGTCGAGAAGCCAAACAGGATGTTGACGATACCGGTGGCAATCAGCCCCAGCCCCATGAAATAACGGGCGTTGGAGAAGTCGCTGACGATACCGGAAAGAAACTTCGACAGGCCGTAAGTCACGTAAAACAGCGTCGCCAGCAGGCCAATATCGGTGCGCGCCATCACGCCGGTTGCGAGGATCTCCGGCGCGGCCGCGTTAAAGCTTTTACGGGTAAAATAAAACAGCGCATAGCCCATCCAGATGGTTAGCAGGATGTGACGTCGCCAGTAGCGGTAGCGGGCGTCGATTTCATTTTTATCGCCCAGCAAAGGCGCGCTGGCCGGTACTTTCAGAAAACTCAACATCATCGCCCCCTCAGACGTATCGCAACGGCAGACAGACGCTGACGCGCGTGCCGTGAGTGCAGGAGATGGCCAGGGTGCCGCCCAGCGCCGTCACACGCTCGCGCATCCCGATAAGTCCAAAGCCCTGCTGCTCCAGACCGGGCGGCAGGCCGCTGCCGTCATCCTCAATGACCAGCATCAGCCGATCTTCCTGTCGCCAGCCCTGAAGCGTTACCGCACTGGCGCTGGCGTGTTTGACGATATTGTTCAGCCCTTCCTGGCAGACCCGGAACAGCGTGACGCGTTGCCCTTCGCTGAGCAGCTGTTCGTCAATCTGCCAGTCGAGATGGCTGACTATGCCGCGGCTTTCCAGCTCCATTTCGCGCAGCAGGGAGCGTACAGCCTGTTCGAGAGACAGATCATCAAGCTGGCGCGGACGCAGCCGCCCAAGCAGGCGACGTACCGAATCATAAACGCCAAGCGAGAGCTGCTCGATATGCGCGCCGCTGCGTTTTATGCCGTCATTTTCCAGGGCCTGGCGCTGCATTATGCCCGCCTGGGTGCGGATCGCCGTGATCGTCTGACCTATATCGTCGTGCAGCTCGCGGGCAACTTCACGACGCACGCTCTCTTCGGTTTCAAGCAGCCGCTCGGCAAGGCGACGGTTGCGGGAAAGCTCGGTTTGCAGCGACTGGTTCAGCTCGCGCAGGCGCTGAATCCCCGCGCCCAGCAGCAGTCCGGTCAGGCTTTGCGCCAGCAGTGAGAGGAGGAGATCAACCGGATGATCGTGCCAGGTCTGGCTGGCAATTAACGCAATGGCGTTCATCAGGGTGGCGATAAGCGCCCCCTGCCAGCCGTAGTGCCAGGCAAGCGCGATAATCGGCAGCGCAAGGCAGAACGGCGTAAAGCGGGAAAGCTCAGCGGGCAGCCCCAGCTGAAGCCAAAGGCTGACGGCAAAGAGCAGCAGATACCAAATCAGGTGACGACCACGCCAGTTCACCGGCTGGGAAACCAGCGCCGGGCCAAGAGGGTGCCAGACGGTGCTGGTGAGGTAATGCCAGATAACCAGGCAGGTCGGCGCAAGCGTCAGGCCGCCGGTCAGGGTTAACAGCAATGCGTTCAGGGACTCCTGGCCCTGCCCGACCCACGGCAAAGATTGCAGCAGCGCGGCGGCGATGAGCGCGCCGCCCTGGCGCAGTAAAGTACGCCAGTCTCGCTGATGGCGGTAGCGGGAGATTAGCGCAACCGGCAGCAGGGTCAGTACACCTCCGACGATCAGCAGCGGCAGGTGTGCCAGCACCACTTCATGAGCCAGCCAGCCCAGCAGCAGCCATTCCGCGCCGAGCAAAACAGGCCAGTAGCCGCGCGGGCATTGCAGCATCAGGCCCAGGCGCAGGCCAAAAGGAAACAGCAGCACCGCAAGTTCGGGCTGCACAACCAGGTGCAGGCTGATGCTCCACAGGCAGAACCACGCGGCGGAGAAGATAAAAAAGCTGGCGATAACGGCTATCAGCCGCGAGAAAAAAGGCTGCATCACCAGCCGTCAAACAGGCGGCGAGCCAGCGCGACGTCGTTGCTGACGTCGAGTTTTTCCATCAGGTTTGCGCGGTGAACGTGTACCGTTTTCGGCGACAGCCCAAGCTCGGTGGCAATCTCTTTCACCGCCAGGCCCTGAGCCAGTTTTTCCGCGACCTGGCGTTCACGCCTGGTCAGCGGATCCTGCCGCCCGGCCGCCAGCTTCATGGCGATGTCCGGCGTCAGATAGCAGCCTCCGGTCGCCACGGTGTGCACCGCGGCAATCAGTTCGTCCGGGCTGCAACGTTTAGATAAAAAGCCGCGCGCACCGGCGTTCAGCGCCTGCTCCACCAGCGCCGGGCTGTCGTGAACCGACAGCATGATGGTCGCCATGCCCTTCGGCAGCTGCGCAAGCAGCTCAAGCCCGGAAACGTCCGGCATCGAAATATCGCAGATACAGACCTGCACGCCCTGCCCCGGCAGCCCGGCCAACGCCTCACGGCCTGAGCCAAACTCGGCCACAACCTGAAAATCTGCCTCCAGCCCAAGCAGTTGGGCAAAGCCGGAGCGGACGATAAGGTGATCGTCGATAAGGGCGATGCTAATCATGATGCTTTCCAGGAAGGTAAAAAACGCGCTTACCTTAGCGATAAGCGCATTGCTGTTCAAGCCTTAAGCGATTCAGTGTTCATCGCCCAGGGCTTATTCACCGGCCACCGACAGGCGAATAATGGCCGCCGCCTTGGGCTGCGGCAGCAGCAGCACGTTGCGCCACAGCTCCTGCACCATATTACAGACCATCCCCTCTTTGCCCTGCGCTTTTTGCGGCTCGGACAGCAGCGCCACATCCTGGCCATATTTGTGCACCAGCTGCTGCACAACAGGCTGGATATCAGCTTGCGCCTGCTGACGCTCTTGCGCCGTGACGGTATGTTTTTGCGGGCCAAATGCCGAACGCAGCATTTCACCATCGACGGCCATGCGCCGCACAGACACTTCCCGCGGTAAAAGTCGGGCAGCATTAATCCCCCCCTTCACAGCCGGGAACAGGAAGCGGAAGCAGGCGTCGTCGCTGGACTTCTGCACCATCGCAGTTTGCTGCATGTTGATCTGCATATAGGCCACGACGTTGGCATCCGGGGCGTCCTGCAGATGTTTTATCTGGAACGCCAGGATCTGCGGCTGAATGGCATCAATGATGTCCTGCTCCGCTTTCCCTTGCTGATACATCTTTATAGCCTGCTGGCGAATATCGGCAAAAAACGCCGGCTGATGTTCCTTCATGATCTGGTAAACCGGCATCTGACTGAAAACCTCATCAAGCTGGTTTACCTGCACCTGCGCCGCCTCTTTCCCATCGCGCGCAATGAGGTATTTCACATCAACGATATTCCACACAACGATAGCCACGAGGGCGATAACCAGCGCGCTGACCTTACCTATCCAGCCTTTTCTACGGGCAACGCCCACCACGGCCGCGATAACCGCGCCAACATAGCCTGCGATAATAACGTGAGTCCAGTTCATGCTTTTTCCTTCTTAGTCGGCATCAGGCACGCCGCTGTGGAATCGAAATTCATTGTCAGGGCCTGCGATCAGCGAGGCTTCCACTTCGCCAAAGAAGCGTACCCGGTCGTTTATCTCCCCGCCGGCAATCTGCTGTGCCAGCGCCAGATAATCCTGGTAATGACGCGCTTCCGAACGCAGCAGCGACAGATAAAACTTCCTTAGCTCATCGTCCAGATATGGCGCCAGAGCGGCAAATCGCTCGCAGGAACGCGCTTCGATATAAGCACCGCAGATAAGCTTATCCACCAGCATCACGGGTTCGTGCGTGCGCACTTCACTCAGCAGTCCTTTGGCATAGCGGCTGGCGGTGATTTTTACATATGGGATGTTACGCGCAATCATGATCTGCCGCACCTGCCAGAAATGGTGCAGCTCCTCTTTAATCAGCAGCACCATGCTGTCGATAAGTTGCTGGCCCCAGCCGCCGTTGGTTTTCGGCATCACGCTTTTAGCAAGACCCTTATGGATCGTCAGAAAATCTGGCTCTGCACCGTCGCGGAAGGTAAAAGCTTCATAGGGTTGGAGCCAGGCAAGCAGCGCCTGCGCGCTCTCTTTATCGGCAACATATTTGCGTATCAGCAACATCGCGGTTTGCGCGGCTTTTAGCTCGCACACCATATGATCGGTCAACAGCAAGGGAAGGTTTTCCGGCTGACGGGCTTTTTTAATCCACGCAGCGGGAGTGGGGCACTGCAGAAATTGGTTAACGGGGGCGAGGAGTTGCTGATAGTCCATCGAAATTTCCTGAAATGCAGCGGCAGAGCGCCGCTGCATCGCTGACTTTAGTGACCGATAGCATAATCATCGCCCTCTCTTTTGTCAGCAAGCTCAGGTACGCACAGGCCGCAGTTTACTTCACCGCCAGCCCGGAAACGGCGCTGTTTAACTGTTCGGCTCGCTCAAAATTAAGCTCGGCGACACAGGACAGCCGCCTGATTTCATGGGCATTACCCGCGGCCCCACCGCTAAGCGAAGCCACAAATTGACACTGGCTATCGCGGTACGCAATGAAATGCCGCCCGGAAGCCACGAGCGCCGCGCGGGCCTTCTTTATGGCACCAGGTTCCTCATCCCACCCGGCAATTCTGCCGGCGGCAATTTTACCCGCCTTATCCAGCGCCAGCTCGCTCTCCTTCGAGTGCTTTATCAGGCAGTCGCGCATACCCGCCTGGGAGTATTCGCCGCACGCTTCGCGCAGGGACGCTGCATCATGTGGCGGCTGCGGGGCATTTGCCAGCGCAAGTAGCGGCAGGCTGGCGGCTAGCAGAATGCATGCTTTCAGTGTTATTTGCATACGCCGGTCTTCCCTTTTTTAATCAGTGATAATGCATAATCGAGTTTTCTGGCATAGTTAGGATCGCCGCCGCCGTTGTAGCGAAGCGCGATGGTCGAGGTAGAGATACTACGCCACCCGGTGATCACTCTGCGAACGCTCGCCTTCTGGCACCTGAGCGTCTGCCCGGGGCGTAAGATCTTGCTTTGCGGATTAAGCTTTTGCATTAATTCAAGTGTGCTTCCCTGCGCTTTCGCTATTTTTGCCATACTGTCACCCGGTTTGACGGTGACTTCATAAATTCGGCTGTCGGTGAGAATACTTCGATGCTCAAATTGCGCCATACGCATGAGCAGATAGCCTATTCCCGCCTGAAGATTGTTTAACGGCGTCGATCTGATCGTGGCGGGGGTCAATTTCTTTTTCCACGCTTCGGGCAGGATCAACTCTCCACCTTCCTTACCCGACAAAAACGATGTCATCCCCGGATCGCCTTTCACGCCGATTTGCATCGGGCGAAAATTCCATTCCGAGTTCAGGGCACCTGTTTCTACCCAAACCATCGCTTTAATTAGCTGCCAGTCCAGAGACATATAGCCAGGCGTTGAGGAAAGATGACGATTGTATTCAGCCACTACCCGCTGAATGTCGCAGTCCCAGGTATTCCACTTCACATCGCCTGGGGCTTTATTAATACCGTCCTGCCACTTTTCATAACCCGTTTTGGGCGTTTTTTGGGTGGACGTCTGGGTAGCATTAGGAGTCGAAGCTGTCATGTTACACATCCTGTGATAACTGATAATTGAAACGGCTAAACTTTAGCCTTATTGCGTGCTTTTAAAACAGTTATGACGATGCTATGACAGAATAACCCTTCTGCAAATCCTTTATTATGGAAGTAAGGGAAAATAGAGATTATTGCCCGATCGGGGGAGGATTGCCGCGTGAAAGCGCAGCGGCTGAGCGCCGCCGCACCGCTTACTTTTAGTGGCGAACGCCGTCGTCGTCTTCGTCCAGGTACTCGTCCCCTTCTTCGCCTTCTTCACCGTTCGGGTCTTCGAAGTAGGTGCCCCAGCCGTCATATTCCACGCCAAATTTCTCGGCAAGGTTCAGCAGCTGTTCAACCTGCTCGTCAAGCAGCTCAGGTTTCAGGGCGCATTCGCTCAGCACGTCGCAGCAGATGACGGTATCGCCTTCTTCCACTTCCAGCTCTTCCGGGTCGGTAACCTCATAACCCATTTTGAACGCTTCCACCGCGGCTTTTTCCAGGGTTTCAAAGTCGTCTGCAGAAAGGTGATGTTCGATGGTGTACAGCGCGTCCGGATCGCTGCCATCTTCCAGTAATTCTTCAATAATCAAACGCGTTTCTTCGCGCTGCTCTTCCAGCAGTTCTGGATTTGCCATGGCCCTTTCCTCAATTTGTCGGCAGATACTTCTATTTTCACACACCCATCGGTTTGCCTCCACCTTTCCCCACAAAGATTTGTGAGTCCGGGGTTGCAAATGAATACTTATATATATAAATTGAATTTTAATTCACAAAAGTCGTAAGCAGGTGAGAATCAAGATGAGTCACTTTTATCAAAAGCACTTTCTTAAATTACTGGATTTTACCCCGGCGCAGCTCCAGGCATTGCTGGCTCTTTCCGCAAAGCTTAAGCAGGACAAGAAAAAAGGAACAGAAATTCAGCAGCTTACTGGTAAAAACATCGCGCTCATCTTCGAAAAAGACTCGACACGTACTCGTTGCTCTTTCGAAGTTGCCGCCTATGACCAGGGCGCGCGCGTTACTTATCTTGGCCCCAGCGGCAGCCAAATCGGGCATAAAGAATCAATTAAAGATACGGCCCGTGTGCTGGGCAGAATGTATGACGGCATTCAGTACCGGGGTTACGGCCAGGAGATTGTCGAGACCCTGGCGGAATTTGCGGGCGTGCCGGTCTGGAACGGGCTGACCAATGAGTTTCATCCTACGCAGCTGCTGGCCGACCTGCTGACCATGCAGGAGCAGCTGCCGGGCAAAGCGCTTAATGAAATGACGCTCGTTTATGCGGGCGATGCGCGCAATAACATGGGTAACAGCATGCTGGAAGCCGCGGCGCTGACCGGCCTGGACCTGCGTCTCGTCGCGCCAAAGGCCTGCTGGCCGGAGGAGAAACTGGTGACGGAATGTCGCGCGCTGGCGGCGCAGACCGGCGGTAAAATCACGCTCACGGAAGACGTGGCCTGCGGCGTGCAGGGCGCTGATTTCCTCTATACCGACGTCTGGGTGTCAATGGGGGAAGCCAAAGAGAAGTGGGCCGAGCGTATCGCACTCCTGCGCCCTTATCAGGTCAACAGCGCCATGCTGGCGCTGACGGGCAATCCTCAGGTCAAATTCCTGCACTGCCTGCCGGCGTTTCACGATGACCAGACCACGCTCGGCAAACAAATGGCGGAGCAGTACGGCCTGCATGGCGGAATGGAAGTCACGGATGAGGTCTTTGAATCGGCCCATAGCGTGGTGTTCGATCAGGCTGAAAACCGTATGCACACCATTAAAGCGGTGATGGTAGCAACGTTAGCGAAATAATCTCCCTCTCCACGCGCCTCTCCCTACAGGGGCGAAGGAGAGAGGCCAGGGTGAGGCTAATACCGCCTCACTCAATCAGCATTTTCACCACCACTTTACGCACTTTTGCAGGCTTGCCCACCGCGCACAGCGGCTTATGCACCTCTCCTGGGTAGAACACCACAAAGTCGCCTTCATTTAACACGACGGTTTTTTCCTGCGCACCCTCCGGTAAAAAGGCGATATCTTTTTCATCCAGCCAGTCGTTTTGCGGCTTGCCCGCGGGCAGGCAGCTGAACGTCATCCCTTCCTGGCCGCTCATGACTATCTGAATATCCAGGTAGCGCCGGTGAAACTCGGCCTGTCGCTCAGCGATCGGCTGTGTGGCATCTTCAGACACCAGCATAAAGAGACGGTTACCGTCGATATCGTGCTTGCCGAGCGGCGTTTGCGGCGAGATATGCTGCCGAACGTGCTCGATGGCCTGACGCAGTGCTTCCGGCAGCCAGCTTTGCAAAGAATGAATATTGCCAATAATCATCGTACAATCCTTTTTTTTAAAACACCGTTTTAAAATCTTAGTTGTACGAGACTTCCCCCCTTCACGCCACCGTTATTTTACCCAAACCTGTGCAAACGCATGTTTATCGCAAAAGATGTTGCAGCGGTGCTTCATGGGGAAAGTTTTTATGCAGTCCTGGAGCATAAAGCCGATGATGATGCGCGCCGCTAAGTTCGCAATATCCTGTTTAATATTAATATTTAAAAAAAAAGCAACGGCAATCACAGTTTGCATTACGCAAATTAACGTCGTTTTAGTCATAACTATTTTCCTGAATTTTAACCGCCGAAGATGATCGCCTTTCACTTTTGCATAAGCATGCAATCATTTTAAGAATAAGTATAAATATCAATTGATTAAAAAAATAACCCGCCTGCATAAAATAACATTCGCGTAACAACGATACGCTAGAATAAAGGCGATAACGCTTAATTATGCATTCTCTTATTCGCTCTTATTTCATATTCCCTGACCGCTATAAATTAATGATCAGAGAATTTAAAAGTCACCTCAGCGCGTGACAAACCTCACATTAAATAACCTTTAAGAAATTAAGATACGCCTCACAGACAGTCTTAATATCTATTTAAAATCCGCTGCAAAATATTTTGCAGCACGGGCACTCTTATCTCCGAATTAATGAAAAGGAAGAGTCATGGACAAACATTATGTCAGTTCCGAAATTGGCCAACTACGCAGCGTCATGCTGCATCGCCCTAATCTCAGCCTCAAAAGACTGACCCCATCTAATTGTCAGGAACTATTATTTGACGACGTGTTATCGGTCGAGCGAGCCGGAGAAGAACACGATATATTTGCCAACACACTGCGCCGCGAAGGCGTGGAAGTTTTATTGCTGACCGATTTATTGACCCAGACTCTGGATATTAGCGATGCCAGGGCCTGGCTGCTGGAGACGCAGATCTCTGACTACCGCTTAGGGCCAGCCTTTGCCACGGATGTGCGCGGCTGGCTTGCCGATATGCCGCATCGTGAACTGGCCCGGCGTCTCAGCGGCGGCCTGACCTATGGCGAGATCCCCACCTATATCCAGAATATGGTTGTGGATACTCACGAGGCCACCGACTTTATTATGAAGCCGCTGCCTAACCATCTATTTACTCGCGATACGTCCTGCTGGATTTACAACGGCGTATCTATCAACCCAATGGCCAAAGCCGCTCGCCAGCGCGAAACAAATAACCTGCGGGCGATTTATCGCTGGCATCCTGCGTTTACCGATGGAAACTTTATTAAATATTACGGTGACGACAATATAAATTATGACCACGCAACATTAGAAGGCGGTGACGTATTAGTTATTGGCCGCGGGGCAGTATTAATTGGTCTGTCTGAACGCACCACCCCACAGGGCGTGGAATTCCTTGCCGAAGCCTTATTCAAACACCAGCAGGCCACAAAAGTTATTGCCGTTGAGCTGCCTAAACATCGCTCCTGTATGCACCTCGACACGGTGATGACCCATATAGATATCGACACCTTCTCCGTCTATCCCGAAGTCGTCCGCAAAGACGCCCAGTGCTGGACCCTTACGCCGGATGGTAAAGGCGGCATCAAACGCCACCAGGAACCGACTCTCCTGCATGCCATTGAACAGGCTCTGGGCATCGATCAGGTGCGCTTAATCACCACCGGCGGCGATGCGTTCGAAGCCGAACGCGAACAGTGGAACGACGCCAACAACGTGCTGACCGTTCGCCCCGGCGTGGTCATTGGCTACGAACGCAATATCTGGACCAACGAAAAATACGACAAGGCTGGCATCACCGTCTTACCTATTCCGGGCAATGAGTTAGGCCGTGGCCGCGGCGGCGCACGCTGCATGAGCTGCCCACTTGAACGTGACGGCATCTAAGGCAAGGAGAGACGAGATGGAACAGAAACCCACACTGGTTGTAGCCCTTGGTGGCAACGCGCTGCTGAAACGAGGCGAGCCGCTGGAAGCCGAAGTCCAGCGTAAAAACATCGATCTTGCCGCCAGCACCATCGCCCAGCTTACCACCGCCTGGCGTGTCGTGCTGGTGCACGGTAACGGTCCTCAGGTCGGGCTGCTGGCGCTGCAAAACAGCGCCTGCCAGGCAGTCACTCCCTACCCGCTCGATATTCTCGGCGCGGAAAGTCAGGGAATGATCGGCTACATGCTGCAACAGTCGCTGAAAAATCGCCTGCCGGACAGGGAAGTCAGCGTTTTGCTGACCCAGGTAGAAGTGGATGCCGGGGATCCGGCGTTCCTGAACCCCACGAAATACATCGGTCCGGTCTATGACAAAGCGCAGGCCGACAGTCTGGCCGCGGAAAAAGGCTGGACGGTAAAAGCGGATGGTCAGTACTTCCGCCGCGTGGTGCCTTCGCCGCAGCCGAAACGGATCCTGGAAAACGACGCCATTAGCGCCCTTATCCAGCGCGATCACCTGGTCATCTGCAACGGCGGCGGCGGCGTGCCGGTGGTGGAACGAGCCGACGGCTATCACGGCATTGAGGCCGTTATCGACAAGGATCTCTCTGCTGCGCTGCTGGCCCGTCAGATTGAAGCGGATGCGCTCTTAATTCTCACCGATGCCGATGCGGTGTATTTCGACTGGGGCAAGCCAACGCAGCGCCCGATCGCCCACATTACGCCGCAGGAGCTGGACGGCATGACCTTTGACGCCGGGTCGATGGGGCCGAAAGTCTCGGCGTGCAGCAGGTTTGTTGCGCAGTGCCACGGTATCGCCGGCATTGGCGCCCTGGCCGATGGCCCCGCCATCCTGGCGGGCGAAAAAGGCACGCTGATCCGCAGCTAACCGACCGCAGCCCGCCCCTCTCCGCTGGAGAAAAGGGCGGCAAGAAAAATTGAAATTTAAAAGGATAACGAAAATGACTATTAACCTGAAAAATCGTAACTTCCTGAAACTGCTAGACTTTAAACCTGCTGAAATTCAGTACCTCATCGATCTCGCCCGCGAGCTGAAAGCGGCGAAAAAGGCCGGGACGGAAAAGAAAACGCTGGTCGGCAAAAATATCGCCCTGATTTTCGAAAAAACCTCCACCCGCACCCGCTGCGCCTTTGAAGTCGGCGCGTTTGACCAGGGCGCGCAGGTTACCTATCTCGGCCCAAGCGGCTCGCAGATTGGGCATAAAGAGTCGATGAAAGATACCGCCCGCGTGCTGGGACGCATGTATGACGGCATTGAGTATCGCGGCTATGGTCAGGAGATCGTGGAAGAGCTGGGTGAATTTGCCGGTGTGCCTGTGTGGAACGGCTTAACCAACGAATTCCACCCAACGCAAATCCTTGCCGACCTGATGACCATGCTGGAACACGCGCCCACTAAAACGCTGCCAGAGATTGCCTTTGCCTACCTCGGCGACGCCCGCACAACATGGGTAACTCTCTGATGGTGGGTGCCGCCAAAATGGGCATGGATATTCGTCTTGTGGCACCGAAAGCGTTCTGGCCGGAGCCTGCGCTTGTTGAACAATGCCGAGCGATTGCGAAAGAAACCGGCGGCCGCATCATGCTGACCGACAGCGTGGAAGAAGGCGTGGCGGGCGTTGATTTCCTCTACACCGACGTATGGGTGTCCATGGGAGAACCGAAAGAAGCCTGGGCCGAACGCGTCAGCATCATGACCCCGTATCAAATCAATCAGAACGTCCTGAAGGCAACCGGCAACCCGGCAGTGAAGTTTATGCATTGCCTGCCCGCGTTCCATAACGAACACACCAAAGTCGGCAAAGAGATCGAGGCGGAATACGGCCTGAAGGGGCTGGAAGTAACCGAGGAAGTCTTTGAGTCAAAACACGCCATCGTCTTTGACGAAGCCGAAAACCGTATGCACACCATTAAAGCCGTCATGGTTGCAACGCTCGGAGAGTAATTCCCTCGGGCGGCGAGGCTCGCCTCGTCGCCTGCTGTGCATTCGTGCGGCACCCGCCGCAGGAGGAAAGGAAATGGCCGATGTTACCCACGGGGATGTCAGTGCGACATCCGCATCAGAAGACAAAAAATTAGGGCTCAGCGCGCTGGTTGCGCTGGTCATTGGTTCGATGATTGGCGGAGGCGTCTTCAGCCTGCCGCAAAACTTTGGCTCCGTTGCCTCACCCGGCGCGCTGCTGATCGGCTGGGCAATCACCGGCATCGGTATGCTGTGTCTGGCCTTTATCTATCAAAACCTCAGCTCCCGCTGCCCGGAGCTTGAAGGCGGCGTTTACAGTTACGCACGCGCAGGGTTTGGGGATTTTATCGGCTTCCAGTCCGCCTGGGGCTACTGGTTCTCCGCCTGGCTCGGCAACGTTTCGTATGCAGTGCTGCTGTTTAGCGCAATGAGTTTCTTTATCCCGGTTTTTGGCGACGGAAATAACCTGCCGTCGATTATCGGCGCCTCCGTCGTCCTCTGGCTGGTACATGCCCTGGTGCTGCGCGGCGTGCGTGAAGCGGCCTATATCAATACCCTTCTCACCGTCGTGAAGGTCGTGATCCTGCTGGTCTTCATTCTCGCAGTGCTGATCGCCTTTAAGATCGGTGTGTTCACCGCCGATTTCTGGGGCCGCATGATGATCGTTAACGGCCAGCAGCCGGTGCTCTTCGATCAGGTGAAAAATACTATGCTGATCACCACCTGGGTGTTTATCGGTATTGAAGGCGCCACGGTCGTCTCGGCCCGCGCGGCAAACCGCTGCGATATTGGTAAAGCGACGGTGATCGGCCTGCTGGGGGCGCTGGCGATTTACGTGCTGGTAAGCGTCCTGTCGATGGGGATTCTGGATCAGGCTTCCCTTACCGGGCTGAAAAATCCTTCTATGGCAGGCGTGCTGGAAAACGTGGTGGGGGTCTGGGGCGCGAAGTTTGTCGCAGGCGGCGTGATCCTTTCTGTTGCAGGTGCGCTGCTCGCCTGGACTCTTTTTGCCGCCGAGCTACCGCGAGTTGCGGCAAATGACGGCATTTTCCCGAAAATTTTTGCCAAAGAAAACGCCCGACATTCTCCGTCCTTCTCACTGTGGATCACCAATGGGCTAATCCAGCTGTTCCTAATCCTCACCCTGTTCAATGCCGCAGGCTATCAGGCGCTGTTCTCTATTGCCACCGCCGCGATCCTGCCCCCCTATCTGTTCAGCGCCGCCTATGGCCTGAAGCTGGCGTGGACGGGAGAACGCTATGCGCAGGGCGAATCCCGCACCGGCGGGATCGTGCTTGGCATTATCGCGACGGCGTACGGCTTCTGGCTTTGCTATGCCGCAGGCGACTCAATGCTGCTCAGCTCGCTGCTGTTCACCCCGGGGCTGGTCGTCTTCCTCTGGCAGAAAAAACGGCAGGGGGAAACGGCGCTAAAACCTTTTGAATGGGCAATTGTGGTGGCCTTACTGCTGCTCGCCGCCTGGACGTTAAAGCTGGTGATCGCCGGTTCAATACAGATTGCCTGAGCGAATTAACGCCCCAGATGGGGCGTTAAATACTGAAAAAGACATGATTTACAACATTTTTAATTAGGAAACAGGTCAAAACCGGATCCAACAAACAGTTTAAATCGCTGAGTGGCGTAAATTAATCGCCATAGAAATCAAGGAGTGGTGAACATCATGAGAGCCTCCCGCGTGTCGTCGGAAAAAGAGCAAAACCAGCTGCTACTGTGCCAACGGCTGATTGTGAACAAAAGTTACCGCTCTCAGGAGGAGCTGCGCCGTGACCTGCAACGCCACGGTTTTGAAGCCATCAGCCAGTCGACGGTTTCCCGTCTTCTGAAGCTGCTGGGCGTCATCAAAATGCGTAACGCAAAGGGGCAAAAAATCTACGCCTTAAACCCGCAGGAGCAACCTGAGCCGGACGCCGCCCGTTCGGTGGCAGAGATGGTGATAAGCGTCGAACACAACGCCGAATTTATTATGATTCATGCCGTGGCAGGTTACGGTAGGGCCGTAGCAAGGATCCTCGACTACCGCGCGCTGCCGGAAATTTTAGGCGTCGTAGCCGGCAGCAGCGTGGTCTGGATTGCCCCCAGGGAAGTGCAGAAAACGCCGCAGGTCCACCGACGGATTTTGCAAACGCTTGGCTTACACTGATGTTGAATGACTATTCACGGCAACCGTTTGCGAGTGGGTAAAAAACTGTGAATTTGCTGCTTGCCTTGTCCATTTACGCGCGTATAATGCGCCACAATTTGCCGGGAGGAAGCATGGTCCAGTGTGTTCAAAAAATTGCCACACCTCGTCGTCTGAAAGACGGCGCGACCCCGTTTTTCTTCCCGTTGCTGCAATCAATTCCAAAGGCCCCTCGTTGAGGGGCCTTTTTTTTTGCCCGACGCCCGAGAACAGGAGATAACCATGGCTAACCCGCTGTATCAGAAACATATCATTTCCATCAACGATCTCAGTCGTGAAGAGCTTGAACTGGTGCTGTCCACCGCCGCTAAACTGAAAGCGAACCCGCAGCCGGAGCTGCTGAAGCACAAAGTTATCGCCAGCTGTTTCTTCGAGGCCTCCACCCGTACCCGTTTGTCGTTTGAAACCTCCATTCATCGCCTGGGCGCCTCGGTTGTTGGCTTCTCTGACAGCAGCAATACGTCGCTGGGCAAAAAAGGCGAAACTCTGGCGGATACCATCTCGGTTATCAGCACCTACGTCGATGCCATTGTGATGCGTCATCCACAGGAAGGTGCTGCGCGTCTGGCGACGGAGTTCTCCGGCAGCGTGCCGATTCTTAACGCGGGCGACGGTGCGAACCAGCATCCAACTCAGACGCTGCTCGACCTGTTCACCATTCAGGAAACCCAGGGGCGTCTGGAAAACCTGCATATCGCGATGGTCGGCGACCTGAAATATGGCCGCACCGTGCATTCCCTGGCGCAGGCGCTGGCCAAATTCAACGGCAACCGCTTCTACTTTATCGCCCCGAACGCCCTGGCGATGCCGAAGTACATTCTGGATATGCTCGATGAAAAAGGCATCGAGTGGAGCTGTCATGAAGCCATCGACGACGTGGTGAGCGAGCTGGATATTCTGTATATGACGCGCGTGCAAAAAGAGCGCCTGGACCCTTCCGAATACGCCAACGTTAAGGCTCAGTTCGTGCTGCGCGCCGCGGACCTGGCGGGCGCCCGCGAAAACATGAAGGTTCTGCATCCCCTGCCTCGCGTGGATGAGATCACCCCTGACGTGGACAAAACCCGCCATGCCTGGTACTTCCAGCAGGCCGGGAACGGCATTTTTGCTCGCCAGGCTTTACTGGCCCTGGTGTTGAATCGCGAATTGGCTTAAGTGAGAGGAAAAACAGATGACGCACGATAACAAATTACAGGTTGAAGCCATTAAACGCGGCACGGTCATCGACCATATCCCGGCGCAGGTCGGCTTTAAGCTGCTGACGCTGTTCCAGCTGACCGAAACCGAGCAGCGCATTACCATCGGCCTGAATCTGCCTTCCCGCGAGCAGGGCCGCAAAGACCTGATTAAAATTGAGAACACTTTCCTGACCGATGAACAGGTAAACCAGCTGGCACTTTATGCGCCGCACGCCACCGTGAACCGCATCGACGAGTATGAAGTGGTGGGCAAAAGCCGCCCTAACCTGCCGGAACGTATCGAGAAAGTGCTGATCTGCCCGAACAGCAACTGCATCAGCCGCAGCGAGCCGGTCTACTCCTCCTTTGCGGTAAAAAAACGCGGCGAGGACATTAGCCTGAAGTGCAAATACTGCGAGAAAGAGTTCGCTCATCACGTCGTTCTGGCGGATTAATCATTGCCGCCCAGGCTCCCGCCTCTATAATGGGCGGGAGCTTTTAAACCCTTGTTGAGGAGCAATAAATGTCCCGCACTATTAGCACTGAAAACGCACCAGCAGCCATCGGTCCCTACGTACAGGGCGTCGATCTTGGCAGCATGATCATCACTTCAGGCCAGATCCCGGTCGACCCAAAAACCGGCGCGGTGCCAGAAGATGTCGCGGCTCAGGCACGCCAGTCTCTGGAAAACGTGCAGGCTATCGTTGAAGCCGCAGGCCTGAAAGTGGGCGATATTGTGAAAACTACCGTGTTCGTCAAAGATCTGAATGACTTCGCTACGGTCAACGCCACCTACGAAGCTTTCTTTAACGAGCACAAAGCAACCTTCCCGGCGCGCTCCTGCGTGGAAGTCGCTCGTCTGCCAAAAGACGTGAAAATCGAAATCGAAGCGATCGCCGTTCGTCGCTAACGCGCTTCGCGTACAGGATTAAAAAAGCCGCTGATGCGGCTTTTTTTCCGAACGTTAAACTCTACTTCATACTCGCCCGCAAAAGCTTCTGAACCGGATAGACCGCCGCTATAACAACTTCATCCTGCGTTTGCGCCGCGTCATCGAGCTGTTTTTGCATCGCTTTTTGCTCCTCAGCGTTCAGGGTGCCCTGTTTTGCTATCAGCTCCGTCAGGCGCAGCCCGATGCCCGCGACCTTATCAACCTGCTCTGCCACCGGTTTTATCCCTTTAAGCTGATAGTTGCCGTCGATGAGTGCCAGCACGTCAGGCGTATTGCTTTGCCAGCGTGTGAAGGTGCGGCGCAGAGAATCAGCGCTGTTGCCATCTTCCGGGTCGGCTATCAGCTTATCCACCCAGCTATCCATGGCACGAACCTGCCCGCTTTCCGCCCCCAGCGCGTCGGCAAAACGGTTCAGAGGTTCAAACTGGTGATAATTTCCCGCCTGAAACTTCAGATGCTGGCGCGTGTAGTACTGTGCAGGCTCAATGGCCTGGGCAAGAATTTGCAGCGGCATAATCTCGGTTGTGCCCGCAAGGCGGGTCATTTGCCGGGCGGCAGCCGTATGCTGTTGCAGACCAACGGAAACGGTCGACCAGGCGTCAATCGCCTGCAAACGCTGGTACATATTGTCGATGTCTTTCACTTCTTCGGTGGACCACAGGCGCTCAGCAACCGCAAACGCGCGCGGCCAGAGCTTGATGTCCAGCAGCGGTGCAGTTACGTTCTCCGCCCACAGGGCCGCTTCCCCGCCCAGAATATTGTTCATCTGATCCGGCGTCGGCACCACCGGCTGTACGCCACCCGGCACATCATCGAGCTTCTGGCCGCTCGCCGGATAGCGCACGTTACCGATCAGGAAATAGCCGCTCAATTTATCCTTGTCGAGCGTGAGCACCGGGCGCGTCTCGCCCATCCAGGTATCCACCGTAAAGGTAACCTGGGTTGCATTCAGCCACTCAATATCACGCACGGCGCGGCGAGACTTGCCTTTGAAATCAATAAAGCCTCGCGAGCCAGAGCTGCTGTTGACCAGGGTAAAGCTGCCTTCCACCGCGCTGCCTTTCAGGCGTGTCATACTGAAGAACCAGCTTTGCGCGCTGTCAGTATCGGCGATCTGGTCGATACCGTTAAGCCCCTGCGGCAGGATCTCATTGCGATAGTGGTAGGCGGTAGACTGCGGCTGATCCAGATAGAATCCCGTTGAGAGGATCCCTTTGTAGCCCTTCGCTGCGATCGCCCCCAGAGAGTCCTGCCCCTGCCAGGACTGGATCAGAATGTTTTTTGGCAAATCAGGATGATAGATCTCATCCCAGCCCATCATCTGCCGATGGTGTTTCTCGAGGATCTTCTCCAGCCGCCGGTTGAAATAAGTCTGCAACGCATGGGTATCGGCAAGATTGTGCTGCTGCATAAAGGCCTGGATCGGCTTTGATTCTTGCCACTGCGTGTCGTCCACCTCGTCGCCGCCAATATGCAAATAGGCATCCGGGAAAATAGCCGTCAGCTCACCGACGATCGTATCGGCAAATTTATAAACCGCTTCGTTAGCGGGATTAAGCAGCGGCTTGTGTACGCCCCAGTGACGCTCCATCTCGTAAGGCCCCGGCGCGCTCATCAGTTCCGGGTAAGCCACGGCGATGGCTGACGCGTGCCCCGGCATATCTATTTCCGGCACAACCCGAATGCCAAGCATGGTCGCGTAACGCACCACCTCTTTCATTTGCGCCTGCGTGTAGAACTCGCCGTCGCTGGCAGTCTGCTGAAGCCTCGGGTATTTCACGGAGGCAAAGCGCCAGCCCTGATCGTCGCTCAGATGCCAGTGAAGCACGTTGAATTTGGCCGCCGACATGCCGTCGAGCTGGCGAAGAATATCTTCCACCGGCACAAAGTGACGAGCGGAATCGAGCAGCACGCCACGCCATGAAAAGCGCGGTTCGTCTTTAATTGTGACAAAGGGAATAGAGGTGTGCCGGGAACCGCTCTGAATTAATTGCAGCAGCGTTTCCATGCCGCGCATCGCGCCGAAGCGGGTATTGGCAATGAGCTTCACGCCCTCTGCCGTCACGCTCAGCTCGTAGCTTTCGTCGCTGCCTAATGTTGGCCGCGGATCGACGGCTTTTGCAATCTGAATATTAATGGTTGGTCTGGATGAGTTCGCCTGCGCAGGCTGGAGCTGCCAGCCCGTTTGCCGGGTGATACGCTGCCGCCAGCGTTCGCTCGCGCCTGCAAGATTATCACCGCTGATTTTAATCGACAGGGTGTTATCTAACACCAGGCTCCCTTCCGCCGCCGGGCGAGTGACCTGCTGCGGCCAGGGCATCAGGGGTAAATCCCCCGCCGGGGCCGCGTGGGCCTGACAGGCGCTGAGAACGCAGGCGGCAAGCAGGCTCAAACGTATTGCATTCAACATGACTCTTCCTTTCAACGTGATAAACAAAGTGACGGGCCGGAAAAAGCAAAAACACTCTGGTAACACGTGAAGAAATTTTCATCAAGGCAGCGGCGAGATGCAGATCACATCTCGCCGATGTTTAAGACTACTGCCAGCCGTAGCGGCGGGCATAGAAGCCTTTCACGGCCTGGGTCAGTATCATATAGCCGGCCAGAATCGCAATCAGCCACGGGAAATAGCTCAACGGCAGAGCCTGAAGCTGCAGGTAGCTCGCCAGCGGCGAGAATGGCAGGCTAATGCCCACGACCATGACCACCAGCGTCATAACCAGCAGCGGCCAGGCGGCGCGGCTCTGGATAAACGGAATGCGACGGGTACGAATCATATGCACAATCAACGTCTGCGACAGCAGTCCGACCACGAACCAGCCGGACTGGAACAGGGTTTGTGCTTCTGGCACGTTAGCCTTGAAGACCCACCACATAAGGCAGAACGTCAGAATATCGAAAATCGAGCTAATCGGGCCGAAGAACACCATAAAGCGCCCCAAATCCGCCGGATTCCAGCGCTGCGGTTTGGCAATTTGCTCGTCATCAACGTTATCAAACGGAATTGCCACCTGGGAGACATCATAAAGCAGGTTCTGAATCAGCAGGTGTAGCGGCAGCATCGGTAAGAAGGGCAGAAAAGCGCTCGCCACCAGCACGCTAAACACGTTACCGAAGTTGGAGCTGGCCGTCATTTTGATGTACTTGAGCATATTGGCAAAGGTACGGCGTCCTTCGATCACCCCCTCTTCCAGCACCATCAGGCTTTTTTCGAGCAGGATGATATCCGCCGCTTCCCGGGCAATATCTACCGCGCCGTCCACCGAGATCCCGATGTCAGCCGCGCGCAGGGCTGGCGCATCGTTGATACCGTCCCCCATAAAGCCCACAACGTGCCCTTCACCGCGCAGCAGACGCACGATGCGCTCTTTATGCATAGGCGTCAGGCGCGCAAAAAGCGTGGTGCGCAGCGCAAGTCGGGCCAGCTCTTCATCGCTCAGGTTTTCTATTTCGCTGCCCGTGACAAGTTCACCGACATCCAGCCCGACCTCACGACAGACTTTCGCCGCCACCAGCTCGCTGTCCCCGGTAAGGATTTTGACGGTGATGCCACTTTCTTTTAAGGCCTTGAGCGCCGGAGCCGTAGTTTCCTTCGGCGGATCGAGGAACGCGATATACCCTTCAAGGATCAGATCCGACTCATCAACCCGGCTGTAGTCTCCGCTGCGCGCGGGCAGGAATTTTGTTGCTACCGCCACCACTCGCAGACCCTGGCGGTTCAAATCATTTGTCACGCGGCGAATACGTTTGTGCATACTGTCGTTGAGCGGCACAATTTCATCCCCGTGGCGTACCTGAGTACAGACGTTGAGGATCTCCTGTAGCGCGCCTTTACAGATTAGCTGATGCACCTGCGGCTCTTCTGAAACCACCACCGACATGCGGCGACGCTCAAAATCAAACGGGACTTCATCAATTTTCTGCCAGCGGGCGACGGCTCTGCGGGCATGTTCGGCTTCCACCCCTTCGAGTACCGCCACGTCGAGAAGGTTTTTCAGGCCGGTCTGGTAGTGGCTGTTCAGCCACGCCGTCTCCAGCACGCGGTCGCTTACGCCCCCCAGAATGTCGGTGTGCGTCTCAAGAATGATGCGGTCCTGAGTCAGAGTGCCTGTTTTGTCGGTACACAGGATGTCCATCGCCCCGAAGTTCTGTATGGCATCAAGATGCTTAACGATGACCTTCTGCTTAGACAGTTTGACCGCACCCCGGGCGAGCGTCGAGGTGACGATCATAGGCAGCATTTCCGGAGTAAGGCCAACAGCGACCGAGAGAGAAAAAAGAGCGGCCTCCCACCAGTCACCTTTAGTGAAGCCGTTAATCAGCAGTACGACCGGCGTCATCACCAGCATAAAGCGAATCAAGACCCAGCTGACGCGGCTGATGCCTTTCTGGAAGGCATTAGGCTCGCTTTCCTGCTGGGTAACGCGCCCGGCCAGCTGCCCAAACCAGGTGTTGCCGCCGGTGGCGATAATCATCGCCAGCGCCGTGCCGCTCACCACGTTGGTGCCCATAAAGCACAGCGTGTCGCATTCCAGCGGGTTCTTATGTGCCGGTTCGCGGCTGACGGCCACTTTTTCGACCGGTAACGATTCGCCGGTGAGGGATGCCTGGCCGACAAACAGATCCCGGGCTTGCAGCACGCGCAAATCCGCCGGGATCATGTCACCTGCGGCAAGCTTTACTATATCCCCCGGCACCAGCCGATCGAGCGGGATTTCGACGTAGGCATTTTCGCCAGTTTCCTCCACCACGCGCAGTACGGTGGCGGTGTTGCTGACCATCGCCTTGAGCGTATCCGCCGCCCTGGTGGAACGCGCTTCCTGAACGAAGTTGAGCAACGTGGCAATGACCACCATCAACGCAATCACCCCTGCGGCAAACAGATCTTCCGTAGAGTACGAAACAATCCCCAGCACGGTAAGCAGCAGGTTGAACGGGTTGCGATAGCAGGTCCATAAATGCACCCACCACGGTGCGGGCTTCTGCGCCGGAATTTGGTTGGTGCCATATTTTTCCAGCGCGGCCTCCACCTCACGCGCGTTCAGCCCTTCAGGGTGCCTGCCAAATTCGTTGTACAGCTGCGTTTGCGAGGCTGCGGCATATTTCAGACACGCTTCGGTGAGCGAGGCCGGGATGTCCGCGGCCTGGGCGATGTTTTTACCATCCGGCATCGGATCGCGCTGGATCAGGCGGCGTGGCAAGTGGCGGCTGAGCTGTGAAAACAGCTGCCGGGTCAGGTTTTTAAACTGCATAAGAGTCCCTTAGCGCAGCGAACGGCCACGCCTGGTAGACCTGCGGACAGGGCAAAGCCATGCCGGTCAGGTCAATTTTTACTGTGCAGGGATCGATATCAATCAGATCGCTGCCTTACATGTTCCGGCAAGGCAGTCGCTTCTAAAGAAGGGTGTCTTACCGGATGGGTCCTGTCATGACAGGAAATGGACTGGGATCGGGTTCCATGTTGCCTCCGGTTGAAAGATGATGGGAATCGCTACATTACGCCCCCCGGCGTAAGTAAAGCGCAGATAGAGTACACCGGTGAAACTAAACCATACGTAAACCGGATTTTGCCCATTGTGGTTTGTTGAGCACTAGCACTTTAATGTATAAAACCTACGCCAATCATTTCAGGGACTGAGCACCGCCATGCAAAACCGCCTTACCATCAAAGACATTGCCCGCCTGAGCGGCGTGGGCAAATCCACCGTCTCACGCGTGCTGAACAATGAGAGCGGCGTCAGCGCCCGCACGCGTGAAAAAGTGGAGGCGGTGATGCAACAGGAAGGTTTCTCCCCTTCCCGCTCGGCGCGGGCGATGCGCGGGCAAAGTGATAAGGTTGTGGCGATCATTGTGACTCGTCTGGATTCCCTGTCCGAAAACCTCGCCGTGCAAACGATGCTGCCTGGCTTCTACGAACAGGGCTATGACCCCATCATGATGGAAAGCCAGTTTGATCCGAAGCTGGTGGAGGAGCATCTGGGTATGCTCCAGCGCCGCAACATTGACGGCGTGATCCTGTTTGGCTTTACCGGTATCACCGAGAAGATGCTACAGGCCTGGCAGTCCACGATGGTGCTGATGGCCCGCGATGCCAAAGGCTTTGCCTCCGTGTGCTATGACGATGAGGGAGCCATCAATATTCTGATGTCGGCACTGTATCAACAGGGCCATCGCCATATCAGTTTTCTGGGCGTGCCCGACAGCGACGTGACGACCGGTTTACGCCGTCACAGAGCCTATCTCGCCTTCTGTCAAAAGCACGGGCTGACGCCAAACGTGGCCTTGCCGGGCCTTGCTATGAAGCAAGGCTACGATCACGTTGCCGAAGTCCTGTTGCCGGAAACCACCGCTCTGCTTTGCGCAACCGACACGCTGGCCCTGGGCGCCAGCAAATATCTTCAGGAGCACCAGCGCACCTCCCTACAGCTTGCAAGCGTGGGGAATACGCCACTGATGAAGTTTCTGCATCCGGAGATCATCACCGTCGATCCAGGCTATGCACAAGCCGGGCAGCAGGCGGCTTTGCAGCTGATCGGCCAGATCACCCAGACCCGAGATCTGCGCCAGATCGTTATCCCCAGCACCCTCCTGTAAACGCGTCGATCGCCGGTTTATTGTGATCTTCGCCCTGTTTCGGGAACGTTCCCGTTTTCGTCAAAAGAATTAATCGTTACCCTTGTGGCAGGTCATTACTCCTTATTCGGGGCCCTACAATGAGCAAAGTGAAACAACAGGATATCGACAGGCTGATTGAGCTGGTGGGGGGACGCGAAAACATCGCGACCGTCAGCCACTGTATTACCCGGCTGCGTTTTGTACTGAACAATCCCGCGATCGCGCGTCCGAAAGAGATCGAAGATCTGCCGATGGTTAAAGGCTGCTTTACCAACGCCGGGCAGTTCCAGGTCGTTATCGGCACCGAGGTGGGCGATTACTACCAGGCCCTGATCGCCACCAGCGGGCATAACACGGCGGATAAAGAGCAGGCCAAGCTGGCAGCACGCCAGAATATGAAGTGGCACGAGCGCCTGATCTCGCATTTTGCGGAGATCTTCTTCCCCCTCCTGCCAGCACTGATCAGCGGTGGTTTGATCCTCGGCTTCCGCAACGTGATTGGCGACCTGCCGATGAGCAACGGGCAGACGCTGGCGCAAATGTATCCGTCGCTGCAGAGCATCTATGATTTCCTGTGGCTGATTGGCGAGGCAATCTTCTTCTACCTGCCGGTCGGCATTTGCTGGTCTGCCGTGCGCAAAATGGGCGGGACGCCTATCCTTGGTATCGTGCTTGGCGTAACGCTTGTTTCGCCGCAGCTGATGAACGCCTACGATCTGGGCAGCAAAATTCCCGAGGTGTGGAACTTCGGCCTGTTTACGATCGAGAAGGTGGGTTACCAGGCTCAGGTGATTCCTGCGCTGCTGGCCGGACTTGCCCTTGGCTTTATTGAGACGCGTCTGAAACGCATTGTGCCGGATTACCTCTATCTTGTAATAGTGCCTGTTTGTTCGCTGATCCTGGCGGTGTTTCTCGCCCACGCGTTTATCGGCCCGTTTGGCCGCTGGATTGGCGACGGCGTGGCCTTTGCGGTTCGTCACCTGATGACCGGCAGCTTTGCACCCGTTGGCGCGGCGCTCTTTGGCTTCCTGTACGCGCCGCTGGTGATTACCGGCGTTCATCAGACTACGCTCGCCATCGACATGCAGATGATTCAGAGCATGGGCGGCACGCCGGTCTGGCCGCTGATTGCGCTGTCAAACATCGCGCAGGCTTCTGCGGTCGTCGGCGTCATTATTTGCAGCCGTAAGCACAACGAACGTGAAATTTCAGTTCCGGCGGCAATCTCGGCCTATCTGGGCGTAACCGAACCGGCGATGTATGGCATCAACCTGAAGTATCGCTTCCCGATGCTGTGCGCCATGGTCGGCTCTGGAATTGCAGGCTTGCTGTGTGGCTTAAATGGCGTGATGGCGAACGGCATAGGCGTTGGCGGGTTACCCGGCATCCTGTCCATCCAGCCGCGTTACTGGGAGGTGTACTCCATCGCCATGCTGATTGCCGTTGTGGTGCCTATTGTACTGACAACCGCGGTCTATAAACGCAAATATCGTCAGGGCAGGTTGTTAGTCGTGTAATTTTTAACGGGGGCCAGCAGCGGTCCCCTTAGCTTTAGGAAAGTGCTATGAATTCAACTCCTCCATGGTGGCAGCATGGTGTCATCTACCAGATCTACCCGAAGAGTTTTCAGGATACGACCGGTAACGGTACCGGCGATCTGATTGGCGTGATTAAGCGTCTCGACTATCTGAAATTACTGGGCGTGGACGCCATCTGGCTGACGCCGTTCTATGTTTCGCCGCAGGTAGATAACGGCTATGACGTGGCCAACTACTGCGCCATCGATCATACCTACGGCACGCTGGATGACTTCGATCTGCTGGTCACTGAAGCGCATGAGCGCGGCATACGTATCATTCTGGATATGGTGTTTAATCACACCTCCACACAGCACGCCTGGTTCCACGAAGCGCTGAACAAAGAGAGCGCCTATCGCGAGTATTATATCTGGCGCGACGGCACGCCGGATCTGCTGCCCAATAACTGGCGCTCCAAATTTGGCGGTAACGCCTGGCGCTGGCATGCCGAAAGCGGCCAGTATTACCTGCACCTGTTTGCGCCTGAACAGGCGGATCTCAACTGGGAAAACCCGCAGGTGCGCGCCGATCTGAAGAAAGTGTGCGAGTTCTGGGCCGATCGTGGCGTGGACGGCCTGCGTCTGGATGTGATCAACCTGGTGTCCAAAGATCAGGACTTCCCGGACGACAGTGAAGGGGGCGACGGTCGCCGCTTTTACACGGACGGGCCGCGCATTCATGAATATCTGGAAGAATTCAGCCGCGATGTGTTTCTTCCACGTGGGCTGATGACCGTGGGTGAAATGTCTTCCACCACGCTGGATAACTGCCAGCAGTATGCCGCGCTCAACGGCAGCGAACTGTCGATGACGTTCAACTTCCACCACCTGAAAGTCGACTATCCCGGCGGGCAAAAATGGACGCTGGCAGAGCCTGATTTTGTGGCGCTAAAAGCGATTTTCAGCCACTGGCAGCAGGGAATGCACAACGTCGCATGGAACGCGCTTTTCTGGTGTAACCACGATCAGCCGCGCATCGTTTCGCGTTTCGGTGATGAAGGCGAGCTGCGCGTCCCCGCGGCTAAAATGCTGGCGATGGTGCTGCACGGTATGCAGGGCACGCCTTATATTTACCAGGGCGAAGAGCTGGGGATGACCAATCCGCACTTCAAGCGCATCATCGACTACCGCGATGTGGAAAGCCACAACATGTACGCCGAGCTGCGCGCTCAGGGACACGACAGCGATAATCTGCTGGCTATCCTTGCGAGCAAATCCCGCGATAACAGCCGCACGCCTATGCAGTGGGATGAGGGAGAAAACGCAGGCTTCACAAAGGGAACACCCTGGATCAATCTGTGTGACAATTACCAGACCATCAACGCAAAGGCTGCGCTTGACGATCCTGACTCCGTATTTTACGCCTATCAGAGACTGATTAAGCTGCGCAAAGCCGAGCAGATTTTCTGCTGGGGTAACTATCAGGATCTGCTGCCTGCACATCCTTATCTGTGGTGCTACCGTCGCGAATGGCAGGGCCAGACGCTGATCGTCGCGGCCAACCTCAGCCGCAGCCCGCAGGTATGGGAGGTGGAAGCCTTTGAGGGGGAATGGGAAGTGCTGATGAGCAACTATGGCGAAGCGGCGAGTAAGCCTGGTGAGATAAGCCTGCGGCCTTTCGAAGCTGTTTACTGGTTACAGCGTTCCTGATAGACCCCTCTCTCTGAGGGAGAGGGGTTTTCACTTCATGCTCTCAAACGACGCAGAAGGCAGCCGTTTTCAACGCTCTTTCAAATCCTGAATCCGGCTCAGCCAGTACGCCACGCCTTCATCAATCAGCGCGTCGGTAATGTCATTAGCCCCCTGGATCAGCGCAGGCGGCTGCCAGATAAACCCCGTCAAATTGCTCATTGCCTGGAGAGGCAGCAGCAGCGCATCGGTGGCGTAACGGTTATAACCTTCCGGCGTATAGGCCTGCGCGTTTGCGCCGGTAGAGGTCATCACCAGCAGCTTTTTGCCGTGCAGCGCCTTGCCCTGGCTGCCGTAGGCAAAACCGTAGGTCAGCACCTGATCCTGCCACTCTTTGAGGATAGAAGGCGTGCTGTACCACCAGAAAGGAAACAGCAAAACAACAGCATCATGGCGGGTGAGCAGCGCCTGCTCGCGCTGCACGTCTATCTGAAAATCCGGATATTCCCGGGTCAGCTCGTGAACCGTGACATTCGGCAGGCCGGCAAAAGCTTCAATGGCCGCCTTGCTAATACGGGATTGTTCGGGATAACGATGGGCCGCCAGAACCAGGATCTTATTCATGTTTTACACCCTCTGAGTTTCAATGCACCTATCATTTCAAATAGCAGCACTTACCTGTAGTCTTAATCGAGGCATATCTGTTTCAACCAAAGGTTTAAAGCATGACTCTTTCACCTGACGTGCATCGCCTGCTCCCCGCGTTTCTTGCCGCAGCCGACTGCCAGAGTTTTTCCGAGGCGGCCCGGCAGCTCGGCATCACCCCCGCCGCCGTCAGCAAAAGCGTCCGTCTGTTAGAACAGCGGCTGGGTATGACCCTGTTTGGCCGCAATACGCATTTCGTTGCGCTCACCGATGAAGGTGCAGCCCTGCGCGACCAGATAGCGCCGCTTTGGCACGCGTTAAACCAGGCGCTGGTCAGCCCGACGGCGGAGCCTGCGGACCTGCTGAGGATTAGCGTCATTCCCGGCTTCGGTCGCCACGCTCTGCTGCCGGAGCTTGCCAGCTTCCAGCGCCGTTACCCGCAAATTCGTTTTGAGCTGTCGATGGAAGCCCGCAGCGTGAATATCATCGGGGAACGAATTGATATTGCGATTGGTCAGCGTACTTTGCAGGACCAACGGGTCGTGACGCGTGAGCTGCGCCCCATGCGCATGATGATGGCGGCCTCACCGGCTTACCTGGCCCGGTACGGTACCCCTCGAACACCAGAGGATCTTGCCCATCACCGCTGCCTTGTCCACCGTAATCCGGGCAACGGCCGACTTCAGCAATGGCTGGGGGATGAAACGCTGATTGATGAGCAGGCCGCGTGGTTTATCACCACCCTGCCCGACGCCCTGATGGACGCCGCTATTTCCGGGATGGGCATTGTTTATCTTGCTGACTGGTATCTGGCCCGGCCGGTGGAGGAAGGTAAGCTTACGCCACTCCTTTCGGACTATTACCCTGCACCGCAAACGCTCTGGGTGAAGTATGCCGGGGGGACGCAGGCCCCCAGAGCGCGCGTTTTTGTCGACTATTTACTCGAAAAATTCGCCGTGTGAATTTGTTGCGTCGGCCAATCCCCTCTCCTTCCTGCCACGCCCGATTTACTTTGTTCTGCATCAATAAAATCGCAAACATCTTTGATGCAAGCACTATATATAGACCTTAAAATGCATCCCGACCCCACATGTTGTATTTTTCAACTATCATAGCAACAACATCCGCAGCATAACTCTGGGGATTATCTGTGGATAACAGAGGTCAGAATCCGGAAGTCTATGACAGAGCGCGGGTATCTCCGCGACCGGAATCATTCATCCCTTTGTGGATAACCTTTTTAAAATGGAGAGATCATGACACCGCATGTGATGAAAAGAGACGGGTGCAAAGTACCTTTCACTTCAGAGCGCATCAAAGAAGCTATTCTTCGAGCAGCTAAAGCAGCGGGAGTCGATGACGCAGACTATTGCGCCACCGTCGCAGACATTGTCAGCAAGCAGATGGAAGGCCGCAGCCAGGTCGATATCGGCGAGATCCAGACCGCGGTAGAAAACCAGCTGATGGCGGGCAACTACAAGCAGCTGGCTCGCGCCTATATTGAATATCGCCACGACCGTGATATTGAACGTGAAAAACGCGGCCGTCTGAACCAGGAAATCCGTGGCCTGGTCGAGCAAACTAACTCTGCCCTGCTCAACGAAAACGCCAATAAAGACAGCAAAGTCATTCCTACCCAGCGCGATTTACTGGCCGGTATTGTTGCCAAGCACTATGCCAAACAGCACCTGCTGCCGCGCGACGTGGTACTGGCGCACGAGCGCGGCGATATTCACTATCACGACCTGGATTATTCTCCGTTCTTTCCAATGTTCAACTGCATGCTTATCGATCTGAAAGGGATGCTGACGCACGGCTTTAAGATGGGTAACGCGGAGATTGAGCCGCCAAAATCTATCTCGACGGCCACCGCGGTGACCGCACAAATTATCGCCCAGGTCGCCAGCCATATTTACGGCGGGACCACCATCAACCGTATTGACGAAGTGCTGGCGCCGTTTGTCACCGCAAGCTTCGAAAAACACCGTAAAACCGCCGAAGAATGGCAGATCCCTGACGCAGAAGGTTACGCGCATTCCCGCACCGAGAAAGAGTGTTACGACGCTTTTCAGTCGCTGGAATATGAAGTGAACACGCTACATACCGCCAACGGCCAGACGCCGTTTGTCACCTTTGGCTTTGGCCTGGGCACCAGCTGGGAATCCCGTCTGATCCAGATGTCTATCCTGCGCAACCGCATCGCGGGCCTGGGCAAGAATCGCAAAACAGCCGTGTTCCCAAAACTGGTCTTTGCCATTAAAGATGGCCTGAACCACAAGTTTGGCGATGCCAACTACGATATCAAACAGCTGGCCCTCGAATGCGCAAGCAAGCGCATGTATCCGGACATCCTGAACTACGATCAGGTCGTCAAAGTAACCGGCTCGTTCAAAACGCCAATGGGCTGCCGCAGCTTCCTCGGGGTGTATGAAGAAAACGGCGAGCAGATCCACGACGGCCGTAACAATATCGGCGTGATCAGCCTGAACCTGCCGCGTATCGCGCTGGAAGCCAAAGGTGACGAAGCCGCCTTCTGGAAACTGCTCGATAGCCGCCTGGAGCTGGCCCATAAAGCGCTGATGACGCGTATCGCCCGCCTCGAAGGCGTGAAAGCCCGCGTGGCTCCGATCCTGTACATGGAGGGTGCCTGCGGCGTTCGTCTGAAAGCAGATGATGACGTTTCCGAGATTTTCAAACATGGCCGCGCCTCTATCTCCCTGGGCTATATCGGCATTCACGAAACGGTCAATGCGCTGTTCGGCAATCAACACGTTTACGACAACACGGCCCTGCGTGAAAAAGCCGTGGCTATTGTGGCTCGCCTGCGTCAAGCAACCGACACCTGGAAAGAGGAGACGGGCTATGGCTTTAGCCTGTACAGCACGCCAAGTGAAAACCTGTGCGACCGTTTCTGCCGTCTCGATACCGCTGAGTTTGGCGTGGTACCGGGCGTGACCGATAAAGGCTACTACACCAACAGCTTCCACCTGGACGTAGAGAAAAAGGTTAATCCGTACGACAAAATCGACTTTGAAGCGCCTTACCCACCGCTGGCAAACGGGGGCTTCATCTGCTACGGCGAGTACCCGAATATTCAGCACAACCTTCGCGCGCTCGAAGATGTGTGGGATTACAGCTATCAGCACGTTCCCTACTACGGCACCAACACGCCGATCGACGAATGCTATGAGTGCGGCTTTACCGGTGAGTTTGAGTGCACCAGCAAAGGCTTTACCTGCCCGAAATGCGGGAATCACGATGCGGCGCGCGTTTCCGTAACCCGTCGCGTTTGCGGCTATCTCGGCAGCCCGGATGCACGTCCATTTAACGCCGGTAAGCAGGAAGAAGTGAAACGCCGCGTGAAACACCTTGGCAACGGGCAGATTGGCTAAGTGAACTTTCATCAGTATTACCCGGTCGACATCGTAAACGGGCTGGGAACCCGCTGTACGCTGTTTGTTTCCGGCTGCGTGCATGAGTGCCCCGGCTGCTACAACAAAAGTACCTGGCGGCTGAACTCAGGGCTGCCCTTCACACATGAGCATGCTGATCGCATCATCAACGATCTGAACGACACGCGCGTTCGCCGTCAGGGGCTGTCGCTTTCGGGCGGCGATCCCCTGCATCCGCAAAACGTGCCTGATATTCTTCAGTTGGTGAAACGCGTGCGCGCCGAGTGCCCTGGCAAGGACATCTGGATGTGGACGGGCTATAAGCTGGAGGAACTAAGCGCAGCGCAGCAGGAAGTCGTTGATTTAATCAACGTGCTGGTTGACGGCAAGTTTGTTCAGGATTTAAAAGACCCGGCGCTGATCTGGCGCGGCAGCAGCAACCAGGTCGTGCATCATTTGCGGTAAAAACGAAAGGCTTCCCTGACCTGACAGAGAAGCCTTGCTGCTTGCGATCAAACTAACCGGTCAGAGGCTTACCTCAAGTCCTAAAACCGGGCGCTGATCCCGACGTTATAGCTGGTCTGATTCCCGTCGCTCAGCCCCGCGGTTTGCGAGACAGCGGCGAAGGCCGAAACCCTCTCCGACAGCGGCATATCAGCGCCAACGGCGAAATCCACCCAGTTTTTATCCTGCGCCTCTCCGGCACGGGTGAAGGTCAGTGGGGTGGACTTTAGCCCGCCGTTAGCCACGTATACATGGTCGCCAAACTGATGGCGATAGCTAACCTGCGCCCACGGATTAACGATGCCTGAGTGGGATGCCAGTCGCCAGCCTGCGCTGCCAACCTGCGAGTGGGCATTCTGATCCCCAAAGCGCATGGCAGTGCTGCTGTCTCCCTTTTCTTTATAGCCGTCAACGTGGCTGTAATCCCATGCATACTGCAATACCGGTCCGGTGGTCAGCCCTGGCATCACGGAAAAATCATAACCTGCGGTGAGCCGCGCGCCCCAAAGCCTGCCATTGGTGCTGCCCTCTTCCACTCGCCTCAGTTCGCCAAGTGCGATGGTACGCTGAATGTTAGTGATATCGGCCGTCAGATAATGCACATCCCCATCCAGCCACGCCTGTCCTGCACGTAAATGGCTGAATAAGGCCGCCTGAAAACCGCGCGTGTCGTAACGGTAGCTATCACCAGGGCGCTGATTATCCAGCGAACCGGCAAGCAGACCGCCCAACAGCACGTTTTCGTTGAGCTGATAATCGGCACCGACCGTCAGGTTGTTCGTATTGCCGCGCCCGCTTCCTGCATCACCGGCACTGTCATAACGCTGATAGCCGCCGCTGTAGCCGCCAAACACGCCCAGTTCGCCGACGGGATTATTCCCCTGTCGTAGCTGCTGATAGCGGCTGTCGAGGGTTGCGCGGCTGCCGCGTACCATCGCCTGCACGCCCTGATTCAGGCGGGTGACTTGTGCCGGCGCGGCGATGATCGACTGAATATACTGCGCCATAATGGTGTGGATTTGTGGGCCTGGGTGAAAATGGTCAGCAAACAGGTACTCCTGGGCGCTGCTGAAGCCCGGCGTAGACGACGTGCATTCTGAGGCCGACACCCCCGGTGGGCACGCCATGCCAGCCGTATTGCTCACGCCGAATGACCCTGGGTTTGCCAGAATTTCATTAAATACGCCGTTGATATCCGCACGAGCAATATTGCCGCCATGCTGCACCAGCACCTTTTCTTCCGTCTCATTGTAGTAACGGGTCAGAGCTGAGGCCTGAGCGGCAGCGGTTTCGTAACCGGCAATCAGCTGAGCGGCTATCGCCTGCTGTACCTGCGGACTGCCGCCGACCACGGAAGCCGCAGCCTGCAGCGCCTGGTGAATGGCTTCCTGACGACTGGCGAGATCCGGCGTTCTGGCCGCATCCAGCGAAGCGAAAGCCGCCTGCAATGCTGGCGTTGCCGCGGCCCCAAGGCCAACGTTAATCACCGCTTCCAGCAATGTCGGCGTGGCACTGATGTCGGGGACCGTCGGCACCACTACCAGACCTGCCCCTGCGTCCAGCAGCTGACCAACCTGGGTGCCCGCGGCGATGGCGCTGTTAGCAGTGAGCGTTTTCGCCAACGCGGGCTGGGTCACTGCGGCCGCTAAATCGTTACCGCCGATCCAGTGGATATACAGGCCCTGGCTGTCCGCTCTGCCTCCTTTGAGCGCCAGCCACTGCTGCATCTGGTTCGCCGTATTGTCCCGTGGGTTGAGTGCAGCGACCGCCGTCGCCCCACCCGCCGCGTAGTTAGAGCCACCAGCGCTGGAGGGCGTTAATGTCAGCCCATAGTCACGGCCCAGCTGTTCATCATAAAGCTTGTTCTGGCTGCTGTTCCACGTCCAGCGACCGTTATTGCCGGTATCGCTGAGGCTGTCGCCAAAAACGGTGAGTGAGTCGAAAGCAAAGGCAGGTGCCTGGATCGCCAGCATCACGGCCAGCGCGCTGAAAGTTTGCAGAATACGTCCTTGGGTCATAGATCATCCTTAATATCATGTTGGGAGAGAAGGTTTAAATATAGAAAACCTTGCATGGAAAGCCTGTTTTTCAAACAGTTATTTTTATCACTATGGCTGAAAAGCCACACAACAGCGCCAGAGAAGCGAGGGATCAACCGCCCCTGACCTGCGCGGCAATCTCTCGTAGCTGGCGTGAGTCCAGGATAGTCACGCCCTCATGAGCAGGAGACAGCGCCTCGTGCAGCAGAGCACAGGCGACATCTCTTGCCTCGATGGATTTCCATTTACCCGGCATGATTTTGAAAAGCGGAGCAAAGAGAGATTCATTAAAACGCTGTGACTCGCGGCGGCCTGACAGCATAGATGGGCGCGCAAGGGTAAGCCGTGGCCAGGGCTGCGCAATCAGCGCCTCTTCCATCTCGCCTTTTACCCTGTTGTAAAAGAATGGCGAGTGACTGTTTGCGCCAATCGCACTGACTACCAGCATATGCTTTGCACCGAGGCGCAGCCCTGTGAGCGCGGTGTCCACCACCAGAGTGTAATCCGCCAGCACGAAGGCTTCTTTGCTGCCCGCCTCGCGCATTGTCGTGCCCAGGCAGCAGAAAACGGTATCCAGCGGGTCGGTGACCTGGGCTAACGCATCGCTAAGCTGCGGGTCGTGCGGGTTAAACATTTTGCGCATGGCGGGCAACGGGCGACGCGTCGCCGCCACGATATTCTCCACCCGTGGTTCTTCGTTGAGCAGGTGCAATAAATGCCCGCCGACCAGCCCCGTAGCACCTGTAATCAGTACCCGTCTCATAAGCACTCCTTATTCAGATGTTTCTAAGTCTAGCTTTATCGCTTGCAAAGTCAGCCCTGTCTACCAGGCTTAACCCTGATACGCAAAAAACGGAGGAAGTATGAGCAAGAAGATTGCAGTCTTGATCACCGACGAATTTGAAGATTCTGAATTTACCTCACCCGCCGACGCTTACCGAAAAGCTGGCCACGAGGTGGTTACCATCGAGAAGCAGGCGGGCAAGACAATTACCGGCAAGCAGGGCGAAGCAAAGGTCAAAATTGATAAGGCCATAGATGAGGTACGTCCGGCGGACTTCGACGCGCTTCTTTTACCCGGTGGGCATTCGCCGGACAGCCTGCGAGGCGATGAGCGTTTCGTCACGTTTACCCGCGATTTTGTTAATAGCGGTAAGCCGGTGTTTGCTATCTGTCACGGCCCGCAGCTGCTGATCAGCGCCGATGTGATCCGCGGGCGCAAACTGACGACGGTGAAACCTGTCATTGTTGACGTGAAAAACGCCGGAGCCGACTTCTATGACCAGGAAGTGGTTGTCGATAAAGAGCAGCTGGTGACCAGCCGTACCCCGGACGATCTGCCCGCCTTTAACCGCGAGGCGCTACGTCTGCTGGGGCGCTAGCCTTCCCGCAGCCAGTGCAGTTTTTTGCCAAAGCCGAGCGTGTTGTCGGTCATTTTTAGCTCGTCGAGCTGAATTTCCCACGCGGGTGCCGTCATCACTCTCGCAACCGGGAAGCGTTTGCAGTAGATCCTGCGAACGCTTTCCGCCTCGCTTTCATCCAGCCTATGAATTTTTCCGCGAAACTGTACGCCGCGGATCAGCGCGACGGTTTTCGGCTGTCCGTTAATCGTGCCTGCGACAAACGCAGAAGCATTACCGATAAGCTCGCCGTGCCGCGTATGCGCTTCTGAGAGCAGATAAAACGCCACGCGCTGAGCATCGTAATAATAGAAGGCGTTAGCGCACCATAAATCTTCGCTAGCGCCGACGCAGTAGGTGAGAACGTGCTGTTTGTTCAGCCAGCGGCTGATGGCATCAAGTGTTTCCATGGGCAACCTTAACAGTGTTACTCTGCAAAGAATTTCAATTATGCGCTTGCCCTATGTCACCCTGGTATCTCTATCTTGTCCGTACCCTTGATAACCGTTTATACACCGGCATTACAACCGATGTCGTACGCCGCTTTGGGCAACATCAGGCGGGAAAAGGAGCAAAAGCCTTGCGGGGCAAGGGGGAACTGACGCTGGCCTTCAGTCACCTTGTGGGCGACCGCTCGTGCGCGTTGCGTCTGGAATATCGCATCAAGCAGCTGACAAAAGCGCAGAAAGAACGTCTGGTGAACGGCACTCTGCCTTTTGAAGACCTGCTGGCAGATCTTCAAAAGGCGCAGGATCAGAATTCGCGATTAAAATGATCGTGATATTCCACCAGGCCGTTAACGCCGCTTAGCGCATCATCCGCGAGGGGATGAATCTGGAAGGCTGCTTCACTACCCGGCCAGATACAGCGCAGACCGTGCTGGGCCGCGGGCACAAACCCGAAACGGCTGTACATCGCAGGATCGCCCAAGGTCACCACGGCGGCATAGCCAAACTCATTGAGGGAATCCAGCCCTTCGTAAACCAGCTGCTTCGCCAGCCCCTGGCCACGATAGGCTTCATCGACCGCTAAAGGCGCAAGCCCCACCCACTGGAGCTCCTCACCTTCAACCACCACCGGGCTAAAAGCTACATAGCCGACCACCTGACCTTCATCGTCGGTGGCCACCAGACCCAGTGTTAACAGGCCATCCTCACGTAAATCTTTAACCAGATCCGCCTCGCCGCTGCGGTTAAACGAGCGGCGCAGTAAGGCATCTATCCCTGGTGCATCAATGGGTATTTCTACACGAATTAACATGGCTCACCTACAGAGTTACTTTCTGGTGCAGGTTTATGCTGCATACCCGCTTCGACGAAATCAGCCAGTTGCAGTAAGCCAATGCGTAAAGGCTTTGGCATTGCGTCCAGCTCAATGGCATCCATCAGGTTTTTAACGTACAAACCGAGTTCGGTATCACCCTCAATCATCAGACGACGCTGGAAGAATAGCGTGTCCGGATCCTGTTTGCGTGCGGCAATCATTAATAAATCATTCGCCTCGGCGCTGAAGCTCACGTCCGCCGGAGCATCTTCACGCACCACCAGCTTGTTGTCCTGAACCGAGGTAAACCACTTTAGCCCAAGATCGCGCACTTCAATGCTCAGCCAGCGGTCTTCTAAAAATTCAAGCTCGCCATCCTCAAGCGCCTGGCGGAACTGCCAGCCCAGCACCTGCTCAAGTACCTGACGCTTCAGAGCAAAGGGCGTCAGTTTGACTGGGGTACGCAACAAAGAAGGGCCAATTTGTACCAGGCGTGAACGCAGTTTATCCAACACAAGCTTTACTCCTTGAGAAATATTTCCGCTATTTTGCCATATCAGCAAACAGCCGTAGCGGCTCAAATCAACAATTCCACGGGTTTCAACTCTTCCCAATGGATGCCATCAATACGCTATTAGCTGCCTCAAATCAAAATTTGTCGCGGACAGGTTATCTAAAATCCCAGTTCGTTAACAATATCGCGCCCCTGCACGGGCTGCGCGGGCCACCCACTTCGGCCCCCGAGGAATCAGGATAAATTATGGAGTTGCTTTGCCCTGCCGGAAATCTACCGGCGCTGAAAGCGGCCATTGATAATGGTGCCGATGCGGTTTATATCGGTCTGAAAGATGACACTAACGCGCGCCATTTTGCTGGCCTGAATTTCACGGAAAAGAAACTACAGGAGGCGGTCAACTACGTCCACCAGCGTGGACGAAAATTACACATCGCCATCAATACTTTCGCCCACCCGGACGGCTACGTGCGCTGGCAGCGAGCCGTAGATATGGCAGCCCAGCTTGGCGCCGACGCGCTTATTCTGGCCGATCTTGCGATGCTGGAATATGCGGCAGAACGTTATCCGCATATCGAACGACATGTTTCCGTGCAGGCCTCGGCAACCAATGAAGAGGCCGTACGCTTCTATCACCGAAATTTCGACGTGGCCCGTGTCGTCCTGCCGCGCGTACTCTCCATTCACCAGGTGAAACAGCTCGCCCGCGTGACGCCCGTCCCGCTGGAAGTTTTCGCTTTTGGCAGCCTGTGTATCATGGCTGAAGGCCGCTGCTACCTCTCTTCGTATCTGACAGGAGAATCCCCCAATACCGTGGGCGCCTGCTCTCCTGCCCGGTTTGTACGCTGGCAGCAAACGCCACAGGGGCTGGAGTCCCGCCTTAACGATGTGCTGATCGATCGCTATCAGGACGGTGAAAACGCCGGGTACCCAACGCTGTGCAAAGGCCGCTATCTGGTCGATGAGCAGAAATATCACGCGCTTGAAGAACCCACCAGCCTGAATACGCTCGAGCTGTTGCCCGAGCTGTACGCCGCCAATATCGCCTCGGTGAAAATCGAAGGCCGCCAGCGCAGCCCGGCCTATGTCAGCCAGGTGGCGAAAGTCTGGCGCCAGGCGATCGACCGCTGCATGGCCGATCCGGAAAACTATCGCGCGCAGCCCGCCTGGATGGAGGCGCTCGGTGCCATGGCAGAAGGCACGCAGACCACCCTCGGCGCATATCACCGCAAATGGCAGTAGGAAAGCAGATGAAATATTCACTAGGGCCGGTGCTGTACTACTGGCCAAAAGAGACGCTGGAAAGCTTTTATCAAGCGGCCGCACAAAGCAGCGCCGATGTGATTTACCTCGGTGAAGCCGTATGCAGCAAACGTCGTGCGACCAAAGTGGGCGACTGGCTGGAGATGGCAAAAAACCTGGCAGACCAGGGCAAGCAGGTCGTGCTGTCAACGCTCGCGCTGGTGCAGGCACCTTCCGAGCTAAACGAACTGAAACGCTACGTCGATAACGGCGATTTTCTGATTGAAGCCAATGATATCGGAGCGGTAAACCTTGCCGCCGAGCGTAAACTGCCGTTTGTCGCAGGGCATGCGCTGAACTGCTATAACGCCGTCACCCTGCGCCTGCTGCTCAGGCAGGGCATGATCCGTTGGTGTATGCCGGTTGAGCTTTCACGCGAGTGGCTGGCAAACCTGCTGAACCAGTGCGCAGAGCTGGGCATTCGCGATAAGTTTGAGGTGGAGGTACTGAGCTACGGGCACCTGCCGCTGGCCTACTCTGCGCGCTGCTTTACCGCCCGCTCGGAAGATAGACCGAAAGACGAATGTGAAACCTGCTGCCTTAAATATCCTACCGGGCGAAATATGCTCTCGCAGGAAAATCAGCAGGTTTTTGTGCTGAACGGCATCCAGACCATGAGCGGCTATGTTTATAACCTCGGCAACGAGCAGGCCTCCATGAAGGGGCTGGTCGATATGGTCCGTCTCTCACCGATGGGGCTGGAGACGCTGGACATGCTGGAAACCTTCCGCGCCAACGAAAACGGCTCGGCGCCGTTGCAGCTGACCTCCCGGAGTGATTGTAACGGTTACTGGCGTCGCGTCGCCGGTCTGGAGCTTATCAACCCGCTCTGAGTAAAAGGCTCACTTTGTTACTTAACTGTTGATGGTTTTCGGTAATACTGGAGAGATTATCAGCAAACGAAATACCTAAACAAAGTGAGCCGTTATGTCTGAATCAACCCAAGTTCCTTTCTCCGTGCTGGACCTTTCGCCGATTCCGCAAGGCGCACAGGCGGCAGAGGCTTTCCACCGTTCTCTCGAGCTTGCTCGCCTGGCCGAAAAACGCGGCTATCACCGCTACTGGCTGGCCGAACACCACAATATGACCGGCATCGCCAGCGCGGCGACGTCGGTGCTGATCGGCTATCTTGCGGCCAATACCCAAAGGTTACGTCTGGGGTCCGGCGGTGTGATGCTGCCTAACCATTCTCCGCTGGTGATAGCCGAACAGTTCGGTACCCTGGAGTCGCTTTATCCGGGGCGTATAGATCTGGGCTTAGGCCGCGCGCCGGGCAGCGATCAACGCACAATGATGGCGCTACGCCGCCATATGAGTGGCGATATTGATAACTTCCCGCGCGATGTCAACGAACTGGTCTCCTGGTTTGATGCCAGCGATCCGAATCCGGCCGTGCGCCCTGTGCCCGGCTATAACGCCAGGGTCCCCGTCTGGCTGTTAGGCTCCAGCCTTTACAGTGCGCAGCTTGCCGCCCAGCTTGGGTTGCCGTTTGCCTTCGCGTCACACTTTGCGCCGGACATGCTTTTCCAGGCGCTCCAGCTGTACCGTACTCAGTTCAAACCTTCTGCACGACTGGAAAAACCTTACGCGATGGTGTGCATCAATATCATCGCGGCGGACAGTAACCGCGACGCGGAGTTTCTGTTTACCTCGGCACAACAGGCGTTTGTGAAGCTGCGTCGTGGAGAAGCCGGCCAGCTGCCTGCGCCAATCGAGAGCATGGACAGCTTCTGGAGCCCGGCGGAAAAGTACGGCGTGCAGCAGGCGCTGAGCATGTCGCTGGTGGGGGATAAAGCGAAGGTGCGCCACGGGCTGATCTCCCTGCTGCGGGAAACCCAGGCGGATGAAATTATGGTTAACGGACAGATCTTTGATAGCCAGGCGCGACTGCATTCTTTCGAGCTGGCAAAGGATGTGCACGAAAGCCTGTAACGATTTCGCCCCTCTAAAGAGGGGCGAAATTTTAGTGGTACACCGGCAGCAGATTGAAGCTGGACAGAATATGTATCAGCGCGTTACCTACCCCAAAGAATAAAATCAGCACGATCATTTTGTTCCCGCCCCACACCCGGTAAGCCGGGCTGCCAAACTTACGGCGTGAAGCTTTGGCCAGCAGCGCAGGCACAATTGCGGCCCAGACAGTTGCGGCAAGTCCCGCAAAACCAATCGCGTAGATAAAACCATCCGGCCAAATCACGCCGCCCAGAATAGGCGGAATAAAGGTGACCAGCGCGGTTTTCAGACGGCCAAACGCGCTGTCGTCAAACTTAAACAAATCGGCCAGGTAATCGAACAGGCCCAGCGTCACGCCCAGGAATGAGCTGGCTACGGCAAAGTTAGAGAAGACAATCAACAGCAGATCCAGCGCCCGGCTGTTCAGCACGCCGCTTAATGCCTGCACCAGCACGTCAATATTGCCGCCTTTATCGGCAATGGCAATAAAGTCGCCGCGCGGAATATTGCCCATGCTGCCAACCAGCCAGATAGCATAAAGCACCAGCGCCATGACCGTGCCCCAGATCAGGCAGCGTTTAATGGTTTGCGGATCCTTGCCGTAGTATTTCATCAGGCTTGGCACGTTACCATGGTAGCCAAACGACGCCAGGCAGAATGGCAACGTCATAAATAAATAAGGCAGATAGCTCGGGTTGACGGCCTGCGTATCGAGCAGGATCTTTGGCTCAACGTGCCACATCAGGCCGCCGAACGTCATAAAGAAGGTCAGAATTTTTGCGCCCAGCACAATGGTCGTCATGCGGCTGACTGCGCGCGTGCTAAGCCAGACGATAAACGCCACCAGCAGCGCAAAGATCAGTCCGGCAAACCTGGCCGGGAACTCAATGGACATCTCCTTTAACGTGTGGTGAATCACCGAACCGCTGGCCGAAATATAGGCGTAGGTCAGGATATACAGCACGAAGGCGATGGAAAGGCCGTTAATCAGGTTCCAGCCTTTGCCCAGCAGATCCCGGGTCACCGTATCAAAACTGGCACCGACCCGATAGTTAAGGTTGGCTTCAAGGATCATCAGCCCGGAGTGCAGCATACAAAACCAGGTGAAGACCAGCGCGGCAAGCGACCAGAAAAACCAGCTACCGGCCATTACAACCGGCAGTGAAAACATACCCGCGCCAATAATGGTGCCACCGATAATCATCACGCCGCCGAGTACAGAGGGCGATGCTTTGGTGGCAGATAAGGTTGTCATACTAATTCCTGAAAACGAGAACGGCTGCCGGTGCGACAGGTTTACTGCGGAGTATTGTACCAGTACACGAGTACGTATTGGATAAAAAAAATCCCGGTATTTATCACCGGGACTTTTATGACTGCCTGCGAACGAATCGCAGGCACAAACGTCGGCTGATTAAGCTTCGGTTGAACGACGGCGAGCAGGTGCTGCGCCATCATCACGACGTGGACCACGACCACCTTCGCGACGTTCGCCGCTGAAGCTACGACCTGCACCCGCGCCTGCCGGGCCATCACGACGTGGGCCACGACCGCCTTCACGACGCTCGCCGCCACCGAAACCGCGACCAGCACCGCCGCCGCGGCGTTCGCCACCGCGATCGGTACGTGGCTGCGCATCACCCATCAGCTGCATATTCATCGGCTTGTTCAGAATACGAGTGCGGGTAAAGTGCTGCAGGATTTCACCCGGCATGCCTTTTGGCAGCTCGATGGTAGAGTGAGTCCCGAACAGTTTGATGTTACCGATGTAACGGCTGCTGATGTCGCCTTCGTTAGCAATCGCGCCAACGATGTGACGAACTTCAACGCCGTCGTCACGACCCACTTCGATACGGTACAGTTCCATATCGCCAACGTCACGACGTTCGCGGCGAGCTGGACGCTCTTCGCCATCGCGCTGTGGACGGTCTGAACGTGGACCACGGTCGTTACGGTCGCCACGACGTTCGAAACGATCGTCACGCTCTTTGAACTCACGACGTGGACGCATCGGTGCATCAGGTGGCAGGATCAGAGGACGTTCGCCCTGCGCCATTTTCAGCAGCGCTGCGGCCAGCGTTTCGATATCCAGCTCTTCTTCAGCGGAAGGCTGAATTTTAGCCAGCAGGCCGCGGTACAGATCCAGATCGCTACTTTCCAGCTGCTGCTGAACCTTAGCCGCAAATTTCGCCAGGCGACGTTCGCTCAGCAGTTCACGGTTAGGCAGCTCCACTTCTGGAATGGTCAGCTTCATGGTGCGTTCGATGTTGCGCAGCAGACGACGCTCGCGGTTCTCAACGAACAGCAGTGCGCGACCCGCACGACCCGCACGACCGGTACGACCGATACGGTGAACGTAGGATTCTGAGTCCATTGGGATGTCGTAGTTTACAACCAGGCTGATACGCTCAACGTCCAGGCCACGGGCCGCAACGTCGGTTGCAATCAGGATGTCCAGACGACCATCTTTCAGACGTTCCAGAGTCTGCTCACGCAGCGCCTGGTTCATGTCACCGTTCAGCGCGGCGCTGTTATAACCGCTGCGCTCCAGCGCTTCAGCCACTTCCAGGGTCGCATTTTTGGTACGCACGAAAATAATCGCCGCGTCAAAGTCTTCTGCTTCCAGGAAACGAACCAGCGCTTCATTTTTACGCATACCGTGGACGGTCCAGTAGCTCTGGCTGATGTCCGGACGGGTGGTCACGCTTGACTGAATACGTACTTCCTGCGGCTCTTTCATAAAGCGACGGGTAATACGACGGATAGCTTCCGGCATGGTTGCAGAGAACAGAGCGGTCTGATGACCTTCCGGGATCTGCGCCATGATGGTTTCAACGTCTTCGATAAAGCCCATACGCAGCATTTCATCAGCTTCATCCAGGACCAGACCTTTCAGGTTGGACAGGTTCAGCGTGCCACGTTTTAAGTGATCGAGCAGACGCCCTGGGGTACCCACCACGATTTGTGGACCCTGACGCAGAGCGCGCAGCTGCACGTCATAGCGCTGGCCGCCGTAGAGGGCTACCACGTTTACGCCGTGCATATGTTTTGAGAATTCCGTCATGGCTTCAGCAACCTGAACCGCCAGCTCGCGGGTCGGCGCCAGCACCAGAATTTGCGGTGCTTTCAGCTCGGGAGAAAGATTGTGCAGCAGCGGTAAAGAGAAGGCTGCCGTTTTGCCGCTGCCTGTCTGGGCCATACCCAGAACATCGCGGCCACCCAGCAGATGTGGAATACACTCTGCCTGGATTGGAGAAGGCTTTTCGTAACCCAGATCGTTCAGGGCTTGAAGGATGGAGGCGTTCAGCCCCAGATCAGAAAAAGTGGTTTCGATGATATCAGTCATGTAGTACATGTGCCTCATGGATGGCGGCCAGTCTACGTAACTCATCGTGAAATTGATCTGCAATTTTCATTGAAAAGTGTGAACCGGCTCAAATTTGGTTGATTAACGAACAAAAACGCCCTCACCCGTTAAGGTGATGACTTTAATGAAAAAGTGTATGGGCTGATCGTTGTTCGTCAGCTATTGCTGGTCCGATTCTGCCAGGTCATCTTGCTCCTGGCCCAAGAGCGCTAATTCCAACAATGCATAACGATGCTCAACGTAGTTGTGTACGTTGTTAGCGACCGCTAACTTGAACAGTGCCGTGGCGCTGTCCTTTTCCCCCAGACTTAGGTAGTACTTACCTAAATAGAAGTTGGTTTCACTGAGATGCTCAGCGAGCGAGGTGTTATCCGTTGCGTCCGCCTCGAGGCGTGTCATTAACGTTTTTTCGTTAATGTTCCCCAGGTAGAACTCGACAATGTTCCATCCCCATTGCTCTTTGTCCGATTTCTCGAAGCGCTGTTGTAGCGCCACTTTGGCCTGTTTTGCATCTACATGGCTTTCAGCGATGTAGAGCCACAGACTCCGGAAAGGATCATTGGGATCGTCTTGATAAAACGCCAGCAGATCATCTTGCGCTAAACGATAACGACCACCGTAATAGAGGGCGATACCGCGATTTAAATGCGCGTAGTTGTAAGTTGGATCAAGCTCAAGTACAGAATCAAACGCTTCATAGGCAGCATCAAAATTGCCTGCCTGCGTTAAATATATACCTAAGTAATTGAATACTTCAGGCATATCGGGGCGGATTGCCAGCGCTTGTGAAAAATCATTTCGCGCCAGAGCCCGCAAGCCGAGACTATCATACAACACTCCGCGCTCATATAAAAGCTGTGCGCGTTCATCATCGGTTAAAGCCCGGCTGGCAAGTATCTGCTCCATGCGCGCAAGAATCACTTCCTGCTGCAAAGTCGGTTGCAATGGCACCGCCAGGACTTCGCTTTTACGCCAGGCAGAGTTGCTGCATCCTGCCAGCGTGAGAGCTGTCGCAACGAAACACCAGCGCAGAAAAGGCTTCATTTCCTACTCCCGAAGACAACAATTGAATGAACATCCTGTCCGCCGGCTGCGAAAACGGAGCATCCTGCTCCGTGATAAACAGCTCTCCACATCATCGTGGAGAGCTCAAGGGTAAAAAACTTATTCCGCTTCCGGGGCAGCTGGTGCTGTGGCTTCTGCCGGAGACTGCTCGGTCGCTTCTTTGATGCTCAAACGAACGCGACCCTGACGGTCAACTTCCAGTACCTTAACCGGCACTTCCTGGCCCATCTGCAGGTAGTCAGTCACTTTCTCTACGCGCTTGTCTGCGATTTGAGAAATGTGTACCAGACCTTCTTTGCCGCCGCCGATAGCAACGAAGGCACCGAAGTCTACGATACGAGTGACTTTACCCTGATAGATGCGGCCCACTTCGATTTCAGCGGTGATTTCTTCGATACGACGGATAGCATGTTTCGCTTTGTCGCCGTCGGTCGCTGCGATTTTCACGGTGCCGTCATCTTCGATTTCGATGGTGGTGCCGGTTTCTTCCGTCAGCGCACGAATCACAGAACCGCCCTTGCCGATCACGTCTTTGATCTTGTCCGGGTTGATTTTGATAGTGTGAATACGCGGAGCGAACTCAGAGATGTCGCCGCGCGGCGCGTTGATAGCCTGTTCCATCACGCCAAGGATATGCAGACGCGCACCTTTAGCCTGGTTCAGAGCAACCTGCATGATTTCGCGGGTGATACCTTCGATTTTGATATCCATCTGCAGCGCAGAGATACCTTCGCGGCTACCGGCAACTTTAAAGTCCATATCACCCAGATGATCTTCATCACCCAGAATGTCGGACAGCACCACGAAGTTGTCGCCTTCTTTCACGAGGCCCATCGCGATACCCGCAACGGCAGCCTTGATTGGCACGCCTGCGTCCATCAGTGCCAGTGAAGCACCGCACACGGAAGCCATGGAAGAAGAACCGTTAGACTCGGTGATTTCAGACACGACACGTACGGTGTACGGGAAACGATCGGCTTCTGGCATCACGGCCAGCACGCCACGTTTCGCCAGACGACCATGACCAATCTCACGACGCTTCGGTGAACCGACCATACCGGTTTCGCCTACGGAGTACGGAGGGAAGTTGTAGTGGAACAGGAAGTTGTCGGTACGTTCGCCCATCAACTCATCCAGATTCTGCGCATCACGAGCGGTGCCCAGCGTTGCCGTTACCAGCGCCTGAGTTTCGCCACGGGTGAACAGTGCAGAACCGTGAGTACGTGGCAGCACGCCAGTACGCACGTCCAGACCACGGATCATGTCTTTTTCGCGACCGTCGATACGCAGCTCGCCTGCCAGAATACGGCTACGAACAACGTTTTTCTCGATAGCGTGCAGGATGTCGCTCAGCTCAGCGTCATCCAGGGATTCGTCTTCAGCAAGCAGCGCCGCGATAACGTCGGATTTGATCGCGTCGATTTGCGCGTAACGTTCTTGCTTGTCGGTGATGCGGTAAGCGTCGCTCAGGCGGGATTCAGCCAGCGCAGCAACACGCGCGTTCAGCTCAGCGTTTACGGCTTCTGGTTTCCAGTCCCAACGTGGCTTGCCAGCTTCTGCAACCAGAGAGTTAATGTTCTGGATAACAACCTGCTGTTGTTCGTGGCCGAAGACGACCGCGCCCAGCATCTGGTCTTCACTTAACAGTTCTGCTTCAGACTCAACCATCAGCACTGCGCCTTCGGTACCGGCAACAACCAGGTCCAGTTTGCTGGTTTTCAGTTCGTCAGCGGTTGGGTTCAGCACGTACTGGTCGTTGATATAACCTACACGTGCGGCGCCGATTGGGCCGTTGAATGGAATACCAGACAGGCTAAGGGCGGCGGAAGCGCCAATCATAGCCACGATGTCAGGGTGTACCTGTGGGTTTACAGAAACCACGGTAGCGATAACCTGCACTTCGTTCACGAAGCCTTCCGGGAACAGCGGACGAACCGGACGGTCAATCAGACGCGCAATCAGGGTTTCGCCTTCGCTTGGACGGCCTTCACGACGGAAGAAGCTGCCCGGGATACGACCAGCAGCGTAAGTACGCTCCTGATAGTTAACGGTCAGCGGGAAGAAGTCCTGACCTGGTTTTGCTTTTTTCTGACCCACTACGGTCACGAATACTGCGGTGTCGTCCATGCTTACCATCACAGCAGCGGTAGCCTGGCGCGCCATCATACCGGTCTCTAATGTGACCGTATGCTGACCATACTGAAATTTACGAACGATCGGATTTAGCAAGATAATGTCCTTCATATTGATAGGCTGCCGGTGACTTCACGCGGTGCCGTTTGACCCGACCTCTATCGCATCCTCGCGACTAATGACAACCCTGACCCGCCCCTGCGGATAAAGCCTCTCATTAGCCGCGCGAACCTCTGCAACAGAGATCACACACAGCAACAATACATTAGTTTCCTTAGAATTGCTGCCGTCAGGTTGAAAAAAGGGGCCCTGACAGGCCCCTTTTTCTGAAACTCGCAAGACTTAGCGACGCAGGCCCAGACGTTCGATCAGGCTGGTGTAACGTGCTACATCTTTACGCTTCAGGTAGTCGAGCAGTTTACGACGCTGAGAAACCATGCGCAGCAGACCACGACGGCTGTGGTGATCTTTTTTGTGCTCTGCAAAGTGGCCCTGCAGGTGGTTAATCTGTGCGGTCAGCAGTGCAACCTGAACTTCGGTAGAACCGCTGTCGTTAGTACCACGACCAAACTCAGAAACGATTTTAGCTTTAGCTTCAACGCTTAGAGACATTTTCAACTCCAACATAATAGATAAAAAGACAGGGTGCCGATCTCTAATTCAGCAACCCCAGTGCACACCGGGAAGCGTGTAAAACACTCGACCCGATGCTAAGCCGCGCTATTTTACCTGTAGCCACCTCTTACCGCAAGGTGACTACCGATTTCAGGCGGGATACTCAACAACCAGACGACGAGGGGCAACGCGTCCATCGTCGTCAATTTCCGCCATACCAATAAATTTCGCGTCATCACCTTCGGTCACACGGACCAGCCCTTCAGCGGGCGCACCCGCGACCTGTACCGGCTGCCCGTTTTTGAAGTAGCCTGCCACGGCAGGTAATAAGTTCACGACCGGGAAATCGGAGGCCGGGCTGTCCATAGGCATCAGCAGCGGATCTAACAGCACGGACGGATCAATTTCCTGCTGTTGGGCCTGTTCAAGCAGCGCGTTCAGCTGCTCAAGCGTAACCATGCGTTCAACGGGATATTTACTGACCGCCAGACGGCGCAGGAACGTCACATGCGCACCGCAACCCAGCTTTTCACCCAGGTCGTCGGTAATGGTGCGGATATAGGTGCCCTTGGAGCAATGGATCTCAAGCTCCAGTTCATGACCTTCATGGCGAATAAACAGCAGCTCGTACACGGTGATTGGGCGCGCCTCTCGTTCCACTTCAATGCCCTGACGAGCATATTCATATAAAGGCTTGCCCTGGTGCTTCAGCGCAGAATACATCGACGGCACCTGCATTGTCTCACCGCGGAAACTATCCAGCGCGTCCGCCAGCGCCTGCTCGCTAAACGTCACCGGGCGCTCCTGCACGACGGTGCCATCGGCATCGGAGGTGTCCGTACGCTGCCCAAGACGGGCAATAACACGGTAGCGCTTATCGGAATCCAGCAGGTAACGTGAGAATTTCGTGGCTTCCCCGAGACAAATTGGCAGCATGCCGGTTGCCAGAGGATCCAGCGCGCCGGTATGACCTGCGCGGTTAGCGTTATAAATGCGCTTTACCTTCTGGAGTGCATCGTTGGAGGACAAGCCCTGCGGCTTGTCGAGCAACAGCACGCCATGAATATCACGACCGCGACGACGAGGACGACTCATCAATCCTCCTTCGTGTCGTCCGTATTCACGCGACGCTCGTCATCATGCTTGATGACGTTAGAAACCAGGTTCGACATACGCATCCCTTCAACCAGGGAGTTGTCGTAGAAGAAGGTCAGCTCAGGAACAATACGCAGGCGCATTGCTTTCCCGACCAGCGTGCGGATATAGCCGGAAGCGTCCTGCAGGACTTTGATGCCCTCTTTCACAGAAGCTTCGTCTTTGTCGTTCAGGAAAGTCACGAATACTTTGGCATAGGCCAGATCGCGTGAGACTTCAACACCGGATACGGTAGTCATCATGCCCAGACGCGGATCTTTGATTTCGCGCTGCAGGATAATCGCGATTTCTTTTTGCAATTCCTGAGAAACGCGCTGCGGGCGACCAAATTCTTTCGCCATAATAAATTCTCCATACAAATCGGGGGGCACTCGGCCCCCCTTAAGATATTACCGAGTGTTCGGCTGATATCAGGCGATAGTACGCTGGATTTCGATGATTTCGAAGACTTCGATAACATCGCCCACGCGCACATCGTTGTAGTTCTTCACGCCGATACCACATTCCATGCCGTTACGGACTTCGTTGGCATCATCTTTGAAGCGGCGCAGGGATTCCAGCTCGCCTTCATAGATAACCACGTTGTCGCGCAGAACGCGGATTGGGTTGTGACGTTTGACCACGCCCTCTGTCACCATACAACCAGCGATGGCACCAAACTTCGGTGATTTGAACACATCGCGAACTTCGGCCAGGCCGAGGATCTGTTGTTTCAGTTCCGGAGACAGCATGCCGCTCATAGCCGCTTTCACTTCGTCAATCAGATGATAGATGACGGAGTAGTAACGCAGATCCAGGCTTTCCGCGTCGATAACACGACGGGCAGAAGCATCGGCACGTACGTTAAAGCCAACCAGGATAGCGTTAGAAGCCGCAGCAAGCGTTGCGTCAGTTTCAGTGATACCGCCCACGCCAGAACCGATGATTTTCACTTTCACTTCATCAGTAGACAGTTTCAGCAGGGAATCACTGATCGCTTCCACAGAACCCTGAACGTCGGCTTTCAGCACGATGTTCACTTCGGACACTTCGCCTTCGGTCATGTTGGCGAACATGTTTTCCAGTTTGGATTTCTGCTGACGAGCCAGTTTCACTTCACGGAATTTACCCTGACGATACAGAGCAACTTCACGGGCTTTTTTCTCGTCACGCACAACGGTCACTTCATCACCCGCCGCAGGAACACCGGAAAGACCGAGGATCTCAACAGGAATGGATGGACCAGCTTCTGTCACTTCGCGACCCAGTTCGTCACGCATCGCACGCACGCGGCCGTATTCGAAGCCACACAGCACGATATCGCCTTTGTTCAGAGAACCTTCGCGAACCAGCACTGTTGCTACCGGGCCACGACCTTTATCCAGGAAGGATTCGATCACAACGCCGCTTGCCATGCCTGTACGCATCGCTTTCAGTTCCAGAACTTCAGCCTGCAGCAGAATGGCATCCAGCAGTTCGTCGATCCCGGTACCGGCTTTAGCAGATACGTGGATGAACTGGCTTTCACCGCCCCACTCTTCCGGCATGATGCCGTACTGGGAAAGTTCTTGCTTAACGCGGTCCGGATCGGCTTCTGGCTTATCAATTTTGTTCACCGCAACCACTACCGGCACCTGCGCCGCTTTCGCGTGCTGGATAGCTTCGATAGTTTGCGGCATCACGCCATCGTCTGCTGCCACAACCAGCACCACGATATCCGTTGCCTGAGCACCACGTGCACGCATAGAGGTAAAGGCTGCGTGGCCCGGGGTATCCAGGAAGGTGATCATGCCGTTATCGGTTTCTACGTGGTAAGCACCGATGTGCTGGGTAATGCCACCCGCTTCGCCAGACGCAACCTTAGTGGAGCGAATGTAGTCGAGCAGAGAGGTTTTACCGTGGTCAACGTGACCCATGATGGTCACAACCGGCGCGCGGGACTCGGCCACTGCATCAGTGTCACGGTCGCTCATCAGCGCTTCTTCCAGCTCGTTTTCACGACGCAGGATAACTTTGTGGCCCATCTCTTCGGCAACCAGCTGTGCGGTTTCCTGGTCGATGACCTGGTTGATGGTCGCCATTGCGCCCAGCTTCATCATCGCTTTGATGACCTGAGAACCTTTAACGGCCATTTTGTTAGCCAGTTCAGCAACGGTGACGGTTTCGCCGATTACAACATCACGGTTTACTGCCTGCGCAGGCTTGTTGAAGCCCTGTTGCAGGGAGCTTGGTTTACGCTTGCCTTTACCACCACGAACCGCCGCACGCGCTTCTTCACGGTCAGCTTTGGTTTCGCCGTGTTTGCCGCCTTTCTTCTGGCGTGGTGCTTTCGCTGTAGCGGTACGCGCACGAGTACGTCCCGCTTCAACTTCACGGTCGTTTTCGTCTTCAGCCTGGCGAGCGTGTTGAGAAGTGGTCACATGGTAATCAGTTTTGTCGTCTTCCACTTTCTCTTCTTCCGTCCAGACACCGGCGTTAGCTTCAGCCATTTTACGGGCTTCTTCTGCTACGCGACGGGCGTCTTCTTCCAGTTTGCGACGGGCTTCTTCTTCCGCTTTACGCTTAAGCTCAGCAGCTTCTGCTTCGCGGCGGGCTTTATCGGCCTGGGCGGTTTTCGTCATATCGTCAGTTTGTTGATTGCTCACTTTGTCTTTTTCCGCAGCTTCACGTTTCGCTTTATCAGCGGCTTCACGCTTAGCTTTTTCTTCAGCTTCACGCTTAGCTTTTTCCTGTGCCTGACGGTTGGCCGCTTCCTGGGCCTCACGCTGGGCTTGCTCTTCCGCTTCACGCTGCGCCTGTTCTTCCGCGGCAAGGCGTTCAGCCTCTTGCGGATCACGTTTCACAAAGGTGCGCTTCTTGCGGACTTCGATTTGTACCGATTTACTTTTCCCACCGGTACCTGGAATGTTTAAAGTACTGCGCGTTTTGCGCTGTAATGTCAACTTGTCTGGTGCTGAACCATGTTCACGGTTCAGGTGCGCCAGCAGGGTTTGCTTCTCTTGCGCGGAAACAGAATCATCAGCAGACTTCGGGATCCCTGCATCAGCAAATTGCTGTACCAGGCGGTCCACGGAGGTCTGAATCTCTGCGGCCAGCGCTTTTACGGTTACATCTGTCATGCTGTTCCTTCCTGCTACAGTTTATTACGCTTCGCCGCCAAACCAACAAATATTGCGAGCTGCCATGATCAATTCACCGGCTTTCTCGTTGGTCAAACCTTCAATATCTGACAGGTCGTCTACGCCTTGCTCAGCCAGGTCTTCCAGGGAGCTAACGCCACGTGCTGCCAGTTTAAAGGCCAGCGTGCGTTCCATCCCTTCAAGATTCAGCAGATCTTCCTGAGGTTTGCTGTCACCAAGGCTCTCTTCCTGCGCAAGCGCCAGAGTAGTGAGGGCGTTTTTAGCGCGATCGCGTAATGCTTCCACTGTGTCTTCATCAAGGCCGTCGACTTCCAACAGCTCTTTGACCGGCACGTAAGCCAGCTCTTCAAGCGTTGAGAAACCTTCTTCAACCAACACGGTGGCGAAATCCTCGTCAATGTCGAGGTACTTGGTAAAGGTATCAATGGCTGCATGCGCTTCAGCCTGATGTTTAGCCTGCAGATCGTCAACGGTCATCACGTTGAGCTCCCAGCCGCTCAGCTGGGCTGCCAGACGCACGTTTTGACCATTACGGCCAATCGCCTGCGCCAGATTGCCTGCCTCTACCGCGATATCCATCGTGTGTTTATCTTCGTCAACCACAATGGAAGCCACATCAGCCGGAGCCATCGCGTTGATAACAAACTGCGCCGGATTGTCATCCCACAGCACGATATCAATACGCTCGCCACCCAGCTCAGTGGAAACTGCCTGAACGCGCGCACCGCGCATCCCAACACAAGCACCAACCGGATCGATACGTTTATCATTGGTCTTCACGGCGATTTTCGCGCGGGAACCCGGATCGCGGGCCGCAGCCTTGATCTCAATGACTTCTTCGCCGATTTCTGGCACTTCGATACGGAACAGTTCGATCAGCATTTCCGGTTTGGAACGGCTAACGAACAGCTGTGCGCCACGCGCTTCAGGGCGTACTGCATAGAGCACACCGCGAATACGGTCGCCTGGACGGAAGTTTTCGCGCGGCAGCATGTCTTCACGAATGATGACGGCTTCAGCGTTGTTACCCAAATCCAGGGAGATGTTGTCGCGGTTAACTTTTTTCACCACGCCGGTGATGATCTCACCTTCGTGCTCACGGAACTGGTCCACAACCATAGCGCGTTCAGCTTCACGTACTTTCTGTACGATAACTTGCTTAGCCGTTTGCGTGGTAATACGGTCAAAGGTGACAGATTCGATCTGGTCTTCAACGTACTCGCCGACGTTCAGTTCAGGGTCTTCGAATTGAGCCGCATCAAGGGTGATTTCACGCGTCGGCTGCGTCACTTCTTCTACAATGACCCAGCGGCGGAAAGTGTCAAAGTCACCACTTTTACGATCGATGCTTACGCGAACATCAATCTCTTGCTCGTATTTTTTCTTCGTCGCCGTTGCCAGCGCACTTTCCAGCGCCTCGAAAATCTTCTCGCGTGGGAGGGATTTTTCGTTGGAAACTGCTTCTACAACAGCCAAAATTTCTTTGTTCATCCTGGGTTTTCACCTCAATCCAAACTATTAAAAGTGGGGTACCAGGTTCGCTTTCTGGATATTACTCAGTGCGAACACTTCATCTTTGCCTTCGACCGTGACCGTGATCATCTCACCCTCAACGGCTTTGATAATACCCTGCCATTTGCGACGGTTTTGCACGGCCATACGCAACACAATGCTCACTTCTTCGCCAGTATAGCGAACGTAATGTTCCGCCGTGAACATTGGGCGATCCAGACCAGGTGAGGAAACTTCAAGGTTATAGGCCACAGTGATAGGGTCTTCGACGTCCAGCACTGCACTGACCTGGTGACTGACATCAGCGCAATCATCAACATTGATGCCATCTTCACTATCAATATAGATGCGCAGCGTGGATTGGCGGCCTCGAACGAATTCGATCCCTACCAGTTCGTAACCCAGTGCTTCCACGGGTGCTGTAATCATCTCTGTTAATTTTTGCTCTAATGTGGACAAGCCCACCCCCAAGACATAAAAAAAGGGCATATAGCCCAGTTATTCTGAAGTCAGATAACAAAAAACCCCGATAAATCGGGGCTTTATATAACTGAACCCTGTATGCCGCAACAGCGGCCCGGACACCGTCCAGAGAATTTTTTTCGAAATTCTTCGCGAGGCATCAAATGGCTCACAGTATATTTGAAAAAGAACTCTCAGGGAAAGTGGTTGCGGGGGCCGGATTTGAACCGACGACCTTCGGGTTATGAGCCCGACGAGCTACCAGGCTGCTCCACCCCGCGTCCGAAAACGTGGCAAATACTACGCCAGAATTGCAATAAATGCAAGAATTGCTGGGATTTGGTACCGAGGACGGGACTTGAACCCGTAAGCCCAATCGGGCACTACCACCTCAAGGTAGCGTGTCTACCAATTCCACCACCTCGGCACTTTGCGTACGGCAATCTCTCTTACCGCACAGAAGCTTACTGCTTATTACTGTGGGATATCGCTAGTCGGCTTGGTAGGTGCCGCAGGCGTGGTCTGCTCAGATTTCGCTGGCTGACTCAGGTTATCCCACTCGCTTCCTTTACTGGTTTTGTTGCTGTTGATATTACCCAGAACCAGACTGATGATGAAGAACAGCGTTGCCAACACAGCAGTCATGCGGGTCATGAAGTTACCAGAACCACTTGAACCGAATAATGTTGTGGAAGCGCCTGCTCCGAAAGAGGCTCCCATATCAGCGCCTTTACCTTGCTGCAGCATAACAAGACCAATAAGGCCCAGGGCTACAATAAGGAAAACTACCAAAAGAGCTTCGTACATAATCAACCTGTTCCTTGCGGGATTACCGCATACCAATTGCTTCAAACCAGTGAAGCGGGCAAGTTTTTGTTTACCCACTGAAGCGGGTGAGAATACTAACCAAAGCATCCGTGGTGCGCAAGGGCAATTTATTCACATTGTACTGATTGCAGAAAAAAACAGCAATGCGCCCACTTTTGCTTATATAACAGGCGGCAAATGCCGACTTTTTACACAATACAACCGCTTATTCTCAGACGGCTTTTACCGCATCCGCAATACGATTTGCATACTCGGTGACCAGCGCATCGTCTTCGCCTTCAACCATGACGCGAATTAACGGTTCGGTACCTGATTTACGCAACAGAACGCGGCCACGATTTCCTAACGCCTCTTCCACTTCGGCGGTGACTTTTTTCACGCTGTCATGCTCAAGAGGATCGCCGCTGCCTGCTTTGAAGCGAACGTTAACCAGAATCTGCGGGAACAGCTTCATGCCGCTGCAAAGATCGTGCAGGCTCATGTTGTTGCGAACCATAGCAGTGAGCACCTGCAAACCGGCCACAATGCCGTCTCCAGTGGTCGTTTTGTCCAGCAAAATGATATGGCCGGAGTTTTCCGCCCCGATGCGCCAGCCTTTTTCCTGGAGCTTTTCCAGCACGTAGCGATCGCCCACTTTCGCGCGAGCAAAAGGAATACCCAGCTGTTTGAGCGCTAATTCAAGGCCCATATTACTCATCAGCGTGCCAACGGCCCCGCCGCGCAGCTGCCCCTGACGTAATCCTTCCCGGGCGATGATATAGAGGATCTGGTCGCCATCCACTTTAAGGCCCTGGTGGTCAACCATAATGACGCGGTCGCCGTCGCCGTCAAAAGCAATACCGAGGTCGGCTTTTTCCGCCAGCACGCGTTCCTGCAACATGCGCACGTCCGTTGCACCACATTGCTCGTTGATGTTCACACCGTCGGGTTCACAGCCAACAGAAATGACTTTTGCGCCCAGCTCACGCAGCACATTAGGGGCAATGTGGTAGGTCGCTCCGTTGGCACAGTCCACCACTATTTTCAGCCCGCTCAGGCTCAGTTCGTTCGGGAAGGTCCCTTTACAGAATTCAATATAGCGTCCGGCGGCATCGACGATACGGCTGGCTTTACCCAGTTCGGCAGAATCAACGCAGGTGATCTCTTTTTCCATTTCGGCTTCAATGGCTTCTTCCACTTCGTCCGGCAGCTTGGTGCCGTCGATGGAGAAGAATTTGATCCCATTATCGTAATAAGGATTATGGGAAGCAGAGATAACAATGCCGGCTTCAGCACGGAACGCACGTGTTAAATAGGCTACCGCAGGCGTTGGCATCGGGCCGGTGAAAGAGGCAGATAACCCCGCTGCTGCAAGCCCGGCTTCAAGGGCAGACTCAAGCATATAGCCAGAAATACGCGTGTCTTTACCGATAATAATTTTACGGGAACCGTGGCGCGCCAGAACCTTCCCGGCCGCCCAGCCCAGTTTCAGAACGAAATCAGGTGTAATTGGGCTGTCACCCACGCGTCCACGAATGCCATCGGTGCCAAAATATTTACGGTTACTCATAGCGTTTCTTTTCCTTCGCTGAAAGCGTGGCCTCAACCACGCGCATCGCTTCTACAGTTTCTTTCACGTCGTGAACACGAATGATCTGTGCCCCCTGCATTGCCGCAATGACGGCACAGGCCAGACTGCCGCTCAGGCGCTGATCCGGCCCGACGTTGAGCAGTTGGCCAACCATTGTTTTACGCGACATTCCGACCAGCAGCGGCAGGCCAAAGTGATGGAATTCTGAAAGTCGGGCAAGAAGCTGGTAATTATGGCCGAGATTTTTACCGAAACCGAAGCCCGGGTCGAGCAACAATTTTTCTTTTGCGATACCCGCCGCCTCACAGCGTGCGATATGCTCAATAAAAAAGCGATTAACCTCGGCAAAGACGTCCTCATAGTGCGGCGCCTGCTGCATATTTTTCGGATTACCCTGCATATGCATCAGACAGACCGGCAATCCGGTTTCTGCGGCGGCTTCCAGCGCGCCCGGCTCCGTCAGCGAACGGATGTCATTGATAATGTGCGCCCCCACGCGGGCCGCTTCGCGGATAACCTCCGCTTTGGACGTATCCACGGAAATCCAGACTTCAAAACGTTGTGCGATGGCTTCTACAACCGGGATCACGCGGGCCAGCTCATCCTCAACGCTCACTTCAGAGGCTCCCGGACGCGTCGACTCTCCGCCGATATCTATAATGGTCGCGCCTGCGTTAATCATCGCATTGGCATGCCTGACGGCCTCCACCAGCGAGTTATGTTTCCCGCCATCGGAAAACGAATCCGGCGTCACATTTAAGATCCCCATAACGTGAGGATGGGAGAGATCGAGCGTGGTGCCCTGGGCGGTGAGTTTCATCAAAATGTCCCTGCAATAACGTAAGGTTCAGACAAAAACAAAAAACCCCGGGGCCAGGCCCGGGGTTTAGATTACTTAGGGTAGAACACAGGTCAAACCCGGCTTACTTATCGCCCAACTGTTCTGACATGGTGTTACCAGGATTCGGCGTACGCGGTTCATCGACCGGACGCGGTGCACGAGGTGTACCGTTGTTATCAGAATTGTTGCTGCCGTTGCCGTTGTTGGACTCTTCCCAGCCTGCTGGCGGACGCACATCGCGACGGGCCATCAGGTCATCAATCTGCGGCGCATCAATGGTTTCATACTTCATCAATGCGTCTTTCATGGTGTGAAGAATATCCATGTTCTCATTCAGGAGCTGGCGTGCACGCGCATAGTTACGCTCAATCAACAGCTTCACTTCCTGATCGATGATACGCGCGGTTTCATCGGACATGTGTTTGGCTTTCGCGACCGAACGGCCCAGGAACACTTCCCCCTCTTCTTCCGCATACAGCAACGGACCGAGTTTCTCAGAGAAGCCCCACTGGGTAACCATGTTTCGAGCGATGGAGGTCGCGACTTTAATGTCGTTAGACGCACCGGTTGAAACGTGTTCAGCCCCGTAGATAATCTCTTCGGCAAGGCGACCACCGTACAGCGTAGAAATCTGACTTTCCAGTTTCTGACGGCTGGCGCTGATTGCATCCCCTTCCGGCAGGAAGAAGGTAACACCGAGCGCACGGCCACGCGGAATAATGGTGACTTTATGTACCGGATCGTGCTCTGGCACCAGACGCCCAATGATGGCGTGCCCTGCTTCGTGATACGCGGTGGATTCTTTCTGCGCTTCCGTCATCACCATGGAGCGACGTTCTGCCCCCATCATGATTTTGTCTTTCGCTTTTTCGAACTCAACCATTGAAACGACACGTTTGTTACCGCGTGCGGCAAACAGCGCAGCTTCGTTCACCAGGTTCGCCAAATCCGCGCCAGAGAAGCCTGGCGTACCGCGGGCAATGATGGCCGCGTCGATATCGGGAGCCAAAGGTACGCGGCGCATATGCACCTTCAGGATTTGCTCACGACCACGCACGTCCGGCAGGCCCACAACAACCTGACGGTCGAAACGGCCAGGACGCAGCAGCGCCGGGTCAAGCACATCCGGACGGTTAGTCGCAGCGATAACAATAATGCCTTCGTTGCCTTCAAAGCCGTCCATCTCAACCAGCATCTGGTTCAGCGTTTGTTCACGCTCATCGTGACCGCCGCCCAGACCCGCACCACGCTGACGGCCTACGGCGTCGATTTCATCAATAAAGATGATGCACGGTGCCGCTTTCTTGGCCTGTTCGAACATATCACGCACGCGGGATGCACCCACGCCCACGAACATTTCAACGAAGTCAGAACCGGAAATGGTAAAGAAAGGCACTTTCGCTTCGCCGGCGATCGCTTTCGCAAGCAGGGTTTTACCCGTACCAGGAGGGCCAACCATCAGCACGCCTTTCGGGATTTTACCGCCCAGTTTCTGGAAGCGGCTCGGCTCACGAAGGTATTCGACCAGCTCAGCAACTTCCTCTTTTGCTTCGTCACAACCTGCAACATCGGCAAAAGTGGTTTTGATTTGGTCTTCGGTAAGCATACGCGCCTTACTCTTGCCGAACGACATGGCACCTTTGCCACCGCCGCCCTGCATCTGGCGCATAAAGAAGATCCAGACCCCAATCAACAGCAGCATTGGGAACCAGGAAATAAAGATAGAAGCCAGCAGGCTCGGCTCTTCAGGCGGTTCACCTACCACTTTAACGTTCTTGGTCAGCAGATTATCAAGCAGCTTGGGATCGTTAACGGGGATGTAAGTCGTGTATCGGTTACTATCTTTCTTGGTAACGTTGATTTCACGTCCATTGATACGCGCTTCGCGAACCTGGTCCTGATTCACTTCAGACAGGAAAGTGGAGTAATCCACCCTACGGCCGTTTGACTCGCTGGGCCCAAAGCTCTGGAACACAGACATCAGCACAACCGCGATGACCAGCCAGAGTATTAGGTTTTTCGCCATGTCACTCAAGGGATTAACCTCATATTACAACTGTGTTAACAAACAGCGTCAGGGTACTATACTTTGCGCCCGGTCGCTACAATGTACACTTCACGTGAGCGGGCACGAGAAGAGTCCGGTTTACGAACTTTCACCTTCGTAAACAGGGAGCGAATTTCCCGCAGGTATTCATCGAAACCTTCGCCCTGAAATACTTTCACTACAAAACTTCCACCCGGCGCCAGCACATCACGACACATTTCCAGTGCCAGTTCGACTAAATACATAGCGCGAGGAATATCTACTGCCGGTGTTCCGCTCATATTTGGCGCCATATCTGACATGACAACCTGAACTTTACTGTCACCAACACGATCCAGCAGAGCTTTAACGACTAATTCATCACGAAAATCGCCCTGAAGGAAGTCCACACCAACGATAGGATCCATAGGTAAAAGATCGCAAGCGATGATTCGCCCCTGATTCCCGATTTCTGTCACAACGTACTGTGACCATCCTCCGGGTGCAGCGCCAAGATCGACAACCGTCATACCTGGCTTAAAAAGTTTGTCACTTTGCTGTATTTCATCAAGTTTAAACCAGGCACGGGAACGCAACCCCTTTTTCTGTGCCTGAAGGACATATTTATCGCTAAAGTGTTCCTGCAGCCAGCGACTGGAGCTGGCAGAACGCTTTTTACCTGTCATCTCAATTTCCAACTTTGTTCATCGTGAGTAGCAGGCTGTTAAAAAATCAGCACAGCCGATTTGGCGATACACTGGAGATGGCGGTAGAATGAACCGTTTTCAATCCCAACGTAAGCAAATAATACGATGAATCTGAGTACTAAACAAAAACAGCACCTGAAAGGTCTTGCTCATCCACTCAAGCCAGTAGTTATGCTTGGCAACAATGGTTTGACCGAAGGGGTACTGGCCGAGATTGAACAAGCACTTGAGCACCATGAGTTAATCAAGGTCAAAGTCGCAACGGAAGATCGCGAAACAAAAGCCTTGATAGTGGATGCCATCGTGCGGGAAACCGGCGCCTGTAATGTACAGGTCATCGGTAAAACGCTGGTGCTGTATCGCCCATCGAAAGAGAAAGAGCGTAAAATTTCTCTGCCTAAATAAACACGTATGTGCAAAATGCCACGCTCTGTTCGTTGATAAAAGGCCGCTACGCGGCCTTTTTCCTTTCTTTACAATACGCCACGCCTGCAATGAGCGTCGCAGATATTATAAATATTCTACTTTCAGGATTTCGAACTCAACTTCACCACCAGGCGTGCGAATCACCACAACATCATCCTGTTCTTTCCCCACCAGACCGCGAGCAATCGGTGAGTTCACAGAGATAAGATTCTGTTTAAAATCAGCTTCATCGTCACCAACAATGCGGTAAGTCTGCTCTTCTTCGCTATCCAGATTCAACACGGTCACCGTGGCACCAAAGATGACGCGGCCCGTCTGCGGCATTTTCGTGACGTCGATAATCTGTGCGTTGGACAACTTAGCTTCGATATCCTGAATACGGCCTTCGCAAAAGCCCTGCTGCTCACGCGCGGCGTGATATTCAGCGTTTTCTTTCAAATCACCGTGCTCGCGGGCTTCCGCAATAGCAGCAATAATCTGTGGGCGACGAACTGACTTCAGGAAGTCCAGCTCCTCACGTAAATTTTCAGCACCGCGTAGAGTCATCGGAATGGATTGCATTTGTTATACCTCTTAAAAACTGTCCTGTTCAGCGCGGCTTAGTCGCTGCGGCTGACTTAAGAGCATAGCCAGAGCGCTTCCCTGGCAACAAATAAAAGAAAACTGACCCGGGGCAATGCCCCAGGTCAGGAACGGTTTTCAAATTGACACGTATTTTACCCTGGAGTTCCCCGAGGGTCATCGTTTACTTTGCACCGGGATGCACCGTAGTATGGCTGCACGTTTCCAGGTTGTTACCGCGAGAATATGCGATTTTTTAGATTTGTCATTGGATTGACCAGTGCAGTGGTATTGAACGTTCAGGCCGCTAACGTTGAAGAGTATACCTCTCAGTTACCTGATGGCGCTAACCTGGCACTTATGGTGCAGAGGGTTGGTGCTCAGTCCCCCTCGATTGATTATCACAGTCAGCAAATGGCGCTGCCCGCCAGTACGCAAAAAGTGATTACTGCGCTGGCGGCGCTGTTACAGCTTGGCCCTGACTTTCGCTTTACCACGACCCTTGAGAGCCGTGCTCAGATAAGCAATGGTATATTAAATGGCGACCTGGTGGCACGATTCGGCGGCGATCCGACGCTAAAACGCCAGGATATTCGCAATATGGTGGCGGTATTGAAAAAATCAGGCGTGCAGCAGATTCAGGGGAATGTGCTGATCGACACCTCTGTTTTTGCCAGCCATGACAAAGCCCCCGGCTGGCCATGGAATGATATGACCCAGTGCTTTAGCGCCCCTCCTGCGGCAGCTATTGTGGACCGCAATTGCTTCTCCATTTCGCTGTACAGTGCGCCTAAGCCAGACGATCTGGCGTTTATACGTATTGCGTCATACTACCCGGTTATCATGAACAGCCAGGTCAGAACCCTCGCCAAAGGTTCCCCTGATGCCCAGTATTGCGAACTTGATGTCGTGCCGGGCGATCTTAATCGCTACACAGTGACGGGCTGCATGACTCAGCGCGCAGATCCGCTGCCGTTAGCCTTCGCCATTCAGGATGGGGCGGGTTACGCAGGCGCGATTCTTAAAGCCGAACTGAAAGCCGCCGGGATCACCTATAGCGGGACGCTTCTACGCCAGACACAGGTGAACACGCCCGGCACGGTTATCGCCAGCAAAGCGTCAGCCCCGCTGCACGACCTGCTAAAAATCATGCTTAAAAAGTCAGACAACATGATTGCAGATACCGTTTTTCGCACCATCGGCCACAATCGCTTTGGCGTTCCGGGCACCTGGCGCGCTGGCGCAGACGCGGTACGCCAGATCCTCAGTCAAAAGGCGGGCGTGAATTTAGGAAACACGATTGTGGTGGACGGATCGGGCTTATCCCGTCATAACTTAATCTCACCCGCCACGATGATGCAGGTGCTGCAATACATCGCGCAAAACGACAGTCAGCTAAACTTTATCTCCATGCTGCCGCTCGCGGGCTATGACGGTTCTCTGCAATACCGTGCCGGCCTGCATCAGGCTGGGGTGGATGGCAAAGTGTCGGCGAAAACCGGCTCCCTTCAGGGAGTTTATAATCTGGCAGGCTTCATCACTACCGCCAGCGGTCAACGCATGGCCTTTGTGCAGTACTTATCCGGCTACGCCGTAGAGCCTGCCGATCAACGTAACCGCCGTATCCCATTAGTGCGCTTCGAAAGTCGACTCTATAAGGATATTTACCAGAATAACTAAGCCATGAAACTGCTGATTGTTGAAGACGATTTACTGCTCCAGGAAGGCCTGGCCCAGGCCTTAGCGCAGGAAGGCTATGCGCTTGATTGTGCAGCCACGGCCGCCGAGGCCGATGCGTTAATACAAAGCGGCGAATACAGCCTTGTTATTTTGGATCTCGGCCTGCCGGATAAAGACGGTGCCACCCTGCTCACGCAGTGGCGGCGCCGAGGCGTGAGCAACCCCGTGTTGATCCTTACCGCCCGCGATGCGCTTGAAGATCGTGTTAAGGGGCTGGATTCCGGCGCCGATGATTATTTAGTTAAGCCTTTTGCGCTTGCAGAGCTTCTGGCCCGTTCAAGGGCTTTAATTCGTCGCTATCAGGGCCACAGCGATAACCTCTTACAGCAGGATGATTTGACGCTAAACCTGCAAACTCAGCAGGTCTTCTTGCAGGAGCAACCGCTGGAAGTGACGCCTAAAGAGTTTGCCCTGCTCACTCGCCTGATGATGCGTATCGGTCAGACCGTCCATCGCGAAACTCTACAGCAGGATATTTACAGCTGGCAGGACGATCCTGGTTCTAACACCCTTGAGGTGCACATCCACAATCTGCGCCGTAAATTAGGCAAGGATCGCATCAAAACCGTACGCGGCGTCGGCTATCGCCTGGAAAACCGACCATGAACAGTATGCGTCAGCGGTTAATGATTCTGCTTACGCTAATCATGTTATTTTTCCAGCTGGTGAGCGTCGTATGGCTCTGGCATGAAAGCCGTGAACAAATCAGCTTTCTGGTCAATGAGACGCTCTCAGCCAAATCGCGTAACCAACACGTTGAGAAAGAGATCCGCGAAGCCATCGCCTCGCTGCTGGTCCCTTCTCTGGTGATGATCGGCTTCACTCTCTTTTTCTCCTTCTGGGCAATCACCTGGATTACCCGCCCCTTAAACCGCCTGCGCACAAGTCTGGCTAACCGTTCTGCCGATAACCTTTCGCCTCTCCCGATGTATTCCGATATGGATGAGATGGTAGCGGTGACAACCTCATTAAATCAGCTGCTGGGGCGTCTGGACCATACTATCCAACAAGAGCGTCTGTTTACCGCCGATGCCGCCCATGAGCTGCGCACGCCGCTTGCGGGGCTGAGGTTGCACCTGGAGCTAATGGCAAATGCCGGGAATCAGCAGGCCCCTGTGCTGCTGGATCGTATCGATCAGCTGATGCATACCATTGAGCAGCTATTAATGCTGTCCAGAGCCGGGCAGGCGCTGGCAAGCGGGCATTACACCACCCTGGTCTGGACCCGCGACATCCTCGCGCCGCTGAAAATGGAAATGAATGAAATGATGGCGCTGCGCGATCAGACGCTTGTCTGGCCGCAGGAAGGTGAAGACAGGGTACAGGGTGATGCCGTGCTATTACGTCTGATGCTGCGCAACCTGCTGGAGAACGCCTCCCGCTATAGTCCGGAAGGGAGCGTCATTACCGTGTCGCTGTCCCCACAGGATTCAGCCACGGTGCTGACGGTCTCCGATCAGGGGCCGGGGATTGACGAAAAGCATCGGGAAACGCTTACCGAGCCCTTCCGTCGGATGGATCAACGCTACGGCGGCAGCGGGCTTGGCTTAAACATCGTCCTGCGCATCGTTCAGCTCCATCATGGGAAGCTGACGCTTGCTAACCGCAATGAATGCAGCGGTCTGAACGCCAGCTGTTGGCTGCCAACGCAGATCCAATAAAAAAGGGCCGGTTTCACCGGCCCTTTCTCACTGTTCTGATTACTTCTGGTAAATGATTTCGACGCCTTCGTCGTCGTCTTCATCCCAGTCGTCATCCCAGTCATCGTCTTCTTCAGCTTCAGCCGCGTCGAGCTGCTGCTGATGATAGTCGTCCCACATAAACTCAACTTTCTCTGGCGCCACCGGCACCACTTCGCTGACTTTCGGGTTGGCGATGATGAAGTCCATCACATCCCAGCACAGCGCATTGACGCCTTCACGGTTGACCGCCGAGATAAGATAGAACTTATCTTCCCAGCCCATCGCCGTAGCAATTTCTTTGGCGCGCGCTTCGGCTTCTTCCTGGCTCATCAAATCAACTTTGTTGAACACCAGCCAGCGCGGCTTCTCGGCCAGTTTGGCGCTGTACTTTTCAAGCTCGCCAATAATAATGCGGGCATTTTCAACCGGATCGGATTCGTCGATCGGCGCAATATCAATGAGATGAAGCAGCACGCGGCAACGTTCCAGGTGCTTGAGGAAACGAATCCCCAGACCGGCACCTTCAGCAGCGCCTTCAATCAGGCCCGGAATGTCGGCCACGACAAAGCTTTTCTCATTATCCATACGTACCACGCCCAGGCTTGGCACCAGCGTGGTAAATGGATAGTCAGCAACCTTTGGCTTAGCCGCAGAGACTGAACGAATAAAGGTAGATTTACCCGCATTCGGCAAGCCCAGCATGCCCACATCGGCCAGCAGCATCAGCTCAAGCTGCAGATCGCGTTTTTCGCCCGGTGTCCCCATCGTTTTCTGACGCGGAGTACGGTTAACAGAGGATTTAAAACGGGTGTTGCCCAGGCCATGCCAGCCGCCTTTGGCGACCATCAGTTTTTGGCCGTGCAGGGTCATGTCACCCATTGTTTCGCCGGTACCCTGATCGATAACGCGCGTGCCTACCGGCACTTTGACCGTGACATCTTTACCACGCTTACCGGTACAGTCACGGCTCTGGCCATTCTGGCCACGTTCGGCGCGGAAAGATTTTTCAAAGCGATAATCGATCAGCGTGTTCAGGTTCTCATCGGCTTCCAGCCAGACGTCACCGCCATCGCCACCATCACCGCCGTCCGGGCCACCCCTTGGGATATACTTTTCACGACGGAAGCTAACGCAGCCGTTACCGCCATCACCTGCTACGACCAGGATCGTTGCTTCATCAACAAACTTCATTTTACTTCTCCGTAAATCATTCGCCCGAACGTTGTACTGGAATGACAGCTTCGGTTTTGTGCCAGCGTCCCCAAAGACGGTGACCAATGGCGGAATACATTGCGCCCGCAACCACGACAAACGCGCCGAGATAACCCACAAGGTTAAGCAGCGGCATGGCGAAAAAATCGGGCCAGGCTAACGCTAATAAATCTGAAAACAGCAGGGTAAACAGGGGGGTCAGCGTAATAATGGCGCTAACCTGCGCCGCCTGCCACCGCGCCATTGCTTCTGCCAGCGCCCCATAGCCCACCAGGGTATTCAGGCCGCAGAAAAGCAAACACGCTAATTGCCAGCCGCTTAGCTGAAAAATCATATTCAGCTGCGCCAGAGGCAACAACGCCACAGTACACAAAGTGTACAGCAAAAAAAGGATCTGTTGCGAGGCCAGACGGCGTAATAATACCTTCTGCGCCACACCATAGCTGACCCATACTGTTGCCGCCAGAACGCCGAAAATCACCCCAAGGGTGTAATCCGTCAGGCGGGTAAAAATTTCTATCAGGCTGGTGTTAAAGAACATCACCAGACCACAAAGCAACATGATGGCCCCAACCACCTGCGTGCCACGCATTTTTTCTTTCAGCACAACCACACTGGCCACCATCATCCCAACAGGGGAGAGCTGGCCTATCACCTGAGAAGCCGTTGGGCTCAGGTATTGCAGGGAAGAACTAAACAGCAGGAAGTTACCAAACAGTCCCCCGGTCGCAATCGCCAGCAAAATCAGCCAGCGCGGCTTGCGGAAGAGACGCATCGCCGGCAGCTTACCGCGCAAGGCGAGGATCGATCCCAGGCCAATGCTGGCCATCAGAAAACGGTAAAACACCACGGTGGGGGGTTCCATCACCGTCAGCACCTGCTTCATTGCTATCGGCAAGGCCCCCCAGCATACGGCCGTGGTCAAAGCCAAAAGAATGCCAATTCCCGCCTGCTGTTTCATACTGAAGTTCTCGGGTAGCGCATCAGTTTACCGGGCGCAGAATGTAAAAAGCCCCGCAACGTGTTGCGGGGCTTCCATCCGTTACCGGGACGCGAAAAACTTATTCAGCAACGATGCTGATGAACTTACGGTTTTTCGGGCCTTTAACTTCGAACTTAACTTTACCGTCAGTCAAAGCGAACAGAGTATGATCTTTGCCGCAACCTACGTTGCTGCCAGCGTGGAATTTAGTACCACGTTGACGAACGATGATGCTGCCAGCCAGAACTGCTTCACCGCCGAAACGTTTTACGCCCAGACGTTTAGCTTCGGAATCGCGACCGTTACGAGTTGAGCCGCCAGCCTTTTTATGTGCCATTTAATCTGCTCCCTTGTATTAAGCGCTGATGCCAGTGATTTTAACATCAGTGAACCACTGACGATGGCCTTGCTGCTTACGATAGTGTTTACGACGACGAAACTTAACAATCTTAATTTTCTCGCCACGACCGTGAGCAACAACTTCAGCTTTGATAACGCCGCCATCAACGAAAGGAACGCCGATTTTGACTTCTTCACCGTTAGCGATCATCAGAACTTCAGCGAACTCAACAGTTTCGCCAGTTGCGATGTCCAGCTTTTCCAGGCGAACGGTCTGACCTTCGCTTACTCGGTGTTGTTTACCACCACTTTGGAAAACCGCGTACATATAAAACTCCGCTTTCCGCACACACCTTACATTAGTTTCAGGTGGCGCTATAAATATTCACAATAGGGCGCGAATATTACGCAAACACGGAGCATTTGACAAGTCCGATTGTGCAGACACGTAGAAAAAAAACGCAACGTCACAGACAACGTTTATCTGCCTCGTTTTTTCAGTACAATCTGTACTACATTAACCTCTTCTCCCTCCATGTGATTCCCTGACAACACATGGTAAACAGGACTGTAAGCCAGACTTTTGCGATGAATTTAGAAAAAATTAATGAGTTAACCGCGCAAGATATGGCGGGCGTCAACGCGGTCATCCTCGAACAGCTCACTTCGGATGTCCAATTGATCAACCAGTTAGGCTATTACATCGTAAGCGGCGGCGGGAAACGCATTCGCCCGATGATTGCTGTACTTGCCGCTCGTGCGCTCGGCTATCAGGGTGACGCACACGTCAACATTGCCGCATTGATTGAGTTTATCCATACGGCCACTTTACTTCACGACGATGTGGTTGATGAGTCAGACATGCGCCGTGGCAAAGCGACGGCCAATGCGGCCTTCGGTAATGCCGCAAGCGTACTGGTAGGCGACTTCATTTACACCCGCGCCTTCCAGATGATGACAAAGCTGGGTTCGCTAAAAGTGCTCGAGGTCATGTCCGAAGCGGTTAACGTCATTGCTGAAGGGGAAGTCCTGCAGCTGATGAACTGCAATGACCCCGATATCACCGAAGAAAGCTATATGCGCGTCATCTACAGTAAAACGGCACGTCTGTTTGAAGCCGCCTCACAGTGCTCCGGTATTCTGGCTGGGGCAACCAGCGAGCAGGAACAGGCCTTACAGGATTATGGCCGCTACCTGGGCACCGCTTTCCAGCTGATCGACGATCTTCTGGATTACAGCGCCGATGGCCAGACGCTCGGTAAAAACGTCGGCGATGACCTCAATGAAGGCAAACCCACGTTGCCTCTCCTGCATGCTATGCGCAACGGCACGCCCGAGCAGGCACAAATGATCCGCGAAGCTATCGAGCAAGGAAACGGCCGTCATTTACTGCAGCCTGTTCTCGACACCATGGCCGCCTGTGGCTCTCTGGCATGGACACGGTTACGTGCCGAAGAGGAAGCCGATAAAGCTATTGCTGCACTCGACATCCTTCCCGACACCGAATACCGGGAAGCATTAATCGCTCTGGCACACATGGCCGTCCAGCGCGATCGTTAATCTGTTGCGCGCCGCAAGGCGCGCAATACATCCAATAAACGCCCTTTATTCTGTTCCCCCTTTCACTCAGCACACCGCTTTTCCCCTGTTACATGCTGTTTTCAACCAACTTTGTGTGATGTAACACACTTCTGAGTATTGCCAGGTCTTACTGGAATTTTTTAAATTATTTCATGATATAAATTCCAGATAATAATAAAACACACCAGGACATCAAGCAGTAAAAGGGAGAACGAATGAAGAAAAAACGGACTGACTGGCACCCTGCTGATATCGTCGCAGGGCTGCGTAAACGGGGAACCTCCCTTGCGGCAGAGTCACGCAAGGCCGGGTTAAATTCATCCACGCTGGCCAACGCGCTGACTCGCCCCTGGCCCAAAGGGGAAATGATTATCGCCAGGGCCCTCGATACCCCACCATGGGTAATCTGGCCTTCCCGCTATTATGATCCCGTAACGAACGAATTAATCGATCGTTCTTTGCTGATACGCAAAAAATGTAAGGGGTCAGAGCACAGCGAACCAGCCTGAAGGAAAGGGAAAAAACCAAAAGGGAAAGCAGGCCGAGCCAGGATGGCCGCGAACTGTGCTATTTAAAATTGCCGCCGTTCATCTTCCCTTCACTCTCATAAAAGCAAAACGCCCCGCTCAGCTTACACTGCGCAGGGCGTTTTCCTGAATGGTTGAAGCTGACCGTTAAGCCGGGTTCTGTCGTGGACAGTCATTCATCTAGGCCAGCAATCGCTCACTGGCTCAAGCAGCCTACCCGGGTTCAGTACGGGCCGTACCTTATGAACCCCTATTTGGCCTTGCTCCGGGTGGAGTTTACCGTGCCGCGAACTGTTACCAGACGCGCGGTGCGCTCTTACCGCACCCTTTCACCCTTACCTGATCCCGCTTGCGCGGGCCATCGGCGGTTTGCTCTCTGTTGCACTGGTCGTAGGCTTGCGCCTCCCAGGCGTTACCTGGCACCCTGCCCTATGGAGCCCGGACTTTCCTCCCCTCCGCCCGTCTCCCCCGAAGAGGACGACGACGAAGCGGCGACTGCCTGGTCAGCTTCGGCGCGAAGTATAGTGGGTTTGCTCCCCTATGTCACGCTGACTTAGCCAGTTGTTCTTATGCCTGGACGATAACGGCTTTTATCCTGTTTCGGCGGCAGGCTAACAGGCCAGCTCAGCTCCCCCTCCTGTTCAGGGCTGAATGCCAAAACCCCTTACTTAGCGACTTCCACCTTAGCCAGTTTTTCGTAATAGCAGGCGATCGCGCTGTGGTCGTCGCTGCCGTGCCCGTCAGCTCGCAGCGCCTGCATCATTTCCATTACGGCAGCCGTCAGTGGCAGCTGCGCTCCCACTCCGTGCGAGGTATCCAGCGCATTCGCCAGATCTTTAATGTGCAGATCGATACGGAAACCCGGTTTAAAATTGCGATCCATCACCATCGGCGCCTTCGCCTCCAGCACGGTACTGCCCGCAAGGCCGCCGCGGATAGCCTGGAAAACCAGCTCGGGGTTCACCCCGGCTTTGGTTGCCAATACCAGCGCCTCAGACATCGCCGCAATATTCAGCGCCACGATCACCTGGTTTGCCAGCTTGGTCACGTTGCCCGCGCCGATATCCCCGGTATGCACCACCGAGCCTGCCATCGCTTTTAGCAAATCGTAATACTTGTCGAAAATCGCCTTATTACCGCCAACCATCACGGACAGGGTGCCATCAATGGCTTTCGGTTCACCGCCGCTCACCGGCGCATCCAGCATAGCAATGCCTTTCGCCTCAAGGGCTTCGGCGATCTCACGGCTCGCCAGCGGGGCGATAGAACTCATGTCGATCACCACCGTACCCGGCTTTGCCCCCTCAATAATGCCGTTTTCACCCAGCGCGACTTCTTTTACATGCGGGGAATTAGGCAACATGGTGATTATCACCTCGCACTGCTCCGCAATGGCTTTTGGCGTGGCTGCCGTTTCGGCCCCCGCGGCGATCACTTCAGCAATCACCTGCGCATTACGATCGGCAACCACCAACGAATACCCGGCTTTGATCAGGTTTTTACTCATCGGTTTGCCCATAATCCCCAGGCCAATAAATCCAACTTTCAGCGTCATAATTCCGTCTCCCTCTTCAGATGGTCGTTATTTTTTTAAAAGAATCGGCAAGCTTCTGAGTCGCAGAGCGGAAACAGCCCAGGTCGCTCCCTACGGCCACAAAGGTCGCGCCCCATTCCAGGTATCGACGGGCATCGGCTTCCACCGGAGCCAGGATGCCTGCCGGTTTGCCCCGCGCCTTAGCGCGAGCAAAAATATGTTGAATACAGCGTTGCACTTCCGGATGCGAGGCGTTGCCCAGATGGCCTAACGCCGCCGCCAGATCGCTCGGGCCGACAAAAATGCCGTCCACACCGTCCGTGGAAGCAATGGCATCAACGTTATCCACCCCCTGCTGGCTTTCAATTTGTACCAAGACGGTGATGTTCTGGTTGGACTGCACAAAGTAGTCCTGCACGGTGCCAAACATATTGGCGCGGTGAGAAACCGACACGCCGCGAATGCCCTCAGGCGGATAACGAGTCGAAGAAACCGCCAGCGCAGCTTCCGACGGGGTTTCGACAAAAGGGATAAGGAAGTTGTAGAAGCCGATATCCAGCAGGCGTTTAATGATGACCGGATCGTTGGTCGGCGCACGAACCACCGCCGCGCTTTCGCTACCTTTTAATGCCATCAGCTGCGGAATAAAGGTGGAAATATCATTAGGCGCATGCTCGCCGTCCAGGACAAGCCAGTCAAACCCGGCAAGGCCCAGTACCTCAGTGCTGAGAGGATTAGCCAGCGCGGACCAGCAGCCGATTAGCGTCTGATGAGCGGCCAGTGCAGCCTTGAATTTATTCGGAAAGATGCTGTTGTTCATGAACTTTACCTTAATTTTCTTTGCTGACTTTTCCCCATCCTGCGTCTGACGCCTGGCACCAGCAGGGAATTATCATGACCATAAATTGAATCAATAATATTTAACGGCGGAAGCTGCCGCCTTTTTATCCCACGCTAATAACACATCACTCGTTATATTCTGCGCGAAGGGGACCATCGTCATTACTTTTAGCCAACGTCATTTCGGCCATATGTTCTTAAATAAATGAAGCTGGCGTAATTATCATTCTGGTGTTGCCCATGCGAAAACAGTATAACCGCCCATGGGCACGCGAACATTAGGCAAAAGCACAATCAATAACGTTTTAAGCATGATTATTACATACAAAAGCACATGCCTGTGGGGGGTATTGCACAGATTTGCAGATTGCCTTCCCGCCCCGCGCGCCCTCCCCCCTATTAAGTGATATGCCTCACATTCTTGCATTCTCCACCCTGACATTCTTAATTAACCAGTCAGTGCTGGAGACATCTTTCATTTTCACTTTGCTATGACTTTATAAACAAGAGTTTATTTCCTGGAGAAGCTTGGACCATGGCAGACATCGAAATCAGACAGCATTCACCCGCGGCTTTTTATATTAAAGTTAATGATACCGACAACGTCGCCATTATTGTTAACGACGCAGGCCTGCAAGCAGGCACGCAGTTTCCCGATGGACTGATATTAACTGAGCATATCCCACAGGGGCATAAAGTTGCACTCGTTGATATTCCAGCCCAGGGCGAGATCGTACGTTATGGTGAAGTCATCGGCCATGCAGTGCGCAATATTCCGCAAGGCAGCTGGGTGGATGAATCTCTGGTTACACTGCCAAAAGCGCCGCCGCTGCACACTCTTCCCCTGGCAACAAAAGTTCCTGAGCCATTGCCCGCGCTGGAAGGCTACACTTTTCAAGGCTACCGCAATGCAGACGGCAGCGTGGGAACCAAAAATCTCCTCGGCATTACGACCAGCGTGCACTGTGTGGCTGGCGTGGTGGATTACGTCATCAAAATCATCGAACGCGACCTGCTGGCACACTATCCTAACGTGGACGGCGTCGTCGGCCTTAATCATCTGTACGGCTGCGGTGTGGCGATCAATGCGCCGGCGGCGGTGATCCCTATTCGCACCCTTCATAACCTTGCCCTGAATCCAAACTTCGGCGGTGAGGTCATGGTTATTGGCCTGGGCTGCGAAAAGCTTCAGCCAGAGCGTCTGCTGGCAGGGACTGAGGATGTGCAGGCGATCGCCGTGGGGGATGCAAGCATTGTTCGTCTTCAGGATGAACAGCATGTCGGCTTTCAGTCCATGGTCGACGACATTTTGCAGGTCGCAAAGCGCCACCTTGAGAAACTAAATCAACGCCTGCGAGAAACCTGCCCGGCAGCCGATCTGGTTGTCGGTATGCAGTGCGGCGGCAGCGATGCGTTTTCAGGCGTGACGGCAAACCCGGCCGTCGGTTACGCTTCCGATCTGCTGGTACGCTGCGGCGCAACCGTCATGTTCTCCGAAGTCACCGAAGTGCGTGACGCGATCCACCTGTTAACGCCGCGGGCCATTAATGAAGACGTTGGCCGGCGCCTGCTCGAAGAGATGGAATGGTATGACAACTATCTGGATATGGGTAAAACCGACCGCAGCGCCAATCCTTCCCCGGGGAATAAAAAAGGGGGACTGGCAAACGTGGTTGAAAAAGCCCTGGGTTCCATCGCAAAATCAGGCCAAAGCGCCATTGTCGAGGTGCTGTCACCCGGGCAGCGCCCCACCAGGCGCGGCCTGATTTACGCCGCTACCCCGGCAAGCGATTTTGTCTGCGGTACGCAGCAGCTTTCCTCCGGCATAACTGTCCAGGTCTTTACCACCGGGCGCGGCACACCCTATGGTTTGCAAGCCGTGCCGGTGATCAAAATGGCTACCCGTACTGAGCTGGCGAAGCGCTGGTTTGATCTGATGGATATCAATGCGGGCACCATTGCCACCGGAGAAGAAACCATTGCCGATGTGGGCTGGCGGCTGTTCAACTTTATTCTCGAAGTCGCAAGCGGCAGACAGAAAACTTTCTCGGACCAGTGGGGACTGCACAACCAGCTCGCGGTATTTAACCCGGCACCGGTCACCTGAGGTCACACGGCCAGCTGGTGGGCAGGCCAGTTTTTACCCGCCAGCTAAAACATCCCCTTCCGCCGCTCGACTCTCCACCATTGTCTGGTAAACCACATATTCAAGAAGCTGACGATAAGTATCCAGAGTCATGATGTCGTTCTCCAGTTCAAGGCGGTTAATAAGCGCGGCAATCACATCCTTATTCGACAATGGTTTCCCCGACATTAATATTTCAAGTGCCACGCTGCCCATCTGCCAGCAAGCATCTGAGGCAGAAAAATCCGTCGTTAAAATATTGTTAATTACCTGCTGGCAATTTCCTTTAGCATTCGTAAGCATCCTATTTCTCCTATCCTGAACATTATTATTCCACCTGTGATGACAGGCATTTAAAATACAGACAAAGGAAAAATAGATGATATTTCAGATATCGCAAGCTGAAAGGTTTTAGCTAAGCTTCACTCTTTACAATTCATTAGAAAATCGAGGAATTGATTTTAGAACACCTTTTTGTGACACTCTTCACAAAATCATCAGTAAAATTTTTTAACAAATAAAATCAACAACTTAACAAGAAAACCTCGTAATCTGACGCAGGAAAAGCCGGTTCAAAAAACCAACAACCATTAAGCTTTTATTATGATTCAGATCAATTTACCCGTTAATCATACCAAATCATTATTAACCTTCGTTAAGAACAACAGAACGTTCCTGAATAATATATCCTCAAATATCCTTTTGAAAAATAAGAATTTTCTCATTAGAATGCAAAAAACCGATCATTTTCAATAGCTTATATTGAATTCATGATCTACGCTATATATCAACCATGAGCTATACAAAGGGCCACACCTGACAATCATCTATTAAACAATAAGTATTACAAATCTATTTACCAACAATCTAAAGACCTCGAGATTATATTTTTCGCGGCACTTCTGCATTTTTATTTGTCGTCTGGTGACCACCCTGGAGATGTAAATGAAATGGACTGTTATTGACTCATTAATCAGCCCAACTACGGGTACGGCTTTCTCATGCATAATTTCTTGCCGTGAGCTTAAACTGATGCTCTGGTATAAAGCTTCACATCTGATGATGCCGGGAGATGAGATCGTAACCAGCGACTTAGGTTTATTCATTAATGGCCAGTTAAGTAAAGTGACAATGTGCAATATCATCCCGTTCAACGCTTCACTCTGGCGAACCATGCTTGCCCAGTCCGATTGCCCCGGAAACGCGGATGTTAAACCTGCGCGATGTCATTTTGAAGAAAGGTGTGAATTAGCGAAATGCCCGTTCGGGCTGGAGAAAAACCTGCCTGTACAGTTCCCTTAGAAGAAGGGATGATCCGTATAGCAGGAAAAGGCGAGGACGCTCTGCGGCTACCGCTGCCGGGCGTCCTGATAGCTTTACTCAGTCACTACCACAACCTCAACGCCTCCCTTACGCAGCCCGTTAAGGCTTTCGGCAGGGATACCGCTGTCGGTAATCACCATATGGATACGCTGCGTGTCGATAATCTTATGCAGGCTGGAGCGGTTAAATTTGCTGGAATCGGTGACCACAATAATGCGCTCGGCCACCTCACACATCCGGCGATTCAGACGTGCTTCATCTTCATTATGCGTACTCACACCCCGTTCGAGATCGATGGCATCCACGCCAAGAAAGAGCATATCGAAGTGGTAATTCTGCAAAGACTGATCGGCCTGATCGCCATAAAACGAAAGGGACTGCCGACGCAGATGCCCGCCAGTCATCAGCAGTTCTACGCCCTCAGCCTCCAGCAGCGCATTGGCAACGTTCATGCCGTTGGTCATGGCAATAACATCCTGGTGATGGCGCAGCAGACGCGCTATTTCGTAAGTTGTGGTTCCTGAATCCAGAATAACGCGATCCCCCGGGTGAATAAGATCGGCTGCCACGCGTGCAATGCTGCGTTTGAGGGAAGTGTTTAGCGAACTTTTATCTTCAACCGTGGGTTCAACCGCTGGCGTGCCAGCATCGCAAACCAGCGCGCCGCCGTAGGCACGAACGGCAATCCCCTGCTTCTCAAGAAACGCCAGATCGTTGCGGATGGTGACCGTCGAAACACCGAACCAGGCCGATAAATCATTAACCTGCACGCTTCCCTGCTGACGCAGACGCTGAATAATCTGTTCACGCCTTTCGCTTGTTCCTGTAATGCGCTTGTCCATTGCTGATTCGGTGTTGCTCATAAAAGATCCTTTCATATACCTTTCGTTTCATTTCGCTTTATCTATTAACACCTTTCTTTTGCCAGAAAGCAAGCCCTTCCCCTCTTTCAGATTCGCCGCTTATCCGCGTCAAATACGCTTTCACTATGTTTCTTTTGCGAAACAGATCGCAATTCTATTATCTTTCGTTTTGTTTTTATTCCACGATATATCAGTATTGAATGAAACGAATCGAAAGAAAAAGACGACCCCAACCGATACGGAGAGGAAAGTGAAACACTTAACCGAGTTTGTGGCTGACCATAAACAGGATTCGCACCGTGGCATTTTCGCCGTTTGTTCCGCTCATCCCCTGGTCCTGGAAGCGGCCCTGCGCCATGCACGGGATGCCCAGTCACTCTTATTAATAGAAGCAACATCCAACCAGGTCGATCAGCACGGCGGTTACACAGGCATGACGCCTGCAGATTTTCGCAGCTTTGTGGAGGAGATGGCGCGGGAGCATCACTTTCCCTGCGAGAGATTAATATTGGGTGGCGATCATCTGGGGCCAAATCGCTGGCAAACCAGGCCTGCCGAGGAAGCCATGCGTCAGGCAGAGGAACTGATTCGCTGTTATGTCGCCGCCGGCTTTAAAAAGATCCACCTTGATTGCAGCATGTCCTGTGCAGACGACCCTGTGCCATTAACCGACAGCGTCGTGGCCACGAGGGCTGCCAGGCTTGCCTGCATCGCCGAAGAAACCTGCGTCGCGCATTTCGGTTACAGCGATTTGGTGTACATCATCGGCACAGAAGTCCCCGTTCCCGGTGGCGCACACGAAACGCTTGATGCCCTGGCGGTCACCACGCCACAGGCCGCCCAGGATACGCTTGCCGCCCATCGCCACGCCTTCGAACAGCAGGCATTAAGCGATCTCTGGCCGCGCATCATTGGCCTGGTTGTTCAGCCGGGCGTCGAGTTCGACCATACCAGCGTGATTGATTATCAACCGGAAAAATCACTGGCACTGAGCCAGATGATTGAAGCCTTCGACACGCTGGTCTTTGAAGCTCATTCCACGGATTACCAGACGCCACAGGCTTTAGCGCAGCTGGTTGAACATCATTTTGCCATTTTAAAAGTTGGCCCGGCGCTCACCTTCGCCCTGCGTGAAACGCTGTTCGCGCTTGCGGCCATCGAACATGAATTACGTCCGGCTCATCAATGCTCGGGGCTACGGGAAGTGCTCGAAAGCGTCATGCTGGAACACCCGGAACACTGGAAGCATCACTATCACGGGAATAACGGCGCTCGTCGACTGGTGCGCGGATACAGCTATTCCGACCGCGTCCGCTACTACTGGCCGGACAGGGATATTGACGCGGCTTATTCCAGGCTGGTGAAAAATCTGGCCGACGAAACAATTCCCCTGCCGTTAATCAGTCAGTATCTCCCGCTTCAGTACGCTAAGGTGCGCGAAGGCTCGCTGGCAGCCACGCCTCACGAGCTGATTATCAGCCATATCCAGGACGTGCTGCACGCCTACCATGCCGCCTGTTCGGGAACGTCCAGATCCCATTAACACAATGATAATAAGGAAAAAACATGCCAAACATTGTCTTAAGCCGTATTGATGAGCGCCTGATCCACGGCCAGGTCGGCGTGCAGTGGGTAGGGTTCGCCGGGGCGAATCTGGTGCTGGTAGCAAACGATGAAGTCGCCGAAGACCCTGTACAGCAAAACCTGATGGAAATGGTGCTGGCCGAAGGCATCGCGGTGCGCTTCTGGCCGCTGCAAAAAGTTATCGACAATATTCACCGGGCGGCGGAACGCCAGAAAATTCTGCTGGTCTGCAAAAATCCTCAAGATTTTCTGAAGCTTGTGGAAGGTAGCGTGCCCGTAAACCGCATCAACGTCGGCAATATGCATTATGCCGAAGGCAAAAAACAAATCGCCAAAACCGTCTCTGTGGATGAGCAGGACATTTCCGCGTTTAACGGCCTGAAGGCGGCCGGGGTGGAATGTTTTGTTCAGGGCGTGCCGACAGAAACGGCTCAGGATCTCTACAAACTTCTCTGAGGTATGGTTATGGAAATCAGCTTGTTACAAGCTATTGCATTGGGCATCCTGGCCTTTATTGCCGGTCTGGATATGTTCAATGGACTGACACACATGCACCGTCCGGTCGTGCTGGGCCCGCTGGTTGGCCTGATTCTGGGCGATCTGCATACCGGTATTCTCACCGGCGGCACCCTTGAGCTGGTCTGGATGGGGCTTGCGCCGCTGGCGGGCGCACAGCCGCCAAACGTCATCATCGGCACCATCGTCGGCACCACCTTTGCGATTACCACGGGCGTTAAGCCGGAAGTGGCCGTTGGCGTAGCCGTGCCCTTCGCCGTCGCCGTACAGATGGGCATAACCTTCCTTTTCTCCATCATGTCAGGCGTGATGGCCCGCTGCGACCGCATGGCCGCCAATGCAGACACGAAAGGCATTGAACGGGTGAACTATCTCGCCCTGCTGGCCCTGGGCGTTTTCTACTTCCTGTGTGCCTTCCTGCCCATCTATTTCGGTGCGGAACATGCAAAAACGGCCATAGATGTCCTGCCTGCACGCCTGATTGACGGGCTTGGCGTGGCAGGCGGCATCATGCCGGCGATCGGCTTTGCCGTACTGCTGAAGATCATGATGAAGAACGTCTACATCCCTTATTTCATACTCGGTTTTGTGGCGGCGGCCTGGCTCAAGCTTCCGGTGCTGGCCATTGCCGCAGCGGCGCTGGCGATGGCGCTGATCGACTTCGTACGCAAAGACCCGGCTCCACAATCCCCTTCCCGCGAAAAGCTTGAGGAATTTGAAGATGGCATCTGATACCCAAACGCTGCCGCACGTCAGCAAGGCGGACACCCTCATTACCGAGGGGAATGATAACGTTTATGAAGATCAAAAGATTGGCGTGGAGCTGACCAGACAGGACATCAACCGCGTCGCCTGGCGATCCATGCTGTTACAGGCTTCGTTTAACTATGAACGTATGCAGGCCTCCGGCTGGCTGTACGGCCTGCTGCCCGCACTGAAAAAGATCCATACCAACAAACGCGATCTGGCCCGGGCCATGAAGGGTCACATGGGTTTCTTCAACACCCACCCGTTCCTCGTCACCTTTGTTATCGGCATTATTCTGGCGATGGAACGCTCCAAGCAGGATGTGAACAGCATCCAGAGCACAAAAATTGCCGTGGGGGCGCCGCTTGGCGGCATTGGCGATGCTATGTTCTGGCTCACGCTGCTGCCCATCTGCGGCGGTATCGGTGCAAGCCTTGCGCTACAAGGATCCATCCTTGGCGCGATAGTGTTTATCGTGATGTTCAACGTCGTACATCTCGGGCTGCGCTTCGGGCTGGCGCACTATGCCTATCGCATGGGGGTCGCGGCCATTCCGCTGATAAAGGCCAACACCCGTAAAGTGGGGCACGCCGCCTCCATCGTTGGGATGACGGTTATCGGCGCCCTGGTCGCCACCTATGTCCGTCTGGCGACAACGCTGGAAATTACGGCGGGCGACGCCGTGGTTAAGCTGCAAAGTGATGTTATCGACAAGTTGATGCCTGCATTTCTGCCGCTGGTATACACCCTGACCATGTACTGGCTGGTACGCCGCGGCTGGAGCCCTCTGCGCCTGATTTGCCTTACCGTGGTATTAGGCGTTGTGGGTAAGTTCTGTCATTTCCTTTAAGCAGGAGAGCACATGTTAAGCATTATTCTCAGCGGCCACGGCGGTTTTGCCAGCGGGCTGGAACAGGCGATGAAGCAAATTCTGGGCGAGCAGCCGCAGATTATCGCCATAGACTTTCCGGAAAGCTCGACCACCGCCCTGCTGACCCGCCAGTTTGAAGAAGCCCTCGCCGCGCTGGATGAAACGGAAGGACTGATATTTCTGACCGACCTGCTTGGCGGCACACCGTTCCGCGTCGCTTCCACGCTGGCCCTGCAAAAACCAGGACGGGAAGTGGTGACCGGCATTAATCTCCAGCTCCTGCTGGAGATGGTGCTGGAACGCGAGGGGCTAAGCAGCAAGGCATTTCGTTTGATGGCGCTGGAATGCGGCCACCGTGGATTAACAAGCCTGGAAGATGAAATGGGCCGTCATCGGGAAGCAGAAGCGGTTGAGGAAGGCATATGACTTTGCTGCTGCGGGCCAGACGGGTGCTAAGCGAGCAGGGCTGGCTGGAAGACCACCAGCTACGTATTGAGGGCGAGACGCTTGTCGCCATCGAACCTGTCCCGGCAGGGGTTACAGCAAGAGACGCAGACCTGCTGTGTCCGGCTTATATCGACATTCACGTCCACGGCGGCAACGGCGTTGACGTCATGGATGACGCCCCCGGTGTGCTGGATAAACTGGCCCTGCACAAAGCCCGCGAAGGCGTTGGCGGCTGGCTGCCCACCACCGTCACGGCTCCGCAGGCAGAAATAGATAATGCTTTAAGGCGCATTGCTCAACGCGTCAGAAACGGAGGGCCGGGGGCAACGGTGCTGGGCAGCTATCTTGAAGGCCCCTATTTCACCCCGCAGAACAAAGGAGCCCATCCGCCAGAGCTGTTTCAGGCGCTGAGAATCTGCGAGCTGGACAGGCTAATCGACGTCTCGCAAAACACCCTGCGCGTGGTGGCGCTGGCCCCCGAGAAGCCCGCAGCCCTGGACGCCATAAAACACCTGAAAAGCCGGAATATTCGCGTGATGCTGGGCCACAGCGCGGCAACTTACGAACAGACGCTTAGCGCATTTGAGGCGGGGGCCGACGGACTGGTGCACTGCTTTAACGGCATGACGGGCCTGCATCACCGCCACCCCGGCATAGCTGGTGCCGGCTTAACGGACAAGCGAGCCTGGCTTGAGCTGATAGCGGATGGCCACCATGTGCATCCGGCGGTGATGAGCCTGGGCTGCACCTGTGCCGGACCGCGCATAATCCTGATTACAGACGCAATGAGGGCGGCAGGGATGCCAGACGGCCAGTACGACATCTGCGGTTACGCCGTGACGATGCAAAACGGCGTCGTACGCACCTCTGGCGGAGGGCTTGCGGGCAGCACGCTCGCGCTGGACGCAGCCGTGCGAAATCTGGTTAATACCGTTGGTATTGCCCCGGAAGATGCCATTCAAATGGCTTCGCTTCACCCGGCAAAAATGCTCGGCCTGGAGAACACGCTGGGTTCGCTGGCACCGGGCAAACGAGCCAATATTATCGCCCTCAATAACCGTCTTCAGCTGCAAAATACCTGGGTTTCCGGCCGGGCCGTTCCCCTTTAGCCCTTTCACTCTGTATGGCCTGGTCTGCGTCAGGCTCCGGCGCAGACCTTTCTTTTCCTTTCGAACGATCCGGGCTGTCAGCAGGATCTGCCAGTCATTCAAAATAAAATCAAACAGTTAAATATAAGCGATCGCTCCCGGGATCACAGTTTTCGTTTTATTTCTTTTTGTTGATTTATCTTTCGTTTTCTTTTCTATAAATTTTAACTCAGGCATAAAGCTGATTAAATGAAACAAAACGAAAGATTGCCAGTTCTGCTTTGTGCTGCCTCTTGAATATGTACTGTTAAGGACCGAGTCATGAGCGAAACCCACATTGCCGCTTCAGGCGGCACGTCAACCTGGACTGAAAAAGAGATCCGCCAGCAGCCTGACAGTTGGCTGCACTCGCTAAAAAACATTGCCAGCCTGCGCCATCAAATCGACACCTTCCTTGCCCCGCTTACGCAAAATCCTGATCTGAAGATTATCCTTACCGGCGCGGGCACTTCGGCATTTATCGGCGATATTATTGCCCCCTGGCTGTGCAGACATACCGGCAAAAACTTCGTTGCGGTCCCCACGACCGACCTGGTGACCAACCCCACAGATTACTTAATGCCGGAGCAGCCGACGCTGCTGGTTTCTTTCGCTCGCTCAGGCAACAGCCCGGAAAGCGTCGCAGCCGTAGAGTTAGCCACTCAAATCGTTACGTCCTGCCATCATCTGATGGTGACCTGCAACGAGGCGGGCAGCCTGTATAAAAATGCGCTTAACGACGAGCGCTCGCTGGCCTTGCTGATGCCTGCTGAAACGCACGATCGCGGCTTCGCCATGACCAGCAGCATTACCACCATGATGGCAAGCTGTCTCGCCGTATTTGCCCCGGACGTGATTAACCCCCTCACCTTCCGGGATGTCGCCGCGCGCTGCGCTGCGATCCTTGCCGCCCGCGGAAACGTTGAAGAAAGTGTATTTGGCGATATGCCTTTCAAACGCATTGTCTATCTCGGCAGCGGCGGTTTACAGGGCGTTGCGCGTGAGTCGGCGCTGAAGGTACTGGAACTTACCGCCGGGAAGCTGGCCGCGTTTTATGACTCACCTACGGGTTTTCGCCACGGGCCAAAATCCCTGGTTAACAGTGAAACCCTGGTCGTCGTCATGATCTCAAGCCACCCCTACACCCGTCAGTACGATCTCGACCTGCTTGCCGAACTGCGTCGCGATCGGCAGGCGCTGCGCGTGGTGGCGATTGCCGCTGCGACCAGCCCGGAAATTGAAGCTGGCCCGCATATTCTGCTGCCTCCTGCCCGTGAGTTTCTCGATATCGAACAGGCGTTCTGCTTCCTGATGTACGCGCAGCTGTTCGCGCTAAGCGAATCGCTAAAAGCAGGCATCACGCCGGATACGCCTTCCGCCAGCGGCACGGTGAACCGGGTCGTTAAAGGCGTCGTTATCCATCCGTGGAAAGGCTAAGAGGAAAACAAAATGAGCATTATTTCCACCAAATATCTTCTTCAGGACGCGCAGGCCAGAGGCTACGCGGTCCCTGCATTCAACATTCATAACGCCGAAACCATCCAGGCGATCCTCGAAGTATGCAAAGAAATGCGCTCGCCGGTGATCCTCGCAGGCACGCCCGGCACTTTCAAACACATTGCGTTTGAAGAAATCTATGCGCTGTGCGAGGCCTACTCGGAAAGCTACGACATGCCGCTTGCGCTGCATCTGGACCATCACGAATCTCTGGCTGATATCAGCCGCAAGGTGAACGCTGGCGTACGCAGCGCCATGATCGACGGCAGCCATTTCCCGCTGGCTCAAAATGTGGCGCTGGTGAAATCTGTCGTCGAGTTTTGCCATCGGCATGATTGCAGCGTAGAGGCGGAGCTGGGGCGCCTGGGTGGCGTAGAAGACGATATGGATGTGGACGAAGAAAGCGCATTTCTTACCGACCCGGACGAAGCGCGCCGCTTTGTTGAACTGACAGGGATCGACAGCCTCGCCGTCGCCATTGGCACAGCCCACGGACTTTACACTAAACGTCCGAAAATCGACTTCCAGCGTCTGGCCGAAATCCGCGAAACAGTCTCGATCCCGCTCGTGCTCCATGGCGCCAGCGATGTGCCCGACGACTATGTCAAACGCGCCATCTCATTGGGCGTTTGCAAAGTGAACGTAGCAACCGAGTTAAAAATTGCCTTCGCCGCCGCGGTGAAGAAATGGTTTGCGGATAATCCGGAAGGCAACGATCCACGCTACTACATGCGCGTTGGCATGGATGCCATGAAGGAAGTCGTGCGCAGCAAAGTCACGGTTTGCGGCTCAGCAAACAAGTTACTCGCGCAAACTGAAGCTTCGCTGTAAGTAAACCATCCTTTTGGCGTTATCTGCCCTGGCCGATAACGCCCACCAGAAAAAGAGAAGAAAACAAACTCCGCCCTGTATCTGAATGACAAGGACATCCCGATGAAGACACTTATAAAGAGCTCGTTATTACTTCTTCTGGCCAGCAACGGCGCGCTTGCCGCCAGCTATCAGCTTGGTAACGACAATCTGGCGATAAAATTTGATGGCGCCAGCTCCGCGGTGGTCATAAAAGACAAACGTTCGGACCATAAGCTGGCACCGGTTGAATTATTTTTTCTGACGTTACCGAACGAAGACGTTATCCACGCCACTGATTTCACCCTTAAAAACGTCACTGAAAAAGACGATGCCATTGCGCTGGATTACGACCATAAAGATTTTGCCGTCAGCGTGGTACTGAAGGTGCTGAAAGGTAAGTACGCCGGTATTGATTACACCATCAAAGCAAAAGGCCAGCCGCGGGAAGTGGCGAAAATCACCTTCTTCCCCACCAAAGGCCAGTCTCAGGCCCCCTACGTTGACGGCGCGATCAACAGCTCGCCCATCATCGCCGACAGCTTTTACATGTTGCCCGAAAAGCCCATCGTTAATACCTACGCCTACGAAACCACCACCAACCTTAACGTGGAGCTGAAAACCCCGATCAAGCCTGATGCGCCGGTGACTTACACGACTTATTTTGGCACCTTTGAGGCCACCAATCAGCTACGCCGCAGCTTTAACGAATTTATCAACGCTATGCGCCCCCGGCCTTATCAGCCCTACCTGCATTACAACAGCTGGATGGACATCGGCTTCTTCACCACCTATACCGAACAGGATGTGCTGAACCGCATGGACAGCTACGCCAACGAGCTGATTAAAAAGCGCGGCGTAAAACTCGATGGCTTCCTGCTGGACGACGGCTGGGACGATCGCACCGGCAAATGGCTGTTTGGTCCGGCCTTTAAAAACGGCTTTGGCGGGGTCAAAGAGAAAGCCGACAGCCTGCATACCTCGGTGGGCCTGTGGCTGTCGCCGTGGGGCGGCTATAACAAGCCGCGCGATATTCGCGTCTCCCACGCTAAAGAAAACGGCTTTGAAACCGTGGACGGGAAGCTTGCCCTCTCCGGGCCGAACTACTTCCGCAACTTCAACGCGCAAATTAGTAAGCTCATCAAAAATGAACATATCACCTCGTTCAAACTCGACGGTATGGGCAATGCCAACGCGTATATTCAGGGCAGCCCGTTTGCTTCCGATTTTGATGCCTCCATCGAGCTGATTAAAAATATGCGCGAGGCCAATAAAAACCTCTTTATCAACCTGACCACCGGCACCAACGCCAGCCCATCCTGGCTGTTCTACGCGGATTCAATCTGGCGTCAGGGCGATGATATTAACCTTTACGGCAAAGGCTCCCCGGCACAGCAATGGATGACCTACCGCGACGCCGAAACCTGGCGCTCTATCGTGCAAAAAGGACCGCTGTTCCCGCTTAACTCACTGATGTATCACGGTATCGTCAGCGCGGAACACGCCTACTTTGGGCTTGAGAAAGTGCAGACAGACAGGGATTTCGCCGACCAGGTATGGAGCTATTTTGCGACAGGCACCCAGTTGCAGGAGCTTTATATCACACCTTCCATGCTCAACGACGCTAAGTGGGATACGCTGGCAAACGCCGCGAAATGGTCACGCGAGAACAGCGCTGTGCTGGTAGATACCCACTGGATCGGCGGCAATCCAACGGCGCTTGAGGTTTACGGCTGGGCTTCATGGAGTAAAGAGAAAGCTATCTTTGGCCTGCGTAACCCGTCGGACAAAGAACAGAGCTATTATCTGGATCTCATCCGGGACTTTGAAATCCCGGCGGGGCAGGCGACGCAGTTCACGCTCAAAGCTGTCTACGGCGGTAACGCCTCCCTCGCGGCAGATTACCAGAAGCCGGTGATTATCACGCTCAAACCGCTGGAAACACTGGTTATCGAATCCACACCGGCGACCACGAAATAACGGCAGCTAATCGGGCCTGATGGGATAACCAGGCCCGAAAAGATTAGCCTTGCTGCTCCAGGGCGTATTTATAGAGCGCATTCTTCTTCACGCCGTGGATCTCGGCGGCCAGCGCGGCCGCCTTTTTTAGCGGCAGCTCTTTTTGCAGCAGCGCGAGCGTGCGCAGAGCATCCGCAGGCAGCGCCTCATCGCTTTGCACTTTGAAGCCTTCAACGATCAGCACCATCTCACCTTTACGGCGGTTCTCGTCTTCTTTCACCCAGGCCGCCAGCTCACCGATTGGCGCCCCGTGAATGGACTCCCAGGTTTTGGTTATCTCACGGGCCAGCACCACGTAGCGCGACTCGCCAAGCACCGCACAAATATCATCCAGGCTGTCGAGCAGACGGTGGGTTGATTCGTAGAAAATCAGCGTACGCGGCTCCTGCTCCAGAGCCTGTAACGCATCGCGTCGCCCCTTGGATTTGGCAGGTAAAAAACCTTCATAGCAGAAGCGGTCCGACGGTAAGCCTGCGGCGCTAAGAGCGGCAATCGCGGCACAGGGGCCTGGCAGAGGAACCACGCGAATCCCCGCTTCACGGCAGGTGCGCACCAGGTGATAGCCGGGATCGTTAATCAGCGGCGTACCGGCATCGGAAACCAGAGCGATGCTCTGTCCTTCCTGTAATTTAGCCAGCAAAACCTCCGCTTTTTGTTGTTCATTATGATCGTGCAATGCGAACAAGCGCGCATTGATGGCAAAATGTTGCAGCAGCAAACCGGTATGACGGGTATCTTCGGCAGCAATCAGGTCAACGCTTTGCAATACGGATAAGGCCCGCTGTGTGATATCGCCGAGGTTACCGATAGGTGTCGGAACGATGTAGAGCGTGCTGGCAGAAATCGCCGCCGTTTCGAGTTGTTTCATTGTTTCATCCGTATTGCCGATTTAATATTGAACACTAAGAAGAAAATTTCACTGGATACAGAATGCTACCGTCTAAAAAAATTCGTTCTAAAGCCGGGCGTTGTCTGCCTGTTGTGCTCGCCGCGCTGATGTTTGCCGGGTGTAGCACCCCAGCCCCGGACAAGTCCGCCGCTCACGTTCAGGGCGAAGCCACCGCGGATTCTGGCTACTACCTGCAGCAGATGCAGCAAAGCGCAGATGATAGCAAGACCACCTGGCAATTACTCGCCATTCATGCGTTGCTCGCAGAAGGCAAAACCCAGCGTGCGATAGCGCTCTATAACCAGCTGCCTCAGAAAATGGATGAGACGCAGCTCCGCGAACGCTCTGTGCTAACGCCTGAAATAAAAATTGCGCTCAAAGATTATGCCGCGGCCGGCGCGCTGTTAGCAAAAATTGATGTCGCCTCCCTGAATAAAGCCCAACAGGCACGTTATTACCAGGCAGTCATTGATGCCAGCCAGAATCGCCCGTCACTCGAACTGCTGCGCGCCTATATCGCCCAGGAGCCGATGCTCAAAGGCACCGCGCATCAAAAGAATATCGACGGCACCTGGCAGGCGCTTGCTCAGCTCACACCTGAACAGATGAACGCCATGGTCATCAACGCCGATGAAAATATTCTGCAAGGCTGGCTGGATCTACAGCGCGTCTGGAACGAAAACCGCAGCGAGCCGGAGATGCTCAAAGCGGGTATCAAAGACTGGCAAACACGCTACCCGCTGAATCCCGGCGCCAAAACGCTGCCCACTCAGCTGAGCAATATGCAAAACTACCAGCAGGCCTCGACGGGGAAAATTGCTCTGCTGCTGCCGCTTAACGGCCAGGCAGGCGTGTTTGGGCGCGCGATTCAGCAGGGCTTTGAAGCGGCGAAAAATAATGGTTCCGCCCCCGTGACGGCTCTCAGTGATCCGGCACAGGCCCCTGCGTCTTCAACACAGCCGCAAGCGGCCCAGGACGAGCCAGCCCAGGCAGATCCTGACGCCGTAGCCAGCCCGTCTGCGGCCTCCACCAGCGATTTGACCGACGACCAGCCAGAGCAGCAGGCCGCTCCACAACCTGCCGTCCAGCCAGTCCCTGCCGCAACACAAAGCGCGGCGGCGGCACCCGCCAATCCGACGGCAGAAATCAAAGTTTATGACACCAGCTCACAGCCGCTGGATCAGGTGCTCGCTCAGGCCCAGCAGGATGGGGCAACCCTGGTTGTTGGCCCGCTGCTGAAAAATGACGTCGATAAACTGGCCGCCAGCAACACTTCGCTGAATATTCTGGCGCTGAACCAGCCGGAGAACGTGCAAAATCGCGCGAACATTTGCTACTTCGCCCTCTCTCCGGAAGACGAAGCGCGTGATGCGGCGAATCATATCTGGCAGCAAGGCCATCGCGCTCCGCTGCTGCTGGTGCCACGCAATGCGCTGGGCGATCGCGTCACCAGTGCGTTTAACGAAGAATGGCAAAAACTCGGCGGTGGTATTGTGCTGCAACAGAAATTTGGCTCCGTCGGCACACTTAAGCAGGGTATAAACAGCGGTTCAGGAATTTCTTTGACGGGCACGCCGGTTGCCAGCTCCGCACCACAGCAGGAAGCCGTCACTATCGGCGGGCTGACTATTCCGGCTCCGCCAACGGACGCACAAATTACCGCTGGCACCTCCGGCGGCGTGGACGCGGCCTACATAGTGGCGACCTCTGATGAGGTGGCACTGATCAAGCCAATGATTGCCATGCGTACCGGCAGCCGCAGCAGCGCGCAGCTGTACGCCAGCTCCCGCAGCTCGCAGGGGATCAATGGCCCGGACTTCCGTCTGGAAATGGATGGCTTAGAATTTAGCGAAATCCCGATGCTGTCCGGCGGCAACCCGTCATTGCAGCAGCAGGCGCTGGGAGCGGTACACAACGACTATTCCCTGGCCCGCCTGTACGCCATGGGCGTGGATGCCTGGTCGCTGGCTAACCATTTCACCCAGATACGCCAGGTCCCTGGCTTCCAGGTCAGCGGCAACACCGGCACCCTTTCTGCAAACCAGGACTGCGTTATTAACAGGAAGTTAAATTGGCTGAAGTTCTCTCAGGGTCAAATCATCCCGGCCGCCTGAACCGCCAACAGGCTGGCGCGCACTTTGAAGCACAGGCGCGCCGCTTTCTTGAGCGCCAGGGACTGCGCTTTATCGCCGCGAACGTACGCGTTCGCGGCGGTGAAATTGACCTCATTATGAAAGATAATCACGTCATCGTGTTTGTCGAAGTGCGCTACCGCAGCAGCTCTCGTTTTGGCGGTGCGGCGGCCAGCGTCACCCATAGCAAGCGGCAAAAACTCCTCCATACCGCGCGGAATTGGCTTGCCCGCACATCGGGGAGCTTTGATACTGTGGATTGCCGTTTCGATGTGTTAGCCTTCACCGGCAATGAAATAGAGTGGTTAACCAACGCGTTTACCACAGATGTCTAAAGTAACCAGGTAGAACAACGTGCTCGAAAGAATCAAAGTCTGCTTCACGGAAAGTATTCAAACCCAGATCGCCGCAGCGGAAGCTCTGCCAGACGCTATCTCCCGTGCAGCAATGACGCTGGTTCAGTCGCTGTTAAACGGCAACAAAATCCTCTGCTGTGGCAACGGCACCTCGGCAGCTAACGCACAGCATTTTGCTGCCAGTATGATCAACCGCTTCGAAACCGAGCGCCCAAGTTTACCTGCCATTGCACTTAGTGCCGATAATGTGGTCTTAACCGCTATAGCCAATGACCGTTTGCATGAAGAAGTGTATGCCAAACAGGTGCGTGCGTTAGGACATGCCGGGGATGTGCTGCTGGCTATTTCAACCCGTGGTAACAGCCGTGATATCGTGAAAGCGGTAGAAGCGGCGGTGACGCGCGATATGACCATCGTTGCGTTAACGGGCTACGACGGCGGGGAACTGGCGGGACTGCTGGGTCCACAGGATGTGGAAATCCGCATTCCTTCTCACCGCAGCGCGCGCATTCAGGAAATGCACATGCTGACGGTTAATTGCCTATGTGATTTGATTGATAATACGTTATTCCCTCACCAGGACGTTTAAGGAGTACAGATGAAGGCATTTAAGCCACTTGCAGTCCTTATTACCGCGCTAATCTTGCAGGGCTGCGTCGCGGCGGCCGTAGTCGGCACCGCAGCGGTTGCCACCAAAACCGCTACCGATCCACGTACCGTCGGTACGCAGGTTGATGATGGCACGCTGGAGCTGCGCGTAAACAGCGCGCTGGGCAAAGATGAGCAGATGAAGAAAAATGCCCGCATTAACGTTACCGCCTACCAGGGCAAGGTGCTGCTGACCGGGCAAACACAAAATACCGAGCTGGCCTCACGCGCTAAGCAAATCGCGCTGGGCGTAGACGGCACCACCGAGGTCTATAACGAAATCCGTAATATGGCCCCGATTGGTCTGGGCACCGCCTCGTCAGATACGTGGATCACCACCAAAGTTCGCTCGCAGCTGCTGACCAGCGATCAGGTGAAGTCTTCTAACGTGAAGGTCACTACTGAAAACGGTGAAGTGTTCCTGCTGGGTCTGGTAACGGACCGCGAAGGCAAAGCGGCTGCGGACATCGCAAGCCGGGTAAGCGGAGTAAAACATGTCACCACCGCGTTTACGCTTCTGAAGTAACGCTTTTCCCCTCTCTTTCCGGAGAGGGGAAATATTCCCCCCCGCTAAAAACGACTCAGGCACTCCATCGCCACCGCTTTAAAATTGCCGAAGGCCGTACAGTCGCGCAGTCTCGTCATCGCTCTTTCGCGCAGGAAGGTGACAAACAAATCGTAGATGGCCATCGCCTCTTCGTACTCGCTTTTGCTGATGGCCAGCAGGAAGATAACGTAGGCCGTCTCCTCGCCCCAGCCGATCCCCTGCGGTGCCAGCACGGTATAGACTACGGTCTTATTGGCCATCAGCCCCAGCGAGTGGGGCAGCGCAATACCCTCACCCAGCATGGTACTGACGATTGCCTCCCGCTCCACGACGGATGGGTAGAAATCTGCCCCCACGTAGCCTTCCCGTTCCAGCTGCCCGCACAGGGTGCTGAAAAGCTGCTGCTGGGTCATGGCCTCGTCAACCACCATAAAGTGGCTTTCATCAAAATATTTCGCCAGCATGTAGGGACGAGTCCTGTCCACCAGCACCAGCTTACCCAGCTGCTCCAGCTGATATTCCGTCGGGAAGGGCGCCATCGTCACCACCGGCTTTTCTTTTTCGGTCACCCGGGCAGTGGAGATCACAAAGTCTGCCTCAATGCTGGCCAGCTGCTCATAATCGCGCAGCGAGATAATGCCGGTCACTTCAATTTGCGGATACTTGCGCAACAGCATCGCCTGAATCATCCGAACCGTTGAGTTGCCGGTATCGCACACCAGCAGCGCGCGCGGATGACGCTGATAGCCAATATTGTAATGCCGCTCCAGCCCCACCCCGATATGCAGCACCAGGAAACCGATCTCGTTTTCGCTAATCACATACGGCGTATATTTTCCCCAGCTGGAGACGGCGGCCAGGGTCATATCGTAGGCCATGGGATAATGCTGTTTGATATTAGAAAGCAGCGGGTTGGGGATATTTATCTGGTAGCGCACGCGGGTGATCATCGTTTTAATATGCGTCAGCAAATCCGCGTGCAGCTGGGTGTCGGTCAACAGGTTGTAGTTATAGTGCGTGTTGATATAGCGCAGAATGTAATTCACCAGCGCTTCGTCGTCATCGGGGCCAATGGCGCTCGGTGCCACTTCCTGAACCTGACGTGCGGCGATATGCACCTGAAGCCACTGCTCTTCCGCCCCGGAAAGAGGTTTTTCCGCCAGTTTCTGAAGCAGAGCCGTAATCTGCCGCGCGGCTTCCCGCACGCCCTCGTCCACGTCGTCTGCGGTAAATTCGGCCAGCGGATAACCTTCGCTAATCCGTCGTACGGCGACAGCACAATACAGGCGAATAAACTGCTCCCCTTCGTCCGTCAGGCGGATGCGACAGCGCGTAAAACATTCATGCAGCTCAGCGGCCAGCTGCTCCGGCACACCGGCATTCAGCACCTCCTCGGTTAACAGTGGATTGTCACTGTCTTCCTGAGTGAGCTGCCAGAGCAAATCGGTAAGACAGGCGCGCACCGCCGTTTCACTACCAAACAGCTTCATTCCGTGGCGAGGGCGCGTCTCAATCGTCAGGTTATAGCGGTTGAGCCATTCGCGGACTTCCGCCATATCACTTTGCAGCGTCGCCCGGCTGACAAACCACTCTTCGGCAAGGTCCTCAAGCTTCAGAGAAAAGGCCGAGGTCAGAAAACGCACCACCAGATAATGCACGCGCTCAGGCGAGGTGCGTGGGATACGTAGCTGGCGGGAGGGCTGCTGTTGCAGCGCCTGATAGCGCGCTTCATCGTCAATTTTAAGCTGATAGCCTGCGCCACGATTAAGGATGAACTGCGCACCGTGTCCAGCCAGCAGATCGTTTAACGCCGTAATATCGGTGCGAACGGTGCGGGTTGAAACGGACAAACGCCGCGCCAGTTCGTCCTGGGGCAGCGTCTCGTTTTGTAGCAGCTCAAATAACTGAGCCAGTCGTAAGCTTGGAAATCTCACAGCGTATCCTTTCTTTAAACGGGCGCTCTCACGCCCGGCGCAGCTATTTCGCAGGCGTTAACACTAATTGCGACGGGCTACCAACCGCTACATAATCCTCGATAAAAGTCAGTTTGCCATCGGCTGGCGCCACGCTAAAGCGCGTAATATTGTCGCTGCGCTGGTTCAGGGCATAGAGGAATTTACCGCTGCCGTCCAGCGTCAGGGTGCGCGGATAATCCCCCCGCGTCCAGATATCGTCCTGATGCGTCAGGCCTCCCTCTTCGGACACGCTGAAATGCGCGATGCTGTTATGCAGGCGATTGGCCACGTAGAGCTGCCTGCCATCCTGAGACATAACCAGCCCCGAGGCAAAACTTGTGCCCTTATAGCCCGGCGGTAAGGTTGAGACGGTTTTCCCCTCGCTCAGTGTGCCTGTAGCGCTATCGAGCCGATAATGGGTTAGCGTAGAAGACTCCTCGTTTATCAACCACAGCCCGTCGCCCTGCGGCGTAAACACAAAGTGGCGTGGCCCGGCGCCTTTTGAAGAAGCGTCGATAAACGGCGGATCGTTTGGCGTAAGCTTGCCGCTGGTGCGATCAAATCGGTACTGGTAGATGCGATCTAAGCCCAGATCGGTTGAGAAAACGAACTTCCCGCTCGGATCGGCCCCGATCATATGCGCGTGAGGGCCATTGTGATCGCTTACGGCAAAACTGCCTTCAACCGCAGCCTCTGGTTTTGCGGCTCCAGCCGGGCCTTCATCCTGCTTAATGTCGCAGGCTTCACCCAGGCTGCCATCCTCTTTCACCGGCAATACGGCAATCGTGCCGCTGATGTAGTTAGCCACCAGCAGATGACGCCCGTCTGGCGTCAGAGAGAGGTAAACCGGCCCCGCGCCGCCAGAGGAAACCTGATTCAACTCGCTGAGGTTTCCGCTGCCATCAATCCGCAACGCGGCGACCACGCCTTTGGGCGCTTCGCTTGCAACATAGAGCGTTTTACCGTCCTTTGCGACTGTCAGCTGTGCGGCATCAGGCAGCTCATTAACCCGCGTTCGATGGCTAAGCGCCCCCGTCTTCGCATCAACCTGAAAGCGATAAACACCCTCCCCGTTGGGATTATAGGTGCCAACCCAAGCGTACTGAGCCTGGGCCGCCGCGACCCGACAACCAGGGCAAGTGAGGCAATAAGCAGATTACGTGTTGCAGGCATGCGGGATTCCTCGTTGTAACTTCCCTCTCCCTGCCGGGAGAGGGCCGGGATAAAGGTAAAAACTACCCTACCAGCGTCTTCGTCATAGCGAGCAGCGTGCGTACATCTTCCGGGCGCGTATTACCACTCGTGGCGTCGATGATAGAGCTGTAAATATGCGGAATGATTTTGCTCACGCCAGCATCCAGCGCAATTTTCAGGATCGCTTCGTAATTCTCAAGATCGATGCCGCCCGTCGGTTCCAGCCAGAAATCATGCTGCGCACAGGCTTCCGCCACCGCTTTAAACTCGTCGCGGCATTTCAGGCCGCCCATCGGAAAATATTTGATTGAGCTGCCGCCCATATCTTTTAACAGCTTAATGGCCGTTTCAACCGGTACGATGCCGTCTGGCGAATTTGAGCTCAGCGGCCCGGTAGAGATTTTCACCCTGCCAACGGTGCCCGTAGGAGAAACCAGCCCGTTTACCACGGTGTCATTCTGACCAAGCAGAGCGCGGCTGGTTCCCACGCCGGTAAACACCTGATTCACATGCTGCGGCTGCACATGGCGAGAAATTTCGCTGACCATTGCGGACTGGTTTGGATCGCCCGCGCCGAGGCCTACGGACAACGCATTGTCGATCAGCGCCGCATACTCGCGCATATCCGCAACGGCGCTTTCCACGTCAGGATAGTTTTTGGAAAGTACCCCAACCAGCACATGCCCTTGTGCTGCTTCGTAAATAGCCTTAGCGTTTTCTTTCGAGCCTGCCAGCACGTTCAGGCACACGCGGTTACGGTAAAAATTTGGGGTCAGTTTCATGCCTGGTTCTCCTTGCTGAGCGTCGCTTTAATGCAGCGATAAATAATGTCTAACTGCGCCGGGCTTACGCTGCGCACATCGGCTTCAATAATGCCTTCATTGGCCTTATAGCCACGGAAATAAATAGCGTATTCGCCCTTTTTGAGCGCGCAGACCAGCTCGCCCGTCCTGATGCCGATTACGGCTTCATCGAACTTAATTTCAGTCCGGGCGATATCGCGTCCTGCGGCATCCCATACGACACGGGCGCTTACGCCGTTGAGCGTGTTGAGGCTGTCGATAAACGGCGTCATTTTTTGCACCATCTGCTCGCCGCTTTCTTTTTCAGCGCTAAGGTAGCGCTCAATGGCGCAGGTCAGCCCGAGGATCCCCTCTTTGCCCACCTTCATGGCACGGCCTATGCCCGTAGTTTGCAGCTTCACCCACTCAATATACTTTTCCTTGCCGATGACCAGGCCGCTGGTAGGGCCTTCAATGGCTTTCGCGCCGCTGTAAATGACCAGATCGGCACCTGCCCGGTAGTAACACCGCAAGTCTTCTTCGGCAGCAGCATCCACGATCAGCGGCAGATTATGCTGGCGGGCAACGACGGCGGCCTGCTCAACGCTCAGCATGCTTTTCTGTACCGAATGGTGAGACTTGATATACAAGATGGCCGCGGTACGCGGAGAAATGGCGGCAGCCAGCTGGTCAGGGGAGCATTCATTGGCGTAGCCCGCTTCCACCACTTTGCCGCCGCCAAGGTTTACCATGGTGCCTACCGGCGCGCCAAAGTTAACGTTGTGACCTTTCGGCAGGACGATTTCGTTATTCTCGAGCTTGGCAGCATGCAGATTTTCAATCAGCCAGGCATTGTCTTTGACCAGCACGGCGGCAATGGACTGGGCGATACCGGCTGAGGCGCAGGAAACAACGGTCGCCCCTTCAACGCCCAGCAGTTTCGCGATGTACTCCCCGGTCTTATTGACCAGGTCTTTCATTTCAAAATAGTGATTCATGCCGGTCAACACGGCCTCCACCACTTCCGGACGCGGCGTGGAAACCCCCAGCGCGGTCATACGACCTGAAGCGTTAATCACCTGTTTTAAATTGTATTTTTCATAGATCGAAGACATGTTCTGCTTTCCCTTGTTCGGTTGTAAACCACTTCCCGGCGCGCACGGCGGCAAGCGCGACCAGCAGCTGTTCGCCCTGAAGCGTCTGTTGTTCGGCGTCCGTAAACACCGTCGGCTGGCGGCGCACGTCAAAAATAGTCAGGTCGGCATCGAGGCCTACGGCCAGGCGCCCTTTTTGCTTCAGACGTAATCCATCCGCCGCGCCCGCAGTGACACATTCGATAACCTGCGGCAGGGACAGGCCGATGGAGAGAAATTTGGACATTACCGCGCCCAGGCTGTGCACCGGGCCATTGATGCGGTTGCGGCAATAAATATCAGAGCTGATTGAGTGCGGCAGAATGCCTTTCGCAATGGCGATCTTCGCCACTTCAAAGCTAAAACTTGCGGTGCCGTGGCCCACATCAAGCCTTACGCCACGCTGGATCGCGCGGGAGACAGAAGCTCGCAGCTCACCGGCAGGCGTGAGAATTCGGTTCGGTTTGCCGTTATAGCAGTGGGTAATAATGTCGCCGCGGGTCAACAGGTCGGCCACCTCATCCAGATCCGGCGGGTTATTGCCAATGTGCACCATCAACGGCAGATCGTCATTTTCACGCTGGATCTCTTTGGCCAACCCCAGAGGTTTGATGCCGTTTTCCCCCACCACGCTGCTGCTCATGCGCGCCTTTATTCCCACGATAAAGCCGGGCAGGCGTTTCACTGCATCACGCACCGCAACTTTGTCGATGTTTGCCATATTGGACAATTCGTTTTGCGCGATAAGCCCAACGCGGGAGATATTCAGCAAGGCATAAACATCGGTGGCCGCGCTGCGGGTCATTTCGTAAAACTCGTCAACGTCGTTCGCCCCTGTACTGCCAGCATCCACAACGGTGGTTACGCCGGTTGCGATACCCACGCTGTCCGGCTCATCGTAATAAATCGGAGATTTCGTGTAGCAGTGAACGTGGGAATCAATCCAACCTGCGCTGACGTAAAACTCGCCGTTGAGCGCGCGCTCTTCGCGAGCGGAACCCGTAACAGTGCCCAACTGCGCAATCTTGCCGTCTTTCAGCGCGATATCTATTAGGGTGTCGTCCACCAGGCGAGCCTGGCGCAGGATTAAGTCAAACATGGTCTACTCCTGAATGTTAGCGGTGGATAACAGGCGTTATCCACCCTGGGTCCTACAGCGCCACCGGGAACACGGCCCCTAAAATCATCGCGCCCAGAATCGCACCACCGGTGATGGGTTTGCCCCACAGATAGAACAGCAGGGAGCCGATCAAAGAGCCGATGCCGATTGGAATCGAAGCGGTCATCGCGCTTAAGATAATCAGTGGGCCAAGGAAGCGGCCAGAGGCGTTACCCGCGCCCATCATCACGTCCGCCCCGTAGGTGGAATCGCTCTGGTTGATGGTGAATTTACGAGCAAGGATAATCACGTAGCCAATCGCCAGACCAATCACCAGGCCGGTGACCAGAGAAGCCGCAAAGTTAGCCACCGGGAAGACAAAGCCCGCCCCCAGCAGCAGAGCCGGTACGCCCAGGCCCACGCCGGTCTGTATCGCACCGCCGATATCCAGAATCCCGACCAGCGACCCTTCGATAATGCGGGCGAACAGGAAGCTGGCGCCAAACGCGGCGACCGCGCCATACACGCCCGTGTCGATCCCGGCACGCAGCATGGAAACAAACGCAACCTCGTTAAATGCGCCGATGCCGTACAGGTAATACATGTGTGTCCCGGCGAACACGCCGGAGGAAAGCAGGCCAACGAAAATCGGGAAAGACCAGTCGGCATACCAAAACCCTTTATTCTCTTCCATCACAGGCTCCGTTATTTTCCGCTCAGCGAGTTATGAATCAGATCCAGCCAGTTCGGCACGGTCAGGTGGAAGGATTCGATCATCTTCATATCGAAACCACGGAAGAAGGCGCTCAGCACGAACAGCGCAACGATGGCAACCATCATCACTTTGGTGACGCGGTTCCAGCCGCTCTCTTCCACGCCTTTACCGATCAGAATACCCAGCACCAGACCCGGCACGGCGTTCCCCATGATCAGCTGCGCACAGCCGCCAAAAATGGTCGCCCAGAAGCCCGATTTTTTCCCCGCGTCGATGGCGGCCAGCCAGAAAATAACCGGCATCACGGTGTTGACCAGCAGGTTTGCCGCAGGCACCAGCACTTTCACGGCGGTCACCTGCAGCGCTGCCGGAACAGCGGAAGCGGTGCTGTTGAGGAAGGCGACAACCACCATGCCGATCAGGCCGCAGGCAATCGCCATTTTCTTCGGATCGTGGAGGGTTTCAGCCACATTGCGGTTTTTAACCATCAAAGCTGCGGCACCCCAGTTCGGGATGATGCGGTGATCGACGTCCTGAGTAAAAGCACCCGCCGCAACGGAGGAGGCCCAGGCGTTAAAGAAGAAGCCTAACCCAAAGGAGAAGTGTGAAGCCGGATCCCCTTCACAGGAGTTCAGCTCCCCGAGGGTACGAAAAACGCCCATCCCCTGGGAAGTTGGCGCGTGAAACATGCGTGCAGCTCCGGCGCCAACGCCTACGCCGACAAGCCCCCCGATGATGAGTGATTTTATTAATATTATTAAGAACATCAGTCTGTCCTTTCTGGGTAATTTTATTGGGTGACGAAATCCACTTTATCGAGATTGATTGCCGTCACGTTGACGGTGACCTCCAGCTCTACGCTGAACAGCCGTCGCTCGCGTCGCAAAAAGAAGAATAAAAATGCTTCCTTCCTGACCTGGACCCGCGCCTGAACAACCCGCACATCCTGTGGCTCAATACGCAGAAATATGTAGGGTGAAGACTTAAGCACCGTACCCTGAACGTGGTTCAGGGCATCGGCAAAGGCTTTGGCTTTTGTGTCGCCACGCCCGCTCACTTTCACCGTGTCGGAAAAGTGTTCTTTCATACTCAGCTGCCGTACTTCTTGTTCCAGGCCTGTACCAGACGTTCGCCCAGCTCTTCTTTATCCATAAAGCCAAAGCCCAGCACGTTGTTGCCTTCGTTAATGGCCGTCACGCCCTCTTCTACCGAACGCATGCCGTATTTTGCCTTGTAGCCGTGTTTGGTCTGCGCGGTAATCGCCCCCGCACCGCCGCTGCCGCAAAAAGAGATACCGAAGGTGGCGTTTTCAGCCTTCATCACATCGCCCAGCTTCATATCAGCCGCCACGCCAGGAATCACCACTGCCCGGCCACCCGCTTTTTCAATCCCTGCTGCAACCTTCTGGCCTTTCCCCAGGCGGTCACCAATAACGACGGTAATTTGTTCCATGTGTGTCTCCTGATTATTCAAAGATTGTCTTTCGCGACTTCAAAATGCACCGACAGCAGCCAGGCCTCTTCAACCGGCAGATTGCCAAACTGATCCACCACCTCTTTTGCCATGGCCAGCGAGTCTGGGGAAATCTCGTCAAACAGACTTTCCTCCACCTCCGGCAGCGGCTCGCCGGTCAAAGACCGGTGTGCCATAGCGCGAACATGTGACGTCAGCATCTGCTCCTGCACCGCGTTGGGCGTGATGTTTCTGGCTTTTAACAGCGTATTGATAAACGTCTGGACCTTTTCCGTCAGCGCCATGGCCTCGGTACTCCCGGCTTCACTAACCATTACCGCTCCGTTATTCACACTACGTACCTCATTCACTGATAGGGCTTTAAGGTAGCGACGGGGGGAAAGGGTTTGTAGCGAGTTGTTTTCCACTTCGAAGTGGAAATCCCAGCGGCGGCAGTGATCTGTTCCACAAAAAAAGACCGGATCGTGATAATTCGCTGGCTTAATGTGATTAAGGTCACGGGATCGCCAGGTCACCCGGCGCGAAGACAGCGAACAGCTTTCGAGCAAAAATGTGAAGTGAGGAGGGTTCCGGGATGGATATTGGAAAGGCTTATGGTGGCAGGCCAGTCGTCAAAACTTACTGCGAGGGATGCCGCAAAGATATCTTCTAAAGATTGGCGTGATACCTGAAATAAGTAATATGTCTGTAAGGGTTCTGGCCGTTAGTTTAGCAAAGCGTAGGAACGCTACATCAATGAGGCGAGCAGAACTATCGTCTTCTCTGATTTAGGCACGCACGCCGAGTTATTCGAATCAACGTGCTTTTTGATACATTAAGCCCTTCGCTTTTACCGAGCCTGTAATGCCTATGAAAATCGACGCCGAGATAACCTTCCGTAAGCTTGAGATATTTATGGCATTTATGGAGAAGGGAAACATTGCCCGCACGGCTGAGGCGCTGGGGATAAGCGGTGTGAGCGTACACAGGGCGCTGCATACGCTTGAGGAAGGCGTACGCTGCCCGCTGTTTATTCATAAAGGCCGTAATCTGGTGGCTTTACCTTCGGCCCACACGTTGCTTGAGCACAGCAAAGAGGCCGTTGCGCTGATGGCGCGCGGCATTGAGGAAACTCGCCAGGCGGCAGGCGTTGGCCAGGGCCGTCTGCGCATCGGAACGCTTTATTCTCTGACGCTTGAAACCGTCCCGCGGCTGATTATGGGGATGAAACTTCGACGCCCCGAACTGGAGATGGATCTGACGATGGGTTCTAACCAGATGCTGCTTAATATGCTTGAGGACGGCGTGCTGGACGCCATTCTGATCTCCGTCTCTGAGAGCGAAATTGACCGCAACAGCCTGGAAGTTTTGCCCCTATTCCAGGATGATATTTTCCTCGCTGCGCCGACGGCTTTCCCGCTTGATACCGGCAAGCTTGCCGATCTTCGTGATTTCCACGCGCAAAAATTTGTTTCGCTGGCTGAAGGTTTCGCCACCTATAACGGCTTCCAGGAAGCTTTTCATATCGCAGGATTTGAACCCGAGATTGTGACGCGGGTTAACGATATTTTCTCGATGCTAAGCCTCGTGCAGGCGGGCGTGGGGCTATCGCTGATGCCGGGGAGGATGAAGAAGGTTTACGAAAACTCCATCCAGTTGCTCAGGCTCGCCGAGCCGTACCAGATGAAGCAGCAGATTGCGATTGTCTTTGCCCGCAACCGCGAGCTTGACCCGAATCTGCTGGCGCTGGCCGCCGAAGGGCGCATGTACGCCCGTTCGTTTGTCGATACGCCTAACGCGCCGCTTTAGTCCGTTCGGCAAGACGTGAAAGCAACTCGAGGGGGTTGTTTTCCACGCACAGCGTATCGCCTTCGCGGAAAGCCTGCCGCGTTAGCCCGGTCAGCACGGTACCCGGCGGCATTTCGATAGCCAGCCGCACGTCGCGTTCGTTAGCCGCAACCATGGCATCACGCCAGCGCACGGTGCGGGACATATTGAGCGCCAGATCTTCCGCGATTTTTTCCGGCTGCCACAGCACCCGCGCCGTACTGCCGCTGAGATAAGTGCAGCGTGGGCGGCTTAACGCCACGCCGTCAAACGCTTCTTGTAATTTGCAGGCTGGCTCGCGCAGTAATTCGCAGTGCGACGGCACGCTTACCACCAGCCGTTTTGCTTTTTGCGCGCCCATCGCCAGCGCGGCTCTGGCTACCCCTGCCATCTCTTCTTCGCGACCGGCAATCACTATCTGCTGCTCGGCATTAATGTTTGCCACATAGGTGCCGCTGCCTTCCACCAGGGCTTCAACCTGGCTGAGCTGTAGCCCCGCGATAGCCGTCAGGCCGTAACCCTGCGGATAAGCCTGCTCCATCAGGTCGCCGCGCAGCGCGACAAGCTTAACCGCGTCTTCAAACGTCAGCGCGCCAGCAATCACCGCCGCCGGAAAAGCGCCGATAGACAGGCCGCAGACCATATCGGGTTTGATGCCGTTACGCTCAAGTTCCTGCGCCCAGGCCACGCCCGTAATCAGCAAACAAAGCTGGACCGCTCGGGTGTGTTTCAGGGCTTCAGGCGTATCAAGCGAGTCGGCTTCGGCGCCCAGAACGGTACGTGAGCGCGCCATCATGTCACTATTTTTCGGCAACGACTGCAACATGCCAGCACGCTGCGTCCCCTGTCCGGGAAAGGTGAAGAGAATATTCATGCTTCTTCCTTAAACGCCCACGGGTCGCTAACCAGATGCGGGCCACGGCTGGTTTTAAGCAGCACCCGCTCTGCGCGCAACCATTCGGCCAGTGCAAAAGCGCCCTGCGGCGTTTCAATTTGCGTATCGGCACGACATAAAAGCTGGCCGACAACCTGCTGCCATTCCCGCAACGCCTCACGTTCAACGGGCCTGGGACTGCGGATAATCAGGTCGAGATCGCTATCCGCATGCAGCACCGGCACTTCTGTGGCCAGCGCATAGCCCACGCTGCCGGTAATTCCCCACGTCCACGGCCAGTCGCGCAAAGCGAGCTGAATAGCCCCCTGCACCGGCGGCATGGAAACGAAGGGAGAATTGACCAGCACCTCGTGCAGGGCCAGGTCTTCCGGGCAAACCGTGCGTTTGATTTTGTCTGCCCAGGCCCAGGCCGCTGCGCGCTGGTCGCGGCGCATGCCACGAATGCCTACCGGAATGCGCCCGTCATGGTTCACATCACGTCGCACTACCACCGGCAGGGCCGGTCGCCACTGGCTTGCCACCCACGCCTCATTTACGCCCTCAAGCGCGTCGCGATCGGTAAGCCAGAGCAGGTCGTGTGGACGTGATGTGTTCATGCTTTAAAGTCCTGAAGTCAGAGAGATAAACAGCGGTAACGACAGGATAGAGAGCACGGAGCTTAGCAGCAACACGGCTTCTGCATCAGGCGACTGCACGCCGAAGCGGTTGCCGAACACCACGCCGAAGAAACCCGCCGCCAGCGCAATCATCAGAATCGCGGTGATCGCCACCGGGCCGCTCAGACCAAGCGCCAGCACAATGCCCCAGGCAATAAACGGCTGAATCAGCAGCTTGGCGAGGGTAGCCGTGCACACCATGGTATTGATTTGCAGTTTGCGCGTGGAGAGGATCACCCCGGTCAGGAACAGTGCCGCAGCCGTTGCAGACAGGCCCAGCGGTTTAATGGCTGCCAGCAGCAGATCCGGCATACGAATGCCCAGAGCCGACAGCACCACGCCCAGCAGCGGCCCCCAGACGATAGGTTTTGTTACCGAGCGCCACATCAGCACCGGCAGCATGGCGAGAGTTGAACCTGTCGCTTCGCCAGCCGCCCGCGCCTTCTCACGCTCCAGAATCAGTAGGCAGAACGGCGTCATCAGGACGGAGCCGCAGGCGATGGAAACCGCAACGGACAGGGAAGTTGCCGAGCCTTCACCCAGCACGCTGCCCAGAATTGGCAGGCCGAGCGCAGCATAGTTTGGCAATGCGACGGTCAGCGTCAGCACGGCGGCATCCTGCGGTGATTTTTTAAAGACTTTGGTTGCGAGGAAATAGATCGCCGCGTAGGTGATCCACATCGCCAGCACCAGTACCACAATCAGCGGCGACTGTTTGACGATACCGAGCCATGGCGTCTGCACCGTAGCGCTAAACAGCGCGGCGGGCAGGGCGAAATCCATTACAAAGATATTGAGTAAAGAGACATTTTTGTTATCGACCATTTTGGCTTTACCGGCGAAAAAGCCCAGCAGCATGATGACAAAAATGGGCGCAAGAGCATGAACAATCACGTAAGTCATAACTTCACCTGTAGTTAAAAAGAGAGCCAGCACCGATGCGATGATTATTATTTTTCAGACGATGTTTTTAGGTGGGCACAGTGAATGTGCCCCTTTTTCGTCTGGCAGGTCTGTCTGTTTTATTACCAGTCGGCGCGCATGCGCTCGCGAACGAGCGCTGAACTGTGGCGATTCTTAGCGTTGAGTCTGTTTTTCAGTGTGTTATCGGTACGGGCTTCACGAACCGCGGTAGCTAAAGCGGCGGCCACTTTTTCCACATCTTCATTCTGCGGAGCCTGCGGATCCGCTATGTCGAGCAGGGCAGAAAGCAGCCCCAGGGTTTCGTAGTTGCTGATGTCGTAGGCCATCGGTGGAATAGTCGCAGCCAGTTTCTCCAGCGCTTCCACGGCGCGCAGCGTGATGCGTGCCGCCGACTCTTTACCCATCGCGTGGATCATCACACCGGGATCGTTAAAGGCGATCAAACGGTTGGCCTGGTAGCCATGGGCAAGAAACGCCCCGGACATCGCCTTGCCAACAATCAGCCCCACCACCGGGTGGCCCGCCAGGCGTGCATTGGCGTAGGCTCCTGCGGCTCCTGCCAGCGCCTGGTGAATACCAAAGGCCTCTTCCCGGCGGCCATAGGCCTGGCTGGGCACATCGATCACCGCCACGATGGCACGTTTTTCGGTTTTATCGGCGTCTTCCGCGAGGGTTTCGCTGACCACTTTTGCCAGCGTCCAGCCTTCCAGCAGCCCTACCTCGCCGCCTGCGGCGCGGGGATAATGGTTATTTTCATCCGGCACAACGGCAATAAAGCGTGCGGGTTTACCTTCAATCACACCGTCGGCCACCTGAACGGATGCGCAAAGCCCGGCCATGCGAGGCGCGTTAGCGGTCAGTTTAGCCAGCCAAACGGCGGCGCGATTCAGTTTCTGGCTCATGAACGATTCTCCCCAAAAAGCTGTTTAATCTGTTCGGCATCGGCCTGTTTGCTGGTGTCGAAATTCGTCAGGCGCGCTAAATACCAGGCATAGTTATCGGTACGATGTTTAGCCGGTACGCCTTTGGCAATGGCGTCAATCACCGCTTCTTTCACGGCATGGACGCCGTCGCCGACCAGCGCATCCACCAGGCCGCTTTCGTAGCGCACTTCGCCGCCGGTCATACTCCAGATAAACGGACGGTCGCGGGAGTCGTATTCATCAATCCCCGCTTCCTGTTCAATTACCTGCGGGCCATTCAGGCCAAGACGTGCTTCGCGGGTCACAATCAGGTAGCTGCACAGAGCCGCCGCGATAGACATCCCACCAAAGCAGCCCACGGTTCCGGCCACGACACCGATAACCGGCGTGTAGCGACGCAGGTCGACAATCGCCGCGTGGATATCCGCAATTGCCGCCAGCCCGAGGTTTGCTTCCTGGAGGCGAACGCCGCCGGTTTCCAGGCACAATACGGCCTGAGTAGGGATGCCGTTGCGGTTGTCTTCCGCGGCCAGCTCAAGTGCTGCGGCCATTTTCGCCCCTGAGACTTCTCCCATGCTGCCGCCCTGGAAAGCACCTTCAATGGCAATAACCACCGCGGGCTGACCGTCGATCGTTCCTTTGGCAACGACCATGCCGTCGTCAGACTGCGGAACGATGCCCTGCGGCCCCAACCACGGAGAAACTATCCCGGCAAACGGATCGAGCAGTTCGCGGTAGCTGCCGTCATCGAGCAGCAGACGCGCACGTTCACGCGCTTTTAGTTCGATAAAGCTGCTGTCATTACGCATGGCTCACCTCTTCAAAAACTTGTTCGATACGAATGCGCGCCACGCCCGGCGTCGCGCCAAAGTCGTGAATCAGCATCTGCCCGGCAGGCAGGCTGCCCAGCGAGCCGATGCGGGCGAAAAGTGCCTTCCAGCGCTGCTCGCTGTTATCCACCGAGGTGGTGATAGCCACGGTCAGGGTATCGCCCTGTGCGGCGGTAAAAAGCACTTCCATATCACCGGAACCCACCACGCCAGCCAGCGATTTGCCGCTGACGGTACGGGTTGCCGGGAAGGACAACGTAATATGTTCCATAACACCCTCTTAAAAGTGTGAATGCTGCGGTAATGAGGCGACGAGATCTTCATCGCAGGCAATGGCGTCGAGAAGCAAGGTGGCGGCAAGTAAATCTGCCGCGCCGCCCGGCGAGGCATTAAGCGCCAGCATCTGTTTATCAAGCGTTGCCAGAGCCGAACGGCCTTCCGCCTGCGCGGTTCCGCCAGCAAGCAGTACACCGCGCGCACCCTTTTGCATGGCCTCCAGCCCTTCCAGCCCGGCGCGGGACAGCACGCAGGTGTCGCTTAGCGAGGTCATGATCGCCATCAGCGCATCAAGCCGGGCCTGCTGTTCGGTGGCACCATGCTGACGGCTACGACGCAGCTGCGGCAAAGCCAGGCGCATCACATGCGGGAAGCCAAGCTGCGCTTCTTCGCGAGCGCCGGGAACGCGGTAGCGTCTTGTCGCCCGTAACCCCTTACTGAAAATTTTTGGTGCCGCACTGTCGGGCAAACTGGCAAGGCGGGCTGCGGCGGAGGCTATCTCTTCGCTGCTCCCTTCCAGCCCGTACATCGCGGCGGCGCAAACCAGCAGGCCCAGCGCCCAGATAGCGCCCCGGTGAGTGTTCACTCCGCCTGTGGCCTCCATCATTTGGGCTTCACCTTCACGGCCCAGGCGGCCCACCAGCTGACGCAGAGCAATATCCGCCGGGCGCCGCCAGCTTTGCAGCGCCAGGGCATGAAACGTCGGGGCGAGGCTGTGCGCCGAGCGCTCCATCAGATCTAAAGTCAGATCGTGATGCGCGCCGTTTCCCCGGCTATCCACCAGTCCGGGTTTCGGGCTTAAACGGGCTTCGTCAATCAGGCTCCGGGTGGCTACCCTCGCCAGCCGCTGCGCGCTGTCCTCAATCCTTTCCTGTGGATGCAGTTTCATTACCAGCTCCGGAATTTCGCAGGTGGGTTGTACAGGCCGTCGGACCACTCAACGAGATCCGCCACGCTGCTGGCGGCCAGCAGAGAACGGGTTGCCTCGCTGCGGCGAATACCCATATCTTCCGGGAAGACGACTTTTCCGCTCTGACGAAGTTGCGCCACGCGTTTTGCATCCACGCCCAGACCGATATCGGTAATCCCCGCCACGGCGGCCACCATCGCCCGACGTTCTTCAAGGCTGTCGGCGCGATAGAGATATGCGATGCCTTCTTCGGTCAACACATGGGTCACGTCATCGCCATAGATCATCACGGGCGCAAGCGGCATAGAGGAAGCTTTGGCGACGTCAACCGCATCGAGTTTTTCAACGAAGGTCGGCTTCACGCCCGCCTGGAAGGTTTCCACCATCTGCACGACGAGCTTACGGCCGCGCAGCATCAGATCAGGCTCTTTCTGCATGGCAAGCCAGGCTGGCGTTGCGTGGCGACGACCGTGTGGATCGTGGCCCATATTCGGCGCACCGCCGAAGCCAGAAAGACGCCCGCGAGTCACGGTTGAGGAGTTAGCAAAGCCGTCGACCTGCAAGGTGGAACCAATAAACATATCCACGGCGTACTGCCCGGCGAGCTGACACATTGCACGGTTGGAGCGCATCGAGCCATCGGCACCGGTAAAGAAGATGTCCGGACGGGCGCGGATGTACTCTTCCATCCCCAGCTCGCCGCCGAAGCAGTGCACGCTTTCCACCCAGCCGCTTTCAATGGCGGGGATAAGCGTTGGGTGTGGGTTCAGCGTCCAGTGTTTACAGATTTTGCCTTTCAGGCCGAGCTGTTCGCCGTAGGTTGGCAGCAGCAGCTCAATGGCGGCGGTGTTAAAGCCGATGCCGTGGTTCAGCGACTGTACCTGGTGCTCCGCGTAGATGCCTTTGATGGCCATCATCGCCATCAGGATATGCTCCTGCTTGATCAGACGCGGATCGCGGGTAAACAGCGGTTCGATAAAGAAAGGCTTATCGGCAACCACCACATAGTCAATCCAGGAGCCGGGAATATCCACGCGCGGCAGATCGCACTCGTCGTCCACCAGTTCGTTAACCTGGGCGATAACAATGCCGTCATGGAAAGCAGCGGCTTCTACCAGCGCCGGGGTATCTTCGGTACTGGCCCCGGTGTAGAGATTACCTTTGCGGTCGGCTTTAAAACCGGCAACCAGCGCGATATTCGGCGCGAGATCGACATACAGACGGGAATAGAGTTCGATATAGGTATGAATGGCGCCAATCTCTAGCTGGCCATCCTCCAGCAGCTGCGAAATGCGCAGGCTCTGGGTACCGGAGAAGGAGAAATCAAGTTTGCGGGCGATACCTTTTTCAAAAATATCAAGGTGTTCGCTGCGTCCTACGCTCGGCATAATCATGTGCAGGTCGTGGACTTTAGACGGGCTGACTTCTGCAAGCATACGCGAGAGGAAATCCGCCTGCTTCTGGTTGTTCCCTTCCAGCACCACGCGATCGCCCGGGGCGATCAGTTTTTCCAGCATCACGACCAGGCCTTCAGTCGGAAGCACCTTGCCCTGAACGTTAGTGGAAGCCATACGCCGCTGCTTTTCAGTGCGGCGCGTGTTCCAGACACGTGCTGGCTTTTGGCAAGCCTTCATTATTAACCTCCTGATTCAGCTAATCATTTTGATTTGCTTTAGTCTGACTAAATTGTGCGCTTACCGCTGCGGGCTATCAATTAAGGTAGCAGACGAATCATTAGCCTTAGAGTAACAATGGGTTTTTGATTTTGTGATCGGAGTAGAAGGCGAAAGGAGAGTAAATGCTTTACGGCTGCGGCAGAAAACGGACCTTCACCACCGCACCGCTGGTGGGAACGACGTCGAGCGCCTCGTTTTCCAGCTGCACTCCCTCAGGAAGATTAAAGCTGTCCACCGAGAGGCTATTAACACGCCAGGGCGTCATATAGCTGACCAGCAGCGAGCCACGCGAATCGGTTACGCTGCCAAACTGATTGTAAAAGGCCACGCCCGGGGTAGCAGGCACCTCAACCAGCGCCGTCGTTTCCCCCATTTGCTGTCCGGCGACGACGCCGCCCGCGTGCGCCAGCAAACTGCCGCTGACGTCCAGGTGATAATCACGTTGCTGACCGCCTCTTGTCAGGCTCAAATTGGTTTCGCCACCGTTATACTGGTAGCCAAGGCTTGCTTTTAACCCATCGTTACCCTGCACCTCATGCAGCGCCGTCAGGTCATAGCGCAAACTGTAGTCTCTGAAAGCAGAGCCGTAAACGTTGATGCCGTGGCTGGCCTTATCCCGGCTTCGCAGTTCGTTTACGTAGCCGGTATTCACTACCGAGGCCCCCATCATCAACGGGAGACTAACATTCAGCCCCAGCACCGACTCGACTGGGGAATCCTGGTAGCGTTCGCGCCCCGCGTAAAGCCTGATGTCTACCTCATCCCAGCGGGCATTGAGAGTAAAGTTCAGGCTCTGGCTACTGGCGTGGCGGCGGCGAGAGCGCGTCCAGTTCCAGGTCAGGCTTAGGGAGGAGTCTTCGTTAAAATTCTGGTTGATTTCCAGCAGGCCGCTCATCGCACGACTGCCATTATCGTCATCCCAGTCATAACGTAGCCTCTGCGCACGGCTGATTTTTTCCTCCAGCGAGCGGTAGCGCCCCTTCCCGGGATACCACTGGAGCCTGCTGCTCAGATTTGTACGGCTGGTGAAAAACGAATTTGCATAGCGAAAACGCAGCCTGTCTCCCCCCAGGGTTTCATCCTGCTGGGTATAGCGGGCAGAAGAGATATCCAGCGACAGCGCACCCAGTTGGTTGAAATTTTTGCCCAGGCCGACCACCTGGCTTGCGTAGTTTTCGCCCTGTTGCAAACCGGCAAATACCGTGGTCCCGAAGCCCGCTCCCCATGAAAAACTCGCCTGCATAAAACGATCTTTATCGCTGTCGCCTCCCACCCAGGGTTTATAGCGACCGGCGACCAGCTCATAGTTGAAGATGTTTTCCCCGCTCAGATTGGGCATGACCGTCCAGGGCAGAATACGCGTGCGTTCAGATCCGTCGCTTTCCTGAATCGTTAATTCCAGATCGCCCAGGGAGTAGGGAGGATAAAAGTCATTGATGGTAAAAGGTCCCGGCGGGACATGAATGCGGTATACCCGTTCGCCATTCTGACGCAGGGTCACTTCAGCCTGCGAGCGGGCATAACCGCTGATCCAGGGTGAGAAAGGCCGCCAGCTATCCGGGTACATGGCTTCATCGCTTGCCAGCGCCACGCCTCGCCAGGCGAAACTGTCGAAGAGAGCCCCTGAGGTATTGCCATCCCCCACGGTCAGGCGCGCACGTAGCGGGCGAATGCTCCGCCACAGGGAATATCCGCGCGTGTAAGATCCCTGGTCGCCTGAACGATCGCGCCAGAAAGTGTTCTGGTATCGCAGCCGCCACGGGCCGATATTCAGTCCGTTATCCAGGGCTAATGTGGAATCGGTGCCAGAATACTCCCAGTCATGCTGAGCCTGCTGGCGATCGACATCAAGACGGTAGCTCGAGAACAAGGCATCAATGCCATCATCCCAGCGGCTGGTGGCAATGCCATTTTGCTGGGGATTTGTTGCTTCTTCAGGGATCTGCAGGGTCAGCAATGCCGCTTCAGGCTGATACTGATATTGCAGCTGGAAGCGCTTTGCGGAATCAGGCGTCAGGCAGGCTTCGGCGCTCCAGGTCAGCTGCGACAGTACCTCTGAGCGCAGCCCCCATTCGGCAAGAAGCGAACGGGTTAAACAGGGGAAATTGTTAATAATCTCAAGGGAAATGGCTCCTCTGAAAGAGTTGTTGAGCATTATCCCGGTTTTCTCTTTTGCCACAGAAAATGGAACAAAGGCACTCAGGAGCGCCCCCAACAACAGGCTGCGCAGTAACATAACCCGGCATTAAGGAAGCGGCTAAGGCTCGCCGCTTCCTTTCAACTTTGTTACTTATTTCTGCAGCTGAGCGAGTTCAGCACGCGCCTGATTCAGCTTTTGCTGAATCTCTTGCAAATCGGCACGTTTTTCCGCAAGTTTGCTCTGATATTTAGCCACTTTCTTCATGTCGCCACGCGCCTGAGCATTTTTCAGGTCTGCCTGCAATCCGCTGATGTCATTACGTTTTTCAGCCAGTTTCTTTTCAAGCTTCGCCACTTCTTTACGCGCGTCATTCACGACGCTCGCATTGGTGCAGTGGGCGTTGACCTCAGCCAGCGCTTTTTTCAGGCCCGCCACCTTGTGCACGTTGCCGTACTGCTGAGCGATAGCAATTTCTTTTTCCAGAGCGCTACGTTTCGCAGCACAACTTTGCGCCGCCTGTGCCGTCGTGACCGCGCCAGCGGTAAGCGCCAGGGCAAGAACCATCATCAATTTCTTCATCGTGCTTCTCCTTCTGTGTAGCCGCCAAAGGCGGGTTTCCTGAAGCGGGAGAGTAAGCTTTTACCTGGGCGTTTACGACACACCTGCGTCTTCATCCTGCTGTAGGACTGTCGACAAAGTTTGTAATCTCTCTTTAAGCGCGGCGTGCAAAGCGATGAGCATAGCCCGGAGTTCAGCGAGGGCTTCTGGCGTGACATGGTGCGCAAGGCGCAAACACAGCGTTTCTGCCCCGGCCACATCCAGCAATTGCAGGCCACCGCGCAAGCGATGCAGACTGGCCTTCAGGTCGGCGTGGGCCAATGCCGCGTAATCGGATAGCCACACCAGGGCTTCTTCCAGCTCGGCTATCTGGATACGCAGGAAACAGCAGGCTTGCGCGTCATCAGCAAATGCTGCAGGCAGGGTAAAAAGTTCCTTTGTCGTCTCCTCATCCTTAACGGGCTGAATGGCCAGATGCTTAAGGCTTTCAGCCAGCCTCTCGAGGCTGAGCGGTTTAAACAAGCAGGCCGTCATACCCGCCTCACGCGCTTTATCGAGCATGCTGTCGCGCGCATCGGCGGTAATCCCGACAACACAGAGTTTTGGGTAACGGCTACGCAGAACCTCAGCCAGTTCAAAACCATTCATGCCCGGCATGCTGCAATCCGTAACGACCAGATGGGCAGGATGAGGATGCTCAAGATGCCTGAGCAAGGCTTCAGCGCTGGCAAAGCTCACAGCGTGGTGCCCCAGGTGCTGTAGCTGATGCTCAAGCAACATGCGGCTTGCCGGGTTGTCATCCACCAGCAGCACTGTCATTGCCCTTACCTCCGCCGGTATCACGCTCTGGCTTAGCTGCCGTTCACATTCTGCCACCGGAGCCAGTACGGGCAGGTGAAGGCGCACGGTAATCTGGGTACCCTGCGCCGGTATGCTGCACAGCGCAATGTCGCCGCCCATCATTTCCGTTAGCTTGCGGCAGATATAAAGCCCCAGTCCGCTGCCCTGCCCCGCCTGCTGGCTTTCACCCTGTGAAAAAGGTTCAAACAGTCGCCGCTGGAGGTCATCTGCCATCCCACATCCCGAATCCTCAACGTCCAGACGCAGGCTGAGGCTGTTGCGGGCGTCCGTATGCTCCTTCGTCACCCGCAGCAACACGTTGCCCGCGGCGGTGAATTTGATGGCGTTACTGAGCAGGTTTGAGGTTATTTGTCGTAAACGTAACGGGTCCACCAGCACTTCGACGTCCAGGTCACAGTCCAGCTCCAGCTGAAACCTCAGCCCTTTTTGCCGGGCCTGACCTTCATACAGCGCTGCGACTGCTTCAAAAAATCTCAGCAACGACATCCTCTCCGGATGAAGCACCAGCTTGCCCGACTCAATCCTTGCGACGTCCAGAATATTGCCGATAAGCGCCTGCAAGGACTGCGTCCCCTGGAAGGCAACCCGGAGGCGCTGCTGATTCATATCTTCTTCCAGAGGTCTCGCCAGCACGAGTTCGAGCAGGCCGCTAACCGCGCTGACAGGGTTACGAATTTCGTGGCTCATGGTGGCGAGGAATTCGCTTTTTTTCCTGCTGGCCTCCTGCGCGCGCCTTGCGCAGAGCACCTGCATCCGTAAGCGAAGGTGCAGAGAAATGCCATATCCCACCCCGGCGACCAGGATAACCCCGGCCAGCAGCGCCAGAGCCATCCACAGTTGCTTATAGGCCTGCAAAGGATGGATGTTCATCTGTTGTTCCAGCTCACTGGCGCTGCTTACGCTGCGCGTTATAACGTGCAGATCTTCCGGAGGGATGTTAATCAACGCTTTATTCAGAACGGTGACTAAGGGATAAAAACGATCCGCGACCCCGAAAGCAAAACGCATGGGTGGCGTATCTACGCTCCCCAGAATCTTCAGGTGTGAATAGTCAGACGCAGTCAGCCACTCGTTAGCGGCGATCAGCGGCATGATCATGATGTCACTTTTTCCTTTCGCGACCAGCTCAAGCCCCTCACGCCAGCTTTCAACCCGCGCCACCGCATCCTCGCTATGCTGGCTCAGCCACTGTCCCAGCACCTGTGCAGACTGGACGACAAACCGCGGGGCCTGACGCTGAGCAGCAAAGTGCTGTCTTCCTACCCTCACCCAGGAGTTATAAAGCCAGCTGCGCGTTGTCAGAAGGTTATGCTGCCAGATACTCTCTTCTGTCGCCCCGGCGACAACATCGCTGTCGCCCTTTTCCACGGCCTGTAACGCCGCTTCATAGCTGGGATAAGAGTGAAGCTGAAAATGAAAACCCGTACGTAGCCGCAGCGCGGTAAGAAGGTCGGCAATGATGCCCCGCAGCCTGCCTGTGGGTGTAAACCAGGAGATGGGCATATTCTCCGCCACTACCGCGACGCGGATATCAGGATGATCCTCAATCCATTTCTTTTCCAGGGAGGTATATCGCGGGTGCTGCTCGCTTAAAGAAAACGGAATGCCGGCGTTCCAGCGTCGGTGAATCTCAATGTTATTGTTTAGCGGGATCGTCTTTAGCACTTTGTCGATCACCTCAATCCACACTTTCTTCTGCGGCATCGCAGCAAATGAAAAGCCCCTCGTTTTGAAAGGCTGCTTCAGGGGACGCAGATAGAGATTGCCAAGGTTCGACTGGCTAATCAGATACTGCGAAGTGATGGCGTCGCAAATAAAGAGGTCAAGATGGCGGAAGGCAAGCGCCTCTAACGCGTGGCGGTTCGAGGAATAAGCGATGGGCTTTGCGTTGGGGTAGCTGGCTTGCAAAGGATGGCGATCGTAGCCGGGGCAGACGGCTATCTTATCCACGCTGTGCGTTGCGGGCATATCGACGTTGACCACTTCAACCGGCTTATTTTCGCTGTAAGGCTGGCTAAGCACCAGTCCCGCCTGCTGCTGGCTCTGGTCAGCCTGCGGCAGAATATCCGCTCCGCCAGCCTGCAAAGCGCTCAGCGCCTCTTCGTAGCTGTCATAGCGCTTCACCTCGACCTTCAGGTTGAGGTTTTTCGCGATAAGACCAATAAAATCTGCGTTGATACCGCCGTAGTCATTCAGGCCGGTGGTGATGTCATAGGGCGGTGACAGGGGATGCCAGACGGCCAGCCGAAGCCGCTGATGTTCCCGCACCCAACGCCACTCGGCGGGGCTAAGGCCGGGATCGCCGAGCAGGATTTCATTGCGGGACAGCAGCTTCAGGTCATCATCAGCGGCCTGTGTCCGGCCGAAAAACAAAGCAGCCAGGCATCCCATCACCAGCAACATTTTTAGCATCCCCCCTCCGTATCGAGGAGGGCATAGAGTTCTTCAATACGATGCGCACCGCATTTTTTTAGCATCCTGACTTTGTAAGTGCTGATGGTTTTATTGCTTAACTGAAGGCTGTCGGCGATTTGCTTAGGGGTTTTGCCCCGCTTCAGGTAATGCAGGACGGTAAGTTCCCGGTCAGAGAGCCGTGATAATAAGGTTGCCGGCGTTACAGAAGACCGCTCGCCTTCATAAATGCCCTCCATGACCTGCCGTGGAAAGCAGTGATACCCTTCCAGAATCAACCGGCACCCTGCCAGCAGCGCTCTGCGGGCATAAAGTGCCGCCGGTCGATTGGTATAGATAAGGATTTTCAGGGCAGGAAAATGCTGTCTGATACGCGGCAGGCTGTCCAGCCCGTCGCTGCCGTTAAGTTCAAGATCCAGCAGCAACAGGTCCGGGATATCGCGATGAAGATGCCCAAGCAGATGCTCGCCGTCTGAGGTATTGACCTGGAATCCCGCTTCTTTTTCGAGCGTGACCTTCACGGCGAAACAGATAGCCGGATGATCGTCGACCAGTAATATTGTAACCATATATTCCCTTATTCCTTCCCTATCACCGCCTGTGATTTCGGTACTATACAACGTCCTTCGCGTAAAAATTGTGCAGGGAATAAATTCAGGAATATTCTTGTTTTACGGAACAACACAGCGGGAAAACTGAAAGAGGTGCCCCTGAATAGGAGCACCTCTGAGGATTAGCGGTACTTTTTGTGGTAGGTATTACGGGTGGTTTTAAAGTCTTCAGCCGCAGCCTGCGCTTCTTTCACTTTACCTTCGTTGGCAAGCTTCAGCGCCCCGTCGATCTGCCCGACAAGCAAATCCAGGCCATGACGATAGTCTTTCATTTCTGCGCTGTCGGCCGCTTTATTTTCCAGCTTCGGCGGCGTGCCATTTTGCGCGTCCAGTGCTGCGGTGCGCATGTTGTTTAACGAGGTTTTTAATTCGGCCACGTTATCGGTATTCAATACGGTTTTGTAATTCTCCGCGATAATATCCATATCATCGCCAACATCTTTCGCCATCGCGGCGGTGGTAAAGAGCACGGACGATACTGCCAACATTGCAATCAGTTGCTTACGCATTAGCTCACCTTATAAGAATATTGAAGTGGGCGCGGCAGAGCGCGCCCTTCATCGCTCTACTGACCGGCGATTTTCATCTCCGGTAACAGCACTGAACCACACTGAATGTTACTGCGCTTCTCAATATCACTGCCTACTGTGACAATCTCCCGCCACATGTCTTTTAAGTTTCCGGCGATAGTGATTTCGCTCACCGGATACTGAATTTCGCCGTTTTCGACCCAGAAGCCGGATGCCCCGCGAGAATAATCCCCGGTGATGCCGCTTACGCCCTGCCCCATCAGCTCGGTCACCACCAGACCGGTGCCCATCTCTTTGAGCATACCGTTAAAGTCCAGACCGCGCCCCTGGATGCGCCAGTTGTGGATGCCGCCTGCATGACCGGTGCTTTTCAGGCCCAGCTTGCGTGCGGAGTAGTTGGTCAGCAGCCACTGCTGCAGGATGCCGTCTTTAATGATGTCGCGGTGCTCGGTGCGTACACCTTCGCTATCAAAGGGTGTGGAGGCCAGGCCTTTAAGCAGGTGCGGATGCTCCTCGATGGTCAGCCACTCCGGTAACACCTGCTTGCCAAGATAATCCAGCAGGAAGGTCGATTTACGGTAGACCGCCCCGCCCGCAATCGCCCCCACCAGGTGCCCAAACAGGCCTGTCGCCACTTCAGCGGCAAATATAACCGGGGCTTTCATGGTGGAGAGTTTACGCGGAGAAAGACGTGACAAGGTTCGGCGGGCGCACTCAGCACCAACCCACTCCGGGGTTTCCAGGTCTTCGATCGCTCGTCCAATAGTGTAGGCGTAATCACGTTCCATTTCGCCGTCAACTTCGGCGATAACGCAGCTGGAAAGCGAGTGACGCGTTGAACAGTAGCTTTGCAGCATACCGTGGCTGTTGCCAAAGACTTTGATGCCGTAGTGGCTGTTAAAGCTGCCGCCTTCGGTGTTGGTGATACGCTTATCGACGTTTAAAGAGGCGTTTTCGGCGCGAGCGGCCAGTTCAATGGCGCGATCGGCATCCATTTCAACCGGGTGGTATAGATCTAAATCTGGCGCGTCAAAGGCCAGCAGCTCTTTTTCTGCCACGCCCGCATACGGGTCCGGGGAAGTGTAGCGGGCAATATCCAGCGCGGCCTGTACGGTACGTGCCACGGCGTCCGGGCTTAAATCAGTGGTGGAGGCGCTGCCTTTACGGTTTTGATGGTAAACGGTGATGCCCAAAGCACCATCGCTATTAAATTCAACGTTTTCCACCTCACCATAGCGGGTGCTGACGCCGATGCCTGTGGTTTTGCTGACCGCAACTTCTGCGCCGTCGGAGCGGGCAGAGGCCAGCTCCAGCGCCTGCGAAACCGCCTGTTCCAGAATCTTACGTTGTTGTGCTACCTGCGTGTCTACTTTCATCGCGACTGCCATAATGTAAGGTGAGTTAATTAAGTCTAACAGGATCAGAACAATTTCGCAGTGCACAGGCTTTACTGGTAGAATTAGCCACTTTTTTTAAGGAGCCTAATATGACTAAGCAGCCCGAAGACTGGCTCGACGACGTACCCGATAATGAAAATGAAGACGAAGATGATGAGATTATCTGGGTCAGTAAAAGCGAAATTAAGCGCGACGCCGAAGAGCTAAAACGCCTCGGTATGGAGCTGATGGAGTTGGGCAAAAACGCGCTCGACAAAATCCCGCTGGATGACGATTTACGTGCCGCCATTGAGCTGGCACAGAAGATCAAAAAAGAAGGCCGCCGCCGTCAGGTGCAGCTGATCGGTAAAATGATGCGTTCCCGCGACATGGACCCGATTCGTCAGGCGCTGGATAAGCTGAAGAACCGTCACAACCAGCAGGTTGCGTTGTTCCATAAGCTGGAAGCGCTGCGCGACCGTCTGGTTGAAGAAGGCGACGACGCAATGAGCGAAGTGCTGCGCCTTTACCCGGACGCAGACCGCCAGCAGCTGCGAGTCCTGATTCGCAACGCTCAAAAAGAGAAGGCCGCCAACAAGCCGCCAAAATCTTATCGCCAGATTTTCTCTTATCTGCGCGAGCTGGCCGAAAACCAGGATCTGTAAAATAAAAAAGGCCCGTCAGGGCCTTTTTTAATGTCGAACCAGTACGTTAGCCGTGGCCTCAGCTCACATTGCTACGGCGATAAAGCGCCACGCCCACCGCCAGAACAGCCAGCATCCCCGCACAGCTGCGGTTGATGCCGCGCATGACGCTTGCCGAGAAACGGCGCATCGCATGGCGGCCACCGTAGGCATAGATCGTCATCATTATGCAGTTAATCACCGCGCTGACCAGCGCCAGAATCAGGTACTGCATGGCAACCGGCTTTTCCAGATGAATAAACTGCGGCAGGAAAGCAGAATAAAACAGCAGGCCTTTCGGGTTGGATAAGCCCACCATCATGGAACGCAGAAAGGCCGTTTTTCCCGTCGCCACTGCCGCACCGGCCTTCACTTCCAGAGCTTTTGCCGGCGCGCGCCAGAGTACGCAGGCCAGATACAGCAGATACAGCGCCCCACCCCATTTCACGAGCGAGAACAGATGCTCAGAAGCCTGGAGCAACGCTCCCAGGCCGCAGCCCACCGCGCCAATCAATAGCGAATCGGCCAGAATCGCGCCGATAAAGCCATAGCCCGCAATACGCATCCCGTAGGTCGCGCCGTTATTGAGCGCCAGCAGCATTGAGGGGCCAGGCGTGACCATCACGGCACTCACGGCGATAAGGTAGAGAAACAGCGTGGTTAAATCCATTAACAGCTCCATGTAAAAACGACATTCTGCAACGCCGGGAGGCGTGCAGAAGGAAAAATTCAGGCCTGAGAGACGCGCTCCATCACCACCTTGCACAGATCGGCGTTAAAACGCCGGTACTGCTCATCACTAATCTGCTGCGGGTAACTCAACACGATCAGCTCGTGGTCAGCCATCCCCACATGGTAACTCGGGTGAAAATGTCGGTAGCCGTTCTCATAAAAACCGAGGCTTTGATAAAAACGCAGGCGCTTATGCGCTATCTCGGTGGTCAACGGGTCGATTTCCAGAACGGTGAGCGGATGCATCTGTAAAAACTGGCTGAGCATCCGCTTGCCGTAGCCCTGCGCACGCAGCTTGCCGTTAACCGCCAGGTGTTCGATGTAGGTGTAACCTGCAAAGTCCCATGCGCCAATCATGCCGATAAACTGCTCACCGTCAAACCACGCCTGCAACACGTAGTTATCGTGCTTAAGCGCGCTGGCTTTCGCCTGCGGCTCACGTTTTTCATGCAGCGGAAACGCGCTCTCATAGAGCGCATCCACGTCCGTAAACCAGGGGGAATCCGTCCCCCGAATTCGTTTAATCGTTAGCATATCAATCAAGTAAATGTGCAATATCGTCGTGTGAAACGGACGGCGGCGCCTGGCGCAGCCCCTTCGTCAGCACGAGCAGATAACTAAACCCGATGGCAAGCCAGACCAGGCCTACAATCATCGCGTCCCGTTCAAGGCTGGTCCACAGCCAGACCGACATCACAAAGCCGATAATCGGCAGCAGGCCATATTTGATCATCGCACTTACGCCACGGCGCTTTTCGTTAATCAGGAAGTGTTTTACCACGCTCAGGTTAACGAAGGTGAAAGCCCCTAACGCGCCGAAGCTTATCATCGACACAACCAGTCCCAGGTCCAGGAATAAGGCAGACAAAGAGAGGACGGCCACAAAGAGAATGGCGCGGTACGGCGTGTGGAATTTCTTGTGCAGATGGAAGAAGATTTTACGCGGCAGCACGCCTTCACGCCCCATCGCATAGAAGATACGGGAAACACCAGTTTGCGCGGTCATCGCCGAGGCATAAACGCCGGTCAGGTAGGCCGCCATAAAGAAGTTATACATCCACTTCCCGCCCACTTTTTCCGACACCACAAGGCTTGCGGTATCCTGTACTGGGATCAGCGACTGCCAGTCCGGGTACACAATGTGCGCCGCATAGGAAACCGCCATAAAGATAGCACCGGCGACGATCACCGTAATCAGAATGGCGCGCGGCAAGGTGCGTTTCGCATCGTCTGCCTCTTCTGCCATGGTGGCAATAGCGTCAAACCCGAGGAACGCAAGGCACAGCACCGCAGCACCTGACAGCAGCCCGGCGAAGTCGCCTGCGCCCACCAGCAGCGGTTTCATTAAGGCCTCAGGGCTTAAATCGGCCTGGCTGAACGACAGCGCGATAAACAGCACAATAAAGACCATCTGCGCGGCAATCAGCGAAAAGTTCACCGAGGTCATCAGGCGTACGCCCAGAATATTCAGCAGGCTTACCGTCGCAATCGACCCGACCACAAACATAGGGGCCGGAATTGCGGGGAAGGCTTCGTGCAGGAAAATCCCCAACACTAAATAGTTAAGGATCGGCAGGAAGAGGTAATCAAGGATCTGCGCCCAGCCGACCAGGAAACCCACTTTGCCCCCAAAACTGCGCTGCACGTAGGAGTACGCCGACCCCGCCAGCGGCAAGGCGCTGGTCATCCGGCAATAGCTCAGAGCAGTAAACAGAATGGTGATTATCGTCAGCAGGTAGGCGACAGGCAGGTGGCCATGGCTCAGCACCGTCACCTGGCCGTAGGTGGTAAATACACCCAACGGAACCATGTAGGCGAGACCAAAAGCGACGAGCGCTGGCGTTTTGAGAACTCTTCGCAACTGAATATTTTGTGGCATTACCGTATCATCTCCTGGTGAAGCAAAGCACCGATTGGTCGTCCTGCCGGAAGCAGGGAAATTGTGAAAACGGCGGATTTTGGCACACGGGGTGCAACTTTGAAAGGCGGTTATTATTTCTGCGGGAAATTAGTCAAGGAAGGTTGTCACAAATCAGAAAAATATCCCTCACCCCACAGGAGCGAGGGAAGCGACATCAAGCCTGATAAACGACTTTACCACCGACTAAAGTACGGACAATCTTCGTCTGATAAACCGTCTCAACAGGTTGTGCGAACAGATTGTTTTCCAGCACGATAGCATCCGCCAGCTTGCCCGGCTCCAGCGAGCCGATGTACTGCTCTTTGGCAATCATATAAGCCGCATCAATGGTCGCGGAACGCAGGGTTTCAATCAGCGTCAGATCGCGGTCAGTATCCAGGCGAGGGCCTGCCGGGTTGCCTTCGCTATCCCAGGCACGGCGCGTCATCCCAACCTGCAGGTTGTACCATTCGTCCAGACGATCGATTGGCCAGTCGCTGCCGTAAGCCAGACGCGCACCTGCGTCGAGGAAGCGGGCCGCCGGTTCCATGTGCTCAAAACGCGCTTCACCTAACATTTCTCGCTCTTCGTCAATCAGCACGCCCGGTAAACCGCCCCACTGATAGGAAAGCACGGCTGTCGCGCCGAGTTTTGCAAAGCGCTCATACTGATGCGCGGCAACCAGTTCGTTGTGTGCAAGCCCGGGACGCACGTCTTTGCCCGGATAAGCCGCTCGCATTTTCTCGACGGCGTTCAACACCATTTCAATCGCACCATCGGCCACGGTATGGGTATGCGGATGAATACCCACGCGGCCGCATTCCACCATCAGCGCATCCAGCACCGGGGCGGTAAAGTAGAGATCGCCGTAGCGCTCGCTCGGCTGCCAGTCTGGCGCATCGTGCGTGCCGCGATTCTCACGATAAGGTTCCAGCAAAGAGGCTGTCATCGTGGGTGGCTGCAGTACGCCGTCAACGAAGAACTTGACATGCGTCAGGCCAAAACCAGGCGCAGGCGTCCATTCGGCGTCGTTCCACTTACGGTTAAATTCAGCAATATCGTTGATGGCGCGGGCGGCATCTTCCGGGCCGTCGACGCTGTCCGGCGTAACTTCTTTCGCCCCCAGCATACGCAGCGTTAACTCACCCCGCTCACGCAAAACAGCAAAGGCTTCCAGCTGCTCAGCAAAGACGCGCGTGTCCATGACGGTTGTCACGCCCTGCTGGTTAAGCACCTGCTGCACATGCGTCGCAATCTGTACGTTCTGCTCCGGCGTGCCGGAAGGAATGCTGTCGAAGGCGCGCATGGCTGGCGCATCTTCAAGGATGCCGGTCAGGCGGCCCGTTTCGTCGCGGGCAATTTTGCCGTCGGCCGGTACCGGCGTGTTTTCGTCGATACCGAGCATTGCCAGCGCGCGGCTGTTGGCGGCAAGGGTGTGGCAATCGTTAGAGAACAAGGCCACAGGGCGTTTGGTATTCAGCGAATCCAGCGCTTCACGGCTCATATCAGCGCCAACCGGCGTCATCGCCTGACGCTGCCACGCACGCACGGTCAGCCAGTCGTTTTCACCCTTGAACGGGTCGTTATCAATGTGCTTCTGGATAATCGCCAGCGTCTGTTCAACGGACAGCGCCGCGTAATTCAGGTTACAGCCGCGCAGCTGTTTACCGCCCCAGAAGGGGTGCATATGGCTGTCGATGATCCCCGGCAGCATGACCTTACCTTGCAGGTCGACCAGTTCGGTCGCAGGCTGAGCGAGGCGCAGCACTTCTTCATCGCTCCCCACGGCCAGGATATAGCCTTCGCCAATGGCAATCGCCTGGCAGAAAGTATCATGCTGGTCGGCGGTGTACACCGTACCGTTGTGGTAGATCACATCGACAGTTTGGGTGTTTGTCGTCATTTTTTGGCTCTCAAACGCTTAAAAAAAATGCCAGCCGGTCAGGCTGGCATTAGATAAGACAAGTGTACTTAATTTGCAGACTTTTTCGCCAGCCCATCGAGCAATTTCTGATGGATACCGCCGAAACCGCCGTTACTCATCACCAGAATATGATCGCCAGGCTGGGCCGTTTTCACGATCATTTCTACCAGCGAGTCTACGTCTGAACTGCAGTGTGCGGGCTGTATACAGGCTTCCGCGACTTCCACAACCTGCCACGGGATATGTGGCGGCTGAAGCAGGAACACTTCGTCGGCACGGCCAAGCGAAGGCGCAAGATCGTCTTTGCTCAGCCCCATTTTCATGGTGTTGGAACGAGGTTCGAGCACCGCAAGGATGCGCGCGGTCCCGCCAACTTTGCCGCGAAGCGCAGCAAGCGTGGCCAGAATAGCGGTCGGATGATGCGCAAAATCGTCATAAACCGTGACGCCATTCGCTTCGCCGCGCAATTCCAGGCGACGACGGGCGTTGATGAAGGTGTCCAGCGCTTTAGCGGCATCGGACGGTGCGACGCCAACATGACGCGCCGCGGCTATCGCCATCAGGCCATTGTGCATGTTGTGCTCGCCAACCAGCTGCCAGTTCACTTCACCCACGCGCTCACCGTTGAAATACACTTCCCAGCGGGAAGCGTCCGGCGTGAGTTTTTTCGCCTGCCAGTCGCCCTGTTCGCCTACCAGTTCCTGTTCGCTCCAGCAGCCCATCGCCATGGTCTGTTTGATATTAGTATCGCTCTCAGGCCAGATGATTTTGCCCAGTCCTGGAACGATGCGCACGAGGTGGTGGAACTGCTTTTGAATCGCTTTCAGGTCGTCAAAAATATCCGCATGATCGAACTCAAGGTTGTTGAGGATCAGCGTGCGCGGGCAGTAGTGCACGAACTTAGAACGCTTGTCGAAGAAGGCGCAGTCGTACTCGTCGGCTTCGATCACAAAGAACGGGCTGTCGCCCAGACGTGCAGATACGTTGAAGTTGCCCGGTACACCGCCGATAACGAAGCCCGGCTGATAACCGCAGGCCTCGAGGATCCACGTGGCCATACCGGCCGTGGTCGTTTTACCGTGCGTCCCGGCAACCGCGATAACCCAGCGGTCGCGCAGCACAAAATCATGCAGCCACTGCGGGCCGGACATGTACGGAATGCTTTTTTCCAGCACCGCTTCGACGCAGGGATTCCCACGGGTCATGGCGTTGCCAATAATCACCAGATCCGGCTGCGGATCGAGCTGGCTGGCATCGTAGCCCTGAATCAGCGAGATGCCTTGCTCTTCAAGCAGGGTGCTCATCGGAGGGTACACGTTGGCGTCGGAACCGGTAACTTCGTGGCCAAGAGAGCGAGCAAGCATAGCCAGACCGCCCATAAAGGTGCCACAAATCCCTAAAATATGAATGCGCATACAAAACTATCCTTTCTCTGTTTGGCCGACATTCTACCCGCATGTGCCGCGGTGAAGAAATGCAATTCAGGAAATTCCTTATTTTGCTGGCGCGATTCACCTGTGCGCTAAGATTTGAAAGTTTGTTAAGATTGTTGCAGTCGCTTTATCCAACTTAAGATGCAGGGAAAGTGTTATGAAAACGTTAGGTGAATTTATTGTTGAGAAGCAGCACGAGTTCTCCCACGCAACCGGGGAGCTTACTGCTTTACTGTCAGCAATAAAGCTCGGCGCCAAGATTATCCACCGCGATATCAACAAGGCAGGTCTGGTGGATATCCTGGGGGCCAGCGGCGCGGAAAACGTACAGGGCGAGGTGCAGCAAAAACTCGATCTGTTCGCCAATGAAAAGCTGAAAGCAGCTCTGAAGGCCCGCGGCATCGTCGCCGGGATCGCCTCTGAAGAAGAAGATGATATTGTCGTTTTCGAAGGCGCGGAGCATGCCAAATACGTTGTGCTGATGGACCCGCTTGATGGCTCCTCCAATATTGACGTTAACGTCTCCGTAGGTACCATTTTCTCCATCTACCGTCGCATCACTCCGGTCGGCACTCCGGTGACCGAGGAAGATTTCCTTCAGCCGGGCAACAAACAGGTTGCCGCAGGCTATGTGGTTTACGGCTCCTCCACCATGCTGGTCTATACCACCGGCTGCGGCGTTCACGCCTTTACTTACGATCCTTCCCTCGGCGTGTTCTGCCTGTCTCAGGAGCGTATGCGCTTCCCGGAGAAGGGCAATACCTACTCTATTAACGAAGGGAACTACATCCGCTTCCCTAACGGCGTGAAAAAGTATATTAAGTTCTGCCAGGAAGAAGACAGCTCGACCCAGCGCCCTTATACCTCGCGCTATATTGGTTCGCTGGTGGCTGACTTCCACCGCAATCTGCTCAAAGGCGGTATCTACCTGTACCCAAGCACCGCAAGCCACCCGGACGGGAAACTGCGCCTGCTGTATGAAGGCAATCCGATGGCGTTTCTGGCCGAGCAGGCAGGCGGCAAAGCAAGCGACGGGAAAGAACGTATTCTGGACATTATCCCGCAAGCCCTGCATCAGCGCCGTCCGTTCTTTGTCGGCAACCGCCACATGGTGGACGACGTAGAACGCTTTATTCGCGAGTTCCCGGACGCTTAATCTTTTCTAAGGATCCTCTTCCCACAGGGGAGAGGATCCTGGCAAGTCTCAGTCTTAGCACCTGAAAGAGGCCATAGCCGCTACCAGCTGCTGGGACTGCTCTTCAAGCGAACGCGTCGCCGCAGAGGATTCCTGCACCAACGCCGCATTCTGCTGAGCCGCTTCGTCCATCTGGCTGACCGCAATATTTACCTGTTCAATGCCATGACTTTGCTCGTTGGACGCGCTGGCGATCTGACGCATAAGTTTCGTCATACGGGTCACTTCTTCGGCAATCTCATCCATGGTTTCCCCCGCCTGCTGCGCCAGCTCGCGTCCCTCACCTACGTGGTTTTGCGAATCAGCAATCAGCGTACGGATCTCTTTCGCCGCGTCGGCGCTGCGGCTTGCCAGCGTACGCACTTCTCCTGCGACCACCGCAAATCCACGGCCTTGTTCGCCTGCCCGGGCAGCTTCTACAGAAGCGTTCAGCGCCAGGATATTGGTCTGGAACGCAATCCCGTCAATCACGCTAAGAATATCGGCAATACGATCCGAACTGCTGGCAATATCGCGCATTTTCTCAATCACATAGCACACCATTTCGCTGCCGCGATCCGCCGTGTCCGACACCTCTTTCGCAAGCTTGTGCGCCTGCTCGGCGTTATCGGCGTTTTGTTTCACGGTCGCGGTAATTTGCTCCATGCTCGCCGCCGTCTGCTCCAGAGAGGTCGCCGTAGATTCCGTACGCTGGGAAAGATTCAGGTTGCCCGCAGCCAGCTCGCGGCTGCCGGTGTCAATTTGCGAGCTGGCATCACGCACGCGGCTGACTGATTCGGTAAGAGAGTTGCGCATCGCGGCAATGGCGCTTGCCAGGCGACCAAACTCATTATTGCCCGCAGGCGGCAGCTGGCGGGTCAAATCCCCCTCGGCCACATACTCAAGCTGTTCGATGGATTCGTTAAGCGGTTTAAGCAATAAATGACGCAGCGCAAGCCAGACCAGCACGATTATCCCGGCGGTTAACAGCGCCGCGATAACGATCAGTGCAAGCACAATTTTCTTCTGCCACTGAATAGACGCAACTTCATCGTTGCCACGCTGCTCGCCCCACTGACGGAAAATCTGCACGTCAGTATCAAATTTCTGGGACAGCGGAATAAGCCCGTTTTCCAGCAGCTCGTAATAGTCATCCGGGCTTTGCTTATTCAGCGCCGCGATCATCGGCGTAATGCCTTTCGCCAGGTAGTCAGCATAGGTCTGCGAAAGGTTTTTGATGAGCCGGTTGCCCTCTTCGCTCTCTACGCCACCGTCGATAAATTCTTTGATTTGCTGCCGGGCATTGGCTGCTTCACCGGTGACGGTATTCGTTGATTTCGCCGCGTCTTCCAGCATACCGATTTCCATCTGCCGAACCGCCTGCCCCGCTTCGTTGCGGGCCCGCAGCAGCGCCACATAGCCATCGGTGAGGCGAACCATTTGTTCACCCTGCAAGCGGTTGATTCTTTCCAGTGACGCAGAGCTTTGTTGCAGTGCAAAAATACCTATGCCGCTGACGACCAGCAGCAGAAATGTCATGACTGCTAACAGCGTCAGCAGCCCCGTACGAATCGACAAATTTCTCAGCATGCTTCTCTTCCCGGTGACTTTTATCATTAGATAACGCGTGGAAAGGGTATCGGCCGCTGGCGGAGAAAGTTTAGCCGTTTATCAGAAATTCAATATGTTACGAACGGGTTGCCGCGACGCTAACGCGTTTCACCGGCGAACTCTGCCGATTTTCCCACAGCACCGTCAAACCACGCTGTAACGCTATAAAAATAAACAATAAAATACCGATGGCGATCTTAGTCCACCAGGAACTGAGCGTACCGTCAAAATTGATATAAGTCTGGATCAGCCCCTGAATCGCGACGCCAAAAAGCGTGCCAAGCACGGTGCCTACGCCGCCGCTCAGCAATGTCCCACCGATGACCACCGAGGCAATCGCGTCCAGCTCGACGCCCATCCCGGCCAGCGCATAGCCTGCGGAGGTATAAAGCGAGAAAACGATGCCCGCAAGGGTCGCAAGCCCGGTAGACAGCATATAAATGCGTACCGTCGTGCTGCGCGTGGAAATGCCCATCAGATTGGCAGACACGGCGCTACCGCCGATAGCGTAAACCTGGTTTCCAAAACGCGTACGATGCGCGAGGAAAATACCGGCCACCACGACGGCCAGCATCAGCAGTCCCATTGCGCTCAGGCGACCGCCGCCGGGAATGCGCCAGGCGAGGTTTGAAAGCGTGTCGTAAACCGGATGGCTGATGGGAATGGACTCTTCCGATACCAGATAGCTGACGCCGCGCAGAAAGAACATCCCGGCCAGAGTGATGATAAAGGCCGGGATCTTCAGGGCGTCAATCAGCAGCCCCATAAAGGCTCCGAACGCACAGCCCATCAGCAGCACCAGCGGGAAAGCCACCAGCGGTGACAGTCCCCAGAAGCCGATCGCCTTGGCGAGGAATACGCCGGTGAAGGCGATCACCGAGCCGACGGAAAGATCTATCCCGCCGGATAAAATGACGAACGTCATGCCAACGGCGATAATTCCCAGAAAAGCATTGTCGGTCAGAATGTTGCAAATAACCCTGGTGGAGGCGAAGCCGGGAAACTGCGTTAAGCAATACAGATACCCCAGCACAAAAACCGCCAGGGTGATCATCAGGGGAAGGTTACGTTTGATCATGACGGCGAAGTCCTTTGAGCAGAGCAATAAAACGCGGCGACTGCACGATCAGCACGCACATCACCACCACGGCTTTCACAACCTGGTTAAGCTCGGGCGGAAAACCGGACAGTAAAATACCGGTATTCATGCCCTGAATAATCAGTGCGCCAACCACGGAGAGCGCGATGTTAAAACGCCCGCCCATCAGCGAGCCTCCGCCAATGACCACTGCCAGAATAGCGTCCAGCTCAAGCCACAACCCCGCGTTGTTGGCATCCGCACCGCGAATATCTGCCGTCACGATGATCCCGGCGATAGCGGCGCAAAGGCCGCTTAGTACATAAGCCAGCATGACCACAATGCGGGTGTTTACCCCGGCGTTTTTGGCAGCGCGGATGTTGATCCCGACGGACTCAATAAACAGGCCAAGCGCCGTTTTGCGGGTCAAGGCCCAGAAAATAATCAGCGTAACGATGGCGATAATCACCGGCATTGGAAGGTAGAACAGCGAGCCGCTGCCGAGGAACGATAGCCCCGGCGAGTCAAAGGTCACAATCTGCCCCGCGGTAATAAGCTGGGCCACACCTCGCCCGGCGACCATCAGAATCAGCGTAGCGACAAAAGGCTGAATTTTTAAGATAGCGACCAGAATGCCGTTCCATAATCCCGCCAGCACGCCCACGCCGAGCGAGGCCAGCAGCACCACGGCAAGGCTATGGCCGTCCACCGTTAACGTTGCCGCGGTAGCACCGGCAATCGCCATGACGGCTCCCACGGAAAGATCGATGCCCCCTGTCGCAATGACCAACGTCATGCCGATCGCCAACAGTGCTACAGGGGCGGCACGGTTCAGAATGTCGATGGGGCTGCCAAACAATCTCCCATCCTGCACAACAATATTAAAAAAGTGGTTGGCGACAAGGCTGTCGACCAGCAGGACAAGCACCAGCGCAATCAGCTGTGGAATACCCGGCGGCCAGCGAAAACTGCGCTTTTCTTGCGGCGCATCGGCCTGCGGCAATGAACGAGGCATCACGATTGACTCCTTATGCCGCAATGGCATTCATAATGGCCGAGACGGACAGCTCAGCGAGCGGGATCTCCGCCACCTGCTGCCTGTCACGCATAATCAGCACGCGATCCGCGTAGCCCACCAGTTCTTCCAGCTCGGAGGAAATAACCAGCAGCGCCAGCCCGTCCGCACAGAGCGTTTCGATCAGACGGATAATTTCCGCATGTGCGCCAACGTCGATCCCCCGCGTTGGCTCATCCAGGATCAGGAACTGCGGCCGGGTCAGCAGCCAGCGTGAAAGCAGAACTTTTTGCTGGTTGCCGCCGGAGAGAAACTCGATCGGCTGTTCAGCACTCGGCGTACGAATGCCCAGCTGGCGAATAAAGCGCTCGGCTATCTGATTTTGTTCTTTACGTGGGATGGGCCGCAGCCAGCCGCGCTGGGCCTGCAGCGCCAGAATGATGTTTTCGCGCACCGAGGCGGCGGCAATAATCCCGTCGGTTTTGCGATCTTCCGGGCAGAAACCAATGCCCAGGGAAGAGGCTTTATGCGGCGATCGCAGCGTTTGCGGCTTGCCTTTGATCCACGCGCTGCCGCTGTCGGCGGGCCTGATACCGAAGATCACTTCGGCCGTCTCGGTGCGCCCCGAGCCCAGCAAACCTGCCAGACCCACAATTTCACCCGGGCGGACTTCAAGATCGAACGGATCAATCACGCCTTTTTTGCCGAAATCTTTAAACGCGGCGACCGGTTTATCGCTCAGTAACGTTCTGCCTGCGCGTTGCAGGGCGTTGGTTTCCAGCTCGCGGCCCAGCATCATCTTCACCAGCTCGATCTGCGGGAGATCTTTGGTGTCCCGGGTGCCCACAAACGTACCGTCGCGCAGCACGGTAATTCTGTCCGTGACTTCATAAACCTGCTCGAGAAAATGGGTCACAAAGATCAGGCTCACCCCCCGATCGCGCAGCTGGCGCATAAGGGTAAAGAGCATCTCGACCTCTTTGGTGTCGAGGCTGGCGGTGGGCTCGTCGAGGATCAGCACCCTGGCTGACAGATCTATGGCCCGGCAGATGGCGACAATCTGCTGCATCGCCACCGAGTAACGGTTAAGCGGTTCTGCCACGTCCAGCGAAAACCCGTAAGACTCCATCAACGCTGCGGCGCGCTTTTCCATCTCTTTGCGTCGCAAAAGCCCGAAACGACGAGGCTCCCGCCCGATAAACAGATTATCCGCCACGGACATATTAGGCAGTAAGTTCACCTCCTGATAGACCGTGCCGATACCAAGCTGTTGGGCATGAGCGGTGCTCTTTGGCGATATCAGTTCGCCTTCAAGATAGATATTCCCGCCGTCGCGCTGATAAACCCCGGTGAGGGCTTTAATCAGCGTGGACTTGCCCGCGCCGTTTTCCCCCAGCAGCGCCATAATTTCACCGCGCCGCAGGCTGAAATCCACTTTGTCGAGCGCTTTGACCCCCGGAAAATACTTACTCAGGCCTTCCGTGCGCAGAATGTCCTGATTGCGTGTGTTCATCTGTGGAGCCCTCACCCTAATCCTCTCCCGGGAAGGGAGAGGGCGAAAATCGAAACTAAACCCACTCGTTCTGTCCCCTCTCGCCAGGGAAAGAAGGTTAGGGTATGGGGGAAAAGAACTCAGTAACCCATGGATTTTTTCTTCTCTAACTCTTCTTTAGCGGTATCCGGCAGGTACAGGGTGGATTTGGTGACGGTGACTTTTTCCGGCAGGGTGCCGTCTTTTTTGAACTTCTCTAACGCGTCAAACGCCGGGCCAGCCATGTTTGGCGTCAGCTCAACGCTGGCGTTCGCTTCCCCATCAATCATCGCTTTGTAGATATCAGGTACACCGTCGATTGACCCGGTCAGAATCTCTTTGCCCGGTTTCAGACCCGCCTCTTTAATGGCCTGAATCGCGCCGATTGCCATGTCATCGTTATGGGCGTAAACCATGCAGATGTTTTTGCCGTTGTTCTCCGCTTTGATAAAGCTTTCCATGACTTCTTTCCCTTTGCTGCGGGTAAAGTCGCCGGACTGGGAACGCATAATTTTGACGTTGGAGGCTTTGGAGATAGCGTCGGCAAACCCTTTTTTACGATCGATAGCTACGCTTGCCCCAACCGTACCCTGTAGCTCTACCACGTTACATTGTTTGCCGTTCAACGTTTTGAGCAGCCATTCGCCGATCAGCTGGCCTTCCAGTACGTTGTTGGCAGTCACCACCGTCATATAGAGAGATTTGTCTTTTACGTCGATATTACGGTCGAGCAGGAAGACCGGGATATTCGCTTCTTTCGCCTCCTGGAGCACCGGCTCCCAGCCTGTGGCCACGATAGGCGCAATAAAGATCGCATCTACACCCTGGGCAATAAAGGAGCGCACGGCTTTAATCTGGTTTTCCTGTTTTTGCTGCCCGTCGGCGATTTTCAGGGTGATGCCGCGTTTCTCGGCTTCGCTCTTCGCCACCGAGGTTTCGGCGGCGCGCCAGCCGGATTCAGACCCCACCTGCGAAAAACCAACCGTTAAGGGAGCCGCAATGGCCATAGACGACATTGCTGCGGAGACTGCAGAGACCAAAAGTAAGCGCTTCCACATAGGGAGATCCTCGTCGGGTTATTGTTGGTTAAAATCTGGCCTTAGCGAAAAACTATAGACGAGCTGGGATGTAACAGAATGAGTTACATCACAATTCGAAAAAGTAACAAAAATGTTAATCGCGTTGTCAGGAGCGACATCACAGAAAGGCTATTGCGGCGGGGATGGCATCGTAGCGTGGGCTGCGAGATTTATATATGACGGAAAGCGGAATTATCCTCTTACTGTAAACGCTTACAATTATTTATAAAGAATGCGGCTGTGTTTATGGATTAAATTGCTGCCAGAGTGCTCTGAAAATCGCCTGGAGCCTAAAATGCAGGTGAAAAGAGTCCAGGACATTTAATTGCAGTTGGCTATAATACCGGGCACTTGAATGACACCAGTTTAAAGGAAAAAGACATGAGCTTACTCAACGTCCCTGCGGGCAAAGATCTGCCAGAAGACATCTACGTTGTTATCGAAATCCCGGCTAACGCTGACCCAATCAAATACGAAGTTGATAAGGACACCGGCGCGCTGTTCGTTGACCGTTTCATGTCTACCGCCATGTTCTACCCGTGCAACTACGGCTACATCAACCACACCCTGTCTTTAGACGGTGACCCGGTTGACGTGCTGGTCCCAACGCCTTACCCGTTACAGCCGGGTTCTGTTATTCGCTGCCGTCCGGTTGGCGTGCTGAAAATGACCGACGAAGCGGGCGAAGATGCCAAGCTGGTTGCGGTTCCGCACACCAAACTGAGCAAAGAATACGATCACATTAAAGATGTGAACGACCTGCCAGAACTGCTGAAAGCGCAGATCTCCCACTTCTTCGAGCAGTATAAAGCGCTGGAAAAAGGCAAATGGGTGAAAGTGGAAGGCTGGGACAACGCAGCAGCCGCGAAAGCTGAGATCGTTGCTTCTTTCGAGCGCGCAGCGAAGAAGTAATTCTTCCTGTCCAGGAGAAGTGAAAACACCGCCAAACGGCGGTGTTTCAGACTGATGCCTTATCTCATCCTCTCACTGGACGAGCAGAAAATACCCAATAAAAAACCTGGAAAATCAATTTATTGATTTTCGGCAATGGACCACAAAGAAGGAAAAACCCCGCTTTTTCCTTCTTTGTCAGCAAGCTAAAACACCGCCAAACGGCGGCGTTTTTTTATGCACAAATGTGGCTGATGATTAGCACCTCGGCTATTTATCCAGCCAGTTTCCGCTTGCTATGCGGGTTAATCCATCCACCGGTCGTTGATACACGTACATCCATGCGCTGCCGTAAGGTGTCCGGATAAGCTGCCTTTTATACTCGCCGCCTTTGGTACGCAGCGCGTCCAGTTCGGCAAGCGTTGAGGCATCAATACGGTACACCTCGCCAAGAATTGTGCCTTCACCCGGGACGGCGCCCGGATAGTGGCCAATGCTGTACAGCGCGTAGTTTTCCTGGCTGTGATCGCCCAGCCACTGGGCGTTAGTCATCCAGTGGCTGTTGCCCTGCTTGCGTCGTAAACTGCCGTAAACAAATATTCGCATAGCTTAAAACTCAAACTGATAGAGCACATCAAGTGCCTGATCTATGCCAGACACCGCTTCCAGATATAGCTTAGGCATCAGGCGATAACGCAGGGTCAGTGTCGCCAAAGAATCAAAAATACCCACACCATATTTTACCTGGAGACCCGGCAGTACATAGCCGCTGACGACTACCTGGGAAGAATCACCTACCCCGGTCGTATCCAGCGCCAGATTGCTTACGCCAAACGTCTCGCCGATTTTACCCACAACCTGCCCACTTTGTGCAACCCCCAGACCAACCAGCATTGAAGTCATCGCATCGGCATCGCTGCCGGAACTGTCCAGACCCTGCCCGCGAAGCAGGTAGGACAAGGCTTCTTGCTGTGGCATGGCAGGGTCCGAAAATATCTCGGCTTTCGGTTCATCTGCCGCTCCTGTCACGCGCACGCCTGCAATAACGTTATTTTCGGTGACATCCGGATTACGAATCGCCTCGATGTTAAGCAGCGGCTGATCCGGAGGACCGGAGAACAGCAGTTCGCCCTTACGTACGATCAGATCCTGGCCGTAAGCGTGGAAACGTCCCTGCGGAATATTGATCTGCCCGTTCAGCCCCAGCCCCTGGCGATCCTGCACCATCTTCAGATCGCCACTCAGCCGCGCTTTCAGCCCGAAAGCATCCAGACGGACATTGTTGCCAACATGAATAATCAGGTTGCTGTTGATAGGAATGCCTGCGGTTTGCGGCTTCTCCGGTTTCAGGTTCTTATCGAGCATCACTTCATCGCTGGAGACGCCCACGGCGCTTTCCGGTACGTCATGCACCACGATGCGTGCCCATGGAATATCAACCCGCCCGTCAAGAGTAAACAGGCTCGGGGTGGCGACAAACTCGATATCCGGTGAAACGTCCAGCCGCACCATCGGCGGCACGGTAATACGCACCTTGTTGCCTTTCGCCGCTACGCGCGCGCGCCAGTTGTCGATTTGGGTCCAGTCGGCATCACCGCTTAGCGCAATATCGCCCTGTCTGGTACGCACCGTCCCGGCCAGCGTGGAATTCATGCCGTTAAAGTTCATCGCAATCTGGCTTGGCTGCATTTCAAACGGCATAAAGTTACCGTCGATATCCACGCCGTTTAGCTGCAGCTGACCGAACATCTGCGGGCGTTCAAGGTTGCCCCCGAGGCGCAGATTCGCGTTCAGTTTCCCGGCGGCCTTTTCACCGCGGGAGAATATGGCGTTGGCGATAGCAAGATCGAAACCGCGCAGGTTAACGTTTCCACCCAGGTTACGACGCCCTTCAGGATCGGTGATTTGCACCTGACCATCAAACTGCCCGTTATTCGCCACGCGCACCAGCCAGCCCAGCTGCGCACGGTTGTTTTTCAGCTCGGCATTCAGGTTGAGCGCATCAAAGGAGACGGGAAGCGGGCTGTCATTGACCATCTGCGTCACTTTGACACCGCGGCCGTTCAGCGTTACCTGTCCCTGCGGCAATCCGCCGGCCTCGCTGTCCCAGCTGACGTCTGCTTTCCCGCTGAAGGTTCCTACCGCCTGGGTATCCTCCGGCATAAAGGGTTTTAACATCGCAAGATTAAAGCGGTTGAGGTTAACTACTGCTCGTCCTTTTGCTCCGGCATCAATGGTTTGCGGTACGCACAGTTCAGCATCCGGGTTAGTCCAGCAGTGTGGCCCGATACTGATTTTCTGTTCTTTATTGCGGTAATCCAGCGCGATGGCGCGGTTTAACGACCAGGGACCAACCGGTGTGGCAAATCTCGTATTCGCAAGATTTCCACGCCAGCGTTCTTCGGCGCGATCGAAGCTGCCGCTCAGGCTAAGCTGACCTGACACCGGCTCGCCCTGAATGCGCAGCTGAAGCTGATGCTGCTTCTCGTTACCTTTGGCTTCCAGCGTGACGAGACTGATATTAACGCCCGGCTGCGCGATGCGTTCCACGCGCAGGTCCAGATTGCCCCCGATTTGATCGGTAGACTTCACATCACCTTTCAGAAGCACACGCGCAATAGAAAGCTCCTGCCAGCGCAGGCCGTTCGCCGTGACGTCCGCCAGCAGCTGCGGCGCTTTCACATCGCCCCGCACTTTGATTTGGCCTTTCGCCGTCCCGCCGAGCCCCGGCAACGCGTTATCCAGATTTGGGGCATCAATCGTGGCATCCAGCGCCAGTTCTTTCGGCCCCAGCTCGCCCTTCACGTCCGCGCTGTTACGGCCCAGCACGAGATGCAGCCCTGGAATGTTCCACTGCATATAGCTGTTGCCCTTCAGCTGCCCGGTCGCGCTGACTTTGTTTTGCTTCACGTTGCCGGCAAGCTTCAGCTCGGGGACGTCCACCTGCCAGGTGCCGCCATACAGGCTGCCGCTGGTTTTCACAAAACCGTCAAGCTTCGCAGGCCAGTCCGGGAACTGCTTCGCGGTGTTGATGCCGTCAAGCTTCAGCTCCCCGCGCCAGCTGATCGCCTTGCTCCAGTCGAGCACCGCTTTCAGATCGGTATTGCCCTCAAGGGCGGCAACGCGCAGTTTATCGAGGTTCAGCTGCTGCTCATTACCTTTGCCGTCCAGGGTAATGGTCGCCGGAGGAATTTGCTCGCCTTTGACCGCGGTGCGGAACGACAGCACATAGTCCGTCATCTTGCCGCTAAACTTCAGCTTAAGATCGTCTGCCTGATACTCTTTCTTGCCGGTAAACGGCCAGTAAAGCTGTTTGCTGACCACCTCCAGGTTAAGCGGCAGACCCGCTTCGGCAAGCTGAGTTTGCGCAGTAAGCGCCATATCGACCGGCCCGGAGAGGTTCATGCCCACTTTCAGCACGTCACGCAGCTCCCCACCAATCTTCATCTTCACCTTTTCGCCTTTGATGGGATCGATATTCAGCGTGGTGTTCAGGGTCAGATCGACAGGCCATTTGTCGCGCAACACCGCATTACCACGGGCGTTGACCAGCCCCTGAGACGAATCCACGTCCAGCGCATCGAGCTTCACGTTGCCGTCGATACTGCTTACCTTAAGCAGCAGGCTGCTGACCAACAGATCCGTGTCACCTGTCAGGCGCAAATTGCTGCCGCGAAACTCTTCAATGTTCAGATTCAGCGGCAGATGGACATCGGTCATTTCCGGCAGGACCGGCTTCTCGAAAAGCTGTTTAAGCGTTTCGCCCAGCGGCAGCTCTTCAGGCTGAGGATCGTTGATTTTCGGCTCCACCACCTCTTCCTGCGCGACTTGCGCAACCTTTGGCAGCGCAATCAGCAGCCCTTCAAGATTGGTTGGCGTTAGCGTGACATTGCGCTCCTGCCAGTTCAGGCCGGAGGTAAAGCTCATCACCGAGACGGTGGTATTGTCGATTTTGATGTTGACGTTATCGAGCGCCACACGGCTAAGGGTGATGGGGTAAGGCGTGGTGAGATCGAGCGGGCCTGAGTCCTCTTCTTCCTCGACCTGGGCTGCAGGCGGCATTTTTTTGCTGTCCACCACCACATCAATATCTTTGAGGGAGAAATTATTCACGCAGATGCTGCTGTCGCGCAGACAGCCAGGTTTGAGCGCGAGATTAATTTCACCGGCGTTAACGTCCACGCCCGGCTGCTGATAGCGCAGACCCTTGATGGTAAGGTTACGCCAGCCGCCCTGCACGCTGGCGATATCCAGCCCCGGCACCCAGCGATTTGCCGCGTTAAACAGCATATGTAACCCGGTTGTGGTGCCCACCAGGAACCCTACGGCCCCGATAAGCAGGATGATCACAACCAGCACCGCGAGGCTTATCTTCTTCCAACGACTCATAGTTCAGGCCCCAGACCGATGTAAAACTGTAAACCGTGTTCGTCTTTATCACCTACCGGCACGGCGAAATCGAGTTTGATTGGCCCTACGGGCGACTGCCAGCGCACACCTACACCGGCGCCGGTTTTAAAGTTGCTCTGCTTGATATCGTTCACCGCCTCGCCGGAATCCACGAAGGCCGCGCCCCACCATTTACCGCTGACGTTGTACTGGTACTCAAGCGAACCGGTAGCCATTTTCGAGGCCCCCGTCAGTTTGCCTTTATCGTTCTCAGGCGAAATAGACTTGTATTTATAGCCGCGGATACTGCGATCGCCCCCGGCAAAGAAGCGCAAATCAGGCGGAACCCGTTCAAAATCGTTGGTTTCAATCCAGCCCACGTTGCCACGCACCACAAATCGGTGTTTATCCTGCAGGGTGCGGATCCATACCTGCTGCGCCTGGAAGACGCCAAAATCCACGTCAGAACCCCAGGTGGTATCGGACCAGTCAATTGAGTAGCGCTGCGAATCGCCCCAGGTGGGCATCAGGCCACCGCGCGAACGGGTGCGGTTCAGGCTGACGCCCGGATAGAGCAGCATCGTGGTATTGGTGACATTGGCCTGGGTAAAGTGATCGAGGCTCCAGCGCAGGTTGATCGCACGCTGCCAGCCGCTGGAGAGATCCCAGTAGCGAGAGACGGCAAGCGTAGTGGAATCCGACTCGGTGTCGTTCAGGTCGGTGCGTTTGAAACCGCCCTGCATCAGGTAGTACTGCTCCAGCGGGCTTTTCAGCAGCGGGACTTTATAGCTGAAGTCGAGGATCTGCTCCGGTGCCGACAGGCTGGTACTGGTGGTAAAGCTGTGCCCATAGGAGTTCACCCAGGGCTTTTTCCACGTCGCTTTTACGCGTGGGCCAACGTCGGTGGAATAGCCGACGCCGGTTTCAATGGTGTTTTCGGTGCGTGGCGAGACCACGCCGTGCAACGGCAGGATTTTTGTTTTGCGCGATTTATCAAACTCTGGCGCCACAACCACCGAGTTGAACCAGCCCGTGGCGGACAACCGCCGGTTAAGCTCCCCGAGGTCGCGGGACTGGTAGTATTCGCCTTTTTTAAACGGCACAAGATTTTGCAGATATTCTTCGCGGATTTGCGAGCCTTCAAAGGTCACATCCCCGAAGCGATAACGCTGCCCGCTGTCGTAATCAATATCCCAAAAGGCCTGGCGACGTTCCAGCGACACGCCAAGCTGGTTTTTGGTGAACTCGCTGTCGAAATAGCCCTTACGCAGCGAAACGCTCGTCAGGCTCTTTTTAAAGTTTTCGTAGTCGGCATGATTGAGCACCGTGCCGTTCTTCGGACGGTTGTGCAGAAGATCAAGAAAATCTCTGTCGTCACGCGCTCCGCCACGCAAAATAACGTCCGTCCCGCCAATCAGTACCGGCGGCCCGGCCTCTACCTTCGCCTTCAATACCTGGCGACCTTTCGGAGGCGGGGGGAGGAGCTCGAAATCAATCGTCGGCTCATAATAGCCAAGCGCTTTTAGCCCCTCGCGGATGGCATCATCCACGCGAGCCTGGAAACGCCGGTCCGGCGTCACTTCGTCGCTCTGAATGGTTGAAAGCTGCGCGCGAACGTTCTTTTGCAGCTCCCCGCTTAATCCTTCAACCTGTAAGCGCACGTTGGCCGCGTTAGCCCATGTGCTTGCCAGGCATAAACTCGCCAGACATAAAATACGGATTCGTGGCACGTTTTCTCCTGAATATCTTGTTCCCGCCCCTGGAAGGAAACGTTTATACCGCTCCGCGGTTTAACAAAACCCCAACAATCGGGGTTGAAAAATGTTCAAAGACCCAAATAATTCTTATATGTACTGTAGTCTGATAAAACCTGGCTATTGTCTGCAATTACACGCCCGGTTACAACCGCAGGACGGTCGTACTGGCCATTTCGCCATTTCGGGAGAAAAACACTGATGAAATTATTCGAAAAAAGCCATCCCGTTACCCAGTCTGAGGCCCTGCCCGGCCGCAATACGCCCATGCCGGTGGCCACTCTGCACGCGGTTAACGAGCATTCTATGACTAATGTCCCCGATGGCATGGAAACGGCCTATTTTGCCATGGGCTGTTTCTGGGGCGTGGAGCGTTTGTTCTGGCAGCTCCCCGGTGTCTACAGCACCGCAGCGGGCTATGCCGGAGGATATACACCAAACCCTACCTACCGCGAAGTCTGTAGCGGGCAAACGGGCCACGCCGAAGCCGTACGCGTGGTGTACGACCCGCAAGTGGTGAGCTACGAGCAGCTGTTGCAGGTCTTCTGGGAAAATCATGATCCTGCCCAGGGCATGCGTCAGGGGGGAGATGTGGGCACGCAATATCGCTCGGCAATTTATCCTTTAACCCCAGAGCAGGATGCGGCTGCCCGCGCAAGCCTCGAGCGTTTCCAGAACGCCATGGCGCAGGCTGGGGATAAACGTCAGGTCACGACAGAGATCGCCAACGCCGGGCCGTTCTATTACGCAGAGGACGACCACCAGCAGTATCTGCATAAAAACCCCTACGGCTACTGCGGAATCGGCGGGATTGGGGTTTGTTTACCGCCTGAGAGCTGAGTGAGCACAGAGGCGGACGACGAAGAGTGGTCCGCCGCAAGCACGGCGCTCACATCACACTGGCGAAACCGGTGCTGGCAAAGCAAAGATTAAATCTTACAAAGAGGTGATCTTCCACTCAGGACAAGGACTGTCGCTCGCGGCGAAAGGAATATTAAGAAACTATCCGGCGTGATAGCGTTAAACGCTTTGGCGGTTAGACAGCCAGTAGCAGCCCATCCCGCCCTTACGCTATACTACCCGGTGACATGGCAGGCTTGCTCATGAGAGCAGCCCGCTTTTTTTTATGTATGACCCCATGGATTTTCAACTTTTCCTTCCGAGGATCTGGCCACAACAGCCAGATAAACTATGTTAAACAGTATTTTAGTAATACTTCTTCTGATATCCGTCAGTGCGTTCTTCTCCGTTTCGGAGATCTCGCTGGCCGCTTCCCGTAAAATTAAACTCAAGCTGCTGGCTGATGAGGGCAACGTTAACGCGCAGCGCGTACTGAAGATGCAGGAAAGCCCTGGCATGTTCTTTACCGTGGTGCAGATTGGCCTGAACGCCGTGGCTATTCTTGGTGGTATCGTCGGCGACGCGGCATTTTCCCCGGCGTTTGAGGTGATTCTGACGCGCTTTTTCTCCCCGGAAATGGCCGACCAGCTGAGCTTTATTATCTCCTTCACCCTGGTGACCAGCCTGTTTATCCTGTTTGCCGACCTGACCCCGAAACGCATCGGCATGATTTCGCCTGAAACGGTTGCTTTGCGAATCATCAACCCGATGCGCTTCTGTCTGTTTATCTTCCGTCCGCTGGTGTGGTTCTTCAACGGCCTGGCTAACGTCATTTTCCGCATTTTCAAACTGCCGATGGTGCGCAACGACGACATTACTTCTGACGATGTGTATGCCGTCTTTGAAGCCGGCGCGCTGGCTGGCGTGCTGCGTAAGCAGGAACACGAGCTGATTGAAAACGTGTTCGAGCTGGAATCGCGCACCGTGCCCTCTTCCATGACCTCGCGCGAGAACATCATCTGGTTCGATTTGCATGAAGAAGAGCAGAGCCTGAAGAACAAAATCGCCGAACATCCACACTCCAAGTTCCTGGTCTGTAACGGCGACATCGACCATATCGTAGGCTACGTGGACTCCAAAGAGCTGTTAAACCGCGTGCTGGGCAACCAGAGCATGGCGCTTAACAGCGGCGTGCATCTGCGTAATACGCTGATTGTACCGGACACGCTCACGCTCTCCGAGGCGCTCGAAAGCTTTAAGACCGCGGGGGAAGACTTTGCGGTGATCATGAACGAATACGCGCTGGTGGTTGGCATTATCACGCTGAATGACGTGATGACCACGCTGATGGGTGACCTGGTCGGCCAGGGGATGGAAGAGCAGATTGTCGCCCGCGATGAAAACTCCTGGCTGGTGGAAGGCGGCACGCCGATTGACGACGTGATGCGCGTGCTGGATATCGACGAGTTTCCGCAGTCCGGCAACTACGAAACCATCGGCGGCTTTATGATGTTTATGCTGCGCAAAATTCCCAAGCGCACCGATTCGGTGAAATTCTCCGGGTATAAGTTCGAGGTGGTGGATATTGATAACTACCGTATCGATCAGCTGCTGGTGACGCGCATCGACAACAAACCGACGCCGTTGACGCCTAAGCTGCCGGATGCACAAGAGCATAACGCGGCTTAAAGACGCAGTTTAGATAAAGTGGACTGGTAATAACTATGCCCCTTGAACGGGACTGCACCATACTCAGTTGGGTATCCAACTTTTAAGGTGCAATCCAAACAAGGGGCATTTTTATGGTCTACGTTACTATCTGCTCTGTAACTTTCATTCCTACGGGATATCAAATTCATATGTTTTATACCCGCATCAAATTACATTCACCAAAATAATTCAATCACGCTTTCCTCCGATATATGTGAACTACTGCAAAAAAATCACATTGAAATCACGCAGAATTTCATTGACCATCATTGTCATAATGAGAGATAAAATCACATCGGGTGATTAGAAATGAAACTGATAAAGTATATACTCATGGCATTAATTCCTTCCCTCCTCTTAATAATTATTTGGCCCGGCGAAAAAGGTCGAACCTGTGCCCAAACCAGTGATGGAGAAGTACGTGAAATTGTTAAAAAGGACTTCGCTGCGAGAATGCTCAAATGGAAAGAAACTGCAGATTTTTTAGGCACAACAGCGCCTGATATTTCCTGGGGTAAGGTCACTCGTTATGACCAGATTGAACCACAGAACTCGCTATCTGTCCCTTTTACGGCCAGAGGTAACAAAGCCAGTAAAGATTATGTCGGCATCTATGTATGTGAAAAAGGCTATGTTGAGTACTCTGTAAGATAAAGCAACCTCCAATGTTGTGCATCACTTTTTATAGTCATTGCCTTACGTAATATACATGATAGATGACAGCTATTTTTTGAAGCATTAGCTTCCCACAGGTTAGCCTACGACCAATGCTTATGATTTCCATAAATGCTAACGATGACCTGTACCTTTAATCCTGATCTCTCCAGGCAACATGATATCAAAGCTTTGGCCAGAAAACATTCCGCCCAATCTCGTTAACGACTCCGCAATTGGCCCCCTGTGTGTGCCTGGATCAAAATCAAACCTATCATTATACGCACGTACCACACCATGATAATTCCATGTTCCTCCTTTCTGGATCGACAGCATCCCTTCCGTTTTTAATGTAATATTACCCAAGTAGGTCGCAGGAATAATACCATCAAGAAAAGTATCGCGATTAAAATCAACTGATATTGGGAAATTGCCAACAACACCACTTTTAATGATACTTATAACAGGAGCAATCTGATTAACTTTAATTTTCAATCCCACATCTGACAGGTTAACCCTACGAGCTTTCCCATCCCCCCATAAATAATGGCCAAAAGCAGCTATTGGTGTTGTAACATTCCCACTCATTTGTTCAATATTCATTGAATGATAATCATATTTAGCAGGAGCAGGATTAGTACTATGGTAAGCCTCATAAACATTTAACCCAGGGTTATGGACAAGATTTGTATCTGCATTACAGAAATACCTTACATTATTAGCCACAACTTGAAGTGTTAAAGGGTTATTCGCACCATGCTCTTTAATATATTTCTCTAACCATGCAAGAGTACTAAGGCAAAGATTCGGCGATTGATAGAATGGCAATGTTACCTGCAGAAATAATTGCCCTGCATTTGGAGTATGAGACGGCGCGCTTGTATCGAAAAAACCTCCACCATAACCGGGTAAGTTCACTGATGGATTGGGAGCTGTCACAAAAATTGTATCTGACATGATTACCTCCTTATAATCTCATAGTGATGAGGCATTGATTTTCGCTTGCTTACAAGAAAATCATTTTCATTTCGTGATCTGCCACATACCAGTAAATTTATTGATGCGCGAAACCTTCAATTGAATGATAATTACCCTAAAAATATAACAATAAATATTCATTGTATAATGAATATATATACATCAGAAGAACAATTATATTTATTCATCAAAATTATGATTTATCAGAATATATCATTTTTATATAATACCGCCTCAGAAACACCAACGGCACCCGCGGGTGCCGTTTTACTTCGTACAGCTAAGAAGCTTTACGCCATCTCTGCCTGCATACGCAGAACCTGGCGGTTGACTTCGGACATCACGGATAAATGCTGCTTATCTTTAACTTTTGGGATAAGAATCTTGCCCTTATCAAATTCAAAAGCGCCAACGTCCTTGATGTACAACCGTCCACGGAACAGGATCTTCACGTACTTCGCCACCTGAAGCGGGTTGTAACGTTGGAAAATTTTCATTCTTCTTACTCTCCTGCAGTGTGACGCCCCTGCGGTTCCACATTTGGTCCGACACAACGAGGAGAAAAATTTGGTGCCTGAAAACTATAGTCCATCTCCAAACCGACACCTAGTTTGCATAACCTTATTTACCGTTTCATTACAATTTCTCAGAATAATCTTTGCAAATGTTAACGAAATTTAGTTTAAGCATTCAAAAACCAGGGATATCTGTGCGGTCGCCCGCAAACTGGCCCTTAAGTTGCGGGACAGATGGCTATTCAGCACTTATGCTTAAATCGTCAGGGCCAAGTGGTCCGATCACCTGCAATCTTTTACCTATAATAAGGAGTCAACCATGACCCTGCGCACAGCGCTTGCGCTTACCGCCCTACTGCTGCCACTAATGGCTTCAGCCCATAACTTTGAGAAAAACCAGCGCGTTTCGCCGATCGGTATTGCCGATAAAGGCGAGCTCGTGCTCGATAGTGATAAGTTTAGCTACAAAAACTGGAATAGCGCACAGCTCGCAGGAAAAGTGCGGGTGCTGCAACATATTGCCGGGCGCTCAAGCGCCAAAGAGAAAAACGCCGGGCTGATTGAAGCCATCAAAGCGGCCAAACTCCCCCACGATCGCTACCAGACGACCACCATCGTCAATACGGATGATGCAATCGTCGGCACCGGGATGTTTGTACGCAGCAGTATTGAGAGCAATAAAAAGCAGTATCCCTGGTCGCAGTTCATCGTGGACAGTAACGGCGTAGCGAAAAAAGCCTGGCAGCTGGAAGAAGGCGGTTCTGCGATTGTGGTGCTGGATAAAAACGGACGCGTTCAGTACGCCAAAGACGGCTCGCTGACCCAGGATGAGGTGCAGCAGGTCATGAACCTGCTGCATGACCTGCTCAGTAAATAGAGACTCTGAAGCCGGGGTTTAAGAAGGATTCCCGCGGGGTATAGTCGAGCGGCTTACCCTGCCAGTCATGGACGTGCGCCCCGGCGGCGACCGCAACCGCATGGCCTGCGGCGGTATCCCAGATATTGGTCGGCCCAAAGCGCGGATAAAGCTGCGCCTGTCCGTCCGCGACCAGGCAGAACTTCAGGGAGGAGCCAATCGCCGTCGTCTGATGCTCGCCCATCTGCTGCAAATATTCTTTCAGTTCAGGGTCATTGTTGGCATGTGAGCGGCTAACCACCACCAGCGGTGGGCGCGCATCGCGAACCAGGATCTGATTACGCACGCCGCACTCCTCCTTCCATGCTTTGCCTTCCGCTGCGCTGTACATGATCTTCAGTACGGGAGCATAGACCACGCCCAGCACGGCTTTCCCCTTTTCGATCAGCGCGATGTTGACGGTGAACTCCCCGTTACGTTTAAGAAACTCTTTGGTGCCATCGAGCGGATCAACCAGCCAGTAACGCTCCCAGTTCTGCCGTACGGCCCAGCTTTGCGGATCTTCTTCTGAGAGCACAGGTATATCCGGCGTTAAGCTCTGTAAACCTTGCAGAATAATCGTATGGGCCGCAATATCAGCCGCGGTCACCGGCGAGTCATCAACTTTCTGCGTTGCCTCCAGCGGTTTTTCGCCTTCGTAGACCTGCATGATGGCGACGCCCGCCTCCCGAGCCAGCTGGCAAATTTTATCTAACATTCTCCACCTCTTAGTGTGTCGCCGCATACGGTTGTGCGCGAATAACCTGTTGTTTTATTTATATCTCATTGCAACCGGATGCGCTATCTGTGAAGCGATTCAGGTTTCATCGCTGAGTTTTCTGGCAGACTTCACAAAATTGTAAGCAACGGCCTGTAAATTCACTGCCTTTTGTGGCGTACCTCTAAAAAGGACCTTAAACATGATCAAGTTTAGCGCAACGATACTGGCCACGCTGGTTGCAGCCAGCGTGAACGCGGCAACGGTTGACCTGCGTATTCTCGAAACCACCGATCTGCACAGCAATATGATGGACTTCGATTACTACAAAGATACGCCGACAGAAAAATTCGGTCTGGTACGTACAGCAAGCTTAATCAATGCCGCGCGCGCAGAAGCCGCGAACAGCGTGCTGGTCGATAATGGTGACCTGATTCAGGGCAGCCCGCTTGGCGACTACATGGCGGCAAAGGGGCTGAAGGCAGGCGACATCCACCCCGTCTATAAAGCGCTGAACACGCTGGATTACGCCGTCGGCAACCTGGGCAACCATGAATTCAACTATGGGCTGGACTACCTGCATAAGGCGCTGGCAGGGGCGAAATTCCCTTACGTGAACGCCAATATTATTGATGCCAGAACCCATAAGCCGCTGTTTACGCCCTACCTGATTAAAGAAACCGCAGTTAAAGATAAAGACGGCAAAGCGCAGACGCTGCGCATCGGCTATATCGGCTTTGTGCCGCCGCAGATAATGACGTGGGATAAAGCGAACCTGGCCGGCAAAGTCACGGTTAAGGATATAACCGAAACCGCTAAACAGTATGTGCCGGAGATGCGCAAACAGGGCGCGGATCTGGTGGTGGTGGTCGCGCATTCAGGGCTTTCGAGCGATCCGTATCACGCGATGGCTGAAAACTCCGTCTATTACCTAAGCGAAGTGCCGGGCGTGGACGCCATTCTGTTCGGACACGCTCACGCCGTCTTCCCTGGCAAAGATTTTGCCAGCATCAAGGGAGCCGACATTGAGAAAGGTACGCTTAACGGTGTGCCTGCGGTGATGCCCGGTATGTGGGGCGATCATCTTGGCGTCGTTGACCTGGTGTTAAACAACGACGACGGCGCCTGGAAAGTCACCAGCAGCAAAGCCGAGGCGCGCCCGATCTATGACAGCGTAGCGAAAAAATCTCTGGCCGCAGAGGACGCCAGACTGGTGAAGGTCCTCGAGCAGGACCACAACGCCACACGCGAGTTTGTCAGCAAGCCAATCGGTAAATCAGCCGACAATATGTACAGTTACCTTGCGCTGGTACAGGACGATCCTACGGTCCAGGTGGTGAATAACGCCCAGCGCGCCTATGTGGAAAAATTCATTCAGGGCGATCCGGACCTGGCGAATCTGCCCGTACTTTCCGCCGCCGCCCCCTTTAAAGTTGGCGGACGTAAGAACGATCCTGCGAGCTTCGTCGAGGTCGAGAAAGGCCAGCTGACTTTCCGTAACGCCGCAGATTTGTACCTGTATCCGAACACGCTTGTCGTCGTGAAAGCGAGTGGCAAAGAGGTGAAGGAGTGGCTGGAATGCTCCGCCGGGCAGTTCAATCAGATCGACGTGAACAGCAGTAAACCGCAGTCGCTTATCAACTGGGACGGCTTCCGCACCTATAATTTCGATGTTATCGACGGCGTGAACTACCAGGTTGATGTTTCGCAGCCCGCTCGCTATGACGGCGAATGTCAGAAGGTGAATCCGAAAGCCGAGCGAATCAAAGATCTGACGTTTAACGGCAAGCCAATCGATCCAAACGCGACTTTCCTGGTGGCGACAAATAACTACCGCGCTTACGGCGGTAAATTTGCCGGCACCGGCGACAGCCATATCGCTTTTGCCTCACCGGATGAAAACCGTTCCGTGCTGGCAAACTGGATTAGCGCCCAACGGGAGATTCATCCTGCGGCGGATAACAACTGGCGGCTGGCCCCTCTTCACAGCCAGCAAAAGCTGGATATTCGTTTTGAGACTTCGCCGGGCGAAAAAGCCGCGGCCTTTATCAAGGACAAGGCACGGTATCCGATGCACCACGTCGGCACGGACGAGATTGGCTTTGCTATCTATCAGGTCGATTTGAATAAATAGCCGGGCCTGCTGTCCCGCAGAACGCTAGCTGGCATCCCGTTCGCGGGACGCCAGCACCTGCGGCAAATTCCCTTCAATCCAGTCGGCCAGCGCGGCAACTTTTTCAGCGATTTCACAGCCCATCGGCGTCAGGCTGTATTCCACATGCGGGGGCACAACCGGATAAGATTTCCGGTTTACAAAGCCGTCCGCTTCCAGCCATTGCAAAGTCTGAGCCAGCATCTTTTCGCTGACTCCCCCCATCCTGCGGCGCAGGTCGCTAAAACGGTGGGTGCCACTTTGCAGAGCCACCAGAATCAGCACGCCCCAGCGGCTGGTGACGTGTTTTAGCACATCCCGCGACGGGCATTTCTCAGCAAATAAATTTCCGTCGCGCAGCTGCTCGCTCAGCGTCGGCATGGCTTCCAGCGTCTCACTCATTTCATACTTACCTTTTTGTACGTACTTACTAAAAGTTAGTAAGGCGTGATAGTGTGACACAACTAACCCCAAACATTAAGGCGTTTATCATGATTGCGATCACCGGTGTCTCCGGCCTGCTGGGCCGTCAGGTAGTAGAAGATCTCCTGCAAAACGTTGCGGCTAAAGATATTGTCGCTATTGTTCGCACGCCCTCAAAAGTGAGCGATCTCAGCGAACGTGGCGTTCAGGTTCGCGGCGCGGATTACAACGATAAAGCAGCAATGGCGCAGGCTCTGAGCGGCGTGGAAAAACTTCTGCTTATCTCCTCAAGCGAAGTCGGCAAGCGTGCGGCACAGCACGGCAACGTGATTGAAGCGGCAAAAAACGCTGGCGTGAAGCTGATTGCCTACACCAGCCTGCTTCATGCAGACAGCTCCCCGCTGGGCCTCGCCGACGAGCATATCGAGACGGAAAAAATGCTGAAAGAATCAGGCATTCCTTTCGTCCTGCTGCGTAACGGCTGGTACACCGAAAACTATATCGCCAGTGTCCCCCCAGCCCTGCAACACGGCGTATTTATCGGCAGCGCGGGGGAAGGCAAAATCGCCTCAGCTTCCCGCGCAGATTATGCCGCCGCCGCAGCCAAAGTCATGACCCTTGAAAACCAGGGAGGCAAAGTTTACGAGCTGGCGGGCGACCGCGGCTGGACACTCCCTGAACTGGCGGCAGAAGTAAGCAAACAAAGCGGCAAACAGGTGGTCTATCAGAATCTGTCCGAAACGGATTTCAACGCTGCTCTGCTGGCTGCGGGTTTGCCCGAAGGGCTTGCTGCCATGCTGGCTAACTCGGATGTTGGTGCCTCAAAAGGCGGCCTGTTTGACGACAGCCGCACACTCAGCAAACTTATCGGTCGCCCAACCACATCGCTTGCGGAAAGCGTCAGCGCCGCACTGTAGTTGTTAATTTAAGGTTAAGATCGCTGGTGCCTTGTACGGACCCCCTTATAATAAGGGTGGTCCGTTTAAAGGAGACAGCGTGCAAGGCGTTCCGGAACACTTTATTGATGAAAGAGATCGCGCGCAGTTTCGGCATCTTCCACAGTTGCCGGGCGTCGAGCTTTATCACGCTCATATTTCTCGTTACGCCTTTGAGCCTCACACGCACGAAGCTTTCGGTATCGGCGCCATAGACTTTGGTGCCGAGCGCTTTCGCTATCGTGGCGCTCAGCACGTTGCCGCAGCCGACATGCTGGTGCTGATGAACCCGGACGAGCTGCACACCGGAGAAGCCGTCACGGACGAGGGATGGCGCTACCGGATGATTTATCTGGAACCTGATTTTCTGGAAGCGCTGACCGGCGAAAGAAGCTGGTGGTTTAACGAGGTGGTGACCCATGATCCGCTGCGTTCCCGTCAAATCTCGCACCTGATTAACGGATTATGGAACACCGACGACACCCTCACTCAGCAAGGGGGGCTTTTCAATCTGGTGGAAACCTTTCGCCCCTATGCGCGCCACTCGGCTTCCGGCCCCGGAGAAGCGCTACATCGGTTTGCGCGGGTACGCGATTATCTGCACGATAATTATATGAATATCGTCACGCTTGACGAGCTGGCGGCCGTTGTCTCCTTAAGCCCCTATCATTTCCAGCGCCAGTTCAAAGCCCACTTCCACGTCACGCCGCATCAGATGCTGATGGCTATCCGTCTTTGGCGGGCAAAACAATTTCTCACCCAAGGCATGCCCGCAGCGCAGGTCGCCGCGGCCAGCGGATTGACCGATCAGGCTCATTTGACCCGCGCCTTTGCCAGGCGCTACGGCATTACGCCCGTACGCTATCAAAAGCAGGTTGCCCGCTAGCAAGACCGCAAGCTGGTACAATACGCCTCCTGCTCGACCCCCTACACTCCCGCTATAAAGACTGATTCGGAAGCTAAAGATGTTAACTGGCGTGCTATATGCCCTGTTGGCGGGGCTAATGTGGGGGCTTATTTTCGTCGGCCCGATAATCGTACCGGACTATCCTGCCGCGCTGCAGTCTACCGGGCGCTACCTGGCGCTTGGGCTGATCGCACTGCCTCTGGCCTGGCTTGGCCGGCAAAGGCTGCGTCAGCTAAGCGGCAAAGACTGGCTTACGGCGCTTAAGCTGTCGACGGTGGGCAACCTTATTTATTACGTTTGCCTTGCCAGCGCCATTCAGCGCACCGGCGCGCCTATTGCCACGATGATTATCGGCACCTTGCCGGTGGTGATCCCTGTGTTTGCCAACCTGCTTTACAGCAAACGCGACGGGAAGCTGCCCTGGCGTCGCCTGGCTCCGGCTCTGCTCGTCATTGCCTTTGGACTGGTGATGGTTAACACAGCGGAGCTGCGCGACGGACCGGCTGATTTTAGCTGGTGGCGCTATGGGAGCGGGATTGGGCTGGCGTTTATCTCGGTTGCCTGCTGGGCGTGGTACGCGCTACGTAACGCACGCTGGCTACGGGAAAATCCGGATAAAAATCCGATGATGTGGGCAACCGCACAGGGCCTGTCCACGCTGCCATTCTCTTTACTGGGCTATCTTGCCGTTTGCTGGTTTATGGCCAACAGCAAGGCTGATTTTTCCCTGCCCTTCGGCCCGCGACCGGCGGTGTTTTTGACGCTGATGTTCGCTATCGCCCTGTTTTGTTCGTGGCTCGGCAATCTGTGCTGGAATATAGCCTGCCAGCGACTGCCTACGGTTATTGTCGGCCCGCTGATCGTTTTCGAAACCCTCGCCGGTCTGGCCTATACCTTTATGCTGCGTCACAGCTGGCCGCCACTCTTAACCCTGACCGGCATACTCTGTCTGGTCGCGGGCGTGGTGCTGGCCGTGCTGGGCAAACCTCAAAAGGCAGATCTTGCCGGAGTCGCCGTCCCTGCCAGGAAATAGCCTGCTACCTAAAAAGAGTCATAGCCACGCCATAAAGATGCATTTAAAATGCATCTTATATTTTAATGATGAGGTATCTGCTTATGGCCTTCCGCGACCAACCTTTAGGTGAACTGGCTTTAACCATTCCACGCGCTTGCGCCCTGTTCCGTAAACTGGATCTCGATTTCTGCTGCGGCGGCAAACAAACGCTTGAGCGCGCGGCAACCCGTAAAGAACTGGATCTGGAGGCTATTGAAGCAGAGCTTGCCGTCCTTGCTGTCGAGCCAGTGGAGAAGGAATGGCGCGCCGCGCCGCTGGCCGAAATTATCGATCATATTATTGTGCGCTACCACGACAGGCACCGCGAGCAGCTGCCGGAACTGATCTTCCAGGCCAGCAAAGTTGAACGCGTGCATGCCGATAAGCCAAACGTTCCCAAAGGGCTGGCGAAGTATCTCACCATGCTGCATCAGGAGCTGAGCAGCCACATGATGAAAGAGGAGCAAATCCTCTTCCCGATGATTAAAAACGGTATGGGATCGCAGGCGAACGGCCCGATTAGCGTAATGGAAAGCGAACATGATGAGGCGGGGGAGCTGCTGGAAGTGATCAAGCACGCCACCAATAATGTGACGCCGCCGCCGGAGGCCTGCACGACGTGGAAAGCGATGTATAGCGGGATAAATGAGTTGATAGACGATCTGATGAATCACATCAGTCTTGAAAACAATGTCCTGTTCCCAAGGGCTCTGGCCGGGGAGTAACGCCAGACGGACTTCCTTGCTTCAGAGGGGCGAGAAAGAAAGCTTGCCCGAGCCTGACCCGCTCTCTTAGAGAGGAGCGGGTCAGATTAAAGGTTACTTACGCATTGCAGCAAGACGCTTCTTACCGATAAACATCCAGCCTACGCCCAGGATAGCAAACCACAGCGGCGTGACCATCAGCGCCTGACGGGTATCGTCTTCCAGCGTCAACAGCACGATCACAAACACAAAGAACGCCATGCAAATCCAGCACATTAGCTTGCCCAGCGGCATCTTATAGATGGATTTTTTATGCAGTTCAGGACGCTGCCTGCGATACACAAGGTATGAACAAAGAATAATCGTCCAGACAAACATAAACAGAATCGCCGATACCGTGGTGATCATAGTGAACGCCGCTATCACGTCCGGATTCACGTACAGCATCACCACGCCACCCAGCAGGCAGATACAGGAGAAAGTCAGCCCTTTGGCCGGTACCGCGCGTTTAGAGAGCTTAGCGAATGCTTTAGGTGCCACGCCGTCCTGCGCCAGGCCGAACAGCATGCGGCTGGTGGAGAACACCCCGCTGTTCGCGGAGGAGGCCGCAGACGTCAGCACCACAAAGTTGATAATGCTGGCTGCGGCAGGCAGACCGACCAGCACAAACAGTTCTACGAACGGGCTCTTATCCGGTACCACAGAACGCCATGGCGTGACCGACATAATCACGATCAGCGAGAATACATAGAACATGATGATGCGAACCGGGATGGAGTTAATGGCGCGCGGCAATGACTTTTCCGGGTCCTTGGTTTCCGCGGCGGTCGTGCCCACCAGCTCAATGCCCACAAAGGCAAAGACCGCAATCTGGAAGCCCGCAAAGAAGCCGCTGAGGCCTTTCGGGAACCAGCCGCCGTTGTTCCAGAGGTTATTGAAGGAAGCCTCCACGCCAGACGGCGAATGGAAGTGCATCAGCACCATCACCAGTCCGATCACAATCAGCGCCACGATGGCGACAATTTTGATCATCGCAAACCAGAACTCCATCTCACCGAACATTTTTACGGTGGCAAGGTTCAGGCTAAGCAGCACTAAGATAACCGCCAGCGAAGCAACCCAGTCCGACAGTCCGGGGAACCAGAACTGCGCGTAGGCGGTTATCGCCACCACGTCAGCCATGCCCGTGACCACCCAACAGAACCAGTATGTCCAGCCGGTAAAATAGCCCGCCCAGGGTCCCAACAAATCCGCCGCGAAGTCGCTGAACGACTTGTATTCAAGATTAGACAGCAGCAGTTCGCCCATCGCACGCATCACGAAAAACAGCATAAAGCCGATGATCATATAGACGAAGATTATTGACGGGCCGGCAAGGCTGATGGTCTTTCCCGAGCCCATAAATAAGCCGGTGCCGATAGCGCCACCGATAGCAATCAGCTGGATATGTCGGTTGGTTAAATTACGCCGCAGAGACTGCTCAGCCGGAGCCTCAGCCTCGTCTGCAACTTTGATCTGGTCTACCATGTTTTATTTTCCTGTACCTGTCTGTTGTATTCAGGCTCTGTTGGCCTTTAGAACGTCGTGTTTAATGTGATGTCGCCCGGTTGAGGGCTGCGATACCAGGTAAGAATCGGCGGGATAAATATTAATCACAACAATATTGTTAATTTTTTGTTTAATTTGAGTGCGATATCACTCTGACAACGCGATGCACCTCACAAAAATACCCGGAACGGGGGCATATGCAAGATAAAATCACGAATTCATGTTACCAGCCAAATGAAAACCCCGCCTGAGCGGGGCTTTGGCGCTGTTTACAGAATTTCCAGCAGCTCGACTTCAAAGACCAGAGTGCTGAACGGCGGAATAGACGCGCCCGCACCACGTTCGCCGTAAGCGAGGTTGTGTGGAATGGTCAGTTCCCATTTAGAGCCAACCGGCATCAGGGTCAGCGCTTCAATCCAGCCGGCGATAACGCCGCTTACCGGGAATTCAGCCGGTTCGCCACGCTGTACGGAGCTGTCGAAAACGGTCCCGTCGATAAGCTTGCCGGTGTAGTGCACGCGCACGTGGTCTTTACGCGCCGGGATTGCGCCGGTGCCCTGGGTAATAACGCGGAACTGCAGGCCGGATTCGGTGCTGCTCACGCCTTCTTTCTTGCTGTTTTCTTCCAGGTATTTCTGACCTTCTACGGCCATTTCTTTCTGACGTTCCTGACGAACGGCATCGGCACGCTCGTGGACTTCGCGCAGCGCGCGGTGAACCACGTCAACAGGAACAGCCGGGGCATTCCCTTCCAGCGCATCGCGCAGGCCAGCAACCAGTGCTTCTGGCAGCAGACCCTGCAGACCAGATTCGCTCAGCTGTTGACCAACCTGTAAACCAATACCGTAACTTGCTTGCGCTTCGACGCTGTCAAATGAAGGGGTTGTCATGAATTTTCCTTTAAGGTGTTTAAAAGCAAGCCCGCAGCATAGCAGCGTCAACTTGCCGGGTAAAATGCAAAAGGCCCAAAGGTGACAAATGCGAACGAAACAGGAACAATGCCCAGAGTGAGCGATAAATTGCGGCTGGGCATCACGTAAACCTGGATTGCCACGGGCATCAAACAGTTAGCGTTCTATAATGGAGTAGGGAAATGGATATTTCACACTGTGTAACGATGAGGAGGGTTGCCGATGCGACTCGCTGTTAAACCATGGCTCGCGCGGATTTGGCACGCACCTGAACATTTCCGCCTGATGGACCCGCTTCCAGCTTTGCATCGTCGGGGAATGATTATCGCCGCGGCAATCATGGTCGTCGGTTTTCTGTGGCCAACGGCAGATGAGACAAAGAGCCCCGTCGTGCGCGATGCTCCGTTGTCCATAGAATCCCAGTCACCTATGCAGGCAAGGCTTGTGAATCCTCCGGACAATGCGACCCCGGTTGCGCCCGCCGAACCGGCACAGGTTGAAGAAGAGCCGCAAGCTCAGGCACCGGCTCAACCGGTCAGCAACGATATCGAGCAGCAATGGCGAACCTATCGCATAGCATCAGGGCAGACCATGGCGCAGCTGTTTCGCGACAATAACCTTCCCCCAACGGATGTCTATGCTATGGCCCAGGTCGAGGGCGACAGCAAACCGCTGAGCAATTTACAGACCGGACAGAGCGTAAAAATTCGCCAGAATGCGAACGGTGTGGTAACTGGCCTGACTATTGATACCGGCAACGATCGGCAGATTCTTTTTACCCGCCAGCCGGATGGCAGCTTCCTTCGGGCTCAGTAATCCGATGGCCTGTTTTACCGTCAATAATTCGGGTTACACAGGCGGCAGGGGAATGAATCCCTGAGGGTGATATTAATAAGCGACTGCGTTGAGGGTGTACAGACATCATCTCTGCGGCCAGAAAGATGAAGAGAGAATGTAAAACGCCGGCTTGAGGCCGGCGTTTTCACGTAGACTTTAGCGAATATTACGCTTCAGCAACCACGTTTACAGTCAGTTTAGCGAAGACTTCGCTGTGAACCTGGAAGTCCACAACGTGCTCGCCAGTGGTACGCAGAACGCCGTTCGGTAAACGAACTTCGCTCTTAGCCACGTCAACGCCAGCTGCAGTTACAGCGTCAGCGATGTCGCGAGTACCAATGGAACCGAACAGTTTACCTTCGTCGCCTGCTTTAGACGCGATGGTAACGGTTTCCAGTGCGTTGATCTTCGCAGCGCGAGCTTCAGCAGCGGCCAGAACGTCAGCCAGTTTGGCTTCCAGTTCAGCACGGCGTGCTTCGAAGAATTCAACGTTTTTCTTGGTAGCAGGAACAGCTTTACCCTGTGGTACCAGGAAGTTACGAGCATAGCCCGCTTTAACGTTAACCTGATCACCCAGGCTACCCAGGTTTGCTACTTTATCAAGCAGAATAACTTGCATTACCTTATCCTCTCAAAGTCGTATTAATGGACCGTGCCCGATTACTGATGACGATCAGTGTACGGCAGCAGGGACAGGTAGCGAGCGCGTTTGATGGCGCGAGCCAGCTGACGCTGGTATTTTGCACGGGTACCGGTGATACGGCTTGGGACAATCTTACCGCTTTCGGTGATGTAGTTTTTCAGCGTAGCGATGTCTTTATAGTCAATCTCTTGAACGCCTTCCGCGGTGAAACGGCAGAACTTGCGACGACGGAAATAACGTGCCATATGGCTAGTCTCCAGAATCTATCAATTCAATCTGCTCGGCATGCAATACCACTTTGTTCAGCCCATTTTTTGCCTGATGGCAAGTGATGAAGCCCTGAACCGTAAGTACCGTGCCGACCGTTATACTGTGAGTAATGGCCTGGTGTGCCTGCCCGCTAATAATCACTGGCATTCTGCACCATGCCTGCCGGTTAAAACCGGCCTCCTCTTGCACAGAACGGTGCTCAAGCACGAACTGGCAATGAGGAATTCCTGACGGGCTGACCTTGCGAAGGGGCGTCTTGCACACTGTGCCAGACAACACCAGGCGGTTTGCCGTCATCAGAAATTACTCTTCAGAATCCCCAGCATCTGCATCATCAGCGGTTTCAGAAGCGAAATCATCGCGACGCTCACGGCGTTCGTCTTTCGCTTTAACCATTGGAGATGCTTCGGTAACCGCGTGCTTAACGCGCATAACCATGCTACGGATAACGGCGTCGTTGAAGCGGAAGTTTGTTTCCAGCTCATCAATCACTTCCTGCGTAGCTTCAACGTTCAGCAGAACGTAGTGAGCTTTGTGCAGTTTGTTGATTGGGTAAGCCAGCTGACGGCGGCCCCAGTCTTCCAGACGGTGGATCGTACCTTCTGCTGCAGTGATTGCACCAGTGTAACGTTCGATCATACCCGGAACCTGTTCGCTCTGGTCAGGATGGACCATAAAAACGATTTCGTAATGACGCATCGAATTGCTCCTTACGGATTATTCAGCCTCCTGATAGGGTCAACCGCGGCCCATGGAGGCAAGGAACGTGTTTAAGTGCGGCTGAAAATTTGACGCGCCATAATACAAGCGCCCCCCAATAAACTCAAGGCAGAACGCAAATTAATTCTTTTATCGGACGGGCCGAAAAGCTGCCGCAGACTAAGCCGGTGAATTTTATAACGTTGCGCTGGATCGCAAAAAAATTTTGACGGACACCATCAGAAATGGTCACTTTTCATTCAGCGCCATGGGGTTACACTTATTGTCACAGGCCGCCACTAATCATCAACAGGAGCGACGACCGCTGTAACACAAGCCTTTAGTGGAGCGCATTATGAAAACCCTCGCCTATGTTCTTGTCACGGCATTTTTGCTTTGCGCAGATGCAACGGCTGCGATCGGCATAGACAGCAAAATCGCCCGCAATATGGATGATGTACAAAGCCTCGGCGTGATTTACATCAATCATAATTTTGCCACCGTTCAGGAAGCTGAGCTGGCTATTAGCGAAGATGCAGATGAGCACGGTGCAAAGTACTACCACACAATATTAATGCGTGAACCCGGTAGCAACGGCAACATGCGGGTCAGCGCGGATATTTACAGGTAACAGCCCCCGGCGTTAACACCAGGCATACCGCTACGACAATGCACTAACGACCAGAAAAGCCAACGTTTGACTTGCCCCCTTTATGGGGGCTTTTTTCTGGTGAAGCAAACCCGCTCGTTAGAGATTCTGCGCAAAGAACTGTGCGGTAGCGTCCAGCGCGCCAGGGGTGATGCGATGTTTAACCCCGGCCTCCCACAAACAGGTAAGATGCTTGTCCAGGCCCTGTTGCATAAGCGCCTGCTGTAGCCGCAGGGTTTCTACGGCAGGTACAACATCATCATCTTCGCCGTGCCAGAGCAGCAGCGGGCGGTCGCCAAGACGTTCAAGTCGTGTGCTGACATCGTACTCCGCCAGCAGTGCGAAGATGTCAGCTGCCTGCCTCTCATGGGGAGGGAAAAGCGTTCTGGCAAGCGTCGAAAAGTATCCCGAGCCCATCATGCAGGCCACACTGCGTACTTCAGCATGGCGGGCCATAATCCCCAGCGCCGTCATCCCCCCCATTGAAGCGCCGCCAACGGCCAGCCTGCCATCAGCTATCAGACACCGATCCTCGAGCGCCTGGCGCAGGCGGGGATATTCATCAATGCTCGTTTTGAGAATGGTCCAGAACTGTTGCAGGCGGGCGGAAGCATGGCCATCAAAACGGGTCCCATGGTTCATCGCATCGGGCATCACCACACGCATGCCCGCCTGCGCCAGCGCGACGGCAAAATAGCTGTATACCCGTTTTGAAGAGGTAAAACCGTGGTAAAACAAAACGGTGGGAAGAGCCTGCTGTTTTTTCCCGGCGGGCACCGCATGTAAAACTTCGCTACCCGCAAGCTGTTCAGTATAAATTTCTATCATTGCCCTTCTCCCGATTCGCGACGAAACTCTGTTGTAAGGCAAGGGGTTGCAGGTAGCAAGCAAATCACACTGGGGGATTATTGTAACGGTGAGATCTAACCGACGATTTTCATTCGAAAGTGCTGCAAAAGCGCGGCGAAGATAACAGAACGGGAACATTCCCTCTTCACAGCGATAACCCGGAACTACACTATGGCTATTAAGAAACGAGATAACACCATGCGACTGCTCTGCGCCCTGTTACTGGCTACGACACTCAGCGCCTGTAGCGCTCTGCAAGGCACACCGCAACCCGCGCCGCCGGTTGCGGATTATCCGCAGGAAATTCAGCGCCCGCAGACGCAGGGGTTGAAGAAAATGGGCACCGTCACCGCAATGAAACGAGGCTCTCCGTCGGACTCGGAGGCCGCAATCAAGGCAAAAGCTGTTGCGGCAAAAGCGGATTATTATCTCATCGTGCTGAATGACGAAACCGTCGTTCCCGGACAATGGTACGCGCAGGCGATTTTGTACCGAAAATGAGATCCTGATACGGCTTATTTAGCCAGATTTACACAGCTTTTCAGCGTTTTATTGTTTCTTATGCACAATGGACCCCAAGCCGCAGGAGCAGGAAAAGGGTTCAGTTAAGCGAAGGAATGCCCTGCCATTGACCAGGGTTTGTTTATAAGGAGCTGACAATGAAACGATCGCTAGCCTTAACCTCATTATTGCTGTCCGTGGGGCTGATTACCACCGCAGCGCAGTCGGCGGAAGATGTTGCTGCGGACCGTGTGACCGGGTTGAATGAAATCGGCTTGATTTCCATTAATGGCATTGCCGGTAGCCCGCAGGACGTGGAAAAAGTGATTGCTTTAAAAGCAGACGAGCAGGGTGCCTCTTACTACCGCATCATTCAGATGCAGGAAAACCAGCAGGCCGACAGCTGGCGCGCCCAGGCCATTCTTTACGCTTAACTGGCCCTCCACTCCCTTCCCGGGCCGCCAACAGGCGGCCTTGCGTATTCAGACTCACCCGGCGCGCCCCGTTGCGCGCAGTAAAACCTCTGCCACTACCTGTTCAGGCAGCACATATTCCCCACGATCGTCCAGCGTCATACGGCACCAGGCCTCTGCCAGCGGGGGCGAGAGATGCGGCAACAGCTGAGCACCGGTCGCAAGATTCGCCAGCTGCTGCGTGAGGGACCTCCCCCATGCTTCCTGTGGCCTGTGCAAGCGCTGCTGAAGCTGCCGCCAGCTGCGGTCGAAATGGCGGTTTTGCCCTTTCACTTCGTCAAACTCGCTATGCAGCATCTCCAGCACGCCAGGCATGCGTGTCATTACCCGCAGCACATCGAGACTCATTATATTGCCGGAGCCTTCCCAGATGCTGTTGACCGGCATTTCACGGTACAGGCGCGGCAGTTCGCTTTCCTCGCAGTAGCCAATGCCCCCCAGCACTTCCATTGCTTCGGCCACAAAAGGGATGCCTGCTTTGCAGACGCTAAATTTTGCCGCCGGGGTAAACAAACGGTTATAGGCAAGCTGATGAGGATCGCCGGGGGATTCCCAGGCTCGGGCCAGTCTGAACAGAAAAGCCGTTTGTCCCTCAAGCTGTAAAGCCATGCGCCCAAGCACCTGTCGCATTATGGGCTGATCGATAAGGTTTTTACCAAACGCCTGACGCTGGTGGGCATGATAGAGGGCAACGGATAAAGCGCGCCGCATCAAGCCGTGACTGCCCAGCGCACAGTCGAAACGGGTAAAGCCCCCCATTTTCAGAATAGAGCGAACGCCCTCGCCTTCTTCTCCAATCAGCCAGCCGATGGCATCGCAAAACTCCACCTCGCTGCTGGCGTTCGAACGATTGCCAAGTTTGTCTTTAAGACGCTCCAGCCTGACCTGATTGCGCTGCCCGTCGGGTAAAAAGCGCGGCAGGAAAAAGCATGACAGGCCACCCTTCGCCTGAGCCAGTACGAGATGCGCATCGCTTTGCGGCACGGAGAAAAACCATTTGTGTCCCACCAGCCGGTACATTTCACCCGGCCCGCGTTTATTCACGGCTTCCGCTTTCGTGGTATTGCTCAGCACATCAGATCCGCCCTGCTTCTCGGTCATCCCCATGCCAATCAGCAGGCCGCGCTTCTGGCTCCCCGGCAGGAGGTGCGCATCATAGCGATCGCTCAGCAGCGGCCTGAGCCAGGAGTGAAACTCTTTGGGCAGATTTTTTTGCAGCAAAGGAATCGCGCCAAACGTCATTGTCACAGGACATAACGTCCCGGCTTCGACCTGAGCATGTTGAACAAAGCGCGCAGCCCGGGCGACAAAAGCCCCCTGGCGGGCATCCTCCTGCCACGGCAGATTATGGACACGATTCGCGCACAGCCCCTGCATCAGCAGATGCCAGGCGGGGTGAAAGCGCACGTCATCAAGCCGCTCACCGCCGGGAGCGTACCGCAGCAGCTCAGGGTGATGTGTATTGGCCAGCCGCCCCAGCTCCAGCGATTCTGCCGATCCCAACTGCTGCCCAATGCTGGCTAAAAGTTCGGCGTCCCAGCCTGCGCCCTCACGGATCACGGCTTCGCATAAAGAGAGGTCAGAAAGAAAGAGATTACTGTTATTGAGGGGTATGGGTTGATTAAAAACGGTGTGGGTTTGCCAGCGCATCCTGTTCCCTCCAGTTATGGCAATGCCATTAAGTATGGACGGTAACGACGCTTATGCCTGGAGGAGGATCACAAAGTCAAACGGATGACAGCCCCGGATTTGCGACATTCCGGAAGAGGTTGCTCTTAAAATTAACGATAAAACCAAACCAGTGAATTGCGGCTGATAACCACAAAGCAACCTGAAGCGGGGTGCACATCACCCCGCGTCAGAAATTAGCTACGCTGACGTACCGCTTCGAACAGGCAGATGCCTGTGGCGACGGATACGTTCAGAGACGAGACGCTGCCCGCCATCGGAATACCGATCAGCTCGTCGCAGTGCTCGCGGGTCAAACGACGCATCCCTTCACCTTCAGCGCCCATCACCAGCGCCATCGGGCCGGTCATTTTGCTCTGGTACAGGGTGTGGTCTGCTTCGCCCGCGGTGCCGACGATCCAGATATTCGCTTCCTGCAGCAGACGCATGGTGCGTGCCAGGTTGGTCACGCGGATAAGAGGAACGTTTTCCGCAGCCCCGCAGGCCACTTTTTTGGCCGTTGCGTTCAGCATCGCCGAGCGATCTTTCGGAACGATGACGGCATGCACACCTGCGGCATCTGCGCTACGCAGGCAGGCCCCCAGGTTGTGAGGATCGGTAACGCCATCGAGGATCAGCAGGAAAGGCTGATCCAGGCCAGCGATAAGATCCGGCAAATCGTTTTCCTGGTACTGGCGACCCGGCTTCACGCGGGCAATGATCCCCTGGTGCACAGCGCCTTCGGATTTCTCATCCAGCCACTGGCGGTTGGCCATTTGCACCGGCACACCCTGGGCTTCCAGGGCATGAATCAAAGGCATCAGACGTTTATCTTCACGGCCTTTAAGAATAAAGACTTCCTGAAAACGTTGGGGAGCATTTTCCAGAAGCGCCTGAACGGCATGAATGCCGTAAATCATTTCACTCATTGATGTCACTCGTTTCAGACGACGGGTCGCCTGTGTTGTCTGTTCAGTGTTTTGCCACCCGCTCCGGCCCTCTCCCCCGAGGGGCGAGGGAGAAGGTCAGGATGAGGGTAATATCAGCTCGGCTGTTTTTTAGCAGCCCGCTTGGCTTTGGTGGCGGCGGCTATCTTACGGGTTTTATCGGAAGGCGTTTTGGCTTTCTTCTCCTTCTTCTCGGTTTTCGCTTTCTTCGCCTTAGCCGGCCCATTCTCTTTGCGGAATGCGCTGTCAGGTTCGAAGTTTACGCGTTTACCACCCTGACGACGTTTAGGACCTTTAGTGCCTGCCCCGTTGCCGCCCTTTTTCGCCCTGTCTTTCGCGGTTTTCCCTTCACCACGCGGCGCGCGCTGGCTGGAGATCAGCGCGAAATCAATTTTGCGTTCGTCCATATGAACGGCCTCAACGCGCACTTCAACGCGGTCGCCCAGGCGATACGTCTGACCGCCGGACTCGCCGATCAGGCGCTGCCCGACCTGGTCAAAGCGGTAGTAGTCGTTGTCGAGCGAGGAGACATGCACCAGGCCGTCGATAAAGAGATCGTCCAGGCGAACAAAGAACCCAAAACCGGTGACGCTTGCGATGATGCCATTAAAGACCTGACCCACCTGGTCCTGCATGAAGTCGCACTTCAGCCAGTCTGCCACATCGCGCGTGGCTTCATCGGCGCGGCGTTCGGCCATGGAGCAGTGCTGACCAAGCTGCAGCATCTCTTCCATATCATAATGCCAGCCGCCAGATTCGGTGCTGTTGCCTTTGTGCCCCTGCTCTTTAGCCAGCAGATACTTAATGGCACGGTGCAGGAGCAGATCCGGATAACGGCGAATCGGCGAGGTAAAGTGCGCATAGGACTGTAGTGCAAGGCCGAAGTGACCGCGGTTTTCCGGATCGTAAACCGCCTGTTTCATAGAGCGCAGCAGCATGGTTTGCAGCATTTCATGATCCGGGCGGTCGGCGATAGAACTCAGCAGTTCGGCATAATCGCGCGGCTCCGGTTTCTGCCCGCCGGGCAGCTCAAGGCCCAGTTCGGCGAGAACCGTACGGAATGCGGTAATCGCGTCGTTGCTCGGCCTGTCGTGATCGCGGAACAGCGACGGTTCGTTGTTCTTCTCAACGAAACGGGCAGCGGCGATATTCGCAAGGATCATGCATTCTTCGATAAGCTTGTGCGCATCGTTACGCACCGTTTGCTCCACACGTTCAATGCGGCGTTCGGCGTTAAAGATAAACTTAGCTTCTTCACTCTCAAACGAGATGCCACCGCGCTGCGCACGGGAAACGTCCAGCACCTTGTAGAGGTTATGCAGCTCTTCAATATGCTTAACCAGCGGAGCGTACTGCTCGCGCAGTTCCTGGTCGCCCTGCAGCATATGCCACACTTTGGTGTAGGTCAGACGCGCATGGGAGCTCATGACCGCTTCGTAGAATTTCGAGCCGGTAAGACGGCCCGATGCCGAGATGGTCATCTCACAGACCATGCACAGACGGTCAACCTGCGGGTTGAGCGAGCACAGGCCGTTGGACAGCACTTCCGGCAGCATGGGCACAACCTGCGACGGGAAGTAAACGGAGGTACCACGATTGCGCGCTTCTTTATCCAGCGCAGTAGGCGGACGGACGTAATAGCTCACGTCGGCAATCGCCACCCACAGACGCCAGCCGCCGCCGCGTTTTTTCTCACAGAATACGGCATCATCAAAGTCGCGGGCATCTTCGCCGTCGATAGTCACCAGCGGCAGGTCGCGTAAATCCACGCGTCCCACTTTGGCTTCTTCGGGCACTTCTTCTTTCAGCGAGGCAACCTGGGCTTCGACTTCCGGCGGCCAGACATAAGGGATCTCATGGGTACGCAGGGCCATGTCAACAGCCATACCCGTGCCCATGTTATCGCCCAGCACTTCAACAATTTTGCCCACCGCTTTGGTGCGGCGGGTCGGGCGCTGGGTGAGTTCAACCACCACCACAAAGCCCATGCGCGCGCCCATCAGCTCTTCAGGCGGGATTAGAATGTCAAAGCTCAGGCGGCTGTCGTCCGGTACCACAAAGCCGATGCCAGCATCGGTAAAGTAGCGACCAACGATCTGCCCGGTTCTTGGCTCCAGCACGCGTACAATACGCGCTTCGCGACGGCCTTTACGATCGGCACCCAGCGGCTGCGCCAGCACGATATCGCCGTGCATGCACATTTTCATTTGTTCAGACGAAAGATAGAGGTCGTCTTTACGGCCTTCTACGCGCAGGAAACCAAAGCCATCGCGATGGCCGATGACTTTGCCTTTAAGCAAGTCAAGACGTTCTGGCAAGGCGTAACACTGGCGGCGAGTGAAGACCAGCTGTCCGTCACGCTCCATAGCGCGCAAACGGCGGCGGAGCGCCTCGAGCTGCTCTTCACCGGTAATATTCAGTTCTTCTGCCAGCTCGTCACGATTGGCAGGTTTTTCACGTTTGGAAAGGTGGGCGAGAATGAACTCCCGGCTTGGGATCGGGTTTTCGTATTTTTCGGCTTCTCGTTCCTGAAAAGGATCTTTTGACATTGCGGTTCCTCCGTTGTCATCCACAGATGGCGTAATAGTTACTCCACCAGCAGTAATTTGTAGAGCGGTTGGTTTTGGTCCACCAAATCGGCCAGCGTGTGCTTATCCAGCTCTGTCAGAAAGCTTTGCACCGCCTGGGCCAGTGCCTGTTTCAGGCGACATGCGGGGGTAATATGACAAAACTCACTGCTACAGTTCACCAAAGAAAGGGGTTCCAGCTCGCGCACCACATCGCCTACGCGAATCGTCTGCGCAGGCTTGCCGAGGCGAATACCGCCATTTTTGCCACGCACGGCTGTGATAAAGCCTGCCCGGCTGAGTTGATTGATGATTTTCACCATATGATTACGGGACACGCCATACACCTCTGTCACCTCAGAAATGCTCGTCATCTTGCCCTCCGGCAAAGACGCCATATAAATCAAAGCACGTAAACCGTAATCAGTAAAACTCGTTAACTGCACATCAACCTCTTGGGTGGGAGGGGAAACGCTTAACGCCTGAGCGGCGATACATTGATGATAAACCAGCCATATGTCAGGCGGCTAATTTATTTGACTGAGGAAGGTAAAAAAGCGGCGAGAAACAAAGCAAAACGGGGTGTGATGGCCACACCCCGTATCAGGATTATGCGTCGAATGGATCGCGCAAAATCATGGTTTCAGCACGGTCAGGGCCGGTTGAGATAATATCAACAGGCACGTCCGTCAGTTCTTCGATACGTTTGATATAGTTCAGCGCAGCCTGCGGCAAACCACTACGATCTTTCACACCAAAGGTGGTTTCAGACCAGCCCGGCAGGGTTTCGTAGATAGGCTCGATACCTTCCCAGTCGTCGGCAGCCATTGGCGTGGTGGTCACTTCGCGGCCATCCGGCATACGGTAGGCGACGCAGATTTTCACCTCTTTCAGGCCATCCAGCACGTCCAGCTTGGTCAGACAGAAGCCAGACAGGGAGTTGATCTGCACGGCACGACGCACGGCAACCGCATCCAGCCAGCCGGTACGACGGCGACGGCCTGTAGTGGCACCAAACTCGTTACCCTGCTTGCACAGGAACTCGCCAACGTCATCAAACAGCTCGGTTGGGAATGGACCTGCACCCACACGAGTGGAGTAGGCTTTGATGATACCCAGAACGTAATCCACATAGCGCGGGCCAAGGCCTGAGCCAGTTGCCACGCCACCTGCGGTGGTGTTGGAGGAGGTCACGTACGGATAAGTACCGTGGTCGATGTCCAGCAGCGTACCCTGTGCCCCTTCGAACATGACGAAATCGCCGCGTTTGCGCGCCTGATCCAGCAGGTCGGAGACATCGACAACCATCGCGGTGAGGATGTCGGCGATAGCCATCACATCGTCCAGCACTTTCTGGTAGTCAACCGCTTCCGCTTTGTAGAAGTTAACCAACTGGAAGTTATGGTATTCCATCACTTCTTTCAGTTTGTCTGCAAAGGTGGCTTTGTCGAACAGGTCGCCAACGCGCAGGCCACGACGGGCCACTTTGTCTTCATACGCAGGACCGATACCACGACCGGTAGTACCGATAGCTTTGGCACCGCGCGCTTTTTCGCGAGCAACATCTAAAGCCACATGGTAATCGAGGATCAGCGGACAGGCTTCGGACAGCAGCAGACGCTCACGTACTGGAATACCACGGTCTTCCAGGCCTTTCATCTCTTTCATCAGCGCCGCAGGAGACAGCACAACGCCATTACCAATGATGCTGGTAACGTTATCGCGAAGAATACCTGATGGAATAAGATGGAGGACGGTTTTTTCACCGTTGATTACGAGAGTATGGCCTGCGTTGTGACCGCCCTGGTAGCGCACAACATATTTAGCCCGTTCAGTCAGAAGATCGACGATCTTTCCTTTACCTTCGTCACCCCATTGGGTGCCCAGTACGACGACGTTGTTACCCATTTTTCAAAATCACCGTTTGCTTAAAAAAGGATTCTACCATCGGTTTCCCCGATGATCAGCCCTTTTAGTCCACAAAATAGCAATCAGCCCCGGAATCGCCATTAGCCCGCCGCGCGACTCAACATATAGTAGATAACGACACCTGCAACCACTAGTCCACCGCCAAAACGGCGCAGCGTGTTATCCGGTAGCTGGGTCATCGCGGCAATCATGCGCCGCCACATTCGCGGATATAGCATCGGGCCAAGGCCCTCAAGGACCAACACGAGCGCCAGCGCTAACCAGATTGCTGGGTTCATATCATTCATGACATTCATAACATTCCCTGCTGCGGATAAAAAAAGAGCCGGTCAGACCGGCTCTTCATACTGTTTTGACGAAATTAACGGCTGCTGTTGGCAGGCTTTTTCATATAACGGAAGAAATCGCTGTCCGGGCTGAGCACCATGACGTCCTGACCGGACTTGAAGCTTGCCTCGTAAGCACGCAGGCTACGAATGAAGGCGTAGAAGTCTGGATCCTGGCTGAATGCGTCAGCAAAGAGTTTGGCCGCTTCCGCATCCCCTTCACCACGGCTGATACGGCCCTGACGCTCGGCTTCTGCCAGCGTACGGGTCACTTCGTAGTCGGCGGTAGCGCGCAGCTTCTCAGCTTCTTCCTGGCCCTGTGAACGGTGACGACGGGCAACCGCTTCACGCTCGGCGCGCATACGGTTGTAAATCGCCTCGGACACTTCAGCTGGCAGGTTGATCTGCTTGATACGCACGTCCACGACTTCGATACCTAACGCCGCCATACTGTTCGGATTCACCACCGCCACTTTGCCGTTGGTTTCCTCAGTGATGCGTGCCGCAGCAGAGGCGATAGCATCATCTGCCGCAGGGGTTGCCACTTCATCATCGGTCCCCGCCGAACCGGAGTTCAGCGCGTCACGAACGTCCAGCGTTAAACGCCCACGGGAATCCGTTACGATGTCTTTAACGTCCAGACGACCAATCTCAGAACGCAGACGGTCACTGAACTTGCGCTTGAGCAGCACCTCAGCCTGAGAAACATCGCCACCGCCGGTTGCCAGGTAGTAGCGGCTGAAATCGCTGATACGCCATTTGATATAGGAATCAACAATCAGGTCTTTCTTCTCTTTGGTCACAAAGCGATCGGCCTGGTTGTCCATGGTCTGAATACGGGCATCAAGGGTTTTCACCGACTCGATAAACGGCACCTTAAAGTGCAGGCCCGGCTCGTAAACCACAGGTTTGTTCTCATCGTCACGCAGCACTTTACCGAAGCGTAACGTAATCCCGCGCTCGCCTTCGTGAACCACGAAAACAGAGGTGAACAGCACCACCAGCACGATGATAATTAAAGCAATGACTGACTTACGCATCGTTATTCACTCCCTACGCGCTGGTTATCAGTGCGCTGTGCGTCGGCACGGCGCTGATCCATGATATCGCCCCGGCCAGACGAGGACGGTGTACCGGCGCTACTGCTGCTTGAGCCTGACGCAGGCGGCAAGCGCAGTAAGTTATTTGCACCGCTGTTATCGCTCTTTGCCGCAGGCTGGGCGCCACCTTTGAGCATCTGATCGAGCGGCAGAACCATCAGGTTGCCACTTTTATCGTTAACCAGCACTTTGCGAGTATGGCTCAGCACTTTTTCCATGGTTTCGATATACAGACGTTCACGGGTAATTTCCGGGGCAGCCTTATACTCTGGCAGCATTTTCGCGAAGCGGGCAACTTCACCCTGCGCTTCTAACACGGTCTGCGTTTTATAAGCGCGAGCTTCTTCGAGGATACGCTGCGCCTGACCGTTTGCACGCGGCTGAACTTCGTTGGTGTAAGCTTCTGCCTCACGAATGTATTGCTGTTCGTTTTCACGCGCGGCAATCGCATCATCAAACGCGGCTTTCACTTCTTCCGGCGGACGCGCCGTCTGGAAGTTCACGTCAAGTAAAGTGATCCCCATGTTGTACGGACGAACGGTTTCTTCCAGTTCGCGCTGGGTATCGCTACGGATAATGGTACGCCCCTCGGTGAGGATCTTATCCATCGTGTATTTGCCGATCACACCGCGCAGCGCGCTGTCAGTTGCCTGACGCAGGCTGTCGTCAGCGCTGGTCACGCTGTACAGATATTTCTGCGGATCGGTTACGCGGTACTGAACGTTCATTTCAACGCGCACGACGTTTTCGTCAGAGGTCAACATCACGCCTGAGGCCGCCAGTTCACGGACGGATTCGACGTTAACCGCCTGCACGCTATCAATGAAGGTCGGTTTCCAGTTCAGGCCTGGCTCAACCAGATGGCTGAATTTGCCAAAGCGGGTGACAACCCCACGTTCGGCTTCTTTAATGGTATAGAACCCGGTGGCCGCCCAGATGATGACCGCTGCAGCAGCAACGATACCCACCACCCGTCCGCCCACGTGGGGACGTGGCCCCTGGGAAGAACCGCCGCCGGTGCCGCCGCTTTTGCCGCCGCCCAGCCCGCCAAGTTTTTTACTTAGTTTTCGGAAGATATCATCCAGATCAGGTGGCCCCTGATCGCGCCCTCCTTTATTACCCCCAGAGTCGCCGCCAGGTTTGCTGCTTCCCCACGGGTCGCGGTCCTGTCCGTTATTACCGGGCTGATTCCACGCCATGTTTTTGCTCCATATTTGTTGTGCGGTGATATCCCCCGTAGGGGAAAAAGTCTTCAGGGCAAACGCGCTCCGGTCAAACAATGTAGTCCATGAGTGCCGGCTCTTGTTTACAGAGGCGACGCCAGTCGACGATGGGCATACGAACCTGTAAGCCAACGCTACCGTCATCCTCCATCCACTCTTTTTCTATTGCCTGAAGCTGATAAAACCGGCTCCGAAGTCGCCCAGCCTGGGGGGGTAAGCACAACGTATGCTGCGCAATTTCACCAGATAAACGTTCTGTCAAAGCCTGGAAAAGCAGTGGCACACCGGCACCCGTCTGGGCTGAGAGCCAGACACGTATCGGTACATTTTCATCGTTTCTGTCGATACGTGGCTCAAACTCGTCCAGCGCATCTATTTTATTCATCACCAGCAGGACCGGGATGTCATCCGCTTCGATCTCTTGCAAAACGGTGTCAACCGCCGCAATGTTTTCCTGGATCCTGAGATCCGACGCATCAATCACGTGCAACAGCAGCGCGGCCTGACGGGTCTCCTGCAAGGTTGCTTTAAACGCCGCCACGAGATCGTGTGGCAGATGCCGGATAAAGCCTACCGTATCGGCCAGCACGGTTTCCCCGACGTCTGCAATGTCGATACGGCGCAGCGTAGGATCGAGCGTGGCGAACAGCTGATCTGCGGCATACACTTCGGCCGCGGTAATTTGATTAAAAAGGGTGGATTTACCGGCGTTGGTGTAGCCCACCAATGAGACGGTTGGCACATCTGCTTTTGCTCGTGCCCGTCGTCCCTGCTCACGTTGTTTTTCAACTCGTTGTAACCGTGAGAGGATCTGCATGATGCGGTTACGCAGCAGTCGGCGGTCCGTTTCAAGCTGCGTTTCGCCCGGGCCTCGTAAACCAATCCCCCCTTTCTGACGCTCAAGGTGGGTCCAGCCACGAACCAGACGAGTCGCAAGATGGCGCAGCTGCGCCAGCTCAACCTGCAATTTCCCTTCGTGGGTACGTGCACGCTGAGCAAAAATGTCTAAAATCAGGCCCGTTCTGTCGATAACCCGACATTGACACAGGGCTTCAAGGTTACGTTCTTGTGCCGGGGACAACGCATGATCAAATAAGACAACCGAGGCCCCTGTCGCTTTCACTGCCTCGGCGATTTCTACGGCTTTGCCTTCACCTACAAAAAACTTTGGGTGCGGCGCTTTGCGGCTACCGGTAACCACCTGCAGCGCTTCGACGCCGGCTGAAGAGACCAGGGATTCAAACTCCGCGAGGTCCTCCATGTCTTTGTCTTGCGAAAAATAGATGTGTACCAGCACCGCCTGCTCACCAGCATCATAACGGTCAAACAAGCGTATAACCTCTCAAAAAGACCAGCGGGGAACTCAGCATCCCTGGTTCCCCGACCTGGAAAACAACAAATGCCTTATTCGGCGTCTTCGCTGTCTTGTTGCGCCGCAGCACCCTGCGCGCTTCCACCATGATGGTAGCTACCAGAACCGCCAGTACCGGTGTTATTACTGTGATGAGATACCGGACGAGACGGAACAACAGTTGAAATCGCGTGCTTATAGACCATCTGGCTGACCGTGTTTTTCAACAGGATCACAAACTGATCGAAAGACTCAATCTGACCTTGCAGCTTAATACCATTCACCAAATAAATAGAAACTGGAACACGTTCCCGACGCAATGCGTTCAGGAACGGATCTTGTAATGATTGCCCCTTAGCCATTCTATCTTTTCCTTATATGTTTGTTGTTTGTCACTCAAGAACCCTGAGGCTCTGAAAAACTGCGTAAAAATTTGCGCACGTTAACGATTCAATTGTACACATTCATTGATGCTTAGCACTAACAACCTGTAATACTTCATTGCGGGCCTGTTCAGGGTTTTCGCTGTCTAACCAGTGAACGCCTTCCCATCCTCGCAGCCAGGTCATTTGGCGTTTAGCCAATTGTCTCGTCGCGCAAATACCTCGATAAACCATTTCCTCATGTGAGATCTCCCCCGCCAGATAAGACCACATCTGCCGGTAACCCACACAACGAATGGAAGGCATCTCCGTATGCAAATCTCCGCGGGCAAAAAGACCCCGCACTTCTGCTTCAAAACCTGAAGCCAACATCTGATGAAAACGCTGCTCAATGCGCTGATGGAGCAGTTCACGGCCCGCCGGGGCGATGGCGAACTGATGCACCTGGTAAGGCAGAGCTTCTCCTGACGTTTGCGTCAGTTCCGTTAAAGTTTTACCCGAAATGAAAAAAACTTCCAGTGCCCGGGAAAGCCTTTGCGGATCATTTGGATGAATCCGTGCCCCGGCAACCGGATCGATATCGACCAGTTGACGGTGCAACGCGTCCCATCCAAGCTCAGCAGCCTGTTGTTCGATCCTCGCGCGTACGTCCGGATCGGCTGCTGGCAAAGGAGAAAGCCCTTCTAACAACGCCTTGAAGTAAAGCATCGTTCCCCCGACTAACAGAGGGATACGCCCGCTGGCGGTTATGTCAGCCATTTCTGCCAGCGCGTCGCGACGAAAATCTGCCGCTGAGTACGCCTTTGCCGGATCGAGGATATCGAGTAAACGATGCGGCGCCTGGGCGAGTTCTTCCGCCGTGGGCTTTGCCGTACCGATATCCATCCCCTGATAGATAAGGGCCGAATCAACGCTTATCAACTCTACCGGCAGCGTTTTACGCAAATTAATGGCTAACGCTGTCTTACCTGAGGCCGTCGGCCCCATTAAAAAAATTGCCTTTGGCAGGCTAGTGCTTACTTCAGTCATGTTTCAGGGCGTTCATCGCCAACGTTAAATCAACAGGTTGTAACAAACCGCCAGGTGGATTTTTTACCAGCTGCGGGCAAAGGCGCTCAACATCGGCCAGCAAGGCAATGGCCTGTGCCTGAGTCCACTGTTCATGTTCGCCGGTCAAATGACGAGCAAACCAGTGAGCAATTTGTGTTGCGCTAACCTCTGCCTGTTGCGCCAGGTATCCTGGCAGTTCATGAATCAAGATTTGTAAATTTTGTTTACGTAAAGGTAAAGGTACGGTGCGAACCGTGATTTGCTTCGCCTCGGCGGCAAATTCGATCCCCATACTCAGCAGTAATGGCTGGTAGCGCGTCAGCACGTCCAGCTCTTCTTTAGAGACTTTCATCCGCACGGGAATCAGCAGCGGCTGGGCGCGAACGCCTTCATTCCCCGGTATCAGCTGCGCCTGCTTCAGCCAGCGCTCTGCCACGGTTAGCGACAGCAGCTTCACACGCCCGTCGCATTCCAGCAGCGCGCAGTCCGGCGGGAGAATCGTCAGCACTCGCCCAAAACTTTGCGAATGCCCCTCAAGCGCAGCAGGCTCTTCGGCGCGATGGGCTACTGAAGCAGCCGACGGCGTATCCAGCAGCTGGCGATAAAGCGCGCCCTGTTGCTTCTGATAAGCCGGTGCAGCATTCGGCCACAGAGGCTGGCGTTGGCTACCTGCACCTGAGCTGCTGCCCGAACTTTGCGCTGTCGATTCTCGGGGGGCAACCGCCGTCTGAGCAGGCGTTGAGAACTGGTTACGTCCGGAGGCCACGCGGTTTTCCGGCTGCCAGCGTTGCTGCGCAACTTCCGTCGGCGTCTCCTCATTCAGCAGGCGGTTTTCACTTTGCTGTTGCAGAACGCTCAGCACCCCCTGATAAATAAAGTCATGCACCAGTCGGGACTGATGGAAACGGACTTCATGCTTGGCAGGATGTACGTTGACATCCACCTGATGCGGGTCGATCTCGAGATAGAGCACAAACGCTGGCTGCTCGCCGCCGAGCTTATCTTCACAGGCCTGGCGGATAGCATGGGTGATAAGCCTGTCGCGCATCATGCGACCATTCACATAGCAATACTGAATTTCCGCCAGCGCTGAAGTGGTGGCAGAAGGTTCGGCAACCCAACCGCGCAGCGCCAGATCGCCATGCTGCCATTCAATTGCCAGTGCCTGTTCCAGAAATGCCGTACCACATATCGCGCCAAGACGACGCTCGCGCGGCGCCCCTTCCTGCACGGCGCGGTACTGACGCACCATCTTGCCGTTGTGGTTGAGATTGATTGATACGTCAAAGCGAGCCAGCGCAATGCGCCTGACAATCTCATCAATATGGTTGAATTCGGTTTTCTCCGTACGCATAAACTTGCGTCGGGCTGGCGTGTTATAGAACAGATCCAGCACTTCCAGCGTCGTGCCCACCGGATGGGCCGCGGGTTTCACCGTCACGGCCTGCTCGCGGCCTTCCGCATAGGCCTGCCATGCCTCGCTTTGTTCAGCGGTACGGGAAGTCAGCGTAAGACGGGCAACGGAGCTGATGCTCGCCAGCGCTTCGCCCCGAAAACCGAGGCTAATAATGGCCTCCAGGTCGTCAAGGGAAGCAATTTTACTGGTCGCATGGCGGGCCAGCGCCAGCGCCAGCTCGTCTTTGGTGATACCGCAGCCGTTGTCACGGATGCGGATCATCTTCGCCCCGCCGCGCTCAATGTCTATGTCGATACGCGTGGCGCCTGCATCGAGGCTGTTTTCAATCAGCTCCTTCACCACCGACGCAGGGCGTTCAACCACTTCACCTGCGGCAATCTGGTTCGCAAGCTGGGGAGGCAGAACCTGAATCGGCATAAAATATCCTTATTGAGTTAGCGCGACGTTGTCTGAATCTGCACGCTGGGATTTTGCGGTTTGCCCCGCATCAGGCACAGACTGTAGGGGATGCGCCAGGAAATAATTACGCAGCCCTTCGTAAATAGCTTTGGCAATTTGCTGCTGGTAATCCTCGCTGCCGAGCAGACGCTCTTCGCCGTTATTACTGATAAAGCCCGTTTCCACCAGCACGGAGGGAATATCCGGAGAACGCAGAACCCCAAGGCTTGCGTGTTCCGGGCGGCGCTTGTGCAGCGACCCAACCTGCCCTAACTGGGCCAGCATTTTTGTGGCGACATCATACCCGACACGCTGGGAATGACCGAACTGCAAATCGAGTACCGCCTGGCTGAGGTAGGGGTCGGCCTGGCTGTTTGCCAGCACGTCGCCCGCTCCGCCCAGCAGCTCGGACTGCTTCTCATGCTGCTCCAGCCAGCCCGCCATTTCACTGTTTGCACGTCGGTTGGACAGCACCCACACAGATGCGCCGGTGGCATCACGATTCGGCGCGGCATCCGCATGAATAGACACCAGAATATTGGCGTTCTGCTTACGGGCAACGTCTGAACGCCCCATCACCGAAATAAAATAGTCGCCATCACGGGTCAGGACGCCTTTAAACATCGGGTCATCATTGAGCAAAGCGCGCAGTTTGCGAGCAATTGAAATAGTGACGTTTTTCTCTTTCGTGCCGCCTGGGCCTATCGCTCCCGGATCCTGCCCGCCGTGGCCTGCATCTATAGCGACCACCACGGTATCAGCATTCTGGTTCACCCTTGGCGTACGCGCAGGTCTGGTGACCGTATTAGAGCTTATCACTCCGGTAACCTGCTGCGATTTGAAAGGATTTTTTGCCGGTTCAGCCGGGCGAGAAACGGGCAGCGGTTCGACGCGTTTCGCTACAACTGGCGGCGGAGGCGGCGGTGGAGCATCGGCATTGATGGTGAAAACAACGGTGTAATTTGCGCCGTTTTTTTGCTTCACCGCCCGGGTTTTACCCGGTTGGGTGAGGTCAACAACAAGGCGCAGAGAATCGGCATCTTTCGGCTGTCCTGCGCGGATGCTTTTTACCAGGTTATTGCCGCTAAATAACAGTGGCAGCCCCTGAATTACGCCGGATTGTTTAATATCCAGCGCAACACTTTTCTTGTCGTTCTGCGAAAACGCATATTCAGGATCCCCCATAAAGCTAAAAGTGATACGCGCCTGATTATCACCGTTGGACACCTGAATATCCGCCAGACTTGCCGCCCCGGCCTGGGCTGCGAACACCAGAAGCCAGGCCGCCATCAACCAACCCTTAACGCGATAGATCATCCCGTCATCCTTGTTATTTGGCTAACCGCGCCAGCAACGAATCACCAGATGAGGAAACTGCTGTTATGCGTGCCTCACGCCCTTGCGCCTCGTAGCTTAAGTGCAGCTCAATATCAGGTTCAGGTAAGACACCTTTCCCCTGCTGCGGCCACTCCACAAGGCAGATTGCATCATTGGCAAAATAGTCCCGGATCCCCATAAACTCTAGCTCTTCTGGGTCTGCAAGACGGTAAAGATCGAAATGGTAAACCATTAAATCGTTAAGACTGTAAGGCTCCACCAACGTGTAAGTCGGGCTTTTCACGTTACCCTGATGGCCTAAAGCCTGCATAAATCCACGGCTAAACGTGGTTTTCCCCGCGCCAAGGTCGCCGTAAAGATAAATCACGGTTGCGCCCTCACAGGCCGCAGCTACTCTCGCGCCCAGTGCCAGGGTCGCAGCTTCATCAGGTAATGCAATTACACGATTAATCATGGTTTTTGGTATTCAAATCCGGGTTAACAAAACGGTAGAGCGTTGAAAAAAGATCGCCTGCCAGCATACCGCGCGTGCCATAGTTAGCAGCAAGCCTGTCAGCCGCCGCACCGTGCGCAACACAGCCAGCGCAGGCTGCATCATACGGGGTAAGCTTCTGTGCCAGCAATGCCCCAATGATGCCGGAAAGGACATCGCCCATTCCCCCGCTGCCCATGCCCGCATTACCCACATCAATAAGTCCGCATTGACGATCCTGGCTGACCACAACCGTACCTGCCCCTTTTAAGACCACGCAGCCGCCATAACGTTTTACGAGTCGGTCTGCGGCATGTAAGCGATCGTGCTCAATTTGTGACACCGCGCAATTTAACAGGCGGGCAGCCTCGCCGGGATGAGGCGTAATAATTCGATTCTGACGTTTATCGGGATTGATTGCCAGAAGGTTAAGCGCATCCGCATCCCACAGCATAGGTTTACGGCTGTTCTCGACTTTTTGCAGGGCTTTTTTGCCCCATTCCTGCTGACCAAGCCCTGGCCCGATAACAATAACGTCAGCCCATTCCAGGCTCTCTTCAAGGGAGGCGGGCGTAAGCTCATGTACCATTAACTCCGGACGGGCGGTAATCAGCGGGGCGATATTCTCCACACGCGTCAGCACCCGGACTAACCCGGCACCGGCACGCAACGCCGCCTCTCCCGTCAGACGAATTGCGCCAGCCGTACCGCAATCGCCGCCAATAATCACCAACCGACCATTCGTGCCTTTGTGGGAAGTGGGCTTACGCGGCTTTAACCAGCGCGTGAGATCGGCACTGTCGAAACGTGAAATCGGCGCCGTTTCACCCTGTAACCAGGCTTCCAGACCAAGAGCATGGTAGTGCAACTCGCCGGTTACATCCCTCGCTTTGCCGGTTAGCAAACCCGGTTTCAGCGCGATAAACGTCAGCGTGTGGTCAGCCTCAATCACAGCGCCGGGTGTCGCGCCCGTTTCAGCCAGCAGTCCAGAGGGGATATCAACGGCGACGACCGGTGCAGAATGCTGATTACATTTTTCGATAAGCCGGGCAGCACTTTCGCGCGGAGCAGCGTTAAGCCCGGTGCCAAGCAGTCCGTCAATAATGAGATCGCAGGCCTTGGGCCAGGCTATATCCGGCGAATGAATCACGCCGCCTGCGTTTAACCAGGCATCACGAGCCTGGGCTGCTTCTTCAGGCAAGGGTTTATCGCTTTCCACGGCCAGCAGCGTCACAGCAATCCCCGCAGACTGTGCCAGCCGGGCGACAACATACCCATCGCCGCCGTTATTCCCGTGCCCACAAAGAATCAGCCAGCGTCTGCTCGCGGGGTAACAGTTCTGAGCAAGCGTAAATACCGCTTCACCCGCCCGCAGCATCAGCTCATAGAGCGTGATCCCCAGGCTGTCGGCAGCCTGCTTTTCCGCCATACGCAGCCAGTCTGCTGGCCAGACGGAGTGTGGTATACTTGCGGCGGTTAATCTCTCGTTATGGTCCGTCATGTCACAGCCCCTCGATCTCAATCAGTTAGCGCAAAATATCAAACGGTGGGGCAATGAACTCGGCTTCCAGCAGGTGGGCATTGCCGATACCGACCTCACCGCCAGCGAACCGAAGCTTCAGGCCTGGCTGGATAAACAATACCACGGCGAGATGGACTGGATGGCGCGCCACGGCATGATGCGCGCGCGGCCTCACGAACTGCTGCCCGGCACGCTGCGCGTCATTAGCGTTCGCATGAACTACCTGCCCGCTAACGCGGCTTTTGCCTCCACGCTGAAAAACCCGAGCCTCGGATACGTCAGCCGTTACGCGCTCGGACGTGACTATCATAAGCTCTTGCGTAACCGACTGAAAAAGCTGGGCGAAATGATTCAGTCCCACTGCTCCACGCTGAATTTTAGACCTTTTGTGGATTCTGCGCCCCTTCTTGAACGCCCCCTGGCGGAAAAAGCCGGGCTGGGCTGGACAGGTAAGCACTCACTTATCCTCAGCCGCGACGCCGGATCCTTCTTTTTCCTTGGTGAACTGCTGGTTGATATTCCCCTGCCGGTTGATCGGCCCGTTGAAGAAAACTGCGGGCGCTGCGTGGCCTGCATGACGATTTGCCCAACCGGAGCGATCGTAGAGCCGTACACGGTGGACGCACGACGCTGCATCTCTTATCTGACGATTGAGCTTGAGGGCGCCATTCCCGAAGCGTTTCGCCCGCTGATTGGCAACCGTATTTACGGCTGCGATGACTGCCAGCTGATTTGCCCCTGGAACCGCTTTTCACAGCTCACCGAAGAAGACGACTTTAGCCCACGCCGAGCCTTACATGCTCCTCAGCTGGTAGAGCTGTTCGCCTGGAGCGAAGCGCATTTTTTAAAAGTCACGGAAGGGTCGGCCATTCGCCGCATTGGCCATTTACGCTGGCTGCGTAATATCGCCGTGGCGCTGGGAAATGCCCCCTGGGATGAAGCGCATCTGAACGCGTTGCAGCAACGCAAAGGTGAGCACCCACTTCTTGATGAGCATATTGACTGGGCGATTGCGCAACAATTAGCCAGGCGAAGCGAGGGAAAAGTTGAGGTACAGCTGCCCCAGAAACAGAGGCTGGTACGCGTCATAGAAAAGGGGCTGCAACGGGATGCCTGACATGTCCACAGGATGTGAATAAAAATAAAAAGGCTTTGTCATTCAAGCGTAAGAAAAACGTCAAGCGGCGGCATTACTCTGCGGAAATAAAATTATTTTCTTTAAAATCAAATAATTACAATAAAGCTGTGATCCAGACAGATTTATTAGCACAGAAACGACAGATCTGATGCCTGTGGATAACTCTGTTCACAATGTTTTGCGCAGGACGTAAAAAACCACCACTGGCGCTCAATCACGCTGTGGATAATTTGTACTGGAGAGAAGAATTTGGAGCGGGAAACGAGACTCGAACTCGCGACCCCGACCTTGGCAAGGTCGTGC
>CAMLJN010000002.1 GCA_946480445.1 uncultured Buttiauxella sp.
CAAAATGAAAGCCAACGCCGTGCTGCTTCACAGCTGTGATGTAACCAGCGGGACGCCAGGCTGCTATCGCCAGGCCGTTTGCCTCGGATCAGCATTAAACGTTTCGGCGAAATGACAACCTTTAGCTTTGAGCAAATAGGCGTCATACGTTCCCCCTATAAAGAGAAGTTTGCCGTTCCGCGCCAACCAGGCCTGGTAGCGGACGGAGGCGGCGAGCTTCATTTACTGCCACCTTATAATCTGGCCGATGCCGTGCGCGGTCTGGACGCTTTCAGCCACCTGTGGTTAGTGTTTGTCTTTCATCAGACAATGGCTGGCGGCTGGCGTCCAACGGTGCGCCCTCCTCGCCTCGGCGGCAACGCCCGCATGGGCGTCTTTGCCACGCGTTCGACCTTCCGACCCAATCCGATTGGTATGTCGCTGGTCGAGCTGAAGGGCATTCGCTGCGTGAAAAATCAGGTCATTCTGCAGCTGGGCAGCCTTGATTTGGTCGACGGTACGCCTATCGTGGACATCAAGCCTTATTTGCCTTTCGCCGAAGCACTCCCCGAGGCAGTTGCAGGCTACGCCCAGCAGGCCCCGGAAGCAGATATGCCGGTTTGCTTTACCGCTGAGGTGCAACAACAGTTAAGCGGTCTTGATAAAAAATACCCAAATATTGCGCGCTTTATTCAACAAGTGTTGGCACAGGACCCTCGTCCGGCTTATCGTAAGGGCGAGGATGCCGGTAAAACCTATGCCGTACTGCTGCTTGATTTTAATGTGCGCTGGCGCGTGACGGATTGGGGCTGTGAAGTGTTTGCTGTCGAAGCACGCTAATTTATTGCCCCTGTCTTTAGACATCCCTGCCACACTGGTAAACTAAACCACTTTTTTGAAGCAAGGCTGCTTTGCAGCCGTTATCCGCCGTTCAAATGGAACCGTAACAACATGCGTACTAGCCAATATCTGCTCTCCACTCTGAAGGAGACACCTGCCGACGCCGAAGTTATCAGCCATCAGCTGATGCTGCGCGCCGGGATGATCCGCAAACTCGCCTCCGGCTTATACGCCTGGCTGCCCACCGGTTTGCGCGTCCTGAAAAAAGTCGAAAACATCGTGCGTGAAGAGATGAACAACGCCGGTGCCATCGAGGTCAGTATGCCGGTTGTTCAGCCTGCGGAACTCTGGCAGGAGAGCGGTCGTTGGGAGCAGTACGGTCCGGAATTGCTGCGCTTTGTTGATCGTGGCGATCGTTCTTTCGTGCTCGGCCCAACGCACGAAGAAGTTATTACCGATCTGATTCGTAACGAGCTGAGCTCTTACAAGCAGCTACCGCTGAACTTCTTCCAGATCCAGACCAAATTCCGCGACGAAGTTCGCCCACGCTTTGGCGTGATGCGTTCCCGCGAGTTCCTGATGAAAGATGCCTACTCTTTCCATACTTCTCAGGAATCCTTACAGGAAACTTACGACGCAATGTATCAGGCCTACAGCAAAATCTTCACCCGCATGGGTCTGGATTTCCGCGCGGTAGAAGCTGATACCGGTTCTATCGGCGGCAGCGCCTCTCACGAATTCCAGGTGCTGGCACAAAGCGGCGAAGATGACGTTATCTTCTCCACCGAGTCTGATTACGCCGCTAACATCGAATTTGCAGAAGCCGTTGCTCCGGCTGGCGGCCGCGCAGCCCCTGGCGTTGCCATGACGCAGATTGATACGCCAAACGCGAAAACCATCGCCGAGCTGGTCGAGCAGTTTAATCTGCCGATCGAAAAAACGGTGAAAACGCTGATGGTTAAAGCGACTGAAGGCAGCGCCTACCCGCTGGTTGCTCTGCTGGTACGTGGCGATCATGAGCTGAACGAAGTGAAGGCAGAAAAACTGCCGCAGGTTGCCAGCCCGCTGACTTTTGCTAACGAGGCTGAAATCCGCGCCGTGGTTAATGCCGGTCCAGGTTCTCTTGGCCCGGTCAATCTTTCCATCCCGGTGGTTATCGACCGTACCGTTGCGGCCATGAGCGACTTCGCTGCCGGAGCAAACATTGACGGTAAGCACTTCGTGGGCATTAACTGGGAACGTGACGTCGCGCTGCCAGAGGTGGCAGACATTCGTAACGTGGTGGAAGGCGATCCAAGCCCGGATGGTAAAGGCACTCTGCTGATTAAACGCGGTATCGAAGTGGGGCATATCTTCCAGCTCGGCACCAAGTATTCAGAAGCGATGAAGGCCGCCGTTCAGGGTGAAGATGGTCGTAACCAGACGCTAACCATGGGCTGCTACGGCATCGGTGTCACGCGTGTTGTGGCTGCGGCAATCGAGCAGAACAACGACGAACGTGGCATTCTGTGGCCAGACGCGATTGCACCGTTCCAGGTTGCGATCCTGCCGATGAACATGCACAAGTCTTTCCGCGTAAAAGAGCTGGCAGAAGAGCTGTACGCCACCCTGCGCGCCAAAGGTATCGACGTGCTGATGGACGATCGGAAAGAGCGCCCGGGTGTGATGTTTGCAGACATGGAGCTGATTGGCATCCCGCACACCGTGGTTATCGGCGACCGTAACCTCGACAGCGAAGAAGTCGAATACAAAAACCGCCGTGTTGGTGAAAAGCAGATGATCAAAACCAGCGAAATCATTGATTTCTTGCTGAGCCAGATTAAACGCTGATAGTATTTTCGCCTATACCGGCCGCAAAGCAGGAAAACCGCGTTTTCCTGCTTTGTCTGTACGAAAACGCCCTGACCTGTCGGGGCGTTTTGCTAAGGGACACTTACATAAAGGATTATGTCATGTCGCAACGCTTACGGGCTCCTTGCCTGTTGTCGCTTGTTATCCTGCTGACCGGCGGGTGCACAATGGATATATCGCTGCCCGCCCCTGCTCAAAAAGCGCAGTCCGTCACCTCTGAACCAGCAGGTTTTCAATTTCAGAAAGCAAGTTCAGCTCCGCGAAACACGCTGCGAAAAATTACTGAGGCGGCGTTACGCCCGGGCGATCTCTTACTTTCCTCAAGTATCGGCCTGACATCGGTGGGTATTCGCGTATTTAGTACCTCTGCCGTCAGCCATGTCGCGCTGTATATTGGTCAGGGCGAAGTCGCTGAAGCGGTAGGATCTGGCGTACAGATTATCCCCCTCAAAGAAGCCATGAAGCAAAGCGACAAAATTTTTGCCCTGCGCATGGCGGATCTCACTGATGAAGAGGCAGACAAGATCCGCTTGTTCGCCCAGGAGAAAGCCGGCAGTCGCTATAATTATAAAGGGATCATACAGATGGCGCCCTTTATGCTGACAAAACAGCTTTGTTCCCTTAACCCTTTCTCTAAAGAATTCAGGCAACAGTGCGTTCAGGGGCTCGCGGCAGCTCAGCTTAATACCCCGACAGGAAATGAATCCCGCTATTTTTGTTCTGAGTTTGTGCTTGAGGCCTACAGACAAACAGGACATCCGCTGACCGCGGCGTCTTCAAATTGGGTGAGTCCGGGGGATTTACTGCATATGCGTGAAGGAGATGTCGCTACGGTATCCGGAAATAAACCTCTGGTTTATGTGGGCCATCTGAAGGAGGGGATTTACTTCAAAGCTCGAGAGCTGGTGAATCTCAGATAAAATTTGTTGCCGCCCAAAAATCGCTTTCGGGCGGCCCCTGTCTTAGTCGTTACAGGTTTTCTTCGGCTGGAACCTGGCAGACTTATCCGCCACCAGCGCTTTTTGCAGCTCGCCGCTATCCGGTGACGCCTGCAGGGTAAAGTGCGCCTCTACCACCAGCAGGACCGGCTGATAATCCTCCCCCCTTGCCGCAGCATAGCCACGTTCCAGATCGGCATTGCTTGCCACGGAGTAGGTGCGCCCGGTGGCACAATCCTGGAAAATCGCCGCGTCAGCCATGTATTTATACATGCCTTTCATTGCCATTGGCGTGGCGGGCAGCGCATCCTTTGTTGGCTTCAGCGTATAGTTGAACTGCGACTCGATGACATCTCCTTCCCGATCGAGCATCTCAAGCCCGTCGCCCTTGGGACGGAAATAGAGTTTCTCGCCGTCGCTTTCGGTAAGCACCAATTTATCGGCGGTACGCGCCCAGGTGCCGTAAGAAGCAAATACGGAAGGCGACTTCGCACCCTGGTAACGTTGATTCATTACCCAGGTGCCGTCTTTTTCCAGAAATAAAGTGGTTTCGATCCCTTCGCAGTCGGCACAGGGTAGAAGCCCTTTGTAGCTCTGCTGCATCGGTTTTAATTCTGCTGCCTGTGTTGGTTGCAGCGTTTGCACTTCAGCCCGGTTGTTACACCCAAAGAGGGAGAAAAGGCTGCAAACAGCTACGGCTGATAATAAAAGTTTCTTCACCGTCTAATCCTTATGTTGGTTACCTGGCCCCGGGTTACTCGGGGCGGCGAACTTTCCCACGCAGAGATTTCGTTGTTGATTTCTGTGCTTTCGACGCCAGGCGACGCTCTTTTGAAGCCCGCGTCGGCCGTGTCGCCCGCCGACTCTTCTGCTCGGCGGTTAATTCTTTAATCAGGGAGACCAGGCGTGCAACGGCTGCTTCGCGGTTCATCTCCTGACTGCGGTACTCCTGCGCCTTAATCACGACCACGCCGTCTGGCGTTATCAAATGATGGCTGGCCGCCAGCAGCCGCTCTTTATAAGAGTCTGGCAAGCTGGAGGCGCGGATGTCAAAACGCAGGTGAATCGCCGTAGAGGTTTTATTCACATGCTGACCACCCGCCCCCTGCGCCCGGATTGCCGTAATGGTCACTTCCTGATCGGGTATGCTGACCGAACGTGAAACGGCGATCATTAATGACGAAGCCACGGGGTAAAGTGGATTTCAACGTTGTTTTCAGCATCCGACAGCCAGATTGCGCCGTCCTGAATGGTCGCCTGCAAATTCATGCTGCGCGTACCAAACTCGCTTAGCTTAGCCAACTGCTCATCATCCAGATACCAGATGCTGAGGTTTTTGAACTGGCTTAGCTTATTCTGGTTTTGCTGCCACCAGATTTCTGCGGCACGACTATTGTAGGTAAATAGCGCGACTTCAGCCGACTGGCTACAGGCTTTTTTTACCCGCCGCTCTTCCGGCAGCCCCAGTTCGATCCACAGGTCAATCCCCAGGTGGTCATTGCGCAGCCAAATCTCAGGCTCTTCTTCCGCACTCAGACCGCGGGTGAAGACCAGACGCTCATCGGCATATTTTATCCACGCCAGCAGGCGGAGCATCATGCGCTCCTGGGTTTCAGAAGGATGGCGCGCCAGCGTCAGGTTGCTATCCATAAACTTATTACGATCCAGGTCGGCAACGTTCACCATCGCTTTATAGATCGTCGCTTTTAACGCCATCACACTTCTCCGTACTCAAGTTGACGCTCATTGTAGCGAAAAGCTCGCTAAAACGCTGTTATCTATTCACAAGAGCAGGTGCACGGGCTGCTGATATCGGTTTCATGCCTGTGGTATAGTCACCTTGCTAAACAGAGTTTATCCTCGTAGGCTTAAACTGCATCCACGATTAAGTCTGAAGTCGAGACTCTGACAGGAGGGCATGTGGAAAAGTATTGTGAACTAGTTAGACAACGCTATGCGGAAATTGCGAGCGGTGATTTAGGTTATATACCGGATGCGCTGGGTTGCGTTCTGAAGGTGCTGAATGAAGTGGCGTGTAATGAAGCACAGCCTGAATCAATCAGGGAACAGGCGGCTTATGCTGCCGCGAACTTACTGGTGAGCGACTATGTCTTTGAATGATGCCTATCAACCCATCAATTGCGATGACTATGACAATCTCGAACTCGCCTGCCAGCATCACTTGCTCCTGACGCTGGAACTCAAGGATGGCGAGATTTTGAAAGCGAAAGCAAGCAGCCTGGTATCTCGTAAAAACATCGAATATCTGATTATTGAAGATGCCGGCAGCACGCGTGAAGTTCGCCTGGATAAAATTACCAGCTTCAGCCACCCTGAAATAGGGACCGTTGTGGTGAGTGAAGAGTAGTCGTCAGCCCCTTGACGGGGAAATCGTCTCGAAACGGGCGGCCTTTTGGCCGCCCGTTTTTCTTATGGCTTCATAGAGGCGTAATAAGCGGCCAAATTGCTGATATCTTCCTCGCTTAATCCGCTGACGTAGGCCTTCATGATTTCCGCCTGTCCGCCGCTACGCTCACCTTTTTTATAAGCCTGCAGCGAGTGCTCAAGGTATTTTTCATTTTGCCCCGCCAGATTAGGGTACATCGGCACGGATACTTTGCCGTTCGCCCCGTGACAGGCCACACACATGACGGCCTTTTCTTCACCGGCCTGGGCATTCCCCTTTGCCAGCACAGGCAGGCTGCACACCAAAAGCCCGCACAGGGCGATTGCTCTTTTCATTGCTCACTCTCCTTTTGCCAGTCTATCTGCCAGCATGATTCTTCTGTTGCCTGCCCTTCTCGGGTGACAAAAATGCCCGGCGCGGTAATCAACTGCTCCCCGTAATAAACCAGCGGCGTTGTAGTACGCTGCCAGGGGGGGATCTGTAATTCCTGCCAGATTTTCTTCAGGCTTCTGCCACGATCGCGCCCGACGATATGCAACAGACCGCTCGCCTTAAACCTGATGCTGACCGGCTCATCTTGCCGCGGTGCGCGCACCGCGTTGGGGCCAGCACCAACGACAAGGCGGCCTAATCCGGCGGGAAGCCCGAGGGGTGCATAGGGTGCAGGCCAGCTCAGCTGCAAATTATCCTGCCCGTTTACCGCGGGCACCCAATATAGCGCCCCCTGGAAGCGGCGCACTTCATAACGACCAAACTTCAGGCGGGGATTAGCGTCTTCTCGGCTGACAGCAATTTCATTCCAGACGCGCTGTAGCGCAGCACGAGAGGGCATCGCAGCTTTATGGTAAGCAAACCAGCGCCGCAGCAGCGCGCAACGGCGTATTTCGCTCATCCTGGTGAGGGGCGAAATAAGCAAAGCGCCATCAACATGCAGCAGGGCCTGGAGCTGTTCGGCCAGTAGCTCATCGAGCAAGGCTTCCTGTTCACCGCAAAGCGCCGCGCTGCGGGCCACACTGCGGGCAAAATGCGGCCAGCGTTGCTGCACACCCGGCAGCACGCGCAGTCGGAGGAAATTTCGGTCGTAGCGATCGTCCTGGTTGCTGTCATCCTCAATCCAGCTCAGGTCGTGGGCTTTAGCCCATTGCTCCAGCCCCTCACGAGGCTGCCCAAGCAGAGGACGCAGCAGTTTCGTGCCGGCAAAATCCAGTTCCTCAGGCATAGCGGCAAGACCCGCAGGCCCGCTGCCACGTTTGAGCGCCAGTAAAAAAGTTTCGCACTGATCGTCCAGATGCTGCGCCGTGAGCAGCACTTCTTCCGGCAATAAAGCCGCAGACAGCGCCTGATAACGAGCGGAACGAGCCTGAGCTTCAATCCCCTGCCCGTCATCGTGCAGCTTCACCCTTGCAATCTCCAGTGCGACCCCCCACCGCATGCAAATCCGTTCGCAGTGCGCCACCCACTCATCCGCATAAGGGCTGAGGCCGTGGTGAACATGCATTGCTCTTAGCACTAAGTCCGGGGCAATTGAGTCGCGCAGGGTGACAAGCTGGTGCAGTAAAACCGTCGAGTCCAGCCCGCCGCTGAACGCCACCAGCAGCCTGCGGCGTGAGTGAAGGAATGTCAGTAACGTGCGGTGATCCATAATCGACAATTTACGTGAGGGTTTGCCCGGCACGTTACCGGGCAACGACGGGTGAGGCAAGTATTACTGCTGGTAAAGTTCCAGCGGCAGACCATCGGGGTCGGCAAAGAATGTAAAGCGTTTATCGGTAAACGGGTCGATACGAATCGCTTCGCAGCGCACGCCGTGTTGCTCGAGATGCGCTACAGCCTGGTCGAGATCGTCCACGCTAAACGCCAGATGGCGCAGGCCGCAGGCCTCCGGATGGCTGGGTCGAGCGGGCGGGGACGGGAAGGAGAAAAGCTCAATGACGTACTGACCGTTGAGCGCCAGATCGCCCTTCCAGGAATCCCTTTCTTCGCGGTAGGCTTCACCCTGCAAAGTAAAGCCGAGGATGCCGCAGTAAAACTGCTTACTGGCCTGATAATCCGACGCGATGATAGCGATGTGATGAACCTGCTTTAAACCCAGCATGTGTGCTCCTTTGTTTTCTGCACGTTAACCACCACGCCTGAGCAAATCAAGACGCTAAACATTTTTTAGGACACGTACACGATAGATGCCGTCCTCACCCAGCTTCGCGCCATGAATATCCGTTTCAAACCCCGGGTAGTGCTCGCCCACCGAACAAAGCATCAGCAGGAAATCCAGCACCGCACGGCTTTCATTGGTGATCATCTCACCCGGCATCACCACCGGCACGCCCGGCGGATAGGGCAGGATCATATTGGCTGAAACGCGATTGAGCAGCTGTTCGATCTCAACGGTTTCCACGTTGCCCTTAACCTGCTGCTGATAAGCCTGATGCGGCGTCAGCTTCATCTCCGGCAAGACGTCAAATGCCCGCAGCATCAGATCGGATAGATTATGTTGCTTGATCAGCCGGTGAATGCCCTGTGCGAGATCCTGAATACGCATATTGCGGTAAAAATCGGGATCTTCCGCGTACAGATCGGGCAGCATATTTTTCACCCGCAAATTGAGATCGTATGAGCGCTTAAATTCCGTCAGCCCCCGAAGCAGGCTCAGGGCTTTGGTTTTGTCGATACCAATGCTGAACAGGAACAGCAGATTATACGGCCCGGTTTTTTCAACGACCACGCCGCGCTCATCAAGGAACTTGGCCACCAGCGCGGCGGGTATGCCTTCACCCGCCATTTCGCCTGACTCGCTCATTCCCGGCGTCAGAATAGTGACTTTGATCGGATCGAGGTACATATGATCCGCATCGGCATCTTTAAAGCCGTGCCAGTCTTCCTCCCCTGGAGAAATCGGCCAGCAGGCGGCTTCGTCAATATGCTCCGGCTGCCAGATATCGAAGAACCAGTCTTCCGATTCTTCGCGCAGCCTCTGCACCTCGCGGCGAAAATGGAGGGCGCGTTCCACCGAACGGTTAATCAACCGCTTACCCGGATTACCGCGCAGCATAGCCGCTGCCGTTTCAATCGACGCCACTATCGGATAGCTTGGCGACGTGGTGGTATGCATCATGTAGGCTTCGTTAAAGGTTTGCTCGTCGTAATCGCCTTTAATATGGATCAGCGAAGCCTGCGACAGCGCCGCCAGCAGCTTATGCGTGGACTGCGTTTCATAGATCACTTTTCCCGGCACCCGCTCCCCGCTCATGCCGCTTTTCCCCTGATAGATAGGATGGAAATTGGTGTAAGGCACCCAGGCGGAGTCGAAGTGGATGGAAGGCACATCCAGCGTATGCTTAATAAATTCGGTGTTATACAGCAGGCCGTCGTAGGTTGAGTTGGTTATAACCGCATGCACCGGCCATTGTGCATCTTTGGTCGCCGCCACTTTCTCTTCGATGTTCTGACGCATGAATTCATGCTTCGGTATACCGCCCAGGATCCCCAGGGCATTGCGGGTAGGCTTCAGCCAGATGGGGACCAAATCCGTCATCATCAGCAGATGCGTCAGTGATTTGTGGCAATTTCTGTCGATCAGCACCGTGCTGCCGGAGGGTGCGGCATAAATGCCGACAATCTTGTTCGATGTCGAGGTGCCATTGGTGACCATATAGCTTTGCTCGGCCCCAAAGGTGCGGGCGATATACTCTTCGGCCTCCAGATGCGGCCCGGTATGGTCCAGCAACGAACCCAGCTCGGTGACCGAGATAGAAACATCGGCCTTAAGGGAGTTGCCGCCAAAGAAATCGTAAAACAGGCAGCCCACCGGGCTTTTCTGGTAGGCCGTTCCCGCCATATGACCCGGAGTACAAAAGGTGTATTTTCCTTCGTTAACGTAGGTGAAAAGCGCCTTAGTAAACGGCGGCGTAATGTTATCGAGATACTCGTTAGTGTATTGCTTGATGCGCACGGCGATGTCGTCCGCAGCACTGAGGGCATACTCAAAGAACCACAGTGCCATGCGCATCTCGTTGACGCTGACGTCCAGCGAGGAGTGGGTGCTGATAAAGGCGTAGAGCGGCAGATACTCATTGAGCAGATTTATCTCGCTGCACAGATCGAGGCTGTACTCGTCCCAGTCGAAAATCACGCCGCAGATGCGCGAGTTATGTTCGATAAGCTTCAGCAAGTCGGTGCTGTTGGTGGGATAGATCAGCTGGAAGCCCTGTTTCTCCAGCGCCTGATGCAGCTCTTTGATCGGTTCGTCTTTATAGAAAACGCCGTGCGGGCCCATGATGGCGATAATGTTCAATGCTTAGCTCCTGCAAAAGTCTCTGATAAGCATAGTTTATTGAATTCGCCCCAACGGCAACCCCTGGGATGTAAAGCTTGTTAAACAGAGAGTTAATCGGGTGATTGACAGGCAATAAAAAAGGGCCGGAAATACCGGCCCTTCTCAGGAATGCTGATGCAGCAGCTTATCAGGCGTAGCCGTAGCTCATCAGACGCTGGTAGCGGCGGTTAAGCAGCTCATCTTTATTGAGCACGTCCAGATCCGCAAGATCCGCCAGCAGCTGGGCTTTTAACGATGCCGCCATCGCTTGCGGATTACGATGCGCGCCGCCCAGAGGTTCCGGGATCACGGTATCGACCAGCTTCAGCTCTTTCAGACGCGGGGCAATGATCCCCATCGCTTCCGCAGCAAGCGGCGCTTTATCCGCGCTTTTCCACAGAATAGAGGCGCAGCCTTCAGGAGAGATAACGGAATAGGTGCTGTATTGCAGCATATTCACTTTATCACCCACGCCGATGGCCAGTGCGCCGCCGGAGCCGCCTTCACCGATAACGGTACAGATGACCGGCACCTTCAGACGAGACATTTCACGCAGGTTACGTGCAATGGCCTCTGACTGGCCGCGTTCTTCTGCGCCAACGCCCGGATAGGCCCCTGGCGTGTCGATAAAGGTGATGATCGGAATATTGAAACGCTCAGCCATCTCCATCAGACGCAGGGCCTTACGGTAGCCTTCAGGGGCTGGCATACCAAAGTTACGACGGATTTTCTCTTTGGTTTCACGCCCTTTCTGGTGACCAATAACCATCACCGGACGGCCATCGAGACGCGCAATGCCGCCGACGATAGCTTTATCGTCGGCGTAGGCGCGGTCGCCTGCCAGTTCGTCAAACTCATCAAACGCGAGGCGCAGATAGTCAAACGTATACGGGCGCTGTGGATGGCGCGCCAGCTGAGCAATTTGCCATGCTCCTAAATCGGCGAAGATTTTACGAGTGAGCTCAACGCTTTTTTCACGCAGACGCTGCACTTCTTCATCCAGATTAATATCCAGTTTTTCATCCTGACGGCTAACGGCGGTCAGGGAATCGATTTTCGCTTCCAGCTCTGCAATCGGCTGTTCGAAATCAAGGAAATTCAGACTCATAGTATTCCTGTATTAGTCAAACTCCAGTTCCACCTGCTCCGAACCTATCAGGGTTCGCAAATCGTTGAGTAAACGATCGCTGGGTGAGACACGCCATGCTGCGCCAAAGCGCAACCGCGCACGTGCATCTTCCCTCTGATAGTAGAGATGTACTGGAATTGTCCCCGAACGATGGGGTTCCAGAGACTGACGGAGACGGTTTAAAAGCTGGTCATCAATTTGCCTGTCCGTCAGCGAGATAGCAAGCCCGCGCGCATACTTTTCACGAGCTTCGTCAATGTCCATCAATTCACGAGCGGTCATTTTAAGGCCGCCGCTAAAGTCATCAAAGCTGACCTGTCCGCTGACGATCAGGATACGGTCTTTTTCCAGCAGATGCTGGTATTTTTCTAACGCATCTGTGAATAACATCACTTCCAGGCGACCGGAACGGTCGTCCAGAGTACAGATGCCAATGCGATTGCCGCGCTTGGTTATCATCACCCGCGAAGCAATCACCAGACCCGCAGCCGTGGTCATTTTACCACGTTCTGTCGGGTGCATCTCTTTCAGGCGCATGCCACCGACATAGCGCTCAATTTCTTTCAGGTACTGGTTGATGGGGTGCCCGGTAAGGTACAGCCCAAGCGTTTCCCGCTCGCCGTCCAGCACAACCTGCTCTGGCCACGGGATGACGCTGGCATATGACTGCTCAACCTGCTCCGGCTCTTCTGCCAGCACGCCAAACATATCGGCCTGGCCAATCGCCTCGGCCTTCGCGTGCTGATCGGCGGCTTTCAGCGCGTCGCCCAGCGCGTTCATCAGCGCGGCACGGTGCGGCCCCAGCCTGTCAAACGCCCCGGACATAATCAGTTTTTCTAAAACCCGACGGTTTAGCTTTTTGGTGTCGGTTCTGGCGCACAGATCGAACAGCTCGCGGAAATAGCCGCCCTCGTTACGCGCTTCAATAATGGCTTCGATAGGGCCTTCGCCCACGCCTTTAATGGCCCCGATACCGTAAACAATTTCGCCGTCGTCGTTAACGTGGAAATGGTACAGCCCCGAGTTGATGTCCGGCGGCAGAATTTTCAGGCCCATGCGCCAGCATTCGTCCACCAGGCCCACGACCTTCTCGGTGTTGTCCATATCGGCGGTCATTACCGCCGCCATAAACTCGGCCGGATAGTGCGCTTTGAGCCACAGCGTCTGATACGAAACCAGCGCATAGGCAGCGGAGTGAGATTTGTTAAACCCGTAACCGGCGAATTTCTCCACCAGGTCGAAGATTTTCATCGCCAGCTCGCCGTCGATACCGTTGGCTTTCGCGCCGTCTTCAAAGCTGGAACGCTGCTTGGCCATCTCTTCTGGCTTTTTCTTACCCATCGCACGACGCAGCATATCCGCGCCGCCGAGGGTATAGCCAGAGAGTACCTGAGCAATCTGCATGACCTGTTCCTGATACAGGATAATGCCATAGGTCGGCTCCAGCACCGGCTTCAGGCTTTCATGCTGCCACTGAATATCCGGGTAGGAAATCGCTTCACGGCCATGTTTACGGTCGATAAAGTTATCTACCATGCCGGACTGCAACGGGCCGGGACGGAAGAGCGCCACCAGAGCGATCATATCTTCGAAGCAGTCGGGCTGCAGACGTTTAATCAGATCCTTCATGCCGCGGGATTCAAGCTGGAAGACCGCCGTGGTTTCCGAGCGTTGCAGCATGTCGAAGCTTTTTTTGTCGTCGAGCGGGATGGCGGCGATATCGATCGGCTCCAGCCCCTGTTTCGCCCGACGCGGGTTGATCATTTTTAACGCCCAGTCGATGATGGTCAGCGTTCGCAGTCCCAGGAAGTCAAACTTCACAAGGCCCGCGTATTCCACGTCGTTTTTATCAAACTGGGTGACCGGGTTATGCCCCTGATCGTCACAATAAAGCGGGGCAAAATCGGTGATCTTCGTTGGCGCGATAACCACACCACCGGCGTGCTTACCGGCGTTACGCGTGACGCCTTCAAGCTTGCGCGCCATGTCGATCAGCGCTTTGACTTCTTCATCCGCCGCGTAAATTTCAGGCAGCTGCGGCTCGGCTTCAAAGGCCTTCGCAAGCGTCATGCCGGGATCGGGCGGGATCAATTTTGAGATACGATCGACAAAGCCATACGGATGGCCCAGTACGCGCCCTACGTCGCGGATAACCGCTTTCGCCGCCATCGTACCAAAGGTAATAATCTGCGATACCGCATCGCGCCCGTACATCTCCGCCACGTGATCTATTACCCGATCGCGTTTTTCCATGCAGAAATCAATATCAAAGTCGGGCATCGAGACGCGTTCCGGGTTAAGGAAACGTTCGAACAGCAGATCAAACTCCAGCGGATCCAGATCGGTGATTTTCAGCGCGTAGGCCACCAGCGACCCCGCACCAGAGCCTCGCCCTGGCCCGACGGGAACGCCGTTATCTTTCGACCACTGGATAAATTCCATCACGATCAGGAAGTAGCCCGGGAACCCCATCTGGTTGATCACCTGGAGCTCAATGTCCAGACGTTCATCATACGGCGGACGTTTTTCGGCGCGCACTTGCGCATCCGGGAACAGGAACTCAAGGCGTTCTTCCAGACCTTCTTTAGATTTCGCCACGAGGAAATCTTCAGTGGTCATTTCGCCGGTAGGGAACTGCGGCAGGAAATATTCGCCCAGACGAACGGTAACGTTACAGCGGCGGGCAATTTCAACGCTGTTTTCTAAGGCTTCCGGAATATCCGCAAACAGCTCGCACATCTCTTCTTCGCTGCGCATATACTGCTGCGTGGAATAGTTTCGCGGGCGTTTGGGATCGTCGAGCGTGAAGCCATCGTGAATCGCCACGCGAATCTCATGGGCGTCGAAGTCCGTCGTATCTATAAAACGCACGTCGTTGGTAGCCACCACCGGCAACCCGCGCTCTTCAGCCAGTGCAACGGCTGCATGCAGGTAGTTTTCTTCGTCCGCGCGCCCGGTGCGGATCAATTCCAGATAAAAGCGATCGGCAAAATATTGCTGGTAGAACTCGAGGCACTGATCGACCTGAGCTGTATTACCACGCAGCAAGTTTTTGCCAATATCCCCCATCCGCCCACCGGAAATCAGGATCAGGCCTTCGTTAAGCTCCGCAAGCCAGCCGCGATCGATTATCGGGCCCGCGGCACCGTAGCCGCGCTGATAGGCTTTTGAGATCAGGAGGGTCAGGTTCTGGTAGCCGACGTTGTTCGCCGCCAGCACGGTGAGATGGCTTAGCTCGTCACCCAGCAGCTCGTTGGCGACGTTAAAATCGGCGCCAATGATCGGTTTGATCCCCGCGCCGTGCGCTCCACCATAGAATTTCACCAGGCCACACAGGTTGGTAAAATCGGTTATCGCCAGGGCAGGCATATTCAGCGCCGCGGCTTTCTTCACCAGCGGCCCGATTTTTGCCAGCCCATCGATCATGGAATAGTCACTGTGCACCCGCAGGTGAACGAAACGTGGTTCAGCCATTATTCATTCCGATTAAAAGTGTACCCAATACCCGCCGCTCAGGACACCAGCCCAAGGGCGCGTCTGACCGGCGCGAAACTGCGACGATGGTGCTCGGTGGCACCGTGTTCTGCCAGCTTTTCAAGGTGAAACGCCGTTGGGTAGCCCTTATGCTGGGCAAAGCCGTACTCTGGGAAACTCTGGTCCAGCAGGGCCATTTCGCGATCGCGTGTGACTTTAGCCAGTATCGAGGCGGCGCTTATCTCAGCGACCCGGCTGTCCCCTTTTACCACCGCCAGGGAAGGCACAGGTAAAGCGGGACAACGATTACCGTCAATCAGCACAAACTCGGGAGCGATCGCCAGACCCGCAACGGCGCGCTGCATCGCAAGCATAGTCGCGTGCAGAATGTTTAGCTGGTCTATTTCTTCCGGCTCGGCGCGCCCGAGGCTCCAGGCCAGCGCCTTTTCGATGATTTCATCGTAAAGGGCATTGCGGCGTTTTTCGGAGAGTTTTTTCGAGTCCGCAAGGCCGACGATAGGCTTTGCCGGATCGAGAATGACAGCGGCCGTGACCACGGCGCCGACCAGCGGGCCACGACCCACTTCGTCCACACCCGCAACCAGATGCGTGTGCGGATAGATAAATTCAATCATTGTGCTAACTCCAGCACGGCGTCTGCGGCCTGAACGTCCGCGTTACAGCGGATCTGTTCATGCAGGACACGGAAGGTATCGTGCATCAGGTGACTCTGCGCGCCGTCGGCAAGCAGCGGTTCAAGGGCTGCAGCCAATGCCACCGGCTCACACTCTTCCTGGAGTAGCTCTTTAACCAGCTCACGGCCAGCAAGCAGGTTCGGCAGCGACACATAATCGGTTTTCACCAGGCGTTTCGCCAGCCAGAAGGTAAAGGGCTTCATTCTGTATCCCACCACCATCGGGCACTTCGCCAGCATGCATTCCAGTGCCGCCGTACCAGAAGCCAGCAGTGCGGCATCGCTTGCCACCATAGCTTCACGCCCCATACCATCCAGCAGATGTACGGTCAGCTCCGGCGCAATCTCCGCTTTGATCTTCTCGAACTGCTCTCGCCTTCTGGCATTGACCAGCGGCACCACGATTTCCAGATCCGGGAAACGCTGACGCAGGAGCTGCGCGGTTCGCAGAAAATCTGCGCTGAGCATCTCAACTTCCGCACCACGGCTGCCGGGCAGCAGCGCCAGACATTTCACCTCGGGCGAAATACCAAGCGTTGCGCGCGCCGCGTTCTTATCCGGGTCCAGCGGCATGGCATCCGCCATGGTATGCCCGATAAAACGGCAGGGAACGTTGAATCTGTCGTAAAACGCTTTTTCGAAAGGCAGGAATGCGAGCACCAGGTCGGTAGCTCTACCGATTTTGAAAACGCGTTTCTGGCGCCATGCCCAGACGGAAGGGCTGACGTAATGAATAGTGCGAATGCCCTGCTTTTTGAGATTGCCTTCCAGCGTGAGATTGAAATCCGGCGCGTCGATGCCGACAAACACATCGGGCTGCAACTCAGTAAAGCGGCGGGTTAAATCGGCGCGGATATGCAACAGGCGACGCAGGCGACCCAGCACCTCAACGATGCCCATCACCGCCAGCTCTTCCATTTCATACCAAGCTTCACAGCCTTCGGCCTGCATAAGCGGACCGGCGACGCCCACGAAGCGGGCATCGGGATGGCGGGCTTTCAGAGCGCGAATTAAACCAGCCCCCAGGATGTCGCCGGACGTTTCTCCGGCGACCAGGGCAATAGTCAGGGGACGACCAGGCTTCATTTAGCGAATCAAACCGCGCGTGGAGCGCGCAAAGAATTCAACAAATGCGTTCACTTCCGGATGCTGTTTAGCCAGCTCAGCAATTTCCGGTTTCGCCTCGTCGAGGGTTTTGCCGCTGCGGTACAGCAGTTTATAAGCGTTACGAATAGCGTGCAGCGCTTCTTTACTGAAACCGCGACGTTTCAACCCTTCCAGATTGACGCCAAACGGCGTCGCATGGTTGCCCTGCGCGATAACGTACGGTGGCACATCCTGTGCAACACCGGAGCAGCCGCCAACCATGACGTGGGCACCAATAATGCAGAACTGGTGCACCGCGGTCATGCCGCCAATGATCGCGAAATCATCGACGGAGACGTGGCCTGCAAGCGTGGCGTTATTCGCGAGGATACAGCGATTACCCACGGTACAATCGTGTGCAATATGCGCATTGATCATCAGCAGGTTATCGCTACCCACCTTCGTCAAGCCACCGCCCTGTTCTGTTCCACGATGGATGGTGACGCTTTCGCGAATGCGGTTGCGATCGCCAATTTCCACGCGAGTAGGCTCACCCGCATATTTAAGGTCCTGGTTAACTTCACCAATGGAGGCGAACTGATAAATCTCGTTATCGCGGCCAATGGTCGTATGACCATTGACTACCACGTGAGATTTCAGAACGGTACCCTCACCGATCTCAACATGCGGACCCACCACACAAAAGGGGCCAATGTGAACGTTGGCACCAATAATGGCACCGTCTTCCACAATGGAGGATGGATGAATAAAGGCGGATTTATCAATCACGTATCAGCTCTCCCGGCTGCGGGCACACATCATAGTTGCTTCGCAGACAATTTTACCGTCAACGGTCGCCACACCTTTAAAGCGCGTCACACCACGGCGGGTTTTTTCGAAAGTTACTTCCATGACCATCTGGTCACCTGGCACAACGGGACGCTTGAAACGCGCATCGTCAATCCCAGCAAAGTAATACAGTTCGCCAGGTTCCAGTTTCCCAACGCTTTTAAACGCCAGAATACCGGTGGCCTGCGCCATTGCTTCAAGAATCAGAACGCCCGGGAAAATCGGTTTGCCAGGGAAGTGGCCCTGGAAAAACGGTTCATTAACAGAGACATTTTTTACTGCGCGTAGAAAACGACCTTCGTCAAAGTCCAGCACACGATCAACCAGTAAGAACGGGTAACGGTGCGGCAGAAGCTCTAAAATCTCTTCAATGTGCAGAGTATGAGTGTCGGTAGTCAAAATACTCTTCCTGTCTAAAATGTACTAAATGACAATAATAACACGGCCTGCGGCTATCATAGATAGCTTGCAGGCCGCAAATCAGAAACACTACGCGTTTTTAGCGAGCGATGATTAGTCTTGTTGATTAACCTTACGCTCAATGGTTTTCAAGCGTTTGTTCATTTCATCAATGTTCATCACCAGCGCGGCTGTTTTACGCCACGCTTTGTTTGGCTGCAACGGAATGCCTGAAGAGTAAACCCCAGGCTCGGTGATCGGACGCATAACCATGCCCATACCGGTCACGGTGACTTTATCGCAGATCTCCATATGACCGTTGATCACGCTGGCGCCGCCAATCATGCAGTAACGCCCAATTTTGAGGCTACCGGCCATGATAACACCGCCCGCAACGGCAGTATTGTCGCCAATCACGACGTTATGTGCAATCTGGCACTGGTTATCAATGATAACACCATTACCAATGATCGTGTCGTCGAGCGCACCACGGTCGATGGTAGTGCAGGCGCCAATTTCAACGCGATCGCCAATTATCACACGGCCAAGCTGGGGGATCTTCACCCAGTTTCCACGATCGTTGGCGTAGCCGAAACCGTCCGCACCGATAACGGTGCCTGACTGGATAAGGCAGTGCTCACCCATCTGGATTTCGTGGTAGACGGAGACGTTCGCCCACAGGCGTGAGCCTGCACCTATTTTAGTATTTTTGCCCACAAAGCAGCCGGGACCAATCACGACGTTATCACCCAGCACAACGCCGGATTCAATCACCGCATTGGCGCCAATCGCCACATTGTTGCCTAACGTCGCAGTCGCATCAACCACCGCACTTGCCGCGATGTTTTGTGCCGGCTGCGGCGTGGAATCAAGAATTTGCGCCATTCGGGCATAGGTCAGGTAGGGGTTCTTCACTACCAGCGCCGCGCTTTTGGCGAAAGGAAGATCGGCTTCAGTCATGACGACGGCAGAAGCCTGGCAAGTCGCCAGCTGTTCATGATAACGCGGGTTAACGATAAACGTAATGTGGCCTGCCTGGGCCGAATGCATAGATGCGACGCCGGTGATGACGATATCGCCATCACCGTGCAATTCTGCATCCAACTGCTGGGCTAATTCAGCCAGTCGAATTGAAGACATTACTTATTTAACCTGTTTCAGTACATCTGCAGTGATGTCTTTTACGCTGCTACCCGCATAGGCAACAGTGTTAGTGTCCAGTACGACATCGTAACCTTTGTCGTCAGCCACTTTTTTCACTGCGCTCTGAATGCGCGTCACCAGTTTGCCACGCTCTTCGCTGGAACGACGTTGACGATCCTGTTCAAAAGCCTGCGCTTTTGTGGAGAAGGTCTGGCGCTGAGCCATCACGTCTTTTTCCAGCCTGCTACGATCGGCGGCTTTCATGGTGGAGCCGTCACGCTGCAGACGCTGCATTTTAGACTGCAGATCGTTTTCCATGCCCTGAAGTTCGCTGGCGCGGCCTTTGAACTCATTTTCCAGAGTTTTGGAAACACCGGTGTTCTGTGCAACTTGTTGGAACAGGTTGCCCATATTGACAACGGCGATGCTTTCAGCAGCCTGAACGCTGGCCGATGCAGCCATAGCGAGACCAAGACCTGCGGCAAATAACCACTTTTTCACTATAAACTCCTTACCATCCCAAATGTGTCCTCAGACACTGTCTTTTGCGTGCTCCAGCCCGGCGTTTGCCGGACCGGGATCAGCGCGTCACTGCCTAATGCATTCCTTCGCGCACAACGGTTACCAGGTTTTACCAATGTTAAACTGGAACTGTTCTGCTTTGTCGCCATCGTACTTTTTAAACGGCTGGGCGTAGGAGAAGACCAGCGGACCTAATGGAGACATCCATTGCAAAGCTAAACCTGCAGACATACGAATGTTGCTTGGGTCGCTGTAATCCGGCACACCCGCAGCTTTCATTTCGGCGGTATTTTGCCAGTTGGTATCCCAGACGGAACCGGCGTCCACGAACAGGGATGTACGCACAGAGTTCGCGTATTTCTCGCTCAGGAATGGCGTAGGCGTGATCAGCTCAAGGCTTGCAACACCCATGGCGTTACCGCCTACCGCATCATTGGAACCACAGACGCTACCCTTACCACAGTTGTCCTGGTTCGGTCCGTAGTACACCGCTTTAGGACCGATGTTGTTCGACTGGAAACCACGAACCGTGCTGGAACCACCGGCATAGAAGTTCTCATAGAACGGCATTTCTTTACCGCCCAGGCCGTCACCGTAGCCCCAACGAGTACGACCTAATACCACCCAGGTATGATCTTCGTTAATCGGGAAGTAGCTTGCCGTATCCAGCGTCACTTTATAGAACTCGTTATCCGAGCCTGGCACGGTGACTTTACCGTTCAGGTTGACACGCGAACCGTCCGTCGGGAAGAACCCGCGGTCAAGCTTGTTGTATGTCCAACCATAGTTCAGGGTGAAGTCATCTGCCGCAAAACCGTTGTCGCTGGATGTTTTAGATGTGTTCTGACCCACAGAATCCAGATAACGCCACATGGCCACCTGAGGCTGCATGTTAGACAGGTCGTTATGCACGTAGCCTAAGCCCAGACGCAGGGTGTTGTATTCGTTAATCGGGAAGCCAAGCGTACCGTCCACACCATAGCTGGTGTTGGTATAGTCAGACAGATCCGCATCATCAGCTTTAAAGTCGTTATAGAACAGACGTCCACCGAGGCTTACGCCGTCAACGGTGAAGTACGGGTCGGTAACGGACAGTTCGGCATAGGTCTGGTAGTCGTTTTTCGTGCCGTTGATGCCAACGGAATAACCTGTACCTAACCAGTTATCCTGCTGCACACCCACCTGGAAGCTCACGCCGCTTTCCGTGCCGTAACCGACACCAAAGTTGAAGCTACCGGTGTTACGTTCTTTCACCTTGTAAACAACGTCGACCTGATCCGGGCGGCCTGAGACGCGCTGGGTATCAACATCGACGGTTTCAAAGTAGCCCAGACGGTTCAGACGCTCTTTGCCCTGATCGACCAGGTCGCTACCCAACCAGGCCCCTTCCATCTGGCGCATTTCGCGACGCAGAACGGCGTCCTTGCTGGTGTCATTACCTTCAAAGCGAACCTTACGCACGTAGTAACGGTTGCCGGAATCCACGCTGACATGCAGCTTAACGGTTTTATCCGCATCGTTGATTTCTGGCTGCGTCTGCACGCGAGGATAGGCATAGCCATAACGACCCAAGAGTTTCTTGATGTCGTCTTCCATCTTCGTCACTTTGGTGCCGTTATACAGCTCGCCCGGCTTGAGCTTCGTCAGGCCTTCGATCTCAGCAGAGTGACCAGCAAGGTTACCATTAACCGTCACGCCAGCAATTTTATACTGATCGCCTTCGGTCACGTTTACCGTCACATAGATGCTTTTCTTGTCCGGCGTCAGGCTAACCTGCGTGGAGTCGATATTGAAGCGCGCGTAGCCGCGATCCAGGTAGTAACTGCGCAGGGTTTCAAGATCGCCCGCCAGCTTCTGCTTCTGGTATTTGCGATCGCCCACCACGTTCCACCACGGCACTTCGTCGCGCAGCTGGAAGTGAGAGATTAACTCTTCGGTGGTGAAGGCATGGTTACCGACGATATTGATCTGCTGAATCTTCGCGGATACGCCTTCCTGGAAGACCAGTTTCAGGTCAACACGGTTGCGCGGCAAGGGCGTCACGACAGCTTTTACGCTGGCGCTGTACTTACCCACGCTGTAATAGAAATCTTCCAACCCTTTCTCGATATCCGAGATGGTTGTGCGGTCCAGAGATTCGCCGACACGCACGCCAGAAGCCTCAAGGTTCTGCTTAAGCATGTCGTCCTTCACGGACTTATTACCGGAGAAAGTAATACTCGCGATTGTCGGGCGTTCTTTTACCTGAACGACCAACGTCCCGCCATCACGCAGCACCCGGACATCTTCGAAGTTTCCGGTGGCAAACAGTGAACGGATAGTATTACTGATATCCTCGTCAGAGACAGTATCGCCTACGCGAACCGGCATGCTGAGGAGGGCCGCACCGACGGCGACTCGCTGCAGGCCTTCGAAATGAATGTCTTTCACTACGAACCCGTCTGCACCGTATACGGTGGCGCTGCTAAACAGCAGCGACGCTATGAGCAACTTTTTCATCGCCATCGTTGTTATGCGTTCTTCCTAACCTAATTCTCTCTAAAACCGAGAGAAATCATTGAAAAGTGCAAGCCCCATTAACAGCACCAGCAAAATAGAGCCAATGCGATAACTAAAGTCTTGAACTCGCTCGGAAACCGGTCCGCCCTTCAGCTTCTCAATCGCCAAAAAGAGCAGATGCCCACCGTCGAGAACGGGGAGCGGAAACAGGTTGATGATGCCCAGATTGACGCTGATCAGCGCCAGGAACATCAGATAGTAAATCAACCCGAATTCCGCCGACATACCTGCCCCTTGAGCTATGGAGATTGGCCCACTGAGGTTGTTCAGTTTTACGTCACCGGTTATTAATTTTCCCAGCATATTGACCGTAAGCTTCATCAGCTGCCAGGTTTTATCCGTGGCTTCTGCTACTGCAACAAACGGCCCATACTGGCGCACTGTCTTGTACTCATCCGGTAGCGGGATAACCTTTGGCACCACACCCGCAAACCCTACAGCCTTCGCGTTACCCGGTTTTGTATCCGGTATTAGCGTTAAAGACAAGGTGCGCCCCTGTCTTTCTACTTCTACGCTCAACGCATTGCCCGGATTATCACGCACCAGGCTAGCAAAATCAGTCCATTGGTTAATAAGCGCACCCTCGACTTTAACGATCCTGTCTCCGGCTTGCAAACCCGCCTTGCTGGCTGCCGATTCGGCCTGCACCTCTGCGAGCGTTGTTTCAACTTGCGGACCTCGCGGTCTGATACCCAGTGAGAGAACAGGATCTTCTCTGTCTGGTTCAAACTGCCAGTGACGTAAATCCAACGTTTTCTCGCTAGTCTGACCGGTCCCTAAAGGAGCCAGGCTCACGCGCGCACTTTCGTCGCCAATTTTCGCCACCAGAGCAAGACGAACTGCATCCCAGTCAGGCGTTTCGATACCATCTATTGCTTTAAGTTCCGTACCTGGCGCAATTTGTGCCTCCGCCGCTATCGAGTTGGGCGTTATTTCACCAACAACCGGACGAACACCAGGGACACCGATGATAAACACCAGCCAGTAGGCAAAGATGGCAAAGATAAAGTTGGCTACTGGCCCGGCGGCGATAATAGCCGCACGCTGGGAAACAGTTTTATTATTGAAGGCGTAATGGCGTAGCTCCGGACTGACCGGTTCAACCCGCTCATCCAGCATTTTGACGTAACCGCCCAGCGGGATAAGCGCGATAACGAACTCAGTCCCGTGGCGATCGGCACGGCGCCAGAGCGCCTTGCCAAAGCCGATGGAGAAGCGCTCGACGCGCACGCCACAGCGGCGGGCAACCCAGAAATGGCCAAACTCATGCACGGTGATCAACACACCCAGTGCAACGATAAATGCAGCCAAATTCCAGAGTATGCTCAGCATAAAACCTTCCGTTAAATCGTCCTGAAAACGAGCAAAAGCAGACAGGCAAACACCGGCACGGCCGCTGTCAGGCTATCAATGCGATCAAGGATACCACCATGTCCGGGGATCATGTGACCGCTATCTTTAATCCCTGCTTCACGCTTAAACATACTTTCGGTTAAATCCCCGAGTACCGAGGCCAGCGCCGCGACGACGGAGCACACCATGAGCGTCGACGATGCAACCTCAAGATTCGCCCACACACCAAACATCAGAGAGATAATTGCCGAGGTAAACAGGCCGCCAATGAAGCCCTGCCAGGTTTTACCCGGAGAGACTTTAGGCGCGAGCTTATGTTTACCAAACATTTTACCAAACAGGTAAGCGCCGGAGTCAGCCCCCCAAACGAGGATCATCACGTACAGCAACCACACGGCACCCGTGTAGTGATTGATATCGTAATGCCAGCTGCGCAGCGCCACCATGCCCCAGAAGAATGGCACGATAGTCAACAAGCCGAACAGTAACCGGAGTACCCTGGAATGACGCCAGAAAGCGGCGGAAGCAGGATAGAACAGAACCAGCACCAACGCGGCCACCCACCAGACAAGCGACGCCCAAAGGGAATACTCGATCAGAGGAATATGTACCGTACGGCGGTATTCCGGTAATGCAAAAAGCATCGCCGCCAGCAGCAGGCCACAAAGCACCGCCAGCCATACCCGCTGGGATCGCGCCTTAAATCCAGCCAGCTGTCCCCATTCCCACGCGCTCAACATGCACACGACAAGGGTAGTGATAGCAAAACCGACCGGCGGCAGCAAAAACAGGGCAGCAATCACCACAGGTATCAAAATAAACGCGGAAATCAGGCGATACTTCAGCAAAAGTGACCCCCAACAGGCTTATTCGCCACCAGGTGTAGTGCCGCCAAAACGACGCTCTCGATTTGCAAAAGCATTTAGCGCACCTTCAAAATCTTGTTCATCGAAATCAGGCCAAAGAACATCCGTAAAGTAAAGCTCTGCATAGGCAATCTGCCAAATCAGAAAGTTACTGATGCGGTGCTCCCCTCCTGTCCTAATTACTAAATCAACGGGGGCCAGCTCATTCATGCAGACTTGCTGACTCAGCAACTCTTCATCAATTTGGTCCGGGCGTAACAGCCCTTCCTGCACCTGCGCGGCAAGATGCCGCACGCCCTGAATAATATCCCAACGGCCGCCATAATTCGCGGCAATGTTGAGCGTCAGGCCCGTATTTTGACTGGTCAGCGCTTCGGCTTTATGGATGCGTTCTTGCAGGCGTGAGTTGAATCGGCTGGTATCGCCGATGATGCGCAGACGGACATTGTGGCGATGTAAGCTTTTGACTTCGCTGTCTAAAGCCCACACAAACAGTTCCATTAGCGCACTCACTTCCTGAGCCGGGCGGTTCCAGTTTTCACTGCTAAAGGCATAAAGCGTGAGCGCCTCAATACCGTGGTTTGCCGCAAAGGTGACGGCACGACGGACAGATTTCGCTCCCGCTTTATGACCAGAGACTCTCATCTTCCCTTGTCGTTTAGCCCAACGACCATTGCCATCCATAATAATGGCAACGTGGCGCGCGCCATGTGCGGCTGCGGTTTCGCTTAACTGTTGGTTTGCTGACAACATAACGCGTAATAATTCCCTGATAAGGATTAAGCGGTACTTGAGAATGACTTCGGTCTTCACACAAAAAAGCCGTGCTACAACACGGCTTTCCGCCTTTCAATCAGCCATATCCGATGGAAAGGTGGCGCAGACTATATCACTGAAGCACAACGCTAACAAATGGCGGGACGCCAGCCGATTGAATAATCACCGGCAAGCGACACGCGTCACCAGATTTCTGGCCGCTTCACGCGCTTTTGCATCCACCACCTGTACCTCATCGACACTCTGCGGCTCTGTCAGGTCGACCTGTTCGAGCACCGTGCGATTGAGTGCAGCAATATCCGTAAAGCGCAGGCGATTTTGCAGGAAAGCTTCCACCACAATTTCGTTAGCCGCGTTGAGTACGGTTGTCGCTGCCTGTCCCGCTTCGAAAGCTTCTATCGCAAGCTTCAGGCAGGGGTAACGGTGATAATCTGGCTCCATAAAGGTAAAGGTGCCAATTTTACAGAAATCCAGCGGCTCAACGCCTGAGACTACCCGCTCCGGGTACGCCATTGCGTGAGCAATAGGTGTACGCATATCCGGCGCGCCAAGCTGTGCCAGCACGCTGCCATCACGGTAACGTACCATCGAGTGGATAACTGACTGCGGGTGGATCAGCACTTCCATTTGTTTAGCCGAGGCATTAAACAGCCAACGAGCTTCAATGTACTCAAGACCTTTATTCATCATGGTGGCAGAGTCAACGGAGATTTTACGCCCCATCGACCAGTTCGGATGGCAACATGCCTGGTCCGGCGACATGGCCGCCAGTTCGCCAATCGGCGTTTCACGAAAAGGGCCACCAGACCCGGTGAGGATAATAGACGAAACGCCATTTTCCTCCAGAGAAGCGTATCCCAGGTTCTGTTGAATTGTTTCCGGTAAACTCTGAAAAATCGCGTTATGTTCGCTGTCGATCGGTAAGAGCTGCGCCCCGCTACGTTTGACGGCATCCATAAACAGACGTCCACAGGTCACCAGCGATTCTTTGTTCGCCAGCAGAACCTGTTTGCCCGCCGCAATAGCAGCAAGCGTGGGCAGCAGGCCAGCCGCGCCGACAATCGCCGCCATGACCTGATCGACTTCATCCAGCGCGGCCATTTCACAGGCGGCCTGCTGCCCCGCCTGCACTTTGGTGGCGCTGCCCTGCTCGCGTAGAATCTCACGCAGCGCGTTTGCCGAAGCCTCGTCGTCCATCACCGCCCATGTCGGTCGGAACTCCAGGCACTGCTCAGCCATGCGCGCGACGTTTTTCCCGGCTACCAGCGCCGTAACGGAAAACTGCTCAGGATTTTGACGAACAACGCTAAGGGTGCTGGTACCGATAGAACCGGTGGAACCGAGGATGGTCAGCTGCTTCATGAGGGACTCTGGATTGTAATAGTGGAAACACGAATAAGTGTGCGGCGTCAAAGGGAGCTTGTCTATGCCTTTGAGCGAAAAGCAAAACGCCGTAAACAAAACCCATGAAATGCATCACGGTCTGCGTACGGCGTTTCCTCTGTCAAAGTGACAGATCAGAACTTCATCAGCTCGTCTTCTTTCTCTGCCAGCGCCGCATCAATTTTCTTGATAGCAGCATCGGTCAGTTTCTGCACGTCGTCCTGGGAACGACGATCGTCATCTTCACTGATTTCTTTGTCTTTGAGCAGCGCTTTAACTTTATCGTTCGCGTCACGGCGTACGTTACGTACGGAAACACGACCCTGCTCTGCTTCACCACGAACCACTTTGATCAGATCTTTACGACGTTCTTCGGTCAGCGCAGGCAGCGGAACACGAATATCGGTCCCGGCGGAGCTTGGGTTCAGACCGAGATCGGAGGTCATAATAGCCTTCTCAACGGCCGGGCCCATAGAACGATCGAAAACGTTGATCTTCAGAGTACGTGAATCTTCAACCGTTACGCTAGCCAGCTGGCGCAGCGGGGTTGGCGTACCGTAATATTCCACAACAATACCGTCCAGCAGGGCCGGAGAAGCACGGCCGGTACGGATTTTACCGATTTGGTTTTTGAATGCTTCTACGCATTTTTCCATACGCACTTCAGCGTCTTTTCTGATATCGCTAATCACGTTACGAATCCTTGAAAGCTGGTCTTAGGGCAGACCACACCTTGCATCGCGAGACTACGCTGCGAGCTAAGTATAGCCCTGTTTATTCATGGCGCCCCTCTCAGGGCAGCCTGTTATCAACTGTTGGGTCGAAAGCCGAATCTTACCCTGAATAGGTCATCGCTGACATTATTCAGTGATCAGAGTGCCTTCTTTTTCACCCATTACCACGCGGCGCAGCGCGCCAGGCTTATTCATGTTGAAAACACGAATCGGTAATTTATGGTCACGCGCAAGCGTAAAGGCTGCAAGATCCATCACTTTCAGTTCTTTATCCAGCACTTCCGTATAGGTCAGCTGCTCATAAAGAGTGGCGGTAGGATCTTTCACCGGATCGGCGGTGAACACACCGTCAACTTTTGTGGCTTTTAGCACCACATCTGCCTCGATCTCAATCCCGCGCAGGCAAGCGGCGGAATCCGTCGTGAAGAAGGGGTTGCCGGTACCGGCGGAAAGGATCACCACACGGTTGTTACGCAGCAGACTGATAGCTTCAGCCCAGCTGTAGTTATCACACACGCCATTAAGAGGAATGGCAGACATCAGGCGGGCGTTCACATAGGCGCGATGGAGCGCGTCGCGCATCGCCAGGCCGTTCATTACGGTCGCCAGCATGCCCATGTGGTCGCCCACGACACGGTTCATGCCCGCTTTCGCAAGGCCCGCACCGCGGAATAAGTTGCCACCGCCAATTACCACCCCGACCTGAATACCCAGTTCAACCAGCTCTTTAATTTCCTGAGCCATGCGGTCCAGAATGCTCGCGTCAATACCGAAACCTTCGGTACCCTGCAGCGCTTCGCCACTCAGTTTAAGGAGAATGCGTTTATAGACGGGTTTTGCATTGGTAGCCATGTTTCTTTCCTGAGAACAGTAAACGTTTGGGGATGGATAATTCTGGCGACATTGTGTCGCATATCAGCAAGAACTGTATCAGATCAGACTGATAGTTGAGGCTGGATAAAAAGGAACCGCCAACTGGCGGCCCTTTTTTAAAAATTAAGACTGCTTAGACATTGCAGCAACTTCTGCTGCGAAGTCAGTCTCAACTTTCTGGATGCCTTCGCCCACTTCAAAGCGGATGAAGTTAGTCACATCGGCGTTGTTCTCTTTCAGGAACTGGCCAACGGATTTGCTTGGGTCAATAACGAAAGGCTGACCAGTCAGAGAAACTTCACCGGTGAATTTCTTCATGCGGCCTTCAACCATTTTCTCTGCGATTTCTTTCGGCTTGCCAGACTGCATAGCGATGTCCAGCTGAACCTGGTACTCTTTCTCAACCACTTCAGCAGACACGTCTTCTGGCTTAACGAATTCTGGCTTGCTGGCTGCAACGTGCATTGCAATCTGCTTAACCAGATCTTCGCTTGCGCCTTTAGCGGCAATCAGAACACCGATGCGTGCGCCGTGCAGGTAAGACCCCAGCACTTCGCCTTCAAGAGAAGCTACGCGACGGATGTTGATGTTCTCGCCGATTTTAGCAACCAGCGCAACACGCTCTTCTTCGAACTGAGCTTTCAGCACTTCAACGTCGGTGATTTTGCCAGCAACAGCGGCATCCAGCACTTTGTCAGCAAAGGCCTGGAAACCACCATCTTTCGCTACGAAGTCAGTCTGGCAGTTCACTTCCAGAATCACGCCGAAGTTGCCTTCGATCTTGGTTTTGATCACGCCGTCAGCAGCTACGTTGCCTGCTTTCTTAGCAGCTTTGATCGCACCAGATTTACGCATGTTTTCGATTGCCAGCTCGATGTCGCCGTTAGCTTCAGTCAGTGCTTTTTTGCAATCCATCATGCCTGCGCCAGTACGCTCACGCAGTTCTTTTACCAGAGCAGCGGTAATTTCAGCCATTCTTTAATCCTCGGTTATCTCGTGAAGAGAGATAAGCCCTGGTTCACGTGTTGGCGAACCCTGACTCAAAATAAAAAGGGGGCCTGAGACAGGCCCCCTAACCAAACTATGCAATACCTGGTTAATAAGGGCTCAGAAGAGCGAACCTTATTATTCAGCTTCTACGAAGCTTTCTTCTGCTTGAGTAGCCAGATCCTGAGAACGGCCTTCACGCACGGTAGCTGCAACAGCACCCAGGTACAGGGTAACAGCGCGGATTGCGTCGTCGTTACCTGGGATTACGAAATCAACGCCATCTGGATCGGAGTTGGTATCAACGATAGAGAACACTGGGATACCCAGGTTGTTAGCTTCTTTGATAGCAATGTGTTCGTGATCGGCATCAATAACGAACAGTGCATCCGGCAGGCCGCCCATGTCTTTGATACCGCCCAGGCTGTTTTCCAGCTTGTCCAGTTCACGGGTGCGCATCAGCGCTTCTTTCTTGGTCAGTTTGTCGAAGGTACCGTCCTGGGACTGAGTTTCCAGATCTTTCAGACGTTTGATGGACTGACGAACGGTTTTCCAGTTAGTCAGCATACCGCCCAACCAGCGATGGTTCACGAAGAACTGATCGCAGCTCAGAGCAGCTTCTTTCACTGGTTCGCTTGCAGCGCGTTTAGTACCAACGAAAAGGATTTTACCTTTACGAGAAGAAATCTTGCTCAGCTCAGCCAGGGCTTCGTTGAACATAGGTACAGTTTTCTCAAGGTTGATGATGTGAACTTTGTTACGAGCGCCGAAGATGAAAGGCTTCATTTTCGGGTTCCAGTAACGGGTCTGGTGACCGAAGTGAACACCAGCCTTGAGCATGTCGCGCATGGAAACAGTTGCCATGTTTAAAACCTCTATATAAAAGTATGGGGTTAAGCCTCCACGTATCCCATATTACCGACCCCTGAGGGCACCCCGGAATATGTGCCGATACGTGTGTGTTATTTACACAAAGTGAGAGTGTTGGCGGTGCACCGAAAAATCGGCAGCACAGTCCGGCGCGCTTTATACCATAAAACGTACTCAGACTCCAATAGTTGTTCGCAAACGCAGCGGCAGCCGATTCTCGATTTGGCACCGATCGTAGCGCCTGATAACATTGCCCTACACCTGCTCAATTATTGTCGAAATAACGACATCTGCGGACCCAATTTATGGCTATCTCAATTAAAACACCTGAAGAAATCGAAAAAATGCGCGTCGCGGGCGCCCTTGCCGCTGAAGTGCTGGAAATGATCGAAGCCCACGTGAAGCCCGGCGTCACCACCGGCGAACTGGACCGTATCTGCGATGATTATATCGTTAACAAACAGCAGGCTGTCTCCGCCTGTCTGGGCTATCACGGTTTCCCGAAATCCGTGTGCATCTCGATTAACGAAGTCGTTTGCCACGGCATTCCTGACGATCAGAAAGTCCTCAAAGACGGCGACATTGTGAATATCGACGTCACCGTCATCAAAGATGAATACCACGGTGACACCTCCAAAATGTTTATCGTCGGCAAGCCGACCATTCTGGGCGAGCGCCTGTGCCGCATCACTCAGGAGAGCCTGTATCTGGCGCTCCGCATGGTGAAACCGGGCATTCGCCTGCGCACCCTTGGGGCGGCCATTCAGAAGTTCGTTGAAGCTGAAGGCTTCTCTGTGGTACGCGAATACTGCGGCCACGGCATTGGCCGCGTCTTCCACGAAGAGCCGCAGGTTCTGCACTACGATGCGGATGACGGCGGCGTGGTGCTGCAAACCGGGATGACCTTCACCATCGAACCTATGGTTAACGCGGGCGATTACCGTATCCGCACTATGAAAGACGGCTGGACGGTGAAAACCAAAGATCGCAGCTTGTCTGCACAATACGAGCATACTATTGTGGTGACAGATAACGGCTGCGAAATTCTGACGTTGCGTAAGGATGACACCATCCCGAACATCATTTCGCATAACGACTGATTTACCTGACTTAGGTCAGTCATCAAAGCCGGCCCATGCCGGCTTTTTTTTATGGATGTCGGAAAATGACCCAGAGCTTACCCGAGCAGTTTGCCAACACCGTGCTTCCTGAGATTTCCGGGCAACCAGATTATCCCGCAAGCTGGCCTGAGAGCGATCTCAGCTGCGGGCAGATCAAAACGCATCTCGACATCTTCCAGCGCTGGCTTGGCGTGGCTTTTGATAACGGCGTCAGCGCCGAAAGGCTGATCGACGCGCGCACCGAATTTATCGATCAGCTGCTACAGCGGCTGTGGCTGTTCTACGGCTTCGGTGAAGCCCCCGAGGCGGCGCTGGTTGCGGTAGGCGGTTACGGGCGCGGCGAGCTGCATCCGCTTTCTGACATCGACTTGCTGATCCTTAGCCGCAAAAGACTAAGCGACGCGCAGGCGCAAAAAATCGGCGAGCTGCTCACCCTGCTTTGGGATGTAAAGCTCGAAGTCGGGCACAGCGTCCGCACGCTTGAAGAATGCCTGCTTGAAGGGCTCTCGGACTTAACCGTGGCCACCAACCTGATAGAATCCCGTCTGCTGATTGGCGACGTAGCCCTGTTCCTTGAGCTGCAAAAGCATATCTTCAGCGATGGCTTCTGGCCGTCGGCCAAATTCTTTGCCGCCAAGATTGAAGAGCAGGAAGAGCGCCACCATCGCTATCACGGCACCAGCTATAACCTCGAACCCGATATCAAAAGCAGCCCCGGCGGGCTGCGCGATATCCACACGCTGCAATGGGTTGCACGCCGTCATTTCGGGGCGACATCCATGAGCGAAATGGTCGGCTTCGGTTTTTTAACCGAGGCGGAACGCAACGAACTGGATGAATGTCAGCACCTGCTCTGGCGCATTCGCTTCGCGCTGCATTTAGAGGTGAACCGCTACGATAACCGTCTGCTCTTCGACAGACAGCTCAGCGTGGCCCAACGCCTGAACTACAGCGGCGAGGGTAATGCGCCGGTTGAGCACATGATGAAAGACTTCTATCGCGTGACGCGCCGCGTAGGAGAGCTTAACCAGATGCTGCTGCAGCTTTTTGACGAAGCGATCCTGGCGCTGGATACGAGCGAAAAACCCCGCCCGCTGGACGACGACTTTCAGCTGCGCGGCACGCTTATCGACCTGCGTGACGAAACGCTGTTTATCCGTGAACCGCAGGCCATCCTGCGCATGTTTTACATGATGGTGCGTAACCGCGATATCACCGGCATTTACTCGACGACTCTTCGCCACCTGCGCCACGCCCGCCGTCATCTGGCCCAGCCTTTGTGCTACATTCCGGAGGCGCGCGAGCTGTTTCTGGTGATTCTGCGCCATCCTGGCGCCGTGAGCCGCGCCCTGTTGCCGATGCATCGCCACAGCGTTCTGTGGGCGTATATGCCGCAATGGTCGCATATCGTCGGCCAGATGCAGTTTGACCTGTTCCATGCCTACACCGTCGATGAACATACTATCCGCGTGCTGCAAAAGCTGGAAAGCTTCGCAAAAGAAGAGACGCGGCCAAAACACCCGCTGTGCGTCGATCTCTGGCCCCGCCTGGCCCATCCTGAGCTGCTGCTGATCGCCGCCCTGTTCCACGATATCGCCAAAGGGCGAGGCGGCGACCATTCGATACTGGGCGCGCAGGACATCTTAAAATTCGCCGAGCTGCACGGGCTGAACTCGCGTGAAACCCAGCTTGTTGCCTGGCTGGTGCGTCAGCACCTGCTGATGTCCGTCACCGCTCAGCGCCGCGATATTCAGGACCCGGAAGTGATTAAGCAGTTTGCCGAAGAGGTGCAGACGGAAAATCGCCTGCGCTATCTGGTTTGCCTGACGGTGGCAGATATCTGTGCCACCAACGAAACCCTGTGGAACAGCTGGAAGCAGAGCCTGCTGCGCGAGCTGTATTTTGCCACCGAGAAGCAGCTGCGCCGCGGCATGCAAAACAGCCCGGATATGCGCGAGCGCGTGCGTCACCACCAGCTTCAGGCGCTCGCCCTGCTGCGTATGGACAACATAAACGAAGAGGCCCTGCATCACATCTGGCGGCGCTGCCGGGCAAACTACTTTGTCCGCCACACGCCAAACCAGCTGGCGTGGCACGCCCGGCATTTGCTCCAGCGCGATCTTACCCAGCCGATGATCCTGCTTAGCCCGCAGGCCACGCGCGGCGGCACAGAGATCTTTATCTGGAGTCCGGATCGCCCGTATTTGTTTGCCGCCGTTTGTGCGGAGCTGGATCGCCGTAACCTGAGCGTTCACGACGCGCAGATCTTTACCACGCGCGACGGCATGGCCATGGATACTTTTATCGTACTGGAGCCAGACGGTAGCCCGCTGTCCGGCGATCGCCACGAGCTGATTCGCCGTAGCCTTGAGCAGGCAATCACCCAGAGCAGCTGGCAGCCGCCTCAGCCGCGCCGCCAGTCGGCAAAACTGCGTCATTTTACCGTCGATACCGAGGTGAATTTCCTGCCAACGCATACCGACAAGCGTACCTTCCTGGAACTGATTGCCCTCGACCAGCCGGGCCTGCTTGCCCGGGTAGGTGAAGTCTTCGCAGATCTGGGGATCTCATTGCACGGAGCGAGAATTACGACAATTGGCGAGCGAGTAGAAGATTTATTTATAATTGCGACGGCCGACCGGCGTGCGCTTAATAATGTGCTGCAACAAGAGGTTCAACAACGGTTGACAGCGGCCCTTAATCCAAACGATAAATAACAGTCTTTTAAATTTTACCCTTTAGCATTCGGATTGCAGCCAACACCCCTGCAGCTTGAAGGATAAAGGGTAATGTCACAATCAGGAAAAAATTACCAATGCAGCAGCTACAAAATGTCATTGAAACCGCTTTCGAGCGCCGCGCCGATATTACCCCGGCAAATGTGGATACCGTGACCCGTGAAGCGGTTAACCAGGTTATCTCCCTGCTCGACAGCGGTGCGCTGCGCGTTGCCGAAAAAATTGAAGGCCAGTGGGTTACCCATCAGTGGCTGAAAAAGGCGGTGCTGCTCTCTTTCCGTATTAATGACAACCAGGTCATGGAAGGTGCAGAAAGCCGTTACTTCGATAAAGTCCCGATGAAATTCGCGAACTACGACGAAGCGCGCTTCCAGAAAGAAGGTTTCCGGGTGGTGCCACCGGCGGCCGTGCGTCAGGGCGCATATATCGCCCGTAATACCGTGCTGATGCCTTCCTATGTGAACATTGGCGCCTATGTTGACGAAGGCACCATGGTGGATACCTGGGCTACCGTCGGTTCCTGCGCGCAGATCGGTAAAAACGTTCACCTGTCCGGCGGCGTCGGCATCGGCGGCGTGCTGGAGCCATTACAGGCTAACCCAACCATCATCGAAGATAACTGCTTTATCGGCGCACGTTCTGAAGTTGTTGAAGGCGTTATCGTGGAAGAAGGGTCTGTGATCTCCATGGGCGTTTACATTGGTCAGAGCACCCGCATCTACGATCGCGAAACCGGCGAAGTGCATTACGGCCGCGTACCGGCAGGCTCCGTTGTTGTTTCCGGCAACCTGCCGTCAAAAGACGGTAAATACAGCCTTTACTGTGCGGTTATCGTGAAAAAGGTCGACGCCAAAACCCGCGGTAAAGTGGGCATTAACGAGCTGTTACGTACCATCGACTAAATAAAAATGTGCAAAAGGCGGGGTACCCCGCCTTTTTTGCATCCGGGACTGGCGGAAAAGGAATTTTCCGTTGATTATCTATAGGTTAATGATATCGAAAAGGTAACGCTATGTACGATAACTTGAAAAGTCTGGGTATTACCAATCCTGATGAAATCGATCGCTACAGCCTCCGGCAGGAAGCCAACAACGATATCCTGAAAATCTATTTCCAGAAGGATAAGGGCGAGTTCTTTGCTAAAAGCGTGAAGTTTAAATATCCACGCCAGCGCAAAACCGTCGTCGCCGATGGCGTAGGACAGGGTTATAAAGAGGTGCAGGAGATAAGCCCCAACCTGCGCTACGTGATTGATGAGCTGGATCAGCTCTGCCAGCGCGATCGCACCGAAGTGGATCTGAAACGCAAGATCCTCGATGACTTACGCCATCTGGAATCGGTTGTGACCAATAAGATCAGCGAAATCGAAGCCGATCTGGATAAGTTAACCCGCAATAAATAAGCCGTGAGCTGTGAATCCCGGCGGATAGCGTCACGCCATCCGCCTCTTTATCGTTCCTCATCCAGCTGCAAAGCCACGTACAGCAACAAACGATCGTCAAAATTCCCCAGATCCAAACCGGTTAACTCCGAGATCCGATTAAGCCGATATTCCAGCGTATTGCGATGGATAAAAAGCGCCTTAGAGGTGGCCAGCGGCTGGACGTTATGACGAAACCATGCGCTTAAGGTGCGTCGCAATAATCCGTTGTTATCCATAGATTTTAAACGAACCAGCGGCCGGGCTAACTCGGTGGCCTGCCAGCCACCGCGCAGACCGTCGAGCAGCACGGGTAACATCAGATCCTGATAGAAATAGCTGCGGCTCTCCGGCATGCGCTGTTTGCCCACCAGCATCGTGGTGCGCGCGGTGCGATAAGAACGGGCTATGCTGCCAGGACCGGTAAAATAGTTGCCGAGGGCAACGCGAAAACGCAGCTGGCCGTTCTCTTTCATACGGCCGATCAGCTGTTCAACACGCCGGCGATGATCCTCGGCATCCCAGCGCCCAAAGGGGTTCAGCGCAGGTTTAAGCACCACCATCTCGGTAAGGGAAAGGATTGCGATAAGATTATTGCGCTCCGGGGAGGTCAGCGCGTTTTGCAGCTGCTGAAGCTCCTCCATCGCGCTTTCCACGCCAAGCTGAACGCTGTCCACCTCAACCACCGCCACAACGCGCGGCTGATTGAGATCGATCCCCAGCCTCTGCGCCCACTCCGTCAGCGCTGGCGTGTGCTCTTCCGCCTGAATCAGGTTCATCACCAGCTCTTCGCGCAGGCGGCTGTCCTGGGCGAGCAGATGCATCAGGCGAGACTGCTCGAGCATCATCTCTGCTGTCATACACACCAGCTCACCGTATTTACGCAGCGAGCCAGGCTCCCCCGTCAGGCCAATTACGCCGACGATTTCGCCTTCAATACGCAGCGGCAGGTTGATTCCCTCGCGCACACCGTGCAGACGGCGGGCAACGGCGTCATCAATATCCACCACGCGCCCCTGAGACAGCACCAGCAGCGCGCCTTCATGCAGCTCACCGATGCGCTCTTTATCTCCGCTGCCGATAATGCGCCCCCGTGCATCCATCACGTTGATATTGGTATCAATGATGGTCATGGTGCGCGCCACAATGCTCTGCGCCATTTTAGTGTCAAGGTGCCAGCTGGCCATTTACGCTCTCCCGATCGTGCCAATGTCCCAGCATAAGCGACAGAGATAGCCCCGGCATTGTGCAAACGCCTAAAGTCGCAGGCAAGAATATGGAGTTGTGGTAAAGCTCACAAAAAGGGCCGCACTCAGTGCGGCCCTTTAGCTTAGCGGGAATACTGTTATTGCATCAGCAGATAGATAGAGGTATCACCACGCTGAATATTAAGCGCCATCACCGTCGGCTTGGTGTCGAGGATTTTGCGCAGTTCAGCGATATTGTTCACCGGCTGTTGGTTAATACCGATAATGATATCGCCTTTTTTCAGGCCAATACGGGCAGCCGGCGTGTTAGCTTTCACGGCATTGATGATAACGCCCTTCTCGCCTTTACCGCTGCGGTTGCTCATTTCAGCCCCCTCAATACCGGTAAAGATAGTGGAAGAGTCTACCTGCGTCTGGCTGCTCTGCTGCAGTTCCAGGTTCACCGAGACAGGTTTGCCGTCGCGCAGCAGGCCAAGAGTAATTTTGCTCCCCACCGGCATAGAACCCACTTCCGCACGCAGCGCAGCGAAGCTGCTGATCGCTTTGCCATTCATGGAAACCACGACGTCACCGGCTTTTACGCCCGCTTTCGCGGCGGAGGAGTTAGCCATCACCTGGCTTACAAACGCGCCGCGCTGAGCATCGACCTTCATGGCTTTTGCCAGCTCAGAGTTCAGCTCGGTGCCCATAATCCCCAGCTCGCCGCGCTTAACCTGGCCGTACTGCACAATCTGAGCCGTCAGGTTTTTCACCATATTGCTCGGAATAGCAAAGCCGATGCCGATGTTGCCACCGTCCGGAGCCAGAATCGCCGTGTTAATCCCGATCAGTTCACCGTTCAGGTTAACCAGCGCACCACCGGAGTTACCCCGGTTGATCGCAGCGTCCGTCTGGATAAAGTTTTCGTAGTTTTCGATATTCAGCCCGCTGCGGCCCAGCGCCGAGACAATCCCGGAAGTCACTGTCTCACCCAGGCCGTACGGGTTACCGATAGCCACGGTGTAGTCACCTACGCGCAGGGAGTCGGAATCCGCCATTTTAATCGCGGTCAGGTTTTTCGGTTCCTGCAGCTGCAGCAGCGCGATATCAGAACGCGGATCTTTGCCGACAACCTTAGCTTCAAACTTACGACCATCGCTGAGCGAAACCTGAATTTTTGTTGCGTTATCCACAACGTGGTTGTTGGTCACGACATAGCCTTTAGCGGCATCAATAATGACACCGGAACCCAGGGCCGCAAATTTCTGCTGCTGCTGTGCGCCATCAGGGCCGCCAGGCGCGCCACCCTGACAGAATGGCGAGCTCTGGAACGGAGAACCTTCCTGGCAGAACGGGGAGTTATCACCGAAGAACTGCTGGAAATTACGGCCCATGCGCGGCGTATTCACCGTAGTACTGCCTTCAACGTTAATGCTCACCACCGACGGCATCACTTTTTCCAGCATCGGGGCAAGGCTTGGCAGCGGCTGGGCTGCGGAGGTGGATGCGGAAGAAGCCGTCTCAGCGGCGAAAGCGGACACAGGTCCCAGCGCTAAACCCAGGCTCAGAGCCAGCGCGCTCATTGCTAAAGTCGTTTTTTTCATGTGTTTCAGTCTCAAATGTTTAAGCTACGCAAAATTGCTGCCCAGGCCTATATAGAGTGATGTTTAAGCACTTAGTTCCGCCGATAAATCACTGGAAAAAGTAAATATTTATTGTTTGTCTTTACAAAACTCGATGCCGGATCACTCCACCGCCATCAGGCGGCGATACTCATCCCAGGCGTATAAATCCGTCATGCCGCTGATGTAATCCTGAATCAGACGACAGCGGTAATAATATTCCCACAGCGCAAATTCAGGGTTAGCGGGAGACAAACTGCTTACTGCTTCAACATACGCCAGACGGTGTTTTGTCGACAATTTATGATACAGCCGCGTCTCAATCGGCAGGCGACGCAGGCTCTCTTTTTCCACCAGTTCAGCAAAATCCTCTGCGGGTATATTGAGGAGCGGGCTGTAAATTTCAAGTAAACCGCTGATGACTCTATAACCCTGTAGCTCAAGCTGCTCCACCTCAGGATGGTTAAACACCTGTTTTATCGCCACCTGCTTATACAGTTCAAGCAGCCGGGCAAACGGGCTGTCGTCTTCCAGCAGGGCGTGATTAAACTCCCCGGTGAAAATGTCGGCCAGGTTGTCGATAAACCGCTGCGCGGCGTAAGGAACCAGTTTGTTCAACGTGTTGACCCGTAAATACATAAAGAACTGATCTTCCGTGCTGCGACGCATCTGGTTGGTGCTGGATTTCCGCCAGGCTTCTTTCACGACCTCGTCAAAAAGATCGCCAGCCTGATGCTCGCCCCAGGCAGCGTGCAAATGCTGGTAAAGCTGCTCGACGCTGAAAATATGTTTCTCCACGGCATCTTCAAGATCGGCCACGCAGTAAGAAATATCGTCCGCCGCCTCCATGATCCAGGTCAGCGGGAAGCGGCTGAACTCTCCCAGCTGCAGCTCGGCGCGCAGGCGCCGAATGTAGTGCTCCTCCGAGAGATAAAAACCCGGCTTCTTCATCAGATAAGCATGGCTGTCAGGTGGTTTACCGGCAAACCACGCCGGGCGGGTATATTTCAGAATGCAGCCCACCTGCGCCCAGGTCAGATTCATGCGCAGCAGGCTGTGCACCAGGCGTATCCCCTGCGCGTTACCTTCAAACTGACACAGATCCTGGCGGATTTTACGGCGCAGTTCGTTTAACTTCTCCTCCCCTTCCCGCAGGCGCAGCGTATCGACATTGCAGCGGTCGTCGCTGCGCGGCTGGCTGCCCGCGTCCATTGGGAAAAGGCGTTGGCGGAACCAGTCATTAATCGCGGATTCGCCAAAATGTCCGAACGGCGGGTTGCCAATATCGTGCATCAGACAGGCCATCTCAACGATGCTTTCAAACGGACCGGTCAGCTCTTCGAGGCCATATTTTTCCAGACTCTGCTGCTCTTTCAGTCGGCTGAGGACTTCTTTAGCTATATAGCGCCCTACCTGCTGGACTTCCATGGAATGAGTCAGGCGGGTCCGCACGGCGGCATTGCGCTCCAGAGGAAAAACCTGCGTTTTTTGCTGCAAACGCCGGATTGCCGGGGAATTGACGATCCTGCCGCGGTCGCTTTCGAATATGCGCAGGATCTCGTGCTCGTTCTTTACACCTTCAGGCGAACGATAGCGGCGGTGCCAGTTAATTTTCTTGCGGAAATCTATCTCACTCATGCCCTCTCCTTCGCCAAATCAACGGCGGATTAATTCCTTGATACCAGCCATGATAGACTATCTCCTTTATCTAACACATTTGCGAGTATCTCTATGAAAGCAGGCATTATTGGTGCAATGGAAGAAGAAGTTACGCTGCTGCGTGACAAAATCGAAAACCGTCAAACGCTGAAACTGGCCGGCTGTGAAATTTATACCGGCACCCTGAACGGCGTGGAAGTGGCGCTATTGAAATCCGGCATCGGTAAAGTCGCCGCGGCAATGGGCGCAACGTTGCTGCTCGAGCATTGCAAACCCGATGTCATCATCAATACCGGTTCCGCAGGCGGCCTGGCGCCGACCCTGAACGTCGGCGATATCGTCGTTTCCGATGAAGCGCGCTATCACGATGCAGACGTGACCGCCTTTGGCTACGAATACGGCCAGCTACCAGGCTGCCCTGCCGGGTTTGCGGCGGATGAAAAACTGATTGCCGCGGCGCAAGAGTGTATTGGTGAGCTAAATCTGAACGCGGTACGCGGCCTGATCGTCAGCGGCGACGCCTTCATTAACGGCTCCGTGGCGCTGGCAAAAATTCGTCATAACTTCCCGCAGGCGGTGGCCGTTGAAATGGAAGCCACGGCCGTGGCCCACGTTTGCCACAGCTTCGGCACGCCTTTCGTGGTGGTCCGTGCGATTTCAGACGTGGCCGATCAGCAGTCCCACCTGAGCTTCGATGAGTTTCTGGCCGTGGCGGCAAAACAATCCACGCTGATGGTGGAAAAACTGGTACAGAAACTGGCTCGTGCGTAATAAAACAAGCTGGCGCGTAATCTGCGCCATGGCGTTTTGCCTTCCGGCGTTGCTGCTTGCAGCGCCGAGGGTGGTTTCGCTGTCGCCGAGCAATACCGAACTCGCCTTTGCGGCGGGCATTACTCCGGTGGCGGTCAGCGCCTGGTCAGACTATCCGGAAGCCGCGAAAACGCTTGAGCAGGTGGCAAACTGGCAGGGCATGAATCTGGAACGCATCGTGGCGCTGAAGCCCGATATCGTGCTGGCCTGGCGGGCAGGAAATGCGGAGCGGCAGGTCAATCAGTTGCAGGCGCTCGGCATCAAAATCGTCTGGCTGGATCCCACCACCGTGGAGGGGGTCATCGCCGCCCTGCGCCAGCTGGGTGAATACAGCCCGACGCCAGAAACCGCAACGCAGGCAGCCGATAAGCTCACTCAGGAATTTGCCGCCTTAAAAGCGCAGTATGCGCAGACGCCGAAAAAAAAGGTGTTTTTGCAGTTTGGCCAGCATCCGCTCTTCACCACCGGAAAAGGATCGATTCAGAACGAGATCCTGGAGGTTTGCGGTGGGCAAAACGTCTTTGCCGACAGCCGGGTTCCCTGGCCGCAGGTCAGCCGTGAGCAGGTGCTAATACGCCAGCCGCAGGCTATTGTCATTACCGGCGATAAAAGCAAAATCCCGCCTGTGCAGCAATTCTGGCACAGCCAGCTCACGATTCCGGTTATTGCCATAAATGATGACTGGTTTAGCCGCTCTGGCCCGCGTATTATCCTCGCCGCAAAACAGCTCTGTGCGGAGCTGGCGGAAGAATAAGCTTACCTGAGGATACCTCTTACATGCTCGTTTACTGGCTGGATATCGTGGGCACAGCGGTCTTTGCTATCTCCGGCGTCCTGCTTGCCGGCAAGCTTCGTATGGACCCGTTCGGCGTGCTGGTACTGGGTGTGGTCACAGCCGTTGGCGGCGGAACCATACGCGACATGGCGCTGGCGAATGGCCCCGTTTTCTGGGTCAAAGATCCCACGGATCTGGTCGTGGCCATGGTCACCTGCCTGCTGACTATTCTGCTGGTCCGTCAGCCACGCCGCTTGCCAAAGTGGATTTTGCCGGTGCTCGATGCCGTGGGCCTTGCGGTGTTCGTCGGTATCGGGGTCAACAAAGCCTTTCTGGCCGGAGCCAGCCCGCTGATTGCTATCTGCATGGGCGTGTTAACGGGCGTAGGCGGCGGCATTATTCGTGACGTGCTGGCGCGGGAAATCCCGATGATCCTGCGCACGGAGATTTACGCCACCGCCTGTATTATCGGCGGCATCGTCCACGCTACGGCGTTCTATACCTTTAACGTTCCGCTGGAACAGGCCAGTATGATTGGGATGGTTATTACGCTGGTGATAAGGCTTGCGGCAATTCGCTGGCACCTTAAATTGCCCACCTTTGCGCTGGAAGACAGACAATAAGAGACAAAAAAGCCGGGCGATAAAACCCGGCTTTTTCTTTTTCCGCCGCGCTTACACGCTGAAGGAAGAACCGCACCCGCAGGTGCTCTTGGCGTTTGGGTTGCTCACCACAAAGCGAGAACCTTCCAGGCCTTCGGTGTAGTCCACCGCACCGCCCACCAGATATTGCAGGCTCATTGGATCCACCACCAGCGCAACGCCCTGTTTCTCGATGGTCATATCGCCGTCGTTAATCTGGTCGTCAAAGGTAAAACCATACTGGAAGCCGCTGCAACCACCACCGGTGATGTAGACGCGCAGTTTCAGATTCGGGTTTTCCTCATCTGCGATCAGGCTCTTTACTTTATTGGCCGCTGCTTCTGTAAACTGCAGGGGCAGCGCTACGTCATCACTCATTTTTTGCTCCCAACTAAATAACAAGTCGGGTAAATTTTAACCCGATCTTTAGGGCTATTATCTAATACCCGAGTAATTCGTTCAAGTATTCTCCCCGGCGGGGACTGGCTGTGCTTTTGCCTGCTTTTCGGCTTCCTGCTTCGCTAAAGTACGGGCAAGAATCGAGGAATATAGTGGTTTACCGCCGAGGAACTGTGCGACCAGTGTCGCGCCAAGGCAGGTAATAATCATTGGCAGAATGAGCTGATAATTGTCAGTCATTTCCAGCACCAACACAATGCCGGTAAGCGGCGCGCGCACCGAGGCGGCGAATAACGCCCCCATTCCAGCGATGGCAAATGTCCCGACATCAAGATGATAAGCCGGGAACCACGCAGCGCACACCATGCCATAGCAGGTACCAAAAAGGGTGCCCAGCGCCAGCATCGGGGCAAATATGCCGCCTGGCGCGCCGGAAGAAAAGCAAAGCAGCGTGGTGATAATACGCGCAATAAAGATAAAGAGCAGCATACCAAGGGTGTAGTTGCCCGCCGCCGCAATGGGAATCAGGTTAAAACCGCCGCCCGCTGCCGCAGGCTGGATAAGCCCAAGCACGCCGCAAATCCCGCCCAGCAGGCCGCCGATCAGTACCCATTTTTTTATCTCGCCGCCGTGAATACGCTGGAACATATCCTGAGTGCGGAATATCAGAGAGTTAAACAGCACGCCGACCGCGCCGAACACCATGCCCAGCACCAGATACAGCCAAAGTGTATTCACCGGCGCACTGGAGAGTTTGCCCACCTCAATCACAGCGTTGTCCCCGTTGAAAATACGGAACACCACGCTCGACATAATCACGCCGATAAATACCGCTTTTATCGAGATCAGGTTATAGCGAAACTGCGGGCGCATCTCCTCGATGATAAACAGGATCCCCGCAAGCGGCGCATTGAAAGCGGCGGATAGCCCGGCGGCGGCCCCCGTTGCCAGCAATGAATGACGAGCCTCCGCCCCGCGCAGACGGAAGATGTCCAGCACCATCCGCCCAATGTTGCCGCCCAGCTGGACCGTCGGCCCCTCGCGTCCCAGCACCATGCCCGCGCCCAGCGTCCCCATCCCGCCGATAAACTTAACCGGGATAACTCGCCACCAGCGAACCGGACGCAGCTCTTCAAGCGCACCTTCAATTTCGGGGATCCCCGATCCACCCGCTTCCGGCGCAAAACGGCGCACCAGATAGTAGCCAACCATTGCCAACAGCACGGAACTCAGAAAGGCTAAGGGCCAGACGAGCATCGAATAGTCAGCCACATGGGCCAGCATAGCGAGACGGTTTTGCTGCACCCAGTTGACGGCTTTTTCGAAAGCCACGCCAGTCAGACCGGCCAGCGTACCGACAATGGCCGCCATAAACAGAATCGCGACGGGCGTTTTATCCCGGCGGATCAGGCGACGCACCATGTCGCCCCTGCGTAAGCGCACCGCTTCCTGTGCTTCAAAAGAGGGGGAAATTGGGTTCATTTGGCTAATCATTAATTAGTAATACAAATAGAACGGGCATTCTACCCGCCGGACGGATGAGGTCAAACTTTCATAACCCAGGGGGTTTCCCTTAGAATAGACCGTTGTCACGCATTCCACGAATCAGGAGCCGATTCATGAGTAAGTCAGAAAATTTGTACGATGCCGCCCGTAAAGTCATCCCAGGCGGGGTGAACTCGCCGGTACGTGCTTTTACCGGAGTCGGCGGAATTCCGCTGTTTATAGAACGTGCAGACGGGGCTTACCTGTTTGATGCCGATGGCAAAGCCTATATTGACTACGTTGGCTCCTGGGGCCCGATGATCCTCGGGCACAACCACCCCGCCATCCGTAACGCGGTGATCGAAGCGGTGGAACGCGGCCTGAGCTTTGGCGCGCCAACCGAGATGGAAGTCAAAATGGCGGAGCTGGTGACGGAGCTTGTACCAACCATGGATATGGTTCGTATGGTGAACTCCGGTACCGAAGCCACGATGAGCGCAATTCGCCTGGCACGAGGCTTTACCGGCCGCGATAAAATTATCAAATTCGAAGGCTGCTACCACGGCCACGCCGACTGCCTGCTGGTCAAAGCCGGTTCCGGCGCGCTGACCCTCGGCCAGCCAAACTCACCGGGCGTACCGGCTGATTTTGCTAAACATACCCTGACCTGTACCTATAACGATCTTGCTTCCGTACGCGCAGCGTTCGAACAGTATCCGCAGGATGTCGCCTGTATCATCGTTGAGCCGGTCGCGGGCAATATGAACTGCATTCCCCCGCACGACGATTTCCTGCCGGGCCTGCGTGCGCTGTGCGATGAATTTGGCGCCCTGCTGATTATCGACGAAGTGATGACGGGCTTCCGCGTCGCTCTGGCTGGCGCACAGGCTTACTACGATGTGAAACCGGATCTGACCTGCCTGGGTAAAATTATCGGCGGCGGGATGCCGGTCGGCGCCTTCGGTGGCCGCCGCGAAGTGATGGACGCGCTGGCACCAACCGGGCCAGTTTACCAGGCAGGTACGCTGTCCGGTAACCCAATCGCCATGGCTGCGGGCTACGCCTGCCTGACAGAAGTCTCCCAGCCGGGCATTCACCAGACGCTCACCGGGCTGACGGAAATGCTGGCCGACGGCCTGTTAAGCGCGGCGAAAGCTGAACATATCCCGCTGGTAGTGAATAACGTTGGCGGCATGTTCGGTCTGTTCTTCACCGATGCCCCAACCGTCACAAACTACAAAGATGTGATGGCCTGTGATGTGGAGCGCTTTAAGAAGTTCTTCCACCTGATGCTGGAAGAAGGCGTCTACCTGGCACCATCCGCGTTTGAAGCGGGCTTTATGTCAGTTGCACACACCAAAGAAGACATTCAGAAGACGATTGACGCTGCGCGCCGGGTATTTGCGAAGCTCTAATCACCCTTTGTCCTCTCCCTTAGGGGGGAGGACAAAAACGAGTTAGCGGCTCTGCTTACGCAGCAAATAGACAAAGTAAGGCGCGCCGATAAAGGTCGCCAGCAGTCCGGCAGGCACCTGATCCGGGAACAGCAGCATCCTGCCGCACCAGTCCGCAGCCACCATCAGCATCCCTCCCAGCAGCGCAGCCATAATCAGCTGCGGCATTGCACGACGAAAACCAAGCATACGCGCAATATGCGGGGCCATCAGCCCAACAAAGCTCAGTGGACCCACCGTAAGCGTTGCGGCGGCGGTTAAAGTTGCGGCCAGCAGCAGCAATGCAAAACGTGAAGGCGTCAGCGCCATGCCCACCGCCCGGGCCGTTGCTCCGCCCAGCGGCAGGATCATCAGCCAGCGGCGACACAGCGGCGTAAGGGCAAAGAGCACGCCCATCAGGATCAATGTTTTTAACGCCTGATCGCCTGTGACATTGTAGGTCGAGCCTGAAATCCAGGTCAGGATCCCCGCCATACGAGGATCGCCGCTCGCCATCAGTAACATCAGCAGCATGGTAAACGCGGTGCTGAGCGCCATACCAGCCAGCAGCATACGCTGAGGCGAAAAGCCCCCGCGCCCTGCCGCCGCCATAATCACCAGCAGCGTTACAGCAGCGCCCAGGCTTCCCGCCGGGAAGAGCCAGCCAAAAGCATTGCCAGGGACGATAAACAGCATAATCACGACGCCAAAAGCGGCCCCCGAGCTGATACCTAAAACTTCCGGGCTTGCCATAGCGTTCCCGGTCAGCCTTTGGATCACGCTACCCGCCACCGCCAGCATCATCCCGGCGCTCAGCGCGGCCAGCATGCGCGGCCAGCGCCACGGCAGAAGCTCATGGAACATCTCGCCGTTGACCCAGTTCCAGCCGTGCGCATCACGCCCAAGCGTTAACGCCACGGCAATAACCAGAGCCAGAAGCCCGCTGCCGATGAGCACCCACCAGCCGAGGCGTTGACGCTCCGCAGGCACGTTATCACCCTGATTCATTGAAGGGGTGCCAAGGGTACGCAGGCGCGGCAGTAGCCACAGTAGCAGGGGCGCGCCAATCAGCGCCGTCACCGTACCGGTTGAGACTTCACGCCAGACGCTGGTAAGCCAGACGACCACCTGGTCTGACAGCCACAGAATCAATGCCCCGATAATCGGCGCCAGCAACAAACGCGCCACCAGCCGCCTCGCCCCGAGCATTCTGGCGAGCAGCGGAGCAAACAGGCCAATAAAACCGATAATGCCTACGGCGTTCACCAGCAGCGCACTCAGAGCAATCGCGAGGATCAGCGTGGCAAGCCGCACCAGAGAAAGGGCAAGGCCAAGATTGCGGGCTACGCCGTCGTCCAGGCCCATCAGCGTCAGCGGACGCAGCAACAGCAGCGTTAGCAGCAGCCCACCTACCAGACGAGGCCACAGGCCGTTCACACTATTCCAGTCCTGCTGGTTCAGCGCGCCCGTGCTCCACAGGAACATATTCTGTAGCTGGTCGTGGTGGAAAATTGCCAGCAGCTGATTCACAGCCCCGCAGTACAGGCTCAGCACCAGACCGGCCAGAATCAGCGTAACCGGTGACAGACGCTTGCCCCACGCCACGCCAAAGACCAGCAAACCGACAACGCCGGCCCCGATTAGCGCCGCAAACTGCTGCGTTTCAAAGCCGCCGGGGAGCGCCCACAGCGTGGCAACGGTTACGCCAAGCTGCGCACCGCTTGCCACGCCAAGCGTCGTTGGTTCCGCCAGAGGATTTCTTAAAACCTGCTGGAACAGCACGCCGACAAGCCCTAACCCAGCACCGACCAACAGCGAAATCGCCAGGCGCGGCAAGGCGCTGTAATGGAACAGCATCTGGCTGATATCGTCGATGTTTGGCTGCCACCAGGCCGTAGACCACTGCGCGGAAGGCAGCTGGGCATTCAGGTTATGCAGCGTAAGCCAGCAGGCCGCAATAAACAGTAGCGCCAGCAGAATGGCAGGAAACAGGGCATGACGATGTCTCATGCTGCGCTCCCTACGGCTTTTGCCAGTATCTTAGTGAAATTCATCGCAGAAAGAGTCGCGCCATACAGCCACACGGCTGGTACGCGCTGAAAACGATGCTGACGGACAAACGGCATGGCTTGCCATAGTGGCGTCGCCATGACTTTTGCCATCTCTGCGTCATTGTTGTGATCGAAGCAGATCACATCAGCATTTTTGACGGCGGCAAGGCGTTCAAGACCGACGACAGCCGTGCCCCAGAAATTGGTTTCGCCGTGCCAGGCATTTTTCACACCCAGCAAATCCATCACTTCCTGGAACAGGCTATTTTCGCCGACCAGTAAAGCGTGGCGCGAATCCAGCAAGGTCATCAGCAATACAGGACTCTCGCCTCGGGCGGCAAAGCGGGGTTTCATCCCGGCAATAAAATTGTCGAAAGCTGCCAGGTGATCTTGTGCCGCTTGCTGCATGTTCAGCTTTTCACCCAGTTCGATAAGCGAACGGCGAGCCACGCTAAGCGGTTTACCCGAGCCATCGTTAAAATTAAAACCCATCCCCGGCGCGATACGGGCCATTTTTTCCGGCGATGGGCCATAGCCTGCGGAATAGATGATTAACGAGGGTTTCAGCTGGGTGAGCAGCTCAAGATTTGGCTCGGTGCGCAGCCCGACGTCGATAACGCTGTCAGGCAGTTCAGGTTCCCCCACCCAGGCGCGGTAGTTGTTCTTGTCCGCTACCGCCAGGGGGGTCACTCCCAGAGCCAGCAGCAGCTCAACAGGCAGCCATTCCAGAGCAACAACACGCCCGGCATCAACTGGCGCGGCCTGAGCAAGGTCAGTCCTGAATAACAAAGGCGATAACGCCAGCGCCGTTAAAAGCTGGCGGCGACTAATCGGAGGGTTCAGCGGCTCAGACATCAGTAAACGAAGCTCACCGGAGCGGCACCGGCCGGATGCGGCAGGATACCCATCGGAATACCGTAGATGTTTTCCAGCGTTTCGCTTTGCATCATCTCCGCCGGGCCGCCCTGGGCAATCATTTCACCGCCGCGGAGCGCAACCAGATGGTCGCAGTAGCGTGCGGCCATGTTTATATCATGCAGCACGGCTATCACCGTTAAACCGCGCTCCTGACTCAGGCGATGAATCAGCGCCAGCACATCCACCTGATGGGCAATGTCCAGCGCGGATGTGGGCTCATCCAGCAGCAGACAGCGGCTGTCCTGGGCCACCAGCATGGCAATCCATGCGCGCTGCCGTTCGCCGCCGGACAGGCTATCCACCAGACGGTGTGCGAAAGGCTTCAGCCCAACCAGAGAAATAGCGTCTTCAACAAGTTCACGATCCGCTGAGCCAAAACGCCCCAACGCACCGTGCCAGGGATAGCGACCAATCGCCACCAGCTCGCGCACCGTCATCCCTTCAGCCGCAGGCAGCTGCTGGGGTAAATAAGCGACCTGACGGGCAAACGCCTTGCTGCTCCAGCTGTCGAGCGGCTGTCCGTTGAGGTGGATCTCACCTTCGGACGGCTTCTGATGTCGCCCTAACATTTTCAGCAGCGTGGATTTACCCGAGCCGTTATGCCCAATCAGGCCGGTCACTTTGCCGACGGGAAAGGAGAGCGACAGCGGGTGAAGCAACGTACGGCCAGGTACACGAAAGGTGACGTCAGTGAGGCTAAAGGTCGTATCGGGGTGAGGATGTTTGTCGCGCATGCTAGCCCAACTTGTTGAAGGGCACGGCGAACCGTGCCCGGGAAAGAGAATTTAGAAGCGGAAGGTCGCCGTGGCAACTACCTGACGTTCTGCGCCCCAGTAGCACGCATAGTCGCGGTAGCAGCTGGAAACGTATTCACGATCGAACAGGTTGTTGACGTTTAAAGCTACGGAAGAGCCAGGCAGACCCACGCGGGCCAAATCATACTTCACCATAGCATCGGCAACGGTATAGCTCGCAACGTTGAAGGCTTCGTTGTTATTGGCACCCGTCGTGTAGAAGCTCGACGTCGCCCCTACATAACGCGCCCCTGCCCCAAAGGTAAGGCCGCTCAGCGCCGTTTCATGGAAGGTGTAATCCGCCCACAGGGAAGCCATATTGCGCGGCACTTCCGCTGGACGTTTGCCTTCATACAGCGTGTCGTGAGTGTATTTAGCGTCGGTGAAGCTGTAGGCTGCGGTCACGTTAATGTTTGCGTTAACGGCCGCTTTCGCTTCCAGCTCAAAGCCACGGGAGCGAATTTCGCCGCCCTGCGTGCTGAACCTGTTGTCAGAAGGATCCTGGGTCAGGTTCTTATCTTTGGTCAGCTGATAGACGGCGGCGGTAACGGTAACCGGCAGATCTTTCGGCACGTATTTCACGCCAGCTTCGTACTGCTTGCCTTTGGACGGGTCGAAAGGTTTGCCTTGCTTACTTGCCCCGGAAACCGGCTCGAAAGATTCGCTGTAGCTGATATACGGTGCGATCCCGTTGTCGAACACATAGTTCAGGCCGCCGCGCCAGGTGAACTGCTCGTCGTTAATCTCAGCCGTTGTACTGCTGGAACGGGTAAACGTGGAGGTTTTAGCGAAGTCGTAGCGGCCGCCCAGCGTCAGCACCCATTTGTCCCACTCGGCCTGATCCTGCATATACAGGCCGGTCTGTTCCTGACGGTTAATCACTTCATACGGGAAGAAGGTCACCACGTTGGCGTTACCGTACTGCGGATTGTGCATATTGATTGGGTTCGCTGAACCGTAATCGGCATCAATATCGTTACGCATACGCATGTAATCAACGCCGGTCAGCAGCGTGTGGTCGACCGCGCCGGTGGCAAACTTAGTCTGCGCCTGGGTATCAACGCTGAAGTTATTCAGATCTTCATCAGAACGTACATAAGCACGGCTGATCTGGCCCGGGGCGATATAACCGTTGCCATAAACGGAGTCATACAGGGTATGAATACGCGTGTAACGCAGGTTCTGGCGCACGGTCCAGGTATCGTTAAATTCATGCGCGAAGCTGTAACCCACCATCTGCTGACGGCGGGACATTTTATTGTTTTCTTCGCCTTCGTTGAAGTTCGTTGGCAGCTTGTGCTGCTGGCCGTTTGCGTCCACATAAGGCACAACGGTGCCCTAACGCGGCAACCAGCCATAGTAGCCCGCATCCGGATCGCTCTGGAAGTTGCTCAGGAAAGTGAAATCAGTTTTATCGTCAGGGCGCCAGCTAAAGGAAGGTGCAATGGCATAGCGGGAGGATTTAACCATTTCCTGCTGGGCATTCTGGCTGCGGCCAAGGCCGGTCAGACGCCAGGAGAACTCGCCGTTATCATCCAGCGCGTCGCTGAAATCAAAGCCGGTCTGCCACAGGTTGTTGGTACCCATTTTGAACTGAATTTCTTTAAGCGGCTCAGTCGTCGGACGTTTGCTGACCATGCTGACCACGCCACCCGGATGGCTTTTGCCATACAGGACGGATACCGGGCCACGGAGCAGTTCAACGCGTTCAAGGAAGTAGGGATCCATGGACGCTTCAGAATAGTTATCGCCCTGTAATTTCATGCCATCCAGATACTGGTTGGTATTCACAGTCGAAGAAGTCGTAAAGCCACGAATTGCCACCACATCATAGGTTGAGGAGCTGCCGCGCGTGGAGAAAACGCCTGGCGTATAGCTCAGGGCGTCTTTTACGGTCAGCGGCTGCTTAGCGTCCATTTCTTCGCGCGTTACCACAGAAATAGACTGCGGAGTCTTTTCAATTGGGGTATCGGTTTTGGTCGCGGTAGCCGTGCGTTTAGCCGCAACGGTAGGAGACGGTCCCCACGCGCTTTCCTGAGGAGCGGCAGCGGAAACGGTGATGGTGTCTTCTTTTTTAACCGCCTTGTCCGCAGCAAAACTTGATGCGCTGACGCTACCAACTGCGGCAGCCACAAATAAAGCAATCTGACGGATAGAGGTGTTGGCTGGCAGGCCTTGTGTTGAACGCGCCATTATTTAATCTCTGATGAAGTGAGGAATGATAACGTAAACGATAATTATTATTATGCCCGCAGGATTCTAGACGAAACGGAAAGCCCATAGCAAGCGGATCACAACCCTTGCGGGACTAAGGGAATAATTAATAGGCAGAGAAACTGCGGGGATTAACATATAAGAAAAGCCCCCGTTACAAACGGGGGCTTTTAATGACATCAGCTTAAATTATTTACTGCCGAACATATCTTTAATCCAGCCTGCAACGCCGTCGCTTTTCTCCTGCTGCTGAGGCTGCTGCTGCTGTTGTTGCTGCTGCTGAGGCTGCCCGGACGACTGATCGAATGGATTATTCGTCTGCTGTTGCTGCAGGCTTTGCTGGCACAGCGCATCCGGGTTGGTGGTCCAGACCGGCAGCGTGCGCATCGCCCCCCCCGCGCACTGGAAGTTACCCGCTTCATCAATGCCCATATCCACGATGTCTTCCGGCGGCGTTAACGTCAGCGGAATAGGCGTCTGGTTACTCAGATAGCGTTGATAAAGCGCCATCGCACCGCTTGCCCCGTACAGCTTCGTCGGCTGGTTGTTGTCGCGCCCCACCCAGGTGATGGTCACTTCTTTGCCATCAATCCCCGCAAACCAGGTGTCCACGTTGTTGTTTGTGGTCCCCGTTTTACCGGCCAGGTGCAGATTAGGATACTTACCGCCCAGCGCACGCCCGGTACCACGCGCCATAACCTGCTGCATGGTGTAGAGCGTCATATACGCGGCCTGAGAAGGCACAGCCTGTTCGGCCTGCGGGAAGCTCTGATACAGCACGGTACCGTCTTCGGCAATCACGGAACGCAGCGCGGAAAGCGTGGCGCGGTTCCCGCCGCTGGCGATAGTCTGGAACGCCTGCGCGACCTGAATCGGCGTCAGGTTCAGCGCCCCCAGAATCATCGCAGGAACCGGATGAAGCTGATCTCTCGGCACGCCCAGCTTCGTCCAGGTCTCCGTCACGGCTGGCAGGCCAAGCGCCATCCCCAGATTGACGGTCGGTACGTTCATGGAGCGGGTTAACGCATCCACCAGCATGACCTGGCCGCTGAAGCGGCGATCGTCGTTCTGCGGCGACCAGACCTGGCCGTTTGGCTGGCGCAGGGAGATTGGCGCATCCGCAATCCAGGTATTCAGGCGGTAGCTGTCCGGCTGGCTTAGCGCGGTCAGATAGGTTGCCGGTTTTGCCAGCGAGCCGATGGAGCGTCGCGCCTGCATTGCACGGTTGAAACCTGCGAACTGAGTCTCTGCCCCGCCGACCATCGCCCGCACTTCGCCGGTGTATCTGTCAACAATCACCATTGCCGCTTCGAGATCTTTCAGCTTACGGGACGCACGCAGAACCGGAACGCCCTCGCTCACCGCTTTTTCCGCCGCATCCTGAGAGACAGAATCGAAGGTGGTGAAGATCTTCACGCCGGACAGATCTTTAACTTTGTCCCCCAGCTTCGCCTGAAGCTCATTACGCACCATCTGCATAAACGCAGGCTGCGGAGAAATCACCCCGCCGCGCGGCTGCACGCCTAATGGACGGGCGCTGAGCATGTCATACAGCTCCTGGTCGATCACCTTCTGCTCCTGCAACAGTCGCAGCACCAGGTTACGACGTTCCAGGGCCAGTTTCGGGTTACGCCACGGATTGTAAATCGACGCGCCTTTCACCATACCAACCAGCAGCGCCTGCTGATCGAGGCTAAGTTCTTCAACCGGGCGGCCAAAGTAATAGAGGCTGGCCAGCGGGAAACCGCGGATCTCATTGTCGCCGCTCTGGCCGAGGTACACCTCGTTCAGGTACAGCTCGAGAATGCGATCTTTACCGTAGCGTGCGTCCATGATCAGCGCCATGTACGCTTCGTTGGCTTTACGCCAGTAGGTACGCTGGCTGGACAGGAACAGGTTTTTCACCAGCTGCTGGGTCAGAGTACTTGCGCCCTGCACCGTGCGGCCCGCCGTCAGGTTTGCCAGCACCGCGCGCCCGATGGAGAAGAAGCTAATTCCGTCGTGCTCATAGAAATGGCGGTCTTCGGTGGCAATCAGCGTATCGACCAGCAAATCCGGGAAGCCGGTACGCGGCACAAACAGGCGCTGCTCGCCGTTTGGCGATGAAAGCATGGTGATCAGGCGCGGATCCAGACGGAAGAAACCGAAACTGCGGTTGTTATCCATATTCTGGATCGACTCCAGATGATCGCCATCAAACACCAGGCGCGCGCGGATCTGCCCTTCTTTGCTGTCCGGGAAATCAAACGGGCGACGGATCATCTCGATGCTGTTGCCCTGCACGGTAAACTCGCCCGGACGCGTCATGCGCGTAACCTGGCGATACTGTGTGGCTTCCAGCAGATTCACCATCTCTTTTTTGCTGTACGGCATATCCGGCTCAAGGTTCACCATGCGGCCGTACACCGCCGCCGGAAGCTGCCAGACTTTGCCGTCAATACGGCTACGGATCTTCTGATCGAGGTAGACGCCGTAGATGACAAACAGCACGACGAAGACAACGAACAGCTTGATCAAGAACCATAGCCAGCGGCGTTTCTTACGCGGAGGACGTCCGTTACCGCCCCCTTTTCCTTTACGTGGTGGCATAGGTTCCTCGTCCTCGTAGTCGTCATAATCATCGTCGTACTCTTCTTCCCTGAGTCGACGGCGGCTTACTTTCTCTTTTGCGGGACGAGTTGGTTTGCCCTTACGTCCAATCGGTTCGCGGTCATTCCCCGCCATTGCTTTCTCCACCAAATAATAAGGCGCACGGCCTGTGATTCTCCTGTCTTCCACGCTGTGCGGAAGAAGAAATCTCTCAAAGTCACTGATACTTTTTCGTACGCCGTGTCGGCACTGCCGTTGCCGGCGAATCGGGCCACACATGCTTCGGATAGCGTCCTTTCATCTCTTTTTGCACCTCCCGGTACGCCCCTTGCCAGAACGCGGTGAGATCGCGCGTAATCTGCAAAGGCCGCAGCGCTGGGGAGAGCAGCTCAAGCACCAGCGGCACCCGGCCCTCGGCGATAACCGGGGTTTGCGCTTCGCCAAACATTTCCTGCATACGCACCGCCAGCACGGGAGGATTGTCCTCATCGTAGCGAAGGGCAATCTGGCTTCCGGTTGGCACAGTGTAATGAGTTGGCAGCGCACTATCCAGACGTTGACGAGCGCGCCAGTCGAGCAGGTTTTGCAGCGCCTTCGTCATATCTATATTTTTCAGGGCGCGCAGCGAGTGCACGCCACGCATTTCCGGCAGCAGCCAGGTGTCCAGCTCTCGTAATAACGCCTCATCGCTGACCTCCGGCCAAAGCTGTTCCGGCAACCACCTGGCCGCACACGCCAGGCGCACGCGCAGCTGCTGCGCATGCGGCGTCCAGTTAAGAACAGTCAGCCCGCGCTCGCGAATGCCGTTTAGCATCGCCTGATGCAGTTCTTCTTCCGAAGGTTTTGCCAGAGGCTGAACCTTCAGAACCAGCTGGCCAATCTGCGAGCGGCGATTGGCCTTGAGCGTGCCCTGGGTTTCGTCCCATTCAACGGCATCACTCTGGGTCAGCAGCCCCGGCACTTTTGCCACTACTGCGTCGATGTCCAGCGGTAACGCCTGAAGGATCCGGGCATCCGGCGTCTGGCTGCCCTGTAAAAGCAGCGGGGCAAGCAGCCATTCATAGCGGGTCAGCGCATCGTCCTGGTTGAGCATCGCCCCCATGCCGTTTGCCAGCTGGTAACGCCCCTCCTGGCCGCGGCGGCGGGCAATGCGATCGGCGAAGGCCTGCGCAAGCAGCGGGCCTGCTAATTCCAGTCCGGCCTGTCCGCCACGGCTGTTTAAACGCCTGAGCAACTGGGCGCTGCGCTGCTGCCAGTTTGCCTGGCTGCGAGCAAACGCATTGCGCAGGTCGCAGTCCTGCCCGCGCGGCGGCTCCTCAAGAATAGCGACCAGCCGAGCAGCCGTGGCCTGTTCATCGGGCGTTTTAGCCGCGGTCAGCATAGCGGCATAACGCGGATCGTTGCCGAGCCGGGCCATTTTCTGCCCGGTTGCCGTCAGGCGGTTTTGTTCGTCCAGCGCGCTGAGCTGACGCAAAAGCGTGCGCGCCGCATGAAGAGTAGCCGCAGGCGGCGTATCAAGCCAGGTGAGCTGGTCAGGATCCTGACAGCCCCACTGGAGCAGCTCTAACAGCAGGCCGGAGAGATCGCTTTGCAGAATTTCCGGCTCGCTTTGTGCCGCTGCGCGTTCCGCCTGCTCAAAGCTGGTCAGGTGCAAACAAATGCCAGGTTCAAGGCGACCGGCACGCCCGGCACGCTGGATCATCGAGGCCTGGCTGATACGCTGGGTAATAAGTTTCGTCAATCCCGATCGCACATCAAAACGGGCGACGCGCTCGAGGGCACTATCGACCACCAGACGGATGCCTTCGATGGTTAAACTTGTTTCGGCAATATTCGTCGCCAGTACGACTTTTCGCGTTCCCGACGGGGCGGGTAAAATCGCCTTGCGCTGCTCGCTTAAAGGTAAAGCCCCGTACAGCGGACACAGCTGAACGTCGCTCGACACCCGCTCTTTTAACTGCTCCTGAACACGCTGAATCTCCCCCACGCCCGGCAGAAAAAGCAGCAGCGAACCGGACTCTTCGCGCAGAAGAGTGGCAACCGCAATCGCAACGCCCTCATCAAAGCGCTGGTGGGACGGAAGCGGGCTGTAACGGCGATCGACCGGGTATGCCCGTCCTTCAGAAGAGATTACCGGCGCGTCAGGCAGACACTTTTGCAGGCGCTGGTTATCCAGCGTGGCCGACATGATCAGCAGTTTGAGATCGTCGCGCAGGCCATGCTGGACGTCGAGCAGAAGCGCGAGAGCAAGATCGGCCTGCAGGCTACGTTCGTGAAACTCATCGAGGATCACCAGCGCGATCCCTTCCAGGCCGGGGTCGCGCTGAACCATGCGGGTCAGGATCCCTTCGGTAACGACTTCAAGGCGGGTGGCTGGCCCCACGCAGGTTTCCGCTCGCATACGATACCCAACGGTTTCTCCTGGCTTTTCACCAAGCAGTTCCGCCAGCCTTTGTGCCACATTACGAGCCGCTAACCGGCGAGGTTCGAGCAATATAATTCGCCCGTCTACTACGCCGGATTGCAGAATTTGCAGCGGCAGCCAGGTGGATTTACCTGCCCCGGTAGGCGCATTGAGCAGCACCTGCGGCGCATTTTTTAAGGCGTTCAGAACATCAGGCAGCACCGCCGCAACCGGTAATGACGACACAAACAGCTCCAAAGGGGTTAACATACGCAATCGCGCATTGTAGCACCCTGTCATTTCATAACCGAGAGAATGAGATAACCATGGCCGACACTCGCCGTCTGTTTTTTGCCCTCGAGATGCCTGCCGAGGTGCAAAGCCAGATTGTTAACTGGCGCGCTGAAAATTTCCCGGCCGAGGCCGGCCGCCCGGTCGCAGCCGCGAATCTGCATCTGACGCTGGCGTTTTTAGGCGATATTAGCGCGGAAAAACAAAAGGCTTTATGCCAGCTGGCCGGGCGGATCCAGCAGTCTGCTTTTAGCTTAACCCTTGATGATGCAGGCCTGTGGGCCAGGTCGAAGGTGTTATGGCTTGGCCCGCGCCATGCTTCACTGGGGCTAATACAGCTCGCCAATATGCTGCGAGCGCAGGCGGCGCGTAACGGCTGCTATCAAAGCCCCCAGCCATTTCATCCGCATGTCACCCTGTATCGCAACGTGACGCAAAACGTGGCGATCCCGCCGCCGACTTTTCGCTGGCAATACAAAGTGCATGAGTTTGTGTTGTATGAATCAATGTTTAAACAGGGACGCACTCGCTACCAGCCGCTGGACCGCTGGCCGCTGCGTGAACTGCGTAATAAGGATAAGTGAATGGAATTTAGCCCGGCGCTGCAACCCGCCACACTGATTAAACGCTATAAGCGTTTTCTGGCCGATGTCGTTACGCCCGCAGGGGAATTGCTGACGCTGCATTGCCCAAATACCGGTGCCATGACCGGATGCGCCACGCCGGGAGATACCGTCTGGTATTCCACCTCGGCCAATCTGAAACGAAAATACGCCCACACCTGGGAAATAACCCAAACGCAGGCTGGCGACTTTATTTGCGTAAATACTCTACAGGCAAATAATGTCGTTAAAGAGGCACTGAGCGAAAATCGCCTCGCAGAATTAACCGGTTACACAAAGATTATTAGCGAAGTGAAATACGGCGCAGAGCGCAGCCGCATTGATTTTATGTTACAGGCGGATAACAAAGTTAACTGCTATATTGAAGTGAAATCCGTCACGTTATCCGAACAGGGAAGCGGTTTTTTCCCGGATGCCGTAAGCCTCCGCGGGCAAAAACATCTGCGGGAATTGATGAACGTGGTCATGCTGGGAGAGCGCGCAGTGCTGTTGTTTGCGGTCTTACATTCCGCCATCACTCGTGTCTCCCCGGCACGCCACATCGACGCAAGATATGCGCAACTTTTAGGTAAGGCGCAGGAATGCGGCGTAGAAATTATTGCTTACCGGGCAGAACTTTCTGCCAAAGGCTTGACTCTAACCTCGCCGTTGCCTGTCTGTTTATAGCAGCTGCCTTATAAAGAGCAGCTCAGGTAATTGTGTGTTTTGTGTGCCGGCCGCTCGCGTAAATACGCTTTTCTTCACAGGGTTGTCAAGAGATGAATTTATACAATTGCCATCCTGAAAAGCATCTGCTATTTATAGCGGCCTGATTTTCCCCCAACAGGGGACCGATAGTGCGTGTTAAGGAGAAGCAACATGCAAGAAGGGCAAAAGCGTAAAACATCGTCCCTGAGTATCCTCGCCATCGCTGGGGTGGAGCCTTACCAGGAGAAAGCGGGCGAAGAATACATGAACGAAGCCCAGCTGTCGCACTTCAGGCGTATTCTGGAAGCCTGGCGTAACCAACTTATGGATGAAGTTGATCGCACCGTCACGCACATGCAGGATGAAGCGGCTAACTTCCCGGATCCGGTAGACCGTGCCGCCCAGGAAGAAGAGTTCAGCCTGGAACTGCGCAACCGCGATCGCGAACGTAAACTGATCAAGAAGATCGAGAAAACGCTCAAGAAAGTAGAAGACGAAGATTTCGGCTACTGCGAATCCTGTGGCGTTGAGATTGGTATCCGCCGTCTTGAAGCACGTCCGACAGCTGATTTGTGTATCGACTGCAAAACGTTGGCAGAAATTCGCGAAAAACAAATGGCCGGCTAACGGCTCGCGATTTCACCACTTTTCAAAGGCGGGAGTCTCTCCCGCCTTTCTCATTTCTGGCCTTCAGGACAATGACAGTTCCTCATTACATCGGGCGTTTTGCCCCTTCGCCTTCGGGTGAGCTCCATTTTGGTTCGCTGATTGCGGCGCTTGGCAGCTATTTACAGGCTCGGGCAAGCCTGGGTCAGTGGCTGGTGCGCATCGAAGACATCGATCCGCCGCGAGAAGTGCCAGGGGCCGCCAACACCATTTTACGCCAGCTGGAACATTACGGCCTGCACTGGGACGGCGAGGTTATGTGGCAATCCCGGCGTCATGAAGCCTATCGCGAAGCGCTGAGCTGGCTGCGTAAACAAGACCTGAGCTATTACTGCACCTGCACCTGCACCCGCAGCCGCATTCAGCAGATCGGCGGTTTTTATGACGGCCACTGTCGAAAGCTGAATCTCGGGCCAGACAATGCCGCAATGCGCCTGGTTCAGCAACGGCCGGTATTAAGCTTTAAAGATCGCCTGCGCGGGGAGCTGGTTGCCGACGAACAGCTGGCGCGCGAAGACTTTATTATTCACCGCCGCGACGGACTCTTCGCCTATAATCTGGCTGTCGTGGTCGATGATCATGACCAGGGCGTGACCGAGATTGTGCGCGGGGCCGATTTAATCGAGCCGACCGTACGGCAAATATCGCTTTATCAACAGTTTGGCTGGCCGGTTCCGCAATACGTTCATCTGCCGCTGGCGCTTAACGAGCAGGGGAATAAATTATCCAAGCAAAACCATGCTCCCGCGCTGCCCGATGGCGATCCGCGTCCGGTGCTCATTGCCGCTTTAGCTTTTTTAAATCAGCCTGAAATTGTCGGCTGGCAGGATCGCAACCTGGCGAGTCTGCTTAGCGAAGCGGTGAATAATTGGACGCTGTCTCTGGTTCCAACTAACACGTCGGTGAATACATCATTCTCAAATGCCCCACACTGAGCTATGATTAGCCGCTGTTTTTTTTGTCCCCCTATGATTGACACTGCCGAGGTGTACTATTTTTACCCGAGTCGCTAATTTTTGCCGCAAGGTGCTTAACCGCGATGATGTTGTGGCGCAGGAGAGCGAAGATCTCCCGCAAATCACGGTCATTCCGCGTGACCAGCACGCTATCTCCCGCAAAGATATCAGTGAAAATGCCCTCAAGGTGCTCTATCGTCTGAACAAAGCAGGCTACGAGGCTTACCTCGTTGGCGGCGGGGTTCGCGACCTTCTGCTGGGCAAAAAACCGAAAGATTTTGACGTCACCACCAGCGCCACGCCGGATCAGGTTCGTAAACTGTTCCGCAACTGCCGCCTGGTCGGCCGTCGTTTCCGCCTGGCACACGTAATGTTCGGGCCGGAAATTATCGAAGTCGCCACTTTCCGTGGCCATCACGAAGAGCAAAAAGCAGACCGTCAGACCTCGCAAACGGGGCAGAACGGTATGCTGCTACGCGATAACATCTTTGGATCTATCGAAGAAGATGCCCAGCGCCGCGACTTTACCATCAACAGCCTTTACTACAGCGTGGCCGATTTCTCCGTTCGCGACTACGTAGGCGGCCTGCGTGATTTACGCAACGGCGTCATTCGTTTGATTGGCGATCCTGAAACCCGCTACCGCGAAGATCCGGTGCGCATGCTGCGCGCGGTGCGCTTTGCCGCCAAGCTGGATATGACGATCAGCCCGGAAACCGGCGAACCTATTCCACGCCTGGCAACATTGATTAACGACGTGCCGCCTGCTCGCCTGTTCGAAGAGTCGCTTAAGCTGCTGCAGGCTGGCCACGGCTACGCCACCTACGAGCTGCTGCGCGAGTATCAGCTGTTCCAGCCGCTGTTCCCGATTATTACCCGCTACTTTACCGAGCAGGGCGACAGCCCGATGGAACATATGATTGCTCAGGTGCTGAAGAACACCGATAACCGCATACAAAACGATATGCGCGTTAACCCGGCATTCCTGTTCTCCGCCATGTTCTGGTATCCGCAGCTGGAAATGGCCCAGAAACTCACCCAGGAAAGCGGCCTTGCCTATATGGACGCCTTTGCCCTGGCGATGAACGAAGTGCTGGATGAAGCCTGCCGCGCGCTGGCGATCCCGAAACGCATTACCACGCTCGTTCGCGATATCTGGAGTCTGCAACTGCGTCTGTCGCGCCGCCAGGGCAAACGTGCCTGGAAGCTGATGGAGCATCCTAAATTCCGGGCCGCTTACGATCTGCTGGCCCTGCGTGCCGAAGTGGAAAACAACCAGGAGCTGCTGCGTCTGACCAAATGGTGGGGCGAGTTCCAGGTGGCCGCGCCGCCAATGCAGAAAGATATGCTTAACGATCTGGGTGATGAACCCGCCGCTCGCCGCCGTCATCGCCGTCCGCGTAAACGTGCTCCGCGCAGCGGAGGAACTGCATGACGCTGGCGTTTATCGCCCTGGGGAGTAATCAGGCGTCGCCGCTTGAGCAGGTGGATTCGGCGCTTGCTGCTCTCGCGGCCATTCCGCAAAGTCGGGTGGTCGCCACATCTTCTTTTTATCGCACGCCGCCACTCGGCCCTCAGGATCAGCCTGATTACCTGAATGCCGCCGTGGCGCTTGAAACCGACCTGTCTCCTGAAGCGCTTCTCGACCATACTCAACGTATAGAGCTTGAGCACGGCCGCGTGCGTAAAGCCGAACGCTGGGGTCCGCGCACGCTGGATCTCGACATCATGCTGTTCGGCAACTTAACGCTCTCCACGCCGCGCCTGACTCTCCCTCATTACGATATGAAGAACCGGGCCTTTATGCTGGTACCGCTCGTTGAGATTGCCCCCGACTGCGTTTTCCCTGACGGACAACGCGTGGCACACGTGCTGGAAGCCCTTTCCCGCGCGGGCATCAGTTATTGGTAACACCCCTTTTAGTTCCTTTGCTAAAGTAAACGTCGATTTCACTCCCTCACCCTTTTATTCAGGGATTGCCATGAAACCAACCACGATCTCTCAGTTGCGCCAATGGAAACAGGCCCAACGTAAATTCGCTACCATCACCGCGTATGACTTCAGTTTTGCTAAGCTCTTTGCCGAAGAAGGCATCGGCGTCATGCTGGTGGGCGACTCATTAGGGATGACCGTTCAGGGACACGATTCCACGCTGCCGGTCACCGTTGCAGACATTGCTTATCACACGCGTGCCGTTCGCCGCGGTGCTCCACAGAGTCTGCTGCTGGCCGATCTGCCATTTATGGCTTATGCCACGCCCGAGCAGGCTTTTGCCAATTCGGCAGAGGTCATGCGTGCCGGCGCCAATATGGTGAAAATTGAAGGCGGCCGCTGGCTGGTGGACACGGTCAAAATGCTGACCGAGCGTGCCGTACCGGTATGCGGTCACCTGGGGCTGACCCCGCAGTCGGTGAATATCTTCGGCGGTTATAAAGTCCAGGGGCGTGATGAAGCGGCCGCGCAGACGCTGTTTGACGATGCCGTTGCGCTCGAAGCGGCGGGCGCTCAGCTTTTAGTGCTGGAATGCGTGCCGGTCGCCCTCGCTAAACGTATTACGGAAGCGCTGACTATTCCGGTGATTGGCATCGGCGCTGGCAACGTTACCGATGGGCAGATTCTGGTGATGCACGACGCCTTCGGGATCACCGGCGGACATATCCCTAAATTTGCGAAAAACTTCCTGACTGAAGCGGGAGAGATGCGCGCTGCCGTGCGTCAGTACGCCGCTGAAGTTGAGTCCGGCGTTTATCCGGGCGAAGAACACAGTTTCCACTGACAGGAGAAAGGTTGTGTTGATTATCGAAACGTTACCGCAGCTGCGTCTGCAAATCCGCCGCTGGCGCCAGGAAGGTAAACGCATCGCGCTGGTGCCCACCATGGGCAATCTGCACGACGGGCATATGACGCTGGTTGAAGAAGCCAAAGCCGCAGCCGACGTGGTGGTGGTGAGTATTTTTGTTAATCCAATGCAGTTTGACCGGCCGGAAGATCTGGCGCGCTATCCGCGTACGCTTCAGGAAGACTGCGAAAAACTCAATCGCCGCAAGGTAGATCTGGTGTTCGCTCCGGCTCCGTCGGACGTCTACCCGCAGGGCATGGATACCCAGACCTTTGTCGATGTTCCGGGGATTTCAACCATGCTCGAAGGGGCGTGCCGTCCGGGTCATTTCCGCGGCGTATCGACCATCGTCAGCAAGCTGTTTAATCTGGTGCAGCCTGACGTGGCCTGCTTCGGTGAGAAGGACTACCAGCAGCTGGCGTTGATTCGCAAAATGGTTGCCGATATGGGTTATGACATTGAGATAGTCGGCGTGCCAACGGTGCGGGCAAAAGATGGTCTGGCGCTCAGTTCCCGCAACGGCTATCTGACGAGCGAGCAGCGCAAAATCGCACCGGGGCTGGCTAAAGTGATGAATGCACTGGCCGATAAACTGCGTGCGGGTGAACGCGATACGGAAGAGATGCTGGCGATTGCCGCAACCGAGCTGAATGAAAAAGGCTTCCGCTCCGACGACCTGCAAATCCGCGACGCTGATACGCTGCTGGAGCTGTCTGCGGACAGTAAACGCGCGGTTATTCTGATGGCGGCATGGCTTGGCCAGGCGCGTCTGATTGATAATATTCAGGTTGAGTTGGCGCAGTAGACAGCCCCGATAAAACGGGCAATACTGCTGCGATACAGAGTAATGGCAAAGCGACTTGTCGATGCCGTTCAGGCCCAGTAACAAAGGTTTAATGTTATGATTCGCACCATGCTGCAAGGCAAGTTACACCGCGTGAAAGTGACCCAGGCGGACTTGCACTATGAAGGCTCCTGCGCCATCGATCAGGACTTCCTGGAGGCGGCAGGCATTCTGGAATATGAAGCCATTGATATTTACAACGTGACCAACGGTAAGCGTTTCTCCACCTATGCTATCGCGGGGGAGCGCGGCTCCAGAATTATCTCCGTTAACGGCGCTGCGGCACACTGCGCCGATGTGGGCGACATCCTGATTATCGTCAGCTACGTGACCATGCCGGACGAGCAGGCCCGCAGCTGGCAGCCGAAGGTTGCCTACTTCGACGGCGATAACGAGATGAAGCGTCTGGCAAAGGCCGTGCCGGTACAGGTCGCCTGATCTGACACCGAGGGTGGCGGGCCACGACGCCTGCTCACCCTGCCTTTTCCCCGTTGAAGGTCGCCCGCCTAAGCGTCACGCCGTATCCCGCAGCATCCCCGCCTATTAAGACTCCGGCTGATTCGTTATCAGTTTCGACATCGTCTCCAGTGAATCCGTACGCAAAATATAAAGCCGCTTGAGCAAGAACGGATTATCTCCCGGTTTAACTTTGCCTCTCACCGTTGTCACCGCCATATGGAACCCTGCATCATTCGCCGCCTTCACCGCTTTGTCGTCATAGCTACCAAACGGATAGGACAGATACAGCACGTGCGGATTGAACTGTGCCAGGGCGCGCCTGGAGCGCTCAAAATCAAACAGGATATTGTGATAGCTGCGGCTTAATAAAATGGGACGGCGGTAGTCGTTTACGCGGTGCAGGAAGTGCGTATGCGACTGAATATCAAACACGTCCTGAGTCGCCTGTAATTCAGAGAGGCTCATAAACTGTAACGCCTTAGGATTCCACTGCTGGGGATGACGCTTGATACGCGAAGAAACAACAAAGGAGGTCGCCTTAAAACCATACTCTTTAAGAATCGGATAAGCGTAGCGATAGACCGATTTCAGGCCGTCATCAAAGGTGATCACCACTGAACGGGCAGGCAGGTTCATACGGTTACGTACATAGCCTTCAAGCTGATACATGGAAAGCGTGGTATAGCCTCTGTCGCGCAGCCAGGTCATCTGGTTGCTGAAAGCCACATCCGAGGTGGTGGTCGACGTATGACGAAAGCGGGTGTTCTCTTCATCACGCAAAATATGATGGTAGGTCAGGACCGGGATGCCGTTATCCAGCTGGGCATCCAGGCTGCTCACATAGCCCAGACGGTTGCCAATGCGGATTTGAAACCAGGTCTGGTTCAGGCGGTCTTTCAGACGTGCAATAATCGGGTAGCGCAGGTTTTCCGCAAGCGTACCAAAAGGTGCGCTGCCGGTGTCCGGCGCGTTATAGATTTGCACATCACGGAAAGTGACCAGATTTTGATTGCTCAATGGCTTATTTAAATCGCCCAGGCGGTCTTCAACGCGCTGTCTGCCCGCCACCGGCCCAAGATGCGTTTTGTCGATAAAACCCGTGCCAAAACCAAACCGAAACTCGTAGTAATCCGCCGCTGCCGGTACCACGGCAAGGATTTGCCCTTCCTGAATGACGCCGACCGAAATAACCTTATCCCCGACCTGTGCCCAGATATCGGCATCTTCGGTAGTCTGCATATACTGTGCGGGCGTACCCAGGCTGCTCAGCAGGCTGGCATGAACCGTACCGGCGCTGAACAGCACCAGCAGGCAGAATATAACGCGAGTTAACATAACGAATCTGATAGCACTTTTGCGCAAAGAAAGGAGGAGGCTGCTAGTTTAACAAATGTCCTGCTAATACCAACCTTTGTCGTCAATAATGATGCCGCAGCTGAAACGGCGGATTTTTTTGCTGCTGATGCCACAGGCTGGTGACCTCAGGGCCGCCCTGCTCAACGATCAGCTGGCGAAAGGCCTCGCTGGTCAGCTCCTCACGCTGGTCGTGGAAGGCGCAAAGCAACGGTAGCGTCACGCCGGAGATGACTTCGCAATGGGAGTGAGTGTGGCTCAGCTGCGCGGCAGTTCGGTAGGGTGCCGCCCCGGTTTTATCGGTAAGGAAAATCACGCCGTCCCCGGAATCACATTTGTAGAGCGCGTCGCACAGCATTCTACTGAGCATATTAGTACTCAGCCCTTGCCAGAAATTAACGGCATAGCACTGCGGCTGTGGTCCGAAGCGCTTTTCAATCGCATCCAGCATGTCCTGAGCATAATAATCGTGGCCCGCGATCACCCATCCAAGCATACGGCGTCTCCTGTTAACGAGCAGCCAGTTTGCCATCATCTGCGCCGTTGCGGCGTGATGCGAGTCAATCACGGATAAGAAAATTCTTAAAAGGCTTCCTCCGCAGAGGAAGCCAGCACATCAGCTACGCAGCCCGCGACCACGCTGGATGAGATACCAGCACAGCAGGTAGAACGCGGCAATAAAGGCCACCAGCACGACCACGGTGAACAGCAGCGGCACATCGCTGATGCCGAGGAAACCAAAACGGAAGCCGCTGATCATATACACGATAGGGTTCAGATGAGACAGCGCCTGCCAGAAAGGCGGCAGCAGCGTCAGCGAATAAAATACGCCGCCCAGGTAGGTCAGCGGTGTTAACACAAACGTCGGAATCAGACTGATGTCGTCAAACGTTTTGGCAAACACGGCGTTAAGCAAACCGGCCAGCGAGAACAGCACCGCCGTCAGCACCAGCGTTAAGGCCACAAACAGCCAGGAATGCACCTGGAAAGGCACGAAGAACAGCGAGATAGCCGTGACCAGCACGCCGACGCACAGCCCGCGAGCCACGCCGCCGCCCACATAACCGGCAATAATAATATGCGTTGGCACCGGGGCAACCAGCAGCTCTTCGATATTGCGCTGGAATTTAGCGCTGAAGAAAGACGAAGCCACGTTGGCGTAAGCATTGGTGATCACCGCCATCATGATAAGACCCGGCACGATAAACTGCATATAGGTGAAGCCGTGCATTTCACCGATACGCGAGCCAATGAGGTTACCAAAGATAATAAAATACAGCGTCATGGTGATAACCGGCGGCACCAGCGTCTGGACCCAGATGCGGGTGAATCGGTGGATCTCTTTGGTCCAGATGCTTTTTAACGCCACCCAATAGAGATGCATCATGCGTGGTCTCCTTTTTTATTTACCAGCGTGACGAACAGCTCTTCCAGACGGTTGGCTTTGTTACGCATACTTAATACCTGAATCCCCTGCGCACTAAGCTGGCTGAAGACACTGTTGATGCCCTGCTCGCGCAGCACTTCGACCTCAAGCGTTGAGGTATCCACCAGCCGATACTGGTAGCCCTCAAGCTTCGGCAACGGGCTTTTTAACGCCAGATCGAGAATAAACGTCTCAGACTTCAGCTTGGAGAGCAGCGACTTCATCGACGTGTTCTCCACCAGCTCGCCGCTTTGAATAATGCCGATATTGCGGCACAGCATTTCGGCTTCTTCCAAGTAGTGGGTCGTCAGAATGATGGTTGTGCCTTTGTCATTCAGATCTTTCAGGAAGCTCCACATTGAGCGGCGCAGTTCGATATCCACGCCTGCCGTAGGCTCATCAAGGATCAAAAGCTTAGGTTCATGCATCAGGGCGCGGGCAATCATTAAACGGCGCTTCATGCCGCCGGAAAGCATACGCGCACGCTCACCGCGCTTTTCCCACAGATCGAGCTGTTTTAAGTACTTTTCGCTGCGCGCTAAGGCTTCGCTACGTTCCACACCGTAGTAACCCGCCTGATGCACAACAATCTGCTGCACCGTTTCAAACGGGTTGAAATTAAATTCCTGTGGCACCAGACCCAGCTGGCGCTTAGCGTTCACCACATCCTGCTGCAGGTCATAGCCAAACACCCGCACGCGGCCAGAGGTTTTATTCACCAGCGAGCTGATAATACCAATGGTGGTCGATTTTCCTGCGCCGTTCGGGCCAAGCAGAGCGTAAAAATCCCCGGCTTCAACACGAAGATCTATGCCGCGCAGCGCCTGTACGCCACCGGGATAGGTTTTCGTGAGCTTTTCCAGTTCTAATGCAATGGTCATCGTTTACGGTTACCTTGTGCGGTATAAAAAATGTTAAGCAGTTTTAAAATTTAACGAGTTACCCTATATTACCTCATCGCACTTCTCCGGTTACAGGTTGTTCACCTCCATGCAAGATATTGATACCCTCATTAGCAATAACCAGGTCTGGTCCAAACTGATGGAGGAAGAAGACCCGGGTTTTTTTGAACGCCTGGCTTTAGCGCAAAAGCCCCGTTTTCTGTGGATTGGCTGCTCGGACAGCCGCGTACCGGCTGAACGCCTGACGGGCCTTGAGCCTGGCGAACTGTTTGTGCACCGTAACGTAGCCAACCTTGTTATCCACACGGATTTGAACTGCCTGTCCGTCGTGCAATATGCGGTGGATGTGCTGGAAGTCGAGCACATCATCATCTGCGGTCACTACGGTTGCGGCGGCGTTCAGGCGGCGGTGGAAAACCCGGACCTGGGCCTGATTAACAACTGGCTACTGCATATTCGTGATATCTGGTTCAAGCATAGTTCGCTGCTGGGAGAGCTTCCGCCAGAACAGCGGCTGGACACGCTGTGCGAACTGAATGTGATGGAGCAGGTCTATAACCTTGGCCACTCCACGATTATGCAGTCCGCGTGGAAACGGGGTCAGAAAGTCACGGTGCACGGATGGGCTTACGGCATTCACGACGGTCGCCTGCGCGATCTGGAAGTCACCGCCACCAGCCGCGAGTCGCTGGAGCAGCGTTACCGCAGCGGAATTTCCAACATTAAGCAGGCCCACACCAGCTATAAGAATAGAACGCCTACTCAGTAAAGCAGATAGCAAAAAGGGCCCTTTCGGCCCTTTAGCTTAGCGACGCAGAAGGAAAAGCTCAGCTATCCCCTTCTGGTGAGCGGTTTACCCGGCTACTCGTCCAGCAGTACCACTTTGCCGACATACGGCAGATGGCGATAGCGCTGAGCGTAGTCGATACCGTAACCCACAACGAACTCATCAGGGATAGCGAAGCCCACCCACTCTACGTTCACCTCCACTTCACGACGCTCGGGCTTGTCGAGCAGCGTACAAATGGCGAGAGATTTTGGCTGGCGCAGGCTTAAGATTTCGCGCACTTTGCTAAGCGTATTGCCGGAGTCAATGATGTCTTCAACGATCAATACGTCCTTGCCGCGAATATCCTCGTCCAGGTCTTTGAGGATTTTCACGTCGCGGGTGGTGGACATGCCGCTGCCGTAGCTGGAGGCGGTCATAAAATCGACTTCATGCGGGACGTGAACCTCACGGCAAAGGTCCGCCATAAACATAAACGAACCGCGCAGTAAGCCTACCAGCACCATATCACTACCGCTGTCACGGTAATGCTCAGTTATTTGACGACCCAGTTCCGCGATACGGGCTTTGATCTCCGCTTCCGGGATCATCACTTCAACAGTATGTTTCATATCTATAACCATATGATTTAATAGCAAATCATTCAATGCTGGTTAAGGTTCAGCCAACACAAAATATTCAGGCCAGCAGTATACCAGCAAAACTCTTTCGCATCCCCCTTCCATAAAAAAGCCATTTATGTGATGAAAGTCACACTTGTTAATAACTATAATGAATTGCTATCAAACTTTTAAGAGCGTGATAATTGTGAATACACATAAATCAGGATCGCGAATCATCGCGACCTTAACAGCCCTGTTTGCGGTATTAACCGGGCTGTATTTACTTATTGGCGGGATATGGTTAGTCGCAATTGGCGGGTCCTGGTACTACCCAATTGCCGGGGCGGTGATGCTTATCACCGCGTGGTTACTCTGGCAACGCAAAGCGCTGGCACTCTGGGTGTATGCCGCCTTGCTGCTTTGCACCGCGGTGTGGGCCGTCTGGGAAGTCGGCTTTGATTTCTGGGCGCTGACGCCAAGGCTTGATGTGGTGTTCTTCTTTGGCGTGTGGCTTCTTTTGCCGTTCGTCTCTCGTCTGTTCATCACACCTTCCGCAGGTGCTGCACCGGCCCTGAGCGCGGTGCTGGTGGTTATCGTCGCCGGTCTCGCCTGGGCGGTCTTTAACGATCCGCAGGAAATCAACGGCACCCTAAAGACTGACGCAACGGCCACTGCCGCACCTGCGTCCTCTATTCCTGATGCCGACTGGCCAGCCTACGGCCGCAATCAGGAAGGCCAGCGTTACTCTCCTCTTAAGCAGATCAACGATAAAAACGTCGGCCAGCTGAAAGAAGCCTGGACCTTCCAGACCGGCGACGTGAAGCGTCCAACCGATCCGGGTGAAATTACCAATGAAGTGACGCCGATTAAAATCCGCGACACCCTCTATCTGTGTACTGCGCACCAGCAGCTGTTTGCTCTGGATGCGGCGACAGGTAAGCAAAAGTGGAAGTTCGATCCGCGTCTGGATACCAACCCCTCTTTCCAGCACGTAACCTGCCGCGGCGTTTCCTATCATGAAGCCACGGCCGATAACGCCAGCCCGGATGTCGTTGCCAACTGTCCACGGCGTATCATCCTGCCGGTGAACGATGGCCGCCTGTTCGCGGTGAACGCCGACAACGGTCAGCTGTGCGAAAGCTTTGCCAACAAAGGCATTCTGAACCTGCAAACGAATATGCCGGTCACCACGCCTGGCATGTACGAGCCGACATCCCCACCGATTATCACCGACAAAGTGATCATTATTGCCGGTGCGGTAACGGATAACTACTCTACTCGCGAGCCGTCCGGCGTGATCCGTGGATTTGATGTCAACACCGGCAAACTGCTGTGGGCTTTCGATCCGGGTGCTAAAGACCCGAACGCGATCCCGAGCGATGAGCATCACTTCACCATCAACTCCCCTAACTCCTGGGCACCGGCTGCTTACGATGCCAAACTGGATCTCGTTTATCTGCCGATGGGCGTCACCACGCCAGATATCTGGGGCGGTAACCGCACACCTGAGCAGGAGCGCTACGCCAGCAGCATAGTGGCGCTGAATGCAACCACAGGTAAGCTGGCCTGGTCTTATCAAACCGTGCACCACGATCTGTGGGACATGGATATGCCTTCTCAGCCGACGCTTGCGGATATTACCGATAAAAATGGCAACACCGTTCCGGTGATCTATGCGCCTGCGAAAACCGGCAACATCTTCGTGCTGGACCGTCGTGACGGCAAGCTGGTCGTGCCTGCTCCGGAAAAACCCGTGCCACAAGGTGCCGCAAAAGGCGATTACGTGACGCCTACCCAACCGTTCTCCGATCTGAGCTTCCGTCCGAAGAAAGATCTGAGCGGTGCAGATATGTGGGGAGCGACTATCTACGACCAGATGGTCTGCCGTATTATCTTCCACAAGCTGCGTTATGAAGGCATTTTCACTCCACCTTCTGAGCAGGGTACGCTGGTCTTCCCGGGTAACCTGGGGATGTTCGAGTGGGGCGGCATTTCTGTCGATCCAAACCGTCAGGTTGCCATTGCTAACCCAATGGCTCTGCCGTTTGTGTCTAAACTGATGCCGCGCGGCCCGGGTAATCCGATGGAACCGCCAAAAGACGCGAAAGGTTCAGGCACTGAAACCGGTATTCAGCCGCAGTACGGCGTGCCTTATGGCGTGACGCTAAACCCGTTCCTCTCTCCGTTCGGCTTACCTTGTAAGCAACCGGCGTGGGGCTACATTTCTGCGGTGGATTTGAAAACCAACGAAGTCGTGTGGAAAAAACGTATCGGTACGGTGCGCGATAGCTCGCCGCTTCCGCTGCCGTTTAAAATGGGGATGCCGATGCTGGGTGGTCCAATTTCCACCGCAGGCAACGTGCTGTTTATTGGTGCAACCGCAGATAACTATCTGCGTGCTTACAACATGAGCAACGGTGAAAAACTGTGGGAAGCGCGTCTGCCAGCCGGTGGCCAGGCAACGCCGATGACCTATGAAGTGAATGGTAAACAGTACGTCGTGATTTCCGCAGGGGGCCACGGTTCCTTCGGGACGAAGATGGGCGACTACATCGTCGCTTACGCTTTACCTGACGACGCTAAGTAATTATTCCCCTCACCCTGACCCTCGTCCCTTTGGGACGAGGGTACCCTTTATCCTCCTCCTTTTTACCAGAGGGGACGGGGTGAGGGTAATTTAGGCCACCGTAAAGCCAAGCATCATCCCGGTATCTTCATGCTCAAGCAGATGGCAGTGCGCCATATAAGCCTGCTCTTTAGAAGCTGTATGATCGAAACGCACCAGCACTTCGCTACGCCCCCCCTCCACCCGCACCGTGTCTTTCCATCCCTGGCGATGGGCAGCAACCGGCTGACCGTTTTCGCTCAGGATGCGGAACTGCGTGCCGTGGATGTGGAACGGATGCAGCATCATGTCGCCCTCACCTGAAATCGTCCACTTCTCGAATTTTCCTTGCTGAACGGCAAAGGCCGGGGTCGCCATATCAAAAGCTTTGCCGTTGATTTTATTGGCGTTGTGAAGATCCAGACCGTGGCCCATCTTACCGTGCCCCTTCATGCTGTGATCCATGCCGCCATGCATATTGCCATGTCCGGCCATGCTCATTCCCGCCATTGCCTGCTGGCCGTATTTGTCCATCAGCGCCTGCATGCCCATCATGTCTAACATGGGGTCCATCATCAGCTGGAGCCAGCGTTCGGTTAACCCATCAAGCGCTGGCAGAGCGGGAACCTTGACCAGCTTATCCGGCAGTTCACCAGAGGCCGGAATACGCAGCGGCTGAATGCGTGCAACGGGGACCGGTTGATCAAATGGCGCAACTGTCATGCCCATTTGCTTAACAGGAAGCGTGACAATATCAAAGGGTTTGCCATCGCGAGTATCAACCAGCACTTCGAAACGTTCGCCCATCAGCATCGGCAGTTCGTTTACTTTTACCGGTTCTGCCAGCAGGCCACCATCGCTGGCAATAACGTAGAGTGGACGATTATCGCTGGCCGCTATAGTCAATGAACGCGCATTACAGCCGTTCAGCAGCCGCAAACGCAGCCAGCCGCGAGGATTAGCGTGCTGAGGATAACTTACGCCGTTGCACAATAAGGTATCGCCAAACCAGCCGACCGCCGCGCTCATCACATCCAGCTTATAGTCGATCTGCCCATCCACCGCGAAGCGTTTGTCCTGAATTATCAGCGGTACGTCATCAATGCCCCACTGCTTCGGCAGCATCAGCTGGCGGCTTTCACTGTCCTCAATCAGGACGAGGCCCGCAAGGCCCATGGCAACCTGATGTCCCGTTTTGCCATGCTGATGAGGATGGAACCAGCAGGTTGCCGCACGCTGCCGGGGAGTAAAGGTGACGCTACGTTTTCCCCCCGCAGCGATCACTCCCTGTGGACCACCGTCGACTTCCCCAGGCACTTCCAGACCATGCCAGTGCACCGTCGTTTCTTCAGCCAGGCTATTATAAATATCTACGGTCACGGCTTCGTCCTGAGTCAACCGTAAAGCCGGGCCCAGCAGATTGCCGTTATAGCCCCATGTGGTGGTAGACTTTGTTCCGAAGGCGGTTTTCCCGGCCTGAACGGATAATCGGATGCTACTTTTTGCATCAGGCGCAAGTAAGCCTGGCACGGGTAACGCAGGACGGTCCGCCGCCTGCGCCGTTCGGCTCCAGAACGGCAAGGCGCTGAAAGCGCCAACAGCGGCGGTGTATTTAAGAAAGTCACGGCGATGCATATTCAATTCCTTATAGGTCAGCAGGCGTACCTTTGAGGATAAACCTTTCCCCAACGGGAAGGTCAAGTTTGCGGCAGAGAATAAATCTCGTCGCGGTCCAATTAACTGTGATAACGTTTCGCATCTGATAAAAAGTGGTAGACGTGATGAAGATGGGAGTTAGGGCATTACTATTGGGTGTTTTACTGTCTTTTTCCTCAGGCAGTCAGGCACTTAGCGAATCAGAAGCGGAAGATATGGCCGATCTGACCGCGGTGTTTGTGTTTCTGAAAAACGATTGCGGCTACCAAAACCTCCCTAACGGACAGATTCGTCGCGCGCTGGTCTTCTTTGCCCAGCAAAACCAGTGGGATTTAAGCAACTACGATAGCTTCAACATGAAGGCGCTGGGCGAAGACAGCTACCGGGATCTGAGCGGCATAGCCATCCCAACGGCCAATAAATGTAAATCGCTGGCCCGCGACTCGCTCAGCCTGCTCGCCTACGTAAAGTAACGCTTTCCCCGCCCCCGTTGTGAAATAATAGCCGTGTACACGCGGCTATTAATGCTCCCTCTGTCGCCAGCCCGCGCCTGAAAATCATGCTCAATGGCCGATGGCTAAATAAAGAATAGTATTTTAGCCAACACAATAATGCTTATCGGATATCACTTACTACCGATTCTTAAAAAGCTGCGGCGTGATTGCTGAAAAGTATGACAATCAATTACATTACTCCTGTAGATATCCTTATCTGCGCCATCAGATATTTTTAGTGACAGCTTTCACGCTTGCCAATTTAGCCTTCAGGTAAATCATCTGAGTTTAGGGTCTGGAATAAATAGCGAAAATAGCCGATTACTGTGTACAGAAGCAAATAAAATAATCAACGGATTGACTAAAATGAATAAATATTTAACAGCTAAGTTACTGCCATTTACTTTTCTGCTGATTGCCGGATGCAATTCAATGCCGAACGCTAAAAATACCAGTCATGCCAGAGCCCAGGCAAAAGCCCAGCCTGCACAAACTGTTTCTCAACAGGCTTCCGCCGCTATGGACGGCCAACCAAAGGAACAGGACCCTGTGAAGTATTGTCGGCAGGCGCTAAGCTCGCTGAAAAAAATCAACCCTGATAAAGCCGCCAAATTCAGCGCATCCTTTAAAGATCTGGTTGACGCGGCATCAAAATATAACTCTGTACGTCAAAATATCAACGGCGACACTCGTCAGGCCGTTGATGCAATGTATCAGTTTAAAACCGCAAAATTATGTGCTGACGTTGATAAAGAATTAATGGACAGCCTGCTGACCAGCGGGGAGAAAACGGTAAGATGACTCGCATGCTATTTCCCAGTCTGCGGCCAGGGCCGCTACTGATAATTTTCTCATGTTTCATATTTTTTTCTTTTAACGCACGAGGAGATGACAAGGTACTGGAGAACCTGACAACACGTGAGGGCGAAAATGGCACTCCAGCTATTCTTGATTATGTGCAACAACAAGCAATACAAAGCCCGCGAGCCCAGTCTGAAACTAAGTCTGCCTCATCAGGGTTAACAAAATCCCAGCGGGAAAAAATGAGCGCGCAACGCGTTCATCTCGCAAAACAAGAGAAAATTATCCGCCAGCTCCGGGCTCAAATTGAGCAGCTCAAAAAACAGATGCAGGCGGATACTCTCGCGCCGAACAACGAGAAAAGTTTACGGGCCAGCATAGAGAAAATGCAGGACAAAATTGCGGCGTTGACCGCAGAAAAGAACCGCCTGTCAGAGCTGACGCTTCAGTTGGCTGACCAAAAGAATAACACCGAAGGCGATACGCAGGCTCCGCAAGGCAAGGCGAAAGAGCTGGCTCGCCTGAAGGAGCTGCTTAAAAAGACGCAGAAGGTTTCTGCTGAACAGCAGGCCCAGATGGCGGCGATGGCAAGCAGCCTCATCAGGGCTACTAACCAGTCAAAAACCCTGCAGCAAGAATTGCTGACAGCCGACAAGGCCAAGCTGCAAGCCAAACCCGGGGAAAAAGCCATCAAACCTGCACTCAAGGAGCCTCAGCAGCAGCAGGCTTACTCCATCGGCGTCTCTCTGGGTCAGGTGATTCTTGATGAGCTGGCCACCTATGAAGCACAAGGCGCAAAAATGGACCGGGCGACGGTCATTCGGGGCGTAGAAGATCTCCTGGCCGGACATCCCGAGCTGGATGAAGAGACCCGCAAAAAGGCTCTCCGCAGCGCTTCGAATGCCCTCTATGAACGGCTGAACGCCATCGAAATGAAAGCGATTAAAGAAGGTAAAGCCTATCAGCAGAAGTTCGCGAAGCAAAAAGGCGTCCAGTTCAGGGACGGCATCTACAGCCGGATAGACTATCAGGGCCAGGAGCCCATCAAGCCAGATGATATCGTCACGGTGGTGGTGAAAGAGACGCTGCCTGATGGCACCGTCATTAGCGATATGGAAGCATTGGGTAAAGTTTGGTCCCAGCCTGTCAGCGCCTACCCGTCGATTTTCAAAGGGCCGCTACTGCGCCTTGGCAACCACGGAACCCTTACCCTGGTCGTGCCGCCCGAGCGAGCCTATGGCAATAAAGGATTACCGCCCAAAATCCCGCCGGGCGCAACAATGATCTACACCATCAGAGTGGTGGATATCAAAAAACGGTAGCCAGACGCCAGCAGGCTGTAAGAGCAGCGAAGGAAAAGCATTGTTTTTCCTTCCTGGAGTCTGTTCATTCATCCGGATATGCCAGGAGCCACCTTTAGCGACCGCGAACAAATTCCCGATAGGCGTTAATCACCTGCATAAAATCCTCTACCCCACAGAATGACAGGCTTTCTTCGTCGTAGTAGCTCATGCCTTCTTCCATGTCGTCACCGGAAATTTCCAGCTGATTGGCGCGGATCATCACTTCTTCACCGTCAAGCCAGAGGGTATATTCATGCCCTGTACGCTGCCACTGACGCTCGCTGCCTTTGACCGACTGAGCGGCCTGTTCAACCTCATCGAGCAGCGCAAGGTTGTCTTTCACCTCTTCATTAAACCAATGGCCCACGACTTCGTGCCCCATCGACATACGCACCTTCACCAGGCCGGTGACATCGCGCAAAAATTCATATTCCATCGTGTTTTCCTCTGCCGGGTGACGGAAAGCCAGTCCCCTTTCGCATATAAAAGTAATTATCGCAGTAAAACAGGCGAAAAACAGCGTGGCGGGAGAAAGGAAAAGAAATTAAAAAGGGGTGAAGCCTGATGCCTTCACCCCTTGTACCTCCCCTTGCGGGAGAGGATGGCGTTAACTGATTAGACGGCGGTCTGGAAGATCACACCATCTGCTTTCTCGGTGTACTGAGAGAGCTGGTCGAAGTTCAGATAACGGTAGGTGTCTACCGCCGTCTTATCGACCTGAGCCATAAACGTCTGGTATTCATCCGGCGTTGGCAGTTTACCCAGCAGAGAAGCCACGGCCGCAAGCTCAGCGGAAGCCAGGAACACGTTCGCCCCCGTCCCTAAGCGGTTAGGGAAGTTACGGGTCGAGGTAGAGACTACCGTCGCCCCGTCTGCCACACGCGCCTGGTTACCCATGCACAGAGAACAGCCCGGAATTTCGATACGTGCCCCGCTTTTGCCAAAGACGCTATAGTAGCCCTCTTCGGTGAGCTGAGCGGCATCCATACGCGTTGGCGGCGCAACCCACAGACGGGTTGGCAGCTGGCCTTTGTGGCTGTCCAGCAGTTTACCCGCGGCACGGAAGTGGCCGATATTGGTCATACAGGAGCCGATAAACACTTCATCAATTTTCTCTCCGGCGACATCCGACAGCAGACGAGCATCGTCCGGATCGTTTGGTGCACAGAGAATAGGCTCTTTGATATCGTTCAGATCGATGTCGATCACCGCGGCATATTCAGCATCCGCGTCGGCTTCCATCAGTTGAGGATCGGCCAGCCATTTTTCCATGCCCTGAATACGGCGCTCCAGCGTACGGCGATCGCCATAGCCTTCCGCAATCATCCACTTCAGCAGCACGATGTTAGAGTTCAGATACTCTTCAATCGGCTCGCGATCCAGTTTGATGGTGCAGCCTGCCGCTGAACGCTCGGCGGAAGCATCGGTCAGCTCAAACGCCTGCTCAACCTTCAGGGTCGGTAAGCCTTCAATTTCCAGGATGCGGCCGGAGAAGATGTTCTTTTTGCCTTTCTTCTCAACGGTCAGCAGCCCCTGCTTGATCGCGTACAGCGGGATGGCGTGCACCAGATCGCGCAGGGTGATCCCCGGCTGCATTTTACCTTTGAAGCGCACCAGCACCGACTCAGGCATATCCAGCGGCATCACGCCGGTTGCGGCAGCAAAGGCCACCAGACCAGAGCCGGCCGGGAAGGAAATACCAATCGGGAAGCGGGTATGCGAGTCCCCACCCGTACCGACGGTATCAGGCAGCAGCATACGGTTCAGCCAGGAGTGGATAACACCGTCGCCAGGACGAAGCGAAACGCCGCCACGGTTCATAATAAAGTCCGGCAGCGTGTGATGAGTCGTGACATCCACAGGCTTAGGATAAGCCGCGGTGTGGCAGAAGGACTGCATCACCAAATCGGCAGAGAAGCCGAGGCACGCCAGATCTTTCAGCTCATCACGGGTCATTGGACCGGTGGTGTCCTGCGACCCTACGGAAGTCATTTTTGGCTCGCAGTACTGATTAGGGCGGATGCCTTCTACGCCGCAGGCGCGGCCAACCATTTTCTGCGCAAGTGAGAAACCGCGCGTGCTCTTGACCACATCTTTCGCCTGCACGAAAACGTCGCTGTGCGGCAGTTGCAGAGCTTCACGGGCTTTCGTTGTCAGACCGCGGCCAATGATCAGCGGGATACGCCCCCCGGCACGAACTTCGTCGAGCAGCACGTCTGTTTTCAGCTCGAAGTTGGCAATCAGTTCATTGGTTTCGTGGTTACGCACTTCACCTTTATATGGGTAAATGTCGATGACATCGCCCATATTCAGACCGTTAACGTCCACTTCAATAGGCAGCGCACCGGCATCTTCCATGGTGTTGAAGAAAATTGGCGCAATTTTACCGCCGAGCACGACGCCGCCACCGCGCTTGTTCGGCACGTTCGGGATGTCGTCACCCATAAACCACAGCACGGAGTTGGTGGCAGACTTACGGGATGACCCGGTCCCTACCACGTCGCCAACGTAAGCCAGCGGGAAACCTTTTTTATTTAAAGCTTCGATTTGCCTGATAGGCCCCACGCTGCCAGGCTGATCCGGCTCAATGCCTTCACGGGCGTTTTTCAGCATCGCCAGCGCGTGCAGTGGGATATCCGGGCGGGACCAGGCATCCGGCGCCGGAGACAGGTCATCGGTGTTGGTTTCGCCGGTCACTTTAAAGACGGTAACAGTGATTTTCTCGGCAAGTTTAGGGCGAGACAGGAACCACTCGGCATCGGCCCAGGATTTAAGCACCTGCTGGGCATGTGTGTTACCCGCTTTCGCTTTCTCTTCCACATCGTAGAAGTTATCGAACATCAGCAGCGTATGTGACAGGGCTTTCGCGGCGATGGGCGCCAGCTTTTCGTTATCCAGCGCGTCAATCAGCGGATGAATATTATAACCGCCCTGCATGGTACCCAGCAGCTCAACGGCTTTTTCCGGGGAGATTAACGGGGAGGTGGCGTCGCCTTTGGCGAGGGCTGCCAGGAAACCAGCTTTAACATAGGCGGCTTCATCAACGCCCGGTGGAACACGATTGGTAATCAGATCTAACAGGAATGCTTCTTCACCCTTAGGCGGAGTTTTCAGCAGCTCAACCAGTGCGGCCATTTGGGTTGCATCAAGAGGCTTTGCAACGATCCCTTCTGCGGCACGTTCAGCTACGTGCTTACGGTATTCTTCTAGCACGACGGTTCTCCTCGCTCTCATTGTCATTGTGGCGCCAGGCTTAATCTCTTCACGCTCCTGTGAGACAGCAGTTTGTAGGGTAAATGCCCGGTTCCGCGTCGGCAGCATAGCAGGATTTCAGGGGGGTGTTAATCCGTTTACAAAAAAGCAACATTAAATATTTGCTGAATCGTTAAGGACGAAAGATTACTTTTCGATATGACCTCCAGGCATAAAAAAACCACCTGGCGGCGGTTAGTTTGTTTCCTGAAAGTGGTAGCACACGATAAGGAGAAATAGCTGACAAGCAGGGTTGAGTCTGCCCCGCTATTCTTTGCCTGCAGGAAAATTGGCTTGTTTTGCGTACACCTGCCTGAAAGCGCATGCAACTCCTGGCAAACAGAAAATGGCTATTTCGCAAAAAGAAACGGCCCCGCAGGGCCGCTTTATCAAACGCGAAAAGTTACTTTTTCTTCGCTTTGGCGTTTGGCAGGTCGGTGATGCTACCTTCAAAGATTTCTGCCGCCAGGCCCACGGACTCATGCAGAGTCGGGTGCGCATGGATAGTCAGCGCGATATCTTCAGCGTCGCAACCCATTTCGATGGCCAGGCCAATCTCACCTAACAGCTCGCCGCCGTTAGTCCCGACAATCGCACCACCGATAACGCGGTGAGTTTCTTTGTCGAAAATCAGTTTGGTCATACCGTCTGCGCAGTCGGAAGCGATAGCACGGCCAGAAGCAGCCCATGGGAAGGTCGCTGTTTCGTAGCTGATGCCTTTCTCTTTCGCTTCTTTCTCGGTCAGGCCAACCCATGCCACTTCCGGTTCGGTATAAGCGATGGATGGGATCACTTTCGGGTCGAAGTAGTGCTTCATGCCCGCGATAACTTCAGCGGCAACGTGGCCTTCATGGACACCTTTGTGAGCCAGCATCGGCTGACCAACAATGTCACCGATAGCATAGATGTGCGGCACGTTAGTGCGCATCTGCTTGTCGGTACGAATAAAGCCGCGGTCGTCAACTTCCACGCCAGCCGCACCCGCATCCAGCAGCTTACCGTTAGGTACACGGCCGATAGCAACCAGCACCGCGTCATAACGCTGCGCTTCTGCCGGGGCTTTTTTGCCTTCCATTGTCACGTAGATACCGTCTTCTTTGGCTTCTACCGCCGTGACTTTGGTTTCCAGCATCAGGTTAAACTGCTTGCTGATACGCTTGGTGAAGACTTTCACCACGTCTTTGTCGGCTGCCGGGATAACCTGGTCGAACATTTCAACCACGTCAATCTCTGATCCCAGCGCATGATACACCGTACCCATTTCCAGACCGATGATACCGCCGCCCATAACCAGCATACGTTTTGGTACGGATTTCAGTTCCAGTGCGTCGGTAGAATCCCATACGCGCGGGTCTTCGTGTGGAATGAATGGCAGCTGAATCGGACGGGATCCCGCCGCGATAATCGCGTTGTCAAAAGTGATGGTCGTTGGGCCGTTCTCGCCTTCAACAACCAGGGTGTTAGCGCCGGTGAATTTACCCAGACCGTTAACCACTTTGACTTTACGTCCTTTCGCCATACCGGACAGGCCACCCGTCAGCTGGGTGATAACCTTTTCTTTCCAGGTACGGATTTTGTCGATATCTGTTTTTGGCTCGCCGAATACGATGCCGTGCTCAGCCAAAGCTTTCGCTTCTTCGATAACTTTAGCAACGTGCAGCAGGGCTTTAGAAGGGATACAGCCAACGTTAAGGCAAACACCGCCCAGGGTGCTATAGCGCTCAACAATCACGGTCTCCAGACCTAAATCAGCGCAACGGAAGGCTGCAGAGTAACCTGCGGGGCCTGCCCCAAGTACCACGACCTGAGTTTTGATTTCAGTACTCATCATGACCTCTTAATTTATTTCCGGCGGGTCTGACGTCATTTTTATGTCTTAACGCCCATCATCCACCGGGACGTTCTATCCGCCCGCAGTTTACAAAATTGTTAACAAATTTGAAACAACAAACGCTAAACGATTTGTGTTATGCAGCCGATACGCTCAGACAGCGCCATGAGGGTATCAGAAAAAAGCCGGCCGTTTGGCCGGCTTTTTGGCTTACATCACCAGGCGACGAATGTCTGCCAGCATGTTGTTGATGATGGTAATAAAGCGAGCACCATCAGCACCGTCAATCACGCGGTGGTCGAAGGACAGAGACATCGGCATCATCAGACGCGGAGTGAACTCTTTACCGTTCCAGACCGGCTCCATCGCAGACTTGGAAACGCCCAGGATAGCCACTTCAGGCGCGTTAACGATTGGCGCAAAGTGGGTTGTCCCGATACCGCCCAGGCTTGAGATGGTGAAGCAGCCGCCCTGCATTTCGCCTGCGGTCAGCTTGCCATCGCGAGCTTTTTTGGAGATAGCCATCAGTTCGCGGGACAGTTCAGTGATGCTCTTCTTATTCACATCTTTGAACACCGGAACCACCAGACCGTTTGGCGTATCAACCGCCACGCCGATGTTGATGTATTTCTTCAGCGTCAGTTTCTGGCCATCTTCGGACAGGGAGCTGTTGAAGCGTGGCATCTGCTCCAGAGCGGCAGCAACGGCTTTCATGATGAACACCACAGGGGTGAACTTCACGTCCAGCTTGCGTTTAGCGGCTTCATCGTTCTGCTGTTTGCGGAACGCTTCCAGATCGGTGATATCTGTTTTGTCGAAGTGCGTAACGTGCGGGATCATGACCCAGTTACGGCTCAGGTTAGCACCAGAGATTTTCTGGATACGGCCCAGTTCAACTTCTTCGATTTCACCGAACTTGCTGAAGTCCACTTTTGGCCATGGCAGCATGCCCGGCAGACCGCCGCCGGTTGCGCCAGCAGGTGCAGACTCAGCGCGTTTCACCGCGTCTTTCACGTAGGCCTGAACGTCTTCGCGCAGGATACGACCTTTACGGCCAGTACCTTTCACTTTCGCCAGGTTCACGCCAAACTCGCGCGCCAGACGGCGAATCAGCGGAGTTGCATGAACATAAGCGTCGTTTTCCGCGAATTCAGATTTGCCTTCCGCTTTAGCGGGGGCCGCAGCAGGTTTTTGAGCTTTCGCCGCAGGAGCCGGAGCAGCTGCTTCTTGCTTAGCGGCAGGTGCTGGCGCTGCGCCTTCTACTTCGAAGATCATAATCAGGGAGCCGGTAGAGACTTTGTCGCCGGTGCTGATTTTGATTTCTTTAACGGTACCCGCAAACGGCGCCGGCACTTCCATAGAGGCTTTGTCACCTTCAACGGTGATCAGTGATTGTTCAGCGGCTACTTTATCGCCCACTTTAACCATCACTTCGGTCACTTCGACTTCGTCACCGCCGATATCCGGTACGTTAACTTCTTTCGATCCAGATGCTGCCGGTGCGGCAGCGGCTGGAGCCGCTTCCGCTTTGGCTTCAGCAGCAGGTGCGGCACCTGCAACTTCGAAGACCATAATCAGGGAGCCGGTAGACACTTTGTCGCCGGTGCTGATTTTAATTTCTTTAACAACACCTGCGAACGGCGCCGGGACCTCCATAGAAGCTTTGTCACCTTCAACGGTGATCAGAGACTGTTCAGCTTCTACTTTGTCGCCCACTTTAACCATGATCTCGGTGACTTCAACTTCGTCGCCGCCGATGTCCGGTACGTTGACTTCTTTCGCAGCCATGGCCGCTGGAGCAGCTGCCGGTGCAGCTTCTTTCTTCTCTTCTGCCTGAGCAGGTGCAGCTGTCGCTGCACCTTCGGCGGAATCGAAAATCATGATCAGTTTACCGGTCTCAGTTTTGTCGCCGACGGAGACTTTGATCTCTTTAACGACGCCAGCCTGAGGTGACGGAACTTCCATAGAGGCCTTATCGCCTTCTACGGTGATCAGCGACTGTTCAGCTTCAACTTTGTCGCCCACTTTGACCAGGATCTCGGTGATTTCAACTTCATCAGCCCCGATGTCCGGTACATTGATTTCGATAGCCATTCTTCTTTTACCTCTTACGCCAGACGCGGGTTGACTTTATCTGCATCGATATTGAATTTCGCGATAGCTTCAGCCACCACTTTCTTATCGATCTCGCCACGTTTAGCCAGTTCACCCAGCGCGGCCACTACCACATAGGAAGAGTCAACTTCGAAGTGGTGACGCAGGTTTTCGCGGCTGTCTGAACGACCGAAACCATCAGTACCCAGTACGCGGTAATCGCTTGCCGGGATGAAGTTACGGATCTGCTCAGCGAACAGTTTCATATAGTCAGTAGATGCCACAGCCGGTGCATCGCTCAGGACCTGAGCAACGTACGGTACGCGTGGTTCTTCAGTTGGGTGCAGCATGTTCCAGCGCTCACAGTCCTGGCCATCACGAGCCAGTTCAGTGAAGGAAGTAACGCTGAACACGTCAGAGCCTACCCCGTAGTCTTTGGCCAGAATCTGAGCCGCTTCACGTACGTGACGCAGGATAGAACCGGAGCCCAGCAGCTGAACTTTACCTTTGCTACCTTCTACTGTTTCCAGCTTGTAGATACCTTTACGGATACCTTCTTCCGCACCCTGCGGCATTGCAGGCATGTGGTAGTTTTCGTTCAGCGTGGTGATGTAGTAGTAAATGTTCTCTTGTGCTTCACCGTACATACGCTCCAGACCGTCATGCATGATGACAGCGACTTCGTACGCATAAGATGGGTCATAAGAGATGCAGTTAGGGATAGTCAGAGACTGAATATGGCTATGACCATCTTCGTGCTGCAGACCTTCGCCGTTCAGCGTAGTACGACCGGAAGTCCCGCCGATCAGGAAGCCACGAGCCTGTTGGTCACCTGCCGCCCAGCACAGGTCGCCGATACGCTGGAAACCGAACATGGAGTAGTAGATGTAGAACGGGATCATCGGCAGGTTGTTGGTGCTATAAGAGGTCGCCGCCGCCAGCCAGGATGAACCTGCGCCCAGTTCGTTGATGCCTTCCTGCAGGATCTGACCTTTCTCGTCTTCTTTGTAGTAAGCAACCTGCTCACGGTCCTGCGGGGTGTACTGCTGGCCGTTCGGGCTGTAAATACCGATCTGACGGAACAGACCTTCCATACCGAAGGTACGCGCTTCGTCGGCGATGATTGGCACCAGGCGATCTTTGATCGACGGGTTCTTCAGCATCACGTTCAGGGCGCGAACGAAAGCGATAGTGGTGGAGATCTCTTTGTTTTGCTCTTCCAGCAGCTGGCTGAAATCTTCAAGCTTAGGTAGCTCAAGTTTTTCAGTGAACTTAGGCATACGGGACGGCAGGTAGCCGTTAAGTTTTTCACGCTGGCCGTGCAGGTATTTGTGCTCTTCGCTGCCTTCTTCGAACTTAACGTAAGGCAGTTTTTCGAGATCCGCATCGGCAACAGGCACGTTGAAACGGTCACGGACGTAACGCACGCCGTCCATGTTCATTTTCTTCACCTGGTGGGCGATGTTTTTACCTTCGGCGGTGTCACCCATGCCATAACCTTTAATGGTATGAGCCAGGATAACAGTTGCTTTGCCTTTGGTTTCCTGCGCTTTTTTCAGTGCAGCGTAAACTTTCTTCGGATCGTGACCACCGCGGTTCAGTGCCCAGATCTGCTCGTCAGTCCAGTCGGCAACCAGCGCGGCAGTTTCCGGATATTTACCGAAGAAGTGCTCGCGAACATAGGCGCCATTTTTGGATTTAAAGGTCTGATAGTCGCCGTCAACGGTTTCGTTCATCAGCTGAATCAGTTTACCGCTGGTGTCTTTACGCAGCAGCTCGTCCCAACGGGAACCCCACATCACCTTAATAACGTTCCAGCCGGCGCCCGCGAAGATGCCTTCCAGTTCGTTGATAATTTTACCGTTACCGGTGACCGGGCCATCCAGACGCTGCAGGTTGCAGTTGATGATAAAGCACAGGTTATCCAGTTTTTCACGGGTAGCGATAGTGATCGCACCTTTGGATTCTGGCTCATCCATCTCGCCGTCGCCCAGGAACGCATAAACGCGCTGTGCGGAAGTATCTTTCAGACCGCGATGTTCCAGATATTTCTGGAATTTAGCCTGATAGATAGCACCGATTGGGCCCAGCCCCATAGAGACGGTCGGGAACTGCCAGAATTCTGGCATCAGTTTCGGGTGCGGATAAGAAGACAGACCGTTGCCGTGAACTTCCTGACGGAAGTTGTTCATCTGCTCTTCAGTCAGACGACCTTCCAGGAAGGCACGCGCATACACGCCCGGAGAAATGTGGCCCTGGAAGTAAACCAGATCGCCGCCGTCTTTCTCGCTGCGAGCGCGGAAGAAGTGGTTGAAGCACACGTCATAAACGGTTGCGGAAGACTGGAAAGATGCCATGTGGCCACCCAGCTCGAGGTCTTTTTTAGACGCACGCAGCACGGTCATGATGGCGTTCCAGCGGATAGCAGAACGAATACGGCGTTCCAGCTCCAGATTGCCCGGATACTCCGGCTCATCTTCAACGGAAATAGTGTTTACGTAGTTGGCTACACCTGTACCCGCTGCCACCTTAACGCCGCCTTTGCGGGCTTCGGACAGGAGCTGATCGATGAGATACTGAGCACGCTCAACACCTTCTTCACGGATGACCGATTCGATCGCCTGTTGCCAGTCGCGAGTTTCGATCGGATCCACGTCATTTGGGAAACGTTCTGACATGGGTGTTATTCCTTATCTGTGTCTAATACGTTGATTATCTGGAACCTGTCCCATTGCGCTCTTGCCCGTCATACTTCGACTTGTCTCATGGTTGGCTTCACGTCCTCACCCCAGTCACTTACTAAAGTAAGCTCCTGAGGACTCCGACGCTTGCCGCCGCGATACAAGCCGAATCATTTAGGGCAACTGAAGCGAAGAACGCAATAAGACAGGTTCTGCGTTTAGTTGCCGCGCTCTAAATTAATGGCGCTTCGAACCTGTCGGTTCTCATTCCTTTCGTTGCTGAAGGCGCCGCAGAGAACGTTCTCGACGGCTCTCTTCGCGGCTGCGATCCAGCAATATTTCCTCAATAAATGCCAGGTGACGGTGCGACGCTTCACGCGCCTGCTCCGGCTGGCGAGCCATAATCGCCGCAAAAATGCTGGCGCGATGGCTGCTCACTTGCGCCAGCATTTCGCGGCGCGCGTAGAGCAATTCAAAATTCTGACGAACGTTTTGTTCGAGCATGGGTTCCATGCAACGCAACAAGTGTAGTAGGACAACGTTGTGTGCGGCCTCTGTCACAGCAATCTGGTACTGCAAAACAGCGTCGGATTCCGCATCCAAATCGCCTGACTCCTGTGCCTGCTCAATCGCAATATGGCAATCGCCAATGCGTTTGAGATCTTCATCGGTCCCGCGCAATGCGGCGTAATACGCAGCGATCCCTTCCAGCGCATGGCGGGTTTCAAGCAGGTCAAACTGAGATTCAGGATGGTCAGACAGCAGCTCGACAAGCGGATCGCTCAGGCTCTGCCACAGGCTGTTCTGGACAAAAGTGCCACCGCCCTGACGACGGAGCAGTAATCCTTTCGCTTCGAGGCGCTGAATGGCCTCGCGCAGCGAAGGACGAGAAACGTCGAACTGACGTGCCAGTTCGCGCTCGGGCAGGAGTTTTTCGCCGGGACGCAAGGTACCCTCAAGAATAAGAAACTCCAGCTGCTGCTCTATCACATCGGATAATTTTGGTTGGCGAATTTTGCTGTAGGCCATTCTTCCCTTTCTTAAGCCATTTGCCCGGAGTCAATTGGTATGACCAATTTCACATTCGTGACGGTAAAGTAACAAAGTATTCACCTTCTGTCCATATTGGTTTTGATTGAAATCAGTAAAGCGGCCATTTTTTAACAAGATTACAGAAACAGTGTTTCAAACATGTAACTTTGCACAACTTTTAGGTTAACTCAGGCAGGCGTCGTTTTAACTTTTCCAGAACGCCAATAGCCGATTTTTATTGCAATTTGAACCGTTTCACCCCGTTAAAATATGCATATAAATTCAAATGCATTGCTTAACATGGAGCGATTCCTCCTTCCCTCTGCCTGCTGTGATCTGGATCGGGCAATGCTTTCTTTTTATCCAACTCGACTGCGCTTTAAAAGAAAGCAGGTGCAAACGGGGGCGCTTACCACTATTCTCTGCTTAGTGGTAGCCCGCTGGGCAAAATACTGGAATTGAAACCGTAAAATAAAGACTACACCTTACGGAATAACAAACTTACAGAGGCGCAAGCAGCGCCCTCATAATAACCATAATCACGAGGTTAAAGATGGAAGGTCAACCGCAAGGCGACACGCTCAAACGCGGCCTTAAAAACCGCCATATCCAGCTCATTGCGCTGGGTGGAGCTATTGGGACGGGCCTGTTCCTGGGTAGCGCCTCCGTTATCCAGTCCGCCGGGCCGGGTATAATTCTCGGCTATGCAATTGCCGGTTTTATCGCTTTTCTCATCATGCGTCAGCTGGGTGAAATGGTGGTTGAAGAGCCGGTCGCCGGCTCATTCAGCCATTTTGCATATAAATACTGGGGCGGTTTCGCTTCCGGCTGGAACTACTGGGTGCTCTACGTTCTGGTGGCGATGGCCGAACTGACCGCCGTCGGCAAATATGTGCAATTCTGGTGGCCTGAGATCCCGACCTGGGCTTCGGCTGCGGCCTTTTTCGTGCTGATTAACGCCATCAACCTCACCAACGTGAAAGTGTTTGGCGAGATGGAATTCTGGTTTGCCATCATCAAAGTGGTTGCCGTGGTGGCGATGATCCTGTTTGGCGGCTGGCTGCTGTTCAGCGATAGCGCAGGCCCGCAGGCAACCGTGCGCAACCTTTGGGAGCAGGGCGGATTCCTCCCGCACGGCATGACGGGGCTGGTCATGATGATGGCTATCATCATGTTCTCCTTCGGTGGCCTGGAGCTGGTGGGCATCACCGCCGCAGAAGCGGATAACCCGGAAGTCAGCATCCCTAAAGCCACCAATCAGGTTATCTACCGTATTCTGATTTTCTATGTGGGTTCGCTGGCCGTTCTGCTTTCACTGATGCCGTGGACTCGCGTCACCGCAGATACCAGCCCGTTCGTGCTTATCTTCCACGAGCTGGGAGATACGCTGGTCGCCAACGCCCTGAACGTGGTGATCCTGACCGCTGCGCTTTCGGTGTACAACAGCTGCGTTTACTGCAACAGCCGTATGCTCTTCGGCCTGGCCCAGCAAGGGAATGCGCCTAAGTCCCTGCTGAAAGTTGACCGTCGCGGCGTGCCGGTCGGCACCATCCTGGTTTCAGCGATTACCACCGCGCTGTGCGTGCTGATTAACTACGTTATGCCGGGAGAAGCTTTTGGCTTACTGATGGCGTTGGTTGTTTCAGCCCTGGTCATTAACTGGGCGATGATAAGCCTTGCGCACATCAAATTCCGCCGAGCCAAAGATCAGCAGGGTGTGAAGACTCGCTTCCCGGCTCTGTTCTACCCGCTAGGGAACTGGATCTGCCTGCTGTTTATGGTGGGGATTCTGGTCATTATGGCCATCACCCCGGGCATGGCCATCTCCGTCTGGCTGATTCCGGTCTGGGTGCTGATCCTCGGCATCGGCTACTGGATTAAGACCCAGCGCGCCGGTAAAGCCGTGAAAGCCTGAGTCATTTGCTGTTAAATGCGCCCCGCTCAGCCGGGGCGCTTTGTTATCTGCTTCACACTTTCTTTCTCACAACACGATTGTCCATCTCTGCGACGGATTCCTGCTGCGCAACTTACCGTTATCAGCCCAATAATATTGTCCATATTCTGGACAGGAGCGTTGGCAATGGAAAACGGCAAGTTATCTGTAAAAGAAAAAATTGGCTACGGAATGGGTGATGCCGGATGCAACATGATTGGCGGGGCCATCATGCTGTTTTTGAACTATTTTTATACCGATGTCTTTGGCCTCGCCCCGGCACTCGTGGGTATTCTGCTGCTCTCAGTGCGCGTCATTGACGCCGTCACCGATCCGATAATGGGCGCGATTGCCGACCGTACGACAACCCGGTGGGGGCGATTTCGTCCCTGGCTACTGTGGATTTGCGTGCCATACGTCCTGTTCAGCGTGCTGATGTTTACCACGCCGGACTGGAGCTACCATAGCAAGGTTGTCTATGCCTTTGTCACCTACTTCCTGATGTCACTGACTTATACCGCTATCAATATTCCCTATTGCTCACTTGGCGGCGTCATTACGGCCGATCCCCATGAGCGCGTGGCCTGTCAGTCCTATCGCTTCTTTATGGTGGGGATCGCAACGCTGATCCTCTCCTCAACGCTATTACCTATGGCAGACTGGTTTGGCGGCGCGGACAAAGCGAAAGGCTACCAGATGTCGATGGGCGTAATGGCCATCATCGCGCTGTTTATGTTCCTGTTCTGCTTTAGCACAGTCAAAGAGCGTATCAAGCCCGCCGTGCCGTCAAAACATGCCCTGAAGGCCGATCTGAAAGACATCTGGAAAAACGATCAGTGGGTGCGCATTTTGCTGCTCACCTTCTGTAATGTCTGTCCTGGCTTTATCCGTATGGCGGCGACAATGTATTACGTCACCTGGGTTATGGAAAAATCCGCTTCCTTTGCCAGCATGTTCATTAGCCTCGGCGTGGTGGGCATGATGATCGGCAGCGCGCTGGCCAAACCTCTTACCGACAGATATTGCAAACTGAAGGTGTTTTTCTGGACCAACATAGCTCTTACCCTCTTCTCCTGCGGCTTCTATTTCCTCGACCCGCATGCCACGACGATCATTTTAATCGCCTACTTTGCGCTGAATATTCTGCACCAGCTCCCTTCCCCGCTGCACTGGTCATTAATGGCAGATGTCGATGACTACGGCGAGTGGAAAACCGGCAAGCGCATCACCGGCATCAGCTTCTCCGGCAACTTATTCTTCCTGAAATGTGGTCTTGCGGTCGCAGGGGCAATGGTTGGCTTCCTGCTGTCATGGTACGGCTACGATGCCAGCGCCCAACAGCAAAGCGTTTCCGCCACCCAGGGCATTGTTTTGTTGTTTACCGTTATCCCAGGCGTCGGCTATTTAATCACAGCTGGGGTGGTGCGCTTGCTGAAAGTTGACCGGGAGATGATGGTGCAGATCCAGGCCGATCTGGCGAAGCGCCGTACCAGCTATCAGGAGCTACATATTTCTCGCGAGAATTAATCGACTCAGACATTAAGGAAAGTGTAATGAAAACCTGGCCGAATCCCTTTATCGAACAACGTGCCGACCCGTTTATTCTGCTGCATGAAGAGGTGTATTACTTCATCGCCTCCGTGCCGGAATATGACCGGCTGGAACTACGCTGCGCCAGCACCCTCGAAGCGCTGCCCCATGCCGCACCCGTTGTTATCTGGCGTAAACCGCAGAGCGGTCCGATGAGCCATCTCATCTGGGCGCCTGAACTGCATTACCTTCAGGGCAAATGGTATATCTACTTTGCCGCAGCCCACACCCAGGCGCTTGATAAGCTCAATATGTTCCAGCATCGTATGTTTGTACTGGAGTGCGCCGATGCGGATCCGCTACGCGGGAAATGGATTGAAAAAGGACAGGTTAAAACGCAGTTCCATACCTTCAGTCTGGATGCGACAACCTTCCGGCATCAGGGTAAGCAATGGTATCTGTGGGCACAAAAATCCCCGGACATTGCCGGTAACTCAAACATCTACCTTGCTGAAATGGCCACCCCCTGGTCAATAAAAGGTGAGCCGGTCATGTTAAGCAAACCGGAGCTGGACTGGGAATGCCGCGGCTTTCTGGTCAATGAGGGGCCTGCGGTGATCACGCACGGTGAAAGGTTGTTTGTCAGCTATTCTGCCAGCGCAACGGATGAGAATTACTGCCTTGGGCTGCTGTGGATTGACTTAGCCGCCGATCCGAGAAAACCAGAAAACTGGCATAAATCTCCCCCCCCCGTGTTCACCACCAGCTACGAAAACAAGCAGTTCGGGCCGGGGCATAACAGCTTTACCAGAACGAAAGATGGCGAAGACGTGCTTGTCTATCACGCGAGGAACTACACGGAGATTGAAGGCGATCCGCTCTACGATCCGAATCGCCATACGCGCCTGAAAACGTTAGCCTGGGACGAAGACGGAATGCCCGTATTTGGTATCCCACCTGCCGACAAACCTTAACGAACAGCGGCCCCTGGCATCAAATCAGGGTGCCGTAAATCGTCAGCACGGCCACCACCACGACAATCACCAGCGAGGTCTTTTTCGCCATAGAAACCGCGGCTTTGGGCGTTTTGACCTTATCGAGATGGGGTTCACGCGCCAGCGAATACTGCGCCAGCTGAGTCAGCACCTGATACTGAGAGCTATGGCGATCCGCCAGCGAAGCAAACCATGCAGGCAGCGCTCGCTCACCATGACCGAGTAGCGCGTAGGCCACGCCGACCAGACGAACCGGCACCCAGTCAAGCACATGCAAAATAGCATCAATACCGGAGAGCAAGCGCTGGTGTGGCGTATGGTGGCGGGCAAGCCAGGTCTGCCACGCTCGTAAGAACGAGTAACCCGCAAGGGTAACCGGCCCCCAAATCCCGCCGACTATGAACCAAAAAAGCGGGGCGAGATAGTAGCGGAAGTTAATCCACAGCAGCGCGTTTTGCAGCTCTTTAAGGTATTCGCGCTCATCGCAGTCTGGCGGCACGCCGTGAATTAAAGTCAGCTCGCTGGCCATTGTATCGCGGGCATGAGCATCATCATGGCTCGCCGCCTGCAAATAGGCGTGATAGTGCAGGCGTACCTGCCCCGCCCCGATGCACAATACGCCAAGCGCAATCCAGAAAACCAGCAGCGGAACATTAAAGAACAGCCCCTGCAAACCACGTACGCACAGGAACACAATCAGCATACAAAGCGCCGTCATGGCAAGGGTGCGCAACATTGAGAAATGTTGTATCCGTCGGAATGCCACTTCAAGACGATGATCCAGCTGCCAGTGCTCTCCCATCTTAAACAGGCGTTCCCAGCCCATGACCAGCAAGAGTGTAAATAATGTCATGACATCTCCTTGTTCGACTTCACAGTCACCGACTGGCGAAAACGCGCCCAGTCAAAAGACGGGCCAGGATCGGTTTTGCGTTCAGGGGCGATATCGCTATGCCCCGTTATATTTTCGGCAATGGAAGGATAATGCTTAATTAACAAGTGGGTAAGCGCTATGAGCTGCTGATACTGTTTATCGGTATAAGGCAAGGTATCCGTCCCTTCCAGCTCAATACCAATAGAAAAATCGTTGCAGCGCTCCCTTCCCTGATAAACCGAAACCCCGGCATGCCAGGCGCGCTTATCGAAGGGGACATACTGCACGATTTCGCCGTCACGGCGAATCAGACAATGGGCGGAAACTCGCAAATGTGCAATATCTGCAAAATAGGGATGTGCATCAGGATCAAGGGTGCCGGTAAACAGGGCATCAATCCACGGGCCGCCAAACTCGCCGGGCGGCAAACTAATATTATGCACCACCAATAATGAAGGGTTTTCATCTGCCGGTCGGCAATCAAAATGGGGGGAAGTGACATGCTTCACGCCCACCAGCCAGCCGTCTAAAAGCCGCATGCGTGATTCTCCTCAGAGTGGTACTTAACGTCGCATCAGAGTAGCATGTTTCGACATTAACTTAGCCATTTCGGAGTTTTATCATGCCGCCCCGCCGCTATAACCCAGACCGCCGACGTGACGAGCTTCTCGAACGCATCAGTCTCGACATTCCCCTGGCCGTATCCCACGCCCTGCGTGAAGACTTAGGCGGTGAAGTTGATGCTGATAAAGACATTACCGCGCAGCTGCTGCCCGCAGAGCATACCTCCCACGCCGTAGTCATTACCCGTGAAGACGGCGTTTTTTGCGGTAAACGCTGGGTAGAGGAAGTCTTTATCCAGCTTGGTGGGGATGTCGAGGTGACCTGGCATGTAGAAGATGGCCAGCAAGTGAAGGCCAACCAGCCTCTCTTCGATCTGAACGGCCCCTCGCGTATCTTGTTAACCGGTGAACGTACGGCGCTGAATTTCGTGCAAACGCTCTCGGGCGTGGCAAGCGAAGTGCGTACCTATGTTGACCTGCTGGCCGGAACAAATACCCAGCTGCTGGATACGCGCAAAACGTTGCCCGGCCTGCGCACCGCGTTGAAGTACGCCGTACTCTGTGGCGGCGGCGGCAACCATCGTCTTGGCCTGTCCGACGCCTTTTTGATTAAAGAAAATCACATTATCTCTTCCGGCTCCATCCGCCAGGCGGTGGAAAAGGCCTTCTGGCTGCATCCGGATGTGCCCGTAGAAGTCGAAGTGGAATCTCTGGATGAGCTTGAACAGGCGCTAAAAGCGGGCGCCGACATCATCATGCTCGACAACTTCGACGTGGAACATATGCGTCAGGCCGTTGCGCTGACCGCGGGCCAGGCACGCCTGGAAGTCTCAGGAAACGTCACCAAAGAAACACTCCGTGAGTTTGCTGAAACGGGCGTGGATTTTATCTCCGTCGGTGCCTTAACCAAGCACGTCCGCGCCCTCGACCTCTCTATGCGCTTTCGCTAAGCCTCTCTTGCTGTGCAGCGGGGCCTTAGGGCCCCTCTGCTTCTTGTTTTGCGAGCTATCCCGCACCTGACCTGCCTTATACTGCAACACCATAAAAACCTCTGGAACGTCGCTTCCTGAAACGTTTTTTGCTCCTCGCCGGTTCAGCTTCAGCCTGAGAAAGTGTCACCACCATAAACAGGAGCGAGCGATGAACAAACAAAAAGGGTTTACTCTCATTGAGCTGATGGTGGTCATTGGCATTATTGCGATTCTCAGCGCCATCGGCATTCCTGCCTGGCAGGGCTATCTGCGCAAGGCGGCCCTCACCGACATGCTGCAAACATTCATGCCTTACCGGACGGCGGTAGAACTTTGTGCCATAGATCGGGGGGGAATCACGCAGTGTGACGCCGGGAGCAACAGTATTCCTCCGGCAAAAACAACCCGCTACATCAGCAGCATAAGCGTTAGCCAGGGCGTGGTGGCGCTGAGCGGGCAGGAGACGTTGAACGGCTTAACTGTGACGTTAACCCCGGTCTGGAACGAGGCTGAGGGCGTTGAAGGCTGGACAAGGAACTGTAACGTCACCGGGGGTAACGCTCTTAAAGAGTCTTGCGAGCAAATATTCCGCTTCGGTAATGAGGTGGAGGAAGCACGATGAGCCCCCATCAGCAACTTCTCGCCCTGTGCGCTCAATATCAGGCCGTACTGCTGGCGGAAGAGGAACGCCGATTGCGTATAGCCGTCGCCCCCAATCCGCCGCCTCAGCTCTTTGAAGCGCTGCGCTTTATCAGCGATAAACATATTGATGTGGAATTCTGGGCGGCGGAGCGCCTGGAAAAAGCCAGACACCTCCCCGAGGCGCCTCATTGCGCGGAGAAGCAGGGAAATGACATTTCTGCTGTGACCTTGCTTAACGACACGCTGCACAAAGCTATTCAGCTAAGAGCCTCAGACATCCACTTTGAACCCACGGGGGAGAATTACAGGATCAGGCTGCGCATTGATGGCGTACTGCAACTCCAGCCGCTGTTGCCGCTCAGTTTGTCTGCCGCCTTAACGGCACGGTTAAAGGTTCTGGCCGGGCTGGACATCGCGGAGCGACGCCTGCCCCAAGACGGACAGCTGGAAATAGATACCGGCAGCGGGAAAGTGTCATTTCGTATGTCCACTTTGCCCGTACGTCACGGCGAGAAAATTGTTTTACGTCTTCTCCAGCAAACAGAACAGCTGCTGGCGCTGGACGGGCTGGGCATGCCCGCAAAAGAGCGCGAACTTTTTCAGGCTGCCTTAAATCAACCTCAGGGAATGGTGCTGGTGACCGGTCCTACCGGAAGCGGCAAAACCATTACCCTCTACAGCGCACTCAATAGCCTGAATCAAACCGGCACCAACGTTTGCAGCGTAGAAGATCCGGTTGAGATCCCGCTGGCAGGCCTGAACCAGACGCAGCTGAACAGCAAAGCAGGCCTGACGTTTCAATCCATCCTTCGCGCTCTGCTAAGGCAGGATCCTGATGTGATCATGGTCGGTGAAATCAGAGACAGCGAAACGGCAGAAATCGCCATTAAGGCCGCCCAGACGGGACACCTGGTTCTCTCCACGCTCCATACCAACTCAACCATTGAAACCGTGATTCGCCTTGAGCAAATGGGGATTGCCCGTTGGATGCTGGCCTCGGCTATTCAGATGGTGGTGGCCCAACGCCTTGTGCGAAAACTTTGTCCCCACTGTAAAAAACTGCGCGGCAAAGAGATAGCTTTGCCCGCCCGACTTTGGCCGTCCCCTCTCCCAAACTGGCAACCCGTAGGCTGTGAACGCTGTTACGGCGGTTATTACGGACGTACAGCGCTGTTTGAAGTGCTCTCGGTTGAACCTGACCTGCGAGCCGCCATTGCCGATGGCCACCACGCCGCCGGGCTGGAAAAGCTTGCGCGTGAACAGGGCACGATCACGCTGTTTGAAAGCGGCTGTCATGCCGTAACGCAAGGGCTAACAACGCTCGAAGAGCTCTACCGCGTACTGGGTGTTCCTCATGGCTAGCTTTGCGGTCTGGAACTGGAAAGCCCTCGATCCACAAGGAAAAATCCGGCGCGGCGTCATGCTGGCGGATAACAGGACGATGGTGGAAGGGCAGCTTTCTGCGCAGCAGCTGCAAATACTTAACGTACGCAGGAAAAGCTTTACCCGGCGAGGATGCTGGCATATTCAGCAAAAAATCCAGATTTTCCGCCAGCTGGCAACGCTGCTTCAGGCAGGCATATCGCTTGCCGATGGACTCAGGTTAATGGCCAACCAACACCCCTATCATGAGTGGCGTGCCCTGCTTGAGCATATTGAGCATCAGGTTTCGCAGGGCACCGCCTTTTCCGACGCTCTTCGTGAGTGGCCGCGCATCTTTCCTCCGCTCTTTATCTCGCTGATCCAAATCGGCGAACTGACCGGAAAACTGGATGAATGCAGTCACCGACTGGCAAACCAGCAGGAACAGCTTTATCACCTGCATACAAAAGTGAAGAAGGCGCTGCGTTACCCACTGTTTATCCTTGCCATCGCGATCACCGTCACGGGTGGCATGATGGGGTTTGTGCTCCCCGAATTTGCGTCAATTTACCGTTCATTTAACGCGCCGCTGCCGGGCATAACGCTGGCTGTTATGGCTGTATCCGGCTGGGTTACGTCGCAGGGAGGCTGGTGGCTGCTGTTGAGTGCGGTTGCACTACCAGGCTTGCTCATTTTACGGCGCAGCCACCCTCACTGGAAGTTACATGAGCAAAAGCTACTGCTCAGTCTGCCCCTCTTCTCACCGCTGTGGCGCGGGCAGATTCTCAGCCAGATTTATACGACGCTCGCGCTTTCGCAACAGGCGGGCATTCCACTTTTGCAAGGTTTAGACGCGGTGGAGCAAACGTTAAGCCCTCTGCTGTGGAAAAAGGTGCTGGCCAGAATAAGCGCCCGGGTTGCGCAAGGGACGCCCTTCTGGCAAACCGTTGAGGAAGCAGGATGCTTTACGCCGCTGTGCTCACAGCTGATCCGCATCGGTGAGGAAGCCGGGGCGCTGGACATGATGCTCCAAAAGCTGGCCGCCTGGCATCACGATCGAACGCAGGAGCGGGCAGACAATCTTGCGGCCACGCTGGAACCGGTCATGATGATAGTCATTGGCGGCATTACAGGCACGCTGGTAATGGCGATGTATTTGCCGATATTTCAGCTGGGGGATGCGATAAGTATGGGGTAAAGGCGCAGCGGACGCTGCGCCAGAGAGAGCTTACAGGCTGTTAAAGACGCGGTTTTCCTGTTCCGCCACGCGGATAAAGGTTGTGCGCTTGGTCAGCTCTTTTAGACGGGAGGCCCCTACGTAGGTGCAGGCGGAACGCAGACCACCGAGGATGTCGCGGGCGGTGTTCTCAACCGGGCCACGCAGCGGAAGTTTAACGGTTTTACCTTCTGCCGCACGATACTGTGCAACACCGCCCACGTGACGGGTCATTGCCGATTCAGAGCTCATGCCGTAGAACAGCATAAACTTCTCGCCGTTCTCTTCGACAACCGTACCGCCGCTTTCTTCATGACCTGCCAGCATACCGCCCAGCATGACGAAATCCGCACCGCCTCCAAAAGCTTTAGCCACGTCGCCCGGTACGGTGCAACCGCCGTCGCTGACGATCTGGCCACCGAGACCGTGAGCCGCGTCGGCACATTCAATGACGGCAGACAGCTGAGGATAGCCAACGCCGGTTTTCACGCGGGTGGTACACACAGAGCCAGGCCCAATACCAACTTTAACAATGTCAGCACCGGACAGAATCAGCTCCTCACACATCTCGCCGGTAACAACGTTACCCGCGCAGATAGTCTTACCCGGCCAGGTTTCACGTGCTTTGCTTACAAACTGCGTGAAATGCTCTGAGTAACCGTTTGCCACATCAATACAGATAAAATTCAGACCGGGATGCAAAGCCAGAATCTGTTTGGTTTTCGTGAAATCGGCCTCAGAAGTGCCGGTAGAAACCATCACATGGCGCAGCACACTCTCAGGAACGGATTTAACAAATTCGCTCCACTGCTCAACGGTGTAATGCTTGTGCACAGCGGTGAGAATATCAAAGGAGGCCAGCGCTTGTGCCATGCCGAAGGTACCGACCGTATCCATGTTCGCCGCAATAATCGGCACACCAGACCAGGCAATACCGGAATGTTTGAAAGTAAACTGGCGCTCCAGCTCTACGTCAGAGCGGCTCTTGAGGGTGGAACGTTTTGGGCGGATCAGAACGTCTTTAAAACCTAACTTCAAATCTTCTTCAATACGCATGTTGCGGATTCCTGGTAAATGGCGATGGACGCGGGAACGTAATCGGCGGTACAACTGCCAACTCCAGTGACGCTATCATACGCACTAATAATGACTCCGCAAGACTGCGAAAACGGTCTTTTTTAGGCTACAATCGTTAAAATTTACCTGAGAAATGTAGAAATAATGCCTGAATGGCAAGACGTTTATTTTATACGTCTTTTACCCTTTTTAATCTCAGGATGAATAATGGTATATCTGTCTGATTAACAAGATTTAGGGTCCGGCCTTTATGGTTTATACGGTGGCATTAACGGGTGGCATTGGCAGCGGGAAAAGTACCGTCGCTGAGCGATTTTCCCACCTGGGGATTTGCGTCGTCGACGCCGATGTGATTGCCCGCCAGGTTGTAGAGCCTGGCGAACCCGCCCTGAAGGAGATTTCTGAACATTTTGGTCCTGAGATCCTTCTGCCAGAAGGCACACTCAACCGCCGGGTGTTAAGAGAAAAGATCTTTGCTTCACCCACGGAAAAACAGTGGCTGAACAATCTGCTGCATCCGCTTATTCATCAGCGCACCCAAGCAGCGCTTCACCAGACGCTTTCACCCTATGTGTTATGGGTCGTTCCGCTGCTGGTCGAAAACCAGCTGCACAAGAAAGCCGATCGCGTTCTGGTTGTCGATGTCTCGCCAGAAATACAAATCGCACGTACCATTAGTCGCGATAATGTCAGTCGTCAGCATGCGCAGCAGATACTTGCCGCACAGGCGACTCGCGACGAACGTCTGGCCGTCGCAGATGATGTAATTAATAACGACGGCTCTCCCGAGAGGGTTGCCGCAGACGTTGACCGTCTGCATCGCCAGTACCTGGAACTGGCAAATCAGGCCGCACAACAGGATAAAGATTAATGAGCACTCAGATCCTTTTTGAGCATCCGCTGAATGAAAAAATGCGCACCTGGCTGCGTATTGAGTTTTTAATCCAGCAGCTGGAAGCTTCGCTCCCCATTAACGACACAACAAGCGCGCTCCACTTCTTCCGAAATATCGGCGATCTTCTCGATGTGTTCGAACGCGGCGAAATACGCACCGATATTCTTAAAGAGCTGGAACGCCAACAACGCAAACTGCTCACCTGGTCTGAAGTCCCGGGCGTCGATATGCAGCGTATTGACTCACTGCGCGGCCAGCTTAAAGAACGCGGCAGCGTGTTGATGTCAGCCCCGCGCATTGGCCAGCTTCTGCGTGAAGATCGTTTGATTGCGCTGGTTCGTCAGCGTCTGAGCATTCCTGGCGGCTGTTGTTGTTTCGATCTGCCCACGCTGCACATCTGGCTACATTTGCCGCAGCCGCAGCGGGACGAGCAGGTCGCTATCTGGCTGGCAAGCCTGCAACCGTTAAAACAGTCTCTGGATCTGCTGTTAGATCTCATTCGTAACTCCTCCCCTTTCCGCAAACAAACCAGCCTGAACGGTTTTTACCAGGACAACGGCGACGATGCAGATTTATTGCGTCTGCAGCTGGAGCTGACCTGGCAGCTTTATCCGCAAATCTCTGGCCATAAAAGCCGCTTTGCGATCCGCTTCCTGCCGCTGGACAGCGAGCGCGGAACCATCCCTGAACGCCTCGATTTTGAACTGGCGTGCTGTTAAGGAGAAAAAATGACTGAGACGACCGTCGTCAATTGCCCAACCTGCGGCAAAGCCGTTATCTGGAACGAAACCAGCCCTTATCGTCCCTTTTGCAGCAAGCGCTGCCAGCTGATTGATTTAGGCGAGTGGGCCGCAGAAGAGAAGCGCATTCCCAGCAGCAGCGATCTTTCCGATAGCGACGGCTGGAGCGAAGAGCAGCAGCCGTAAGGCTGCTGTCAGGCGATAAACAGATCTAAATCTGCTGCAATTTTTTAATAACAGGTTCATTGGCCGGCGGGAAATCCTCCGCCGCCAGCTCACACCCTGCCATCCACTGCCCTGGCTGCCCTTCTTTGCCCCAGGGTTCGCCTTCCCAGCCTTCGACCAGGAAAAACCACAGCGTGATATGCCTGTCGGGAAACTGATAAGCCAGCTTCTCAAACGCTGAAAAGCGCGTGACCGTAATCCCCGTTTCTTCATGCAGCTCGCGAATCAGCGCCTCTTCTGGCGTCTCCCCCGCTTCAATCTTCCCACCGGGGAACTCCAGTTTGTTAGCCATATGCGCATCGGCGGCACGACGGGTAATAAAGATTTCGCCCTGCGGATTGCGAATGATCCCGACGGCAATTTGCAGTTGTTTCATTTTTGTTCAGGTACTCCATAGAGAAAAGGCGCAGCAAGCTGCGCCTTTCAGACCGATGACAACCCCTATCTTCACACAGAGCAAACAGAGATCACCAAATTAAAAATAAGGAAAATCAATTCGTTGATTTTCGGCTGCTAACCACAAAGAAGGAAAAACCACGCTTTTTCCTTCTTTGTCAGCGAGCAAAAAGGCGCAGCAAGCTGCGCCTTTTTTAAGACTATCTATCGTGCTTAGCTCAGACGGCCGTGGCACTGTTTGAATTTCTTACCGGAGCCGCACGGACAAGGATCGTTGCGGCCCACTTTGCGCTCGCCGGTTTCCGCAGCCAGATCCTGTGCGGCCTGAGTATCGGCATCAACGTGGCTCAGCTGCTGCATCTGTGCCAGACGCTCGGCTTCTTCACGGCGCTGCTGCTCCATCGCCTCAACTTCTTCCGGCATACGCACCTGAACCTTGCACAGCGTACTGATCACCTCGTACTTCAGTGATTCAAGCATCGCCGCAAACATAGAGAAGGATTCACGCTTGTATTCCTGCTTAGGATCTTTTTGCGCATAGCCACGCAGGTGGATACCCTGACGCAGGTAATCCATCGCCGCAAGGTGCTCTTTCCACAGGGAATCGAGAGTCTGCAGCATGACGCCTTTTTCGAAGTGGCGCATCATCTCAGCGCCCACAACCTCTTCTTTACGCTGGTAAACTTCGACAGCGGTTTGCAGAATACGCTCACGCAGCGTTTCTTCATGCAGCTCAGGCTCTTTATCCAGCCACTCTTTGATTGGCATATCCAGGTCGAAGTCGTTTTTCAGACGCTCCTGCAACCCTTCTACATCCCACATTTCTTCCAGCGACTGCGGCGGAATATGCGCATCAATCGTCGTTTTAAACACGTCTTCACGGATGCTGGAGATGGTTTCGCTGACATCGCTCACGTCCAGCAGCTCGTTACGCTGGGTATAGATAGCGCGACGCTGGTCGTTGGCCACATCATCATATTCCAGAAGCTGCTTACGAATATCGAAGTTACGGCTTTCCACTTTACGCTGCGCGTTAGCAATCGCTTTGGTCACCCATGGGTGCTCAATCGCTTCGCCCGGTTTCATACCCAGTTTACGCATCATGTTAGAGACGCGATCCGAGGCGAAAATACGCATCAGCGCATCTTCCATAGACAGATAGAAACGGGAAGAACCCGCATCGCCCTGACGGCCGGAACGGCCACGCAGCTGGTTATCTATACGGCGTGATTCATGACGTTCTGTACCGATAATATGCAAACCACCGGAAGCCAGCACGGCGTCGTGGCGCACCTGCCAGTCGGCTTTAATCTGTGCTATTTGCTCAGGGGTTGGATTTTCCAGCTCGGCCACTTCAGCCTGCCAGCTGCCGCCCAATACGATATCCGTACCACGACCGGCCATGTTGGTGGCGATGGTCACGGCAGCCGGATAGCCCGCCTGGGCAACGATGCCTGCTTCGTTGGCGTGGAATTTGGCGTTCAGCACGTTGTGCTTAATGCCTGCTTTGTTCAGCTCGGCGGAAACCACTTCAGATTTCTCGATGGAGATCGTGCCCACCAGTACCGGCTGGCCATTCGCGGTACGTTCTTTAATGTCTTCGATGATGGCGCCGATTTTGTCCAGTTCGGTCATGTAAACCAGATCCGGCATGTCCTTACGGATCATTGGGCGGTTGGTCGGTACGACGATGGTATCGAGCTTGTAGATCGAGCTGAATTCGAACGCTTCGGTATCCGCCGTACCGGTCATCCCGGCCAGCTTCTCATACAGGCGGAAGTAGTTCTGGAAGGTGATGGATGCCAGCGTCTGGTTCTCGTTCTGGATTTCTACACCTTCTTTGGCTTCCACGGCCTGGTGCAAACCATCGGACCAGCGGCGTCCCTGCATAGTACGGCCGGTGTGCTCATCGACGATGATAACCTCACCATCTTTAACGATGTAGTCGACGTCGCGGGTAAACAACGCGTGCGCACGCAGAGCGGCCGTCACATGGTGCATCAGCATGATGTTAGCCGGGGAGTAAAGAGATTCCCCCTCTTCCATCATCCCTTCTTTCATCAGCAGTTCTTCAACCAGCACCAGGCCGCGCTCGGTAATATTGACCTGACGCGACTTCTCATCCACGGAGAAGTGCCCTTCGCCCTGGAAGGTATCCGAATCTTCTTTTTCCTGGCGGATCAGCTCAGGAATGATTTTATTGACTCTTTTGTACAGCTCGGAGCTGTCTTCTGCCGGGCCGGAGATGATAAGCGGAGTACGTGCTTCATCAATCAGAATGGAGTCGACCTCATCCACCAGCGCGTAGTGCAGCTTACGCTGGACGCGTTCTTCAGGGCTGAAAGCCATGTTGTCGCGCAGGTAGTCAAAACCGTATTCGTTGTTAGTCCCGTAGGTAATATCCGCGGCGTAGGCTTCACGTTTGGCCGGGGCAGGCATACCTGGCAGGTTGATACCAACGCTCAGGCCGAGGAACTCAAACAGAGGACGGTTATTCTCGGCGTCACGCTGGGCCAGATAGTCGTTCACGGTCACAACGTGCACGCCTTTACCACTCAGCGCGTTCAGGTAGGCAGGCAGCGTTGCGGTCAGCGTTTTACCTTCACCGGTACGCATTTCCGCGATGCAGCGCTCGTTGAGCACCATACCGCCGAGCAGCTGCACATCAAAGTGACGCATACCGAACACGCGCTTACTCGCTTCACGAACTACCGCAAAGGCTTCCGGAATCAGGGACTCAAGCACTTCACCTTTTTCAAGACGCGCGCGGAACTCGTTCGTTTTTGCCTTCAGCTCGTCATCGGAGAGCTTCTCCATCTGCGGTTCCATGCTGTTGATCATGGAAACAACTTTACGCATACGGCGTAAAGTACGGTCGTTACGGCTGCCAAAGACTTTGGTTAATAATTTGATTAGCATAATAAATTCTCAAACGCCTGCTCGAGGAGCAGATCTATAAACAGTATTATAATTAAAGGGTTGTTGTTTAACTGAGAGAGGACGGACCGGCGCGGATCCCCTGAATCTGACTTAGCCACAGCGCCGGGCTGAAGGCCGCGGCGGCAGGTGCCTGCCAGACAGAAAGATGACGCACAATAACGGGGGGCTTGCTTTCCTGAGTTAACAGCGCGTTGAGCGTGTCCAGTAAAGCGAAATGCTGTGCCTGAAGGGGAAGGCTCTCCTGGGCTACCGGCAGCGCCTGCGGCGCCATGGCAAACGAAAGATGCCGAATAACGGTGCGGATGGCATGCTGATGCCAGTAATCGACATTAAATGACGGACGACGCGTGCTTTCCTGCAATAATACCAGGCTATTAAAGCTAACCTGGTTAAGATAGTCCTGCGCGCTGGCGGAGGTTTCCGTGGAGGTTGCCGTCTCGGTGGTATTTCCGCTGAGCGTGGGCAGGCCAAAACTCGCCGCGACCATCCCCAACAGGAGATGCGGCCAGAAATAACGTCTGCCAAATTGTCGCCAACGATTTAAAATACCGATCACTTTTTGCGCCGGAGCCTGATGTATGCGAGATAGTCGCCCGCAATCCTTAGATAACCTGTTCGACGATGCCGGTACGCAAAGCGTTTTGCAGAACGTGCAACAACGCGCGACAGCCCTACTGCGGCTTAACCGGGCAGTGAGAGGTATTCTGCCTGCTCAACTGCATCCCTGGTGCCGGGTCGCCAACTTCCGACAGGGGATCCTCGTACTTGAAACGGCGAATGCCAGCTGGCTGATGCGTTTACGCTATGAACAAGCCACGCTGCTGAGTGCATTACGCGCACAAATACTACCATCATTGACGTCAATCGACATCAGGATTAATCCCTCGTTAGCGGCAATTGGGCAGGATTCTGTACAAGAAAGCAGCACTCAGACATCCGGGGGTCACTTTGAGGTGAATCGGGAACTCAGCGAGCAGAGCGCGGAAGCATTGCGGGAAGTGGCTAAACGTAGCCCGGAAAAACTGAGAGCAGCGATAGAACGACTGGCTTCATTGGCCGGAGAGAGTACCAATAAAAACCAGTCGTAATCGAGAGCGTTGGCGTTACGCCAGCACCATAGTCGGTGCTTTAAAGGCCAGAGGAAGTTCAGCGTCGTCTTCGAAGGTTGCCCATTCCCAGGCTTCCTGCTTCGCTAATACAGCCTGCAACAGCTTGTTGTTCAGCGCATGACCTGATTTATAGGCGGTAAACGCGCCGATAATGTTGTGGCCACACATGAACAGGTCACCGATAGCATCCAGCATTTTGTGACGAACGAATTCATCTTCAAAACGCAGGCCGTCTTCGTTCAGTACGCGATAATCGTCAACAACGATGGCACAATCGAAGCTGCCGCCCAGGCACAGGCCACGGGACTGCAGATATTCGATATCACGCATGAAACCGAAAGTACGAGCGCGGCTGATCTGGCGCATAAAGGCGTCCGCAGAAAAATTCATGCTGTAACGCTGGGTGCTGGCATCAATAGCCGGATGGTTAAAGTCGATGGTAAAGTCCAACGAAAAACCATTGTACGGTTTGAATTCAGCCCATTTATCGCCATCTTCAACACGAACCGTCTCTTTGACGCGTACAAATTTCTTCGCACAGTTCAGTTCGTCGATCCCGGCATCAAGCAGCAGATAGACGAATGGCGCCGCGCTGCCATCCATGATCGGGATTTCTGGTGCATCAACTTCAACAACAATGTTGTCGATACCCAATCCCGCCAGGGCAGCATTAAGGTGCTCAACGGTAGAAATCCGCACATCGTGCTCGTTCACCAGGCAAGTACAGAGCATGGTATCACGCACAGATTTGGCATCTGCCGGAAAATCTACCGGAGGATTCAAGTCGGTGCGACGATAGATGACCCCGGTATTGGCCGGCGCAGGGCGTAACGTCAGTGTGACCTTTTTGCCGGTGTGTAAACCGACGCCAGTCGCCTGAACGATACGTTTAAGTGTCCTTTGTTTGATCATCGTATAATCTCGCCAAATTACCTATCCAACCGAAGTGTACCTCACATTCGGCAGGCCAGTTTAGCACAAAGAGCGGAGATGCCCAACTTCCGGTTTATTCTTAATCAGCCTGCTTGCGCAAAAATGCTGGAATATCCAGGTAATCAGGTTCTTTCGCTGTTTGCGGCGTATTGTCGTTAACCACTTTAGCGGCAGGTTTCTGCTCCTGAGTCAGGGGCGCCATACCGTGCTGCTGGTAACGGTCCAGTACCGGCTGCTGAGTCTGTTTGTTGGTCACCAGGGTAATTTCCGGACGTTTGTCCATACCGATACCGGTAGCCACAACGGTGACACGCAGTTCGTCATTCATCTCTGGGTCCAGAGAGGTACCGATAACCACAGTCGCGTTATCAGAGGCAAACGCACGAATGGTGTTGCCCACGGTTTCGAACTCATCCAGACGCAGGTCGAAGCCAGCGGTGATGTTGACCAGCACGCCACGCGCACCAGACAGATCGATATCTTCCAGCAGCGGGCTGGAGATCGCCATTTCTGCGGCTTCTTCAGCACGGTCTTCGCCACTTGCCACACCGGAACCCATCATGGCATAACCCATTTCGGACATTACGGTACGCACGTCAGCAAAGTCGACGTTCATCAGGCCTGGGCGAGTAATCAGCTCAGCGATACCCTGAACCGCGCCTTTCAGCACATCGTTTGCTGCGCCAAAAGCATCCAGCAAAGAAATGCCACGACCCAGCACTTTCAGCAGCTTGTCGTTTGGAATAGTGATCAGCGAGTCAACGTGTTTTGACAGCTCGGCGATACCCTGCTCCGCGAATGCCATACGCTTCTTGCCTTCGAAATTGAAAGGCTTAGTCACTACGGCCACGGTCAGAATACCAAGATCTTTAGCCACTTCAGCAACAACAGGTGCCGCACCCGTACCGGTGCCGCCACCCATACCTGCGGCAATAAACACCATATCTGCGCCTTCCAGTGCAGCACGCAGCGCATCACGATCTTCATCGGCTGCGGAACGGCCCACTTCGGGGTTAGCCCCGGCGCCCAGACCTTTGGTAATGCCATTACCAATCTGAATCGTCTGGCCTACCGCAGTTTTGCGCAACGCCTGCGCGTCGGTGTTTACTGCGAAGAATTCAACGCCTTCGATGCGCTCGCGCACCATGTGTTCAACGGCATTACCGCCGCCGCCACCGACGCCGATGACTTTAATCACCGCGTCGTTGGTCAGTTCCATAGGTTCAAACATAGTTTCTCTCCGTTTTGTGCCTGTCGCCTGAGACCGCTAATTTTGTCCGGTCTCTTATAAAAATTAAAACTCTTTTCTCAGCCAGCTGTTGATTCGCTTAAACCATGAGCCGACAGAGGTCCGTTTTTCCACTTCTGCTTCACCACTGAGATGAGACTCCTTCCCATAGTGCAGCAAGCCAACGGCAGTCGAATAATACGACTCCTGGGCATAGTCAGTCAGGCCAGTAATATTTAACGGCTGTCCGATACGCACCTGCGTATGGAACACGCGCTGGGCACAGGCCGCCAGGCCTTCAATTTGTGCCGCGCCACCGGTTAACACAATCCCCGCGGCCAGGTGGTGTTTTACCCCCTGCTGGCGAAGCTGTTCCTGTAACTGCAAAATCTCTTCGTTGACCAGGTTGAGCAGCTCGGTATAGCGTGGCTCGATAACTTCGGCCAGCGTCTGACGCTGCAGGCTGCGAGGCGGACGACCGCCCACGCTTGGTACCTCAACGTTTTCATCCTTGCCGACGATAGAGCCTAATGCACAACCATGGCGAACTTTAATGGCTTCTGCATCGCTCGGAGGCGTGCCGAAGGCATAAGCGATATCGCTGGTCACCACATTACCCGCATAGGGGATAACTTTGGTGTGGCGCAATGCGCCGCCAGTGTATACCGCGATATCCATTGTACCACCACCGATATCCACTACGCAGACGCCCAGCTCACGTTCGTCTTCGGTCAGCACCGCATAGCTCGCGGCCAGACCGGCGAAAATGAGTTGGTCAACTTTCAGGCCACAACGTTCAACGGCTTTAACAATGTTTTTAGCCATATCGTTATGACAGGTGATCAAATGCACTTTTGCCTGCATGCGCACTCCGGATAACCCTACCGGATTTTTGATCCCTTCCTGATAGTCGATGGCGTATTCCTGTGGAATAACGTGCAGAACGCGATGTTCATCACGGACTCGCACCGACTTAGCGGTATGGACAACGTTTTCCACGTCTTCCTGCGTGACCTCTTCTTCAGAGATAGGCACCATACCAATTTCGTTCTGGCAGCTAATGTGCTTGCCGGACAGCGCCAGGTACACCGAAGAGATCTGACAGTCTGCCATCAGTTCAGCCTGATCGATCGCCCGCTGCACGCATTTTACGACCGACTCAAGATCGTTAACCCCGCCTTTGTCCATCCCACGGGATGGACAGCTGCCCACGCCGATAATATTGACCATACCGTCGGGCAGAACTTCCCCTACTAAAGCGGCGACCTTCGCGGTCCCGATCTCCAGTCCAACTACCAGTTTTCTGTCCGTCGCCTTAATCATTGTTGTTCTGCCTGTGCCTGATTCTGTTGCTGATTAGGATTAGTTTCCTGTACGGGAGCAGGCTGCCAGCCCACCGCCGCGCCAGAGTCATATCGCAAGTCCACATAGCTGACCTGTTTGCCGTCAGCCTGCTCCTGCTGTTGCAGAATCGGATAGAGTTCTACAAAGCGACTCAGGCGTTTCATCGTATCGCCCCGGCCTAAATTAAGCCTGATGCCATTATTCAGCGTCAGTTGCCAGGAACGACGAGCGGTCATCGCCGCTTCTTTCAACGTAAATTTATCCTTTGCCAGCACTTCGCCCATTGCGCGATAGCCCTGTAAGACTTCAGCCTCACTCCCTTCCGGGCCGGATAACATCGGTAAAGTCTGCTTTCCCGTCCGATTTGCCGGGACGCTGAAGGAAGTACCTTCGGCGTCAATCATGTGCTGGTCATTCCAGCGTGCAATGGGCACATATTCAACCAGATGAATCTTCAATTCGTCCGGCCACTGCTTTCTTACGCTCGCCTGTTTGATCCAGGGCAGGCGCTCAATCTGTTGCTGAATGATGTTCACATCCTGGGTCATAAAGGTGCCCGGAGGCCCCAACGCCAGGATGGACTGGCGAATATCATCATTGCGCGTGTAATGGCGCTCGCCGGTTACCACTAGCCTGGAAAGCGGCAGACGCTGAGCATCTTCCATCCAGCCGACCACAATCCAGCCGCCGATAAACACCGTAAACAACACCGCACTCAGGAAGATAATCCCTGCCAGACGCCCACCGTTACTGCGGCGGGTTCCCGTCGGCTCTTCCTGGCGATTACGCGTATTCAGGGCTGCCTGGGACATATCAGTCTGCCAACTCCAGAATACGCACCACCAGTTGGGAGAAGGTCATCCCCGCCTGACGCGCCGCCATCGGCACCAGGCTGTGGCTGGTCATACCCGGCGAGGTGTTCACTTCCAGCAGGTAAAACTGCCCGTCGCCATCCAGCATCACATCCACGCGCCCCCACCCGCTGCAGCCTAAAACCTGCCACGCTTGCAGGACTAATGCCTGTAATTCCTGCTCTCTTTGCTCAATTAAACCACTTGGGCAGAAATATTGAGTTTCATCAGAGAGATACTTCGCCTCGTAATCATAGAAGATTCCAGCCGGTTGAATACGAATTGACGGTAATATTTCCTCGCCGAGGATGGCCACCGTGTATTCAGGCCCGCTCAACCACTTTTCAATCAGGACTTCTTCGTCATGCTCGAAGGCTAATTCCAGCGCAGCCGGAAGGGCGGCGACCTCATCAACCTTCGACATGCCCACGCTGGAGCCTTCGCGGCTCGGCTTAACAATGACCGGCAAACCGAGCTGTGCTATGCGCTCAACCGTCGCCGGAGTAATACCGGCTTCAACGTCACGACGGGTTAGCGCAACCGAGGGAGCAACCGGTAAGCCCGCACCTTGCCACAGCAATTTGGTGCGTAATTTATCCATTGAGATAGAAGATGCCATCACCCCGCTGCCGGTATAGGGCAGGCCGATGAACTCCAGCAGCCCCTGCAAGGTACCATCTTCGCCGCCGCGTCCGTGCAACGCGATAAAGACCTTATCGAAGCCCTGCGACTTCAGTTCGGTCACGGCAACGTCTTTTGGGTCGACGCCATGTGCATCAACGCCCGCTTCCTGCAGACCGGCGAGCACAGCGGCCCCGGAATTCAACGACACTTCACGTTCAGCGGAAGTTCCACCCAGCAAAACAGCTATTTTATCAGCCATGGCGGTCTTCCTCGTGCGGTTGCGGCTGCAATTTTACTTCAGCCAGATTTCTTGCAATTTTGCCGATATTCCCTGCCCCCTGGACGAGAATCAAGTCATTTCCCGTTAACACAGGGGCTAAGATATCCGCGACCTGGCTTGCTTCAGAAACCAGAATCGGGTCCACTTTTCCGCGACCGCGAATGGTGCGGCACAGCGAACGGCTATCCGCACCCGGGATCGCGGCTTCGCCCGCAGCATAAACATCCAGCATCAGCAAAGAATCCACCTGCGACAGAACGTTAGCAAAGTCGTCATACAAATCACGAGTACGCGTATAGCGGTGCGGCTGGAAAATCATCACCAGATTTTTTTCCGGCCAGCCAGCACGCGCAGCTTTGATCGTGGCATCGACTTCGGTCGGGTGATGGCCGTAGTCATCCACCAGCATCGCACTACCTGGTTTGCCGTTTATCGGCTCCATTGCGTATTCGCCCAGGAAGTCGAAGCGACGGCCCGTGCCCTGGAAACTCTCCAGCGCGCGCAGTATCGCCTCGTCGTCGATGCCTTCCTCTGTCGCGACTGTGACCGCCGCTGCGGCATTCAGCGCGTTATGGCGGCCCGGCGCGTTTAAAGTGACATGCAGCTCAGGTTTGTCCAGGCGCACAATAGTGAAATGCCCCTGCGCCCCTGTCTGCTGATAGTTCTCAATGCGAACATCCGCATCTTCACTGAATCCGTATGTCGTGGTTTGACGCCCAACACGCGGCAACAGCTCGCGAATCACCGGATCGTCTACACACATCACGGCACGACCATAAAACGGCAAATTGTGCAGGAAATTAATAAACGTCTGTTTTAAATTTTCGAAGTCGCCCTGGTAGGTATCCATATGATCGGCTTCGATATTAGTCACTACGGAAACCATCGGCTGTAAATGGAGGAACGACGCGTCGCTCTCATCCGCTTCCGCAATCAGATAGCGGCTATGCCCGAGACGAGCATGCGTGCCTGCCGCTTTGACCAGGCCACCGTTGACGAACGTTGGATCCAGTCCCGCTTCCGCATAGATGCTGGAAACCATCGCGGTGGTGGTTGTCTTGCCGTGGGTTCCCGCAATGGCGATGCCATGACGGAAACGCATTAATTCGGCCAGCATTTCTGCGCGACGAATAACCGGGATACGGGCCTCATGGGCGGCCACAATCTCCGGGTTATCGGCGGAAATGGCGGTGGAGACCACGACCACGCTGGCATCACGCACGTTTTCCGGGCGGTGATTGAAATAAATAGTGGCACCCAGTGCCGACAACTGCTGCGTGACGGGGTTCGGTGCCAGATCGGACCCGCTAATCTGATAACCTTCGTTGGCCAAAACTTCGGCGATACCGCCCATACCGGCGCCGCCGATACCAACAAAGTGAATGTGCCGGACGCGACGCATCTCGGGCACGATAGAACGCAGTTTCGCCAGTTGTTGTGTATTCATTCTTTAACCTGCAGCGCCGGGCGCCGTTACCTCAAACATTCACGGGTGATTTCTTCACCCACAACCTTTAACTCTCTACGCCAGTGCTGCAGCGCTTACTTCTTTTGCTACCCGCTCAGTCGCGTCCGTAATGGATGCTGCACGTGCGCGCCCTGCCATAGCCAGCAGCGTTTCTCTGTCCCATCCGGCGAGCGTTTCGGTAACGGCATCCACGGTAAACTGCGGTTGCTCCAGTATTTTGGCGGCTCCTGCCTTTTCCAGCGGCAAAGCATTCCAGTATTGCTGCCGGTCTTTGTGCTGGAAGGGAACAAACAGAGCAGGTAAACCTGCGGCCGCAATTTCACTCACGGTCAAGGCTCCTGAGCGACAAACCACGACATCAGCCCATGCATACGCAGCGGCCATATCATCAATAAACTCTGTCACCTTATGCTGCGGCTGCGCCGCTTCCGCATAGGCCTGCTGGACGACAGACTGGGCGCCTTTACCGCACTGATGCCAGATGGTCACGGCATCACCCAGACGCCCCGCCACCTGCGGTATCGTCTGGTTCAGCACCCGTGCACCCTGTGAGCCACCGACGACTAATACGCGAACAGGACCTTCGCGGCCAGCAAAACGCTCCTGCGGAAGTGGCAGCGCCAGCACGTCCGTACGCACCGGGTTACCCACGACGTCCGCATCTGGAAACGCTCCAGGAAACGCCTGCATTACTTTTTTGGCAATTTTGGCCAGCCACTTGTTGGTCAAACCGGCAATGCCGTTCTGCTCATGCAGGACAACCGGAATGCCAAGGGACCAGGCCGCCAGGCCGCCAGGGCCAGAAACATAGCCCCCCATGCCCAGCACAACATCCGGACGATAGGCCTTCATGATCGCCCTCGCCTGACGCCAGGCGTTAAAAATACGTACCGGTGCCAGTAACAGCGCCTTGAGGCCCTTACCGCGCAGGCCGGAAATCTGGATAAAGTCGATCTCGATACCGTGTTTAGGCACCAAATCAGCTTCCATACGATCGGCGGTACCGAGCCAGCGCACCTGCCAGCCCTCAGCCATAAGATGATGCGCTACCGCAAGCCCCGGGAAAACATGTCCACCGGTGCCGCCCGCCATCACCATTAACCGCCGGGATTGATTGCTCATCGCACACCCCGTGTAAACGCCTGGGCTTTTGCCAGACGTGTTTCATAATCAATTCGCAGCAACATCATGATTGCCGTAGACATAATCAATAAACTCGAGCCGCCATAACTGATTAACGGCAGCGTCAGGCCCTTCGTCGGCAGCATACCCGCCGCCGCGCCCACGTTAACTAACGCCTGGAAACTGAACCAGATACCAATTGAACAGGCGAGAAAGCCTGAAAAACGCTGATCCATTTCCAGTGCGCGTTTGCCAATGGACATCGCGCGAAAAGCGACGAAGAATACCATCAATAAAGCCAGTACCACACCGATATATCCCAGCTCTTCACCAATAATCGAGAAGATAAAGTCGGTGTGCGCCTCCGGCAGATACTCAAGTTTTTGCACCGAGTTGCCCAGCCCCTGCCCCCACAGTTCACCGCGGCCGAAGGCCATCAGCGACTGGGTCAGCTGGTAGCCGCTGCCGAACGGATCTTCCCATGGGTTCCAGAAGGAGGTCACGCGGCGGATACGATACGGCTCGGCCAGGATAAGCAGGATGACCGCAGAAATCCCCATGCCGATAATCGCAATAAACTGCCACAGTTTGGCCCCGGCAAGGAAAAGCATCGCAAGCGTAGTCACAAACAGCACAACCACCGTTCCCAGGTCGGGCTGAGCCAGCAGCAGCACGGCCATCACCAGAATCACGCCCATCGGCTTAAGGAAGCCACGCAGGTTGTTTCGCACTTCATCAACCTTGCGAACCAGATAGTTGGCGAGATAGCAGAACAGCGACAGCTTGGTAAACTCAGCGGGCTGAATACGCAGCGGACCAAAGGCAATCCAGCGCGAGGCCCCGTTTACCGAACTGCCCACCACCAGCACGATCAGCAACATGGCGATGGAAAGCAGCAGCATCGCGGTGCTGTAGCGCTGCCAGAATGCCATCGGCAAACGCAGCGTGACCATCGCCAGCGCAAACGCCAGAACGATGTACAGGCCGTCACGCTTGGCAAACAGGAAAGGATCGTCCGCCAGACGCTGCCCCACGGGCATAGACGCCGACGTCACCATAATAAAACCAATCGCTGCGAGGCCAAACGTTAGCCACAGCAGGGTGCGATCGTAGAGCACCATGCTGTTGGAATCGGCTTCACGGGAGCCCATCACCCAGCCTTTGAGCGCCGTTGACACCCATGCCAGGATCGCAAATCCTGGAATACGTGGCATACGCAGGCGAGGGAGTGATAAACGCATCAGCCAAGCTCCTTCGCAAGACGGGTAAAGAGATCGCCACGCTGCTCAAAATTCTTGAACTGATCGAGACTTGCACAGGCCGGAGACAATAACACCATGTCTCCCGGCTTCACGCGCGGAGCTATCAGCTCCATCGCCTGCGCCATCGTTTCGGTTTGTTCTGCCACCTCCGGGCGTAGCTCAGCAAGCTCGGCACCATCGCGGCCAAAACAGTAAAGACGGACATTCGCGCCCTGCAAATACGGCGTAAGCGCAGAGAAATCCGCTGATTTGCCGTCACCGCCCAGCAGCAGATGCAGCGTGCCATCAACGTGCAGGCCATTCAGCGCGGCTTCGGTACTACCGACGTTGGTCGCTTTAGAGTCGTTAATCCAGCGCACGCCGTTACGCTCCCACGCCATCTGGAAACGGTGCGCGAGGCCGGTAAATTCGGTCAGCGCTTTCAGGCTACTGGAACGAGGAAGTTTTACCGCATCGGCCAGCGCCAGCGCCGCCAGGGCATTGGTATAGTTATGCTGGCCTACGAGCTTCATCTCGTTGGTATTCAGTATTTTTTCACCTTTCACACGCAGCCAGGTATCGCCCTGTTGGCGGTTAAGGTGATAGTCGCCCACGTCCACGCCAAAGCTGATGCAGCGTTCATCCGCTCCGCGCACCGGCATGGTTAACGCATCGTCGGCATTCACCACGCAAACCGCAGCGTTTTCGTAAATGCGCAGCTTGGCCGCACGGTACTGCTGGAGGCCAAACGGGTAGCGATCCATGTGATCTTCGGTGACGTTCAGGATCGTTGCTGCCGCCGCTTTCAGGCTATACGTCGTCTCCAGCTGGAAGCTGGAAAGTTCCAGCACGTACAGCTCGCGATTTGGATCGAGAAGCATCAGGGCAGGCAGGCCAATATTACCCCCGACGCCCACGTTCACCCCGGCGGCCTTCGCCATTTCGCCAACCAGCGTGGTCACCGTACTTTTCCCGTTCGAGCCGGTAATCGCCACTATCGGCGCATGCGCTTCGCGGCAAAACAGTTCGATATCACCAATGATTTCCACACCGGCATCGGCAGCATTGCTTAAGGCTGGATGCGCCAGCGCGATACCAGGGCTTGCCACAATCAAATCAGCCGCCAGCAGCCAGTCTTCATGAAGAGAACCTAAATGGCGCTCGACTGCTTCCGGCAGCTTATCCAGGCCCGGCGGCGAAACGCGGGTGTCCATTACGCGCGGCGTAACGCCGCGGGCAAGGAAGAAATCCACGCAGGACAGGCCCGTTAGGCCCAGTCCGATAATGACGATTTTTTTACCCTGGTAATCTGCCATGATTAACGCACCTTCAGCGTAGCCAGGCCAATCAGGACCAGCATCAGCGAGATAATCCAGAAGCGCACGATAACGCGCGGCTCCGGCCAGCCTTTCAGTTCATAATGGTGATGAATCGGCGCCATGCGGAAAATACGCTGCCCGCGCAGCTTAAAGGAGCCGACCTGCAGGATAACGGAGAGCGTTTCCACCACGAATACGCCACCCATGATCACCAGCAGGAACTCCTGACGCAGCAGCACCGCGATGGTACCCAGCGCGCCGCCTAGAGCGAGCGAGCCTACGTCACCCATAAAGACCTGAGCCGGATAGGTGTTGAACCACAGGAAGCCTAACCCCGCCCCTACAATCGCCGTACAAACGATCACCAGTTCCCCCGCGTGACGCAGGTAAGGAATATGCAGGTAGCCGGCAAAGTTCATGTTACCGGTCGCCCAGGCCACCAGCGCAAAGCCACCCGCCACCAGCACCGTTGGCATGATAGCCAGCCCGTCCAGACCATCGGTCAGGTTTACCGCGTTCCCGGTGCCGACAATCACGAAGTAGGCCAGCAGAACGTAAAACAGGCCGAGCTGGGGCATCACGTCTTTAAAGAACGGCACCACCAGCTCGGTGGCTGGCGTGCCTTTTCCAGCAATATACATGGTGAAGGCCACGGCTAGCGCGATGACGGACATCCAGAAATACTTCCAGCGCGCGATCAGCCCTTTGGTGTCTTTACGCACGACCTTGCGGTAATCGTCGACAAAACCTATCGCCCCGTATCCCACCAGCACGAACAGTACGCACCAGACGTAAGGGTTGGAAGGATAGGCCCACAGCAGTACGGAAATAACGATGGAGGTCAGGATCATAATCCCGCCCATCGTTGGCGTACCGCGCTTGCTGAAGTGGGATTCAGGACCGTCGTTGCGCACGACCTGGCCAAATGAGAGCTGTTGTAAACGTGCAATCATGCGCGGGCCCATCCACAAAGAGATGAACAGCGCGGTCAGCAGGCTGACGATGGCGCGAAACGTCAGATAAGAGAAGACGTTAAAGCCAGAATAATATTTGACCAAATGTTCGGCCAGCCAAACTAACATGTTGCTTTCTCCTGTAATGCACGAACCACCTCTTCCATGGCCGCACTACGTGAACCTTTCACTAAAATGGTGATAACTGAATGTTCCGCGATGAGCTGCCTGAGGCGCGCAATCACGGCTGGTTTATCGGTAAAATGTTCGCCAACGTCAGAGGCCCGGCTGAGTGTTTCGCTCAGCACACCAACGCTTAACACGCGGTCCAGGCCCGCTGCTTTCGCCGCCTCGCCAACCTCACGGTGACAATCCTGCGCATCCGCCCCCAGCTCAGCCATATCGCCTACGACCATCACGCGATAACCCGGCATCTCAGAGAGTACCTGCGCTGCGGCGGTCATTGACCCGACGTTGGCGTTATAGCTGTCGTCGAGCAGCAGCTGCGTCTCGCTAAGCGCAATGGGGTACAGACGCCCAGGAACAGCTTTAAGCTCAGCAAGGCCCGATTTGACAGCGGCCAGCGGTGCGCCAACGGCCATCGCCAGCGCAGTTGCTGCCAGCGCGTTGGCAATATTGTGGCGGCCCGGCAGTGGCATCGTCACATCTATATTTCCCGTCGGGGTTTGCAGGGTAAATTCCGTCCCCTGAGAAGTGATATGCACATTGGTCGCGGTAAAATCACTGCCAGCAGCATTCGGCGAGAAGCGCCATGTTTTGCGCCTGCCAATTACCGTCTGCCAGTTGAGCCAGTCATTATTGTCGGCGTTCATAATGGCGATGCCGTCAGCCGGCAGCCCGGCAAAGATCTCGCCTTTGGCTTTTGCCACGCCCGCAAGCGAGCCAAAGCCTTCAAGATGCGCAGCTGCAAGGTTATTGACCAGCGCGGCCTCCGGGCGGGTCAGTTCGACCGTCCAGGCAATTTCTCCCTGGTGGTTAGCACCCAGCTCGATGACGGCATAATCGTATTCCGGCGTCAGGCGCAACAGCGTCATCGGCACGCCGATGTCGTTATTGAGATTGCCTGCGGTATACAGCGTGTTGCCACACTGGCGCAGGATAGCGGCAGTCATCTCTTTAACTGAAGTCTTACCTGAGGAGCCGGTAAGCGCGACCACGCGGGTAGGCACCTGCTGGCGTACCCATGCGGCCAGTTGCCCGAAAGCAAGACGCGTGTCTTTCACAATCAGCTGCGGCACATCAATCGCCAGCTGGCGGCTAACCAGAAGCGCACCCGCACCGCCTTTCACGGCGTCCGGCGCGAAATCGTGGGCGTCAAAACGCTCGCCTTTTAACGCGACAAACAGGCAGCCCGGCGTTAATTTTCTCGTGTCGGTTGTCACCTCAACGATATCGGCATCCGCCCCAACCAGCTGCCCGGAAAGCACCCCGGCGAGTTGACTCAATGAAACGCGAATCATGCGACCACTCCCAGCAGACGTGCAGCGGTTACGCGATCGGAATAGTCAAGACGGCGGTTGCCTACGATCTGATAATCTTCATGACCTTTGCCCGCAAGCAGCACGACGTCGTTCTCTTTGGCCTGCATAATGGCGTTGGTGACGGCTTCAGCACGCCCAGGAACAACATATGCACGGCCCGCATCCAGCATTCCCGCCAGAATGTCGTTAACAATAGCTTTTGGCTCTTCGGTACGCGGGTTATCGTCGGTGACCACAACCACATCTGCGTATTGTTCGGCAATGGCTCCCATCATCGGGCGCTTGCCTTTATCACGATCGCCGCCGCAGCCAAATACGCACCACAGTTTACCTGTGCAATGCAGACGAGCTGCCTGCAACGCTTTTTCAAGCGCGTCCGGGGTGTGGGCATAATCCACTACGACGGTCGTTTTGCCCGGCGCGGTGAATACTTCCATGCGGCCACAAACGGGCTGCAGGCGCGCGGCGGTTTTCAGCAGGTCCGCCAGTTCATATCCCAGCGCCAGAAGCGTTGCCAGGGCAAGTAACAGGTTGCTGACGTTAAAGGCGCCCATCAGGCGGCTTTCAATTTCGCCGTCGCCCCATGAAGAGCTGAACTCAATAGTGGCGCCGCCGTCGTGATAATGGACGTGCGTCGCTTTCAGCCAGCGCCCACGGCAGCCTGGCTGAAGATTATTTTCCATCGTTACCGCCACGGCATCCGGCAGGCGAGCCAGCCATTTGCGCCCCACTTCATCGTCAGCGTTAATGATGGCCTGTCCCGCTTCGTGCTCAGAGAACAGCAGCCATTTCGCCGCCTCGTACCCGGCCATATCGCCATGGTAATCAAGGTGATCGCGGCTGAGGTTGGTAAAGACGGAAGCGGCAAATTTCAGCGCGCTCACGCGATGCTGTACCAGACCGTGGGAAGAGACTTCCATCGCCGCAAACGCCGCGCCCTGCTGATGCAGGTTAGCAAGCACCTGCTGCACATCGACGGCTGAGCCTGTCGTGTTTTCGGTCGGGATCACCTGACCCAGCAGACCGTTGCCCACCGTGCCCATCACCGCGCTGGTTTTCCCCAGCAGCTGTGCCCACTGCGCTAACAGCTGAGTGGTGGTGGTTTTGCCGTTGGTGCCCGTCACGCCCACCAGCTGCAATGCGCCGGAAGGTTCATGGTAAAAACGTCCCGCCAGCGCGGAAAGTCGTTGATGCAGTTGGCTAAGATAGATAACCGGCACGCCGTGCATTTCACGGATTTCGCCGTCGCTTGCTTCGCCTTCCGCTTCAGCAACGACAGCGGCTACGCCTTGCGCAATCGCCTGCGGGATATATCGACGCCCGTCCGCCTGATGACCGACCACCGCCACAAAAAGGTCGCCCGAAGCCGCCACGCGGCTATCGAGTGTCATCTCTCGCAGTGCTCTCTCCGGTGCGCCAGGCACCCACGGAGCGAGAAGGTCGCGCAAATTACGATCTGCCACCTGATCCCTCTTTCTGATTAATTACAAATTCGCTTTTTTCACCGGTTGCCAGCGCGTCCGGCTCGATGTTCATGGTGCGTAACACACCGCCCATGATGGCACCGAACACAGGTGCAGAAACGGCACCACCGTAGTATTTACCTGCCTGCGGATCGTTAATCACCACCACCAACGCAAAGCGAGGGTTGCTGGCCGGCGCGACGCCCGCGGTGTAAGCAATATATTTGTTGATGTATTTCCCATCCGGACCAACTTTCTTCGCCGTGCCGGTCTTAATCGCGATGCGATAGCCTTTGATAGCCGCTTTCACACCGCCGCCGCCGGGCAGCGCCACGCTCTCCATCATATGAACGACGGTGCGCACGGTGGATTCCTGGAAAATACGCTCGCCGGGCACCGGCGGGTCAACTTTGGTTATCGACAGCGGCCGGTAAATGCCGTAGCTGCCAATCGTTGCGTAGACTCGCGCTAACTGTAACGGCGTTACCATTAGCCCGTAGCCGAAAGAGAAGGTGGCCCTCTCTATGTCAGACCACCGTTGTTTTTGAGGATATAAGCCACTGCGTTCCCCGACCAACCCCAAATTGGTCGCTTTTCCCAGTCCAAAACGTGAGTAAGTATCTACTAACGCTGAGGAGGGCATCGCTAACGCCAGTTTGGAAACCCCGACGTTACTCGACTTCTGTAGTACCCCGGTAAGGGTCAATTCGCTGTAACGTGCCACATCTTTAATTTCATGGCCATTGATGCGGTACGGTATGGTGTTGAGGACGGTATTTTCCTGCACCACCCCGCGCTGAAGCGCGGTCATTACCACCATCGGCTTAACCGTTGACCCCGGTTCAAACACGTCGGTGATGGTGCGGTTACGCATAATATCTTTGGCGGTACCGGTAAGGTTATTCGGGTTGTAGGACGGGCTGTTCGCCATCGCCAGCACTTCACCGGTATTCACATCAACCAGCACGGCGCTGCCCGACTCCGCTTTGTTAAATGCCACGGCGTTATTCAGCTCGCGGTAAACCAGCGCCTGAAGGCGTTCATCTATGCTCAGCGCAAGGTTGTGGGCGGCCTGGCTATCCGTGGAAGAAATATCTTCGATAACGCGGCCATAGCGGTCTTTACGAACAATTCGCTCGCCGGGTTGGCCCGTAAGCCATTTATCAAAGCTCTTCTCAACGCCCTCAATCCCCTGGCTGTCCACGTTCGTAAAGCCAATGAGGTGAGCGGTTACTTCGCCAGAAGGATAATAACGGCGGGACTCCTCGCGCAGGTGAATACCCGGCAACTTGAGCTTCTTGATATAGTCGCCAATGTCCGGGTTTACCTGGCGGGCCAGGTAGATAAAGCGCCCTTTCGGGTTGCTGTTAACGCGTGAAGCAAGCTGGTCGAGGGGCATTTTTAACGCGTCGGCCAGCGCTTTCCAGCGATTATCAAGCGTGATACCGCCCGCTTCGTGCAGCTCTTTCGGGTCCGCCCAGATGGCTTTAACAGGGACACTCACCGCCAGAGGACGTCCGGCCCGGTCGCTGATCATGCCGCGCGAGGTGGAGACTTCCTGAACACGCAGCGAACGCATATCCCCCTGACGCACCAGCATGTCCGGAGCAATAATTTGCAGCCAAGCCACGCGCCCTAAAAGGAAAGCCAGCGCCAGCAGGATACAGCCGCACAGCAACGCAAAACGCCAACCTATAAAGTTGGCCTGCTCTTCCTGACGTTTTGGTTTAAGCGTTTTTGCCGCTGCTCTCATCTGTCACGCGATTCCTTATTGCTGAACTACGATGTTTTCCTGGGATGGATCGACATGCTGCAACTGCAGCTTTTCCGTTGCGATCCGCTCCACCCGGCTGTGATCGCCGAGCGCGTTTTCTTCCAGAATCAGGTTGCGCCATTCAATATCAAGCGCGTCACGCTCAACCACCATCTGTTCACGCTGCGCGGTAAGCAGACGCGTGTGGTGAGCGGTCGTCACGACGGAAATGGCGGTAAAAATAATCGCAATAAACAGACACAGTGGCAGCTTGCCGTGGCGGAAAAGGTCGCCGCCAATCACCGCTGGCAGCGCATGGCGTTCGTTGCTGCCAAGCTGGGTTACTTTCCCCAGAGCTTCTGTCACCGTGTTGATCATGCGTTGGTCCTTTCAGCGATACGCAGCACCGAACTGCGAGCACGGACGTTTTCCGCCACTTCCTCTTCACCCGGCATCATTTTGCCCAGCGATTTCAGATAGCGGCCGCCGAGTTTATTCAGCTGCGCTTCCGTCATCGGTAAACCAGCTGGCACCTGCGGGCCACGGCTGTTTTCACGCATAAAGCGCTTCACGATGCGGTCTTCAAGAGAATGAAAACTGATAATGGATAAGCGTCCACCCGGCGCTAAGGCTTCGATCGACCCTTTTAAAGCCTTTTCGATCTCTTCAAGCTCGCTGTTAATCCAGATGCGAATAGCCTGGAAGGTACGCGTCGCAGGATGCTTAAATTTATCTTTCACCGGCATTGCAGCAGCCACCACGGCGGCTAACTCTTTAGTTCGAGTCATTGGCTCTTCGCGATTGCGCTCAACGATGGCGCGCGCGATGCGTTTACCGAACTTCTCTTCGCCAAAGGTTTTAATGACCCAGGCGATATCGGCTTCATCTGCGCTGAGCAACCATTGGGCAGCAGACTGACCGCGAGTGGGGTCCATGCGCATATCAAGCGGGCCATCTCGCATAAATGAGAAACCGCGTTCAGCGTCATCGAGCTGCGGGGAGGAGACGCCAAGATCCAATAATATGCCGTCGATTTTGCCCAGCAGATCGCGCTCACGAACGTATTCAGCAAGCTCTGAGAAGGGGCCATGAATGATGGAGAAACGCGGATCGTCAATAGCCTGTGCCGCAGCAATGGCCTGAGGATCGCGGTCGATAGCCAGCAGGCGACCTTCTGCCCCCAGCTGGGAGAGAATCAGTCGTGAATGGCCGCCGCGACCAAACGTGCCATCAATATAGATGCCATCGTGACGAATATTGAGGCCGTTCACCGCCTCATCAAGCAGCACCGTAGTGTGTTTAAAATTTTCCATCATTACTTATAGTGACAGGTCCTGCAGGCGGTCCGACAAATCGAGTGTCGTGGCCTGCTCAGCGTCGATGTCTTCCTTGATCTGTTGATGCCAGGTCGTTTCATCCCACAGTTCAAACTTATTGAACTGCCCGACCAGCATGACTTCTTTGGTCAGCCCGGCGTGTTGGCGTAAAACGGGAGCCAACAGTAAACGCCCGGCACTATCCATCTGACATTCACTGGCATGGCCCAGTAAAAGGCGCTGCACGCGACGTTCTACGGGGTTCATACTCGACAAACGGGCTAGCTTTTGTTCAATAATTTCCCACTCGGGGAGGGTATAAAGCAGCAGGCAGGGGTGATGGATGTCGATGGTGCAAACCATCTGACCTTCAGAGATGTCGACCAGCTTTTCCCGGTAGCGGGTAGGTACGGCGAGCCGCCCCTTGCTGTCGAGATTGACTAACGTTGCCCCACGGAACATGCCAGCCTCACCCTAAATTAACCCTTTCCACCACTTTACCCCACAAATTCCCACATAAAGGAGTTTACGGAGCGGAGGAAAAGCTTGTCAAGCAAGCCTCGTCGCTGTGGGAAATTAATTTCCCCACCTAAGCGATTGATTAATGGCTGGCGAGAAAAGCGCTGCGGCTGCGGTGCAAATATTAACGTTATGAATATTTGAAAGAAAAGAGACGAATAAACATGCTGTCCGTTAAATCGACTGAAAACATGATGCCAAAATGATGAAGTCTTCAGTTTGCGACGCGGGCGGCATTTTAAGGCATTTCCTTGCAGGATAACAGCGCCAGATTCAGGCTGAAGGCAGCGTACAGGCGGGTTGGCGGGGCAGCCCGAGGTTATCGTTTAATTAACCGACACTTTTTATCTCTTCGTATGTAACAAAATAATACAGTGAGCTAAATTATTACTTTAAAGTTAAACGGTTTTCCTTTCCCGGGAAGCTAAATAATCACCTTAATATAAGAACGGGAAATAAAAGAAGAAAATTCTTAATAGCAGAGGCAGCCGAAACTGCCTCATCAACTTAGCGACGACTCAGGCTTCCACGACGATAGAGATTACGGCGAATTCTGTTCAGGCCAGGTTTCGGCTTGCGAGGTTCATCCAGACTTGCCAGCACCAGCTCAAGAACCCGCTCCGCAACGTCGCGATGACGCTGCGCCACCGCTAATACCGGGCATTGCAGGAAATCGAGCAGCTCATGATCGCCAAAGGTAGCAATCGCCAGCTCGGTCGGCAGCCGCCCTTCGCGACGCAGGGTAACATCCATCACGCCCTGCAACAGCGCAAAGGAGGTGGTAAAAAGCGCCTGCGGCATCGGGTGTGTTTCCAGCCATTTTTCAAAGAGTTGCGCTGCGGCTTCACGTTCGTAACTGTTGGCATAGAGGAAATCCACTTTGCGCGGATCATCTTTCCAGGCCGCGCGGAAACCCTGTTCACGCAGGAAGCTGACTGAAAGCTCAGGTAATGCCCCGAGATAGAGGATGCGCTCGGCCGGGAACTTACGCAGCTCCTCTGCCAGCGTTTCTGCATCTTCCTGGTCAGCGCCCACCACGCTGGTGAAATGCTCGCGATCTAATGCACGATCGAGCGCAACTATCGGGAAAGAATCGTTAGCCCAGCGCTGATAGAAAGGGTGCTCCGGCGGGAGAGAGGTCGAAACGATGATGGCATCAACCTGACGCTGCAACAGATGTTCGATACAGCGCATTTCGTTATCGGGCTGATCTTCCGAGCAGGCAATCAGCAGCTGATAGCCACGCTGGCGAGCCTGACGCTCGAGGTAATTCGCAATTCGGGTGTAACTGGTATTTTCCAGGTCCGGGATAACGAGGCCGATGGAACGCGTACGCCCCGCTCGTAAACCCGCTGCCACCGCGTTCGGGTGGTAGTTATGTTCGCGTACAACCGCCATGACTTTCTCAACGGTCTTATCGCTGACACGATACTGCTTTGCTTTACCGTTGATAACGTAGCTCGCCGTCGTGCGCGAAACTCCAGCCAGGCGCGCGATTTCATCCAATTTCACAGTAGCCCCTTAATCAGTAAGTTTTCCATAGCCATACCCTGGTCATGGTTACAACGTTGACATCTAAGCGCAGAATAATAACTCCGGCAACCGCTTTTGCTGGCAGTTGTTGGCAGGATTGCAAAAAAAAGCCCGGTATCACCTACCGGGCTTATAAAACTGATCCCCTCATGACTAGCGCATAATCTTATCGCCGCGCGAGACGCCCACAATACCCGAGCGCGCTACCTCAACGATTTTCGCCACTTCACGTATGGTATTCAGAAAGGCATCCAGCTTGTCACTGGTGCCCGCGAGCTGAACCGTATACAGCGTGGGCGTCACATCAATAATCTGCCCGCGAAATATCTCCGCGCTGCGTTTTACTTCCTCACGTCCGTAGCCGCTCGCCTGAACCTTCACGAGCATGATTTCACGTTCGACGTGTGCACCCTGCCCCAGTTCGCTGACGCGCAGTACATCCACCAGTTTGTGAAGCTGTTTCTCGATCTGCTCGAGGACCTTTTCATCGCCGACGGTCTGAATCGTCATGCGTGACAGGGTGGGATCGTCAGTGGGTGCGACCGTCAGACTTTCGATGTTATAGCCACGCTGAGAGAACAGACCGATCACCCGGGAAAGCGCCCCGGACTCATTTTCCAGTAAGACAGATAATATCCGGCGCATATCAGGTTCTCTCCGTTTTGCTTAACCACATTTCGTCCATGCCCCCGCCGCGGATCTGCATAGGGTAGACATGCTCCGTCCCGTCTACCGTGACATCCACAAATACCAGGCGCTGATTTTTCACCGCCTCGAGCGCTTCCTTCAGCTTCGTTTCCAGCTCATCAGGCTCAGTAATGCCGATCCCAACGTGCCCATAGGCTTCAGCCAGGCGAACAAAATCAGGCAGCGATTCCATATAGGACTGAGAGTGGCGACCGGAGTAAATCATGTCCTGCCACTGCTTCACCATGCCGAGATAGCGGTTGTTGAGGTTCAGCACCAGCACCGATAAGCCGTACTGAAGCGCGGTTGACAGCTCCTGAATGTTCATCTGAATGCTGCCGTCACCCGTTACACACACCACGGTGGCTTCCGGCAGCGCCAGCTTCACGCCCAGAGCCGCAGGCAGGCCAAACCCCATCGTGCCGAGGCCACCGGAGTTAATCCAGCGGCGCGGCTCATCAAAGGTGTAGTAGAGCGCGGCGAACATCTGATGCTGGCCCACGTCGGAAGTGACATACGCTTCGCCGTTGGTCAGCTTATAAATCGTTTCGATCACCGCCTGCGGTTTGATCTTGCCGCTTTGGCGGTCGAACGCCAGACACTGCCTTGCCCGCCAGTGCTCTATCTGCTGCCACCAGTCGCGGATATCGTCGCAGGACTGCTGCGTCTCTTCCTGGCCAAGCAGCTCAAGCATCTGCGAGAGCACCTGCCGGGCATCGCCCACGACAGGAATATCGGCCCCGACCGTTTTAGAAATGGAGGTCGGGTCAATATCAATGTGCAGCACGGTAGCATTCGGGCAGTATTTGGCCAGATTATTGGTTGTTCGATCGTCAAACCGCACGCCCACGCCGAAGATCACATCGGAGTTATGCATGACCATATTGGCTTCATAGGTCCCATGCATGCCCAGCATACCGAGCGCCTGACGATGCGTGCCGGGAAACGCCCCCAGCCCCATCAACGAAGAGACGACGGGAATATTGAGCTTCTCGGCTATCTCACGCAGCTCGCCATGGCAGGCGGAGGCAATCGCCCCGCCGCCGACATACATCACCGGCCTTTTCGCCGCCAGCAAGGTCTGTAATGCACGTTTTATCTGTCCTTTATGCCCCTGAGTGGTCGGATTGTAGGAGCGCATACTTACCGTATCCGGGTAGCTATACGGGAACTTATTCGCCGGGCTCATAATATCTTTCGGCAGATCGACGACCACGGGACCAGGGCGACCGCTGGCGGCTAGCCAGAAGGCTTTTTTTATAATGGCTGGAATATCTTCAGCCTGCTTCACCAGAAAACTGTGTTTTACCACCGGGCGAGAAATCCCGACCATGTCGCATTCCTGGAAGGCATCGTAGCCGATTAAGGAAGTCGCCACCTGGCCGGACAGCACCACCAGAGGGATCGAATCCATATAGGCGGTGGCGATACCGGTGATGGCGTTAGTTGCTCCGGGACCGGAAGTGACCAGCACGACGCCCACCTCACCGGTTGCACGTGCGAGACCATCCGCCATATGGACGGCGGCTTGTTCATGGCGAACCAGCACATGATCTATTCCACCAATGGTATGGAGCGCATCGTAAATATCCAGTACCGCCCCCCCGGGATAGCCGAATACATGCTTGACGCCCTGATCGATTAACGATCGAACGACCATCTCGGCTCCTGACAACATCTCCATGGTTTGCCTCCAGGCTCACGTTTTTGACCGACGGCGGAAGTCATTTCCACCCGTCTTTACGGCAGGTTATTAGCCCTGCCTGACTTTTTTATTGTGCTTAATCCTGCTTAACATAACCGCTGAAAATCAGGCAAGCAATCGCCCGCCCGGGCAGACGCGGCCTCGTATTTAACTTCTTTGCTACAAAATAGCGCCATCATGGAGTTAAGCGCTGGATACAGGCCAACAGGCTAACTGAAAATATTACAAACTGGCGAATTACAGGTTGAATCTTGTTAACGCAGAGGTTTTGCTGAATAAAGAGGGGGCGGACAAAAGATGCTACAGCATAAAATGCTGAGTCTGAGCGAATAAAAAGAAAAACCGACCTGTTTAACCTGGTCGGCTTAAGTCTTACCTGGACGGCAAAATTAATTACTGCAAACCGAGGAAAGTAGCTCCCCCATCCACTGATGGCCTTTATCTCTTGTTGTCGCTTCATGCCACGACAGATAACAGGTCCGCATATTATCCTCGAGAGGAAGTGGAAATATATTAAGATGCAGACTTTCGGAAAACTCATCGGCTAACCAACGCGGAGCGATAGCCACTAGCTGAGTCTGGGAGACGACATTCAACACGCTGGTCAAAGCCATTCCCTGATAGGCGACACAGGCGCGTCTTTGCGGCGTTTGATACCAAAGCGCGCTAAAGGAAGCAAAGCGATCCAGTGAAACCACCGCGTGCTGCTCTTTATAGATGGCCTCTTCCGTTAACGGCGCTGACAGCTGGGAATGCTTACTGCTCGCCACCAGCACCATTTCGTCTTTAAACAAAGAGACGCAGTTGAATTCCGGGCGGCGAAACTCGTCATAGCTGATAACGAACTCCATTTCCTGATGGCGCAGCTGATGCTCAATATCTTTATTTAAGCTGGATTTGAATAACAGTTGTATATGCGGCGCGCAGCTTTTCACTTTATTAAAGATGACGGAGGTCAGTAAGTTATCAAGCGGGCTACAGACACAAAGATGGAAAATACGTTCACTTAACGAAGGTTCAAAATCCGTGTTGGGTAGCTCATTCTGGATAAGCTGTAGCGCCTGCCTGACAGAACCAAAAAGCTGGCAGGCTCTTGCCGTGGGCTGGATACCGCGCCCATAGCGCACAAAGAGTTCATCGTTAAACATGACTTTCAGGCGGGCAACAGCATTGCTGACGGCGGGCTGCGACATGCCAAGTAACTGAGAAGCTTTGGTGATGTTCTGCACTTGCATGACGGCATCAAATACAGTGAGCAAATTTAAATCTACCGTACGTAATTGATATTTAGCCCCTTCATTATTTGCAGGTTGTTCCATATTATTATCAGACATGATTCACTCCGGAGATAAGGCCGTTCCTTCTGCACAGAAACCCCTGTGTAAAAATCCCTTTAGCCTCTAACTATATGTGGACAGCTAACCACTAACATGCTGCCCTCATAAATTTAACAATCCTGTTCAGGTGTTCCTGACATAGACAGAACGTGTCACAACGACCACGCATCTCTCGTATGACTGGAGCAAGCCGCGTGTTCCCTGGCGGGTCTACGGATAAGTGAATAACATCACAAAATGGCACGATGTACAATTATTGACTCGGTAAATAATATATTAAGCAGCGATAAACTATTTAAAATGTAACCAGTCATAAATTAAAATTAGGAATTTACTCAATAAAAATCACTTTACTTCCAGAAAAAATAACGCGCAACAGTCAATTGGAAAAGGCGTTACAAAAAACCGTACCCGTGAAAACGTTGTATTCCGGCAAACTAAAGAGTGGAAATATTTTACAAAACACTTTTCGGTCAGTACCAGTATGTTTTTTGATTTGCGTTTTTTTTAGCACGATAAGCTAATGAAGCGTTTCGCTTAAAACCGCGCGATTGGCATATTGCCGATACAGAGGGTTGACACAGCTTAGCTAATCACGTACCAATAAATACATCACGCAAACACTTGAGGCCTGAAACATGATCCGCACTTATCGCCTACTCGTTCTACTACTAAACGCATCTTATTTGCGCGGTAGACTGGTGGGCGACATCAAGCGTTGATTCAAGCCATCAGACTGAAAAAACCCGCGCCGCTGCGCGGGTTTTTTTATGCCCGTAGCCACGGCGCCTAAAGACCAGATAAGGATCCTTTCATGAGCCAACAAGTCATTATTTTTGATACGACCTTACGTGATGGTGAGCAGGCGTTGCAGGCAAGCCTGAGTGTGAAAGAGAAGCTGCAGATTGCCATGGCGCTGGAACGTATGGGCGTTGATGTGATGGAAGTCGGTTTCCCGGTTTCTTCACCCGGGGATTTTGAATCCGTGCAAACCATCGCCCGCACTATCAAAAATAGCCGTGTTTGCGGTCTGGCACGCTGCGTGGATAAAGATATCGACGTTGCTGCCGAAGCCCTGAAAATCGCCGAAGCCTTCCGTATTCATGTGTTCCTGGCCACCTCGACCATGCACATTGAAACCAAATTACGCAGCACTTTTGATGACGTGCTGGCCCGGGCAGTCCATTCCGTTAAACGCGCACGCAACTATACCGACGACGTGGAATTCTCCTGCGAAGATGCGGGGCGCACGCCAATCGACAACCTGTGCCGTATCGTAGAAGCCGCCATTGGCGCGGGCGCGACCACCATTAATATTCCTGATACCGTAGGCTATACCACCCCGGTGCAGTTCGGCGGCATCATTCAGACGCTGTACAACCGCGTCCCCAATATTGATAAAGCGATTATTTCCGTTCACTGCCACGACGATTTGGGCATGGCAACCGGCAACTCGATTGCCGCCATTCAGGCGGGTGCACGCCAGGTAGAAGGTACGCTGAACGGTATCGGCGAGCGCGCAGGTAACACCGCCCTGGAAGAAGTCATTATGGCGATTAAAGTGCGCGGCCAGATGCTGGGTGTCCACACCAATATCAATCACCACGAAATCTACCGCACCAGCCAGATTGTCAGCCAGCTGTGCAACATGCCAATTCCGGCAAACAAAGCGGTTGTCGGCTCCAACGCCTTTGCGCACTCCTCCGGCATTCACCAGGACGGCGTGCTGAAAAACCGCGAAAACTACGAAATCATGACCCCGGAAACCATTGGCCTGAATCAGGTGCAGTTGAACCTGACCTCCCGTTCCGGGCGCGCCGCGGTAAAACACCGCATGGAAGAGATGGGCTATAAGGAAGCCGATTACAACCTGGATTCCCTGTACGACGCCTTCCTGAAACTGGCCGATAAAAAAGGCCAGGTGTTTGACTACGATCTGGAAGCTCTGGCCTTTATCGGTAAGCAGCAGGAAGAGCCGGAACATTTCAGCCTGGAATATTTCAGCGTGCAGTCAGGCTCCACCGTTATGTCCACCGCTTCCGTCCAGCTGCACTGTGGCGAGGAAACCCATTCTGAAGCCGCGACGGGCAACGGCCCGGTCGACGCGGTTTACCAGGCCATCAACCGCATCACCCACTATGACGTTGAGCTGGTGAAATATCAGCTGACGGCGAAAGGCCAGGGGAAAGACGCGCTGGGCCAGGTAGATATTGTGGTGACGCATAATGGCCGCCGCTTCCATGGCGTAGGTCTGGCGACCGACATCGTGGAATCTTCAGCGAAAGCGATGATTAACGTGCTGAATAACATCTGGCGCGCAGGTGAAGTAGAAAAAGAATTGCAACGCAAAGCCAATAACAAAGAAAACACTCAGGAAACCGTGTGACATGTCAAAAACTCATCATATAGCAGTATTGCCGGGTGACGGCATTGGCCCAGAAGTGATGGCGCAGGCGATGAAAGTGCTGGATGCCGTTCGTACGCGCTTCGATATGCGCATTACCACCAGCACCTACGACGTCGGCGGCATCGCCATCGACCGTCATGGCAATCCTCTGCCTCCGGTCACCGTTGAAGGCTGTGAGCAGGCCGATGCCGTTCTGTTTGGCTCCGTAGGCGGCCCAAAGTGGGAACACCTGCCGCCGACGCAGCAGCCGGAACGGGGTGCCCTGCTGCCGCTGCGCAAACACTTTAAGCTGTTCAGCAACCTGCGCCCTGCTCGTCTGTATCCCGGCCTGGAAGAATTTTGCCCGCTGCGCGCCGATATCGCCGCAAAGGGCTTCGACATTCTGTGCGTCCGCGAACTGACCGGCGGAATTTATTTCGGTCAGCCAAAAGGCCGTGAAGGCTCCGGCATGCACGAGAAAGCCTTCGATACCGAGGTTTATCATCGCTTCGAAATCGAGCGTATTGCCCGTATCGCCTTCGAATCGGCGCGCAAACGTCGCAATAAAGTCACCTCAATTGATAAAGCGAACGTCCTGCAAACCTCAGTCATGTGGCGGGAAATCGTCAACGAAATCGCAAACGAATACCCGGACGTCACGCTGTCGCACATGTACATCGACAACGCCACCATGCAGCTTATTAAAGACCCTTCCCAGTTTGACGTGCTGCTGTGCTCCAACCTGTTCGGCGACATTCTGTCGGACGAATGCGCCATGATCACCGGCTCCATGGGGATGCTGCCGTCAGCCAGCCTGAATGAACAGGGCTTTGGCCTCTACGAACCCGCTGGCGGCTCGGCCCCCGATATCGCAGGCAAGAATATTGCCAATCCGATCGCACAGATCCTCTCCCTGGCGCTTTTACTGCGCTACAGCCTGGATGCGGAAGAGGCCGCCCGGGCCATCGAAAACGCCGTGAACCTGGCGCTGGAAGAAGGCTTCCGTACCGGCGATCTGGCCCGCGAGGGCAAAGCAATCAGCACCGATGAAATGGGCGATACCATCGCGCGCTTCGTCGCTCAGGGGAAATAATCATGGCGAAAACGTTATACCAAAAATTGTACGATGCCCACGTCGTGTACGAAGCAGTGGATGAAACCCCGCTGCTGTATATCGACCGCCACCTGGTGCACGAAGTCACCTCTCCGCAGGCTTTTGACGGCCTGCGCGCACACAAGCGTCCGGTGCGCCAGCCGGGGAAAACCTTTGCCACTATGGATCACAACGTTTCGACGCAGACTAAAGACATCAACGCCTCCGGGGAAATGGCCCGCATTCAGATGCAGGAGCTGATGAAAAACTGCAAAGAATTTGGCGTAGAGCTTTATGATCTGAACCACCCCTACCAGGGCATCGTGCACGTTATGGGACCGGAACAGGGCATCACTCTGCCCGGCATGACCATCGTCTGTGGCGATTCTCATACCGCCACACACGGCGCCTTTGGCGCACTGGCCTTTGGTATCGGTACCTCTGAAGTTGAGCATGTTCTGGCTACGCAGACCCTGAAACAGGGCCGCGCGAAAACCATGAAAATTGAGGTCACCGGCACAGCGGCTCCGGGCATTACGGCGAAAGATATCGTGCTGGCCATTATCGGTAAAACCGGCAGCGCGGGCGGCACCGGGCACGTTGTGGAATTCTGCGGCAGCGCCATCCAGGCCCTGAGCATGGAAGGCCGCATGACGCTGTGCAATATGGCAATCGAAATGGGGGCCAAGGCCGGCATCGTAGCCCCGGATGAAACGACCTTTAATTACGTTAAAGGCCGTCTGCACGCGCCGAAAGCGGCAGACTGGGACGACGCCGTAGCGTACTGGAAAACCTTCAGCACCGATGAGGGCGCACGGTTTGACACAGTTGTGACGCTGGATGCGGCCGATATCGCTCCGCAGGTGACCTGGGGTACCAACCCGGGTCAGGTCATCTCGGTGACAGAAAACATCCCAAATCCTGACGCCTTTACCGATCCGGTCGAGCGAGCCTCCGCCGAGAAAGCGTTGGCCTATATGGGCCTGAAACCGGGCATCCCGTTAACTGAAGTGGCCATCGACAAAGTCTTTATCGGTTCCTGCACTAACTCTCGTATTGAAGATTTGCGCGCGGCAGCCGAAATCGCCAAAGGGCGTAAAGTTGCCCCCGGCGTGCAGGCTTTAGTCGTGCCGGGTTCCGGCCCGGTGAAAGCGCAGGCGGAAGAAGAAGGGCTGGATAAGATTTTCATTGAGGCGGGCTTCGAATGGCGTCTGCCGGGCTGCTCTATGTGCCTGGCCATGAACAACGATCGCCTGGAGCCGGGTGAGCGCTGCGCCTCCACCAGCAACCGCAACTTTGAAGGTCGCCAGGGCCGCGGTGGTCGTACCCACCTGGTGAGTCCAGCGATGGCGGCCGCTGCTGCCGTCTCCGGGCATTTTGCTGACATCCGTTCGTTGAAATAAAGGAAAACACCATGGCAGAGAAATTTATCCAACACACCGGCCTGGTCGTTCCGCTGGATGCGGCAAACGTTGATACCGACGCCATTATCCCGAAGCAATTTTTGCAGAAGGTCACCCGCACCGGCTTTGGCGCGCACCTCTTTAACGACTGGCGTTTCCTGGACGATGCGGGCAAGGAGCCTAACCCGGAATTTGTGCTGAACTTCCCGGTCTACAAAGGGGCTTCTATCCTGCTGGCACGCGAAAACTTTGGCTGTGGCTCTTCGCGTGAGCACGCCCCCTGGGCGCTGACCGACTACGGCTTTAAAGTTGTTATTGCCCCAAGCTTTGCGGATATTTTTTACGGCAACTCATTTAATAACCAACTTTTGCCGGTCGCACTGAGTGAAGAAGAAGTGGATGAAATGTTCCAGCTGGTTGCCGCCAACCCGGGGATTCATTTTGTGGTCGATCTGCAAGCGCAAACGGTAAAAGCCGGCGACAAAACCTATGCCTTTGCTATTGATACGTTCCGCCGTCACTGCATGTTAGAGGGGCTGGACAGCATCGGCCTGACGCTGCAGCACGAGGCCGCTATTTCTTCTTACGAACAAAAACAGCCTGTGTTTATGCGCTGATAAAGTAAGGGCACTTCATGTGCCCTTTCAGACGGACGACAAAACTTATCCTGACGCAGGACAAGAGATATCGCCTTATAAAAATACGGAAAATCAATTCATTGATTTTCGACAATTGACCACAAAGAAGGAAAAACCACGCTTTTTCCTTCTTTGTCCGCAAACTCAAAGGGCACTTCATGTGCCCTTTCTTCTAGATATTTTTCACCCGGCTGGTCAACGCCAGAGCCACCAGCGACAGACCGGCAATCAGCCAGTATACGGCATAGTGCCCAAAGCTTTCCGCCAGCGCCCCCTGCAATACGCCTGCAAGAATCACCCCGGTGGAAATACTGTTGGTAAAGAGCGTGGTCGCAGAACCGGGCCGCCCGGGCATTAAATCCTGGAACCACAGCATGCCGATCCCGGCCACAATGCCAATAAATACCGCGTTAAAAAGCTGCAAAACAAGCAGCGCGGTGCGGCTGTGAAACGCAATTAAACCAGCGTAAAAAAGCACGCCTGCCGCCACGGCAATCACCATCATACGGCGCTTACCAAAGCGCTTCACATAATAACCTGCCAGGATCATCGCCGGGATTTCCAGACCCGCCGCGGTGCCCATCAGCAGCCCTGCCAGAGATTCAGGCAGCCCTAAGTCGCTGCTCACCCACAGCGGCATATCAATGATGTACATGGTGTTGCAGGTCCACATCAGCATAGAGGCGATAAAAAGTAACCGCACATTCTTATCTTTCCAGCCGCTGACCTGAGTGAGCGCTACGTCGGCGGGCTGTTCTATCCTGGCAACGGAAGGCAGAGCAAAAAAGACAAGCGCCAGCGAGACAATAAAGATCCCGGCTGCGATCAGGAACATGGTGGTAAAGCCGTAGTTCAGCGCCAGCATAAAAGAGAGCGGCGGCCCGATAACCCATGCCAGAGATAGCTGGGCGCGCATGACCGAACTGAACATGACCACTTCCCGTGCGGAGCTATCAGCGTACTCGCGCGCCAGAGCAAAGACCTGCGGCATCGCGGTATTGGCGATGGAGGCGAACAGAACGCCGAGCGTGATAAGCGTCAGATAGTGACGATTGAAGGCGAATAATACGCAGTTTGCCACCGCCATCGCACAGCAAACCATGATCAGCTTGCGCCTGTCGCCCCGGTTATCAGAGCGTTTGGCTAACATTAGGCTGACCAGGATACCGGCCACGGCGTTAACGGTATAAAACAACCCGACCCAGAAGGGCCGCACCTGGACTTCACGGGTTAAAAACAGGCTCAGGGTCGGAGCCTGAAGCGCCCCCGCAATCCCCATCATAAAAGCAACGGCCATAAAAGCGGCGTACACCGGGTTAAGGCGGCGTCCTTTGGTAAGAAACCAGGTCATGCGAAGGGATCCTTTTACTCGCGGGCGTTAAGTGCTCAAATGATAAACTAAAAAAGCCAGCAGTTATAATCTGCTGGCCGGTGAAAAGCACCAATACTCAGTTACACTTTGATGTGGGCGAGTTAACGCTTCACGGACATCGGGGTCGTTATTTCCCACTGCATTAAGTCTTCGAGCATCCTCAGACGTTGCCCTGCTGTCAGGCGAGCCAGCCATCCAGTCCCGACGCGTTGCGTCGCGGCAAAGTAATTTCGGTAAAACTCAACAGCTGATGACCGTTTCATAAGCCCCTCCTCGCTTTCATCGCTGATGATTATTGGCGTAATATAGGGAAAGTTAAATTGATGAGTTTCTGCCTGGAGTTCCTCTTTTATGTCTTCCGCTCGCCTGCAACAACAGTTCATCCGTCTCTGGCAGTGCTGCGACGGTAAGCCTCAGGAAACAACGCTCAACGATCTGGCTGAGCTGCTCAGCTGCTCGCGGCGACATATGCGTACGCTGCTCAACGCCATGCAGGAAAAGGGCTGGCTGAGCTGGAAGGCGGAGGCCGGACGCGGCAAGCGTTCTCAGCTGGCGTTTTTATATACCGGCCTTGCGCTCCAGCAGCAGCGGGCCGAGGATCTTCTTGAGCAGGATCGCATCGATCAGCTGGTGCAGATCGTCGGCGATAAAGCGGCGGTGCGGCAAATGCTGATCTCGCATCTCGGGCGGACTTTCCGCCAGGGGCGCCACATTCTGCGCGTACTCTATTACCGCCCGCTGCTGAACCTGCTTCCCGGCTCCGCGCTGCGCCGTTCAGAAACGCATATTGTCCGGCAGATATTCAGCGGGCTTACGCGCATAAATGAGGAAAATGGGGAACTGGAAGCGGATATAGCCCACCACTGGCAATTGATTTCCCCTTTACACTGGCGGTTTTTCCTCCGCCCCGGCATCCATTTCCACCACGGCCGCGAGCTGGATATGCTCGACGTGATGACCTCCCTGCAGCGCATTAACCGCCTGCCGCTGTACGCGCACATCAGCCAGATTACCTCGCCCACGGCCTGGACGCTGGATATTCATCTTTCACAGCCGGATCGCTGGCTGCCGTGGCTGCTCGGCAGCGTCAATGCCATGATCCTGCCGCGCGAGTGGCAAACGCTGGATCAATTCGCCCGCCAGCCCGTCGGCACCGGCCCCTACTCCGTGGTGCGCAACAACAATAATCAGCTGAAGATCCAGGCGTACGACGACTACTTTGGCTACCGGGCGCTGATTGATGAGGTAAATTTCTGGGTGCTGCCGGAGATCGGCGAGGAAGTCAGCTGTGCCGTCCAGCTTCAGGGGATGCCGCACAGCGAAAAGGCCGTAGAAAGCCGCCTGGAAGAAGGCTGCTACTATCTGCTGTTCGACAGCCGCTCATCCCGGGGTAGCCACGATGGGGTACGCGAATGGCTCAGCCATGCGCTGGCCCCCATTCATCTGCTTTATGGTGCAGGGGAGCAAAATCAGCAGTACTGGTTCCCGGCTTACGGTTTGCTGCCGCGCTGGCACCACACCACCCCGCAGCCCGCAGGCGAGAAGCCTGCCGGGCTTGAAACCATTACCCTGACCTTCTATCGCGATCACGTAGAACATCGGGTAATAAGCAATATTATGGTCAAACTGCTCGCCGCTCATGGCGTCCGCCTGGAAGTACAGGAGGTCAGCTACGAAGAGTGGCACCAGGGCGAAATAGTCAGCGACATCTGGTTAAACAGCGCCAATTTCACTCTGCCGCTGGATTTTTCGCTTTTCGCCCATCTCTACGAAGTGCCGCTGGTCCAAAAGTGCATCAATATTGACTGGGAAACGGCTACCCGCCGCTGGCATGAAGGTGAGCTGTCCCTCCCGGAATGGTGCCAGCAGCGCGTTGAAAATAATGATATTTTGCCGCTTATTCACCACTGGCTACGCATTGAAGGCCAGCGCAGCATGCGCGGCGTAAGGATGAACACCCTCGGCTGGTTTGACTTTAAATCCGCCTGGTTTGCCCCGCCGGAACCATAGCGCTTCCGAATCATTCACAGAATCATTACAATGAAGCGTTCTCAACGGGGTGCCAGGACAGTTGTCCGAGCTGAGATAATACCCGTCGAACCTGATCCGGATAACGCCGGCGAAGGGATTTGAGGCTTATCGCTCAAAGTCCTTTGCCACCCCTAATTTAAGAGGTGCAAAGTGTTCAAAAAATTTCTGCCGCTGCTGATACTCATTGCCGCGCCCGCTTTTGCCAGGCCCCTGCTCACCGTTTATACCTACGACTCCTTTGCCGCTGACTGGGGTCCTGGCCCCGCGGTAAAAAAAGCCTTTGAAGCTGATTGCCAGTGCGAGCTGAAGTTTGTCGCCCTGGAAGACGGCGTTTCACTGTTGAACCGTCTGCGTATGGAAGGCAGCAAAACCAAGGCCGACGTGGTGCTGGGTCTGGATAACAACCTTATTGAAGCCGCGTCCCAAACCAAACTCTTCGCACCGAGCGGGGTCGATACCCGCGGGCTAAATATCCCGGGCGGCTGGAAGAATGAGACCTTCGTGCCGTTTGACTACGGCTATTTCGCTTTTGTTTACGACAAAAACAAACTGAAAAACCCGCCAAAGAGCCTGAAAGAGCTGGTCGAAAGCGACCAGAAATGGAAAGTGATCTACCAGGATCCGCGCACCAGCACGCCGGGGCTTGGCCTGCTGCTGTGGATGCAAAAAGTCTACGGCGACAAAGCGCCGCAGGCCTGGCAGAAACTGGCGGCCAAAACTGTCACCGTGACCAAGGGCTGGTCTGAGGCCTACGGTCTGTTCCTGAAAGGTGAAGGCGATCTGGTGCTGAGCTATACCACGTCCCCGGCCTACCATCTTATCGAAGAGAAGAAAGACAACTACGCCGCCGCCGATTTCAGCGAAGGACACTATCTGCAGGTTGAAGTGGCGGGCCGCGTGGCCAGCAGCAAACAGCCGGAGCTTGCTGAAAAATTCATGAAATTTATCACCTCGCCGGGTTTCCAGAACGCTATTCCCACCGGCAACTGGATGTACCCGGTCAGCGACGTGAAGCTGCCAGAAGGCTTTGACAGCATCAAAAAACCGCAAACCGCCCTGGCGTTCACGTCAAAAGAAGTTTCGGATCTTCGCGCAGGCTGGATTAGTGCATGGCTTCGCGCCGTCAGCCGCTGATCCCCGGCTGGCTGCGTCCGGGGCTTTTCGCCGCTACGCTGGTGGTAGCGGTTGCCCTGGCCGCTTTCCTTGCGCTGTGGTTTAACGCGCCGCGCAGTGATATTCGGGCGCTGGTGCAGGACAGCTATCTGTGGCACGTCCTGCGCTTCTCGTTCTGGCAGGCGTTTCTTTCCGCCGTGCTTTCCGTCTGTCCGGCCATTTTCCTCGCCCGCGCGCTTTATCGCCGCCGCTTCCCAGGCCGTCTGGCGCTGCTGCGGCTGTGCGCCATGACGCTGGTGTTGCCGGTGCTGGTCGCCGTCTTCGGTATCCTGACCGTTTACGGACGGGTCGGCTGGCTGGCCTCGCTGAGCGCGTATCTCGGCTTCGAGTGGACCTTTTCGCCTTACGGTCTGCAGGGCATCCTGCTGGCGCACGTCTTCTTCAATATGCCGATGGCAACACGCCTGCTGCTACAGGCGCTGGAAAACATTCCCGGCGAACAGCGCCAGCTCGCCGCGCAGCTCGGTATGCAGGGCTGGCATTTCTTCCGACTGGTAGAATGGCCGTGGCTGCGCCGTCAGATCCTGCCCGCTGGCGCGCTGATTTTCATGCTCTGCTTCGCAAGCTTTGCCACCGTGCTGTCGCTGGGCGGCGGCCCGCAGGCGACAACCATCGAGCTGGCAATATTCCAGGCGCTGAGTTACGACTACGATCCCGCCCGTGCGGCCCTGCTGGCGCTGGTGCAGATGCTTTGCTGTCTGGGCCTGGTACTGCTGAGCCAGCGACTCAGTAAAGCCATTCCGGTGGGTGCAAACCAGCTTGAGGGCTGGCGCGACCCGCAGGATAATCTGCGCCGTAAGCTGTGCGACGGCACGTTAATCGCCCTCGCCTTACTGCTGCTGCTGCCTCCGCTGCTGGCGGTCATTATTGATGGCATCAATAGCGGATTCCGCGCCGTGGTGGCGCAGCCTGTAGTCTGGCAGGCGCTTTTCACTTCGCTGAGAATTGCCGTGGCCGCCGGAATTATCTGCGTAACGCTCACCATGATGCTGCTCTGGAGCTCCCGCGAGCTGCGGCTTCGTCATCGCGCCCTCGCAGGACAGGCAATGGAACTGAGCGGGATGCTGATCCTCGCCATGCCGGGCATTGTGCTGGCCACGGGCTTCTTCCTGCTGCTGAATAATACCGTCGGCCTGCCGCAGTCTGCCGATGGCATCGTCATCTTCACCAACGCCTTAATGGCGATCCCTTACGCATTAAAAGTGCTGGAAAATCCTATGCTCGACGTCGCTGAACGCTATGGCAGGCTGTGTCAGTCGCTGGATATAACAGGGTTTCATCGCCTGCGCTTTATCGAACTGAAGGCCCTGAAGATCCCGCTGGCTCAGGCGCTCGCCTTTGCCTGCGTGCTGTCGATTGGCGATTTCGGCGTGGTAGCGCTGTTTGGCAATGATGATTTCCGCACGCTACCGTTTTATCTGTATCAACAAATTGGTTCTTATCGCAGCCAGGACGGGGCGGTAACCGCGCTGCTTCTGCTGCTACTGTGCTTCACTCTGTTCACCCTGATTGAAAAACTCCCGGGACGCCATGCTAACCCTGACTGATGTTACCTGGCTTTATCGCCATTTACCGATGCGCTTTTCACTCCAGGTCGCGCCCGGCGAACGTATTGCCGTGCTCGGGCCAAGCGGGGCGGGGAAAAGTACCCTGTTAAACTTAATCGCAGGTTTTCTGGAACCGGCCAGCGGCGAGATCCTGCTTGCCGGGGAAAACCATACTCGCACCGCGCCAGCCCGGCGGCCCGTCTCTATGCTGTTTCAGGAAAATAATCTGTTCACGCACCTTCGCGTGCGGGATAACATCGGCCAGGGCATGAATCCAGGGCTTAAGCTCAATGAAGAGCAGCAGGATCGGTTAAAGACGATCGCCTCGCAAATGGCTATCGGCGATCTACTGGATCGCCTGCCGTCGCAGCTTTCCGGCGGCCAGCGTCAGCGAGTGGCCCTCGCCCGCTGCCTGGTGCGCAAGCAGCCCATTTTATTGCTTGATGAGCCTTTCTCAGCCTTAGATCCGGCGCTGCGTCAGGAAATGCTACAGCTGCTCGACGATCTTTGCGCCCGGCAGCAGTTCACCCTGCTGATGGTTTCCCACAGCATTGAAGACGCGGCGCGTATCGCACCAAGAAGCCTGGTTGTGTCAGAGGGCCGCATCGCCTGGGATGGCGACACGGCAACCTTGATGAGAGGGGAAGCCAGCGCCTCGACGCTGTTGGGGATTAGCGGTCAGGCGTGACCGGTCACTACCTTCCAGAGAATCTTCAGATAAACGGGCATTAACGGGTGCATTTGTAGCGCGACAAAACTTCCGACCGCTACTGCCAGCGTCACAGGCGCAAGCCAGTGCAGACGTCCGCGCGGCAGGTAACGCGTGAGTTTGTCGCTCCCGGACTTGCCGCTGCGCCACCAGCGCCAGCAAAGCCACGCCGCCAGCCAGACCAACAGCGCCACGCCCAGCAACAGCCATTTAAAGCTACCGCTTTGCATATCCGCCGGAATATCAATGGCCGCCCCGGCCAGAATACCGGGCAAAAAATAGAGCGGCGGCCAGAGCAGACAGCCGAGAATATTCGGCGCAATAAACTTAGCCAGCGGCAGATCCAGCATACCCGCGACCATCGGCACCAGCGGGCGCGTAGGGCCGACAAAACGCCCCACAAGGATGGTGAACATACTGTGTTTATGCAGCGCATGTTCCGTTTTATCGAGCAGCGCCTTGTTTTTCTTCATAAACGACCAGCGGTGCAGAGGGCCTTTGAAACGGCGCCCCAGCCAGAACGACAGCCAGTCTCCCAGCAGACAGCCGACGATCCCCGCAAGCCAGGCCTGATAAAAATCAACCTGCCCACCGCCAATCAACGCCCCCAGCCCCGCCATCATCACCGTACCCGGCAGGATCAGGCCGACCAGCGCCAGCGATTCGAAAAAGGCCACCAGCATCACCGCGATAAGCGAATACGCCACTGACTGTGTAATAAAGTGTTCCAGCAAAGCTTCCATAGAGCATCCGTCGAGAAACGAGTGGGCGATTCTCCCGAGTGGGTCGGTGGTCGTCAAGCCATCATTTGTATGGATATGTAGGCCGCAGACGCGTCGGCAACGCTTTAAGAATAGCCGCTATTCACACCCGGCACGAAACTCGCTCGGGCTTGCCCCGGTACACTTCTTAAACACGCGTGAAAAGTAGAGCTGATCTTCAAATCCCACGTTGCGCCCGACGCTTGCGATCGGCATACGCGTGGTGCTGAGCAGCAGCTTCGCCTGGCTGATGCGCTGATCTTCCCGCCAGCTCAGGACGCTGACGCCAAGCTGCTGACGGAACAGATGAGAGAGCCTGGAGGGCGACAGGCAAACATGCTGCGCCACGCCCGCAATGTCGAACTGGCTGTCGGCAAGGTGGTCGCTGATATACTGGCAGGCATCGCGCACGCGGTTATCCAGCGGTGGGTTCAGCGAAGCGCTCAGCACCTCCATACGCCGGAGCAAAAGCTGCTCCAGTAGGTTGATCGCCAGCAGCTCAGCGTAGCGTCCCTGAGCCTGCCCGGCATCAATAATCTGTTGAAAAAGCTGAGAAAATCCAGCCTGACTGGCCTCATCAGGACGATAGAACCCCGTCTGTGCAAAAATAGGTTCCCAGTTCAGCCACTCCTGCCAGTAGGCACGCGGGCGGAAGTAAACCCACTGGTGATACCACTCTTTGCTCTCCAGCGAGCGTCCGTAATGATGCACTTCACCCGGCGGGAACAGCAGCATATCGCCCGGACGGCAGACATAGCTTTTGCCCTGGTTATTGATAACGCCTTCGCCGCGCACGGTGAGATTAAGGATGTAGCCCTTCATACCCAGCGGCCGGTCGATAAAGAAATCGAGCGGGCCATCGGCTTCAATTGGCGTCAATCCTGCCACAAGGTGAGCATTGAAAGAGTAGCCGGGTAACAGGGGATCGTTTTGCAGTTCAGGCATGATCAAGCTCGCTCTTAAAAGGAATTAACAGAAACCATTTGTCCATATGCTCACCCCACCTCGCCGCGTTCCCCCTGACCTTACAACACAGAGGCTGATTTTGATCTTAAAGCCGCGCTCTGTAAGAGACTTCGCTTTTCAAACGGGGATCTACCGCTTTTGCAGCGACAACCAAAGTGTCTATAACCGCGGCAGAAATGTCCACATCGAATATTTGCGGGGCGTCACATTTCCCGCGCCCCTAGCCATTTTATCCATAACTACAGCGATTACGCCCTGACTCTTTTTTGCTGCAAAACCTACTGTTGCTGCATGAGCCATTCTGTCCGGGAGTAGAAAAATGTCGATTGCGCTGGGCCTCGATTTTGGCAGCGATTCCGTACGTGCCTTAGCCGTGGATTGTGAAAATGGAGCCGAACTGGCCACCAGCGTGGAATGGTATCCCCGCTGGCAGGAAGGCCGATACTGCGATGCCGCCCGCAACCAGTTCCGCCACCACCCGCGGGACTACATTGAGTCGATGGAGCGGGCACTGAAAACCGTGCTGGCCGAACTGACCGCGCCGCAGCGTGCCACCATTTGTGGCATCGGCGTGGACAGTACCGGTTCCACCCCCGCCCCGATTGACGCCAACGGAAACGTGCTGGCGCTCAATCCTGACTTTGCCGACAACCCGAACGCCATGTTCGTGCTGTGGAAAGATCATACCTCGGTAGAAGAAGCCGAAGCCATTACCCACCTGTGCCACCGGCCGGGTAACCACGATTATTCCCGCTACATTGGCGGTATTTATTCCAGCGAATGGTTCTGGGCCAAAATCCTGCATGTGACCCGCGCGGATGCCCAGGTTGCCCGGGCGGCGGCTTCCTGGATTGAGCTGTGCGACTGGGTACCCGCCCTGCTTTCCGGCACTACCCGCCCGCAGGACATTCGTCGCGGGCGCTGTAGTGCCGGGCATAAATCGCTCTGGCATGAAGACTGGGGCGGCCTGCCTCCGGCAAGTTTCTTTGACGAGCTTGATCCGCTGCTCAACCAGCATCTTGCTTACCCGATGTTCAGCGAAACCTGGACGGCAGATATTCCGGTCGGCAACCTTTGTGAAGAATGGGCGCAGCGACTGGGCCTGCCGCAAAGCGTGGTGATTTCCGGCGGCGCGTTTGACTGCCATATGGGTGCCGTCGGGGCCGGTGCGCAGCCGAATACGCTGGTGAAGGTCATCGGGACTTCGACCTGCGATATTTTGCTTGCCGATAAACCGACCGTAGGCGAGCGCGCCGTGAAAGGCATCTGCGGGCAAGTGGACGGCAGCGTGGTACCGGGTTTTATCGGTCTTGAAGCCGGTCAGTCCGCCTTCGGCGATATTTACGCCTGGTTTGAACGCGTGCTTGGCTGGCCGCTGGAACAGCTCGCCCAGCAGCATCCTGAACTGCGCAGCCAGATTAGCGCCAGCAGGAAACAGCTTCTGCCCGCGCTTACCGCAGCCTGGGCCGCCAACCCCTCCCTTGACCACCTGCCGGTCGTGCTCGACTGGTTCAACGGCCGCCGCACGCCAGACGCCAACCAGCGCCTGAAAGGGGTGATCACCGATCTGAACCTCGCCACCGACGCCCCGGCTCTCTTTGGCGGGCTGATTGCCGCCACCGCCTTCGGTGCACGCGCCATCATGGAGTGCTTCACGAGCCAGGGCATTCCCGTCACCAACGTCATGGCGCTGGGCGGCATCGCGCGTAAATCGCCGGTCATCATGCAGGTGTGCTGCGACGTGCTCAACCGCCCGCTGCAAATCGTCGCCTCCGATCAGTGCTGCGCCCTTGGCGCGGCCATTTTTGCCGCCGTGGCAGCAGGCCAGCACGCGGACATCGCCAGCGCGCAGCAGGTTATGGCCAGCCAAATCGAAAACACCCTACAGCCTCTTCCTCAGCGCGCTGAACGTTTTGAACAGCTCTATCGCCGCTACCAGCAGTGGGCGCTGAGCGCTGAACAACATTATCTCCCGACAGCCTCTGTCGCGGCGGCTGACGCCGACCGGGCTGCGATGACCCATTAAGGACATTACGATGACTATTTTTGAACAGTACGAAGTGTGGTTTGTGATTGGCAGCCAGCACCTTTACGGCCCGGAAACGCTGCGCCAGGTGACGCAGAATGCGGAACAGGTCGTCAACGCGCTGAATAAAGAGGCTAAGCTGCCGTGCAAGCTTGTTCTCAAGCCGCTCGGCACCACGCCGGACGAAATCACAGCGATTTGCCGGGACGCCAGCTATAACAATCAGTGCGCGGGTCTGGTGGTATGGCTGCACACTTTCTCACCGGCAAAAATGTGGATCAACGGGCTGAGCATTCTCACCAAGCCGCTGCTGCAACTCCATACCCAGTTCAATGCCCAGATCCCGTGGGGCAGCATTGATATGGACTTTATGAACCTGAACCAGACCGCCCACGGCGGCCGCGAGTTTGGTTTTATCGGCGCACGTATGCGCCAGCAGCATACGGTAGTGACGGGCCACTGGCAGGATCAGCTGGTGCATCAGCGCATTGGCGCGTGGATGCGTCAGGCCGTTTCTAAACAGGATACCCGTCAGCTAAAAGTGGTGCGCTTTGGCGATAACATGCGGGAAGTCGCAGTGACCGACGGCGATAAAGTTGCCGCACAGATGAAATTTGGCTTTTCGGTGAATACCTGGGCGGTTGGCGATTTGGTCGCGGTAGTGAACGCCATCAGCGAAGGCGATGTGAACGCTCTGGTCGACGAATATGAAAGCAGCTATCGCCTGAGTGCTGCGGCGCAGGTCAACGGTGATAAGCGCCAGAACGTACTGGATGCCGCGCGCATCGAGCTGGGAATGAAAAAATTCCTGCAGGATGGCGGCTTCCACGCCTTTACCACCACCTTTGAAGATTTGCACGGTCTTAAGCAGCTGCCGGGGCTGGCTGTACAGCGCCTGATGCAGCAGGGCTACGGCTTTGCGGGAGAAGGCGACTGGAAAACCGCCGCCCTGCTTCGCATTATGAAAGTGATGTCGAGCGGCCTGCCCGGCGGCACCTCCTTTATGGAGGATTACACCTACAACTTCGAAGACGGCAACGACATGGTGCTCGGTTCGCACATGCTGGAAGTTTGTCCGTCGATCGCCACGGCCGAAAAACCGCTGCTCGATGTGCAATACCTGGGCATCGGTGGCAAAGCGGATCCCGCGCGTCTGATCTTCTCGACCAAAACAGGCCCGGCGGTGAACGCCAGCCTGATCGATCTGGGCGATCGCTTCCGCCTGCTGGTGAACTGTGTGGACGCGGTGGAAACGCCGCATCAGCTGCCCAGGCTGCCCGTAGCCAACGCGCTGTGGAAAGCGCAGCCCGACCTGCCGACCGCCTCCGAAGCCTGGATTCTGGCCGGTGGCGCGCACCATACCGTCTTCAGCCAGTCCCTGACGCTTGACGATATGCGTACCTTCGCCGAGCTGCACGGCATAGAGATAAGCGTAATCGACAATGAAACACGCCTGCCGGCGTTCAAGGATGCCCTGCGCTGGAACGAGGTGTATTACGGCTTCAGGCGTTAACTCTTTTCCCTTCACCCTGTCTCCTTAAAGGGGACAGGGTGAAAACCGCACGACCCCCTCTCCCTTACAGGAGAGGGTTGGGGTAAAAATTTCCGGAGCACACTATGTTAGAAAACCTCAAACGTCAGGTGCTGGAAGCCAATCTGGCTTTACCGCAGCATAATCTGGTCACGCTGACCTGGGGTAATGTCAGCGCGGTCGATCGTCAACATGAAGTGCTGATCATCAAACCCTCTGGCGTTGAATACGGCACGATGACCGCGGAAGATATGGTGGTGGTCAGCCTGGCAACGGGAGAAGTCGTGGAAGGCAGCAAAAAACCCTCTTCTGACACGCCGACGCACCGCCTGCTGTATCAACGCTTCCCGCATATCGGCGGTATCGTCCACACGCATTCGCGCCATGCAACCATCTGGGCGCAGGCAGGCCAGTCCATTCCCGCGACCGGCACTACACACGCGGATTATTTCTACGGCCCCATTCCCTGCACGCGCAGAATGACCGACGACGAAATCAACGGCGACTACGAATGGCAAACCGGCGAGGTCATCGTGAAAACCTTCGCGGAGCAAGGCCTGGATGCGGCACAAATGCCCGGCGTGCTGGTGCATTCCCACGGACCGTTCACCTGGGGTAAAGACCCGCAGGATGCAGTGCACAACGCCATAGTGCTGGAAGAAGTGGCCTATATGGGGATATTTTGCCGTCAGCTCTCCCCGCACCTGCCTGCGATGCAGCCGACATTGCTCGACAAACATTACCTTCGCAAACACGGCGCTAAAGCCTATTACGGGCAATAGCACTGTATATAAAAGCAGTAAAACAAGCAGGAGTGGTCTATACTAAGACCACTTTTTATTTTCAGAGAAAGCAGCGTGTCGCAAGCTCGACAGGGGTTTCTGTTAACGCGCCACTGGCGAGATACCCCGCATGGTACCGAAGTCGATTTCTGGCTGGCTACGGATGATGGCCCGCTAAAAGTGTGCCTGCCACCTCAGGAATCCGTAGCGTTCATCCCGCAGGATCAGCAAGCTCAGGCGACACGTCTGCTGGCCAGCGAAAGCCAGTACCGGCTCACGCCGCTTGCTCTTAAGGATTTCCATCATCGGCCCGTGTGCGGGCTGTATTGCCGCCAGCATCGCCAGCTTATGCGCCTTGAAAAACGCCTGCGCGACGGCGGCGTAACGGTTTATGAAGCGGATATTCGTCCTCCCGAACGTTTCCTGATGGAGCGCTTTATCACCGCACCCGTCTGGTTCAGTGGCGAAGCACGCAACGGCCAGATAACCGAAGCACGGCTGAAACCCGCGCCCGACTATCGCCCGGCGCTGAAGTGGGTTTCGCTGGATATCGAAACCAACCGTCACGGCGAGCTTTACTGCATAGGTCTGGAAGGCTGCGGGCAGCGAATTGTCTATATGCTCGGCCCGGAAAACGGCGACTCATCGGCTGTGGATTTTACTCTTGAATACGTCGCCAGCCGCCCGCTGCTTATCGAGAAGCTGAACGCCTGGTTTGCGCAGCACGATCCCGATGTGCTGATCGGCTGGAACGTGGTGCAGTTTGACCTGCGCGTGCTGCAAAAAATGGCGGACCGCTACCAGGTCCCGCTGCGCCTCGGGCGTGAGAACAGCCTGCTGGAGTGGCGCGAGCACGGTTTCAAGCCGGGCGTTTTCTTTGCTCAGGCAGCCGGACGCGTCATTATCGACGGCATCGAAGGGCTAAAATCCGCATTCTGGAACTTCTCGTCGTTTTCCCTGGAAACGGTTTCTCAGGAGCTGCTCGGCGAAGGCAAGGCGATAGATAACCCCTGGGACAGGATGGATGAAATCAATCGGCGCTTCGCCGAGGACAAACCGGCGCTGGCAAAGTACAACCTTAAAGACTGCGAGCTGGTCACGAGGATATTCCATAAAACCGAGCTGATGCCCTTCCTGCTGGAGCGGGCGACGGTAAACGGCCTCCCACTCGACAGACACGGCGGCTCCGTCGCCGCTTTTGGCCATCTTTATATTCCGCGTATGCATCGTGCCGGTTACGTTGCCCCCAATCTGGGTGAAATCCCGCCTCAGGCAAGCCCCGGCGGGTACGTGATGGATTCCCGGCCCGGCCTTTACGACTCGGTGCTGGTGCTGGATTACAAAAGCCTGTATCCGTCGATCATTCGCACCTTTCTTATCGATCCCGTCGGCCTGGTCGAAGGTATGGCCAACCCGGAAGCAGAACATTCAGTCGACGGTTTTCTTGGCGCTCATTTCTCCCGAACAAAACACTGTCTGCCGGAGATAGTCAGCCAGATATGGCACGGGCGCGATGAAGCCAAGCGTCACGGGAATAAGCCCCTCTCGCAGGCTCTGAAGATCATCATGAATGCCTTCTACGGCGTGCTGGGCACCAGCGCCTGCCGCTTTTTCGATCCGCGCCTGGCTTCGTCGATCACCATGCGGGGTCACCAGATCATGCTGCAAACCAGGGCGCTTATTGAAGAGCAGGGTTTTGACGTGATCTATGGCGATACCGATTCAACCTTCGTATGGCTGAAAAAAGCCCATACGGAAGAAGAAGCTGCAAGCATCGGCCAGCGGCTGGTCACCCACGTTAATGAATGGTGGACCCGGCATCTGCGGGACACACAGCGGCTCACCAGCGCGCTGGAAATCGAATATGAAACCCACTTTTGCCGCTTCCTGATGCCCACTATTCGCGGTGCCATCGAAGGCAGCAAAAAACGTTACGCGGGCATGATTCAGGAAGGCGAGAAACAGCGCATGGTCTTCAAAGGGCTGGAGACAGTACGCACCGACTGGACGCCTCTTGCCCAGCAGTTCCAGCAAACGCTCTATCTGCGCGTGTTCCGCAAAGAGCCCTATCAGGATTATATTCGCGAGACGGTAGCCAGCCTGATGGCGGGCGAGCTTGACGACAGGCTCGTCTACCGTAAAAGACTGCGTCGGCCGCTGAGCGAGTATCAAAAAAATGTGCCGCCACATGTCCGGGCCGCGCGCCTTGCCGATGAACATAATCAGCGGCTGGGCCGCCCCGCACAGTACCAGAATCGCGGGACAATCAAATACGTGATGACATTAAACGGGCCGGAACCGGTGGACTATCAGCAATCGCCCCTCGATTACGATCACTACCTCACGCGCCAGCTTCAGCCGGTAGCCGAAGGAATATTACCTTTCCTTGAGGACGATTTTGCTACACTGATGACAGGGCAATTAGGGCTATTTTGACGGTGACTAACTTGTTGCCTTCCAGTACCATAGCGCCCTCCTGAAACATCCATACATCTACTTTTGAACTTCCGCCGCTTTACCTGGCGGTCGTTATGCTATTGCCTGCAAATCTTAGTCATTGATAATAGAGCCGAAATCTTATGCCTTTTACACTTGGTCAACGTTGGATCAGCGATACCGAAAGCGAACTGGGACTGGGAACCGTGGTTGCATTAGACCCGCGGATGGTGACCCTGCTTTTCCCTGCCACCGGTGAAAATCGCCTGTATGCCAGAAATGACTCGCCTATCACCCGCGTCATGTTTAATCCGGGCGATACCGTCACCAGCCATGAGGGCTGGCAACTCAAAGTTGATGAAGTTAAGGAAGAAAACGGCTTACTCGCCTACATTGGCACCCGTCTGGATACCGAAGAAGCCGACACCCTGCTGCGCGAAGTTTTCCTCGACAGCAAATTAGTTTTCAGCAAGCCGCAGGACCGTTTGTTCGCCGGTCAAATTGACCGCATGGACCGTTTTGCCCTGCGCTACCGCTCCCGCGTTTATCAGAGCGAACAATCTCGCCAGCCGTGGAGCGGCCTGCGCGGCATGCGCACCAGCCTGATCCCTCACCAGCTCAATATCGCCCACGACGTGGGCCGCCGCCATGCGCCTCGCGTTCTGCTGGCTGACGAAGTTGGCCTTGGGAAAACCATCGAAGCCGGGATGATCCTGCACCAGCAGCTGCTGGCAGGCAGCGCCGAGCGCGTGCTGATCGTCGTGCCGGAAACGCTCCAGCACCAGTGGCTGGTTGAAATGCTGCGCCGCTTTAACCTGCGTTTTGCGCTGTTCGATGACGAACGCTACGCCGAAGCCCAGCACGACAGCGATAATCCTTTTGAAACCGAACAGCTGGTTATCTGCTCCCTCGACTTTGTTCGCCGCAGCAAACAGCGCCTCGAGCACCTGTGCGACGCCGAGTGGGATTTAATGGTTGTGGATGAAGCGCACCATCTGGTCTGGAGCGAAGACGCGCCGAGCCGTGAATACCAGGCGATTGAACAGCTTGCCGAGCGAGTACCGGGCGTGCTGCTGCTGACCGCCACCCCTGAACAGCTGGGGATGGAAAGCCATTTCGCCCGTCTGCGCCTGCTGGATCCAAGCCGCTTCCACGATTTCGCGCAGTTTGTCGAAGAGCAGCAGAATTACCGTCCCGTTGCCGATGCCGTTGCGCTGCTGCTGGCGGGCAACCCTCTGACCAACGATCAGTTGAACGCCTTAAGCGATCTTATCGGCGAGCAGGATATTGAGCCGCTGCTGCAAACCGCCAACAGCGATCGTGAAGGCAGCGATGCCGCACGTCAGGAACTGATCGCCATGCTGATGGACCGTCACGGCACCAGCCGCGTCCTGTTCCGTAACACCCGTAATGGCGTAAAAGGCTTCCCTAAACGCGAGCTGCACACCATACGTCTGCCGCTGCCAACCCAGTATCAGACGGCGATCAAAGTCTCCGGCATTATGAGCGCACGTAAGTCGGTGGAAGACCGCGCCCGCGATATGCTCTACCCGGAGCAGATTTATCAGGAATTTGAAGGCGACAGCGGCACCTGGTGGAACTTCGACCCGCGCGTTGAATGGCTGATGGGCTACCTGACCAGCCACCGCTCTCAGAAGGTGCTGGTGATTTGTGCCAAGGCCGCCACCGCACTACAGCTGGAGCAGGTGCTGCGCGAACGCGAGGGCATCCGTGCCGCCGTCTTCCACGAGGACATGTCCATTATCGAACGCGACCGCGCGGCGGCCTGGTTTGCGGAAGAAGATACCGGCGCGCAGGTGCTGCTGTGCTCTGAGATCGGTTCTGAAGGCCGTAACTTCCAGTTTGCAAGCAACCTGGTGATGTTCGACCTGCCGTTTAACCCGGACCTGCTGGAGCAGCGTATTGGCCGTCTGGATCGTATCGGCCAGGCGCACGATATTCAGATCCACGTACCGTTCCTGGAAAAAACGGCCCAGTCCGTGCTGGTACAGTGGTATCACGAAGGTCTGGACGCCTTCGAGCACACCTGCCCGACGGGCCGGGCAATTTATGACAGCGTATATACCCAGCTGATCGAATATCTGGCCGCGCCGGAAAACACCGACGGCTTTGAGGCTTTAATCAAGCGATGCCGTGAACAGCATGATGAGCTGAAGCTGCAGCTTGAGCAGGGCCGCGACCGCCTGCTGGAAATTCACTCCAACGGCGGTGAAAAGTCGCAGGCGCTGGCGGAGGCGATTGCCGATCAGGATAACGACACCGGTCTGGTGAACTTTGCGATGAACCTGTTCGATATCGTCGGCATTAATCAGGACGATCGCGGCGACAACATGGTGGTGCTGACGCCGTCCGATCATATGCTGGTGCCGGACTTCCCGGGCCTGCCGGAAGATGGCTGCACCATCACCTTTGAGCGTGATATCGCCCTGTCGCGTGAAGATGCGCAGTTCGTGACCTGGGAGCATCCGATCATTCGCAACGGGTTGGATCTGATTCTTTCCGGCGACACCGGCAGCTGCGCGCTGTCTTTGCTGAAAAACAAGGCGCTACCGGTCGGCACACTGCTGCTGGAACTGGTGTACGTTGTTGAGGCAAAAGCGCCGAAACAGCTGCAGCTCAACCGCTTCCTGCCGCCAACCCCGGTACGTATGCTGGTCGATAAAAACGGCACCAACCTGGCAGCGCAGGTCGAGTTCGAAAGCTTCAACCGTCAGCTAAGCGCGGTTAACCGCCACACCGGCAGCAAACTGGTCAATGCCGTGCAGTCTGATGTGCATGCTATTTTGCAGCTTGCCGAAGAGAAAGTTGAAGAGGCCGCACAGGCGCTGATTAAAGCTGCCCGCGAAGAAGCTGATGAAAAACTCAGCTCGGAACTCTCCCGTCTCGAAGCGCTGAAATCCGTCAACCCGAATATTCGTGATGACGAGCTGGAAGCCATCGAAACTAACCGCCTGCAGGTGCTGGAAAGCCTGTCGCAGGCGAACTGGCGCCTGGACGCGCTGCGCCTGATTGTGGTGACGCACCAGTAATGATTATGGAACCCTATAACCCGCCAATGGACCCCTGGCTGGTCATTCTGTATCAGGACGAGCACATCATGGTGGTCAACAAGCCTTCGGGCCTGTTGTCCGTGCCGGGCCGTCTTGATGAACATAAAGACAGCGTAATGACGCGCATCCAGCGCGACTTTCCGCAGGCAGAATCGGTGCATCGTCTGGATATGGCCACCAGCGGCGTGATTGCGGTGGCGTTGACCAAAGCTGCCGAGCGCGAACTAAAGCGCCAGTTCCGTGAACGTGAGCCGAAGAAGCAGTATGTGGCGCGGGTATGGGGTCATCCACAGCCGGAAGAAGGCCTGGTGGATTTACCGCTGATTTGCGACTGGCCCAACAGGCCAAAGCAGAAAGTGTGTTATGAAACCGGGAAGGCGGCGCAGACCGAGTATCAGGTTCTGGATTATGCGGCGGATAATACCGCCCGCATTCTTCTCAAGCCGATTACCGGGCGCTCCCATCAGCTACGTGTGCATATGCAGGCGCTGGGGCATCCCATTCTGGGCGACCGCTTTTATGCGACCCCGGAAGCGCAGGCCCTGGCTCCACGGCTACAGCTGCATGCCGAAATGCTGACCATCACGCACCCGGCCTACGGCACGCCGATGACGTTTCGCGCTCCGGCTGATTTCTGAACCTGCGAGGCCTCAGACAAATGAGATCTCGCAGGTTGATACACTGAAATTAGCAGCAATCTAAGCCTCCCCTTTGGGAGGCTTTTTACTATTTGAATCCTTTCGCCGTTTTAATCAGATCGTAGGCTTTCTGAATTTCCTGCGCTTTTTGCTTCGCCATCTGCATCATCTCCGGTGGTAAGCCCTTGGCTACCAGCTTATCGGGGTGATGCTCGCTCATCAGCTTGCGGTAGGCTCGTTTGATGACGGTTGCCTCATCGGTGCTCTTCACGCCAAGCACATTGCAGGCGTCTTCAAGCGTAGGGCCACGCTGTTGCTGCTGGAACCCACCGCCCTGCGACTGGCTGTAGCCACCTCCGAACTGCTGGCCCCCCTCCATCATGCGCAGGAACTGATCGAACTGGAGGCGAGAAATGCCCAGCTCTTCGGCGATCACGTACAGCACCTGACGCTCGTTGGGATGCAGCGAGCCGTCGGCAAAAGCCGCCTGAATCTGGATTTCCAGAAACATCCTGATCAGATCGAAGCGGCCAAAACAGACGCTGCGCAGCTGGCGCATCTTCTCGCGCAGCGGGTAGTTGTTTTCTTTACCGATTCGGAAGGCCCGCTGGGCTGCACCACGCGCATCACCGTGCAGCTGCATTCTGTCCATCAGCAGGGAGGCTATCTGAATATCAGCCTCGGTAACCCGTCCTTTCGATTTGGTAAGATGTCCCATCACTTCAAAGGTGGTGCTAAAAAACAGCGACTGACGCTGCTGCTGGTTAGAAAACCAGGCGCTACGACGGCTACGAACCTTGTCGATCGAATGGCCGATCAGCAGCCCCAACACCACGCCCCAGAAGCCACCGCCCATCATAAGTGCTACTGCGACACCGAGTACTTTTCCCCAATACTGCATATACTCCCCAAATCGTCATGCTGTCGGCTAGAATTTGCTTTATCATACCCGTCATTGACAGCGGTGCCTAACGGCAGACTGCTGAACGGGCAGGATTAACACTAGCGCTGTGGTGATGAGTAAGTTAGTCTCTGACCGTTTGCCGACGCCAAGCCATTGATGATGGAACAACGAATAACACGTATGAAAAAACGTATTCCCACCTTGCTGGCCACCCTGATTGGCTCAGCGCTTTATAGCCAACAAGGTCTGGCTGCCGATCTTGCCTCGCAGTGTATGCTTGGCGTGCCCAGCTATAACCGCCCCTTGATCGAAGGCGACACCAATAACCTGCCGGTTACGATTAATGCTGACCACGCGAAAGGTGATTATCCTGACAACGCGGTCTTTACCGGCAACGTGGATATCCAGCAGGGCAATAGCCGCCTGCAGTCTGACGAAGTCCAGCTGCACCAGAAGCAGGTTGACGGGCAGCCCGATCCCGTGCGAACCGTCGACGCCCTCGGTAATGTGCACTACGACGACAATCAGGTCATCCTGAAAGGTCCTAAAGCGTGGTCAAACCTGAATACCAAGGATACCAACGTCTGGAAAGGTGATTACCAGATGGTGGGTCGCCAGGGCCGCGGCACCGCCGATCTGATGAAACAGCGCGGCAATAATCGCTACACCATTCTTGATAACGGTACCTTCACCTCCTGCCTGCCGGGATCGAATACCTGGAGCGTCGTCGGCAGCGAAGTGATTCAGGACCGTGAAGAACAGGTAGCGGAGATCTGGAACGCCCGCTTTAAGCTTGGCCCGGTGCCGGTCTTCTACAGCCCTTATTTACAGCTGCCGATCGGCGATAAACGCCGTTCCGGTTTCCTGATCCCAAATGCGAAGTACAGCACGAATAACGGCGTAGAATTTACCCTGCCGTATTACTGGAATATCGCGCCAAACTTCGATGCCACCATCACGCCGCACTATATGGAAAAACGCGGCACACAGTGGCAGAACGAATTCCGCTATTTAACCGTGGCGGGTACGGGTCTGATGGAGTTTGACTACCTGGGTTCGGATAACGAATACAAAAATGAATCGGGCGTAAATCCTGATGACAGCGCCCACCGCTGGCTATTCTACTGGCGTCACAGCGGCGTAATGGACCAGGTGTGGCGTTTTAACGTCGACTACACCAAAGTCAGCGACGAAAAATACTTCAACGACTTTACCTCGCAGTACGGCTCCAGCACCGACGGCTACGCTACGCAAAAATTCAGCGTCGGCTATGCGGTTGAGAATTTTGACGCCACGCTTGCGACCAAACAGTTCCAGGTGTTCGACTCCCAGCGTACACGTAACTCCTATCGCGCAGAGCCGCAGCTGGACGTGAACTTCTATCAGAACGATGTCGGTCCATTCGACACGCGGATCTATGGCCAGGCCGTTCATTTTACTAACGTTAATGAAAACCTGCCGGAAGCGACACGTCTGCACATCGAGCCGGTGATCAGCCTGCCGCTTTCTAACGGCTGGGCAAGCCTGAATACCGAAGCCAAGGTCATGGCAACGCACTATCAGCAGGACAACCTGGATGAATACCGTGCGTACGTCAAAAACAACGCCAACAGCCTTGCCGCAGCGAACAGACTGGACGAAACGGTTAACCGTACCCTGCCGCAGTTCAAAGTGGACGGTAAGCTGATCTTTGACCGTGATATGGACTCTGCGGCGGGCTGGACGCAAACGCTGGAACCGCGCGCGCAATATCTTTATGTCCCGTATAAAGATCAAAGCAACATCAATAACTATGACTCGTCCCTGCTGCAATCAGACTATACAGGTCTGTTCCGCGACAGGACCTATGGCGGTCTGGACCGTATTGCTTCTGCAAACCAGGTCACTACAGGTTTAACCTCACGCGTTTATGATGATGCGTCTATTGAACGTTTTAACGTTTCTGCGGGTCAAATCTACTACTTCACCGAGTCGCGTACCGGTGACGATAATATTATTTGGGAGAAGGACAAGCAGACGGGTTCTGTTGTCTGGGCTGGCGACACCTACTGGCGAGTAAGCGACCGCTGGAGCCTGCGCGGTGGCCTGCAGTACGATGCGCGTCTTGCCAACGTGTCAACCGGTAATGGCGTGGTGGAATATCGTCGCGATGCAGACCGTCTGGTACAGCTGAATTATCGCTATGCCAGCCCGGAATATATCCAGGCGACGCTGCCAAGCTTTGCCACGGCAAGCCAGTACAAAGAAGGGATCTCTCAGGTTGGTATGGCGGCCAGCTGGCCGATTGTCGATCGCTGGTCGGTGGTCGGTGCGTATTACTACGACACCAACGCCAAACAGGCGGCAGACTCCATGCTTGCTGTGCAGTACAGCTCATGCTGTTACGCGATTCGTGTGGGTTACGAACGTAAAATCAACGGCTGGGAAAAAAATCAAAGCAAATACGACAACGTATTCGGCTTTAACATCGAGTTACGCGGCCTGAGTTCAAACTACGGTCTGGGCACACAGCAGATGTTGCGCTCCAACATTCTGCCGTATCAAAGCTCGATGTAATTCACTTTGACTTAAAAACGTAATCCGCTTTGCGGCTAAGTAAATGGAAAAAGTATGAAGAACTGGAGAACGCTGCTTCTTGGTATCGCCCTGGCGGCGAATACCGCCCTCGCGGCGCCACAAGTAGTCGACAAAGTAGCAGCCGTAGTGAACAACGGCGTAGTCCTGGAAAGCGACGTCGATGGCCTGATGCAATCGGTGAAACTTAATGCTCAGCAGGCGGGCCAGCAGTTGCCGGATGACGGTACGCTGCGCCACCAGATTCTGGAACGTCTGATCATGGACCAAATCGTCCTGCAGATGGGCCAGAAAATGGGCGTGAAAATCACCGACGATCAGCTTGATAAAGCCATTGCGGATATCGCGGCGCAAAACAAGATGAGCATGGATCAGATGCGTAGCCGTCTGGCCTACGACGGCATCAATTTCAACACTTACCGTTCTCAGATCCGCAAAGAGATGACCATTTCGGAAGTGCGTAATAACGAGGTGCGCCGTCGCGTCACCATTCTGCCACAGGAAGTGGATGCGCTTGCGCAGCAGGTGGGTAATCAAAACGACAGCAGCACCGAGCTTAACCTCAGCCATATCCTGATCCCGCTGCCGGAAAACCCTACGTCCGCTCAGGCTGACGAAGCGGAAAAACAGGCGCGCGATATTGTGGCTCAGGCGCAGAACGGGGCAGACTTCGGCAAGCTGGCGATCACCTACTCCGCCGATCAGCAGGCGCTGAAAGGCGGCCAGATGGGTTGGGGTCGCATTCAGGAGCTGCCGTCTATCTTTGCGCAGGCGCTCTCCACCGCGAAAAAGGGCCAGATCGTCGGGCCAATCCGTTCCGGCGTGGGCTTCCATATTCTGAAAGTGAACGACCTTCGCGGCCAGAGCCAGAACATCTCGGTGACCGAAGTTCATGCGCGCCATATTCTGCTTAAGCCGTCGCCGATCATGACCGACGATCAGGCTCGCGTGAAGCTCGAGCAAATTGCTGCGGACATTAAGAGTGGCAAAACGACGTTTGATAAAGCGGCGAAAGCGTTCTCTGACGATCCTGGCTCTGCAAACCAGGGCGGCGATCTGGGCTGGGCTTCCCCGGACATTTACGATCCTGCCTTCCGCGATGCGATCATGAAGCTGAACAAAGGCCAGACCAGCACGCCGGTTCACTCCTCTTTCGGCTGGCATCTCATCGAGCTGCTGGATACCCGCAAGGTGGATAAAACCGACGCGGCGCAGAAAGACCGTGCCTACCGTATGCTGTTCAACCGTAAGTTCTCCGAAGAAGCGCAGACCTGGATGCAGGAACAGCGCGCCGGCGCTTACGTGAAGATCATCGGCAGCAATGGCTAACATCTCTCGTGTGACCCTCACTCCCGGCGAACCCGCCGGGATTGGTCCCGGCCTGGTCGTCGCGTTAGCACAACGCGACTGGCCCGTTGAACTGGTCGTCTGTGCCGCTCCCGAATTACTCCTTGAACGTGCCGCTCTGCTTGGCCTGCCGCTAACACTCCAGCCTTATCAACCCGCAACGCCCGCAAGGCCCCAGGCCGCAGGCACGCTAACGATCTTACCGATCGCCCTGCATGCCCCCGTCGTGCCCGGGCAGCTGGACGTGCGCAACAGCGCCTATGTAGTGAACATGCTGGCGCGCGCCTGCGACGGCTGTCTTAACGGAGAGTTTGCTGCTGTTATCACCGGTCCGGTGCATAAAGGCATCATTAACGATGCCGGCATACCTTTTAGCGGCCACACCGAGTTTTTTGAGGAACGTTCGCACAGCGAAAAAGTCGTCATGATGCTGGCAACCGAAGAGCTTCGCGTGGCGCTGGCCACTACGCATCTGCCGTTAAAAGCCATCAGCGACGCTATTACGCCAGATTTATTACGCCAGATTATCTCCATCCTGTATCATGACCTGCAAACCAGGTTTGGTATTGTGCAGCCTCATGTGCTGGTGTGCGGCCTTAACCCTCATGCGGGTGAAGGCGGCCATATGGGCACAGAGGAGATTGATACAATTATTCCGGTGCTCGACGAGATGCTCGCGAAGGGAATGAACCTTTCCGGCCCGCTCCCGGCTGATACACTTTTTCAGCCTAAGTATCTCGATCACGCCGATGCCGTACTGGCCATGTATCACGACCAGGGTTTGCCGGTGTTAAAATACCAGGGCTTTGGTCGCGCGGTGAATATCACCCTGGGCTTACCTTTTATCCGCACATCCGTTGACCATGGTACTGCACTTGAACTTGCAGGCCAGGGGAAAGCCGATGTCGGCAGTTTTATTACGGCGCTTAATCTCGCCATCAAAATGATTACAAATACTCAATGAATACTCGCGTCCACCAAGGCCATCTGGCCCGTAAACGTTTTGGACAAAACTTCCTTAATGACCAGTTCGTTATCGACAGTATTGTCTCCGCAATTAATCCGCAGAAAGGCCAGGCGATGGTTGAAATCGGTCCGGGCCTCGGAGCATTAACCGAGCCTGTGGGTGAACGCCTGGACGAAATGACCGTCATCGAACTCGACCGCGATCTGGCGGCACGACTGCAAACGCATCCTTTCCTGGCTCCAAAGCTGACGATTTATCAGCAGGATGCCATGACCATGGACTTTGGCGAACTGTCCCAAAAAATTGGTCAGCCGTTGCGCGTGTTTGGCAACCTGCCGTATAACATCTCTACACCGCTGATGTTCCATCTCTTTAGCTATACTGATGCCATTGCGGATATGCACTTTATGCTGCAAAAAGAAGTCGTCAACCGCCTGGTTGCCGGCCCGAACAGCAAAGCCTATGGCCGTTTATCGGTCATTGCGCAGTATTACTGCAACGTGATCCCGGTGCTTGAAGTACCGCCGACGGCGTTTACGCCAGCACCGAAAGTGGATTCCGCCGTCGTGCGCCTGGTACCACACGCGACCATTCCGCATCCGGTAAAAGAGCTGCGTGTGTTAAGCCGCATTACCACCGAAGCGTTTAACAAACGCCGTAAAACGATTCGCAACAGCCTTGGCCATCTGTTCAGTGCGGAAGTCATGGCAGAACTGGGTATTGATGCGACGCTGCGCGCTGAGAACATCTCGGTTGCCCAGTATTGCCAGCTGGCAAACTATCTGGCTGAGCATCCGCAGCCGAAGGAGAGTTAACGATGTTAAATTCGCCCCGCGTTTGTGTTCAGGTACAAAGCGTTTATATCGAAGCGCAGTCCTCCCCGGAGAATGAACGTTTCGTCTTTGCTTATACCGTCACCATCCGAAACCTGGGGCGAACATCGGTACAGCTGCTGGGCCGTTACTGGCTCATTACCAACGGCAACGGCCATGAAACCGAAGTGCAGGGCGAAGGCGTGATCGGCGTTCAGCCGCATATCGAGCCCGGCAACGAATACAGCTATACCAGCGGCGCGGTATTAGAAACGCCGCTTGGCACCATGCAAGGCCATTACGAAATGGTCGATTCTCAGGGCGATGCCTTTCGCGTCGCCATTCCCGTATTCCGTCTGGCTATTCCAGCCTTCATTCACTGATACGATGTCTACATACCTGATTGGCGATGTTCATGGTTGCTACGATGAACTGGTCGCCCTGCTGCAACAGGTTGAGTTTACGCCTGGCAAAGATACGTTATGGCTCACGGGTGACCTTGTCGCACGCGGCCCCGGTTCGCTTGAGGTACTGCGCTATGTTCGTGAACTGGGCGACAGCGTACGCCTGGTACTTGGCAATCACGACCTGCACCTGCTGGCGGTTTACGCAGGCATCAGCCGAAATAAACCAAAAGACCGCGTCTCACCGCTGCTTGAAGCACCGGATGCGGATGAGCTGCTTAACTGGCTGCGTCGCCAGCCGTTAATCCAGGTCGACGAAGAGAAAAAGCTGGTGATGGCCCACGCGGGGATTACGCCGCAGTGGGACATTGATACGGCAGTTGCCTGCGCCCGTGATGTGGAAGCGGTGCTTTCCAGCGACAGCTATCCGCTGTTCCTCGACGCCATGTACGGCGACATGCCGAACAACTGGTCGCCGGAGCTCAGTGGCCTTGCCCGTCTGCGGTTCATCACCAATGCCCTGACGCGTATGCGCTACTGCTTCCCGAACGGCCAGCTGGATATGTACTGCAAGGACACGCCGGAAAGCGCCCCTGCGCCGCTGAAACCCTGGTTCGCTATCCCCGGGCCTGTTACGCAAGCCTATTCGGTTGTCTTTGGCCACTGGGCCTCGCTGGAAGGGAAAGGAACGCCGGAAGGAGTTTATGCACTGGATACCGGATGCTGCTGGGGCGGGGAATTAACCTGCCTGCGCTGGGAAGATAAAACGTATTTCGCTCAGCCTTCAAATCGCAAAGCCGATTTGGGCGACGGCGAAGCCGCTATCGCATCCTGATACGTCAGACCGACAGCTGGCCCTCCCTCTGGCTGACAAACAAAGAGTTCGGCAAATAAAACAAGGAAAATCAATTCATTGATTGTTGGCCGCTCGCCACAAAGAAGGAATAAGCACGCTTTTACTTCTTTGTCAGCAAGGTAAAAACCCGGTTTAAACCGGGTTTTTTGCCTTTTAACGACGTTCCAGAATCTCAAAACAGTAGCCGTGCGAGTTATTCTCGTCGGCGTCGTGAAACTCGCTGAACGTTGACTGCCATTCGTCAGGATCGTAGTCCGGGAAGTGCGTATCGCCTTCCACCTCAGCATCAATATGCGTCAGATACAGGCGCTGCGCCTTAGGCAGGAACTGCTCGTAAACGCGCCCGCCGCCGATCACCATGATCTCTTCGGCTTCGCCACAGGCCGCGATAGCCGCCTCAACAGAGCTGACCCACTCAACGCGTTCGTCGTTGCCCGGCTGGCTGCTGATCACAATGTTCTTGCGACCAGGCAGAGGGCGGCCAATAGACTCCCAGGTCAAACGCCCCATCACCACCGGCTTATTCAACGTATTTCGTTTAAACCAGGCCAGATCGGCAGGCAAATTCCAGGGCATGGCGTTTTCCATACCAATAACACGATCTACCGCTAATGCAGCAATCAGACTGATCATTCTATTAACCCAAGGATGGTGAAAAAATTGCCGCCACTATACGGAAAGCGCATTCTTTCGTCGACTGCCCGCCCCCTTTGCAACAAGAAATTTTTTTATTCTGCCGGGACAGTTCAAAGCTCTTTTATGCACCTTACTAACGCGAACAAGGAGTTAGCCTTGATTCTGACGATCGAGCCGAAGATTACTCCTCAGGCTTCGCCGGTGGCTCATCCGTCAGCTTGCCGGTATGTTTTCCTTCTTCCGTACCTTGCCAGCCGTGCCGTTGAATAACATTCAGATGGGCACGATCTTCGTTGATTACGTCCGTCAGCATGGCGCTATTGCGTTTAAAGACGTCCGCCCGGGCCGCGCTGGTGTCTTCTGTCGGCACCATTTCTTCGAGCATTTGCAGGTTGAAACGGCGGAAGTGATCGGCGCGTTCCCGAGCCTCATAGCTGCCAACCCCCAGCCCTTCAAGCGCACGACGCCCGATTTTAAGCGAGCTTTCAAAGGTTTCACGTTCCGGCATCTCAACGCCCGCCTGGCGCAGACGAATGTAATGGTTAATGTCGCGCGCTCGGGCAAGAATTTGCAGGTGAGGGAAATGCTCCTGCACCAGCCCGGTAAGCTGCATGTTGGCATCGGGATCGTCAATGGCGTTAATCAGTACCTCCGCCCCTGCCGCTCCGGCAGACTCCAGCAAATCGACGCGGGTCGCATCGCCGTAAAACACTTTGGTGCCAAATTTACGCAGCGTTTCGATATGGTCCGGGTCATGATCCAGGATAACCACATTCACCCCGCTGGTCAGCAGCAAACGCCCTGCGATCTGGCCGAAGCGCCCGAAGCCTGCAATGATCACCCGCGGCTGTTCTTCGTCGATCTCATCGGCTTCCTGCGCCTGCTCCTTACCGGATTTTTCAAGCTGGCTTAGCAACACCAACAGCAGCGGCGTCGCCGCCATCGAAAGCGCAACGGCAAGCGTCAGGGATTTCGCCCAGCTGTCATCAAGCACTTCCGCCATTCTTGCCGTACCGAAGATAACAAACGCGAACTCACTGCCCTGTCCAAGCAGCACGGCAAACCAGCGGCGCTGTTTACCCGGCACCTTCAGCGGTTTTGCCACCGTCCACAACATCAGCGTTTTGATGGCCAGGAAGCCCGCCAGCAGAACAATAATGCGCAGCGGATTATCAACCAGCGTACCGAAATCAATCGACATCCCTACGCCAATGAAGAACAGGCCGAGCAGCAGCCCTTTAAAAGGTTCGATATCGCTTTCCAGCGCGTGACGGTATTCGGAGCTGGCCAGCAGAACGCCCGCCAGGAAGGCCCCCATCGCCATGGATAAACCCGCCTCTTCCAGCAGCAGGCCAAAGCCGAAGACCAGAAACAGCGCCACGGCGCTGAAGACTTCCCGCAGCCCGGAGCGGGCGACAAAACGCAGCACCGGGCGAGTCACGTACCGACCAAGCAATACAACCAGCGCCAGCGCTCCTATGACTTTCAGGGCGGAGATAGAGAAGGCCGCGAAGGTGGTCGTCGCGCCGCTGCTTGCCAGCAGGGGGATCATCGCCACCAGCGGAATAGCCGCTATATCCTGGAACAGCAGCACAGCAAAGGCGCTGCGCCCCATAGGTGAAATGGTCAGGTTGCGCTCGTTCATCGCCTGCATGGCTATCGCCGTCGAGGAGAGCGCAAGCGTCAGACCAATCAGCACGGCGACCTGCCAGCGCAGGCCCATCAACATGCAGAACAGGCCAAGGAGCATGCCGCATGCCGCCATTTGCAGGAAGCCACCGCCAAAGACCGAAGCTCGCAGCGTCCACAGGCGCCTGGGGTCCAGCTCCAGGCCAATGACAAACAGCATCAGCACAACGCCGATTTCAGCAAAATGCAGGATCGTTTCGGCATCGGTGACCAGCCGCAGCCCCCATGGGCCAATAATACAGCCGGCAATCAGGTAACCCAGCACCGACCCTAATCCCAGACGCACCGCAATCGGCACGATTAACGCGGCAGACCCCAGATAGATCAGCGCCTGGATCATGCTATGGCTATCCATGATTCACCTCCCGCCAGCTCAGCAGGTGCTCTCTGTACTGTTCAGCCTGCTTATCAAGCGTGTGCTCATCGCACACAAAGGTAAAATGCACCGCAAAACCCGGCTGCCACTGCATGCCGCAGTACAACGCCGTGGCCTGCAAAGGCTGCGCCAGCACCTCGAAGCCCGGGTGATCGCCCAGATCGAAATGACCTTCGCCGCCGCCTGTCGTCACGGCCCACATAACATGTTTGCCGTGCAGGGCCTTGCCGCCGTGTCCGTAAGCCCAGCCGTGGGACAGAACCTTATCAATCCACAGTTTCATCAGCGGCGGGATGCTGTACCACTGCATAGGGTGCTGCCAGATAACCAGATCGGCCCGGCTTAGCGCCTCCTGCTCGGCGGCAATATCAATATTAAAATCGGGGTAGAGGGCGTAGAGGGAGCGGACTTCAACATCAGGCAGCCTCAGCGCCTGGTCGAGCATTTTCCTGTTGGCGTGAGAATGTTGCGGATAGGGGTGCGCATAAATAATTAAGATCATGAATTAGCCTGTTGTTTTACTGTCTTCTTTTCCCAAAGAGTGTAGTCAGTAATTCAGCAGGCTAATAGTCAATATTCCTGACGGGTTAAACGCAGAAAACTGAATTAGTTGTCCAGCTCGCCCATCGACTTGACCTGATCGCGGTTAATTTGTTCCGTTTTACCGGTTTCCGCATTTTTATATGAGACCAGACCGGTATCGTCATCTACCTGCGGTTTACCGTCGGTGACAAGGGTCTTGCCATCGGTTGTTTTCACCGCCTGGTTAGATGAACAGCCCGCCACGGTGAACAGTGTCGCGGCGGCAAAAATGGAAGCCATCAGAATTTTGTTTTGCATGTTGCTCTCCCTGTAGATAGTCATTTCTCATCATCAGACTGTAAACTTTAGCAGGATTCTCCGGCTTTGCAGGAAAATACAGAACACTCTGAGAACCCGGCAACAAGCCTGGTCCAGGTACTCTGTGGATTAAAGCGATAAAAAAACCCGCCGAAGCGGGTTTTGGGACTGCGGGCGGAGATTACTTCGCAATTTGCGCGTGCATTTCCTGAACGGAAATGACCTTCTCGGTAGCATCCGCGTTCAGCGCCATCGCGGTGGCAAAGCCGCCGTTCAGCGTGGTGTCGTAATGCACTTTGTATTGCAGCGCGCTGCGGCGAATCAGCTTGGAGTCTTCAATCGCCTGGCGGCCTGCTGTGGTGTTGATAATGTAGGTATATTCGCCATTCTTGATACGATCCTGAATGTGCGGACGGCCTTCATGCACCTTGTTCACCAGACGTGGGTTAATGCCCGCCTCGCCCAGCACGATAGCCGTGCCGTGGGTCGCATCCAGCTCAAAGCCCTGCTTAAGCAGCTTGGCCGCGAGATCCACTACGCGCTCTTTATCGCCCTCGCGAACCGAGAGCAGCGCGCGGCCAGGCTTACGCATGGTGGACTGGCTGCCCAGCATCGCTTTGGAGAAGGCTTCCGCAAAGGTGCGGCCCACGCCCATCACTTCGCCGGTAGAGCGCATTTCTGGCCCTAACAGCGGGTCGACGCCCGGGAACTTGTTAAACGGCAGCACCACTTCTTTTACAGAGTAGTAAGGCGGGATGATTTCTTTGGTCACGCCCTGCTCAACCAGCGTTTTCCCGACCATCACACGCGCCGCAACTTTCGCCAGTGCCACACCGGTCGCTTTAGAGACAAACGGGACAGTACGGGCGGCACGCGGGTTCACCTCAATCAGGTAAACTTCGTTATCTTTTACCGCAAACTGCACGTTCATCAGGCCGCGCACCTGCAGCTCAAAGGCCAGCTTCTGCACCTGCTGGCGCATCACGTCCTGAATCTCCTGGCTCAGCGTGTAGGCCGGCAGAGAACAGGCGGAGTCACCGGAGTGCACGCCAGCCTGCTCGATATGTTCCATGATGCCGCCAATCAGCACGGTTTCACCGTCGCAGATAGCATCCACGTCCACTTCCACCGCGTCGTCCAGGAAGCGGTCCAGCAGCACCGGCGCATCGTTGGACACGCTGACTGCGGTCTGGAAGTAGCGACGCAGGTCCGCTTCGTCATAGACGATTTCCATCGCGCGGCCGCCCAGCACGTAGGAAGGACGCACCACCAGCGGATAGCCGATTTGTGCCGCTTTTTCCACGGCCTGGTCGATGGCCGTCACGGTGGCGTTGGCAGGCTGCTTCAGCTTCAGACGGTCAACCGCATGCTGGAAACGCTCGCGGTCTTCCGCGCGGTCAATCGCATCCGGGCTGGTGCCGATAACAGGCACGCCAGCGGCTTCCAGCTCACGCGCCAGCTTCAGCGGAGTCTGGCCGCCATACTGCACGATAACGCCTTTGGGCTTCTCGACGCGGACGATTTCCAGCACGTCTTCGAAGGTGACGGGTTCGAAGTACAGGCGGTCGGAGGTGTCGTAATCGGTTGAGACGGTTTCCGGGTTGCAGTTAACCATGATGGTTTCATAGCCATCTTCACGCAGGGCGAGAGACGCGTGCACGCAGCAGTAGTCGAACTCAATCCCCTGGCCGATACGGTTAGGCCCGCCGCCCAGCACCATGATTTTGTCGCGGTCGTTGTTCGGGTTAGCTTCGCACTCGTCTTCATAGGTGGAGTACATGTACGCGGTATCGGTGGAGAACTCCGCCGCACAGGTATCAACACGCTTATACACCGGGTGCAGCTTGTACTGTTCACGCAGTTTGCGAATTTCGGATTCACGAACGCCCGCAAGCTTCGCGAGGCGCGCATCGGCAAAGCCCTTACGCTTGAGCAAACGCAGGAAGTCGTAGTCCAGACCGGTGATACCAATCTCTTCCACTTTCTCTTCCAGGCGCACCAGCTCTTCAATCTGTACCAGGAACCAGCGGTCGATGTTGGTCAGATTAAACACGCCGTCGACTGACAGCCCGGCACGGAACGCGTCGGCAACATACCAGATGCGATCGGCCCCGGCGTCTTTCAGCTCGCGGCGAATTTTAGTCAGCGCTTCCGGGTCGTCCAGATTCACTTTTGGATCCAGGCCGGTGGCTCCTACTTCCAGGCCGCGCAGCGCTTTCTGTAAGGATTCCTGCTGGGTGCGGCCAATCGCCATCACTTCACCGACGGACTTCATCTGCGTGGTCAGGCGGTCGTTGGCACCAACAAATTTTTCGAAGTTAAAGCGTGGGATCTTGGTCACGACATAGTCGATGGACGGTTCGAACGAGGCTGGCGTTTTGCCGCCGGTAATGTCGTTCATCAGCTCATCGAGTGTGTAGCCCACCGCCAGTTTCGCGGCCACTTTCGCAATCGGGAAGCCGGTTGCTTTTGAGGCCAGCGCAGAGGAGCGGGAGACACGCGGGTTCATCTCGATAACGATCAGGCGGCCGGTCTTCGGGTTCACCGAGAACTGCACGTTAGAGCCGCCGGTTTCCACGCCGATTTCACGCAGTACCGCCATCGAGGCGTTACGCATGATTTGGTATTCTTTATCGGTCAGCGTCTGGGCTGGCGCTACGGTGATGGAGTCACCGGTGTGGATGCCCATCGGGTCGAAGTTTTCGATTGAGCAGACGATGATGCAGTTGTCGTTTTTATCACGCACCACTTCCATCTCGTACTCTTTCCAGCCGATCAGGGATTCGTCAATCAACAGCTCTTTGGTCGGCGAAAGATCCAGCCCGCGCTCGCAGATTTCCTCGAACTCTTCACGGTTATAAGCGATGCCGCCGCCGGTGCCGCCCATAGTAAAGGAAGGACGGATAATGCACGGGTAGCCGACGTCGGCCGCCACGGCCAGCGCCTCTTCCATGGTGTGCGCAATGCCGGAGCGTGCGGTATCGAGGCCGATTTTCTTCATCGCTACGTCGAAACGACGGCGATCTTCTGCTTTATCAATGGCGTCCGCCGTTGCACCGATCATGGTGACGCCAAATTCGGCCAGCACGCCCTGACGTTCCAGCTCCAGCGCGCAGTTCAGCGCCGTCTGGCCGCCCATGGTCGGCAGCACCGCGTCCGGGCGCTCTTTCTCGATAATCTTGCGTACCACTTCCCAGTGAATCGGCTCGATGTAGGTGGCATCGGCCATTTCCGGGTCGGTCATGATAGTCGCAGGGTTGGAGTTAACCAGGATGACACGGTAGCCCTCTTCGCGCAGCGCTTTACACGCCTGCGCGCCGGAGTAGTCAAACTCACACGCCTGGCCGATAACAATCGGGCCTGCACCGAGGATCAGGATGCTTTTTATATCTGTACGTTTTGGCATTTTATTTGCTCCTGATTATTTGGCGGTAGAACGGTAGTGCTTAATCAAATCAATAAAGTGGTCGAATAGCGGCGCGGCATCGTGCGGACCTGGGCTTGCCTCAGGGTGCCCCTGGAAGCTGAAAGCAGGCTTATCGGTGCGATGAATCCCTTGCAGCGTGCCGTCAAACAGTGACTTATGGGTCACACGCAGGTTCGCCGGGAGCGTCGTTTCGTCCACCGCAAAACCATGGTTCTGAGCGGTAATCATCACGCAGTCGCGATCCAGATCTTTTACCGGGTGGTTGCCGCCGTGGTGACCGAATTTCATCTTCACGGTTTTTGCACCGCTTGCCAGAGCCAACAGCTGGTGGCCAAGGCAGATACCAAAGACCGGCACTTCGGTTTTGAGGAAGGCTTCGATCGCGCTGATGGCGTAATCACACGGCGCCGGGTCGCCAGGGCCGTTGGAAAGGAAGATGCCGTCCGGATTCATCTTCAGGACCTCTTCAGCAGGCGTCTGGGCCGGGACAATCGTCAGGCGGCAGCCGCGATCCACCAGCATGCGCAGAATGTTGCGCTTCACGCCGTAGTCGTAGGCGACAACGTGGAAAGGTAAGTCTTCCTGTTTGGCCGCTTCAGGCAGTTCGCCTTCCAGCGTCCAGCTCCCCTGCTGCCAGGCATAGGCTTCTTTGGTGGTGACTTCTTTCGCCAGATCCATACCGTTCAGACCCGGGAAGGCTTTCGCAAACTCATGCGCGAGCGCCGCGTCAGGGCTGTCCCCGGCAATAATGCAGCCGTTCTGGGCACCCTTTTCGCGCAGCAGACGAGTCAGCTTACGGGTATCTATATCGGCAATCGCCACGATGTTATGGCGCTTTAAGTAAGAAGAAAGGTCTTCGGTATTGCGGTAGTTGCTGGCAATCAGCGGCAGGTCTCGAATGACAAGGCCTTGTGCATGGACCTGGGAGGATTCTTCATCAGCGGCGTTGGTGCCGACATTGCCGATATGGGGATAAGTAAGGGTGACGATCTGGCGGGAGTAGGAAGGATCAGTGAGGATTTCTTGATAACCGGTCATAGAAGTGTTGAAAACGACTTCTCCCACTGCCTGACCCGATGCCCCGATGGCCCGACCGTGGAATTGGGTTCCGTCTTCCAGAACCAATATTGCTGACTTAATCAAAACGCCCTCCAGGGGAATAAACATTCAATTTATTCGCATATTAATTCAAAACTAGTCTCTGAATCAAATGCAAAACAGCCTGTCATTTGGATTTTTGACAAACGGCGGCATTCTAAGGACAAGACGGATAAAAGTCTACCTTAAGACGAACTTTTTATGGGTATTTTGGCGCCCTGACTAAAAAAACCAGTATTGACAGGCAAAACCAGCAGCCAAACAACCAGAAGTAATCGGTTGCCAGGCCTTAAGAATGGAAATTTAATGTTGGCGGCCCCAAAAAGTGGACCAGATGGTCAAAATTAACATCACAACAACATAAATCAGGATAAAAACCATCACTTATAGACATCTAAAATAAAAATAAAGACGTAACCAATAAAAACAAAAGGGCAATAAAATATTGCCCTGTCAATCAAGTAATTATGATTGTAATAACCACATCACGATGGGTAATATCGACTACAGATTGTTAAGATTAAGTACATCTCTCATATCAAAAAGACCATCTTTCTTACCATTCAACCACAAAGCCGATCTAACTGCGCCATTTGCAAAAGTCATACGGCTTGAAGCCTTGTGAGTGATTTCTATGCGCTCGCCAACGTCGGCAAACATCGCGGTATGTTCACCGACAATGTCACCCGCCCGCACCGTTGCAAAACCAATGGTGCCAGGCACTCGTTCACCGGTATAGCCTTCGCGCGAGTAAACTGCGCACGTCTTTAAATCCTTGTCCATCGCCTGAGCAATGGCTTCACCCATCGCAAGCGCCGTGCCGGAAGGGGCATCCACTTTATGACGATGGTGTGCTTCAATGATTTCGATATCGGTGTAATCGCCCATCACTTTGGCGGCTTTCTCCAGCAGCTTAAGCATCACGTTCACGCCCACGCTGAAGTTGGCGGCGAAAACGATCGGGATATGTACCGCCGCCTCAAAAATCGCCTGCTTGCCCGGTTCATCAAAACCGGTCGTGCCGATAACCATGCCTTTACCGTGCTGGCGGCAGAATGCCAGATGGCTCAGCGTGCCTTCGGGGCGAGTAAAATCAATCAGCACGTCGAAATCATTGACGACCTTTTCCAGGCTGTCGGTGACGCAAACGCCTGTTCTGGCGACGCCAGCAAGCTCGCCCGCATCGCTGCCGACCAGAGAAGAGCCAGGGCGCTCAAGCGCCGCCCCAAGCTGGACGCCTTCAAGCTGCGCTGCCGCCTGAATCAGCTGGCGCCCCATACGCCCCCCCGCTCCCGCGATAGCGACGCGGATTTGTGTCTCATGCATATCTTTGCTCTTTCTTGTTAATGAATTGCGTATAAAACATTCTCAGGTTAACCAGCCCAAAGCCCGGCCGCCACCCAAAAACGGCGATAATTAGAATTTACTGACAAAGAGAAGGCGTTATCAGTAAAAGCCTTTAAAACCACAATTTTTATAAGGCTAAGGCCTTTCCTTAACCTGAGCCTTAAGGTGCCAGAGAAAGCACCTCTGCCACCCACTGCCGGAAGCCTTCTACGTTAAGCCCCAGCGCGACGCTGGCATTTGGCTGGCGTGACAGCCGCCCTTCTATGTCCACCACAGTCGTCCCTGCGGTGTAGTCACCGTGGGTTTCCACCGCCACAAAACAGGAATGCGTGGTAAAAAGCTCGGGTTTCACAAGCCAGGCAATGGCGCAGAGATCGTGCATGCGCAGGCCGGTTGTCATGCTGCCGCTGCGATAGTGGCTGAACAGGGCGTGCAGCATTTTACCGGTCTGGCCGAGATGCGGCAGCGTTTCCAGATAAGCAGGGCTTAGCATCGCCTGGTTGGTCACATCCAGGCCGCACATCACAATCTCCAGCCCGCTTTCAAAGACGCGTGCTGCCGCCTCGGGGTCGATGGCGATATTAAATTCAGCGGTTGGCGTAAAATTGCCGCGCCCCGCCGAACCGCCCATCATCACCAGGCGTTTAATTTTGCTTTTGCAGTCCGGGTATTGCGTGAGCAGCAGCGCGATATTGGTGAGTGGGCCTATGGTCACCAGAGTAAGAGGCTCCTCGCTGGCGTTCAGAGCCCGCCAGATCGCCTCAAAGGCAGGCAGCTCCAGCGGGTGACGCTGATGTTCGACGAAAGCATAGCCTTCCATACCCGATTCGCCATGCACGTAGGCCGCATCGCGTAGCTTGCGAACCAGCGGCGTAGCGGCCCCCTGCGCCACAGGGACATCTTTATCCCAGAAATGCATCAGCTGTAGCGCATTGCGGGTCGTTTTATCCACCGAGACATTACCTGCAACGGTGGTGATAAGCCTTAAATCCAGCTGCGGCGCAAACAGGGCGGCCGCAATAGCAACCGCGTCGTCAATGCCAGGATCGGTATCCAGAATAATTGGGGTTCTGCTCATGCTTCCTCCATAAAAAATGCCAGACGTTTTTACCCGTCTGGCATCATCTCATATCTGAAAAAAGCTTACGTTATTCTACTTCACGAACGTCCATACGCAGCTCTTTGGGCACCTCAAAAACAATGTTCTCTTCACGCCCGGTCAGCTCGCGGGTTTCGCTGCCGCCCAGCTCGCGCAGGCGGGCAAGCACGTTCTGCACCAGAATATCCGGCGCCGATGCACCTGCGGTCACGCCGACACAGCCCGCCGCCTTCACCCACTCTTCCTGAATATCTGTGGCATCGTCAATCAGGTAGGCGGATTTACCCATGCGCTGGGCAAGCTCGGCCAGGCGATTGGAGTTGGAGGAGTTTTTCGAACCGACCACCAGCACCACGTCCGCTTCGTCTGCCAGCGCTCGCACGGCTTCCTGACGGTTGGTGGTGGCGTAGCAGATATCGTCTTTGCGCGGACCGATGATTTTCGGGAAGCGTCTGCGCAGCGCGTCAATCACGTCGGAGGTATCGTCCACGGAAAGCGTGGTCTGCGTCATAAACGACAGCCTGGCTTCGTCTTTCACGCTCAGCTTGCTGACATCTTCCGGAGATTCAACCAGATACATGCCGCCCTTCGGATTGCTGTACTGACCCATGGTGCCTTCCACTTCCGGGTGGCCTGCATGGCCAATCAGAATGGACTCTTCACCACGACGGCTGGCGCGCGCCACTTCCATATGCACTTTGGTCACCAGCGGGCAGGTCGCGTCAAACACCGTTAAATCACGGCCTTTCGCTTCGTTGCGCACCGCCTGGGAAACCCCATGCGCCGAGAAAATCAAAATCGCACCGTCCGGCACTTCGCTGATTTGCTCGATGAAAATAGCACCGCGTTCGCGCAGGCTGTCTACCACATAGCGGTTATGTACCACTTCGTGACGGACATAAATGGGCGCGCCGTAAATGGCCAGCGCGTTTTCCACAATGCTGATAGCGCGGTCGACCCCGGCACAAAAGCCGCGTGGGTTAGCCAACAGGATCTGCATTTAACGCCTCCAGTACCGGGTTAATTTCCAGCACTTCGATATCAAAATGAATGGTTTGCCCGGCGAGCGGGTGATTAAAGTCAACGGTGATGGAATCCCCGTTCACTTCACGCACGACGCCCGGCATCTCGCTGCCATCCATTGCGGTAAAAAGCATTATCGCGCCCGGTTCCGGCTCGCCCGCGTCGACGAACTCACGACGCGAGAAATACTGGATCATATCCGGGCTGGGAATACCAAATGCGGACTCCGGGGCCAGAGAAAAAGCCTTCTTGTCCCCGACTTTCAGGCCCACCAGCTGATCTTCCAGACCCGGCGACAAAGTTTCATCGCCGAGCGTGAACAGCGCCGGTTTCCCGTTGTTACGGGTGGATTCTGCGGTGGAGCCGTCTTCGAGTTTCAGCGTGAAATGCACGAATACTCTGCTGTTAGCCTGTATCGACTCAGCCATTGGTTACCCTTTTTGCTTAGCAGGCTTGTCGGAGGAGACAAAGAACCCCTCCAGCACAATCAGCGCCGCACCGATACAGATTGCCGTATCGGCCAGGTTGAAGGTGGCAAAGTGCCAGTCGCCCACGTAAAAGTCGATCATATCAACCACAAAACCGTGCCAGAGCCTGTCGAACAGGTTGCCGAGCGCGCCGCCGATAATTAAAGCATAGGCGATATTATTCAGCTTCTGGCTCGCTTTGGCACGATACATCAGCACCGCCAGCACCACGCAAATACCGATAGCGATACCCGCGAAGAACCAGCGCTGCCAGCCGCCTTTGTCGGCCAGGAAGCTAAACGCCGCGCCGTAGTTACGGGCATAGTGCAGGTTCAGCGACGGGAACAGCGATACGGTGTCCCCCAGCATGAAATGCTGGAGGATAAGGTATTTACTGCCCAGATCGACGATCAGCACCACGACCACCAGCCACAGCCAGCGCAGGCCGGTAGAAAGAATCGGTTTAGTCATCAGGCAAACTTACGTTTTTCGCCGTCACCGGCTACGTTGCTGACACAGCGGCCGCAGATCTCTGCGTGTTCCGCTACCTGACCGACATCGGTGGTGTAATGCCAGCAGCGCGGGCACTTCTCACCGTCGGCTTTACGGAGTGCAACTTTCAGCCCTTTGAGAATTTCGCTTGGCTGAGCGTCGTCCGTTGCCTGCGCATAATCCGCAACTTCCGCAGCAGAGGTCAACAGGACAAATCGCAGTTCTTCACCGAGGCTGTTTAGCTTCGCCGCCAGTTCACTGTCCGCATACAGGGTCACTGCTGCTTCCAGAGAGCCACCAACGCGCTTATCAGCACGGGCCTGCTCGATGACTTTGTTTACTTCGCCACGTACGGTCAGCAGCGTATCCCAGTACTCGTTGTTCATCGCTTCGCTATCGGCGAGGCCAAACAGACCTTCATACCATTCGCCGGTAAAGACATACTGCTCGCGTTTACCCGGCAGGTAGCCCCAGATCTCGTCTGCGGTAAAGGACATGATCGGTGCCATCCAGCGAACCAGCGCTTCTGCAATGTGGTACAGCGCGGTCTGGCAGCTGCGGCGCGCCACGCTGTCTGCTTTCGCGGTGTACTGGCGATCTTTGATGATGTCGAGGTAGAACGAGCCCATCTCCACGGAGCAGAAACGCATCAGACGCTGCACCACTTCGTGGAAATCGTAGCTCTCATAAGAGGCCAGGATATCGGCCTGTGCTTCCTGCGCACAGCCTACAGCCCAGCGATCCAAGGTCACCATCTCTTCCGGTTTCACCATATCGGTTTCCGGATTAAAGCCGTTCAGGTTGGCCAGCAGGAAACGCGCGGTGTTACGAATACGACGATAAGAATCAGCGGCGCGCTTGAGGATCTCATCGGACACCGCCATTTCGCCGGTGTAATCGGTAGAGGCGACCCACAGACGCAGAATATCCGCACCCAGTTTGTTCATCACATCCTGAGGCGATACGGTGTTACCGATGGATTTGGACATCTTGCGTCCCTGGCCATCGACGGTAAAGCCGTGCGTCAACACCTGGCGGTATGGCGCTTTGCCTTTCATGGCGGTAGAAATCATCAGCGAGGACATAAACCAGCCGCGATGCTGATCCGAGCCTTCCAGATACATATCTGCCGCGTGACCGCCGAATTCCGGGCGCACATCCACCACGGAGGAATGCGTGGAACCGGAATCGAACCAGACGTCCAGCGTGTCCGGTACTTTAGTGTAGTTATCGGCATCGTCACCCATGATGTCGCGCGGATCGAGATCCCACCAGGCCTGGATACCGTCCTGCTCTACGCGCTTAGCGACTTCTTCCATCAGCTCCAGCGTACGCGGGTGCAGCTCTTCGGTCTCTTTATGCACAAACAGAGACATTGGCACGCCCCAGGTACGCTGACGGGAGATACACCAGTCAGGACGGTTCGCCACCATGGATTCGATACGCGCCTGGCCCCAGTCAGGGATCCACTGCACGCCTTTGATCTCTTTCAGAGACTGCTCGCGCAGGCCTTTCTGATCCATGCTGACAAACCACTGCGGCGTCGCGCGGAAAATGATCGGCGTTTTGTGACGCCAGCAGTGCGGGTAGCTGTGCAGCAGTTTTTCAACGTGCAGCAGTACGCCTTTATCACGCAGGATATTAACGATCAGATCGTTGGCTTTGAACACCTGCACGCCGTCCAGACCTTCATAGGTGCCGGGCAGATAGCAGCCGTCCGGGCCAACCGGGTTAGCGATTTCCAGACCATATTTCTGGCTGATAACGTAGTCGTCCGGGCCGTGGCCACCGGCGGTATGCACCGCACCGGTACCGGCTTCCAGCGTAACGTGATCGCCCAGGATCGCCGGCACGTCGAAGTCCAGGAACGGGTGCTTAAAGCGCATCAGCTCAAGCGCTGCACCTTTCGCGGTACCCAGGATCTGCCACTCGCTCACCGCCGCGCTTTTCATAACGCCTTCGAGCAGATCTTTTGCCACGATCAGCGCCTGGCCTGCAACCTGCACCAGCACATACTCAAATTCAGCGTTCAGAGATACAGCACGGTTAGCGGGCAGGGTCCACGGCGTGGTGGTCCAGATAACCATGGAAACCGGGCCGTTAACCTGCGCGGCACCAAACTTCGCTTTCACCGCGTCGGCATCAACGGCCTGGAAATTAACGAAGATAGACGGAGAGGTCTTGTCGTAGTACTCCACTTCCGCTTCAGCCAGCGCTGAACGGCAGTCGACGCACCAGTGCACCGGTTTCGCCCCTTTGTGCAGGTGGCCGTTACCGATGATTTTGCCGAGCGCACGGATGATATTCGCTTCGGTGTTGAAATCCATGGTCAGATACGGACGAGACCAGTCACCCAGCACGCCCAGACGGATAAAGTCTGCACGCTGGCCATCAACCTGCTCTGCCGCGTATTTACGGCATTGCGCACGGAATTCCGCCGCCGAGACTTTCTCGCCAGGTTTACCGATCAGCTGCTCTACCTTCAGCTCAATGGGCAGGCCGTGGCAGTCCCAGCCCGGCACGTACGGGGAATCAAAACCGGAAAGCCCTTTGGACTTCACGATAATGTCTTTCAGAATCTTGTTAACCGAGTGACCAATGTGAATGCTGCCGTTCGCGTAAGGAGGGCCGTCATGCAGGATGAAGGATTTTTTGCCTTTTTTTGCATTACGGATGATGCCGTACAGATCATCACCGTTCCAGCGCGCCAGCATGCCCGGTTCGCGTTTGGCGAGATCGCCACGCATCGGGAACCCTGTTTCCGGCAGGTTCAGGGTAGATTTAAAGTCACTCATTAGATTCTCGGTTCCGTATTTCGGTGTTGAGGAAAGTCTGCTCAGGTTTTTGACCCGAAAAACTCGCGGGCTGTTACCACGTCTTTTGCGATTTGCGCCTTGAGTTCATCAAGAGAGGCAAATCGCTGTTCATTGCGTATCTTTTTACGCAGCACCACATCTATATGGCGCCCATAAAGGTCCATTACAACGTCCAGCAAATGGACTTCTAACTGCTGGCGAATTCCCGCCACCGTTGGGCGGGTGCCGATATTGGCGACGCCAGGCAACAGCCTGTCGCCGAGGCCCGCCACTTCCACCGCATAAACGCCTTTGACCGGGGAAACCTGACGACGCAGCGGTAGGTTTGCCGTCGGGAAGCCGATAGTGCGCCCCAGTTCATCGCCGTGAACAACGCGTCCGGAGAGGGTAAAGGGATGGCCAAGCAGGCTTTGGGCAAGCTCAAGATCGTCATCCGCCAGCGCCTGACGAACCGCCGTGCTGCTGATGCGTACGCCACCTTCACAAAACGTTTGCGTGCTGGTGACGTCAAAGCCGTATTCCAGGCCTGCCTTCTGTAATAACAAGAAATCCCCCTGGCGACCAGCACCAAAGCGGAAATCATCCCCGACGGCGAGAAATTTCACCCCGAGGCGGTCAACCAGCAGATCGCTGACAAAGTTTTGCGCCGTTAAAGCGGCGAAACGGCGGTCAAATCTGACACACAGGACATAGTCCACACCGCATTCCGCCAGATAACGCAGCTTTTCGCGCAGCCGCGTCAGGCGTGCGGGAGCTTTACCGGCGGCAAAGAGCTCAAGCGGCTGCGGCTCGAATATCATGACCATCACCGGAAGATTGCGCGCACGCCCTTCCGCACACAGCCCCTGTAGCAGAGACTTGTGGCCTCGATGCACGCCATCAAAGTTGCCAATGGTGAGGACACACCCGTGGTGACTCTGGCGCAAATTATGTATGCCGCGTATCAGCTTCATGGCTGGCTCAAAACAGTGGAAATCGGCGGATTATATCAACTACCACGGTGAAGGTTAACCAGCGATTGCCCCTTTGGGTTAAAGCTTTAAGGATTTCATTACCCTGAAGAGCTGTTTCAGCAAACCTGGCCCGATTGAACGAATTTTGTTACCGAAAGGCTGTATTCGCCGCCGTGAAGCTGGTAGAATCCGCGCCATCACAACGTAAGAGGTGCCGTAAGTTTAACGGCGCTTATTTGCACAAATCCATTGACAAAAGAAGGCTAACCGGGCATATTCCTCGGCCTTTGAATTGTCCACATAGATCATATTTGGGAGTTGGACCTTGGCTAATATCAAATCAGCTAAGAAACGTGCTGTACAGTCTGAAAAGGCTCGTAAGCACAACGCAAGCCGTCGCTCTATGATGCGTACTTTCATCAAGAAAGTATACGCAGCGATTGAAACTGGCGACAAAGCTGCTGCACAGAAAGCATTTAACGAAATGCAACCAATCGTGGACCGTCAGGCTAGCAAAGGTCTGATCCACAAAAACAAAGCTGCGCGTCATAAGGCTAACCTTACTGCGCAAATCAACAAACTGGCTTAATCGCCCTTCTGTTGTCAGCTTTAATAAAAACCGGCTAACGCCGGTTTTTTTATGTCCTGAAGATAACGCTACTTAAAGAGCGCCGAGTAATCGCGCTTGCAGACGCGCTGCACCGCCGGGTGCTGGATCATGCGTTCAGCAAATATAGCGTGATACTCTTCCATCACATTCTCAACCCGCCCTATCTCAACGATATTGTCGTCGTTGTAGATTTCCTGGCCGTAAAGCGTAGGCGCAACAAAGATAGCGTTGTGCGCGGCACCGAAAGCCTTCATCAGCGCGGCGTCGTCAAACTCACCGAGAATTTCTACCTTTAAGCCCTGGCTGTTAATCCAGTTAAGGATCTTGCGTCCGAGCATGGAACGGCGGCCCGGGATCAGCAGGCGTCGCGTTTCAAGGCAGGCCGGGAACGGCAGATCCGGCAGCGGATTCTGAGACCAGAAGCTAATCCCGCACTCGCCAATTTTTACGGAGAACAGGCCTTCCTGCTGCGTGGAGTCGATTGGACAGTCGGAGATGATCATATCCAGCTTATGCTGGCTCAGCTGCTCGAGCAGCATTTCGTGGGTGGACTCAAAACAGCGCAGATGAATCTGTTCATCCTCGACCACCGCCGCATCCAGCACGCCGCTTACCAGACGTTTAGAAAGCGCATCGGCAATCCCGACGTCGAACAGCAGGCTGGACTCTTTGCGATAGTTCACAATATCCAGCATCTCCTGGCTTAGCGTATACATACGATCGGCATAGCGGAACACCAGCTGTCCCAGCTCAGAAGGCTCCAGCCCGCGACCTTTACGTTTGAACAGCTTGCCGTCCAGACGTTCTTCCAGCGCTTTGATTTGCCCGGTGATCGTTTGCGGCGTCAGATAGAGCGCTTCCGCCGCGCCCACCACCGAGCCTTCTTTACAGACATGCCAGAAATAATAAAGGTGATTGTAATTGATATGGGACACGCGCTTTCACTCCCTGAGAGATTCTCCATGGGCTGGCGGCGGGTCAGGCCGCCAGCGGTAAAATGAATGCTGTTATTCTGCCGATGAAAAACGGCTTCTCAGCATACTGTACCCCACCACGGCGGAAAGCAACGATCCGAGCAGGATACCCAGCTTCGCCCAGGTAATCAGGGCAGGATCGGCGCTGCCAAAGGCAAGCGAAGCGATAAAAATCGACATGGTAAAGCCAATCCCGCACAGCACGCCTATCGCCATAATATCCTTGCTTGTGGTCCCCTCAGGCAGGCTCGCCAGCTTTAATTTTAGCGCCGCCCAGCAAAATAAGCTGATGCCCAGCGGTTTACCGATAAACAGGCCAGCAACGATGCCCATCGGCAGCAACGACGTTAAGCCCGCAAAAGTGACGCCGTCGAGGGAGACGCCAGCATTGGCAAAAGCAAACAGCGGCAGAATCAGGAACGCCACCCACGGATGCAGAATATGCTCCAGTTCACGCGCAGGCGAACGCCCTTCTTTCTCTTTAAGCGGGATGAGGAAACCAATAATCACCCCGGCGAGCGTAGCGTGGACGCCTGATTTCAGTACCGCCGTCCACAGCACCAAGCCCACCAGAATATACAGGCCGGTACGGCGGACATTGCAGATATTCAGCAGGCCCAGCACCGCAATCGCGCCTGCCGCCACGGCCAGCGAAAGCAGTGAGAGATCGCTGGTATAGAACAGAGCAATAATCACGATCGCGCCCAGATCGTCGATAATCGCCAGCGCCATCAGGAATACCTTCAGCGCAACCGGTACGCGGTTGCCCAGCAGCGCCAGGATACCCAACGCAAAGGCAATATCCGTGGCAGCCGGAATCGCCCAGCCTTCCCGGGTAACGGGGTCCTGATAGTTAAAAACAAGATAGAGGACAGCAGGGACAACCATGCCCCCCAGCGCGGCAATCATCGGGAAAGCAGCCTGGCGACGGCTCGCCAGCGATCCCTCTACCATCTCCCGTTTGACTTCCAGACCGATCATCAGGAAGAAGATCGCCATTAATGCATCGTTGACCCACAGCAGCAGGTTTTTATTAATATCCAGCGAGCCAATGCGCACTTCGACAGGCGTTTCCAGAAATGCCTGATAAAAGTGGCTGCTGACATCGAGGTTCGCCAGAATCATCGCCGCAGAGGCGGCAAGGATCAGCAGAATGCCGCCTGCGGCATCCCCCTGGAAAAAGCGTTGTATTGTTTTCGTCATTCTTTCACCCTACTTTCAAGCAGCACGACAGGTAAGCCGCTTACAGGTTGTCAAAATAACAGTTATAACCACTCGATAAAAGCAGATTAAATTGCAGCTTTAGATCGAAAAAAACGAGGTGTTAACGGAGAGGACTTCAGCGCAGGCCATAAATAAAAAAACCTGAACCGCGCTTAGGCTGATTCAGGTTTTTGTTTGTAAGCCGGAGGCGACAGATTATTTGGTTAAATCATCAAAGAATCTTTTCACGCCATCAAAGAAGCTTTTGGAACGCGGGCTGTTTTTCTCACCGCTCGGTCCACCGAAGCTTTCTTCCAGATCGCGCAGCAGCTGCTTCTGTTTTTCATTCAGGCTGACCGGCGTTTCCACCACCACGCGGCACAGCAGATCGCCCTGCGCACCACCGCGTACGGATTTCACCCCTTTACCGCGCATTCTGAACAGCTTGCCCGTTTGCGTCTCACCCGGCACCTTCAGATTCACACGGCCATCGAGCGTCGGTACTTCGATCTCGCCGCCTAAAGCCGCCATTGCAAAGTTAATCGGCACTTCGCAGTACAGGTTATTGCCTTCACGTTCGAAGATTGGGTGCTGCTTAACCTGCACCTGAACATACAGATCGCCCGCCGGCGCGCCATGTTCACCGGCTTCACCTTCACCGGCAAGACGAATGCGATCGCCGGTATCCACGCCAGCCGGGATCTTCACCGACAGGGTTTTGGTTTTCTCTACGCGACCATGGCCATGGCAGGCGTTGCACGGATCTTTGATGATCGACCCGCGGCCCTGACAGTGCGGACAGCTTTGCTGTACCGTAAAGAAGCCCTGGCGCATCTGTACCTGACCTGCACCGTGACAGGTTGGACAGGTCTGCGGCTTGGAACCGGACTTCGCGCCGCTGCCGTGGCAGACATCGCACTCTTCAAGCGTAGGAATGCGGATCTCTTTGGTTACGCCGCGAACCGCTTCTTCCAGCGTTAAATCCATGTTGTAGCGCAAATCGGCACCGCGTGCGGCGCGCTGACGGCGGCCACCGCCAAAGATATCGCCAAATACGTCACCAAAGATATCGCTGAAGTCAGCACCGCCGCCGCCGAAGCCGCCGCCACCACCACCCATACCGCCCTGCTCAAACGCGGCATGACCATACTGGTCGTAAGCCGCACGTTTTTGCTCGTCGGTCAGGATTTCGTATGCTTCTTTGATTTCTTTAAACTTACCTTCGGCCTCTTTATCACCCTGGTTACGGTCCGGGTGGAATTTCATCGCCAGGCGTTTGTAAGCTTTTTTGATTTCACGCTCGTCCGCGGACTTCGGGACGCCTAAAACCTCGTAATAGTCTCTCTTCGCCATCTCTTTGTTCTGCCCCTAACATGCGTGCACGGGCGTGGAGAAAACTCCTACGCCCGTGCCAGTTATAAACCGCTCAAAGGGCGATTATTTTTTGTCTTTAACTTCTTCGAACTCAGCATCAACAACGTCGTCATCTTTGCCAGCGTTAGATGCGTCTGCCGCGTTACCCGCCTGCTGTTCAGCGTGCTGCTGCTGAGCCAGTTCCATGAGCTTCTGGGATACCTGGGCCAGCGCCTGCATTTTCGCTTCGATATCGGCTTTGTCTTCGCCTTTCAAAGAACCTTCCAGCTCGCTCAGCGCAGACTCGATAGCGGTTTTATCGTCAGCTGGCAGTTTGTCACCGGCTTCCTCAACCTGCTTACGAGTGCTGTGTACCAGATGATCGGCCTGGTTGCGGGTCTGTACCAGCTCTTCGAACTTACGGTCAGATTCTGCGTTAGCTTCCGCTTCGCGCACCATTTTCTGGATTTCTTCTTCGTTCAGACCGGAAGAAGCCTTGATGGTGATTTTCTGCTCTTTACCGCTGTTTTTGTCCTTCGCGGAGACGTGCAGAATACCATCGGCGTCGATGTCGAAAGTCACTTCGATCTGCGGCATACCGCGTGGAGCAGCCTGAATCCCATCCAGGTTGAACTGACCCAGAGATTTGTTATCGGAAGCACGTTTACGCTCACCCTGAATCACATGGATGGTTACCGCAGACTGGTTGTCTTCAGCGGTAGAGAACACCTGGCTGTGCTTGGTCGGGATCGTGGTATTTTTGTTGATAAGTGCAGTCATCACGCCGCCCATGGTTTCGATACCCAAAGACAGAGGGGTAACGTCCAGCAGCAGTACGTCTTTCACTTCACCCGTCAGAACACCACCCTGAACCGCAGCACCGATAGCAACAGCTTCATCCGGGTTAACGTCTTTACGTGGCTCTTTACCAAAGAACTCAGCAACTTTTTTCTGCACCATTGGCATACGAGTCTGACCGCCGACCAGGATAACGTCCTGGATATCGGAAACGGACAGGCCAGCATCCTGCAGCGCAACTTTCAGCGGATCGATGGAACGGTTGACCAGGTCTTCGACCAGGGATTCCAGTTTCGCACGCGTCACTTTGATGTTCATGTGTTTAGGACCGGTCGCGTCTGCTGTGATGTACGGCAGGTTGACGTCGGTCTGCTGGGCAGAAGACAGTTCGATCTTCGCTTTTTCTGCGGCTTCTTTCAGACGCTGCATTGCCAGCGGATCGTTACGCAGATCGATGCCCTGATCTTTCTTGAACTCTTCTACCAGGTAGTTAATCAGACGGCTGTCGAAGTCTTCACCACCCAGGTGGGTATCACCGTTAGTTGCCAGCACTTCGAAGGTTTTTTCGCCATCAACTTCGTCGATTTCGATAATAGAGATATCGAAAGTACCACCACCGAGGTCGTAAACCGCGATAGTGCGGTTGCCCACTTCTTTATCCAGACCGTAGGCCAGCGCCGCTGCGGTTGGTTCGTTGATGATACGTTTGACTTCCAGACCCGCGATACGACCGGCATCTTTCGTTGCCTGACGCTGTGCGTCGTTGAAGTAAGCAGGGACGGTGATAACAGCTTCAGTTACCGGCTCACCCAGGTAATCTTCCGCGGTTTTCTTCATTTTTTTCAGCACTTCAGCAGAGATCTGCGGCGGTGCCATTTTCTGGCCTTTTACGTCGATCCATGCGTCGCCGTTGTCAGCGCCGATGATTTTGTACGGCATGATAGCTTCGTCACGCTGCACTTCTTCGTCCTGGAAACGACGACCGATCAGGCGCTTGATCGCAAACAGGGTGTTCTGCGGGTTCGTCACTGCCTGACGCTTAGCCGGCTGACCAACCAGAGTTTCACCATCCTGGGTATAAGCAATAATAGAAGGAGTGGTGCGGTCGCCCTCGGCGTTTTCCAGCACGCGAGCGGTAGTCCCGTCCATGATAGCTACACAAGAGTTGGTTGTACCCAGGTCGATACCAATAATTTTACCCATCTAAACGTCTCCACTTAAAAATTGTTCGTCATGTGGTTGTGGACCTGTTATGCGGGCAAACAAGAGTGTTTCAACTGCCCAAACGTGTTTTTTTTCAGGTCCGTCAACTGCGGTTGGATACAAGATGGGGTCGCCTTGCCCGCCATCAAGGGGCAAAGCAAAAAAAATTTTCATCCGCACACCTGTTTAGATCATGGACTCAGGCCCGACAGCTGATTATGATGCCGCGCCCCGCAGCCCTTTCATGGCGGCGTGGCCTTTACTCAAACTACATTACAGGAATTTTTCAGAGGAACTATGGGCAACACTAAGTTGGCTAATCCAGCTCCCCTGGGCTTAATGGGCTTCGGCATGACTACCATTCTGCTCAACTTGCATAACACCGGTATTTTCCCGATGGATGTCATCATCCTTGCTATGGGCATTTTTTATGGCGGTATTGCGCAGATTTTTGCGGGCCTGCTGGAATATAAAAAAGGCAACACCTTCGGTTTAACCGCTTTCACCTCTTATGGCTCTTTCTGGCTGACCCTGGTCGCCATTCTGCTTATGCCTAAGATGGGTCTGTCGGAAGCTGCAAACGGCCACTTCCTTGGCGCTTACCTGGGCCTGTGGGGCATCTTCACCCTGTTCATGTTCTTCGGTACGCTGCGTTCCGCACGTATGCTGCAGTTCGTGTTTGCCAGCCTGACCGTACTGTTTGCTCTGCTGGCCATCGGCCACCTTGCCGACAACGAAGCTCTTGTCCGTGTAGCGGGCTGGATTGGTCTGGTTTGTGGCGCAAGCGCCATTTACCTCGCGATGGGCGAAGTGCTGAACGAACAGTTTGGCCGCACCGTGCTGCCAATCGGCGAAAAGCACTAAGCCGCTTCCCCCTGAACGCAAAAAGCGGAGCAATGCTCCGCTTTTTTATTACGACTGCTGTAGCGGACAGGTAACCGCTTCATCTTCGTGGCTTAAATCCTTTCTTAACCAGATCCCCAGAGCCAGCCCAATAAGTGCAAGAGCCAGCACGTACCAGGCCGGTGCCATCGGCGAAACGCCCATCAGCAGGGTGACGAATATCGGCGTCAGTCCGCCGAAGATGGCGTAAGAGACGTTGTAAGAAAATGAGATGCCGGTAAAGCGCACTTCCGCCGGAAAAGCACGCACCATAACAAAAGGCACCGCTCCGACAACGCCCACGCTCAGCCCAACCAGCCCATAAAGCACAAACAAATGTTCAGGATGGCTTGCCGTGAGGTGGTAGAACAGCCAACTGCACACCGCCAGCAAAACGCTGCCGATAATAAAGGTTTTACTCGCACCAATGCGGTCGACAACCAGTCCGGCCACGATACACCCAATACATAGCATGATGATGGCAATGCTGTTGGCCTGTAGCGTCAGGGCAGGCGCAAGCCCCAGCTGTTTTTGCAGCCATGTTGGCGCCATTAAAATGACGACGACGATGCCAGCCGAAAGCAGCCAGGTCAGCAGCATCGACACCGTAACCGCCTTTTTATGGTTCACCAGCACCGCTTTCAGCGGTAGCTCTTCAGCCAGCGCCTTACGCTTTTGCATCTCGATGAAAATCGGTGTCTCCCGCAGCCAACGACGCAAATACATCGCCACCAGCCCGAACAGACCGCCGAGGAAGAAAGGAATACGCCAGCCTCCCTCATCAATAGCCTGTTGGGTCAGGGAGGTGTTAATCAGGGTCGCGACAACCGAGCCGAGCAAAATGCCCACCGTAAGGCCCGCCGTCAGCGTTCCGCAGGCAATCCCTATACGTTTATAGGGAACGTGCTCGGCCACGAATACCCACGCGCCGGGCACTTCTCCGCCAATCGCCGCCCCCTGAAGCACGCGCATCAGCAGCAGGAGTAGAGGTGCCGCAATACCGAGCGTTTCGTAGGTTGGCAGCAGGCCAATCGCCAGCGTCGGAAGCGCCATCAGCAGGATACTCAGCGTAAACATCTTCTTGCGCCCCACCAGATCGCCAAAATGGGCCATGACGATGCCGCCTAGCGGCCGGGCCAGATAGCCAGCCGCGAAAATGCCAAAAGTCTGCACCTGGCGGAGCCATTCAGGAATGTCGGCCGGAAAAAAGAGTTCGCCCAGCACCGCGGCAAAGAAGACGAAAATGATGAAGTCGTAGAATTCCAGCGCGCCGCCGAGAGCGGCGAGGGTCAGGGTTTTGTAATCCTGACGATTAAGGGGTCTTGCCTGTCTTGCCGCTGCTTTTTGTCTGGACATAAGAAACCATACGTAGAAAGGAGTGTGAAAATTATTTTCCGTTTTGCTGTAAAGCAAAGATGACTATAACGGTTAAAAATCAACACTCCATATGCACTGTATCTTATGTCACAAACGGCCTATATTCAGGACATTGTGTCACGTCTTGCGTTTTTAGGGCGAAAAGCTGCTACGACTTGCGGATCCGTTTCGATATAAGGTCCGTCAAGCAGCTGTACACAATAAGGTACACTGGCAAAAATACCCGGCACGACCACTTTGCCACTCTCGTCCTTCACCCCTTCCAGCGTCTCCTGAATGGATTTCGGCTGGCCCGGCAGATTGAGGATCAGCGCCTGCTTGCGAATGACGCCCACCTGGCGGGATAAAATCGCCGTCGGCACAAAATGCAGGCTCACCTGACGCATCTGCTCGCCAAAGCCTGGCATCACGCGGTCCGCCACCGCCAGCGTTGCGTCGGGCGTCACATCCCGACGAGCGGGTCCGGTTCCGCCGGTGGTCAGCACCAGGTGGCAGGCCATTTCATCCACCAGCTCGCAAAGCGTTTGTTCGATGATCGGCTGCTCGTCTGGGATCAGACGCGTTTCAATCTCAAACGGCGTGGTCAAGGTTTTTGCCAGCCAGTCTTCCAGCGCGGGGATGCCTTTATCCTGGTAGACGCCGCTTGAGGCGCGGTCAGAGACGGAAACTAAGCCAATGCGTAAGGTATTCATATCATTCCCGGAAATAAGCCAACTTAAGCGGAATGATACACGGCGAAGGGGGTTGCAGACAGGGGATAACGCTAAAAAGCGTGGCCGGTAGCCCGGCCACGCCAGAGATTACAGCAGGTCGCCGATCATTTTTTCCAGTTTTTCCTGGTCGATAGCAAACTTGCGGATACCGTCAGCCAGTTTATCTACGGCCATCGGATCCTGATTGTGCTGCCACAGGAACTGAGATTCGGTGATGCGTTCCGGACGGGCTTTCACCTCGCCGCTGTAGGCCAGTTTACGCTCAACCGCACCTTCGCTTTCCGCCAGCTCTTTGAGCAGCGCAGGCGCGATGGTCAGACGGTCGCAGCCCGCCAGCTCAAGGATTTCGCCGACGTTACGGAAGCTTGCGCCCATCACCACGGTTTCGTAACCGTGCTGCTTGTAGTACTGGTAGATTTCAGCGACGGACACCACGCCTGGATCTTCCTGCGGGGCATACTCTTTCTTGTCGGTGTTAGCTTTGTACCAGTCGAGGATACGGCCAACAAACGGGGAAATCAGGAACACGCCAGCTTCAGCACAGGCACGCGCCTGAGCGAAGGAGAACAGCAGCGTCAGGTTACAGTTGATGCCTTCTTTTTCCAGCTGCTCGGCGGCACGGATGCCCTGCCAGGTAGAAGCCAGTTTGATCAGAATGCGATCGTTGCTGATGCCCGCGTCGTTGTAAAGTTTGATCAGGCGCTTGGCCTTCGCGATGCTTGCTTCGGTGTCATAGGACAGACGAGCATCCACTTCGGTGGAGATACGACCCGGGATCAGTTTCAGGATTTCCAGACCGATATTCACCGCCAGCTTGTCGGTCGCGTCAACAACCTGCTGCGCCGCATTGTTGCTCTGCTCGCGCGCCCACGCTACCGCATCGTCAATCAGTTTGCGGTACTCAGGGATTTGCGCTGCGTTCAGAATCAGGGAAGGGTTAGTCGTAGCATCCTGCGGCTGGTACAGCTTCATTGCCGCGATATCTCCGGTGTCAGCAACCACGGTGGTCAGCTGACGCAGGGAGGTTAATTTATCCGTCATGATAGTGTTTCTCGTCAGGTGTAGCTTGTTAGGGAGATGTAATCTGTCTTACCTGATGATATCACGACGCAAGTCAGGTGCAACCGTAGTAATACGCCGCCCGGACGCTGTCGCACGCCGGGTAAAGTGCCTATAATATTTGCCTGCAACGTACCGGAGCGTACGTTATCGACATTGAAGAGTCGAACACAACATACATTGACAAGAGGGACGTTAATGACAGAATTTCTTCACTTTATCAACGATGTACTGTGGGGATCCATCCTGATCTACCTGCTGCCTTGCGCAGGGATCTGGTTTAGCTTTCGCTGCGGCTTTGTTCAGTTTCGCCATTTCAAACGGTTTCGTACGCTTATCACTTCAAAAGGGCCTCGCGATAGCGCAGGTATCTCACCTTTTCAGGCACTTTGTATCAGCCTTGCCGCCCGCGTCGGCAGCGGCAACCTGACCGGCGTGGCGCTGGCACTGACCATGGGCGGCCCCGGCGCGATTTTCTGGATGTGGGTCGTCGCCCTTATCGGTATGGCGACCTCTTTTGCAGAGTGCTGCCTGGCACAGCTCTATAAAAGCCGCGACAGCGAAGGCAACTATCGCGGTGGCCCTGCCTGGTATATGGAACGCGGTCTGGGGATGCGCTGGATGGGCGTGATGTTTTCCATCTTCCTGATGCTTGCCTTCGGCTTAATCTTTAACGCCGTGCAGGCAAACACCATCGCCAACGCGGTCAACCACGCCTTCAACGTCCCGAAACCCTGGGTCGGTATTCTGTTGGTTATGCTGACCAGCGCCATCATCTGGGGCGGCATGCGCGGCGCGGCTCGCCTTTCACAGTTTCTGGTGCCTTTTATGTCGCTCATCTGGCTGCTGATGAGTCTGTACGTGGTGGCGCTGCACGCAGACCGTATTCCGGACGTCATCAAGCTGGTGATAAAGAGCGCCTTTGGCTGGCAGGAAGCCGCCTCTGGCGCGCTGGCATTTACGCTCGCCCAGGCAATAACCACGGGGTTTCAGCGCGGTATGTTCTCGAACGAGGCGGGAATGGGCTCTACCCCAAACGCAGCGGCGGCGGCTGCCGCATGGCCTCCGCACCCAGCCTCACAGGGTCTGGTGCAGATGTTCGGCGTCTTTATTGATACGATGGTTATCTGTTCAGCCACCGCGGCTATTGTGCTGTTTTCTGGCGCACTGGATAATCTGGATAACAGCGCACACGGAGGTATCACCCTGGTTCAGTTTGCTCTGAGCAGCATTGTGGGACCCTGGGCGGCAGGATTTATCGCTCTGATAGTCTTTCTGTTTGCCTTTACCTCTATCGTGGCAAACTACGCTTACGCGGAAAATAACCTGCGCTTTCTGAAACAAAGTAGCCCGGTTGCGCTGGTGTCATTCCGCTGTCTGGCGCTGACGCTGGTCATGTTCGGCTGCCTCTCGCCTCTGCCCCTGGTGTGGAAGCTGGCGGATGCGGCGATGGCGGGGATGGCAATAATCAATCTCAGCGCGATTTTGCTCCTCTCCCCCGTGGTGCGTGAGATAGCGCAAGATTATCTGCGTCAGATACGTCTGGGCGTGACGCCAACCTTCGATCCCAATCGTTTTCCAGAGATAAAAGCGCAGCTGGCGCCAGGGGTCTGGGAAACACCGGCGGATAAATGCCCCGGGCGCTAATTGCAGCCATTGGCGGATACTTGCCGGAAATTTGCTAAAGTAGGCACAAAACCTTGACCCGGAGCGGACATGCTAATTGTTATTTCACCTGCAAAAACTCTTGATTATCAAAGCGAGTTGCCGACCAGCCGCTACACCCAGCCTGAACTGCTGGAACAGTCGCAGCAGCTTATCGGCATTGCCCGCAAGCTTAGCGCGCCGCAAATCGCTTCCCTGATGGGCATCAGCGATAAACTCGCCTCGCTCAACGAAACGCGCTTTCACGAATGGCACCCTGACTTCACGCCGGATAACGCCCGTCAGGCCATTCTGGCTTTCAAAGGTGATGTGTACACGGGTTTGCAGGCCGAAAACTTTAGCGAAGCGGATTTTGAATTTGCCCAGACGCACCTGCGGATGCTTTCAGGGCTTTATGGCGTGCTGCGCCCGCTGGACTTAATGCAGCCGTACAGACTGGAAATGGGCATTCGCCTTGAGAATCCGCAAGGTAAAGATCTCTATCATTTCTGGGGCGATACGATTACCGAAAAGCTCAACCAGACGCTGGCGGCGCAGGGCGACAATATTCTGGTCAATCTGGCATCGGATGAGTATTTCAGGTCGGTTAAACCGAAGAAGCTGCAGGCTGAGATTATCAAACCTGTCTTCCTGGATGAGAAAAACGGCAAGTTTAAAGTGATCAGTTTTTACGCCAAGAAAGCGCGCGGCCTGATGAGCCGCTATATCATCGAAAATCGCCTGACAAAACCTGAACAGCTCACCGGCTTTAACTCCGACGGCTACTTCTTTGACGAAGAGGCCTCAGGTAACAACGAATGGGTGTTTAAGCGCCACGAGCAGTAAAAAAATCGGCGGGCTTTTTGCCCGCCGGTGTTCAGGATACTTCCCGTTATCGCTAAGGCAGATAAAAACTTATCGCGCCATCATCAGCTTGCGCAGCGCGGCAAAATCAGCCGGTAAATGATGCGAAAGCAGCGGCAGCTCTGCACGCGAAGCCAGCTCTTCCGGCAGCGGCAGCGTCTCGCCCAGGATCTCCTCCACGCTCTCTTTAAACTTCGCCGGATGCGCCGTGCCGAGGAATAACCCGTATTCTCCCTGCTTTAGCTGATCCCGCAGCGCACGGTAGGCAATGGCCGCATGCGGTTCGGAAACGTAACCCAGCGCTTTCAGCTCGTGCATCGTCGCCTTCGTGGTTTCATCCGTTACAGCGGCATAGCCCAGATCGGTCAGACGCCAGATTTTACGGCGGAACAGCTCCTCAACGCGCGGCCAGTTGTTAGGCTGGCTGACGTCCATGGCGTTAGAGAGCGTGGCAACGGTTGCCTTCGGTGTCCATTTACCCTCACTCAGGAAGCGCGGCACGGTATCGTTCGCATTGGTGGCGGCGATAAAGCGTTTGACGGGCAAACCGAGTGATTTTGCCAGCAGACCAGCGGTGAGATCGCCAAAGTTGCCGCTCGGGACGGAGACAACCAGTTGATTACGCGCTTCCTGCGGAAGCTGCGCGACGGCCTCAAAGTAATAGCAAATCTGCGCCAGCAGACGGCTGATATTGATGGAGTTCGCAGAGTTCAGCCCCAGCGCTACTTTCAGCTCTTCATCGTCGAAGGCTTGTTTCACCAGTGCCTGGCAGGCATCAAAATCGCCGTCAATCGCGACGGTTTCAATATTGCCGCCCAGGGTACAGAACAGCTTCTCCTGCAGCGGGCTGATTTTGCCGCGCGGATAGAGGATCACGACGCGAACGTTTTTCAGGCCGTAGAAGGCGTGCGCCACCGCAGCGCCGGTATCACCGGAAGTCGCGGTCAGAATGGTGACAGGTTTATCTCCGCTAATATGCGTCAGCATCTGCGCCATAAAGCGCCCGCCGAAGTCTTTAAACGCCAGCGTCGGGCCGTGGAAAAGCTCAAGACAGCCGATGTCGGAGGCAACGCTTTTGACCGGCGCCGGGAAAGCGAAGGCTGCGCGCACCCGCTCTTCAAGCTGCGCCTGCGGGATCTCATCGCCAATAAACGCTGAGAGAATTTTGGCGCTGCGGGAGACGAAATCCATCTTCAGCATTTCGTCGATTTCGGTCAGCTCAAACTCCGGCAGGTCGTGAGGGAAAAACAGCCCCTGCTGCTTGCCCAGCCCCTGCGTAACTGCCTGGGCGAAAGTGACCTGCTCGTTGTGATCTTTAAGGTTATACAGTTTCATGCGTTATCTATCCCAGAACTCGTGCGCCAGCCGTATCCAGACGGCAAATATGTACAAAACCTTCCTGATTTTGCAAATAGTGTTGGCTGAGCCAGTCAGCCACGCGTTGTGCGGTATCGGTGTTATCACACAGCGCAAATAAGGTCGGGCCGGAGCCAGAAATGCCGCTTGCCAGCGCCCCGATGTCGGCCGCCGCCTGACGCGCCTCATTAAAGCGAGGCAGCAGTTTCGCGCGATAAGGTTCGGCGATAACATCGCGCATTAATTTAGCCGCAAGCTCAGGCTGACGGGTATGGCAGGCGTGAATAAAGCCCGCCAGATGGCGGCCGTGGCTGATGCAGTCCTGACGGCGATACTGCGCCGGAAGAATCGCGCGGGCCTCCGTGGTGGAAACTTTAATTCCCGGATACGCCAGCACCCAGAGCCAGTCGTCAAAGCCCGGAACGGACTGGCTGATGATGCCGTTCTCTTCGATCATCAGCTGCATGCCGCCCAGGAAACAGGGGGCGACGTTATCGTAGTGAACGCTGCCAGAAATACGCCCTTCCAGCTCCCCCATCAGCGCAAGCAGACGCGTGTCGCTAAGCGGCTTACCGCAGAATTCGTTCATCGCCATCAGGCCCGCCACCACTGAGCAGGCGCTGGATCCAAGGCCGGAGCCGATAGGCATACTTTTTTCGAGCGTCATGGCGACGGGAATCGTTTTGCCGATCTCCTGACAAAAGCGTTCCCAGCACTGGTAAACGATATTCTCGCGCGGCTCCGCTGGCAGCTTGCTGGCGAAGCGCCCGATATTATTCAGGCTGAAGGAGTCAGCGGCTTGCACCGTGACGTAATCCCCCAGCAGCGAGCCATCAACAGGCGAAACGGCCGCTCCCAGCACATCAAACCCGACGCTCATATTCGCGCTACTTGCCGGGGCGTATACTTTAACCATCTTAAACTCCTAACTTCCATGACAGGGTGCGCAACAGATCCGCAAAGACACCGGCGGCCGTAACATCGTTACCCGCACCGTAACCGCGCAGCACCAGCGGCAGCGGCTGATAATAGTGGCTGTAGAAGGCCAGGGCGTTCTCGCCGTTTTTTACTTTATACAGTGGATCGTTACCGTCCACGGCGTCAATTTTAACTTTGCAGCCGCCGTCTTCGTCGATAACGCCGACAAAACGCATGACTTTGCCTTCATCGCGGGCTTTAGCCACGCGGGCCGCAAACTCGTCGTCCAGCTGAGGCAAGCGGGCCATAAACGCGTCTACATCACCAGTAGCATCAAAAGAAGCCGGTAAAACAGGCTCGATAACAATATCGTCAAGTTCAAGGTTGCTGCCGGTTTCACGAGCCAGAATCAGCAGTTTACGCGCCACATCCATCCCGGACAGATCGTCACGCGGATCGGGTTCGGTATAGCCCATTTCACGCGCCAAACGCGTCGCCTCAGAGAAGCTCATGCCTTCGTCGAGCTTGCCGAATATAAAGGATAAAGAGCCGGAAAGAATGCCGGAGAAACGGCGTAACTCATCCCCGGCGTTCAGCAGGTTTTGCAGGTTTTCAATGACCGGCAGGCCAGCCCCCACGTTAGTGTCGTAGAGGAACTTACGACGCGATTTCGCCGCGGCGCTGCGCATCTGGTGGTAATAATTCAGGCTGGAAGTATTCGCCTTTTTATTTGGCGTGACCACGTGGAAGCCCTCGGCCAGAAAATCGGCATACTGATCGGCAACCGCCTGGCTTGAGGTACAGTCGACGATGACCGGATTAAGCAGGTGATACTCTTTTGCCAGTCGAATCAGACGGCCCAGATTAAACGGCTCTTTAGCTTCAGCCAGTTCGGCCTGCCAGTTTTCCAGATCCAGGCCGTGGACGTTGGTCAGCAGGGCTTTTGAATTGGCTACGCCACAAACGCGCAGGTCGATATGCTTTTTCTTCAGCCAGCTCTGCTGGCGCTTCACCTGCTCAAGCAAAGCTGCCCCTACGCCGCCTACGCCAATCAGGAACAGCTCGATAACCTGATCCGTGTTAAACAGCATCTGGTGCGTGACGCGCACGCCGGTCACTGCGTCGTCGTTGCTGACGACAACAGAGATAGAACGCTCGGAAGACCCCTGGGCAATCGCCACAATATTGATGTTCGCACGGGCAAGTGCGGCAAAGAATTTTGCGGAAATCCCACGCAGGGTACGCATACCGTCACCGACCACGGAGATGATGGCCAGGTGCTCCATGATCGCCAGAGGTTCAAGCAGCCCCTCTTTCAGCTCCAGGTAAAACTCCTCTTCCATTGCACGGCGAGCACGAACACAATCGGCCTGCGGCACGCAGAAGCTGATGCTGTACTCTGAGGATGACTGAGTGATCAGCACGACGGAAATCCCCGCGCCGGACATCGCTGCAAACACGCGTGCCGCCATGCCAACCATGCCTTTCATTCCCGGACCTGAAACGTTAAACATCGCCATATTATTCAGGTTGGTAATCCCCTTAACCGGCAGCTCGTCTTCGTCGCTTTCCGCGCCAATCAGGGTGCCAGGTGCCTGGGGGTTACCCGTATTTTTAATGAGGCAGGGGATCTGGAACTGAGCGATAGGGGTGATAGTGCGTGGGTGAAGGACTTTGGCGCCGAAGTAGGAAAGCTCCATGGCTTCCTGATAGGACATCGACTTCAGTAGCCTGGCATCCGGGACCTGCCGCGGGTCGCAGGTATATACGCCGTCGACATCGGTCCAGATCTCGCAACAATCTGCGCGTAAACAGGCGGCAAGCACCGCAGCAGAATAGTCAGAGCCATTACGGCCCAGCACCACCAGCTCGCCCTTCTCATTACCCGCGGTAAAACCCGCCATCAGTATCATATGGTCAGCCGGGATGCGGCTGGCGGCGATGCGACGGGTAGACTCTGTAATATCGACGGCAGATTCCAGGTAATGCCCGACGGCGAGGAGTTTTTCAACGGGGTCGATAACGGTGACACTGTGGCCACGGGCTTCGAGCAAGCCTGCCATGATGGCAATGGAGAGCTTTTCGCCACGGCAGATGATTGCCGCGTTGATGCTGTCCGGGCATTGCCCCAGCAGGCTGATGCCGTGCAAAACATGTTTAAGCTGGGCAAACTCCTGCTCAACGAAAGCTTTAAGTTTTGCGAGGGGGAAGCCGGGCTGCGATTGAGCCAGTCCGTTAAGCAGTTCGCTAAAAATACGCTCGGCATCGCTGATGTTCGGCAGGGCATCCTGACCACCAATGGTTTTTTCAATCATCGCCACCAGGTGGTTGGTAATTTTTGCCGGGGCAGACAGCACGGTTGCTACCTGTCCCTGTTTGGCATTGTTTTCCAGGATGTCGGCAACGCGAAGAAAACGCTCCGCATTTGCCACTGATGTACCACCGAATTTCAACACTCGCATTAGATCTTACCCCTAGATTTTTAGTCGAAAAAAAAGCCCGCACTGTTCAGGTGCGGGCTTTTTTCGTATTTCCTTTATGCGTCAGCCCGCACCGTTACCTGTGGTAATGGTGGTAGTAATAATTGTGGTTACCGGGCTGATGCGAGTCATGGATGTTGTGTGCTCTTAATATGATTTCCCTATATTGGTTAAAGTATTCGCCTGGTGAAGTCAATTTTTTTTCAGTTTGTCACGGCGAACAGCTTTTCTTGCGAACGCTGATAAATACGTTATTCGCGGTGCATTTCCGCTAGAAAAAACCGCAATAAGCCGGACATTTACACCAACCTAACGGGAATTGTCAGTGTTTTTATCTGGCAAATTTATTTCAATATCGTGCAGCAAACGATGCAGCATCGCGGTATCCCGCTGGGTCAACAGGCCTAAACGCTGCTGTAGCCAGTCGGCCATTTTTTGGTCATCGGCAACGTCCAGTCGGGTGGTCAGCGCAGAAATACGCTGGCGTAATGCGCTCAATTGTTGAACGTCTGCCTCTTGCTTGACGGGTTCCGGCAGTTGCATAAGGGCGGAAAGCTGGTAGCAGTACACCATCACCGCCTGACCAAGGTTCAAAGAAGGGTAATCAGCCACCATGGGTACGCCGGTTAAGACATCGGCCAGCTCCAGCTCTTCATTGGTGAGGCCAGAATCTTCCCGGCCGAAGACCAGAGCCGCGCTACCTACCCACTCACGCTTCTCTTCCAGCAGGGGAAGCAATTGCTGAGGCGTTGCATAGTAATGAAATTTAGCGCGGCTCCGGGCGGTGGTTGCGAGGGTAAAATTCACGTCATGCAGCGCTTCGGCAAGCGTCGTGAAATGCCGGGCGTTATCCAGGATGTCTCCTGCCCCATGCGCCACCCAGCGAGCCTCCGGCTTGCGGTGTGCTTCACTGTCAACGATACGCAACTCCGTAAAGCCCATGGTTTTCATGGCCCGGGCGGCGGCGCCAACGTTTTCTGCTCTGGCGGGGGAAACCAGAATGATTGGGAATCGCATCAAAACTCTCTTAAAAAGGGTCACACCCGGTCAATTCCGGGCTGAAAATGATAATACGTGTCACAAATTTACTTTATCGCAACATTCGTGAGCGAGAATTAAGTTATAAAAACAGCACAGACGCAGACAGGCTGGCGGATTCGTTATCGCGAACCCAAATCCAAATTGCATGCTATACCGCTGTTTAATATAGGTAAAGATCGGCAGATCGGCATAAGTAAATAGGATTTTTCAGGTTTATATGCTCTCAGCGTAACTACATTGATTATTAAAAAATTGTGACACAAGCTGGCAATACGCTACGATGATTTCATCAAACTGTTAACGTGCTACAATTGGAATTGATATATGTCAACGAAGCGTAGTTTTATCAGGTGTCTAAAGCGGTCCTGTCTGTTATGTTGCTGTTAAAATGGTTAGGATAACAGCCGTTTTTGACACCGTCGGGTCCAGAGGGAAAAGCGCCCACGACCAAGCTAATGATGTTGTTGACGTTGATGGAAAGTGCATCAAGAACGCAATTACGTACTTTAGTCATGTTTAGCCCGACATGTTAATTTATGACATGTACCAGGCAGGTCAGGGACTTTTGTACTTCCTGTTTCGATTTAGTTGGCAATTTAGGTAGCAAACATGCAGACCCCGCACATTCTTATCGTCGAAGACGAGTTAGTAACACGCAACACGTTAAAAAGCATTTTCGAAGCTGAAGGCTACGATGTCTTTGAAGCGACTGATGGCGCAGAGATGCATCAAATCCTTTCAGATAATGACATTAACCTGGTCATTATGGACATCAACCTGCCGGGCAAAAATGGCCTGTTGCTGGCGCGTGAGCTCCGCGAACAGGCTAACGTAGCGCTGATGTTCCTGACGGGCCGCGATAACGAGGTGGACAAGATCCTCGGTCTTGAAATCGGCGCGGATGATTATATCACCAAGCCTTTCAACCCGCGTGAGCTTACTATTCGTGCGCGTAACCTGTTGTCCCGTACCATGAACCTTGGCGCCATCAGCGAAGAACGTCGTTCCGTTGAAAGCTACAAGTTCAACGGCTGGGAACTGGATATTAATAGCCGTTCGCTGGTTAGCCCGAACGGTGAGCAGTATAAGCTGCCGCGCAGTGAATTCCGCGCCATGCTGCACTTCTGTGAAAACCCAGGCAAAATTCAGTCGCGCGCTGAACTGCTGAAGAAAATGACGGGCCGTGAGCTTAAGCCACACGACCGTACCGTTGACGTGACCATCCGTCGTATTCGTAAACATTTCGAATCTACGCCGGATACCCCTGAAATCATCGCGACCATTCACGGTGAAGGCTATCGTTTCTGCGGCGATCTGCAGGAATAATTCAGGGTAACACCAGGCATCACTGAGAAAGGGCGGATTATCCGCCCTTTTCTTTTGCCCGATGCTTACTTCCAGAGACGCAAACGCTCTGCCTGTTGCGAAAGATCCCCTTCAGGCTTCGCGAGTCCTTTCTTGCTCATGCCATACCAGTCGATATGGCGGGTCAGCAGCATGATGGCGGCCAGGGCGGCAAACAGAACGCCGGTGCCCAACAGCAACGCGCTGTCTTCCGATTGCAGAAGCTGCCAGAGCACCGCATCAAGGGCCAACAGCCCAAGCGCGAACATCCCGCCAGCTTTCCAGCCGCTCAGTACCGCCTTGAGGTAAATACCGTTGATCCCCGCACAGACCAGGCTTGCCAGCAGCCAGGCGGCGTTAAACCCAATGTGCTCTGAAATCGCAAGCAGAACGAGATAGAACATGATTAGCGACAGGCCGACCAGCAAATACTGCATGGGATGCACACGCAAACCGGTCAGGGTTTCGAGCAAAAAGAAGCTCATGAACGTCAGGCCAATCAATAGAATGGCGTATTTTATCGCGCGGTCCGTCAGCTGATACTGGTCGACCGGGTTGGCTACCGAGACGCTGAAAGCAGGCAGCCTTTGGTCATCGATCGGCAACCCGTCGTAAAAACGGGTATTCAGATTATTGGCAAACCAGCTGCTCTGCCAGCTGGCAGTAAACCCTTTCTCACCCACTTCCAGTTGCTCGTCAGACTGAACTGGCTAAGGTTCTGTTTCGCTTGAATTAATACTGTTGCACATGCGGTTGTTGCTTGTAAAATGAACACCACCATTATTTTTAACACGCAAAGGGACTTATGCAGCAACACTCGAGTGAACTTACCTCTGAAATGCTGATAACGTTTGACCCATCGCTATTTACAGCGAACACCTCGCCGGGATGAATGAAAAAACTGGCTCTGAGTGTTGCACAAAGTGCATGTAATATCGCCCATCCCGTTCCTGCGGCTTACTTACTTGCTATAGAAGGCAGTTTAACCCGTAATGGTGGAAATATTTTCAGCAGTCCTCGAGGGAACGATAGAAAAGTGATCAGAGATGGAACACAGATAACTTTCTGAAATAAGGAGATCGGTTATGGCATCTGTAAATAGAGGCTGCAGTGTACACGGTAAAAATGTCGGATTAGATGGCGATAAGACCTCCACGGGCGCGACCTGCTTCGCAGGTCGAAGTGGATTTACCGTAATGGGGATGTTAAAACTCTATGTCGGTGATAAAACCTCCCCCTGCCCGAACTGTGGAAAGGTTGGGGTGATTGCATCTGGCGATCACAGGCAGACAAACGGCGTCGCGGTTGCGGTTGATGGATCACCTATAACATGTGGCTGTCCGAGTGGAACAAACGTCCTGATTGCTCCAGCCACCATTCAGGTTAATAGCTCTGCATGGGCCGCGGTACCAATAGAACCAGAACAATATGTCCAGGAAGGAAGGAAAAGAAATAGCTTTACTGACACCTGCAAGCCAGAAGATAACAAATTGTTGAACGGCGTTTACATCTGGACTGAAACAACCGACGCAGGACACGCTTTTGTTTCAGTTCACGAAAACAACTCTATTTACGTATACACATACGGCCGCTTTGGTCGGAAAGGTCCTGCCACATTAACAGGCGACGGTATTCTTAACTTTTTAACTGGCGATGATGCCCGCCTTTACTATCGCGAAGAACTCTACAAAGTTCAGGCAAGAGTATTCCGAATTGATGATGTCACACCTGGAGAAACTCGCAAAATTTTTGAAACCCTGTGGAGCTCTGGCAATACACCAATTTTCACCGACTCAATGGGAGATCGCACCAAACGACGCGGCAAAGTGATCGACGTTTATGATCTCACTGGTAGCAACTGCACCACACATACAGTACAAGCCATCAGGGAAGCTGGAACTAAAATCTTCAATACCAGCTACACATCTACGACCACACAACTTCCTATTGAAGGTGAAGAAGATTTCACTATCCCGGTATCCCTACAGCGCTATTTGATGAAAAAAAGTAGCGATTTTTCATCAATGAACGTTATGGATGTCACCAACGCCTTTAAGGAAGATTACCCAAATACAGAGAACTTCAGGCCAACCACTGAGAGCCTGACAGGTCAAGTGGAGGAAGGACTTGCTCACAGCGCGTCAACAGTTGGATCATCCTCTGGATATTCTGGCGGTACAGTTGGTGGTATATTAGGCGGATCTTATGACATTGACGAGTAGGAGCAAAACCATTCTTCGTTGGGGAGGCATTGCATTAGTCTTTATTATCTACTCTATTGCTCTAATGCTCCCAGTGTTTGATTTTGGGTTAACTATAAAATACAACGGCGTACCTTCAACAGGTACGATGGAAGTTCATCTATGTGAGGCGATCGTTAATGATTTATCCCGTTCTTTCGATAACCTCTTTATCACCGCATTTGCTGGTACTGCCATTTGTGTTGTTTTAGTCTTGCTCATATTCAAGAAAGTAAGATGAATGCCAGAGGCTGGGATACGCCAGCCTTATCCTTTAAAACATAGCATTACCCTTCGCACCGATCAGATTTCGCGTTACTCTACCTGCTTCTTAGCTAGTCAAAATGGACTGACCCCACCCCGGTAGACGATCCTGCCCTATAGTTTGAGCATAGGAGGAGCGTATGGGCGGGCACCCCAGCAGGGTCATCACTTTCCAGAACAGCGCAGATTTCAACATAGTCCCCTCCGTTTTTGATGCAAGGAAGATAGCGGGGGGATATGTGCCTGGAATGAAGTTATGTGAAGAGACGGTGAAGGGGGGAAATTAATTTCCCGGTAGCGTCAGTCGGGCCTGCGCCCCACCCTGCGGGCGATTCTCAAGAGTAATGCTCCCGCGATGCAGACGTGCCACCTCCTGAACAAAGGCCAGCCCTAACCCACTGCTCTTTTGTCCATTACTGCGCGGCAACGAATAAAAACGTTCAAACACGCGATTGCGCGCGTAATCCGGGATTCCGCTCCCTGTGTCCGTGACCAGTACTTCGATATTCGGCCCTTTTTGTTCGGCATATAGGGTAATTTCACCTCCAGAGGGCGTGAAATCGAGAGCGTTATCCACCAGGTTTCCTACTGCCTGCTCAAGCAGCGCCGCGTCGCCTTGCACGGAAAAGGTTTTCTGGCCGCTCTCGTCCACCTTCAGCGAGATATTTTTGCTGCGAGCTATCACCTCGCGGGTATCGCATAGCGTGGTGAACAGCGCTGCGAGGTTTACCGGCTGCGGGACAATTTCCACCCTGCTTTCCAGCCTGGCCTGGCGCAGCAGATTATCCACCAGCTGCTGCATACGCAGATTTTGCTGAAGAATATTAGCCGAGAACTTCTCTACCACCTCCGGCGGTGGCCCTTCGCGTAAAATTTCTGCCGCCCCACGGATGGCCGCCAGCGGGCTTTTAAGTTCATGGGTCAGGGCATGAACATACTGTTCGATATAGCTTTTCCCCTCCAGCTTCAGGCGCATACTTTCCAGCGCCTGCGCCAGCTTACGCAGCTCGCTGCTGGCCGGTTTCGGCAAGGGTAAAGGGTGTTCCTCGGTGACCGAATCGGCATAGTGTACCAGCTTACCGATGGCACGATTGATCCACAGCACGAACGCAAAGCCTATCAGCAAAGCAATGCCAAGCAGCGCGACGCCAGCCCAGAGAATGCGCCGCTCGCTGCGACGGATCACCGGCTCCATTGCGCTGTTAGGTTTACCCACGCTGAGCACGCCGATGATCTTGCCTCCCTCGCGCACCGGTGCAGCCACATACATCACGGTACTTTCGGGATTACTGGCATTCAGGGCGGTGCTGCGCGCGCCATACTTGCCCTGTAGCGTCAGCCAGACATCATTCCAACGGGAGTAGTCTTGCCCGGTCGCCATACCGGTGGAATCAAACAGGACTATGCCTGCGGCATCCGTCAGATAAACGCGGTATTCATTGCGGGATTTAGTGATGCCGCTGATATTGGCCTGAAAACCATGCCGATTGAGATGAGCAAAAGCCTGCGCAAGCTGCCCGTTTTGCGCATTGCCAGCCAGCATATCCGCGCGCGCAAACTCAGCAAGCAGCGTAGCCGTGTCGATAAGCGTCCCCTCAGTGGCACGCCGCACGCCGGGTTTCACTTCCTGTAAGAAGATCGACAGCACAAACCAGGCTGCAATCCCCACCATCAGAAAATAGCCCAGCAGCAGCCGCATCCCGATGCGCATTAACTGACTCCCAGACTGTAGCCCAGACCACGGTGCGTATTGATCGGGGAGAGATCGGGGTTGATCAGGCGCAGCTTGGCGCGCAGGGTTTTGATATGCGTATCAACGGTTCTGTCAAAGCTCTCCTCTGCGCTACTCCAGACAAGATCCATCAATTGCTGGCGCGAAAAAACCCGCCCCGGCCAGGCTAAAAAGGTTTTCAGCAGCAGATATTCATAGCGTGTGAGCTGCAGCGGCTGCCGGCACCAGACAATCTGCGCCGTCATTTCGTTTAATTCGAACAGGCCAATCCGCTGCACGCCGCCAACGGGGTTGTGCCGCTGTTTTTGCAGGCGGCGTAGCACGGTTCTCACTCTGGCGCAGACCTCACGAGGCGAGAAAGGTTTGGCGATATAATCATCGGCGCCCATCTCGAGGCCAAGCAGTCTGTCGACTTCTTCGCTGCGGGCGGTCAGAAACAGCAGCGGCAGCTCAGGATAGTCGGCCTGCAGGCGTCGGCAGAGTTCGAAGCCATTGATATCCGGCAGACCGACGTCCAGGATAGCCAGATCCGGACGCGTTTCACGCGCGGCCTCCAGCACCGGCAGACCGCGGTCGAATCCTCGCACCGAAAAGCCTTCCTGCTGTAGCGTGTAGATAAGCGTATCGGCAATACTGGCTTCGTCTTCAACTAACCAGATGGTGGCCTGACTCATCATAGGTTTCCTGTTAATGCCACGGCATAATTGGCACGGCGCTTAGCGCGTTTTTCGGCGAACCGTCCACCACTTTGTCCGAATAAGCCAGGTAGGCCAGCGTGTTACGCTTAGCATCGTAGAAACGCACAACCTGGAGCTTTTTAAAGACCAGAGAAGTACGCTTCTGGAACACCACTTCTCCTTGCTTTTTACCCGCTTTGATTTTCTCACTCAGCTCCACCGGGCCAACCTGCTGACAGGAAATCGCGGCATCGGACGTATCTTCCGCAAGCCCTAAGCCTCCCTTAATACCCCCGGTTTTTGCGCGGCTAATGTAACAGGTCACGTTATTCACATCCGGATCGTCAAAGGCTTCAACAACGATCTTATGATCCGGGCCAAATACCTTAAATACCGTGTCCACTGAGCCGATTTGTTCAGCGAAAACGCTTTGCGAGCACATCAGTAACGCACCTGCTGCTGCTAATACTTTATATTTCATATTGTTACCATTAATGAAGATTGCCCAGGGTGACTATTCAGCCTTAGGGTAAAAACTCGTTTAATATCACATTATTAATAAAATCATCCGCACGACGAATTGATTCTGGCACAGTTTGTTAAAAAAAACTCTGAATGCCCTAATATCAAAAAATGCTATTATCCGCCCATAATGGCGGCACTCGCATTGTCAGGATGAGGATATTTTATGGATCAGGCTGGGATCATTCGCGATCTGCTTACCTGGCTGGAAAGCCATCTGGATCAACCCCTTGCGCTGGATAATGTGGCGGCAAAAGCGGGATATTCCAAGTGGCATCTACAAAGGATGTTCAAGGACGTTACAGGGCACGCTATTGGCGCCTATATCCGCGCTCGTCGCTTATCAAAATCTGCCGTTGCGCTGCGTCTCACCGCTCGCCCAATTCTCGATATTGCTCTCCAGTACCGTTTTGACTCGCAGCAGACGTTCACCCGCGCGTTTAAAAAACAGTTTGCGCAAACGCCAGCATTATACCGCCGGTCGCCGGAATGGAGCGCTTTTGGGATGCGGCCCCCGCTGCGCTTAGGTGAGTTTACACCTCCGCAGGCGCATTTTGTCACCCTGCCGGAAACGCATCTGGTGGGCGTCACCCAAAGTTACAGCTGCACGCTCGAGCAGATTTCTGATTTCCGTAACGAGATGAGAATTCAGTTCTGGACGCAATTCCTCGGCAACTCGCCAACGCTGCCGCGCGTGCTCTACGGCCTGCACGAGCCGCGCCCAAGCATTGAGAAGGACGACGAGCAGGAGGTGTTTTACACCACGGCGCTGACGCCGGAAATGGCTAACGGCTTCCTGCCGGATTCGCACCCGGTGATACTCGAAGGCGGCGACTACGTGCAGTTTAATTATGAAGGGCCAGGCACCGGGTTGCAGGACTTTATTCTGACGGTTTACGGCACCTGTATGCCGTCGCTGAACCTGACCCGACGTAAGGGCCAGGATATCGAACGCTTCTTCCCACATGAAGAAGCGCGCATAGAAGAAAGACCGATGCAAATCCGCTGCGAATACCTGATCCCGGTACGTCGTTAACGCTGCAGTTCGTCTAGCGCGGGGGCATCTAAATGCGAAATGTCCCCTGCCGTTTCCACGACCCAGCCCGGCGCAAGCCACGGGCTTTGCTGGTGATCAACCCGCGAGATTGAACAGTTACGCAGGCGCAGGCGGCGCTCCGCCCAGGCCGGCAGCCCCAGGATGGTACTGACCAGGCAACCTAACGCCATGCCATGGCTGACCAACAGCGGGCGGCTTCCGGCAGGCAGTTCGCGGCAGGCGTTCAGCGCGGCGTGCATACGGTTGCTCAACTCCAGCATGGATTCCCCTTCCGGGATGCGGCCATCCGGCGTGCCGTTCACCAGCCTTCGACGCCAGCCCTCTTCTTCTTCGCTAAGCGTATCCAGATGACGACGTTCCAGTACGCCCATATTCAGTTCGCGCAGACGCGGGTCAAGAGTGACCTCGCACCCGCAGGCCTGAGCAATGATCTCTGCGGTACGCTGCGTGCGCCCCAAATCACTGGCGATAACGTGCGTAATGCCAAGGGACTTCACGCGTTCAGCCACCTGCCATGCCTGACGCTCCCCCATTTCAGTCAGAGCACTGTCTGACTGGCCCTGAATGCGGCGCTCCGCATTCCACTGCGTTTCACCATGGCGAACAAGGTATACCTGTAACATGCGTTTTATCCGTTATACTGCGGCAACAAAAATCTTCAGAGATTCAGTGATTATGTACCATGTCGTCTGCGCAACAACCAATCCTTCTAAAATTCAGGCAATTCTGCAGGCGTTTTCGGCGATCTATGGTGAAGGATCCTGCCATATAGAGTCTGTCGCCGTCGACAGCGGCGTGCCGGAACAGCCTATTGGAAGCGCTGAAACGCGAACTGGCGCACGAAGCCGGGTGATGAATGCGCGCCAGGTTCGCCCCGAGGCCGATTTCTGGGTGGCGATTGAAGCCGGTATTGATGAAGGCAGTACTTTCAGCTGGGTCGTGATAGAAAACCAGCGACAGCGCGGAGAAGCGCGTTCGGCTACGTTGCCGCTACCGGAAGTGATTCTGGAGAGAGTCAGTGCAGGTGAAGCGCTTGGCCCGGTGATGTCAGCTTATACCGGCATCGACCAAATCGGCCGCAAAGAAGGGGCGATTGGCGTGTTTACCGCCGGGAAGCTCACGCGGAGCAGCGTTTACCACCAGGCGGTAATTTTAGCCTTGAGTCCTTTCCACAACGAGGTTTACCGCTAGTTCTCTTTACGGAGCAGCTCCTGCTCAAGCCAAAGACACAGCTCGGGCGGTGCCGATTTCAGGCTGTTAGACCCCCGGGTGATGGTCGCGATGCCAGCACCCAGCTCATTTTTAAGCTCGCGCTGGCTCAGTTCCCCTCGCAGTAACTCTTCGACAATTCTGACGCGAGTCCCCAGGGCTGTACGTTCATCCGGCGTGAGCAGGAGAGCTAAAAGCGGCAGGTGCAGCTGCTTATCAAAGGATTTTTGCAGCAAATCCACAAAGCGAAGCCACTCCTGATTACTTTGCTCGGCCTGCTCCGCCGAGTATTGAGAGAGCTGAGTCATATCGGGCCACCATACTATGCAACTAGTACAGCAGCATAGCATAAACCCCCGCAAATCAATAACGGCGTTGCCACTCCTCATCCGTTAACAGCGGCGCTGATTTGCCCATAAAATATTTGTAGTAGGCATCATAGGCCAGCACGTTTTTCACGTAGCCGCGCGTTTCTGAGAAAGGAATACTTTCGACGAAGGCCACAGCATCAATGCGTCCGGCGCTGTTGCCAAGCCAGGTTCTTACGCGGCCCGGCCCAGCGTTATACGCCGCCGAAGAGAAGATACGGTTATTCTCAAACTGCTGATAGACAGACTGCAAATAAGTGGTGCCAATATTGATATTCGTCTCCGGATCCAGCAGCTGATTCGAGCTGCTGTAGCCTGTAAGACCGAACTTGCTCACGGTATGCGACGCCGTTGCCGGCATCACCTGCATCAGGCCGCTTGCCCCCACCGGCGAACGAACTTTCGGGTTCCAGGCGCTTTCCTGGCGGGCAATCGCCATCGCGTAGCTCTGCGAGATGTCCTTGCCGCTGACGTAACGGGCAAACGTTTCTTTATAAGCCAGCGGGAAACGCTCTTCCAGATGATCCCAAAGCTTACCGGCGATCGTTGCCTGTACGCTCAGATCCCACCAGTTTTGATCGAAGGCATAACGCGCCAGCCCCTCCTGCTCCGGTTTGCTGCGGCTGGCGATCAAATTCGCCCATTCGCTGCGGGCGGTATTGTCCATGTTCCAGTACATCAGCTCGCGCACGCGTGCCATTTCAGGCCCCTGCACCAGCGCCGGATTGACCGCTGCGGCTTTGTCGACGCGCAGAGGATAATCTTCCCCCAGACGCTGGGCGGCAATCATCGGGTAAAAACCGCGCTGCTGCATCAGCGCACGGAGAATTTCTTTCGCCTCATCATCGCGCCCGCGTTCAAGCAGCAAATCAGCCTGCCAGTAGCGCCACTCGTCTTTTTCTTTGGCTTCCATCGGCAGGCGGGCAAGCCAGGTATTCAGCCCAGAGCGATCGCCCGCCCCCAGCGCCATACGCACGCGGCGCTCAACCAGCGAGGTGGACTGCGAACGCATGATCACATCATCACGCCAGCTTGCCTGCTCTGCGGTTACGTCGTTGCCCATCAGACGCCAGGCCACGGTTTCTTTCAACTCCTGAGCACGATCTTCACTGAGCTGCTGAGCCTGCACCAGGGAAGGAATCATCAGGCGGGCATTTTCCACATCCTGACGGGCTATACGCGTAAAAGCGACCGCCGCAGCCTGACGGGTAAAGTCAGTCGCTCCCACGGTGCGGGCAAATGTCAGCACCGTGTTCGGATCGTTTTGCAAAGTGATAAGCGCGCTGGCGATGGTCTGATAATCTGCCGGCATCTGGTTTGCCAGGCTCGTCACCAGGGAAGTGTTGCCTTCTTTCATCGCCAGGCGGATGCGTTCCAGATAAGCCAGCGGGTCCTGCGTGCCGGAAGAGCGCCACGCGGAGAATAAACGCTCGCAGCTCGCAGGCAGATTCTTGCCGCTTAGCCACAGCTCCTTCGCCCCGCTCCAGGCTTCTTGTGCCTGGCCGGTGTTCCACTTCGCGTAATAGTAGTTACATTTAGATTCCGTCGTGCCCGGCGGCTCCGGGCTGAACGCCAGCAGACCACGCCAGTCTTCACGGCGCGCAAGCTCATTCACAAAACGGGTTTTCAGCGTGCGTGCAGGCGGCAGCGTTGGGTTAGCCTGAATAAACTGGCTGACCGCAAGCGTCGGTTCATTCATCAGATCGTCGGTAAGCTGGCGATACTGCAGATAAGGATAAAGCGGGTAACCCTGCAAACCGGGCAGCATCTGCACCACCACATCCATTTGCTTGTTGTCCCACGCCTGTTTGATTTGTGCATAGCGATTACGCTGTTCATCAAGCGAATCAGCCCGGGCCACACCGGCTAAGGTTGCCAGACAAACGCCCGCAGCCACTACTCGCCATACAACTTGCCTGGATTTCCCCACGAGTTCTCCTCACATATTTCAGGGCGGCATCATGCCACCACGTTACCTTCATGCTAACCAGGGGGCGAGGGTTGTGCCACGCCCGATGCTAATATTTTGCCAATTGGCTGCTTAACACCGCTTTGGGTAACACATCCCGTGTGCCCTGCTGGGATTACCCGTCGAAAACGGCTACACTTCGGCTCTGATACGCTACTCCTTAAATCACGAAAAAGAGGCGAAGTCGCACTGTGGCTCAATTCGTTTATACCATGCATCGTGTCGGCAAAGTTGTCCCGCCGAAACGTCATATCCTGAAAAATATCTCGCTCAGTTTCTTCCCTGGCGCCAAGATCGGCGTGCTGGGTCTGAACGGTGCCGGTAAGTCTACTCTGCTGCGCATCATGGCGGGCATTGATACCGAAATCGAAGGGGAAGCCCGTCCACAGCCCGGTCTTAAAATTGGCTACCTGCCTCAGGAACCCCAGCTCAATATGGAGCATACGGTTCGTGAGTCCGTTGAAGAAGCTGTTTCCGAAGTCGTTAACGCGCTGAAAGGTCTGGATGAGGTGTATGCGAAATACGCCGAACCGGATGCTGACTTCGATAAGCTCGCTGCCCAGCAAGGCAAGTTTGAAGAAATCATCCAGGCGCACGACGGTCATAACCTTAACGTGCAGCTTGAGCGTGCCGCGGACGCCCTGCGTCTGCCTGACTGGGAGGCGAAAATCGCTAACCTGTCCGGCGGTGAGCGTCGCCGCGTGGCCCTTTGTCGCCTGCTGCTTGAAAAACCAGACATGCTGCTGCTCGACGAACCGACCAACCACCTGGATGCGGAATCCGTAGCCTGGCTCGAGCGCTTCCTGCACGACTTCGAAGGCACCGTGGTAGCCATTACCCACGACCGTTACTTCCTGGATAACGTCGCAGGCTGGATCCTCGAACTTGACCGTGGCGAAGGCATTCCCTGGGAAGGTAACTACTCCTCCTGGCTTGAGCAAAAAGACCAGCGTCTGGCTCAGGAAGCCTCACAGGAAGCAGCCCGCCGCAAATCCATTGAGAAAGAGCTTGAATGGGTACGTCAGGGCGCCAAAGGCCGCCAGTCAAAAGGCAAGGCGCGTCTGGCCCGCTTTGAAGAGCTTAACAATACCGAATACCAGAAACGTAACGAAACCAACGAACTGTTTATTCCACCTGGCGCACGCCTGGGCGATAAAGTCGTTGAGGTGACCAATCTGCGTAAATCCTACGGCGACCGCCTGCTGATTGACGATCTGTCCTTCTCCGTACCGAAAGGCGCGATCGTCGGCATCATCGGTCCAAACGGCGCGGGTAAATCTACCCTGTTCCGCATGATGTCCGGCCAGGAACAACCTGACAGCGGCACCATTGAGCTGGGCGAAACCGTGAAGCTGGCTTCCGTCGATCAGTTCCGTGATGCGATGGACAACAGCAAAACCGTGTGGGAAGAAGTTTCCGGCGGCCAGGATATTATGCGTATCGGTAACACCGAGATGCCAAGCCGCGCCTACGTAGGCCGCTTTAACTTCAAAGGCGTTGACCAGGGCAAGCGCGTTGGTGAGCTGTCCGGCGGTGAGCGCGGTCGTCTGCACCTGGCGAAGCTGCTGCAGGTTGGCGGCAACATGCTGCTGCTCGATGAACCAACCAACGACCTGGATATTGAAACCCTGCGCGCGTTAGAAAACGCCCTGCTCGAGTTCCCGGGCTGCGCCATGGTTATCTCCCACGACCGTTGGTTCCTGGACCGCATCGCGACCCACATTCTGGATTATCAGGATGAAGGCAAAGTTGAATTCTTCGAAGGCAACTTTACCGAATACGAAGAGTATAAAAAACGCACCCTGGGTGCGGATGCGCTGGAGCCTAAGCGCATCAAGTACAAGCGTATTACCAAGTAATTACTGCACTCACACTCCCCTCTCCCTGTAAAGCGAGAGGGGAGTGTGAGAATTTATCCCTGCTCGCCAATCATATCCTTCACCAGCTCAACGCAGCGCAGAAAGCGTGAATCGTAGTCTGACTCTTCCACGTGAACATAGCTGATATTGTTCTCTTCGAGCATCGACACCAAAAGATTCTGGAAGGATTTCCTGTCCGCGTCGCTGCCCAGACTGCGTAAACCATCGGCCACCCACGGCGTGTTGTTTTCCAGCAGGATCACCAGGTCAAAACGGTACTCGTCGATAAGTGCCTGCACAAAGGGATGTTCCCTGCCCTCGTACTTTTTGCAGAAGGCCTGAGTGGTCACAAAGTCGGTGTCGATAAAGGCGACCTTGTTGGCGTACTTGACCGCAAAATCCACGTACTGAGCATGGCCGATGGCGATTTTGTCGTAGTCGGAATACTGCAACGCCATCTCGTCCCCGCCGAGATGTGAAAAGACGTAGTCCCGTCCATATTCCCAGGCGCTGGTGGTGTTAAAGATATTGGCGAGCTTGTTCACCATCCACGACTTGCCGCTCGACTCACCGCCCAGGATCGCCACGGTTCTGACAAAGAACGGTTTGACCTCGGTAGGAATATATTCCCAGTAGCGGAACGGGTTTTCACGGATCTGCCCGCCGCTGATATTCATAAAAGTACGCTTAGGATCGATAAGCACCGTCTCAATGCCAAGCTGTTCGGTAAAGCGCGGCGCATCGCCCTCCTCAGAGGTATAGATGCAGTCGGCATTGATCCCTTTGCTTTCCATAAAGGTTTTGATGCCGCGGCTCCAGACGTCCCAGCCGTGTGGATAAGGTTCCATCCCTTCTTCATTAAAGGAATGAATACGGATGTTTTTCTGATACTTAAACGTCTGGAGCAGCCAGCGCAGACGATCGCCCGTGGTAGGCTGCTGCGACATGGCGCTGTCTTCAAACAGCAGGCGGTCGCGTGTTTCATCGTAGCCCATGATGATATGCAACTCATCAACCTGGCTTGCCGCGCGCTGAATCAAATAGATGTGGCCGGTATGCAGCGGATAGAATTTGCCAAACACCACGCCGATCTTTTTCTCGCGGCGGGGAAACTCCAGGCCTAGAAAACGGTGTAGCGCTTCCAGCTTCTGCGCGCTGGGGCTTTTAATTTTGGCGTTCAGCAACTGGCTAAGATAGCCCTTGGTCATGCCGCAGGCTTCTGCCACCTGCTGTAACGTCACGCTCTGCTGACGAATCGCGGTCTTCAGGTACTCGAAAGACGACATGCTGCCTCCTGCAAAAATGGGCGAATAATCAATTATAAGTCGTCAAAGACCGACAGCGCATCCGAGAGTTTTTTCACGCCGAAGACCTTCATGCCTTCTGGCAGTTTTTTCGGCACGTTGGCCTGAGGCACAATCGCACGTTTAAAGCCGTGTTTTGCCGCCTCGGAAATACGCTCCTGGCCGCTGGGCACCGGGCGAATCTCGCCTGCCAGCCCCACCTCACCAAAGACCACCAGATCCTGCGGCAGCGGTCTGTTACGCAGGCTCGACACCATCGCCAGCAGCAACGCCAGGTCGGCGCTGGTCTCGGTCACCTTTACGCCGCCCACAACGTTGACGAACACATCCTGATCCGCCATCTGTAAACCGCCGTGACGGTGCAGGACGGCGAGCAGAATCGCGAGACGGTTTTGTTCAAGGCCCACGGCCACGCGGCGGGGGTTGGACATCATAGACTGATCTACCAGCGCCTGGATTTCTACCAGCAGCGGGCGCGTGCCTTCCCAGACCACCATCACCGAACTGCCCGGGGTGATTTCATCCCCGCGGCTTAAGAAAATGGCGGAGGGGTTACTGACTTCCCGCAGCCCCTGTTCCGTCATGGCGAAAACGCCAAGCTCGTTTACCGCACCAAAACGGTTTTTATGGCTGCGCAGGGTGCGGAAGCGGGAATCGGCATCGCCATCTAACATCACCGAACAGTCGATACAGTGCTCCAGCACCTTCGGCCCGGCCAGCGAGCCATCTTTGGTGACGTGGCCAACCATAATAATCGCCACGCCGCGCGTCTTGGCAAAGCGGGTGAGATAAGCTGCGGATTCACGCACCTGCGCCACGCTGCCCGGCGAGGACTGAACGTCTGCCATATGCATCACCTGGATGGAGTCGATAACCATCAGCTTCGGCGCTTCTTCTTCGGCAATCATGCAGATTTGTTCGATGCCGGTTTCCGAGAGCATATTCAGATTAGCCGTGGGCAGCCCAAGACGATGAGCGCGCATGGCAACCTGCTGCAAAGATTCTTCCCCGGTGACATACAAAGTTTTCATCTGCTCGCTGAGTTTGCACAGCGTTTGCAGCAGCAGCGTGGATTTCCCCGCCCCTGGGTTACCGCCAATTAATATGGCGCTGCCCGGCACGACGCCACCGCCCAGCACGCGGTCAAATTCTTTGAAGCCGGTGGAAAAACGAGGCAGCTCTTCCAGGCTGATATCAGAAAGTTTCTGCACCTTGCTGACGCCCGCGCTGCCCGCATAACCGGACAAACGTTCGTTACGCGCAACGGTTGGCGAAGCGGCAATGCGCACCTCAGTGATGGTATTCCAGGCATGGCAGGCGCTGCACTGCCCCTGCCAACGCGGATAATCCGCACCACATTCATTACAGACAAATGCGCGTTTTGGAGCTTTCGCCACCTTGACACCTCAGGATTAATGACGGCCCTCATGCAATCGCCAAAGATCGGCGTGCCGTCCTGAACATAATAAACAAGGAAAATCAGCTTATTGATTTTCAACAGCGCAATAACAAAGAAGACTTAGCGTTCTTCCTGAATCAGACTGCCGGACAGAATACAGAACACGCCCATCAAATCAGCATGGCGGATAGTGACCTCTGTCTTTTCATTCACCTTTGGCTTGGCATGATAAGCAATGCCCAGCCCGGCGGCCTGAATCATCGGTAAATCATTGGCCCCGTCGCCGATAGCCACGGTCTGTTCGACGGGAATCTCATAGTGGGAGGCAAGGCGCGTCAGCGTCTCGGCTTTAAACTGCGCGTCAACGATCTGCCCTATCACTTCGCCCGTCAGCTTGCCGTCGCAGATTTCCAGCTCGTTAGCCACAACGGTGGTCAGGTGCAGCTTGTCACGCAGATATTCTGCGAAAAAGGTAAACCCGCCGGAGGCGATTGCGACCTTCCAGCCGAGGGATTCAAGCTTCAGTACCAGCGACGTCAGGCCCGGCATTAAGGGAAGCTCATCACGCACCTGGCGTAAGATTGAAGCATTGGCTCCTTTAAGCGTAGCCACACGCTGCTTCAGGCTGGCGGTAAAGTCCAGCTCGCCGCGCATCGCGCGCTCGGTCACTTCCGCGACCATCTCGCCGGTGCCAGCAAGCTTGGCTATTTCGTCGATACATTCGATTTGATCGCGGTCGAGTCCATATCCATCACCAGCAGGCCAGGCGTGCGCAGATGCGGGATTTTGCCCAGCGGGGCTACGTCCAGACCGGCATCATGAGCAAGTTTGGTGGCCCTTGGCGTAAGCGAGCCTGCCAGACGAATCACCTGATAGTCTTCCACGCACCAGGCCGCCACGATAACCATCGCGGCCCCCAGCTTGCGCTGGTAACGGTTCAGACAGGCTTTATCCAGATTTCGGCCGTACAGGAGCCATCTACTGCGGCCAGCGCGATAATCCAGCGGCATGACTTCATCACCGCTTAAAGATAGCGGCAAACCAGGCCAGAGAGAGACATCGTTTGGCAGGTCACACCAGGTCAAACTATTTGGCATTACAGCTCCTGAGAAAAGATAAAGACCGGGACAAAACAACGCATGAGGCTACCTTGTCTGCGCCGCTTCTGGCAACATTAAAGTAAGCAATTTATCGAAGGTGCATTATGGCTCTGGCAAAAATGAAATTCAGGTTGCATCGTGCAGTGATTGTCCTTATCTGCCTCGCACTTTTAGTCGCGCTGATGCAGGGTGCATCCTGGTTCAGCCAGGGCCACCAGAAAGCCAAAAACGTGCAGCTGGAAGAGCTGGCCAGAACGCTGGCTCGTCAGGTGAGCTTTACGCTTATCCCGCTGATGAAAACCGAAAACCCGGATGAGAAACGCATCAACGCCATGCTGACGTTGCTCACCCGCGACAGCCGTATTCTGGATGCGGCCGTTTATAACGACGAAGGCAACCAGGTGGCGCGGGCGGGGGAAGGAATAGGCGTGCGCGACAGGCTCGCGCTCGACGGCAAAAAAGCGGGCAGCTACTTCAACCAGCAGCTCGTCGAACCTATCGTCGATAAAGACAGCCCGGTGGGTTATCTGCGTATTACGCTCGATACCCACAGCCTGCCGACGGAAGCCAAACAGGTGGACAACACCACCAATATTTTGCGCCTGATGATGCTGCTGGCGCTGGCCATCGGCATCGTTTTGACCCGCACGCTGCTACAGGGTAAACGCACCCGCTGGCAACAGTCGCCCTTCCTGCTGACGGCTAATACCGAGGTAAAGGAAGATGAAGAGGACGACAAGCCGGACACTGAGCCAAAGCGCACCCCGTAACCCTAAAAGAGAAGGATTTCCGTTATGTCTACGCTACGTCTGCTTATCTCTGACTCACACGATCCCTGGTTCAACCTGGCCGTTGAAGAGTGTATTTTCCGCCAGATGCCCGCCACGCAGCGAGTCCTCTTTTTGTGGCGCAATGCCGATACCGTGGTCATTGGTCGGGCGCAAAACCCGTGGAAAGAGTGCAACACCCGCCGTATGGAAGAGGACAATGTTCGTCTGGCAAGACGCAGCAGCGGCGGCGGTGCGGTATTTCACGATCTGGGCAATACCTGTTTCACCTTTATGGCCGGGAAGCCGGAATACGACAAAAGCGTCTCCACGGCTATTGTCGTCAGCGCCCTTAATTCACTGGGCATCAGCGCTACCGCTTCCGGGCGTAACGATCTGGAAGTGCTGACGCCGGACGGCGCGCGTAAAGTTTCTGGCTCCGCTTATAAAGAGACCCTGGATCGCGGCTTTCACCATGGCACGCTCCTGCTCAACGCCGACCTGAGCCGTCTGGCAAACTACCTGAATCCGGATCCGAAAAAGCTCCAGGCGAAAGGGATTACCTCCGTACGCGGGCGCGTGACTAACCTTAGCGTGCTGCAGCCGGAGCTGACGTATGAGGCTATTTTTGCGGCGGTGCGCGAAGCCTTCTTTAACTATTACGGCGAACGCGTCGAAGCGGAACATATTTCCCCGCATGCGCTGCCGGATTTACCGGGCTTCACCGAAACCTTTGCCCGCCAGAGCAGCTGGGAGTGGAACTTCGGCCAGGCGCCGGCGTTTTCCCATCTGCTGGACGAGCGCTTCACCTGGGGCGGCGTGGAACTGCACTTTGACGTTGAGAAGGGTCATATCACCCGCACGCAGGTCTTTACTGATAGCCTCAATCCTGCACCGCTGGAAGCGCTGGCCGCTCGTCTTCAGGGCTGCCTGTACCGCAGCGATCGACTCCAGCAGCAGTGCGATACGCTAATAGCGGACTTCCCGGAGCAGGAGGCAGAGCTGCGCGAACTGAGCGCGTGGATTGCGAAGACGGTGCGCTAGATGCAAGCCCCCTGCAGTAATAAATCAGAAAGCGTACGCATATGAATAGATTCATAGCGCTAACTCATTGACGGGTAAAGAACAGGAGGGAATAAAAATGATAACAGTGAATGGATACTCAAACAAAAAAGGCGCCGAACCGGCGCCTTTTCCAGCAACGCTAAACTTACTCTTTGTCGCCTAACAATACGGATTCAAGCGCAATCTTGATCATATCGTTAAAGGTGGTCTGGCGCTCTGCCGCTGTGGTCTGTTCGTGGGTACGGATATGGTCAGACACGGTGCAGATAGTCAGGGCTTTCGCGCCGTATTCTGCCGCCACGCCGTAGATACCGGCCGCTTCCATTTCTACGCCCAGGATACCGTATTTTTCCATCACGTCGAACATGGACGGATCCGGCGTGTAGAACAGATCGGCGGAGAAGATATTGCCGACGCGTGCGTCAACGCCCAGCGCTTTCGCCGCGTCAACCGCGTTACGCACCATGTCAAAATCGGCGATCGCCGCAAAGTCATGATCTTTGAAACGCAGACGGTTCACTTTTGAGTCCGTACAGGCTCCCATGCCGATAACCACGTCACGCAGTTTCACATCGGCGCGAACCGCACCGCAGGAACCCACACGAATGATCTTCTTCACGCCAAAGTCGGTGATCAGCTCTTTGGTGTAGATAGAGCAGGATGGGATGCCCATACCGTGGCCCATAACGGACACTTTACGGCCTTTATAAGTCCCGGTGTAACCCAGCATACCGCGCACGTTGTTTACTTCACGCACGTCTTCAAAGAAAGTCTCAGCGATGTGCTTAGCGCGCAGCGGATCCCCTGGCATCAGGACTACATCTGCGAAATCACCCATCTCTGCGTTAATATGTGGCGTTGCCATCTGTTTAATTCCTTCATTTGGAAAGGTTTAGTGTGGGCGGAAAAAATCCGCCCAAAAAGATCACAGCATATTTTTGCCGTAGTCCATGTCTGACAGACCGAAATATTTTGCCACGGTCTGGCCAATGTCCGCGAAGGTTTCGCGATGGCCAAGCGAACCGGCTTTGACTTTCGGGCCGTAAACCAGGACAGGAATATGTTCACGAGTGTGATCTGTACCTTGCCAGGTCGGGTCGCAGCCGTGGTCTGCGGTGAGGATTAAAATATCGTCCTCTTTGAGCAGCGCCATCAGCTCCGGCAGGCGGCGGTCAAACAGCTCCAGACCTGCTGCGTAACCGGCAACATCGCGACGGTGGCCCCAGGAGGAGTCAAAATCAACGAAGTTGGTGAACACGATGGTGTCGTCGCCAGCTTCTTTCATTTCTTTGATGGTGGCATCAAACAGCGCGTCCAGACCTGTCGCTTTCACTTTTTTAGTGATGCCGACGTTGGCATAGATATCCGCGATTTTACCCACGGAAACCACCTGGCCGTTTTTCTCTTCAACCAGTTTTTTCAGTACGGTAGGTGCTGGCGGCTCAACGGCCAGGTCGTGACGGTTACCGGTACGCTGGAAATGACCCGGTTTGTCGCCGATAAACGGACGAGCGATAACGCGACCGATGTTGTAGCCGCCATCAGTCAGCTCTTCGCGCGCAATTTCACACAGCTCGTAGAGTTTATCCAGACCGTAGGTTTCTTCGTGGCAGGCAATCTGGAACACGGAGTCTGCGGAAGTATAGAAAATCGGCTTGCCGGTTTTCATGTGCTCCTCGCCCAGCTCATCCAGAATCACGGTGCCGGAAGAGTGGCAGTTACCGAGGTAGCCCGGCAGGTTTGCACGCTCAACCAGCTTATCGAGCAGCGCCTGCGGGAAGCTGTTTTGCGTGTCGGAGAAATAGCCCCAGTCGAACAGCACAGGCACACCGGCAATTTCCCAGTGACCAGACGGCGTGTCTTTACCGGAAGAGAGCTCGTGGGCCCAGCCGTAAGCGCCGATAACTTCTGCGTTCGCGTCCATACCCGCCGGAACTTTACCGGTAGAGCCTTCAGCCGCTTTGACCAGCCCGAGACTGGTCAGGTTTGGCAGGGTCAGCGGGCCTTTACGCCCTTTGTCTGCTTCGCCTTTTGCACAGGCTTGCGCAATGTGCCCAAATGTATCCGAGCCGACGTCACCGAAGCGCTCAGCATCTTCAGTCGCGCCGATGCCGAAAGAATCCAGCACCATAATAAATGCACGTTTCATAATTTCTCCTGCGTCAGTACGCCTGAAACGCCCGGCGGGCGTTTCAAAAAGTGATCAGATCAGTATGCCATTTATTAACTAATTCTGCGATAAACTTCCGGCGTTTGCGTCGGTGCGGTATCGTTAACTTTAATTGCCGCTTTCACCGCTTTTGCCGCTTCCTGCCATTGCGTTTCGTTCGCCGCATGGATCACGGCAAGGGGACGTGCGGTATCAACGCTATCGCCCAGACGGACCATATCGCTAAAGCCCACGCTGTAATCAATGGTGTCGGAAGCCTGACGGCGACCGCCGCCCATAGACACAACCGCCATGCCCAGAGCACGGGTGTCCATTTCGCCTACGAAGCCCGCTTCATCAGCGTAAACTGCTTTGCTCAGTGCCGCTGTTGGCAGGTATTTCGCGTAGTTTTCCACGAAATCGGTCGGGCCCTGTTGCGCCGCAACCATACGGCCAAAGACTTCTGCCGCTTTACCATTATCCAGCACCGCCTGAAGTTTAGCGCGCGCATCCGCTTCATCTTTAGCGAGATTACCGGAAAGCAGCATCTCCACGCTCAGCGCGGTAGTCACTTCCAGCAGGCGAGGATTGCGGTATTCTCCTGTCAGGAACTGCACCGCCTCGCGAACTTCAACGGCGTTACCCGCGCTGGAGGCCAGTACCTGGTTCATATCGGTCAGCAGCGCTGTGGTTTTCACGCCTGCACCGTTCGCCACGCCAACAATCGCTTCCGCAAGCTCGGCTGACAGCTCGTAGGTCGGCATAAAGGCTCCGCTACCTACCTTCACATCCATCACCAGCGCGTCCAGCCCTTCGGCCAGTTTCTTCGCCAGAATGGAACCGGTAATCAGTGGGATAGAATCTACGGTCGCGGTAATGTCACGCGTGGCGTAGAAACGCTTATCCGCCGGTGCCAGTGAACTGGTCTGGCCGATAATCGCCACGCCAACGTTTTTAATGATGTCGCGGAAACGCTCATCATTCGGGAAAATATCAAAGCCCGGAATCGCTTCGAGTTTATCGAGCGTGCCGCCGGTGTGGCCCAGGCCACGGCCTGAAATCATCGGAACATAACCGCCGCACGCCGCCACCATAGGGCCAAGCATCAGGGAGGTCACATCACCCACGCCGCCGGTGGAGTGTTTATCCACGATCGGGCCGTTGAGATTAAGGCTCTTCCAGTCCAGCACGGTGCCTGAATCCCGCATCGCCATCGTCAGGGATACGCGCTCTGGCATGGTCATATCATGGAAGAAGATGGTCATTGCCAGCGCGGCAATCTGCCCTTCGGAAATGGTGTTGTCGCGGATGCCGTTGATAAAGAAGCGAATCTCTTCGTCGCTTAATGCCAGACCATCACGTTTTTTACGAATAATTTCTTGAGCGAGGAACAAGCTAACCTCCTGTAGGTATGAGGTAAAAGCGGCGGAAGATCCGCCGCAAGAAGAGAGTGATTAGTAGCTGCTGGCGCTTTTGCCGTCGCCGTGGCCCAGGGTTTTGAGCAGGCTGGCAAGCAGGCTGGATGCACCGAAGCGATAATGACGGGAGTCAGCCCAGTCGGCACCAAACAGTTCGTCGGCGATGGACAGGAACAGGGCTGCATCTTCCGCGCTGCGCACGCCGCCGGCAGGTTTAAAACCAACGGTTTTTTCAACGCCCATATCGCGAATCACTTCCATCATGATGCGCGCGCTTTCAGGCGTCGCGTTCACTGGCACTTTACCGGTAGAAGTTTTGATGAAGTCAGCACCCGCTTTGATAGAGATTTCAGAAGCTTTACGAATCAGCGCTTCTTCTTTCAGCTCGCCGGATTCGATGATGACTTTCAGCCACACATTTGCCGCAGCGCAGGCATCTTTACAGGCTTTCACCAGATCAAAACCTACCTGCTCATTACCGGCGATCAGCGCGCGGTAAGGGAAAACAACGTCCACTTCGTCGGCGCCGTAAGCGATAGCAGCGCGAGTTTCAGCCAGAGCAATCTCGATATCGTCGTTGCCGTGCGGGAAGTTTGTTACGGTAGCAATACGGATATCAGGCGTGCCCTGCTCTTTCAGGGTCTTACGCGCAACTGGAATAAAACGAGGATAGATACAGATAGCGGCGGTATTGCCTACCGCTGTTTTGGCCTGATGGCACAGGGCGATGACTTTTTCATCGGTGTCATCGTCATTCAGGGTGGTCAAATCCATCAGTTTCAGTGCGCGCAGGCTGCTTGCTGTTAAATCAGTCATGATATTCTCCGTGGGGTCAACCGGGTTGCCCGTTTTATGATTACCTGTCGGTTATGTTACTATTCTAACATTAACCCACCATTACACTTCGATAGCCGTCACACTTGATGAAGATAAATTGCAAAAATCCAACCATCAAAAGTGACTAAATTCACATAAATGTCCCGAGGGTGCCTTGTCATGATTCCAGATGGCTGAAACCGGAACCGGCGCAGGATGATAATGCCCTGGCAATGTTAACGATCCTGTATCACCCAGTGCCTTTCTTCAGCCTGAAACCGATATCGCTGGAGCCGTTGGATTGCCACCCTCATCGCTATGTTAGAATAATAACATAAAAGGAATTTCATAGTACATAAAATGTTTCTGAGGCGAGCTGAATCGCACGCGATCCGATGCATTTATGGCTGTCAGTTTCTACCCGCTGCATTCATCCCCCTCCCCGAGAAGAAAACCAAAAAATCCAGCAATGGCGAGGCATACAGCCGTTTACACATTCAATTTCATCCCGAATACCTCGCCAGAAAATCCACTTTCTGCGCGGGCGAAAAATATTTTCCAGCACAATAAATAGCCCATCGCTCACGCCCCTGAAAATGATAGAATTTTAACAAAACATCAGTTCAACTGAGTCAGCGGCCATCATTCCCTGCCGCCTGACGGCGCTATCCAGAGTCTTTTTCAGCTCAGAATCAGGGCAAAGCAAGGCAGCAGCGAAGCGCGACAACGCAGGAGGAGGAACCAGAGTGGACTATCAATCTTAAGGAGGTGGGGTCCGGCACTTTATCTATGAAACGGCGGGTGGAAACCAACCACCCGCACGCGCAAGAACATCTTATAACGCGAGGAACACGCCTGCGATGGTCGCGCTCATCAGGTTCGAGAGCGTCCCGGCTGCTACGGCCTTCAGACCAAGCTGCGCGATATCATGACGACGATTCGGCGCCATACTCCCCAGGCCGCCAATCAGGATGGCGATAGACGACAGGTTGGCAAAGCCACACAGCGCAAAGGAGATAATAGCTTTGGTGTGACCGGAGAGCACCTGCAAGCCTGCGGCCGCAACGGTCGCATCATCTTTCAGGTATTCGCCAAAGTTCAGATAGGCCACAAACTCATTAATAATCAGCTTCTGGCCGATAAAGGAACCGGCAATATTTGCCTCGCTCCACGGCACCCCGATAAGCCACGCCAGCGGCGAGAAGACCCACCCCAGAATCAGCTCCATAGAAAGCTGCGGATAGTTAAACCAGCCGCCAATCCCGGACAGCATACCGTTAAGCAGGGCAATCAGCGCCACAAACGCCAGCAGCATAGCCCCCACGTTCAGCGCCAGCTGCATACCGGATGCAGCACCGCTGGCGGCAGCGTCCAGCACGTTCGCCGGGCGATCGGGATCGTTTTTCATCGAGTCCAGTTCAGGCGCATCGTTTGGCGTTTCGGTTTCAGGCAGGATCAGCTTGGCAAACAGCAGGCCACCGGGCGCGGCCATAAACGAGGCGGCAATCAGATATTCCAGCGGGACCCCCATCTGCGCATAACCCGCCAGCACGGAACCCGCAACGGATGCCAGGCCGCCACACATTACCGCAAACAGCTCGGAACGGGTCATGGTTGCGATATAAGGACGCACTACCAGCGGTGCTTCCGTCTGCCCGACAAAGATATTCGCGGTAGCAGAGAGCGATTCTGTACGAGAGGTTTTCAGCACCTTACGCAGACCGCCGCCGAGAATGCGGATCACCAGCTGCATAATGCCGAGGTAGTAAAGAACGGCGATTAGCGAGGAGAAGAAGACGATAATAGGCAGCACGCGCAGCGCGAACACAAAGCCCCCCCCGCCAAAGACTTCGAACATTTTGTCAGACACCAGTCCGCCAAACAGGAAGGAGATCCCTGCGTTGCCGTAGGCGATCACATTTGCGACACCTTCAGACATAGCGAGCAACACTTTACGTCCCGCCGGCACGTAAAGAATAAGCGCACCGATACCCACCTGGATTAGCCAGGCTCCCAGCACGGTACGTAAGTTAATAGCTTTGCGATTGCTGGAAAGTAAAACGGCGATCAGCAGCAGCACTACCATGCCGATCAGCCCCATGAGGATTTGCATACAGATTCCCTGTGTATTAAGTGAAAAAGGAAAGCACAGCCGCTTTTGCCTTAAGCGCGGATTATAGCCACAGGTTTCGGGCAACTTTGTATCGCTATCACAACTTTCTACAAATTCAGGGAAACGTTTGTCTTATATATTGATAAAGATCACATCATTCTGCTGAATGATTACCAGCGAAATAATTTGTCTGCGTTGTTAATCAACGCATTGGCGATCTCGGCGGGCGGCTCCTTGCGCAGTTCACACAGCGTGCGGAAGACTTCCACCACGCGTTCCGGTCGGTTCGGCTGCCCCTGCCAGCCATTAAGCGGCATATCAGGCGCGTCCGTTTCCAGCAGCAGGCAGGAAAGCGGCAGCCTGGCCACCACATCCCGGGTTTTGCTCGCGCGCGGATAAGTTATTGTCCCGCCTACGCCAATAGAATAGCCGAGGCTAACAAAGCGCTCGGCCTGTTGCAGACTGCCAGCAAAACCATGTACCACGCCGGTGCGCGGCAGATCCTGGCGTTTGAGATGGGCTGCGAGTTTGTCATGCGTGCGGCGCGAGTGGAGGATCACCGGCAGATCGTAACGCTTCGCGAGTTTCAACTGCGCCTCGAGGATCTGTTCCTGCCGTTCAAACCGCGGCTCGTTCATATAGAGATCCAACCCGATCTCACCTATCGCTACCAGCTTGCCCGGCCGCTGTTGCAGATAATGTTCCAGCTGCGCAAGCGAAGCATCCTGGTGCTGATGAATCACAATCGGATGCAGACCAAGGGCTGCGTAAAGAGCCGTATGCTGCTGCGCTAACGCCACAACGCCTGCAAAACGCCCGGCCTGCGTTGCCGGTACGATAATTTTCTCCACCCCAGCCTGTGCTGCCTGAGACAGACTGTTCGCTTCATCCCCGGTAAAAGGCGGGAAATCAAAATGGCAGTGCGTATCGTAAAACTTCACTGTTACGCGGTGTCCTCGTTATCGAACGTGGCATCATTAGCTTCAGCAGCCCCCACTACGGCTTTCACCAGAGGTTCGTTCGCAACCGCCGCAGGCGGCACAACCAGCGGCCCCGGTGCCACAATACGCGGGCCATGGCGCTTAATTGGCGGCTTCTCAGCCAGCAGCCTGCCAACGGTCGCGAGGAAGTAACGTCCACAAAGCCTGCCCGTTTTGTAGTCTGCATTTAGCGACGGCAGGCGGCTGCCCAGCGCGATGCTCAGCAGAGGCTTAGGCGGGTAAATTTCAAAGATGCGCAGCTTGCCCGGCGGTTTTTCAATAAAGCTCTGAATCTCCCGGTAGCTCGCTTCATGGTGCTGTACCAGATTCAGCATCGGTTGCAGGCTGCTGTCGCCAAGCCAGCGTTCCATACGCTTAAACCATTGCGGGGTATAGTACATCTGCGAAGGCACGGTGCGGATCACCACCAGCGTATCGGCGCCCAGGCGAGCGGCTTCCCGCACCGGAATCGCATCGCTAATCCCGCCGTCCTGATAGCTGATCCCGTCGATATCAACGCCCGTGCGGTAAAAACCCGGGATCGCGCTTGAGGCTTTAATGATATTTAACCAGGTCTCGCCCGTCGGGGAGAAATAGCCCGGCGAATAGTCATCGCTGCGGCACGCACACATATAGAACTGCTTTCCGGCTTCGAAAAGCTTATCCGCGTGGGTCATAGAGAGCGGCAGTTTTGCCGCCGTGGATTCGACAAGCCAGTCGAGATCGATAAGGTTACCGCCGCGCACAAAGCGCAAAGGGTTAAAGAAATCGCGGGTTGTCGTAAAGCGAGTGATCACTCGTCGGGCATAGCCCGGCTGATTGCACACGTAAGCGGAAAGGTTTTGCGCACCGGCAGAAGTGCCTAAGAAGAGATCGAACGGGTTGAATTCAGCGCGCATAAATTCGTCCAGCACCCCGGCAGTGAAGATCCCGCGCTGCCCGCCTCCTTCACAAATAATGGCGAGCTTTCCGGGACGAAACGGTTTTAACGCAAGCGGCGCAATATTGCCGAGCGTTACGGGTATACGTTGTCCCACCCTGCTTTCCTGATTTAAGTTATTTTTAGGGATTATTGCTCCCCCATTCTGGGGCAGCTAAAACGCAAGAGCCAGTCATAAATGACTGGCTCTGCGGTCGGTCTCTTACTGTTATAGCACGCTATGGTCGTCTGCGACCCATAAACAAGCTAACCAGGAACAGAATAATACCTACCACGAAGACAATTTTTGCCGCGCCCGCTGCTGTACCTGCCAGGCCGCCAAAGCCCAACGCTGCTGCAATCAACGCGATAACCAGAAAAATAATGCCCCAACGAAACATAAGCTTCTCCTTAACCATAGTGAACCCTAATCGCTTCTTGATGAGTGCCCTCAGGCATGCTCACTGGCGATATATGAGTAGCGGTGCTGCTGACTGACTCCCCCGGTCAGCCCGGAGGAGAGAGTTTTAGTGTGCTGCAATTACTTCACTTTCAGGTCGTTTTTAACGCTCTTCACGCCATCAACCGCTTTGGCAATGCTCTCTGCACGCTCGGACTGAGCGGAAGATTCTACCTGCCCGGAAAGTTGTACAACGCCATCGGTGGTTTCCACTTTCACATGGCGAGACGGCACGATCTCGTCTGCTAACAGTTTAGCTTTGATTTCACTGGTGGTTGCAGTATCACCCGCATAACCGCTTACCGAGGCTTTCTTGCCGTCGCGTACGTGGAGCTTATCGCTAACGGAGGAGACGCCTTCAACGCCCTTAGCAATGGTAACGGCCTGTTCAGCCTGAGCCTGGCTTTCAACAAAGCCGCTCAGCGTGACCACTTTTTTATCGGTTTTCACCGAAATATCGGTGCTTTTGATATTCTCATTGTCTACCAGCGCCGCTTTTACTTTGGCGGTGATAGCGCTGTCGTCCATGAAATTACCGACTTTATTCATAGAGCTATGGATTTTTTGCCCTGCGCTATCGGCGGTTGACTCGGTTTTGTTCAGCATTTTCTCTTCTGCAAGGGCAGAACCGCTTGCCAGTACCGAACCCAGAACCACAGCCAGCAGAGTTTTCGAAATCTTAGTCGTAGTCATCGATTTATTCCTGTAGGTTTGCTCAGAATTTGAGCTCTAAGCCACAACGTGGCAGCTTTGCTGAAAAGGCTTTCTCACCTAAGCTTGCTCTCAGTCTGTGGCGTCAGTGATAACAAGAGCTTATGGCCATCAGCCTTGTCTGTTATCACGCCATTCATGAGTTAAAGCAGTTATTAATATTGCGACGGCAAACTTAACCTTATAAATAACCCGACATTCGCTATGAAAGCAGGATAAATATCCGCATCAGTTGTCATCACATTGTTAAATATAGATCACAATCTCAAAATTGCATGGTGGGAGAGGTTGAAAAAGCGGCAAAAGAGGGTGAAACGCGGGTAATTAAGAACATTCCGTAAGGGGCTAATAAGACAGGAAAAGTAGCAGGACGCGGCGGCTGCCGCGCCCTGAGGAGGGATTAGTGCTCGCGAGTTTTGCGGAACACAATATCCGGGTAACGGTCTTGCGTCAGGTTAAGATTCACCATCGTTGGCGCAATGTAGGCCAGGTTATCGCCGCCATCCAGTGCCAGCTGCACTTCGTTTTTACGTTTGAATTCTTCAAACTTCTTCACGTCGTTGCATTCAACCCAGCGCGCCGTAGAGACGTTGACGGATTCGTAAATCGCCTCAACGTTGTATTCACTCTTAAGCCTTGCCACCACCACGTCAAACTGCAGCACACCCACCGCTCCCACAATCAGATCGTTGTTGGTAATCGGGCGGAAGACCTGCACCGCGCCTTCTTCTGAAAGCTGGACCAGCCCTTTAAGCAGCTGCTTTTGCTTGAGCGGATCGCGCAGACGAATGCGGCGGAACAGTTCCGGTGCGAAGTTCGGAATACCGGTGAACTTCATCATTTCACCCTGCGTAAAGGTATCGCCAATCTGGATGGTGCCGTGGTTGTGCAAACCAATGATGTCGCCCGGATACGCCTCTTCGACGTGCGAACGGTCGCCCGCCATAAAGGTCAGCGCGTCAGAAATCACCACGTCTTTGCCGGTACGCACCTGACGCAGCTTCATGCCCTTTTCGTATTTACCGGACACCACGCGCATAAAGGCTACGCGGTCACGGTGTTTCGGGTCCATATTGGCCTGAATTTTAAAGACGAAGCCGGAGAATTTCTCTTCCGCCGCTTCCACTTCGCGAGTGTCAGTTTTACGCGGCATCGGCGCAGGCGCCCATTCCACCAGGCCATCAAGCATATGGTCAACGCCGAAGTTGCCCAGTGCCGTACCGAAGAAGACCGGGGTCAGCTCGCCTTCAAGGAACAGCTCACGATCGAATTCGTGAGAAGCCCCCTGCACCAGCTCCAGCTCGTCGCGCAGCTGCGCAGCCAGCTCTTCGCCGACGGCGGCATCAAGCTCCGGGCTGTTTAACCCTTTAACAACGCGCACTTCCTGAATGGTGTGGCCTTTACCCGTCTGGTAGAGATAGGTTTCATCTTTATAAAGGTGGTAAACGCCTTTAAACAGCTTGCCGCAGCCGATAGGCCAGGTGATAGGTGAACAGGCAATTTTCAGCTCACGTTCAACTTCATCCATCACTTCCATCGGATCGCGGATGTCGCGGTCAAGTTTGTTCATAAAGGTGAGGATCGGCGTATCGCGCAGACGGGTAACTTCCATCAGCTTACGGGTACGATCTTCAACACCTTTCGCGGCGTCGATCACCATCAGACAGCAGTCAACGGCGGTCAGCGTGCGGTAGGTATCTTCGGAGAAGTCTTCGTGCCCGGGGGTATCGAGCAGGTTCACCAGGCTGTCACGGTAGGGGAACTGCATCACCGAGGTCGTAATCGAAATACCACGCTGCTTTTCCATTTCCATCCAGTCAGATTTTGCATGCTGGCTGGAGCCACGGCCTTTGACCGTCCCGGCGGTTTGAATCGCCTGTCCGAACAGCAGCACTTTTTCGGTAATGGTCGTTTTACCGGCATCGGGGTGGGAAATGATCGCAAAAGTGCGGCGCTTACCCACTTCCTGCAAATAAGGAGACAAAGTCATAATCAATTCTTCTGTGTGTGCCGCGCACTCAGACGGCGCGGCAGATAAACGTTAACTGGCGGCTATTTTACCCATCGCGAGGGGTTTCACAATCTGCGATGACACAATCATGGTTTACACAACAATTGCTCCAGTTCACTGAGTGTAGAGACTTGCCAGGTTGGCCTGATGCCTGCCGGAAGGCTGCGCCCGTGCGCGTTGAGCCAACAGGTCGCAATTCCGGCGTTGATGCCGCCCAGGATGTCCGATTCTGCGGTATCCCCCACCATCAGCACGCGTTCGCGCGGCGGCTGGCCCATTTTCTCAAAAGCATACTCAAAAATACGGCGATCGGGCTTAGCGATACCAACCTGCTCGGAGATCACAATCAGGTCGAAGCAGTCGCTTAAGCCGGTCCGCTCAAGACGGATTTGCTGCAGCGCGGTGAAACCGTTGGTGATGATACCCAGCTTCACTTTGCCTTTCAGGGCATTAAGTAACGAAATCGCCCCCGGCAGCGGGGTGCAGATCTCTGCCATTGCATTTAAAAACGCGGCGTTCAAGTCACCCGCGGGCACATTCAGTCTTTCTGACCAGCCCTGAAAACGCTGGTGCTGAAGCTGCAGGGCGCTTATCGCGCCGTTCTGGTAATCCACCCAAAGAGGTTTGTTAACGGCCTGGTAATCCTGGAAATCTTCCGCGGTAAAGGTCACGCTGTAGTCGAGGAACATCCGCTGTAAGCCACCAAACGCGTCAAAGGTAAACAGCGTTTCATCGGCATCAAATAAAATCCAGTCCCAGTTCATTCACACACCTTTCTTTATGAATACCCTAAATAATACGATTTGCAGGCAGGCGGCAAGGGAGCTTATTTCAGGCGCTTATCTAAGTCAGCGCCTGGGCTACCCCTGCGGCTCGAAGCATGACGGGTATTTTAGCCTAGCGGTAACGCCATGATGATGGCGTCCTCCCTGCCCTCTTTTGTCGGGTAGTAGTTACGGCGGATCGTCGCCTCGTTAAAGCCCAGACTCTCGTAGAGCGCAATGGCTGCGGTATTGGACGCGCGCACCTCAAGCCACAAAGTGAAAACGTCCCGCGCTTCCAGCTCGCGGATCAAATGCTCCAGCAGCTCACGGCCTAGTCCCTGGCGCTGCCAGGCGGGATCGACCGCGATATTGAACAGCGTCGCCTCATCGAGAACCACCTGGGTGACGGCGAAGGCCGCCATCGTGCCGTCCACATCCAGGCGAAGATTGAAATAGCGTTCGCCCTGGTTGCTGGCAAAGGTTTTTTCACTCCATGGAAAGGCATGGCTGCGAAGTTCTATGGCGTAAGCCGCGTTCAAATCACCTGGCGTCAGGGAAGAAATCTTGTTCATGTTTGCAAATCTGCTGCCACAGCCCCTGTCGGGCGGTGCCGTTGTGATAAAGCTCAGTTAAGGCGGGCGTCGTCAGCTGCGCGCCGGGAAGAGGCAGCGGCTCATCGACGCCCAGTCGCCAGCTATTACAGCGAGCTTCAGCGGGCAGCATGGCTGCACGTTCCGGCGTGAGTTGCATCACCTGCTGCGGCGACAGCGCAAGGCTGCGCAGCACGTCGCTGACCAACGGATCGTCAAGCGACGGGAGGTCTTCTGCCACCATAATCAGTCGGGTGTTGGCCGAGAGTGAAACGGCAATTTCGCCCTGCAAGACCAGCGGTCGCCGCAGCTCCCACTGGGTGATGCCCAGTTGCCCTAACAGCCAGTCGCGTCGCAAGCTCATAGCGAAACCTTTGCAGAGTGCCAATTGGGGCGCAAATATAGCAAATACATCGAATGTGCGCCATTAAAGCTCTATAATCCCGGCTCTGATTTCCCAGGAGTATGTTGATGACAGCGTTAACCCCGGCGAGCGAAGTGCTGCTGCGCCACAGCGATGATTTTACCGAGAGCCGCGTTCTGTTTGCCGGTGACTTACAGGACGACCTGCCCGCTCGTTTCGAGACGGCGGCCAGCCGCGCCCACACCCAGCAGTTCCACCACTGGCAGGTTCTCAGCGCCCAGATGGGGGAAAACGCTCAGTACGGCCTGGTTGCCGGCGCTGACATCATCGGCGACAGCACGACGCTTATCTACTACTGGCCGAAGAACAAACCGGAAGCCCACTTCCAGCTGATGAATATTCTTTCCATGATGCCGGTGGGCAGCGATGTGTTTGTCGTCGGTGAAAACCGCAGCGGCGTGCGCAGCGCAGAACAGATGCTCGAAGCGTTCTGCCCGCTGACCAAAATCGACAGCGCGCGTCGCTGCGGCCTGTACCACGGCCGTCTCGAAACGCAGCCGCAGTTTGACGAAAGCAGCTGGTGGGAGGCATACCCGCACGAAGGCATGACGGTGAAAACCCTGCCGGGCGTCTTCAGCCGCGACGGCCTGGACACCGGGAGCAAACTGCTGCTTTCAACGCTCACACCGCACACCAAAGGCAAAGTGCTCGACGTGGGCTGTGGCGCGGGCGTGCTGGCTATCACTCTGAAAAGCCATTCGCCGAAGGTTCGCCTGACGCTGTGCGACGTGAGCGCCCCGGCGGTTGAAGCCAGCCGCGCAACGCTTGCGGCTAACGGCATTGAAGGTGAGGTCATCGCCAGCAACGTCTATTCAGAAATTAATGGCCGTTTCGACATGATTATCTCCAATCCGCCGTTCCATGACGGCATGCAGACCAGCCTGGACGCGGCGCATCAGCTGATTCGCGGCGCGGCCCGTCACCTGAATATGGGCGGTGAGCTACGTATCGTCGCCAACGCCTTCCTGGCCTACCCTAACGTGCTGGATGAAGTCTTTGGCAGCCATGAAGTGATCGCCCAGACGGGCCGCTTTAAAGTCTACCGAGCCGTTCTGGCACGGGCGGCTAAAAAGCGCTAAGGGTGTCCGGGTGCCGCTTTTTGCATCATTCAGGGAAGCGGCACCAAATTAACTGTTGACGAAGTTCAGAAAACATCTAGAATGCGCCTCCGTGGTTGTGATACTTCGGTATTACAGGTATGCGAAGGTGGCGGAATTGGTAGACGCGCTAGCTTCAGGTGTTAGTGTTCTTACGGACGTGAGGGTTCAAGTCCCTCTCTTCGCACCACCAACAACCACGAAAGATATCGTTCGCACTGCGCGAAGGTGGCGGAATTGGTAGACGCGCTAGCTTCAGGTGTTAGTGTTCTTACGGACGTGAGGGTTCAAGTCCCTCTCTTCGCACCAATGCGATGACGATATCAAAAACCAGTGCGAAGGTGGCGGAATTGGTAGACGCGCTAGCTTCAGGTGTTAGTGTCCTTACGGACGTGAGGGTTCAAGTCCCTCTCTTCGCACCACTTCTTTTGTTGTTTCTCAGAAATTCCCCAGTATTCTCTCCGTTTTTTCAAGCGTGGTCTTTTTACCTCCCCCAGAGATTCATCATTACCAGCACCAGCCCGCTGGCAAAAGCAATGCCCGATGGCAGCAGCACATAATGGCGTAACCGTTTGTGGTACAGCATGACCGTTGAGGCCACCAGCCCCATCACGACCAGCGCTCGCCACTGGGTGAATGAAAGATCCCAATAAGTTAAAGCCACCACGATCAAACCCGGCACCACCACCCCCCAGGCGCTTTCAAGGCTTCGTTGCAACATACCGGCCATCCTTTAAATGCTAATGATAACCAATATCATATGATAAAAATTCTCATATGTCTGCGAAAAAGGCTCCACGCCCGTCGAATGACACAGAGTCTTCACGCAACAGCAGATGACAGAATTTCATGAAGATGATAGATTGAGCCGCAACGTTAATAAAACTCATTAATATAACAACCAACGTTACTTATTATTCCGCAAACACTCATTAATATCAGTGCAAGCTTGCAACTCCTGACATCTGACCGAAAGACTCATTCTCTCTATGACAGCAAAAAACTGGCGGGCATTACTAAAGGGGAAGCATCAGCTTTCTTTACGTTTATTTTTATTACTGAATGCGCTTTCCGTTGCGTTCAGCATAGCAAGCCCTGTTTTCCTGACGCAGCACTTCACGGTGCCAGTGATCCTCGTGCTGGCGCTGAGCCTCTCATTTCTTATCTGGCAATTTGCTGATAAACAAAGGTTAATTAATATTAACCTGGTGTCATTATTACTTGGCATATTATGGGCATGGCACATAGTTATAAAAAATAATAGCCTGCCGGCGACCGACACCTCCTTTTTGATAATAGCCCTGCTGACGATTTTATTTATCGGTTCTATCTCGTTTATCAATAATATAGCGGCATTTACGGTCCATTGTCTGCCGGTCACCCTGACCGTGCTGTGGCTCGATCACGGTGAGCACTGGCTGCGTATGCTCTATTCTATTGCCCTGCCGGGCATCGGCATCACTATCCAGCACATTATTCAGCGACGTAATGACAAATTTACGCATCGGCTGATGAACAAGCTTCTCGAAGAGAAAGAGACGCTCAATGATCTGAGCATGATTGACCCGCTCACCGGGCTTTATAACCGCCGTGGTTTCCAGAATCAGTTGGAAAATGTGCTGGCGTTGGGCACCGATAACCACTTTGTGCTGCTGCTGGACATCGATCATTTCAAAGCTTACAACGATAACTATGGCCACAGCATGGGCGATCAGGCGCTGGTCCGTGTCTCCGCCGCAATTCGGGATGCGGTGCGCTCCCGGGATATCGTGACCCGCTACGGCGGCGAAGAGTTTATGGTCTTGCTGACCAGTCTCGACACAGAGAAGGCGCTGCAAACCGCAGAACGTATTCGCCAGCGCGTCTACGATCTGCGCATTCCTCACCTGTTTAATGACGAAGTTGCCACTAACGTCACCATCAGCATCGGCCTTGCCCCGTTGGGTACCGCAGGCATCGACGAAGCGCTAAGCCACGCGGATAAAGCTCTTTACCGAGCCAAGCATCAGGGACGCAACAGCATTCTGGCCAGCGACTCACTCCACGCGGCCTGATCTGGTTCATCTTTTCGTGATAAATGCCAGGCTGCGCGCACTTTCATCTTGCTAACAGACAGACCTATAGTTAGGATTGGCAATCATTATCATTTAGATTACCGGTCGTATCAGGCGATGGCATTTCAGGCTGCACAACGTATCAACGATCTTGCATGGCAGGTGCCTTTCCGGCGCGCTGAGCCATCGCTTGCGGACGAGCTGCGCGAACATTTTACGACGCACCGTGCGTATTTCAACGATATCGTCAAGCTTAATGAACCTGCACCTGACGCCGCACTGACCTTTTACCAATGGGCTCAACCTGCCACTTTAACCTCTCTGATGGCCTGCTATGCCGACCATATCTATCGACATCAGCCACAGCTGCCGCGTGAAGGTAAGCCGCTAAAGTCGCTGTGGGCGCAGTGGTATCTTGGCCTGCTGGTGCCGCCGTTAATGATGGCCCTGGTAACTCACCCGCGCGCGCTGGAGGTTAGCCCCGCGCAGATCCGCGTGCAGTTTCATGAGACGGGCCGCGCCGCCACGTTCTGGCTGGACGTTCAGGAAGACAAGGCCGCAACGGTGTTGCCGCTTCGCCTGCGGATGGAAAAGCTTGTCGTGGAGAGCGTAAAACCCGTAGTCGACGCGCTGGAAGACAGCGGCGACATCAACGGCAAGCTCATCTGGGCCAATACTGGTTATCTTATTCACTGGCTGCTGGGTGAAATCAAAGATCTGCTTAGCGACAGCGATGTCGCTGAACTGCGCCAGGCCTGCTTCTTCGCAAAACAGCTTTCTGACGGCCAGGATAATCCGCTGTATCGCACCGTGGTGCACAGAGATGGCCTGCTGGTCCGGCGCACCTGCTGCCAGCGCTATAAGCTGCCGGGCGTGCAGGGCTGCGGTGACTGTACCCTGAAGTAAAAAGCGGCGGGTTTCCCCGCCGTTTTCGCATTCACTTCCCTCGCTATTACGCTGGCTGCTGGCTTTGCTCGCCGGCGGCTCTGCGCGCTTCTTCCGCTTCCTGAGCTAAAAGCTGCTTCTCGTACACTTTAAAGAACGGGAAGTAGATGACGGCGGACACCACGGCGAGCAGCACAACCAGGATCGCCGCGCGAAAATCCCAGCCCAGCGCCCAGGCGGCGCCAATCGGTGCCGGAGCGGTCCACGGCACAACGGAAATCACCCGTCCAATCAGATCCATCTTCATCGCCCCCCACGCCAGCACGGCGTTGACCATCGGCGCCAGCAAAAAGGGAATAAAGAACACCGGATTCATCACAATCGGCGTCCCGAAAATGACCGGTTCATTAATGTTAAAGCAGCTTGGTACTATGCTCAGCCGCCCGATAGATCGCAGGTGCGCCGACTTACTGCGCAGATAGCAGATCACAAGCCCCATGGTGGCACCGGAGCCGCCAACGACGATAAAGAACGTCCAGAATGCTTCCATAAAGATATGCGGCAGCGCGGCCCCCTGGGCCAGCGCGCTCTGGTTCATCCCCAGGTTGGTCAGCCAGAACATTTGCAGCATACCGGAAACAATCGCCGCGCCATGGATGCCGGCAAACCACAGCAGATGGCCTATCAGTACCGCCAGCAAAATCGCCGGCAGGGAATCTGCCGCGGAAACCAGGGGTTTAAAGAGGGACATGATAGCCTGAGGGATCAGCATAGCGAACTGCGACTGTATCAGCAGGCTCAGCGGATAGAGCGTCAGCACCACCACCAGCACAGGGATCAGCAGATCGAAGGAATTTTTGATCATCGGCGGCACCTGGTCCGGCAGCCTGATGCCAATATTGTGCGCCTTCAGGAAACGCATCATCTCGACGCAGTAAATCGCCACCAGAATCGCGGTAAAAATCCCGGTGCCGCCCAGGCTGTCCACCGGCAGCGTCCCTTTGGTTTTTGGCGCGGCAACCAGCAGGAAGGCCATCAGCGACAGCATGGCACACATAAAGGGATCCAGCCCGTGCGACTTCACGTAGTGCTTGCCCAGGTTATAGGCGATGGCGGCGCAAATGTAGATGGACATGATGCCCATCGTCATATCAAACGGCGTCAGAATCTGCCCTTCAAAGTGTTTTGCCGCATCCAGCCACGCACGGGCGAAGCCCCAGGTGGTGGTGGGCGAGAAAGGAGGATAGGCAAAAACCAGCAGGAACGAACCGACAATCATAAAGGGCATGGCGGAGATAAAGCCGTCGCGAATCGCCATCACATGACGCTGGGAGGAGATTCGCCCGGCAACCGGGCTGACGTAGTTTTCAACGAAACGAAATATCACATTAAAGGCGGCATGGTTTGAAGACATTGTCGTTCTCCTGTCAGGCTATCAACGCGAATGCGTCAGCGAGATTTGTAAGGATACGGTTCATAGGCTGCTCTTTTTTATTAGGTACAGGGGGTTTACAGGCCCAGTATTCCTCGCTCCCCCTGGCACTGCAACCGGTTACTGTAACCGGTTGCAGTGATTGTGAAGGCGATCCAGAATTCGCGGAAATAAAGCGGGCCGGTCAATGAGAAGCGGTTTACAGAAACCATAAGCTTATGCGAAATTATTCGCGCCCAATTCAGGAGAAATTCATGAGTCTGCAGTCTGTGCGGCAATTCTTTGCCGACCATGCCCCCGATATCCAAATTATCGAACTTAATCAAAGCACGGCCACCGTTGCCCTTGCTGCCGCAGCGCACAATGTTGCTCCCGGTCAGATTGCCAAAACGCTGTCACTGAAAGTTAAAAACGACGTCGTGCTGATCGTCGCCAAAGGAGATGCACGGCTGGATAATAAAAAGCTGAAAGCCGCGTTTGGCGCGAAGGCCCGCATGCTGAGCAGCGACGAAGTGGTCACCTGGACCGGCCATCCGGTTGGCGGCGTGTGCCCCTTCGGTCTGGAAAACCCGCTGGCTGTCTACTGTGACGTTTCACTCCAGCAGTTCGACGAAGTGCTCCCCGCCGCTGGCGCCATTCACAGCGCGGTTCGCATTACCCCTGCACGCCTGGCGGAACTTACCGCAGCAAAATGGGTGGATGTCTGCCTCTGAACACAACAGAGAAAGACGGCCGAAGAGCTCAGCACCGCCCTTAATCGTCGTGGACAGCATCAACAGCAGGCCTTGCCAGAGATCGCTATTTTATGTCCACGACCATTTTGCTGAAAAAACATTCACGGGCGGTTATCTGGCTAAATCTTGATCTGGCACGGCACAGCCCGAACGGGCGCTTATGCTAATAATGGGAGAGGTAAATGTGAGCGACGATCTCGCTATTTCTTCTTCCAGGGTAAAGCATGCAGACAGATGCCAACACACAGCGGGAAGTCACCCGCTTATGTATTCAGTGCGCGCTTTTTTTACTGCAACACGGTGCAGAAAGCGCATTAGTTGAAGAACTTTCCACTCGCTTAGGGATCGCACTGGGCATGGACAGCGTTGAAAGCTCCATTTCAGCAAACGCCATCGTCCTTAGCACCCTAAAAGACAATCAGTGCCTGACCACGACGCGCAAAAACATCGACCGCGGCATCAATATGCATGTGGTCACCGAGGTGCAGCATATCGTCATCATGGCCGAGCATAAGCTGCTGGACGGCAAGGACGTTTTGAAGCGCTTCACGCATATCAAGCCGCTACGCTACCCGCGCTGGCTGGTGGTGCTGATGGTCGGGCTGTCCTGCGGCTGTTTCTGTAAGCTAAACAACGGGGGATGGGACGGCGCCTTCGTAGCCTTTGTGGCCAGCGCACTGGCCATGTATGTCCGCCAGGTGCTTACCCAGCGACATCTTCATCCGCAGATTAACTTCTGCATTACCGCCTTCGTGGCGACCACGGTTTCCGGCCTGCTGATTGCCAGAGGGCCATTCGCCAGCACATCTAATATTGCGATGGCGGCGAGCGTGCTGCTGCTGGTGCCGGGCTTTCCGCTGATCAATGCCGTAGCCGATATGTTCAAAGGACACGTCAACACAGGCCTTGCCCGCTGGGCGATGGCCAGTCTGCTGACGCTTGCGACCTGCATTGGCGTCATTATGGCGATGTCGGTCTGGGGGCTACGCGGATGGGCATAATCGACTTTCTCCTCGCGCTGGTGCAGGACATGTTACTGGCGGCGGTTCCCTCCCTGGGCTTTGCGCTGGTGTTTAACGTACCGCAGCGCGCATTGCCGTACTGCGCGCTGCTGGGAGCCATCGGCCACGGTTCACGTATGGCGATGATGACCGCAGGCGTTAATATTGAATGGAGCTCGTTTGTGGCCGCCATGCTGGTGGGGATGACAGGCATTCAGTGGTCGCGCTGGTATCTTGCCCATCCGAAGGTCTTTACCGTCGCGGCGGTGATCCCCATGTTTCCGGGCATTTCGGCCTACACCGCCATGATCTCCGCGGTGAAAATGAGCCACTTTGGCTACAGCGAAGCGCTGCTGATTCAGCTGGTAACCAACTTCCTGAAAGCATCCTTTATCGTGGGAGCGCTGTCGATAGGGCTATCCCTGCCGGGTTTGTGGCTGTATCGCAAGCGCCCTCGGGTATAATCTACCGCTCCCTATCCGATCATTCTGAGGAGTCCGCATGGATTGCCGCGAACGTTATCTTCCGGAAAGCTTCGACGAAGCGAGCCTGAAAGACAAAATTTTCTTTAGCGCCATCAGCCTGTTTGCTGAATTTGGCCTGAACGGCGCGCGCATGGAGCAAATCGCCGAGAAAGCGGGCACCACAAAGCGCATGGTGGTGTATCACTTTAAAAGCAAAGAGCAGCTCTACGTTCAGGTGCTGGAGTATGTGTATACGCAAATTCGCGGCTCGGAACGTCAGCTTAATCTTGCCGATCTGCCGCCGGTGGAAGCCATGGTCGCCCTCGTGGAATGGACGTTTGACTATCATGCCGACCACCCGGACTTCATCCGTATCATCTGCATGGAGAACATGCAGCGCGGGCGCTTTGTAAAGGAATCGACATACCTGCGAGAAATTAACCGCAGCGCGCTGGATTTGCTGGAAGATATTCTTTCGCGCGGCCAGGCAAGGCAGCTGTTCAGCAAAACGGTAAACGCCAGGGACGTGCATCGTCTGATCAGCAGTTTCAGCTTTTACCATGTCGCCAACAGCTACACCTTCTCCAACCTGTTTGAAGAAGGGGCCACTCCTGCGGGCCATAACGATCACTATCGTAAAATGGCGGTCGAGGTCGTACTGCGCTACGTGGGGCCATAACAAAATAATTTGCAATTAAATCGTGCGCTATCTATATTCAAGGTTATGAAAACGACATCCCCGAACGCGCTACTGCTCGATAACCAGCTTTGCTTTGCGCTCTACTCCACCAACCTGGCGGTGAATAAGCTCTACCGGCAGCTGCTGGCCCCGCTAGGCCTGACGTATCCGCAATATATTGTGATGCTGGTGCTGTGGGAAAAGGATGATGTGACCGTATCTGAGATCGGTGAAAGGCTGTTTCTGGACTCGGCAACCTTAACGCCACTGCTAAAACGGCTCGAAGCGGCGGGGCTTTTAACCCGCAATCGCTCCCGGCAGGATGAGCGCCAGGTCGCCGTTACCCTTACCGAAGCGGGTAAAGCTTTACAGGTGAAAGCCTGCGACATTCCGGAATCGGTACGCTGTGCATCTGCATGCAGCGTGGATTCCATGCTGGAGCTGAAGACGCAGCTCGAAACGTTACGCCAGAATCTCGGCGAATAACGAACGGCCAGGCGCGCACGGCGCGGCTGGTTTAAAATACACAAATAAATAGCACGCGATTTTATCGCACACATAAAAAAGTAAGGGGAACCTGCCATGTCATTAGAAAAAGTTGTTTATACCGCAAAAGCAAAAGCGACCGGCGGCCGTGACGGCCGCGCGACCTCGTCCGACGGCGTTCTTGACGTCAAACTGGGCGTACCAAAAGAGATGGGCGGTGCGGGTGGTGAAGTGACAAACCCCGAGCAACTCTTTGCGGCAGGCTACTCTGCCTGCTTCCTGGGTGCCATGAAGTTTGTCGCCGCTCGCGATAAAATCGCCATGCCAAAAGATGCCTTCATCGAAGGCGAAGTCGGTATCGGCCCGCTGCCGACCGGATTTGGTATTGAAGCGAAGCTGAATATTCATCTGCCAGAAATGGACGCCGCGGAAGCCAAAAAGCTGGTTGATGCCGCCCATATCGTCTGCCCGTATTCCAACGCTACCCGCGGGAATATTGATGTTACGCTGAATATCATTAATTAATGCTGACTGCCGGGGAAACCCGGCATTTTATCAACGGATTAAGAACTGTCTGAGCCTCGCTCCACGACAGCAAAGCGTTATACTCTGGTCTGGCTTCCCCTGCTCAGCAGGCTATCAATAAGAGTATGACAACATGAAAGCAAGCAATCGTATGGTATGCGCCCTGGCGCTGGCAACCGCCGCCTTCTCCACATCGGCGCTGGCCGCAAGCTGGCAGGATCAACTTTCCAGCGCGGCAAACGAACTGAGCAAAAGCAATACCGCCACCCCCAGCGGCACGCAAAGCGGCGGCCTCTCCCTCTCCTCCCTCACCAGCCTGCTTAACGGTGGCAACAAGGCGCTCAGCTCAAACAGCATGACTAACGCTGCGGGCGTGATGGAGTATTGCGCGAAGAACAAATTAGCCTCGGTCACCAGCACCGAGAACATCAAAAGTCAGCTGCTGAATAAACTGGGCGTGGAAGACAACACCAAAGCCGCCGAAAAACCTGACTACAACCAGGGTCTGATGGGCCTGCTCAATACCGGAAAAGGTCAGCAGCTGGATCTGAACACTATCGGCAACTCGCCGCTGGCTGAAAAGGTGAAGACCAAAGCCTGCGACCTGGTGCTGAAACAGGCTGCTAACTACATTTCCTGATGCGTAATTAAGCCCCTGCCCTGCTATTTCAGGGCAGGGCAGATCTCTTTACTTCGCCATTGCACAGCTGTAGTCCAGCACCTCGCCTGCCGATCCCAGATTCAAATCAGTCAGCTTTAAGCGGTTAGCCAGCAGCAGCACCTCATCGTTATCTAAAAAAGCTACCGCCACGCCATATTTCGCCATGTCATCCCCGCGCGGCTTAACGTAATCCTCCAGCAGGATAAAAGGCGACGTCGCCGCAAACGTTTTAGCCGGGATTTTCATCGCCAGATACTCATGACCTTTAAGCTTTGCCCCCAACGGCTGCCAGTTCGCGCCGATATGCGAAGCCTGCTGGGTCAGCGTCTGATAAACATCCTGCCGCAGGCAGGCAAGATGAATATGCAGCTGATTCTGCGAGCGACCATAGCGGCCGTTAACTGCGAGGGACAAATAGCGATCTTCGAGGGGCGTATCCGACATCTGTTTTAACCGATCGCGTTCCTGCCAGGCGTAATAAAAGAAATTCGGCGTCCCTGTCTGTTGTAGCTCGGGGCTTTCAATACCGGTGATTTTCTCCGTCGGCATCACCAGCGTATGCAGCGGCCCCTTGGCATCTTTAAACACCACGTAACGCTTCTCTAAAGAGACCTTCAGACAAGGGGCAGGATCCTGATGCTGTTGCTGATTCGGCACGCACTGCTGGCTGACAATATTCCACAGCGCATCGCTGTTCGAACGGAGATTTAATAGCCAGGCCGCGGCAACCACGGCGAGGAGAATAAGCAGAAAAATAAACAGGCGAAGCGTCTTCTTCATGAAAAAATATCCTTATGTTATCAACATTATTTAGGTTAGCTTTCGCTGCTGCAACGCTTTAGCAATCAGCTGAAAGCCACTCTCAATCTGCGGCGGGAAAACCTGCTGGCTGCTGCGCATCAGCGCAACGGTGCGGCTCAGAGAGGGCTGCTGGAGGTGCACCACCACCAGCTCCTTATCCTGTAAATGCGTGGTGTACAGCTCGGGCAAGATAGCGACGGCCAGCCGCGAGCGAACCAATCCGTAAAGCGTTTCGATAAAATCGACCTGATAGCGCGCCGTGAGATTCAGACGCTGGCTTTCAGCCATGGCGGCTACCAGGCGGCTGATATTGCCCTTCGAGAAGACCGCAATATCGCGACGGGAGAGGTGCCGCCAGGGAATATGGCTCGAAGCAGCAAGCGCATCATCGCAATGCAGCACGGCCACAAAGGGATCGTCCTGTAGGGGATAGATCTCAAGCGTCTCCGGAACGGAACTGTCCAGCGCACCGATGCCAAAATCCAGCTGCCCGTTTTCCAGCTGGGCGATCAGCGAGTCGTTCGTTTGATCGTGAAATTCTATGCGCAGGCGCGGAAAATGCTGTGCCAGACGCTGCGGAATATCCGGGAACAGCAGGCTGCCCACCGAAGGCACGAGGCCAATACGCAGCGTACCGTCTCCTCCCTCATGCACAATGCGCTGCATATCATCAAATGAGCGCTGCGCGACATACAATACCCGCTCCGCATGGGGCAGTATCGCCGCCCCCAGATCCGTAAGCGTGACCGCCGAGGCGGTCCTGTTCACCAGCTTTCCGCCCAGTACAGACTCAATCTGCCGCAGCGCGCTGCTGAGCGCAGGCTGGCTGATCGCCAGACGATTGGCGGTATCGGTAAAATGGCGCAGTTTTGCCAGGGTCACAAAATACTGGATCTGTTTTAAGGAGAGGGCGGGCAGTCGCTGCCAGGGTTCAGCCATTGTCGTGTCAGGTTTCGCAAGGTAAACGTTTGCTACAGGATAAACGTTTCTTATCGGCCGATAAATTAAATCATCTGGGAAATTCCCCCCGGCCTGGAGTAGCCTGCCACTCTTTTCCCTGCCGGACAGTAAAAAGATGAACTCAAGTGTGCTTGCGGACACGCGCCGCCGGGCGGTTAAAGCTGCGTTGGGCGAAGAGCCTTTTGACCTGCTGCTGACCAATGCCAACCTGATCGATATGGCAACGGGCGAGGTTCGCCTGGTTGATGTCGGTATCGTCGGTTCGCTTATTGCCAGCGTCCATCCCTGCGGAACCTGGTCACAGGCCGCACAAACGCACGATCTGGCTGGCGCCTGGTTAACACCGGGCCTTATCGACACCCACGTTCACGTTGAAAGTTCTCACCTGCCGCCTGCCCGCTACGCGGAAATCGTGGTGGCGCAGGGTACCACCACCATCTTCTGGGATCCGCATGAGCTGGCGAACGTGCTGGGCGTGGAAGGTGTGCGCTACGCCGTAGAAGCGAGCCGCGACCTGCCGCTGCGTGTGATCTGCGCAGCCCCTTCAAGCGTCCCCTCGACGCCGGGTCTGGAAATGTCCGGCGCGGATTTTGCGGGCAAAGAGATGGAAACCATGCTTGCCTGGCCGGAAGTGGCAGGTGTGGCAGAAGTGATGGATATGCACGGCGTGCTCAATGGCAGCGAGCGCATGCTGGAAATTCTTAATGCCGGACTGAACAGCGGCAAACTTATCGAAGGCCACGCGCGCGGCCTGAGCGGTGCGCAACTTCAGGCTTACCTTGCCGCAGGCGTCACCTCCGATCATGAGCTGACCTCCGCAAACGATGCCCTGGAGAAACTGCGGGCCGGGCTGACCATCGAAATTCGCGGCTCCCACCCGTACCTGCTGCCGGAGATCGTCGCAGCGCTGAACGCCCTGCCCCATCTCTCCTCCCAGGTTACGGTCTGCACCGACGATGTGCCGCCGGATATGCTGCTGGCCAAGGGCGGGATCGTCGCCCTGTTAAACCTGCTTATCGAGCACGGCATGAAGGCGACGGATGCGCTTCGGCTGGCCACGCTTAACGCCGCAATCCGCCTGCAACGCAACGATCTGGGGCTGATCGCCGCCGGACGTACGGCCGATCTTGTTGTGTTCGATTCTCTGGAAAAACTCCAGGCCAAAGCCGTGTACGTTGCGGGCCAGCATATTGCGCAAAATGGCAGGTTGCTCAAACCTGTCAATGCCCCCGACGTATTGCCTCCGCGCGATACCGTGCGTTTAAAACCGCTAAAACCGGAAGATTTTATTCTCACCGCCCCTGTCACTCACGGCACCGCCACGCTGCGGCATATCAAGGGCGCGCGCTTTACCCAGTGGAACGAAACCACCGCAGCAGTCCGCGACGGCCAGGTACAAATTCCCGACGGGTTCAGCCTGATTTGGGTCCAGCATCGCCACGGTCGCCACGAGGCCAAACCTCAGCTTGCGCTGCTGGAGGGCTGGGGAGAACTGCGCGGCGCGATTGCCACAACCTATTCTCACGACTCTCATAATCTGGTAGTGCTGGGCCGCGATCCGCAGGATATGGCGCTGGCTGCGAACACTTTAATCGCCAGCGGCGGCGGCATGGCCCTGAGCCAGAACGGCAAAATCCTCGCCCATGTAGCCATGCCCATCGCCGGTATGCTTTCCGATTTGCCCGCAGACGAGCTTGCCGGACAGTTCCACCAGCTTCGGGAGCTGAGCAATAAAGTAGCCGACTGGGAGCCGCCGTATCGCGTTTTTAAAGCCATAGAAGGCACCTGCCTTGCGTGTAACGCCGGACCACATCTGACCGATCTGGGCCTGACGGATGGCACCACGCGCCAGATTGTCGACCCGCTTATCGCCTGCCAGGAACTGGCGGCAGCATCCAACACACAACAATAAGATAGCAAAGGAGAGCCACAAAAATGGCCGAGAACTCAGTAAATCGGGCGACTTCCGCAGGCTGGCTGGAGCGCCGTTTCCAGCTACGCGCCCGACAAAGCAAAGTGAAAACCGAATGCCTGGCCGGGGTGACGGGGTTTCTTGCCGCCGCCTATCTGCTGGTGGTGATCCCGGGCCTGCTGGCCGTCGGCGGCATGGATAAAGGCGCCGCCACAACGGGCACGATTCTGGTGTTTGTAGCGGGCACTATGCTGATGGCGTTTTACGGCAACCTGCCGTTTATCGTCGGGCCTGGCATCGGCGGTTCGGTGCTGGTGGGCGTTACGCTTGCCGGCAGCGAAGGCATTGGCTGGGAGACGGGCCTGGGCATCGCCTGCTGGTCAGGCATTCTCTTTTTTGCCCTTACCCGGCTTGGCCTGCGCGAGGTCGTAACACGCTCGGTGCCGCAGTCCATCAAGCTGGGGCTGACGGCCTCCATCGGGCTGTTCGTGGCCATACTGGGCTTTCGAAACGCCGGACTGGTACTGGCAAATGCCAAAACCAACGCGCTGATGATGGGCGATTTTACCGCGCCCGGTGCGCTGGTGGCGCTGTGCGGATTATTCCTCGCTATCGCCTTGCAGGCCCGCCGCATTCCGGGAGCCATTCTCTGGGCCATCCTGTTTGCCACTCTGGTCGGCATTCCCTTTGGCGTGACGCATTTGCCTGAAAGCCTTATCGCTATGCCACATTCGCTTGCACCTGTGCTGGGCCATGTGGATATGATCGGCGCGCTGAATATTGTCTTCCTGCCCTATCTGTTTGTGTTCTTTGCCTCGGAGTTTTTCTCCACCATGGGCACCACGCTTGCCGTAGGCGGCGAAGCAGGCCTGCTGGATGAAGAGGGCAATATGCAGCACATCAACCGCCCGTTTATGGTCGATTCTATTGCGGCGGCACTCGGCCCCTGGGTTGGGATCCCGGCGGCGACCGCGCTGATCGAATCCTCCGCCGCGGCAGAAGCCGGTGGGAAAACGGGCCTGACAGCGTTAGCCGCAGCGATCATGTTCCTGCTGATGCTGCTGTTCACTCCTGTCGCCCTGATGATCCCGAAAGAGGCGACCGCGCCTGCGCTGATCCTCATCGGCCTGAATATGTTCAGCGGGCTGCGCAAAGTGGATCTGGCCAACTTCACCGACGGCCTGCCGGTCCTGATGATGGTCATGATCACCCTGATCGCCAACAGCTTCGGCACCGGTATCGCGGGCGGTCTGCTGTTCTATATCATCATTAAGGCGATCGCCGGGAAGTGGCGTGAGATCCCCGTGGGGTTGTATCTGCTGGCGATCCCACTGGTTTACTATTTTGCGACGCTGGTAAGACACTGACCGTTTCGTCAGGCTTGATTTCGCACTCGGGCGCGGCGGCTAATTTAACGGACAGCGCGCCCTGAATAACATAAAGAAAGGGTTGCCAGGACATATTCACCTCCCACGGCGTTTCCTCTGAGTATAGAAAACGCCGTGGCGACAACCTTAGGCTGAAAGTCTTAGTGAGGAACTAAGCTAAGACTTTTACGACGGGTGGCACAAGCGCCTGTTCGCGCCTGCAATACTATTGCAAAAATGCCTCCGTCAGCTTTACCCAGTAAGTCGCGCCGGTAGAAATGCAGGCGTCATTGAACTGGTAAAGCGGATGATGCACTGAATAATCATCCTTGCCCGTCGCCGTTCCCAGCCAGATATAGCAGCCGGGAACTTCTTCGAGCATAAAGGAAAAATCTTCGCTACCCATCATGCTTTTGACCTGCTGCGGGTCGGCAACTTTAGCCTCGCCGAACGCCTCGCGGGCCACCTGAAGCGCAAACTCGGTCTGCACCGGATCGTTGATCGTGACCGGATAGCCAAAATCGACTTCTATAGACGCCTTAACGCCAAAGCTTTCCGCCTGGGCGTGTACCAGCGTCTTAATACGCTGCTTTACCGCTTCACGCACTTCAGGTTTGAAGGTGCGCATATTCAGCTTCAGCACCGCGCTGTGCGGAATAATATTATGCGTAGTGCCGCTTTGCAGGCTGCCCACCGTCACCACGGCGGCATCCTGCGGATCGACATTGCGCGACACAATGGTTTGCAGCGCCATAACAATAGATGCGCCCGCCACGGTAGGGTCTATACAGTGTTCGGGCATAGAGCCATGTCCACCTTTGCCTTCCAGCGTAATCGTCATGCTGTCAGAGGAGGCCATCAGCGCGCCGGGTTTCGTCACGATCTGCCCGGCTGCGATCAGCGGGAAGTTATGCAGACCAAAAATAGCGTCGCAGGGGAACCGCTTAAACAGCCCGTCGTCGATCATGCGTTTTGCACCGCCGATCGACTCTTCAGAAGGCTGAAAGATCAGGTGCAGCGTACCGCTGAACGGACGATGCTCAGCCAGATAACGCGCCGCTGACAGCAGGATGGCACAGTGTCCGTCGTGGCCGCAGGCATGCATTTTTCCTGCGACCTCGCTCGCCCAGGGTAGCCCGGTTTGCTCCTGCATGGGCAGCGCATCCATATCGGCACGGATGCCCAGACGCTTGCCACCGCTGCCCACCCTGAGCGTGCCGACCACGCCGGTGCCACCCAGCCCACGATGCACTTCGTAGCCCCATGCCGTTAACAGCCCGGCAATGCGGTCGCTGGTACGAAACTCTTCGAATCCCAGCTCGGGGTGTTGATGAAAATCGCGACGAATAGCAATCATCTCGTCTTCATGGTCGAGGATTTCTTTAATCAGCATAGGGTTTCCTTTTAGTCATCGGATACGTTCTCGCGCCAGGCGAGCAGCGCTGCCAGCGAAACCGCCGAGCAAAACATCATGTACCAGGCCGGGGCCATCGGCTCGCCGGTCACTTTCAGCAGCCAGGTCACGTTAAACTGGGCAAAACCGCCAAACAGCGTAACGCCTATGGCGTAAACCAAAGCCATACCGGATGCGCGAACCTGTTTCGGGAAGGCTTCAAGCACCAGCAGAAAGAACGCCACAGCGCTGATGCTGGCAAGCACCTGATCGACAGCAATCAGCGCAATCGTCACGATCAGCGGCAAGCCATACAGTATAGAAGCGAAGATCGGCCAGATCAGTGCAAAAGAGGCGATTGAGCAGCCCAGCAGGATCGGCTTGCGACTGGGCAAACTATCGGCAAACCTGCCGGCAAAAAAAGCACCAGCAGCGTGAGCGTGGCAGCGGTCAGGCTTACCCAATAGGAAGTGCTGGCCGGCATATGCAGCGTGTTGACCATATACGCGGGCATGTAATAGATGATGATGTAAAACGTCGTGGTCGTTTTGACCGTCAGTAAAATCCCCAGCAGCAGCGCTCGGCGATGCTGACGCCAGAGCGTCAGTGCGGGGTTAGCATGGGCTGTAGCGGGCGATACGCTGTGCGTTTCCGGCAGCTGGCGGCGGATATACAGACCAATAGGCATGATCGCCAGACCAAGAATAAATGGCACCCGCCAGCCCCAGCCGTACAGCGCTTCTTCGCTCAAATAGTGGCTCAGCCCCGCGCCCATTGCCGCGCCTAACAGCGCAGCCCCTCCCTGGCTGGTCATTTGCCAGCTGACGCGGACGCCGCGACTTGATTTACCGCCAGCTTCCATCAGCCAGCTTGTGGCGGCACCGATCTCCCCTCCGGCGGAAAAGCCCTGGAGCAATCGCCCGGCGATGAGCACGACGGGAGCAAGTATCCCCGCCTGATCGTAGGTTGGAGCAAAAGCCACCATCATCACCCCCAAGGACATCAGGCCAAGGATCAGCGTCATCGCGGCCTTGCGACCGTGGCGATCGGCATAATGCCCCAGAACCAGGCTACCCAACGGGCGCATCACAAAGCCCACACCAAACGTCGCGACGGCAAGCAGCAGCGACACATAATCGTTGCTGGCCGGGAAAAAGAGATGGCCAATAATCACCGAGAAAAAGCTGTAAACGGCAAAGTCATAGATTTCCAGACCGTTACCCAGGGTCACAGCCACCAGAGACTTAACGCTGGTATGCTCCTCCGGAGCGGAGTGGGAATCCGGCGCAAGCGGTGGCGCGGTGAGTTCAACCGGGGCCGGGGCAAAGCTGACGGACTCTTTCATGCTCACTTCCTTTTTGTTACGCAGATGTAAACAACGGGGGGGGGGGCGGAAAAGTCACTATCTGCATAAAAAAAGAACATCGCAATCATAAAAATTCATTATGCCTTTGGTTATCAAATTTGTATTTTAAGAGTGCAAATTTTGCACCATCGCGAGGCAAGGGGCGGGAAATCAATGTGAAAATCAAATTAAATCAGCTAGATATATTGATGGAGATTGCAGCCCAGGGCAGCATCGGTAAAGCGGCCAGAGCGCTTAACCTTACCCAGCCGGGCCTGTCGAAAACCATTCAGGAGCTGGAGGCGGAAATCGGCATGCCGATTTTGCAACGCTCGTCACGCGGCGTAACGCTCAATGAATATGGGCAGGTTTTGCTGCGCCACGCACGCGATATCGACCGCTCGCTACTACAGGCACGGGATGAAATTGACCACCTGCTCGGCAAAGCCATGCGCCAGCTGCGCGTGGGATTTACCTCCGCTGCCTCATACGGCCCCTTCACCAGCACGCTGATTCAGTTCCAGGCCCGTTTTCCCGGCGTGAAGCTGGTTGCGATGGAGGGGCGTCCGCAGCAGATTCATAATGCGCTGCTCAATCAACGCCTGGACATCGCCGCTATCACCGCCGCAGGCGGCGCCCTCCACGCCGGGATGTATTACGAAACGCTGTACGCACTCAGCAACACGATTATTGCCGGAGAGCAGCACCCCATTACACACACCACCTCGCTAAAAAATCTGCTGCATTATCCCTGGCTGGACTGGGACGAACCCGGCGAACACTCTATTCTGGCTCAGGTCTTCCGCCGTTATAACCTCCCGCTGCCCGAGAATATCGTGCACTGTTCATCGCCCCGGATCATGGCAAGCATGATGGAACAAACGGATAGGGTGAGCATGTGGACGTCGGTACGCCTGCGCTTTCCTGAGTACAGCGTCAATCTGCGCCCTCTCGCGCTGCGTGAAGTGCTGCCGGCCACCAGCATCGGTCTTCTCTGTCCGGATATGGGTCGCCTCTCCAGCGCCGGGCGTACCTTTATGGAGATGCTAAGGGTCAATGCACGAGACTGGCTACAGGAAACCGACGCTCAGGAAATGATCGTCCAGGGTTAATAACGCTCCAGACGCACATTCTGATCTCTTTTTCATCAGCCAGGAAATCACCTGGCGATAACTCATCCCTGCCGACTTGAGAATTAAGTCAGTAGATATTCATTCGCTGTTTTATTTTTACTATGATCCTTTCTCGGTTTATTTTGCAAAGAGAGTCGACATGCTTACTGTTGCCATCAGAGAAAAAAACAGTCACTTCGTTCATGGCCTGAAAATTATTATTGAACAAATATGCAACCGTCGACATGAGGCTTTTCATATTTTACCGGCCGAGCATTATGACGTCGCCGATATTGTTTTTGTCTCGCTGGAGGATAACTGGGTAAGCGCCGATTGTTATAAAATACCGCAAACCACAAAAGTGCAGCGCGTGATCCTTATCTGCCGCAAATCAGAACATGAGAAACTGATGTTTCGCCCCTGCCTGTATATGCTGCCGGTCATTTTTCGCGAGGAGCAGCCTGAGGAGATAGCCCAAAAAATCGCACACTGGATGGAGCCGGGCAGACGAGGGAAAAACACCAGTGCGGTACCGTCAAACGTTTGTAAATACTGCACTACTCGCCATTTTACCGTCCCTGAACGCGAGCTACTTAAACATTTTGCCTGCGGACATTCGCTGTGCGACGCGGCCCATCTGATGAATATCGCCGAGCCTCTTGCCCGCCAGCATCGTCAGGCCATCATGCAAAAATTGCATATCAATAATCAGCACGGTTTAATAAATTTTATAAAGATGAATCTTGTTTTTTTGCTCGATTAACCGCCTTCCTATCCGCTGTAGAAACAACAGCCGTGACATGTTTTAAAGAATAGTACTTGCAGTTAGGAAATAACCTCATCAAAAAAGCCGCTCGATTAAGAATTTTCTAATGCGAGCTTAAGTTAAACCTAATATCTAACAAAATATTACTCTGCCAGAATAACCTTTCTACGACATAATCAGAAACTGCGCCAGGCTCAGTTTCTGATTATCGTCTTCGCTTGCTCAACAAAGCTGCGCCGCAGACCTTCACAGTTAGCGATAAAACAATTATGAATACTTCCAATAATCCCGCATTATTAATTGGCACTCTGACAGTTAGCGGAGCGTTTTGTTTGTCCGCGCAGACAGCAGATCCGGTTTGCCAGTGAGTGAGCATTTGCATTTAGCCACGCGTAAAAGAAGACATCGACGCATCAGCAACAACGGGCCGGGTCGCCCAAGATGTCCGGCAATACCGATGGTTTTTGACCGTCTTGAGTATTTGCAGCAGCAAATCCACTCGCTACGCCTGCAGCAGCCGGTGGATATGCTGCTCGTCAGCAATGACCGGTACCTGACGCTTGCGCTCACCCAGTACCTTTTCAAACGCACCCGCACCCGCATTTGTTCCAGCCTTGAAGAGGTAGCCGGCTTTTTCGAACAGACGCCGCTGCCGCGCATTGTTATCGATCTGGACTGTATTGCGATTCCCGTCATCCAGGTTCTTGCCACGGTTCGCCGCTGGCATAAAGAGCAGCCGGGTATCAACATCACGTTACTTACCGCCAGTCGCAGCCCGGAAGCCTCCTGCTTTATTGTTGCAGCGGCGAGATGCCGGGTCGTCGAACGACGGCTGGATACCAGAATATTGTCATATTTATTGATCCTGGAACCTTGCTCCCCCGCGCCTGTTCAGGCTAACTATACGCGCGAAAATGACGCCCTTTCCGCGCGTGAATGGAACATATTAATGGAAGTCGCCAGGGGATACTCCCTGAAAGCGATCGCGGTTTCGCTAAAGAAGCCCTATCACTCGGTGGTTTATACCCTGGGACGGATGTCAGCTCGTATTGGCCTGACAAACAGAAAATCTCTCATTCATTTACTCCATGAATTATCGGTCGTGCCGACGGAGAGAAACAGTTAAGCCTAACTTACTGACTTTCAGATGAAAGTTAAGAATTTACTTATTTTTCACGTTGCAAGATAGTTAAAATGAAACATTAAATTAACAATTGCAATAATTCCTGGATCCACTAACGCCTCTCGCCGCCTGACCTGAGCGGTAAAAGTGGAAATTTTAGCCGCAAAAACACTTAACAAAAAATACACAATTACTATTTCATACTATTTTTAATATTTAAAATAAACTTTTGAGTTAATTATTTTACTTATTCTGGAAACATCCCCCGTAGGAAAAATGGCATTCCTCGCAGGGCAGAACTAAATAGTGCCAGGTCGGCCCGATGACAACAGCAGACTTTCTCTCTTATAATATGAATGTATAATCAGCCCAGCGAATAAATCTATAAGAAAACGTTCTTTTGCTGTATCGACGTTTTTTATAAACCCGCTTGCCATTCACAAATATATTATTCAATGGAATATCTACAATTAAACGGAGAACCCTGCCTACATATTTGACAAGATAGTCTGTTAACATTTCATCAATATCGCCATCCGAGGCTCCGCTTCAGGGCGATGTTTTCCTCAAACAATCCGAGGTAAAAAAATGAAACCTGCATCCGTAATCATTATGGACGAGCACCCTATTGTCCGCATGTCGATAGAAGTGCTGCTTCAGAAAAATAAAAATATTAACGTCGTGCTGAAAACCGATGACGGTCGGGAAGTCATCGACTATATGCGCGCGAACCCGGTAGATCTGGTGATCCTGGATATCGAACTTCCCGGCGTCGATGGATTCACCTTACTCAAAAGAATCAAGAGCATACAAGAAGACACCCGGATTCTCTTCCTGTCCTCTAAGTCAGAGAGATTCTACGCAGGACGCGCGATTCAGGCGGGAGCAAACGGCTTCGTCAGCAAGCGCAAAGAGCAGGATGATATTTATAAAGCGGTAGAAATGCTGCTGGCCGGATACTCATTCTTTCCTTCGGACACCCTGCATTTCATCAGTCAATCTAACTCACGCAAAGGTACCGTGGATGATATGCCGCTCTCTAATCGCGAGGTCACCGTATTACGCTACCTGGCGAACGGATTATCTAATAAAGAAATCGCCGAGCAGCTTTTGTTAAGCAACAAAACGATCAGCGCGCACAAAGCAAATATATATTCGAAGCTCCGCATCACATCTATTGTTGAACTGATTGATTACGCGCGCGTGAAAGAATTATTATAAGCGCGTATTTACTTCCCCCTACAAAAAAACCGGATATCGCTATCCGGTTTTTTTGTAGGGGGAGGTGACGTAAATGTTTAGTAATAATTAATCATAAATGTCGCATCGGCATCGGCCTTCCCCGGCTGCGGATTGTCAGCCACCGCTTTATAATTGGCAAAAAAAGTCAGCGTGGCATCACCATTGGCATCAACGGTTACATCCTGGCTTGCCTGGTCGAGGGGAAGCGGCGTTTTATCTTTATCGCGCAGCTCAACCGCCACGTTCGTGGCGCTGCTTGTGTCATTCAGCGCCAGCAGGGCTGGCTCACCGGCAACCTTCTTGCCCGTAAAGGTAATCGACGCCGATCCCGGCGGGCAGCCGTTAAGCTTCAGCGTAAAAGGCATACTTTGCGTAGTGCTCCCCGCGGTACGTAGCTGCCTGGTTGGCCATGTGCCCAGCGGAACGGTTTTATTGTCAGCGCCCGTTTCAACATAGCAACTGTAATCCACCACGTTGCCGCGCAGCTCGATATTCACTTCGCCCAGCGGAGAATCCGCCCATGCGACGCCTGTCGCCAGCCCTAAAGACAGAGACATCGCGATAAAAATACCTTTGCGTAGCTTAGTCATAGTCCACCCTCAGATAGCCCCGTGAGGTGAACGGACCTTCAGCAGGCTTCTTACCCGTCACGCTCACCGGCCAGGCGCGAATATTGACCCGGGAAGTCGCGGCATCGTCGAGACGAAACTTAATCTTACTGTTCATATTGTTAGGGATAAGCGGAACGCCCGCCTCATCGGCGACCATAAACCCAAGATCGCTGTTATTCGAAACCATCATATTGCCGGAGAATTTTTCCGCCTCCAGACGCAGCGTGAGATAGGCCTGCGCCTCTACGTTCGTGCACTTGATACCGATGGTTTTCGTCTGCGGCGTCACGCTCTGCGGGCGATTACCTGCCCCGGCCTGGCTAAACAGCGCCGCGCCGATATCACCAAAATCAAACTCGACGATTTGTCCGGCGTTGATCTCACAGGTTTGCGGTACTTCCACTTTGCCGCTGTAGCTGATGGTATAAACAGGCGTATTCAGCGGGTCGGTGTTGCGCGTTGTGACATACACCGAAAACATGGTCTGTTTCGGAATGGGCACCATGTTGATAAAGCGCTTCGTCACCTTGAGCCGAAAAACTAAATTCGAGTCCTTTACGGGGAACGGCTTATTCTTGGAAACATTCGGGTGTTTCCCCATCTGGATATAGTTACGGGGCGGATAGAACGTGCCCGCCGCGCTGTCGGTGATCTTCATCCCGCCGTTAAGGTAATCATTTATCTTCAGATAATTGTAGTTATCTATTGTTTCCTGTATTGGCAACGTGGTGACGTAACTACGCATAGTCGTCGTGCCGGAAGTGCCGGACGGACAGGTAGCATTCACGCCGATCCACTGGGACTTCTCCGCAAGCGTAACGATTTGCCCCACCTGGTTGTTGGAGCTGTTAAAGGTGTTCGACAGATCGTAGGAGATCTCCGTCGGTACGCCGTTGGAGTTGGCACAAACTGTGGCATAAGCCGGTGCCGCGCAGGCCAACAGCACGGCACCGGCAAGATAAGTCTTCACTTTCATTTTCAGGTTCCTGAGCCGTATGGCTTCGCTATGAACAGGTGGCATTTGCCACCACGACGGCCTGTTTCAGGCTGTCATCCGGCAGAGAATAAGGCGCAAAACACTGCGATCCTTTGCCGTTGCCCCATTGAATAAGCAGCTTCCCTTTCAGCGGCAGGCCGCTTAAATAGATTTGCCCGTCGTCACCTACCATGCTGGTTGCACCGCTGCTTTCTTCACGCACAACTGAACCGAACGGCACGGCACGGCCGCCGCGTTTCACCGTGAGGATCGCCCGCACGCCAATGCGCGCATTAAACGCCGCACGTACCAGCGCCCCCTGCGTCGGCACTACGCTGCTGACGTTATTTTCAATGTCGGTATGGTTATCCATCGAGTTAGTGTCCAGCGCGATACGGTTATAGCGATACACAGTGGCATAAGGCATGACGGCATAACCTCGCCAGTCGGTTTTTACACCGGTTTGGTTTTCGACGCTGACGCCGGATGCACCTGGCGCTTTAATCAGTACGTTCGTGTCGCCAAGCGGCTGGCTTAAGGTAATGCCGTCTGCATGGCCTACCACGCCGCCGGAAGCCTGCCAGTTAAACTCGTGCTGATCGCGGTCATAGTTGTAGCCCAGTCCCAGCGTGCCGTAAGTCGCCTGCCAGTTGGCATTGGCGCTGCCGCTGTAGCCGTTAGCGCTGCTGCGGCCCTGGGTTACGCTGTAGTTCAGGTTTCGCCCTTCAAGCAGCGTGCCGCCAACGCCGGTTTGCATCGTATTTTGTCCGTCTGAGTTTCTGCTTGCCGCGAAAGTGGCATAGGCGCGATCAATCGCTTTATCTCTTGAATAACCGTGGCCCAGCAAGGTGCTGAACGGAACGGAAAGGTTAAACGCAAGGATGCGGTCGTTATCCGCAAGCCCGACAGATTTGCTCCACGAAGCAGAAACGGAATAACTGATCCCTTTCCAGCCGCTGGCGTAACCCGCCTGATACCAGGTGTTGTCCTGATCGGTTCCCCAGTAAGTTTGCTGGCTGCCGGAAACGTACAGCGAGCCATAGTCGCCGAGCGACTGCGAAATATTGACCTGAAAACGCCCGCGCTTGCTGTAGCGCAGGTTGTGATAGCTTTGCGGCGTCTGCACCTTGTGGTGTGTGCCATCGTCCTCAAGCTCGTACTCGTAACCTTCCATATTTCGGTACGCCACTTCATCAAGCGTATAGAATCCGCGCGTGGAGTAGCGATAGCCCAGCAGCTGGAAGTTCGTGCCGTAGCCGCTCAGGGATTTGGCATACAGGAAACGCAGCGACTGCCCCTGATGGCTGCTGTCATCGGCAAGCTTGCTGCGCGCATGGGTGACATCCATAGAAATAGCCCCCCAGTCGCCGAGGTTTTTCCCCAGCCCGATGGCCGCTGCGGTATAGCGTTCCGCAAGCTGCGTACCGCCATAGGCCGTGTAACCCTGCGGCAGGCCAGCAATCAGCGTGCCCTGCGTAAAGAACGGGGTATCCTGCTGGCTATTACCGCTACGGAAATCCCCGGCGACCAGGTCGTACTTCAGCCTTCCTTCACGCTGCAGGAGCGGGACGGTGGAGTACGGCACGGTGTATTTCTGCTGGCTACCGTCTTTTTCTTCCAGAGTCACCTCAAGGTCACCGCTCGAAGACGTCGGGTTCAGGTCGCTGATAGCAAAAGGCCCGGGCGACACATAGCTTTGATAAATCACAAAACCGTTCTGACGGATAGTGACTTTGGCGTTAGTCCGGGCGATACCACGCACCGTTGGCGCATAGCCCTGGAGGCTGTCCGGATACATGCTATCGGAGGAATAAAGACGCGCCCCGCGAAAACCCAGACTGTCGAACACGTCGCTGCCGGTATTGCTGTCACCCATCACCAGCTCGCTCTTCAGCGGAATAATGGCCCGCTGCACGTAGGTGCTGATGTTCTTCCAGCTGTTGGTGTTGTAGCCGTCACCACGGGTATAACTCCATGCGCCGTTATTACGCAGCCGCCACGGGCCATAGTTCAGGCCGCTAAGCAGACTCAGGTAATAGCTGTCGTCGTTGCTGCTGCGGTTGCCGGTGAACGAGTAATTCACCAGCGCAGCCGGGATGCCTTCATCCCACTGGTCAGGCGGAATATAGCCCCGCGCACTGTTTATCAGCGAGGCCTGCGGCAGGCTGATATCCAGACGCAGTTTGGCAAAATCAAAGGTTATTTCCGCGCCCGGGATTGCTTCTGTCACCGGCACGCATTCGCCAGGTTTGTATTTGGCCAGCTCAGGATAAGCGAGCATATTCAGACCCAGGCGTTTTAGCCAGTCTACGTCCAGGCAAGGCTCAAGGCCGCCGGATTTCACCGTCGTTTCTGGCCTGGCTTTCACGGCTTCAGCAAAAGAGAGGTCTTCGGTCGCAATAAACTCATCGTTGCGCCAGATATCCACTCGATACTCGCCCGGTGCCTGATGGCTGCCTTTTTCGAAACGTGACAAATCCGCCACGGAGGCGGCATCTTCGGATAAAAACGCCGGGTTAGGTTAAAGTAGCTCTCAGCAAGGCTTGCGCCCGGCCAGAGCGCCGCCATCACCCATGCCGCCAGAGGGGCAAGAGTGAGTGCCTGATGCGTGACTGACTTTTTCATGGTTTCCCTGCTTCCCTGTTGCTGCCACGCGGCTTCACTGCATGACACCGGCCTGAACCGGCGTTACCGCGCCGTAATCATTGACGGTCTGGTAAGAGATGCGTCCTGACAGGTTTGCAGGGACGGCAACCTTCGCCACGCTCTTCGGCGCGACCATGGTATTAGGCAGCTTTTCATTGCCGATCTTCAGGTTGACCGTAGAGATATAGTAAGGCGAAGGATTGTGCAGGTTGAGGTAGCCTCCGCTGCGGGAAAAACGCAGCTGCTTCACCGCTTCCTCCGGCTGCATCGGAAGATTTTTTGGTCGCACGAATAATTTGATGCGCGACAAAATAGCCAACTGCAGCACGTTATTACTCGCTACGGTGTTTTTATCCACCGAAGGAATGGCCTTGACGTTCATCCAGAAAATGGACTCGCGATCGGCAGGCAGCGGCTGACCAACATAAATAATGCGCAGGGTATTTTCACTTTTGGCCTCGCTGACAAACAGCGGCGGCGTAACGATAAAGTTTTTATCTTTTTCGCCGAGATTGTTCTCCACCCATGAATTCACCAGGTAACGTTCTTTGGCGTCGCTGTTGGTCACCGAAAGGGAAGTCTGCTTCGCATCGGCGGGATAAATAACCCGTGTGGCACCGAGGCCTATGCCGCCGGCAGCGTGGACGGAAAATGCAGTCATTAACAGACATAACGCAGCGGCTACACCTGATCTCAATAAAGTATTCATCACGACAGACACCATCAATATTGCAGTTATAAATAATTCGGCTCAGGGATAAACCAGCGTAAACCAGACTTGAGAATGAATATTTCCCGGCAAAACATGTTCACTCACCGAACGGTAACGTGCGGTAAAATGAAATGTCATTTCCTGGGTTTCAATAGGGGTAAAATAACCCGGCGCGGTATTGGGAATAATGAGTTGCTGCTCGCTATCAAATAAGGCGAGCCCGATACCGGTGCTGGCGTCATTGCCATTTACGCTGGTCGAAGCCAGGAACACCTGCGGGTCTTCGGCGGGCGTTGCTCCCTGAAAAGCGATCCCCACATGGTCAGAAACGTCGCGCAGACAGTCGGTCAGTCGCAGAACAAAGGGGATGCTGACGGGGGCATAGCTTCCCACCCCTTTAAAGAGTGAGCTGCGGTACTGCCCCATCTGCACGGTCATCTCTTCACTCTCAGGCGCGACGGCGCAGGCACCGTTGACCAGCGTCCCCTGCATATGCACCTTGCCACCTTCGATCACTACGACCCGCTTCGCCAGTACCGGGCTTCCCGCTACCAGTAACAGGAGGAACAGGATTGTCCTTTTCATGCTCGCCTTCTCAGGATTAACGTGGAATCTGCCTCTTCCCTGAGGCCTGCGCATCCTTGCGCCTGTCGATTACTCGTATTTCATGACGAAAGTAGCGTCAGCGTTCGCCTGACCAGCTGTAGCGGTAGCCGCTGTTGCTTTATAGCGAGCGGTGAATGGCAGGGTGTTAGTGCCGTCACTCAGGTTCTGCGCGGTAGAGAAGGTCGCACCGTCCGGAGACAGCACTTTAGAAGCGCGGTCCAGGATCTGGATGCCAACGCCCGTCGCGGTGGTGCCGTTGTCGCCGGAAGCAACCGCCAGCAGAGTTGGGTCTTTGGCATCAGCCTGACCGGAGAAAGCGGCAGCAGCAGTAGCGGCAACGGTGCTGTCACAGTCGTTCAGTACGATAGTGAATGGGATCTGCGCGGAGGTATCGCCAGCTTTGGTGAAAGCGGCGGTACGGTACTGGCCCAGTTTAACAATCTGGCCGTCGGACTGAGTGCTGACAGAACAAGCCGCGTTGACCAGCTCACCTTTAAAGTGAATAGTGCCGCCGTTAACGGTAACGGAAGTCGCTGGATCTTCAGCGTGAGCAGCGCCGCTTAACAGTGCCATGCTGACAAACAAAGAAGAGGCGATTTTGGTAAATTTCATGGGTATTCCTTCAAGTATTAAGCTACATCCGGATAATGCGTCCTTCATTATTCCGTTTGAATCATCAGCGGCCCGTAACAGACCTGTTGAATACTCCCCAATCCCTGTGGAGATATTGAATAATACTTATTAATTGCCAGTATCCTCACGACAGCACCCACCCGCCTGAATCAGCAGGCCAGTGCTCTCCGGTGATATCTTGTAATAGAGGCAATGAATTAAATATTAATATCGTCATCTGGCGACGAGGCATAAATTAATCAAAATTTAGGTTAAGCGATACCTGCAAAATCCCGATATATCCTAAGTCCTGGCTTATTAAAGCCTAGGAAAAAACGCTTCCCCCTAACGCCATGGCAGAGTCAGAATCGCCGCAGACCGCAGCGCCAAAAGCACAATAGCGGTACAGGAAGAATGAGAAGAATGTTAAATGATTGATAAATTCTTTAATCAAAGGTTAACCACACTGCCGAAAAGGCAGCTTATTTCCCCCGCCCCCCCCTCGATGAAGAGAGAAAGGACACCCGGCGTACTTCCTTTTTTTGCCCCAAAATGAGACAGAAGCACACTGGTATCTGATGCCGACAAAAAACAGCATTTACATCAATTATTCTCCTCATTATTGCAGAACCAATAATGATGCATCACAAATCCGCCGTCACCTTTAACCAATCAATATCAAACCAAAAACATTTGAGTAACAGGTGGCGCCGCGGCAACTTTTTTTTTGACTTTTCGTGCTGTCATTTTTTAAGCAGTTACCCACCCATCCGTAGGAAAATTCCTGGTCACTACGGGTAAAAATCCTATGTATTCAGGCAAAACTCTGGGGCGGCAAAAAATCTTCCCCTCCTGAGCGGCGCTTTTTTACTCATCTGCTGCCGCTGACCGCATCAGAAAGTTTTTAGGATTTTTCCACCGATATAGATCTTGCTATTACTAAAAACTAAAGTTGTCACATCTCCTCATCGTGCATAATATATCCCTCACAGCAAACGGGCGAATAATACAAAGGGATATTCTGTACTTATGCGAGCCAGAATAACTGAAAAGCCGCGCTGTCTGAGCTGCCACTTTCATTGTGAAGTTGATGCTGAGCCATCAATAAAAATGAGAAACTGCCTCGAGAAACAATATTGTATCTGGCCTGATAAAAACCAGTATTTAAAATCAGGTGTAATCTCTTCCATGATCAATATGCACTATAACTTCTTGAGCAATGGTTTTATTTTTATTGATTTTTCCTGCTATCACATCAGGTTATTTATCAATGATGAATGGATTAAGCATCTTACAAAGTCAGGGCTGCGCCTGATCATTATCGCGGACAGCACAATGGAAGCGCTGGCATCCTGGTGGTATGCAACCAGTCCCCATGTCGCGGCGGTGATCTATGCCAGTGACGATCGGCACAAGATTGCCAGAAAAATTGAGAATGTTTTCTGGGGGCGCCAGACACCGGAAAGCAGGCGGCCCAGACTCACGGCAAATGAATTAAAAATACTTGAGATGCTCATCAATGAAGTTCCCATTAAGGAAATTTCAAAGCATTTAAATATAACCGAGAAACGTGCCTACGATTTAAAACGCAGTATGCAGTTAAAAATGGGAGGAAGGTTAAACAGAATTATTTCCACGTAGTATCAAGCAATAACGTTCGATTATTTTTCAGGTTCCTGTCAAGGAAAACATAATTTCTACTCTTAAGGATATAAAAATGAAAAAGCTCGTTTTAGCCGGTTGTGCCGCTGCGGTTCTCATCTGTTCAAACGCCCAGGCGGACGTTACCGCTTCTGCAACTGCAAGCTGGGATGCCAGCGCGACGAAAGACACCACCAGCGCGCTGGTGGTCACGCCGATGAAATCGCTGAGCTTCCAGTACGCTGAAGGCATCGAAGCTTTCAACACGCAGAATGGCGCGTTCGATATCACCATCCAGGGGCAATCCGGTGCGACTGATTTCACCCTGACCTCCCAGGTTATCAGCAACACGCTTTCACGCAGCACCGACGCATCTACGCTTGGCGTAGGCGTGTCATGGAACGGGACGTCGCTGTCCAAAACGACGCCGACAACCATGATTGATACGGCCAATAGCGTCTCCGCAGGTCTGGATGCTCTGGCAGTCAGCACCGCTTACGCCGGGGCCAACCGTACCAGCACTCAGGGTAACTTCACCTTCTCCGTGGATTCGGCAACGACCGACGGCACGACCGCCGCTGAGTTTAAAGACCTGACCGACGGCTACTGGAGCGGCGATGTGAAAGTGCAGTTCACCGCAGTGTGGACCGTCTAATCCCCGCAGGAGTTATCAGGATGCATAGAAGGAGGTCTTCTGACCTCCTTAATTAAGGACAATGATGATGAAGTTACACGCCTCGCTACTCGCGCTGCTCACGACCCTGATCCCTCTCGCCGCTCATGCCATTAACGTAGGCGATGTCACCGCGATGATGCCGCCGGATTCCTCAAGACTGGCAAAAGAAATAGCGAACACCACTGAATCGGCGCGCTTTGTCAGCATCAGCGTGGAGCGTATTTCATCCCCGATGGCCGACGGCGTAGTGATCCCCATGGAGAGCAAATCTGAACTGCTTTCCACCCCGGCGAGCCTCATTCTGCCCGGCATGGCGAAGGAGAATTTCCGCTTCTTTTATGCAGGCCCGCAGGACGATAAAGAACGCTACTACCGGCTGTCATGGACCGATGAACCGGTTAGCGAATACGACGCCAGCCAAAGTAAGAAGCTAGGTCAGGCTACGACCTCCGCCGTGATCAATACCATTCTGGTCGTGGCCCCCCGCAAGGAACGTTTTGCATTTAAAAATCAGGGCGACACGGTGACGAATACGGGGAACGCCTCGTTTCGCGTGATCTCCTTCGGCCCGTGCCGCGATAAAACCAAAGAGACAGGCCAGGGCTGTCGGGAACGCTATTACGTGATGCCCGGCGTCAGCGTGAAAATTAAGCATACCGACCTAACGAATAAAAAAACACGTATCGGCATCTGGCACGGCACTGACTATATAAATGTAAACTAGAGAAAGACTTATGGATAAGCTGGATTGTGTTAAGGGAACTCTCTTTGCTGGATTACTGTTGTCGGCCAATCACGCGTATCCAGCCTCCCAGCCTGTGCCCGTGCGGGTAAATAACTTCGTCATTCCAGGCGTATTTGCCAGCGCGTTGCAGCAGGGAATGAACGTACCTGTCTTTATTCGCTACAACGAGGACAGCTCTGCGCAACGTAGCCTGCAAAAAATTGCCGATGCCGTCCTTTCTGTGAAAGAGGGAGCCTTCCTGATTAACCAGGTTTCCCTGAGCGATCTTCCTGAACGCACGGAGCTTTCGCCGGAGCTAAAAACATTACTCGCTGACTTAAAAGACAAAAGCTTTAACGACGGCACAACTTTATCTCTCAATAAAGACGCGACGCTCTCTCTGGACACGAAGTCGTTTTATCTGGAATTAACGGTAAACAAAGCGGCAATGGCGGCAGCGATTCTTCCGCGCACGAATATGCTGGGTGACTCCACCGCCACTAACCTCTCCAACGTGCTGAACTACACCCTCGGCAGCTATTACAACAAATATAACGAGACGGACAGCGCCAGCAGCTTTTTGACGCTCGATAACACGACTTCTTTACGCGAGCACCATGTCAATCTTAATGGTTCCGTATACGGCATCGGCACCGCCAGCGGGAGCAGTGAACTCTACCGCGCAATGTACGAGCGAGACTTTCAGGGCCACCGCCTCGCCCTGGGTATGGTGGATACCTGGAATCTACAGTCTATCGCCAGCATGAGCGCGCTGAACTCAAGCCGTATTTACGGCGTGAGCTTCGGCAATAAAAGCAGTACGCAAAAAGAGGACAACACGCTCTCTTTGATACCGGTGACGGTGTTTCTGCCCGCAGCCGGAGAAGTGCATGTCTACCGCGAAGGCAAACTGTTAAGCATCCAGAGCTTTGCTATGGGGAGCTATGAGGTCGACACTTCTCGTCTGCCGTTCGGGGTCTATGAGGTTGATGTGCAAGTCATTGTTAACGGCCGGGTCGTCAGTTCACGCAGCGCGCAAATCAATAAAACCTTCGCCCGCCGCTCAAGCGTAACGGATAACCTTGCCTGGCAGATGTTTGGCGGCACGCTGGAATACAACAAAATGGATTATCGCCACCACGAAAATATCAATTATGGCAAAAAAGAAACCTGGATTTCCGGCATTGCCATGGCGACCAGCAAGCCCTGGCTTTCCGGCGTGGATCTGAAGTCCACGCTTTACGGTTTCGATCGCAACGGAGTGAATGAAACCGAGGTCAACCTGGCTTTTAACGATACGCTGAGCGTGAACCAGCAGGTTTTGCTTGCCAGCGACAGCAGCTGGCAAAGCATCAGCACGCTAAACCTGACCGTACCGGGCGGCTATGGCTCGCTGTGGGGATCGCGTGAAATCAGCTCGATAGGTAATAACCTGCCGATGCAGAAAGGGGATTTCTTCTCTGTGGGTGTCACCGCGAATTTGAACAAGCTCAGCTCAAGCCTGGGGACGCTATCAATCAGCCGAACCGAGAATAAATATACCCGTAACACCTATACCAATGCCGACTACAGTCAGTCGCTTTTTACTAATCGTTACGCAGCGGTGTCGCTGCGTGCGGGGATCCAGCGTTACTACTACGACAACCGGGACGGCATGAGCGACAAATACGTGAACCTGGATATCTCTCTGCCGCTCTCGACCTGGTTTAGCGCGGGCGTCTCCAGTGAAAATGGCAATATGCTGGCGAACGCCTCGCTGCGGAAAAGCTTCGATGACAGCGCCATTACTCAGGTGGGAGCCGCCATATCTAAACGCATCAGGGGCAGCGACGACAACACCAGCTATCGCTCCGACGACTACGCGGTTAACGGCTATGCCGCCTACGACACCAAATACAACGCGGGCACCGTTGCCGTGACGCGCTCTTCTGACCACAGCACCAACTACAGCCTGAGCTCTCAGGGCAGCGTCGCCTGGACGAAAGACAACCTTGCACTCGGCAAAGGCACCCAGCGTGCCGGCCTGATGGTTAATACCAACTTCCAGGAAAACGGCAAAATGATCGCGCAGATTAACGGACGAAACTACCCGCTGAGCGGTAAAAGCAACTTTATCAGTCTGCCGCCTTATGCCGAATATAAGGTGGAACTGATGAATGACAAAAACGCAGAAGACAGCGTGGATATCGTGAGTGGCCGCCGCAGCAATGTGGTGCTTTATCCCGGCAACGTCAGCGTAATCAACCCGGAGGTCAAACAGCTTGTCACGGTATTTGGCCGGGTAAAAACACCTGCCGGCGGCATTTATGCCCTTACCGATATTCATAACCACATCGGGAAGACCAAAACCGACGAGCAGGGCGAATTTGCCATGGACGTTGATAAGCGCTATCCCGTCATCACCCTAATCGACGCAAAAGGCGGCGTTTGCGAAGCGGATCTGGATCTGCGCAACGCACGCGGTGCGGTATGGGTAGGCGATATTCAATGCGAAGTGCAGGGACAAATGGCCTCGCGCACAGGGAGTCACGATAATCATGTCTATTAACTGGAAAGCTTTCGCGCTGGCGGCAAGCTGCCTGTTTAGCGCAAACCACGCGCTGGCCGTCAATGCCACCAACAGCGGGTCGGGCAGCAACAACTATCTGTTTATAGATAACGACGTCGACAACGAATACTTTATTACGCCGTCGTCTCTCGACCCTCGCTATTCGGGGGCCAACGTCTGGACACGTTACTCCACCAACCAGAGAAGCCTGGGCTACCTTGGGTATGTCGGGTGGGCCTATGCCAACCGCTATTTTGATATGTGGATCACCGACTCGCCAATTAATACCCCGTTTGTCGGGATCCGCTGTATGAATAACGGCAGTACCTGTCCGTCGACGGGCTTTATCTCGCCTGACGTGACCGATGGCGAAGGTTTCTACCACGCGCGTTCCGGCAGCAGCGTGTATAACGGCAGCTACGGTTTCGCCTCGCTTAGCCAGTCCGCCTATGAGTATTTCCGCAACCAGACCGTGGGCGCAAGCGACGTCCTGACACTGAACCTTTGCTATACCAACACCGAATATGACGCCGCTGCGGGCGAGCGCTGCAAAGATTTACCGAGCGGCGCGAACTGGCGTTACTACACCCTGACGCTTAACAAGGTGGGTCATCTCACGCTGAGAAGTACCGGATCGCTGTCTGAAATCTGGATTGCCAGCGACGGTACGCCCAGCGTCAACAGCGGCAACGACCTCTGCCAGATCGGCGTAGCCAATAATACCTCCGGCATGATCTGCAAAATGGTTTCCTATTCGCTACAGCAATCGCAGCGAGTAACAGCCTCGCTGGATTTTCGAATGGTGGTGGATACCGCCGAACTGGGCTTTACCCCCGGCATCAGTGAAATAATGTACAGCGGCGACGGAGCAAGCTGGACGCGTTTTGGTTCCTCCACAGCCTACTCCAACGTCTTCACCACCTCAGGCGAATACGTCTATGTATTCCTGTCGAACGCTTTCTTTAAAAAGGTGCTCAACTCGGGCAAAGACTTAACCAATAAAGACTCGCTGTTTACCTTCTATTTTAATAACTCGGTCACGCCGGAGTCGGGCTACTACCAGTTCACCGCGTCAAGCCAGCTCAATATCATTCCCAAGGAATATGGCATCAGCATTGTTTCAAGCGATCGTCATTCGCACCCTAAAAATTCGGGCAAAATTGGCGACGAAAACCCCGTAGAGTTTGAGTACACAGTCACCACGTCTGCCTCACGCCAGGCGGACAGCATTACCGCTCAGGTGGTGGGTGACAGCACAACGATAGCAGGCATACCTTACTGCCTGTTTACCTCAACCGACGGTACGCTAACCGTACCTGTCCCCGCTTATCTCGCCTATACGACTCAGGCGGGCGTAACGGTGAAAAAGCGCAACAGCTGCGGTGAAAATCCGATAAATATGACGGATGCCAACTGGGTGCAGACCGCATGGAACGCAGCAGTAGACGACGGATTTTTCTTCACCACCACGCTGAAGCTGCTGTTTCCGATGAACGACTCCCGCTCCCAGTTCACCACCTCAGGCGTTGACTGGATGGGAACGGTCAGCGCCAGCGGCGAAGTAAAAGTGACCGCCACATGGATAGGCGTGGACCGGTAAGGAAGGCACGATGAAAATAATTATTTCGCTGTTAATCATAGCCCTGACATTCCCTGCCCTGCCTGCCAGGGCGGCTTATTTCAACTCGCTGATTTATGAGATGGAGGCCGGGCAGACATTTATTTCGCGCCCGATGGTCAACGATACCCGTCGTACTAACCTGTATACCCTTTCGGTTTATAAAATAGATAAACCCGGAAAAGGGGGAGAAAACCCGATCACCGGCGGTGAAATGGAAGTGGTCTATACTCCGTTAAAATTCACCGTGCAGCCCGATGGACGGGAATATTTTAAACTCTTTTATCGCGGCCCCAGGGATAACATCGAACGCTATTATCGTGTTGTTTTTAAAGAGACACCGATACAGCTCTTTCCGTTCAAAAAGCAGGAGCAGAATACCAATATCATTCCCGTGGTGGCCATGAGCACCATTCTGGTTGTGCGCCCCCGTCAGAGCAGGCTGGCCTACGAAGTCGATGAAACAGCCGGCACTATCCGTAATACCGGCAATACCTTTTTCCGGGTCATTATTCAGCAAGGCTGTCACGGGGACGATGAAAGCTCCACGCAATTCTATATGCTGCCAGGAGAAACCTACCGCCACGCCAGCGTGCGGGCAGGTAATAAAAAACTGCTTGTCGCTAAGGGGCGCTATCATCCGTTGGGCAAGGACTGTTACCCCTCTTCACCCTAAGCATTTCAGGCGGTATAAAAAACAGACAACATGCCTCTTATAAACAAAGCTTCAGCTTGCGTAACGTCTGCCATCCCCCGAATTTTCTGCGCAGCGAGGCTTTGTATTCATAGATGCTTTTCGGCTGGCAGTTGAGCTGACCTGCAATCTCCGCAACAGACTTGCCCTGCAAGACAAGATCCAGCACCGACATTTCGCGCCGGGTCACACGAGGCAGTTTTTGGTACGTCAAGCTTGCGCCATAGAAGACCTTTCGCACCTTTTTCCTCAGCGCGTCTGCGTCCTCCTCCTGGGGTTGCAGGATAGCCCTGACGGCATTTGACTGGCTGTACCAGTAATTAGCAATAGGCAGCATTTCTTTATCCGTCACCAGCACCAACGCCATCCCTGTTCTACTCAGAAACTCAAGCCATTCATCCTTAATAAACATAAGGATATTACTCAGTGAAAAATCGACAAATACTACGCCGTCGGCTAAATAACACCGCTGCTGTTTAAAGATCATTTCATTAATGGCGAATTTAAAATATTGATTATTATCAGGCCATACCGCAAGTTTGCTTTCATTACACACCCGCAGATAATTACCTTCGTGATAATCAATTCTGCAACCCATCCCGCATCCCATGCAGGCCAGCATCCCGCTGGAATTACTAACGGCCATGTTCTCTCCCTTAACTGCTATCCATTGGCTATCTCATTACGCCAATAACACCATAAAGGTAAACATCAAAAAGAGGCTAACTTTTCGCCATAATTTAATTAGCTTTACACTTCATTAGGCTTACAACGGATATTTACATCATCTTCTTTAATAGAATTATTCATTAATTAACAGGCGCGCTACATCCCCCAAAAGTTGCTAAAACGTTAAATATGTCACACTTCAGATGGTACACTGTGCGGCTTCCCGCAAAACGTACCAGGTAATGAGATGAGTCAACATAGTGAAAAAATCCAGTCTGCCGCCGTCATCCGGCCCAACTGGTCGGCCGTTTTTGCCGTGGCGTTTTGCGTCGCGTGTCTGATTACCGTCGAGTTTTTGCCGGTCAGCCTGCTGACACCGATGGCGCAGGAGCTGGGCATTTCTGAAGGCGTGGCCGGCCAGTCCGTCACCGTGACGGCATTTGTCGCCATGTTTGCCAGCCTGTTTGTGACCACGATTATCCGCTCAACGGATCGCCGCTACGTGGTGCTGCTGTTTTCCGTGCTGCTTACCCTCTCCTGCCTGCTGGTTTCTTTTGCCAACAACTTCTCGCTGCTGCTGTTGGGACGTGCCTGCCTGGGGCTGGCGCTCGGGGGATTCTGGGCGATGTCGGCCTCGCTGACCATGCGTCTGGTGCCAGCCAGAACGGTGCCTAAAGCACTTTCGGTGATATTCGGCGCGGTTTCCATCGCTCTGGTGATCGCCGCCCCGCTGGGCAGCTTCCTGGGCGGCATTATCGGCTGGCGCAACGTATTTAACGCCGCGGCGCTGATGGGCGTGATTTGCGTTATCTGGGTCTGGAAAGCGCTGCCGTCGCTGCCGGGGGAAGCCACGCAGCATAAGCAAAATATGTTTAGCCTGCTCAAGCGCCCCGGCGTGCTGGCAGGCATGGCGGCCATCTTTATGGCCTTTGCCGGACAGTTCGCCTTCTTCACCTACATTCGCCCGGTATATATGACGCTCGCGGGCTTTGACGTCGACGGCCTGACGCTGGTGCTGCTGAGCTTCGGCATCGCAAGCTTTGTCGGCACCTCGCTTTCAGCGGTCTTCCTGAAACGCTCCCTGAAGCTTGCGCTAACCATCGCGCCTCTGGTCCTCGCGCTGAGCGCCCTGACCCTGGTTCTCTGGGGGAGCGATAAAATCGTCGCCTCCGCTATCGCCATTATCTGGGGCTTTGCCTTTGCGCTGGTGCCAGTCGGCTGGTCAACCTGGATCACCCGCTCGCTTGCGGATCAGGCCGAAAAAGCAGGCTCAATTCAGGTGGCGGTCATTCAGCTGGCCAATACCTGCGGCGCAGCAATCGGCGGCTACGCGCTGGATAACCTGGGCCTGCTGTCCCCGCTGGTGCTTTCCGGTAGCTTAATGCTGCTGACTGCGCTGCTGGTTGCCACTAAGGTGCGGGTGAAATAAATTTAAGGGTGCCGATTAATCTGCACCCTTTCGTTCATACACCGTCTGCTGATTACTGCGGCCAAAGCTTTATGGAATAACATCAAACGCCAGGTAAGGAGAACAAGAAAATGACAGCGGCTCGTACACGTAAAATTATCGGCTGGGTTGCAGTCATTACCTTTGTCGCTTCTGTAGTGATGTTTTACCCTCCCTGGACAAGATTCATCGTTTATCCCTTAACTTTCTGTCTGGTTTCAGGTTTTACATGGATCATTGAAAACAAAAAAGATCGTCTGGCAAAAGGTTTTGACCTGGTGTTTTTTGGCGTCGTCATGGGTGTCGCCTTCCCTTTTGTGCTGGCAGAAATATCGCCAAACGGCCTTCCCTCCGGCCTGGATTCCTCCCTGGAAATATTTAAAAATATCGCCATACTCGCCTGCGCCGGAGCCGGTGCAGGCATCCTCGCCAATCATGCGGAACACCTTGAGCCGCCCAAAAGCGTTCCTCCCCTCCCTCCCGCTGAGTTGGGCGCTCTGAACCAGAAAAAACTGGATCAGATTAGCGCTCTACTACTTGCTGAGAAGAGACAAAGGACTCTTCATACGCGCCTGCTTTTTGCCATCCTCGGCGCGCTGATCGTTCTTTGCGGGATATTACTGTTCCGTTAAATTAATTGTCCTTGTGCCGATAAAAAGGCTTATCCCCTAAAATTGTCGCGCGATGCATGATGCGTCGCGCGGGCAGATAATCGGCGTTTGCATAGTGCTGCGTGACGCGATTATCCCAGATGGCCAGATCATTTTCCTGCCAGCGCCAGCGTACCTGGAACTCTGGCTTTGTGACGTGAGCAAACAGGAAGGTCAGCAGCGCGTCGCTCTCTTTTTGCGAGAGATCGACAATGCGCGTGGTAAAGCCTTCGTTAACGAACAGCGCCTGCTTGCCGCTTACCGGATGAGTCCGGACTACCGGATGGTTAAGCGGGGGGTTTTTACTGACCGCCTCACGCCAGCGCTGGTGTTCCGCTTCGCTGCGAATATGTTTGTACTCCGGGAACGACTTCCTGAAATCGTGCTCTGCCTCCAGCCCGGACAGCAGACGCTTAAATGGCCCGGAAAGCGCCTCATAGGCGGCTATGCCGCTTGTCCACAGCGTATCTCCGCCCGTTTCCGGCAGGTGTTTAGCCGCCAGAATCGCCCCGGCCGGTGGCGTGTCAATAAAGGTCACGTCGGTGTGCCAGTTGTCATTGTCCGGCGGATTATCATTGTGGGTATCCAGCACGATAATTTCTTCCACGCCTTCCGCATGCGGATAGACCGGATGAATATGCAGGTCGCCAAACCGCAGCGCCAGCGCGCGCTGCTGCGCAGGGGTAATTTCCTGGCCACGGAAAAACAGCACCTGATGGCGGATCAGCGCATGATAAATCTGCTCAAACTGGTTATCGCTCAGCCCGCGCGTCAAATCCACGCCCTCGACCAGCCCACCGATATAAGGCCCCAGTGGCGTAATCTTCACTCTTTCACTCATTGTCCTTCTCCATGCCATGGGGTTAAGCGGCGTTGCAGTGCGCGTAGACCCAGCTCTAAACAAAATGCGATAACCGCAATCACGCCGATACCGGCCAGCACCACGTCGGTGGCCAGGAACTCACCGGCGGACTGCACCATAAAGCCCAGGCCACGCGTAGCGGCTATCAGCTCCGCGGCCACCAGCGTTGACCAACCCACGCCAAGCCCGATACGGAACCCGGTCAGGATCTCGGGTAATGCACCCGGCAAAATGACATGCCACACAACCTGAGCACGGGATGCGCCCAACGCCTGTGCTGCACGAAGACGAACCTGCTGCGCGCTGCGCACGCCCGCCATGGTGGACATCGCCACCGGAGCGAAAATCGCCAGATAAATCAGCAGGATTTTTGAGGTTTCACCGATACCGAACCAGATAACCATCAGCGGCAAATAGGCCAGCGGCGGCACCGGACGATAGAGTTCTATCAGCGGGTCGAGAATGCCGCGCACCGTCGGACTTAAGCCCATGGCGATACCCACCGGGATCCCCAGCAGCACCGCTGCCGTAAGCGCCGTAAGAATGCGCAGCAGGCTGGCGGCCAGATGCTGCCAGAGCGTTGCATCCATAAAGCCCTGCGGACCGGCGATACCGATCAGTTTACTGAGCACCTGGCCCGGCGGCGGCAGAAACAACGGGCTAACCCACTGCTGCGTGGCAACCCACCACCACAGCAGTACAAGGCTCGCCAGCGTAACCAAGCTAAGCGTGATCTGTCGGGAGAGCGGCCAGCGCAGGGCAACTCGCCTGCGACGAGGTTTATCCGGGATAGCTATGCTCACAGGAAACCCTCCCGTTGTTCAAACACCCGGCTAAGCACGTACTCACGCTTAGCGATAAATTCAGGATCGGATTTGAGGCTGCGACAGGATTCCCCCGCAGCAAAGCGACGGCCAAACTCAAGCGGCAACCTTTCCAGCACGCGGCCAGGCCCCGGCGAGAGCAGCACCAGCTCGGTGGCTAAAAACACCGCTTCTTCGATGTCGTGGGTGATCAACAGTATCTGGCGGCGGCTCTCGTGCCACAGCTTCAACAGCAGGGTCTGCATTTGCTCGCGGGTGAACGCATCGAGCGCACCGAAAGGTTCATCCAGCAGCAGAAGCTGAGGCCGGGTCGCGAGCGCCCGGGCGATCCCCACTCGCTGTCGCTGCCCGCCGGAGAGCTGCCAGATGGCCCGTTTAGCCTTGTCCTCCAGCCCAACTTTACGCAGCATATCCAGCGCAATTTCCTCGCGCTGCGGCTTCGGCTGGCCCGCGAGCTGCAAGCCGAACGCCACGTTATCCAGCACCGTTCGCCACGGCAGCAGCCCCTCATGTTGAAAGACCACGCCGCGTTCGGCCCCCGGTCCTGTCACCCGATGGCCCTGCAATGTAATGCTGCCGGTGTGATAAGGCACGAAGCCCGCAATCAGATTTAGCAGGGTGGTTTTGCCGCAGCCTGACGGGCCAAGCACCACCAGCAGTTCACCTTCATCGACCGTCAGATTAATGTCGTCGAGCACGGGTTTGCCCCCGTACTCCGCACTGAGCCCTGCTACCTGTAACATGGCTTTCCCCTTACTGCGCCAGCGGTTTCACGAAACGGTCGGTGACAAACTGACTGTAATCCGTCTCCACCGCCGGGACCTTACCCTGGGCCTTCAGAAACTGTGCCGTATCGACAATCGCTTTATTCACCGGGCCGCTAAGCTGTTCGGTTTGCTGCTGTGCGGTGAGATAGGTGTTGCCCTTCACCAGCGCGGGCACGTCGCTTTCCGGCACGCCGCTCAGACGCGAGAGCTTGTTCAGGTTGTCCGGCTGCCTAAGCCAGGCGTCCGGGTTAGCGATGTAACCTTTCTGCGCGGCAAGCGCGCTTTTCGCGAAGGCGGCCACCACGTCTGGATGCTGCTGCGCGAAGTCTTTACGCACTACCCAGACATCCAGCGTCGGTGCGCCCCATTTGCCTACCTGAGCGGAATCCGTCAGCACCTTGCCGTCTTTTTCCAGCTCATTTACCGCAGGCGCCCAGACATAGGCTCCATCAATGTCGCCGCGCTGCCAGGCCGCAATAATCGCCGGGGGCTGAAGATTAAGGATCTGCACCTGGCCTGGCTTGATACCCCAGTGTTTCAGGGCCGCCAGCAGGCTGTAATGGGTCGTGGAAATAAAAGGCACGGCGATGCGTTTGCCGATCAGATCCTGCGGGCTGCCGATGCCTTTTTTCACCACCAGCGCCTCCGAGTTGCCCAGCTGAGAAGCAAGCAGGAATACCTCAATCGGCACCTTCTGGCTGGCGGCCACCGCTAACGGACTGGAACCGATATTGCCGATTTGCACATCGCCGGAAGCCAGCGCGCGTACCACGCTCGCACCGCTGTCGAATTTGCGCCATTCCACTTTTGCGCCGCTGTCTTTGGCAAAAGCGTTGTCGGCCTGCGCAACTTTGGCCGGCTCAGCGGAGGTCTGATAAGCCACGGTGACGTCCACCGCGAATGCCGGTGCGGCAATAAAGGTCAGCGCGGCCAGCCAGAAAGAGTGTCGAAGTACTGCCATGATGTGTCTGCTCCTGTCTCGATGATGGGAGCAGTATTTCCAACGGCGGGAAGGACATAAAAGAATTAAAACTTATCGCTAATGCTTTTATGTCCTTAGAGAAAATTTAGCTTTGGATAGTTGACAGGTGAATAAGCTTTTTTAGCGCCTCAGATATAAAGATCGATATAGCCGTCGATTTTTTTCGCCGTCTGGCTGACCGTCGACGCATCCTCGCCCGAGTTTTTTTCCTTCTTCTCGGCTTTTTTCTGCTGGGCTTCTTCGATTTGTTTCTTTTGCAACTGGGCTAACTGTTCATTCAAAGTGGTAAGTTGCGCACGCATATTTTCCACGTTTTTCTGGATCTCTTCCTCACTCCCCTTCGTCTCACCGGTTGCAATCCCCTGAACATATTCAGTAAGTTTTTTGGTCAGCTCTTTAATCTGGTTCTGGATTTCCCTGATCTTTGCCGCAGTATCATTGCCTCTGGAAGCCGTGGGCGAAGCTGCTGAGTTTTGCGCCAGGAATTTACTCGCAGAAATTACCGTCATTTTACTCTCCCGTTTTCAGTTAATTTTCTTCTATACCCTGAAGAGATCATCGGTGAAAACGGAAGAATCATAAAAATTTCAGCAAGGGGATCAGAGGGCTACGCCCACCTTCCTGAGCTTGATAACCACCTTTTTTGCTCCCTCAAAGTTGAGATGATCGCCATCGCGGAAATGTTTGCGCTCAAAATCTTTATTTTCAGACCAGTCGATAAACCGCAGTTTTTCTTCCCCCTGCTGGGCCAGGAAGCGGTGATTAGTCTGTTTCATCTCCTCGTCAACCGTGCGGACGTACTGCGCAGGAAACGGGGGAACCAGCCAGGTGGCGCTCTTCCCGCAGGCGTTTAACGCCTCCAGCATTTCGGTTATCAGCGTCTTATTTTCTTCGAGAATAGCGCTGTGCTTCACAAGCCTGGAGTGGGCCTGTGCCCTCATCACCGCCAGATCGTTGTGCTGTTGCGGATCGACGTAGTCTTTGGCGTTGAGCAAGAGGTTGATTGCGTTCCCCACCTGGGCGAGAGAATCATCAGGCCAGGCTGTTGGGGTGTGGCTGTTATTCTGTAGCAGTAATGACGCAAGCATCTGCAAACGGCTGTCCCGCGTAAGACAGGGCATCACGATTTGATTATCAGCAAAAAATAAGCTGAAGGCATCTATCACGCCCTTATTAAAATGATCCTTTGTTTTAAAGAGATCGCAGTAAAGATCGAACAGGCCAAAACAGAAAACAAAATGGTTAACATGGGTCAGATTCGTCAGCGCGTGAAAAACCAGAGCATGGGCCTGCTTGATGCTGAGACGGTGCATTGACAGGTTCACGGCCCGCGCAATGCTTTTCTCCGGGAAAGCATAGTAACCGTATGAATTGCCGAGCACTAACGTCTGAACGTCCTGCCCGGTCGCCTCGCGATACTGCTTTTCCAGCCAGGCGGCGTGGGAAGATTTGTCATGCGACGTCAGCCGGTGGCTGAAAAACATCAGTTCATAATAAGGGGCGACGACCAGAGCCTGAGCCAGGTTTACCGACTTCAACAGCTTAGCCCCTTCCGGATCGTAGATCACAAAGGGCGCAGCGGTGGTCTCCAGACCCTTTATCAGCTGCTGTATTTCATCGGGGTTGCCCGATCCCGACAGATAATAGATGTCGGTCAGACAGCGCTTGTCGAGATTTGCGGCCAGCAGTTTTACATTATCAACATTGCCGATATAAAAAAGAGTGACTCCACAGGCCCGAATCAGGCTTTGCCAGTAGAGGGTAAATGCCTGCAAGGTCTGCTCAAAAGAGGCTTCTCGCCCTTCAATAACGTCTGCTATGACGTTTAAAAGCCCGGTAGCTTCATCGCTGTCATTCAGAAAACCCGGTTCTGACAGGATATAAGCCGCCACTTCACGAATGATCCCCGAATCGCCTTTATGTTGCTCGAGGATGCTGATGCATTCTTTTATTTTCAGTAACAGAGCTTTGCTCATAGCCAGAGCACCATTTTATTAGTCTGGCGGCTATTTTAAACTGAGCAGGAAATGTTCAATAGCAGGAGCAACCCCAGCGTATGAGGTGTGTTTGGCGGTTAACCGCCTGGGGAAGAGGCTGCCCGCGCAGGCCAGTCGCGGGCGAAGAGGAAAAATGACCGGCATCTAGTGGTGCAGCATTTCATCCACCACCTGCGCGGTCGTCATGTTGTACGGATAGTAAGTTGGCCAGTTATCCATCTCTGGTAACAGCGCCTCCTGGGAGGCGTTCCCCATAAAGAGATGGAAATGCTGTGACTGACGCGGGCCGATAATATGGTCGCTGAACTGGACATATTTTGGCGCTGCGGACTGCGCGTCTTTGCACTCGAACAGATAACGCACGCCCTTCTTGCCGGAGGTGTAGTTGAGAATTTTATACCCGGCGTAATCGCAACGACAGGCGTTTACTTTTTTGCCGACGTGAAATTCAATCACGTTGTTTTCAATCCCTACCATGTCGACATCCGTGGCATAGCCTTTTTTGTAATAGGCCCGATACTCTTCCACTGTTTTGTCGCCCGCCTGCGCCTTTTTCTCCAGCACCGGATCCAGATCGCCCTTCAGCAGGTACGGATTAAGCGACTGCCAGATACCGTCCCAGTCGGACAGCGCCCTGTCTTTCACCTCTTTATTATCAAAGACGCCTTCGCTTGCTTTGCGCTCCACCTCCGTCAGCGGCTTACCGTGATGGTGAGCATGGGCGAAAGTTTGCGCGCTGCTAAGCAACAAGCCCATAGCGAGTAAAAAAGCGGACTTCTTTATGATCATAACGTTTCCCTGGCAATCAGTTGCGATAAATTGCAATGTTATATTATAACAATTTATTTGCCAACAGGCGGCGCGACGTTTGTCGGGGTGGCTGCGCTATGCGAAATGGATAGAGCGACTGGCCAAGGGGATTGCTGATGGTGTGATCGAAGTTCCGAAAGATCACTAAAAAATTGCATGCCGGTATTTTCCGCGGTTCCGGCGTAGAACTCCTGTAATGGAAATATGATGAAAACTATGCGTGAGTATTTCCTCACGCGAACAGTGGTGATCGAATAATCTCTGGATATGTTTGGCATTAAACGAGGTGAGGACGGGACGCCACTCTTCCCCCGTCACGCCGATAAACCTTTTCCCATTGCACATATCCGTAAGCGACTGGCGGCTTATGGCTGGCGAGGAAAACGTCTGAATAAGGAGGTGGCGCGTATCGTCGCTGGCCCTGATATTTTCCCTGGGAGAAGGGACTGCTGAGCGATCTGTTACCACTTTTGACTGCACGTGTTCTATGGATGCACGTGCAATATCGCCAGGAGCACAGCCACTGAAAGAAGGCCGATCACCACAACATTAAGCAGAGCGTTTTTTAGCCTTCCGAGCGAACGTGAAAATCCTTCTTTTTCTTTCCTGTTTGCCTGCTCTATGAGCCTGCATGCATATGCATCATTTTTTAGTGGATAACATAAAACTCTTCCTTCCTTGCTGGGACTGCCCACTTTCTGCACCTAATCAACGCTGGCGCAGACTCTGATGACCATCGTTTTTGACACACCGCGCAGTGGAAAAGAAAGCCACGCTAAGGTCCGGAAAATAATTTATTTTCATTGCTGATAATGACTAAAACGATTGTTTTTTGAAAGTTCCTCATGGCATTGAACTGATAGAATCTTTTGAAAAGCAAAATGTGTACCCAAAAGTGCTTAGCCCATTTTTTCCAATAAAATTTCTACCGAAATAAAACTCTCGAAAGTTAAAAGGACAGAAATATCATTATTGTAAAAATATCTATGCTGATACAGCACTGTTAGTAAAGCGCCTGACAGTGTAAATACTAACGCCGTTACGATAGTTGTTGCTGATGCCGGATGTAAAAATAGCCAGAATGCTTAACTCTGCTCTTTAGGCATAATTGTCACAGCTTAAATAAATTTGTTGAAAATAGAATATGCCGACTCTTATAGGTCGGCGTTTGCTATGGAGTTTTCCTGTGAGTCGCAGACATACCCCCCCTCGAGATATTTCTTTACCCCTCAAAATTATGACCTGGATAAACATCTGTTTTCAGGTTTCTTTTCCTCTTGCGATGGCATTTACCCCATCGTTTGCTGGTGCAGGCAGTGACGGCCGTTTTCTACTGTCTCAGAAACAGACGAACCTGCAGACACGGGCGTACACTCTCGGCGAAGGAGAGACCGTGAATTCCGTGGCAGAGAAGTACAATATGTCTCTGGATTCACTACGAAAACTGAATCAGTTCCGCATTTTCGCGCGGGGCTTTGAGCATCTGCAACAGGGAGATGAGCTGGAGGTTCCAACATTACCGCTGCCCAAAATTCACTGGGATGATACGTCTTCTGTGTCAACGTCAGCCTCAAAGGACGATGATATCCGAACGCAGAAGTTGGCCAGCTACGTTTCACAGCTAGGGGGAGTGCTGGGAAATGATGCTGCCGTTGACGCAACTGCCTCCATGGCGCGAGGTATAGCGACTGGGGCTGCTGGCGGTGAAATCCAGCAGTGGCTTAGCCATTTTGGTACCGCCCGCGTACAGCTGGATGTGGACAATAGCTTCTCCTTCAAAAATTCACAGTTCGACCTGCTTGTCCCTCTGTACGAACAAGAGGATCGACTTATCTTCACCCAAGGCAGCCTTCATCGGACTGATGATCGCACCCAATCTAACCTCGGATTTGGTTATCGCTGGTTTGCCGGTAACTGGATGCTGGGGGCGAACACTTTTCTTGATTATGATCTGTCCAGGGGGCATACCCGCATGGGGCTGGGTGGTGAATACTGGCGTGACTTCCTGAAGCTGGGTGTAAATACTTATCATCGCCTGACAGGGTGGAAAAACTCCCCAGACCTTGAGGACTACGAAGAGCGTCCGGCTAATGGCTGGGATCTGAGGGCGCAATACTGGATACCCTCTCTGCCACAGCTAGGGGGGAAGCTCACGTATGAGCAGTACTACGGCGATGAAGTGGCCCTGTTTGGCCGAGATAATCGCCAGCGAAATCCACACGCGGTGACGGCCGGTGTGAACTATACCCCAGTGCCGCTGCTGACGTTCAGTGCAGAACAGCGCCAGGGGCAGTCTGGTAAAAGTGACACCCGCTTCGGCGTGGACATGAACCTTCAGTTTAACGTGCCATGGCAACACCAGATTAATCCGGATGCGGTGGCTACTATGCGCAGACTGGACGGCAGCAAGTATGACCTGGTGGAGCGCAACAACAATATCGTACTGGAATATCGCAAGAAAGAAGTTATCCGCCTGAAAACGGCTGACCTGGTGACGGGCTATGCTGGCGAACAGAAGTCACTGGGGGTCTCCGTGAACAGCAAATACGGGCTGGAACGTATTGACTGGTCGGCATCACCACTCGTCGCAGCTGGCGGTAAAATCGAGCATAACGCACAAGGCTGGACTGTAGTAATGCCCGCTTACCACTCAGGTGTGGGGGCCGTCAACAGCTACACTGTCAGCAGCGTGGCCATCGACAAAAAAGGGAATGTATCCGACCGGGCTGAAACTCAGGTCACCGTCACGCAGGCTGCGATTGATACAACGACCAGTTCGCTCTCGCCACCTGCAGCAACGCTGCCTGCAGACGGGACCTCACAGCAGGAATTTGTCCTGAAGGTGAATGATAAGGAAGGACATCCGGTCGATATTACGGAAAATGAAATCAGTGTTGAGAAAACGTCGAAACTTCGGGGAAATAGCGAGGCCACCGTGTCCTCGTTTACCCGACGTGCGGCCGGTGAATTTGTGATGACCGTGACCTCTGGGACGATGCCTGAAGAATTTACGATTACACCATCAGCCCGGAATACGAAATTTGCGTCTACGGAGGTCAAACTGATTGCGGACAACGCAACAGCAATGGTTAATGCTCTGGATGTGGTTGAAGACAATGCCATTGCTGATGGCCAATCACAAAACAAACTCCGGCTGACCGTTGTTGATGCGCAGAATAATCCAGTACACGGACAATCAGTTAGCCTTCTGGCAGATAACAATGCTACGGTGGCGGAGTCGGCCATCACAGAAGCGGATGGCACAGTTATCGTTCCGGTGACATCACTGCATGCGGGTGATACAACCATTACAGCCAGTATTAACAATAAAGGAAGTAAGACGCAAAAGCTCTCTTTCCGTCCTGACCAGAATACGGCACGGATTGAGCAAAAGGATGTCAGCGTTCTCCCGGAGATCTCAGTCGCTGACGGAGAGGCAAAAAAAACCGTAACTGCCCGGGTGATCGATGCGAATGGTAATGCCGTGCCGGACATCATGGTTACATTCAGTGCAGATAATAATGCAGTATTGGCTGAAGAAAAGGTCAAAACGGATAATCAGGGTATGGTCACAACCACACTGACCAGTACTGTTGCCGGTATTTCGCGTGTGGTAGCCAGCGTTAACAGCCAGTCAACGTCAAAGGAGACCACCTTCACTGGCAATCACGCGACTGCCATTGTGACCTCTGTTGATACGACAAGTGCCTCCGGTGTCGCTGACGGCTCGACTGCTGTCACATTCAGGGCTCTTATCAAAGACCAGAATGGCAATCCTCTTTCCGGAATTCCGGTTGACTGGAAATCTGATAAAGACAGCAGCATTGTTGCCTTTAATCATACGCAAACCGTGACGTCCGTGGAGGGTATAGCTGAAGCCCGAGTCACCAGTACCCGAGCATATCGTGATGTGGTCGTGACGGCTTCCACCAATGCGTCGTCAAAGGCCGCTTCTCCGTTTACCTTTGTGGCTGATAAGCAGAACCCTGTCATTCAGTCCTTCAGCAGTAATAAACCAACGCTGACAGCGAATGGCAAAGATACAGCAGAACTGACAATCAGCGTAACCGACACCAACGGTAACCCACTTTCCGGTGTGGAAGTGGCGTTCAGTAACGGTAATAACGCGAAAATTACGCCTTCCCACCCGGTAACCAATGCAAACGGCGTGGTCTCGGCGAACCTGAGCACTCTACATGCTGGGCAGGTCACTGTTTCCGCATCGCTCAATAAGGGAGATGAGAAGTCACTTACCCTCACAGCCGTATCTGATGAACAGACCGCAGGTGTGACCGTTACCGCACCTGGTGATAAACCCATTACGGTACAGACGCAGCCGGTAATCCTGACGGCCACCGTCATTGATCAGAATAAGAATCCGGTTTCCGGTACCACTGTGACATGGCAGACCAGTCACAATCAGTTAAGTGAGACGGTCACTCAGACCAATGCGGAAGGCAAGGCCATGGTAAAGTTGACCGGGACGCAGGCCGTTCTCTCTACGGTAACAGCCGTACTTAACAATGGTCAAAAAGGCTCAGCTCAGGTGACTTTTGGTCCGGGAGAGCCTGTCGGCGAGTACAGCCAGCTTTCAGTATCCCCTCAGTCCATTACTGCTGACGGCACATCCGAAGCGCTGGCATCTCTCATTCTCCATGATAAATGGAAAAACCCTGTACCAGGAAAGACCATCGACTGGAGCGCCGATAAGCCATCCGGCATTCAATTTGCGCCAGTGGAAAAGGGAGATGGCGTTTATCAAGCTGCAGTGAAAGGAACCGCCGAGGGCATATGGGTACTGAATGCTCAAAGCGGAACAGTCGACTTGCAAACATCTCTTGCATTGCTCGCAAGCCAGGATACTGCGCAGATTGACAGTGTAGTTGTAACCGGCGCTGACAAGGCGAAAGCTGACGGACAGGAATACGTCACAATTCGTACACAGGTTAAGGACAAAAACGGCAATACAAAACTAAAAGGGGTTGCGGTGGGCTGGAGTACCACTCTTGGCACGCTATCTTCAGGTGTGAGCACAACGGATGAGAACGGCGTGGCTGAAATGACGTTAAGTAGCCGCGCAGCGGGTAGCGCGTGGGTTTCTGCCATGCTCGGTGGTGGTTCGCCAGTTAAGGCAAGTAAAGCCGTCAGCTTTAATGCCGGCGATCTTAGCGCGGAAAAATCCGGACTCTCTCTCTCACCGGCCAGCATTATTGCCTCTAAAGAAAACGCCACGCTCACTGTTACAGCCCGTGATGCTCAGGGGAACCTGCTGTCGGGACTGAAAGATAAGATAAATGCCGATTTCACGCCGGACCTGAATATGACCGTATCCGCGTTCAGCGAGGTGTCGCCAGGTATTTACGAGGCAAGCGTATCAGGTAAAAAAGCAGGCACAACCCAGGTAAGCGCTGACGTCAGCAATGTCCGCATCAACCATACCGCCTCACTCACGCTCAATGCTGACAATGATACTGCTAAAGTCAAAGGCAACATCAGCGTGACGCCATCTTCTGCCAGGGTGGGGGAGAAAGTAACATATACGGCCGTGCTTACCGATCTTAACGAAAATGCCCTGGGAGCCGGAATTCCGGTAACCTGGAGCGCAAACGAGGGCAGTATGCTCAGTGCACAGATGACCCGCACGGATGATTCCGGTGCTGCGAGTGTCACTCTGAGTCGACAACTGGCAGGCACGGCCAAAGTGGAGCTTATTCTCCCCTCAAGTACCACACCAGCGCCTGATGCGATATTCACTGCCGGTGAGGTGGATGAAACTCGCTCAGAGTTGACACTGGCCCCTTCAACGATTGTGGCCGGAAAAGAAACTGCAACCCTGACCCTCACGCTGCGTGACAGCAATGGCAATCTGCTGACCGGGAAGAGTGTCAGCGGTCATAGCGACAACAACGGCAATGTAAGCATCAGCGACAGCAAGGAGGACAACAATGCGCCCGGCCACTACACAATGACGGTAACCAGCGACAAGGCAGGCAGCGCCACTCTCTCTGTCAAGGTTGGCGGAAACACGCTGAACAAGAGCCGGATACTGACGGTGAAAGGCGATACTGACAGCTGGAAACTTTCGGCTGTCACGTCGGACAAAGCCAGTTTGACCGCCGGTGATGCCAAAGGAGTGACCTACAGTGCCACAGTCACAGATGCTAAGGGAAACCCATTGAATAATGTGGTGGTTTCCTGGCAGCTTCGTGGTCAGGCGGAAAGCTATACGCCAACGTCGCGCACCAATGAACAAGGCGTGGCGACCACCACGGTGAAAAGTCATACCACGGGTCTGCTTCAAATGACGGCATATCTTGATGCGGATAATTACATCCAGGCGAAGGACGTCGCGGTGCTGGCTGGGGATATAAAAAACGCCACCTTTGGCGCGGATAAAACCATTATCGGCTCCGACGGTAAGGATACCGTCACGTTGGTAGCCAGCCTGGAAGACGCCTACGGTAATCCGATCACGGGTAAAAAAGTATCAATTGAGGGGGCTGATTCTCTGAAAGGATTTAATCTCAGTGCAGTTCAGGACCAGCAAAATGGACGTTATAAAGCAACCGGCACCTCAAAAATCAAGGGTCAGGTCACCCTCAACGCCGTAGTTGGCGGAGAAAAAATGGGTGATTCCGTTACCGTCACCGTCGGCGCTATTACGCCAGATTTGCGGTTTGATAATGCTAATCAATCTGTAACATGGACGAAGCACTTCACAACCTCGCAGTCTGTAAAAGGTATGCCTGAAGAACTGGAGCAGAATTGGTCAAGTTCAAACAGGAGCGTCGCTATTGTTGGCAACGACGGAAAAGTTACCCTTCTGAAAGCAGGCAAAACCAGGATTTCTGTCTATACCCCTGGAAATGAGCAATACAACCAGGCAATGGCGTCTTACGAGATGGACGTAGCCAAAGCGAGTCCCGGACTGAAAGCAGGAACAGGCGACCCTGTTACAGCAGTATGGGCTGATGGTAAAGAGCGAAATATTACCGCTACCTATACGAACAGCGATGTACAACAGGACGAGCTGAAAGCTTCGTATTCAGTAAAAAGTGAAGCGGTTGTCACAGTGAGCAACACAGGCAAACTTACGCCGGTGAAACCAGGGGTCACAACGGTTACTGTCAGTACGCCGGAAACAGAGCAGTTTCTTGCTGCATCAGCGGAAGTCGCCTATGTTCTGAACAAAGCTCAGATCAAACTGGACTTCAAAGAGCAAGCCGTTGGGTACCGATATGATGAAACAAGCGTTATTCAAGACTTCAGCAATACGGTAAGCGAGGAAGTAAAAACGAAGATTAAATGGTCTTCAAGTGATAATAATATCATCAAAATAGTTGATGGGAAGTTGGTGGCATCAAATGCAGGCAGTGCAGTAATAACGGCGCTCATTACTCAGGACGAATACTACGAATCTAGCTCAGCCACTTATAGCGCCTTAGTCTACAAAGAACCTCTCGTCAAAACGAACTTATCTGTCACGCAAAGGGGGGTAATGATGTCCTCTCCCAAAGTATGGCAACCTGTTTATACCGATGATAAGTTATTGATAAACTGGAGCTTAACTGATAATTCTTATTCACCAGCCCATAGCGCTACCGTTATTGTGAAAAATGCTTCAGGTAATGTCATTTCAACCAAAAATATAACGTCTACTGAATTAGATGTTGGTCATGGTCAAATAGACTTGTCCGTCAATCCTGCAAACGTTATGGATAAGACGATTAAAGTGGAAACGACCTGGGTTGGATTCAAAGACCTCACCACAAAAATAAATATGGATAATATGGCCGTTGCACCTGCGGATGCAGAAGAAATTTATACTCTTTCATATTCAGTCGGACAACAGTTATGGCACAATAATGGAGCACCAGGAACAACATCTGGCCATGTCAGAACCTCCACATGTACCGGGAGTGACTGGGCGATGCTGAAACTAAAATACGCGTTAGGTTTTAAAGGCACTAAAAGTAAATATCTGTCTGGATACCAGAACCCGCAAGTAAAAATCTTCTTCACGAAGACATCCGGTTTAGGTGAGTCCATGATAGGGAACGCTACCTATCGTTCTGATTTGAACTGGAGCCTGGATACCTCACGTTTAAAGTCATATCCGGATTATCTTATTCAGGATGATTGTCGGAATCCTGATTCAAAATTAAACGATGGCACCTACTCACCTGTTGTGTCGATCAAAAATGACTACCAGACGCTCGATACACATATATCCACAAAATTTCGCTGGAACAATGGCTGGGATGCTGATAATCAAATCACTCATCTTCCGGAGACCCAGCCCTGGAGCGATATAAAGGTATGGTAAATCTGTAATTTTTAATAAATTCCGCAGTTGATATTGTCGCCCCCCCTATCTGTTCAGAACAGGTTTCTGAGCAGATAGGGGACCAGTAAAACATGCGCAGCAGGACGCCGTCAGCATTGATAGCTTACAACTATCAATAACTCAGAACGAAAAAGGCGATCACTTATATACAAATTCCTGGCGTATTCGTCGGGGCTTTTTTAATTTTTACAGCCCATTTCCCACTCCCACTGACCTGCTCCCCGTTGATTAACACACCCCGATGTTAGTAATGTCTTCATAAGCAACATGAGGACACTCCCATGAAGAAGCGTTTTTCCGACCAACAGATCATCAGCAGGTGTTGTCACGTTAATCGGCTTCGGTACAGCCGCTGGGGCAGCCGCAGAGAACGATGGAGCCATCCACGGCAGACGGCACGCAGTGCCAGGTCGCGCGGGGTTCACCGGTGATAATTCTGCCGGTCTGGCCGCATTTGGGGCAGGCTGAGGTGAGATCCCCAACGCGCAGGATCATCCGCCCGTATTCGGTGCTGTTGGGAAGGCTGCCGTAGCAGGTTGCGCCGGTGGTGGTTTTGTCCCCATGCAGCGCCTGCCCGCGCCCGTAACAGTCTGTACGATAGCCGCCCAGAAAATCTTCCCCGAGCGGTACGCCGTCGCGCTGAGTGAGGCTGCCGCCGGTCACAATGCGATAGATGGCGTGCACCGGATGCTGGCGGTTAAAAGCCTCCCGCCCGGCAATAATCGCCCTGGCCTCGTCATTCATTTCAGCAAGCTGGTCCGGCGTGAAGGGAGACTGAGCCAGTTCGGCCCGTACCGCCGGGGTGAGTTCATCTACGCTTGCAAACGCCCTGACGCGCCCGTGGCCTAAGGGAGAATATTTGATTGCCGAGGCGCCTGGGGGGCATCCCAGTAAGATTTGGCCCGAGAGGTATTTGGGGAAGGATGGATTGTTAGTGGACAGGAAGAAACTTATTAGATGAATATAAAAAGATAAGTTAAGAGCTGGCCCCTTAACTTATCTTAAAAAATCAATCTATGAATAAATATCAAACCGGCACCTTCAACAGTGCTTCTGCATTACAGTAAGGCGTTTCAACGCTATCCCGGCAGGGCGCTTTATCCCGCTTTCCGCCCTTGAAAGCGATATTCAGGTCGCTGGCGAAAACCGGCTGGTTGATGCTCAGCTTCTTACCCAGCACCTCTGTCTCAAGAGGTTGAAGATCGTTCGAAGCGGCGCATTGTTTAATGTGAGATGGCATCGCATACAATGGCGATTCAGCTATCTTTTTCCTAAAGAAGGTAAACCACCGGAGACAACAATCCGCCTGCCGCCAATGTATTGGTTCATGATGTCTCCAGAACCTGAACTCCCTGTTTTTCGACGCTTTCCGGGCGTTTTCTTGTTTTTACTGGCCTTGTTTTTTGCTTCAATTCTTTTCCTGGCGTGAGCAAGCAGAATCAGACGACCGGACATCAAGCTTTTCCTCGATGCATCGGCAGCATCATAGCCATTCACTATGAGCATTATTTCTTTGCCAATTTCCAGCAACGTTTTCTCGGCTACAAATTTATCGACCACGCCCGAGTATTTTTTATCTACCTTTTGAGTGAGTGCCCACTGGTAAGAAATTGTTGATATAGTAGGTTTTTTAGCCGGATAATGACTGGCAGGTACTGAGCTTGCAGCTTTTTGATGGACGTTACTAAGATGTTTTTTTAACCGCTTAGCATCTTTAAGAGGAATATGACATATTGGACATACACAGGCTTCCGGAGCCACTGACGGAGCTTGCACCACTGGCTTAACGCTGCGGGGCACCATCTTCCAGCCGTGCTGGATAAGCAGGTGGCTGGACAAGAATTTTAATTCGACCTCCGCGCTACATAACCCACATATAATTTTTTCCATCGAATTTCCCCTGTCAGCCTGATAGCCCCGGAACAGCAGCATCACATCATTTTGCTTAGCCTATCATTATCAATCTTACCATCCCAGCCAGTCGTTATTCGAACGTTGCCCAATCGGGAAACTCAGAGCGCAGTATCCTGTGGTCACACTCTGCCACATGTTAGGGGTTCAAAGCAGCAAGCTACAAATACTGGGAAAACCGCCCTGAAAAGCCAGACGGCAGGCGGGCTGTATTACGCAGTCAGGTTCTGGAGCTGTATAACATCAGCCATGGCTCTACTGGCGCAAGAAGTATCGCGATTATGGCAACCCTGAAAGGCTTCAGAATGGGACGCTGGCTTGCCGGCAGGTTCATGAAAGAACTGGGGCTGGTGAGTTGCCAGCAACCTACCCACCGTTATTACCATCAAACAAATCGGAAAACCGATACTGGAAAAACTCTCACACAGTGGCCAGTTTTAGTTGACCACTACAATCGAGCGAATATCAATATCCCCGTTCACTACAACGATCCTGGAGGTATTACCAACATACGGCAGGTGCTCGCGTATATGACAGAAATCCAACAGAAAGAGGGATTTCTACTCCACGGTTGCAACGAAATACCTGAGCGCCCGCTGACAGGCCCTTCCCCTGCAACTCAACTGAACAGGTATGCAGGTTTATCTGCTGCAGGATACGCTCTAATGCCCAATGCGGCAGACCAGAAAACGGTTGCTGCAGCACAGCAAATAATCAAATTTTACTAATGCACACAGGTACTGGTAACTGGCATAGCCCTTTTGCCAACGTGAAACGACTTATCGGAAGAGGCATAACTGGAACTGATATAGATACAGTCGTTGAGAACAAATTGCGGTAAAATCCCGTCAACAGCAGTTGCTAAGAATCGAACACAGGATAAAAAATGACAAGCTTTCAACAGCGTGCAGAACTACATCGTCAAATCTGGGCCATCGCTAATGACGTTAGAGGCTCGGTAGATGGATGGGATTTTAAGCAGTATGTCCTTGGTGCGCTTTTTTATCGCTTTATCAGTGAAAACTTCTCCAGTTACATCGAAGCCGGTGATGACAGCATCAACTATGCTGCGCTGGATGACAGTATCATTAACGATGATATCAAAGATGATGCCATCAAAACCAAAGGCTATTTCATTTACCCGAGCCAGCTATTCTGCAATGTTGCTGCTAAAGCGAATACCAACGACAGGCTGAATGCTGATTTAAACAGCATTTTTGTCGCAATTGAAAGTTCAGCTTATGGCTATCCATCTGAAGCTGACATCAAAGGCCTGTTTGCTGATTTTGACACTACCAGTAACCGTCTGGGTAACACCGTTAAAGACAAAAATAGCCGTCTGGCCGCCGTTTTAAAAGGTGTCGAAGGTTTAAAACTGGGTAACTTTAACGACCACCAGATTGACTTGTTCGGTGATGCATATGAGTTCCTGATTTCTAACTATGCGGCAAATGCCGGTAAGTCAGGCGGGGAGTTCTTCACGCCACAGCATGTCTCTAAGTTGATTGCTCAACTGGCAATGCACGGTCAGACCCACGTCAACAAAATCTACGACCCGGCGGCTGGCTCGGGATCACTGCTGCTGCAGGCGAAGAAACATTTTGATAACCACATCATCGAAGAAGGCTTTTTTGGTCAGGAAATCAACCATACGACGTTCAACCTGGCGCGTATGAACATGTTTCTGCACAACATCAACTACGACAAATTTGATATCAGGTTGGGCAATACCCTGACTGAACCACACTTTGGCGACGAAAAGCCGTTTGATGCGATTGTTTCTAACCCGCCTTATTCGGTGAAATGGATTGGTAGTGACGATCCGACTTTGATTAACGATGAGCGTTTTGCTCCGGCAGGTGTGCTGGCTCCAAAATCAAAAGCTGACTTTGCGTTTGTGCTTCATGCACTGAACTATCTTTCCGCCAAAGGCCGGGCGGCGATTGTCTGCTTCCCGGGGATCTTCTACCGTGGCGGCGCAGAGCAGAAAATCCGCCAGTATCTGGTTGATAACAACTATGTTGAGACGGTGATTTCACTCGCACCAAATCTGTTCTTTGGCACCACCATTGCCGTTAATATTCTGGTGCTGTCAAAGCATAAAACTGATACCAGCGTGCAGTTCATCGATGCCAGCGGTCTGTTTAAAAAAGAAACCAATAACAACATTCTCACCGATGCCCATATCGCTCAGATCATGCAGGTGTTCAGCAGCAAATCAGATGTTGACCATCTGGCAAAATCAGTGCCCTTCGAAAAAGTAGCCGGAAATGATTACAACCTTTCTGTCAGCAGTTACGTAGAAGCCAAAGACACCCGTGAAATAGTCAATATTGCTGAGCTGAATGCTGAGCTGAAAACTACCGTCAGCAAAATCGATCAGTTACGCAAAGACATTGATGCGATTGTGACTGAGATTGAAGGTAATGAGGTGCAGGGATGAATGAGCTGAATTTTTTGGAAAAATTGCTGGATGGGATTGATGTTGAGTGGATGTCGCTGGGAAATATTGGCAGTTTCATACGTGGCAATGGGCTACAGAAAAAAGATTTCGTTGAAAGTGGTTTTCCAGCAATACATTATGGTCAGATTTATACAAGGTATGGGTTATCAGCTGATAAAACATTTACTTACGTGTCGCCAGAACTAGCCAATAAGCTGAGAAAGGCGCAAAGAAATGACTTATTGCTAGCAACAACATCAGAAAACGATGAGGATGTCGTAAAGCCTTTAGCTTGGCTTGGTGGTGAAGCTGCTATTTCCGGGGATATGATGTTATTTCGCCATGAGCAAAACGTTAAATATCTCGCTCACTTTTTCCAGTCCGAAATGTTTCAAAAGCAAAAAATGAAATATATTTCTGGGGCTAAAGTCCGTCGGGTTTCCAGTGGTGATTTAGCTAAAATTAAAACCCCAATTCCCTGCCCCAACAACCCGGAAAAATCCCTTGCCATCCAGTCTGAAATCGTCCGGATTCTGGATAAATTTACTGCTCTTACCGCTGAGCTTACCGCTGAGCTTACCGCTGAGCTTACCATGCGTAAAAAGCAGTACAACTACTATCGCGACCAGTTGCTGAGTTTTAAAGAGGGTGAGGTTGAGTGGAAGACATTGGGAGAGGTGGCAACCTTTCGGCGAGGTACGGCAATTACTCAGAAGCAAACAACACCTGGTGACATACCCGTAGTTGCCAATGGACCAACGCCAACATACTTTCACAGCGAGAGCAATAGACAAGATGAAACTATTGTCATCGCTAGATCAGGTGCCTATGCAGGGTATGTGAGTTTTTGGAATCAGCCAATATTTTTAACTGATGCCTTCAGTGTTCACCCCAACCTAAAAATTGTAAAGCCAAAGTTTCTTTACTATGTTCTACAGAACAAACAAGAGCATATTCACGCGATGAAAAAAGGTGCCGGTGTTCCTCATGTTCGAGTAAAAGAATTTGAGTCATATGATGTACCTATTCCTCCTCTTGCCGAACAAGTCCGCATCGTAACTATTCTCGATAAATTCGACACACTGACAAACTCCATCACTGAAGGCCTTCCTCGCGAAATCGAGCTGCGCCAGAAACAGTACGAATATTATCGGGACATGTTATTTAGCTTCCCGAAGCCGGATGTGGTAGAGGCGTGACATGAGCAAGACACTCCTGGAAATAGCCCAACAGCTAAGTACGCCTAAGAAAGTCAAGAAAACTGTCTCTGAAAAAACAAAGGAAGTTGAAGAGACCAGGCCCGTGCCAAAGGTGCAGTTAATCTACGCTTTCAATGGCACAGGCAAGACACGTCTTTCCCGGGATTTCAAGCAATGGATTACGTCCAAAGTTATTGACGGAGAAGGTGATGACGAAGCTGAACAGTCGGAGTTGTCGCGCAAAAAAATCCTTTATTACAATGCTTTCACTGAGGACTTGTTTTACTGGGATAACGATCTGCAAGAAGACGCTGAACCGAAGTTGAAGGTGCAGCCGAATTCCTATACCAACTGGTTGCTGACCTTGCTAAAAGATTTGGGACAGGATGGTAATATCGTCCGTTATTTCCAGCGCTATGCGAACGACAAGCTAACGCCACACTTCAATCCAGATTTTACCGAAGTCGCTTTTTCTATGGAACGCGGCAACGATGAGCGCTCCGTCCACATAAAGTTATCGAAAGGTGAAGAAAGCAACTTCATCTGGAGTGTGTTTTACACCCTGCTGGATCAAGTGGTAACAATTCTCAATGTCGCCGATCCGGATGCGCGCGAGACCCACGAATTTGATCAACTTGAATATGTATTCATTGATGATCCCGTAAGCTCTCTTGATGATAACCATTTGATTGAACTGGCGGTTAATCTTGCAGGGCTGATCAAATCCAGTGAGTCCGATTTGAAATTCATTATCACGACACATAGTCCAATCTTTTATAATGTACTTTTCAATGAGTTGAACGGTAAAGCTTGCTACATGTTGGAAAGTTTTGAGGATGGTACATTTGCCCTCGTAGAAAAATATGGCGACTCTAACAAGAGTTTTTCCTACCATCTCCACCTAAAGCAAACAATCGAACAGGCAATTGCTGACAACAATGTTGAAAGATATCACTTCACGTTACTGCGCAATCTTTATGAGAAAACGGCCAGCTTTCTGGGCTACCCTAAATGGTCTGAACTCTTGCCTGACGATAAGCAGCTTTATCTGAGCAGAATCATCAATTTCACTAGCCACAGCACGCTATCGAATGAAGCCGTTGCAGAGCCAACGCCAGCGGAGAAAGCGACTGTCAAACTGTTGCTCGATCACTTGAAGAACAACTGTGGCTTCTGGCAGCAGGAACAAAAAAATGGTTGATTGCACCAAGCCAATTGCTGAGTCCAATAATTTTATCATTTTGGACAAATACAACCCGGACTGGAAGATTACCGAGAGCTACCAGAGCGAAGGTGATCTGGAGCGTGAGCTGATTCAGGATTTAGTTAACCAGGGCTATGAATACCTACCAACGCTGAACAATACCAAGGCTATGCTCGCTAATGTCAGGGAACAGTTGCAAACCCTTAACAATGTGGAGTTCCTGGAGGCTGAATGGCGTCGCTTTGTGGAAACCTGGATGGACAAACCCAGCGATGGCGTTGTCGAAAAGGCCCGCAAGATTAATGATGATTATGTTCATGATTTCGTCTTCGACGATGGCCGTATTCAGAATATCTATCTGCTGGATAGAAAAAACGTCCTTCGCAATAAAGTGCAGGTCATCAAGCAGTTTGAACAAGCAGGCACGCATGCCAATCGCTACGATGTCACCATTCTGGTCAATGGCCTGCCGCTGGTACAAATTGAGCTGAAAAAACGCGGTGTAGCGATTCGTGAAGCTTTTAACCAGATACACCGTTACAGCAAGGAAAGCTTTAACAGTGACAATTCTCTGTTTAAGTACCTGCAACTGTTTGTTATATCCAACGGCACCGATACCCGTTACTTTGCCAATACCACCAAGCGGGATAAAAACAGTTTTGATTTCTCCATGAACTGGGCGAAGTCCGACAACACGTTGATTAAAGACCTGAAGGACTTCACCGCCACGTTCTTCCAGAAGCATACCCTGCTCAATGTGCTGTTTAACTACAGCGTGTTTGACAGTAGCCAGACGCTGCTGGTGATGCGCCCCTATCAGATTGCTGCCACCGAGCGAATCTTATGGAAAATTAACAGTGCCTTTACCGCGAAGAACTGGTCCAAGCCAGAAAGTGGGGGGTTTATCTGGCACACCACCGGATCGGGCAAAACCCTGACCAGCTTTAAGGCCGCACGTCTGGCAACGGAACTGAGCTTTATTGACAAAGTTTTCTTTGTGGTCGACAGGAAAGACCTCGATTACCAGACCATAAAGGAGTACCAGCGTTTCTCGCCGGACAGCGTCAATGGTTCTGACAATACTGCAGGCCTTAAAAGGAATCTGGATAAAGACGATAATAAAATTATCGTCACGACTATTCAGAAACTGAATAACCTGATGAAGGCGGAAGCGGACTTGTCCGTCTATCAGCAGCAGGTGGTGTTTATTTTTGATGAATGTCACCGTAGTCAGTTTGGTGAAGCACAGAAGAACTTAAAAAAGAAATTCAAACGGTATTACCAGTTCGGTTTTACCGGCACGCCAATTTTCCCGCAAAACGCATTAGGGTCGGAAACGACCGCCAGCGTTTTTGGCCGTGAGTTACATTCTTACGTGATTACCGATGCCATTCGTGATGAAAAGGTGCTGAAGTTTAAGGTGGACTATAACGATGTCCGCCCGCAGTTTAAGGCGCTGGAAACCGAAACCGACGAGAAAAAACTCAGTGCCGCGGAAAATCAGCAGGCTTTTCTTCACCCGCTGCGCATCAAGGAAATCACACAGTACATACTGAACAACTTCCGCCAGAAAACACATCGCACTTTCCCTGGTGCCAGAGGTTTTAATGCCATGCTGGCAGTAAGTAGCGTGGATGCGGCAAAAGCGTATTACGCGACGTTTAAAGAGCTACAGAAAGAGGTGGCTAATAAATCAGCCAGCTATAAACCGTTGCGGGTGGCAACTATCTTCTCTTTTGCGGCTAATGAAGAACAAAGTGCTATCGGTGACATTACTGATGAAAGCTTTGATACCAGTGCAATGAATAGCAGCGCCAAAGAGTTTCTGGATGCAGCCATTGATGATTATAACGCTCACTTTAAAACCAATTTCAGCACTGACAGCAACGGCTTTCAAAACTATTACCGTGATTTGGCCCTGCGAGTTAAAAATCAGGACATCGACCTGCTCATTGTGGTGGGAATGTTTTTAACCGGTTTTGACGCTCCGACGCTGAACACCCTGTTCGTCGATAAAAACCTGCGTTATCACGGCTTGATGCAGGCATTCTCCCGCACCAACCGTATCTTTGATGCCACCAAGACCTTCGGCAATATAGTGACGTTCAGGGATCTTGAACGCGCAACCATTGATGCTATTACGCTGTTTGGTGATAAGAACACCAAAAATGTGGTGCTGGAGAAAAGCTACAAAGAGTACATGGAGGGCTTTACTGATATCGTGACAGGTGAGGCCAAGCGCGGCTTTATGGATATTGTGACGACCTTGGAACACCAGTTCCCTGATCCGGCTAGCATTGATAGCGAGAAGGGGAAAAAAGCCTTCGTTAAACTGTTTGGTGAATACCTGCGGGCTGAAAATATCCTGCAAAACTACGACGAATTTGCCATGCTGAAAGATCTGCAAAAAGTCGATATCAGCGATTCCGATGCCGTGAAAACCTTCAAGACAGCGCATTATCTTGACGATGAAAAGTTTGCCGAATTACAGACCATTCGTCTCCCCACAGAACGTAAGATTCAGGACTATCGTTCAGCCTACAATGATATCCGTGACTGGCAGCGTCGCGAGAAAGTGGCTAATGACAAGGATAAGTCAACCACTGACTGGGATGATGTCGTGTTTGAAATCGACCTGTTGAAATCTCAGGAAATTAACCTGGATTATATTCTTGGTCTGATTTTTGAACATAACAGGCAGAAGAAAGGTAAAGAGGCATTGACTGAAGAGGTCAGACGGTTAATTCGCTCAAGTCTAGGTAACAGGGCAAAAGAAGGTCTGATTGTTGACTTTATTCAGCAGACTAACCTTGATGACATGCCGGACAAAGCTAGCATCATTGATGCATTCTTCATTTTTGCTCAGCGTGAGCAGCTGCGTGAAGCTGAAGCGTTGATAAAAGAAGAAAATCTTAATGAAGAGGCAGCGAAGCGCTATATCCGTACATCGTTAAAACGCGAATATGCCACCGAAAATGGTACTGAGTTAAACGAGACTTTACCAAAGCTTAGTCCGTTAAACCCTCAGTACAAAACGAAAAAACAAACCGTTTTTCAGAAAATTGTTGAGTTTATTGAGAAGTTTAAAGGGGTGGGTGGACAAATTTAGTCGTGGGCACATAGGGGGTCAAAATGGTCCCCCTGACCTATGCCAGTGTTCGATACAACTGTCAGTGATAAATATATTCTTATTGACTGAAGTGCATATTCCTGGTTATTAGATAACGATCGATAAAACCATCGTTAATAGACGCGGTCTATTTTTAAATTGATATATTTAGATATATTAGCTCAGACTTGATCTGACGGTTTTTACTGGTAGCACATAATCAAATTTGACAGTGTGCTTTGAGCGAATAGCAGACATTGCAGACATTGCAGACATTGCAGACATTGCAGACATTGCAGGAAATATAAATTTTTTTAGTGTTATTTTAATACATCATTACCACTAAAAATTACCTCTTCCGTCAGTATGGTGGTAAAATGATTTAATCAAAATCACATCAGTCATTTTTTAAACTTAAGCCAGCAAAGGTAGTAGATATGCACACCCATAATTTTAGAAAGAACATTACACGAAACAAACGGAGAGGAATGTATTTTAAAGATATTATCCTTCCGCTTGCACTAGCGCTTCTTGGGATATTAGGGACTTTAGGAGGGGTGCTTATTACAAACTACCAAAACTCTGTTAACGAAAAAGAATCTCGACTTTATGAATACCATACTAAAATAATTGAACAGAGAATTATGCTCATTGATAGAGCTGCTAAGATTTTTGGTAAATCTCCGGGCTTACAAGATATTTGGAATGAATACCTTGTCATGATAAAAAAAGGAAAAGTTGATCAACTTGTTGTTGATAAATTAACTGATGCTCAAGGAGAGTTTCAGAGTATTATTTATCTTTCAAGCATTTATTTTGGCCCTAAAACTCAACAAGCACTTAAGGATTTTGATGAAAATTCAGGTCCATGGTGGACAAAACCTAAAAATAAACAAGATAATTTCGTATCATCCATGGCCTTAGAAATTAACTATGGGATAAAGTAATCTCAAAACATATTATTTCGAAGGGGTAAAAAAAGAAATTATCTTCAGTTAGATATCGTGAGAAATGTATACAGAGAAGCATCATGGATATTATTCACCAAGATGCTTTTCATGCCCGATTTTGGTACATAGCAGACAGCTATGGGCTGCTGAAGGTCCGCTGTGAGCGAGGAGTGGACTTTTGCCTCTGTGTAAAGAGAGACGGGTAGACCTCTAAAAGAGTATGCACTGTTTTTAAGGGGTGCTTACAATAACAGCTGAACTCAACTGTTGCATCTACTATGTTTGCATAAAATCATTTTATTTCCAGAAACCTGGCCAAAATGTCTGGCTAATGAAAATAGAACTCATCTATAACTGTAGAATAAGCCAAAGAGCAATAACTTATTAGGAACTTAATGCATTCATCTAAAATAAATTCTTTGTACTCGATTGGCATATGCGAACTGTCTGGTAATTCACCTTGATGAACATAACTACACCTCAAAGCATAAATAAATGACAGTATATTGGAGGATTTTGGCATATCCGCACGATTTAGGAACTGTTCTTGCTCACCTTGAGCATGCGATATTAGAATCTTTAGGTAGTGAGATAATGCGTCCTTTGCCACATCATCTGGGAGCGTGTCGGGAATGCTTCTAGTTATCGAAAATGCCCACAAAATATCTTGGTACGAAGATAAGAACCACCGTCCTGTAAAGTGTTCTTCATTGATCAGTCTTGCCTTTCCGACTGGGTTGTAAGTTAAGTCTACATTAACAAATAGATTTTTCTTCCTAGGTTTTTCGGTTTCAATCTTGCCTATCGCAGAAACTCTCAGCGTATCCAGCCATTCCTTATTGATTTATTCTTCTGATTTATTCTTCTGATTTTTCCTTTGCATTACCAAACCCATATTCCGTAGCAGTAGTAAGCAATTCAAAGCAGTACCACAGCTCCGATAACTTGATGGTCTTCGCATGAACTCGATTGTAAAGTTCAGACTTACTATTAGTAAAGGAGACTTCCATTGCAACCGCTAGCTGAAATCTTTCGCTAAAATTATTTAAAAGGTTTTGCTTGTCTTCAACTATAAAATCTTTAAATGTTCCGTATAGAAAATCGACATCTGTTTGTTTAATCATGTTTCCCTCATGAACTTGAGTTTAACTAATTTATTTTACGAACACTCTTTTACCTGCCACCACAGATGCTCTTAAATCAACTTCAGGTTCGCAGGAGCCTACTCTGTATGAGTAAGACTGCTGTTGATCGTAGGCGACATCAATGATGTTCTATAAGGGACTCAGTAGCCCTCAAAGCTTCTGTAGGTATAATTCGAGGCCCATAGGTGCTCACAATGCCGGGCTTCATGTGCGCAACCTCTTCATGTCTAATCTTGACGATAGGAGCTGCAAATGACATAAACCGCTCTGCTGCTAACTTAACGTCGGCATATGTACCGGGATATGTGCCTTTCTCCAACAGCATCTTAGTATTACGTACTTTCTTGGTTCTATCTGCCAAACGAGCGATACGCAGAATTAATAATTCAACTATCGCATTTAGCGCGATAAGCTGATTACCCATTTCATATCTCGTTGGGCTGGATGCCAGAGTCCCCATTAACTCCTGATGTGTGTAGATAGATACCAGAGCAAACCAGGCTTCGTTTTGGACCTCTTCTAGAATAGTCATGAGCTTGTCGTTGCGTTTAAAGTTAGATAGGCACCTAATATGATGCCTAGGTGATGCTCAGTCAACGCTGTGGTGATGGTTGATGAAAAGCCACAGCAGTCAATGATATGATTTTTCGTTAGTTCCGTTAGAATTGTATGCCGCCTGTTAACGGCCATTCTGCATTAGTACGGGAAGGGGAACTCATTCAGCGGCCACATGTAAGATTGAAGTCTTTCTGCCTCGGAATGACCTCTTAGTTAACAAAAATGTCTGCTGACATTTTTGTTATATAAATTATTAAATCTTAAGTTGCTTCAAGTCTGTGAGACCACATTGATGTATAAGTATTCAACATAATCTATGCCTTTCACTTTTAGAAGCTCTCTGGTACTCCAACGTCCGCTGTTGGCACAGAGCTGCCTGTCAGATTAGGTTTAGATCTGTGCCATAGCTGTGTCAGGTAAAATCATAGCCAATACAATTTAGATAAGTTAACCTATCTGCATGGATTTATTTATTATAATATTTGGTGAGCACCTATTCACCCACCTTTATTATATTTACTATTCCATCGATTCGCAGATAGAGTTTTTAAATATCAATAACTCTAAATACCTCGTTGTTCATTAATCTATATTGCTTTTAATCCACTCTAATATCTTATTAAGAAACATTAGAGCGGACTATCTATTCCAAAGCGCTTTGTGTATTTTTCCTGTCTGGTGATAATCGGAAACCAGATCGATAAACTCTTTAAAATCTTTGTTCTCAACCACCAAGCGGTTGACGGATTGCCAATCAATACTTGTTCGCTCTCGTGCAGGAATCAGAGTTTGGCTATTACCGGGATCTTGCGGATTAAGAAGGATCACGCCAATACCATGCAATGCACACAACATCTGCAGCTCTCTTTCTACACCACGCTGCTTATCTTCATTTATTTCGGTCGCGACGAGATAACCAAAATGGGCCCAGCTTGAATTGCTTACAGCCTGGAAGAAACATTCTCGAACATTGCTACGGTTAAGCTGACGTTTTACCTCAAAAGACCACAGACGGGTTAAACGCCCTTCGCTATACCGTACGCAGTTTTGCACGACGCTATCCCAACCTTTATCGAGAGGCTGCAAAGCAACAATATCCGGATAAAGCCAATGGTTCGCCCCAAGACCTTTGTTGTTGCTTGAACGCTTTTCATCGATACGACGGCAAAGCAATTCTTCTTCTTCAGAAAGGTATTCAATCAAAAGCGGGTAAAGGGCATGCTCAGAAAAACTTACCGTCTCAGCTGATGGAGTCGGAGCGAAATCCAAAGATGACTCTTGTTGCACACCATTATCAATTTCCTTACCCCAGTAAAATAGTCTAGGCCGAGGCTTGTCACGCGTCATAACCTGGGGGCACATTGCTTTTGCCTGAACGGTTCTGCTCCCACCAACTTCAGCAGCTATTTGACTCAAGAAATCTTCATCGCTGGCAAAACGAGGGTTTTGACGCTTGTCGGCAAGCTCTTCACCATAGTGATCTATGATCTTTTGGGCAAGCTGGCGAGCTGTGAATTGTTCATCAGGATTAGCCTGAAGAACATTAATAATCATCTGCGGGCGACTAGTCATGGCTCCTGCCTTAGATATAACAGTAAGAACGCTTCTTTCTCAGAGGCTGAATTTTTGGATGCTGTTTTTAAGATGACACAGTGTAAAGCTCCCTATCGCTGGAACCAAGCTCGCAATACGAGATTTCAGGCAGTGAACAACAGATGACATTTTTATTATCTGACTTGGTTCTGTTTCGTCAGAAGCCATAATTTAGCAAAAAAACAAGGTATGTCAGATACATAACTCATGATTTTTTAAGCAGCCCGTATTTAATTTGGCAAAATCAAACGGACTTATCCCCTTCTCACGATTCGCATCAAGAAAATCCGCCCACCACTGCAGCATCAGTTTGCGCTCATCCAGATGCTCCGCTTTATGGATATATGCCGCGCGCACCGAATTGCGTTCCATATGGCTCATCTGCCGTTCTACCACATCCTTCGACCACAACCCCGATTCAATCAATGAACTACATGCCATAGTCCTGTAACCATGCCCACAAACTTCAACTTTCGTATCGTACCCCATCACTCTCAGCGCCTTGTTTACCGTATTTTCACTCATAGGCTTACGCGGATCGTGATCGCCCACAAAAATTAGCTCTCGATTCCCATTCATGCTTTTGATCTTTTCCAGAATAGCCAGCGCCTGGCGAGACAAAGGCACAAGATGTGGAGTCCGCATCTTCGAACCACGCTGAGAATGTTTAACGCCTTCCAGTCGTTCACGCTCTCCCGGAATCGTCCACATAGCGTTTTCAAAATCTACTTCTGACCAGCGGGCAAAACGCAGTCGCCAATATTTTGAACCGTTAGGGTGAACCAGCAAAACCATGCCTTCACCGTCAGTCAGCTTATAAGCTTTTGCTTCAGGTTTAGCCGAACGAACCCAGAGCCATGATGAGTATCCTTTCAAGGGTTCTGTGTGGGTACAAACATTATCGAATCGGGATATACCCGCAGATGTACCCACATCAGTGAGTTGATGTAGATTGAATCTGGTTGACTTAGGTTGATGAAAAAGCGAGGAAAGCCTTGCGAATACTGGATTTCAGGCACAAAAAAAACCACCCTAAGGTAGCCTGATTTGCATCGCGTTGGTGCCGAAGGCCGGACTCGAACCGGCACGTATTTCTACGGTTGATTTTGAATCAACTGCGTCTACCGATTTCGCCACTTCGGCACGAAGGGTATGCGGAAAACGTTGTGGATTATACCTGTCACTGGCTACCTTGCAAGCGCCGTCCTGCGCAAGCTGCGCTAAGTGCTGAAATTTTCAGCGCATCTTCAGCACCTCCCCTGCCCTGCCTGACCTGCCGCTTTCGGCTTCGCTTCACACTTTTGCCAAATCTGGCCGCGCGCGGTTTACATCCCTTTTCATTTGTTATGTGATCCTGTTACGGGTTTAAGTTATTCACCTGCCGCTTTTTGCGAGCCAGGCCGCAACAGGGACACATATGCATTTTTACCAGGCAGACCCCACGCTTGAGAACTACTGGCGGGGCGTGATTCTTTTTGGCAGAAATGTCGCGTCTTACAAATTTGCTCTCGCCCACGCCCTGTACGAGGTGGATAAGTCCGCCAGCGATCTGGTCACGCTCGAACAGCTTGCCGTGCCCTTCAGTCGCCATCTGTGCCAGCATTTGCTCACTGCCCCGAAGCAAATTACCTCCCGGGGTAGCAAGTATCTGGAAGCCTGCGCACAGTTTAACCGCGGTGAAATCATGCAGGATAAGCTTACGGAAACCACGGTGCGCCTTGGGTTTAATAACGTTATCGACGCCTTCCATAACGTGAACGCGGGCGAGATCGAGAAACGCTTTTTCCTCGACGAACGCAAAACTCACGGCGGCATTCGGCTGACGGAAAATCTCTACCGTCTGAGCGAGCGGCAGCAGTATCAGAACCTCGCCCGGGAAACGACGGCGCGCTGGAACCTGGTCGAGCAGGCCTGGACGATGGGCATCTCGCGCAACCTGCTTGCCGTGGAATACGACGCGGAGTCGCAGCTCCTGTTCAGCCGGGTTAACGCCCGGCGGGTGAATATCACCAGCTGTCGCAACAGCCTTAACGGCTATCAGAAGGGACGCTGCTTTTACTGCTTCCGTCCCATTAGTCTGACGCCGGGCCACAGCGATCTGGCGGACGTGGACCACTTTATTCCGTGGATGGCACGCGATGAGGTGCCGAATATCAACGGCGTCTGGAATCTGGTGCTGGCGTGTAAAAGCTGCAACAGCAGCAAGTCGGCACGCCTGCCGGGGACAAGGCTTTTGGCGCGGCTTCACGCCCGCAACGAGTATTTTATTCAAAGCAGGCTGCCGCTGCATGAAACCATCGTCAACCAGACCGGCAGGCAGCCCGAACAACGCAGAAACTACCTGATTAAGAACTGGGATAACGCCCGGATATCGCGGCTGTTCCATACCTGGGAGCCGCAGGCCGAAGGAGAGGCAATATTCTGATGACTGACAACTACTACCAGCAAAATGCACAGACCTTTTTCGACGGCACGGTTAACGTCGATATGTCTTCCCTGTACCAGACCTTTACCCGTCACCTCCCACCAGACGCACGCGTGCTTGATGCGGGCTGCGGCTCGGGGCGAGACAGCAAAGCTTTCCGCGAGATGGGCTATCAGGTGGTCGCATTTGATGCCTCGTCCGAAATGGTAGCGCTTGCCCGCAGGCATTCCGGGGTGGAGGTAGCACAGATGACGTTTACCGATGTGGATGCACTTGAGCGGTACGACGGCATCTGGTGCTGTGCCTCTCTGCTGCACGTCCCCCATCGCGAGTTACCCGCTGCGATGCGCAGGCTTGCCCGCGCCCTCAAGCCCGGCGGCGTCTGGTACGTGTCGTTTAAATATGGCGACGGCGAACGCGAGAAGGACGGGCGTCGGTTTACGGATATGCGTGAGACGAGTCTGAAAACATTGCTGGAAAGCGTGCCGGAGGTAAAAGTTCTGGAGATGTGGACGACGCAGGATAAGCGGCCCGGGCGTGATGAAGTATGGCTGAATGCCATATTAAGTAAGAGATAGTACATTCTCTCCCCTCTCCCTTTGGAGAGGGACACCCCTCCAAAAAGCACATCTCGCACACAGTCCCCCTCACGTCGATGCTCTACACTTCCTGACTGAGCCAACACGAAGGAAATCACATGTCCATTATAAAAAGTTACGCCGCGCCACAGGCCGGTGCAGAACTCGAACTTTATGAATTCGACGAGGGTGAGCTGGGTGCAGAAGATGTGGAAGTGAAGGTGGACTACTGCGGCGTCTGCCACTCTGACCTGTCGATGATCGATAACGAATGGGGCTTCTCTCAGTATCCTCTGGTGCCGGGGCACGAGGTGGTTGGGCGCGTCCACGCGCTTGGCAGCGCGGCGCAGAACAAAGGCCTGAAGGTTGGCCAGCGCGTGGGTATCGGCTGGACGGCGCGCAGCTGCGGGCACTGCGACGCCTGCATCAGCGGCAGCCAGGTAAACTGTCAGGAAGGTAGCGTGGCCACCATTATGAACCGCGGCGGCTTTGCGGATAAAATCCGTGCCGACTGGCAGTGGGTGATCCCGCTGCCGGACGCCATTGATATCGAATCCGCCGGTCCGCTGCTGTGCGGCGGTATCACCGTCTTTAAACCGCTGCTGATGCACCATGTGACGGCCACCAGCCGCGTGGGCGTCATCGGTATCGGCGGCCTGGGGCATATCGCCATCAAGCTGCTGCACGCCATGGGCTGCGAGGTGACGGCGTTCAGCTCTAACCCGGCCAAGAAAGAAGAAGTGCTGAAGATGGGGGCGGACAAAGTGGTGAACAGCCGCGATCCGCAGGCGCTGACCGAGCTTGCCGGACAGTTCGATCTTATCATCAACACCGTTAACGTCGATTTAGACTGGCTGCCGTACTTCGAGGCGCTGGCTTACGGCGGCAAGTTCCACACCGTCGGTGCGGTGATGAAGCCGATTGCCGTCCCGGCGTTCAAGCTGATTGCCGGCGACCGCAGCGTAACAGGCTCCGCAACCGGCTCCCCGCACGAGCTGCGCACGCTGATGAAGTTTGCCGGACGCGCGAAGGTTGCCCCGCAGACGGAGCTGTTCCCGATGTCGAAAATCAACGAGGCTATCCAGCACGTTCGAGACGGCAAGGCCCGTTACCGCGTGGTACTGAAGGCTGATTTTTGATGTGAAAAAGGCTCCTCATTGAGGAGCCTTGTCGTATCGTCTGGCGCTTAGCTTAGCGGGCCTGGATTATTTAACCAGAGCGGCAAAGACCTCGGCCACGGCAACAGCGCCGGGATCTTTTACCCCTTCCAGGCTGTCACTGTTGACATAAGACGAGCGTCCCGCGTTGGCCTTCTGCATCTTCGCCGTCGCGTCTGCGCCTTTCTGGGCGGCCTGCGCCGCTGCCTGTAAATCCTAATCCCTTAACGCTTCCAGAGCCGGTTGCAGGGCATCGATCAGCGTGCGATCGCCCAGATCCGCGCCGCCATAGCGTTTCATCTGCTCCAGCCCAAACAGCAGGGCTTCCGGGAGCGATTTTTTCTCGCCCACCTTTTGCCCGGCGGCGGTAAAGAAGATCGACATCAGCACGCCGCTCGAACCGCCCATCACCGTGGCCAGGCGGTCGCCCACCAGCTCCAGCAGGGCCGCCGCATCGTTGAGGGGCAGTTTGCCGTTATCGTTAAGCTGCGCGATGTCCCGCGCGCCTTCGGCAAAGGTGGAGCCTGTGTCGCCGTCACCCACTTTCGCATCCAGCGCGTTAAGATGGCTTTCCTGGGCGATCAGCGTTTTGGCGACGCTTGCCACCAGCGCTTTGGCGGCGGCGTTGTCAGACGGCGTGATCACCACGTCGCGGCGGATAACGCTGTGTTTTTGCACCGGCATGGCATGGTATTTCACCATCGGCTGCCAGCCTGCGGTTTCCACGTCGGCCTGCAGGGCTTTAATGAAGGTGTCGTTCAGGGCGATGGCCGTGAGCGAGAAGCCTTTCATATCCAGGGCGCTCACCAGCGGCGCGGGGCCAATCAGGTAGGCGAGCTGCGGGCCAAGGTCGGAGTGCACCAGCTCTTTAGTGAGCAGCGCCATCTCAAGGGAGGATACGCCGCCCAGATTGTTGATCAGCACCGCCAGCTTCGCGTCATTGCCGGTTTTTTTACGCAGGTGTTTCACCAGCGTGGCGATAATTTCTTTGCTGTTCTGCGAATCGACCGTGCTGGCCCCCGGCTCGCCGTGAATGCCCAGCCCCAGCTCAACGTGGCCGCCTTTGATGCGCCCTTCCTCATCGTCTTCGCTGCCCGGCAGGTTGCAGGTCTGCATCGCTACGCCCATGCTGGCCACGCTGTCGCACGCCTGCTGCGCCAGAGCTTTGACATCGCCGAGAGATTTGCCCTGTTCTGCGGCAAAGCCCGCAATTTTATGCACCAGCGCCGTGCCTGCAATGCCGCGCGGCTGCTTGTTATCCGGCAGGGAAATGTCGTCCCCGACGATCACCATCTCCACTTTCAGGCCGTGTTTTTTGGCCTTCTCGGCGGCAAGGCCAAAGTTCAGGCGGTCGCCGGTGTAGTTTTTCACAATCAGCAGGCAGCCGCGGTCGCCGGTAACCGCCACAATGGCGTTCAGCACCGCGTCCACGCTCGGGGAAGCGAACAGGTCGCCGCAGACGGCGGCGGTCAGCATACCTTTGCCCACAAAGCCCACGTGCGCCGGTTCGTGGCCGGAGCCACCGCCGGAAATTATCGCGACTTTGCTTTTGTCCCAGTCGTTGCGCACCACAACGCGGATGGCAGGGTCTATATCGAGGCGGGTCAGGTTACGGAAGCGGGAGCTGACGATCACCCCTTCAATGGCGTCGTTGACCAGCTGTTTGCGGTCGTCAAAGAAGAATCTGGACATAGTTTCCTTATTTTTAATGAGCCATAAGAGAAGCATAGCCCCTCGTCCGAAAGATACCGCAAGCTTAAGAATATGCTTATGTTGTTGGCTATACGGTTGCTATGCTTATGGAAATATTGCCACAGGGATACCCCATCATGACCGCGCCGCTGCTTATTGCCAGAACTATCGAACAAGAACTGCATATCCTGCCAAATATGGTGAACCGCCACGGGCTGATTACCGGCGCCACGGGCACCGGGAAAACGGTCACGCTACAAAAACTGGCGGAGTCCTTCTCAGAGATCGGCGTGCCGGTGTTTATGGCGGACGTAAAAGGCGATTTGACCGGCGTGGCGGAAGAAGGCATAGAGTCAGAGAAGCTGCTCGCAAGGCTTGCGAAGATCGGCGCGACGGACTGGTCGCCGCACGCCAACCCGGTTGTGCTGTGGGACATCTTCGGGGAGAAGGGTCATCCGGTGCGTGCTACCGTGTCAGACCTCGGGCCGCTGCTGCTTGCCCGGCTATTAAACCTTAACGAGGTACAGTCCGGCGTACTGCAAATCATCTTCCGCATTGCCGATGACCAGGGCCTGCTGCTGCTCGATTTTAAAGACCTGCGCGCCGCCACGCAGTATATCGGCGACAACGCGAAGTCGTTCCAGAACCAGTACGGCAATATCAGCGGCGCCTCCGTGGGCGCTATTCAGCGCGGGCTGTTGCAGCTTGAGCAGCAGGGCGCGGAGCATTTCTTCGGCGAGCCGATGCTGGATATTAAAGACTGGATGCGCACCGACGCGAACGGCAAAGGCATCATCAATATTCTCTCGGCGGAAAAGCTCTATCAGATGCCGAAGCTGTATGCCGCCAGCCTGCTGTGGATGCTTTCCGAGGTGTACGAGCAGCTGCCGGAAGCGGGCGATCTGGATAAGCCGAAGCTGGTGTTCTTCTTCGATGAGGCCCACCTGCTGTTTAACGACGCGCCGCAGGTGCTGCTGGATAAGATCGAGCAGGTGATCCGCCTGATCCGCTCCAAAGGCGTGGGCGTCTATTTTGTTTCCCAGAACCCGTCGGATATTCCGGACACCGTGCTGGGCCAGCTGGGCAACCGCGTTCAGCATGCCCTGCGCGCGTTTACGCCGAAGGATCAAAAGGCGGTGAAGGCCGCAGCGCAAACCATGCGTGCCAATCCGGCATTCGATACCGAAAAGGCCATTCAGGAGCTGGGCACCGGCGAAGCGCTGATCTCCTTCCTGGATGAGAAAGGCAGCCCGGGCGTGGTGGAAAGAGCGATGGTTATCGCCCCCTGCTCACGCATGGGGCCGGTAACGGACGACGAACGCAACGGTCTGCTGAACCATTCCCCGCTGTACGGCAAATACGACGAAGCGGTGGACAGGGAATCCGCCTACGAGAAACTGCAAAAAGGCGTACAGGCGGCGGGCGAAGCCCAGCAAGCCCCGGCGGCCAAAGGCAGCGCGGTGGATGTGGATAACGGTATCCTCGGCGGGCTGAAAGATATTCTCTTCGGCACCACCGGTCCACGCGGCGGCAAGAAAGACGGCGTGGTGCAGACCATGGCGAAGAGCGCGGCGCGGCAGGTGACAAATCAGATTATTCGCGGCGTGCTGGGCAGCATTATGGGCGGACGTAAACGCTAGTTCGCTTCCCATCTGCCCTTTCTGTCAGGGAGGGGGCAAAAACAAAAGCCCCTTGCCCCTTTGGGAAGAGGGGCAAAAAAACAGTTCTTTGAATCCCGTCACAATCGCTTCATCTCCATTACCCCTTTTCCCTTAATGTAGCTAAATTGTTAACTCATCCGACTACATAACTATTATAAATTCCAGGAAGAGACTATGAGCTATCCGTCGCTGTTCGCCCCGCTTGATCTTGGCTTCACCACCCTGAAAAACCGCGTGCTGATGGGTTCCATGCACACCGGGCTTGAGGAACACCCGGACGGCGCCGAAAGGCTGGCGGCGTTCTATGCCGAGCGCGCCCGGCACGGCGTGGCCCTTATTGTCACCGGCGGCATTGCCCCCTCGCCCTCCGGCGTTGGCGTGGAAAGCGGCGCGGTGCTTAACGACGAGAGTCAGCTTCCCCACCACCGGGTTGTCACCGGGGCGGTGCATCAGGAAGGCGGTAAAATCGCGCTGCAAATTCTGCATACCGGCCGCTACAGCTATCAGCCGAATCCGGTCGCACCTTCTGCTATTCAGGCGCCGATTAACCGCTTCAAGCCTCACGCTTTAACGCACGATGAGATCCTGGGGCTGATTGAAGATTTCGCCCGCTGCGCAGGCCTGGCAAAACAGGCTGGCTACGACGGCGTGGAGATCATGGGCTCCGAAGGCTACCTGATTAACCAGTTTTTAGCCGCCCGCACCAACCAGCGCGATGACGAATGGGGCGGGGATTACACCCGCCGGATGCGCTTTGCCGTGGAAGTCGTGCGCGCCGTGCGTGAAAAAGTCGGGCCGGAGTTCATCATTATCTATCGCCTCTCAATGCTCGATCTGGTCGACGGCGGGGGTACCTTTAACGAAGCGGTGCAGCTGGCAAAAGCCGTCGAGTCCGCCGGAGTGACGCTGATAAATACCGGCATTGGCTGGCACGAAGCGCGGATCCCGACCATCGCCACGCCCGTGCCTCGCGGCGCCTTTAGCTGGGTGACGCGTAAGCTTAAAGGGCTGGTTTCGATCCCGCTGGTGACGACCAACCGCATCAACGATCCCAAAACCGCCGAGCAGATCCTCGCAGACGGCGATGCGGATATGGTTTCTATGGCGCGCCCTTTCCTCGCGGATGCCGAGCTGGTTTCCAAGGCGCAGCAGGGACGCGAAGATGAGATTAACACCTGCATCGGCTGTAACCAGGCCTGTCTGGATCAGATTTTCCTGGGCAAAGTGACCTCCTGCCTGGTGAACCCGCGTGCCTGCCACGAAACGAAAATGCCGATCGCGCCTGCACAAAAGATCAAAAACCTGGCGGTGGTGGGTGCAGGTCCGGCAGGCCTGGCGTTTGCGGTGAATGCCGCGGGTCGCGGGCACAAGGTCACGCTGTTTGATGCGGCGGCAGAGATCGGCGGGCAGTTTAATATCGCCAAACAAATTCCGGGCAAAGAAGAGTTCTATGAAACGCTGCGCTATTACCGCCGCATGTTGCTGCTGACGGGCGTGGATATTCGCCTCAACGAGTACGTGACCGCCCCGATGCTCAATGAGTTCGACGAGGTGATCCTCGCCTGCGGCATAGAGCCGCGCCTGCCTCAGATCGACGGCATTACGCATCCCAAAGTGCTGAGCTATATTGACGTGCTGCGCGATAAGGCGCCGGTGGGTGAACGCGTGGCGATTATCGGGGCGGGCGGCATTGGCTTTGATACCGCGATGTACCTCAGCCAGCAGGGCGAGTCCACCAGCCAGAATATCGCCGAATTCTGCGTGGAATGGGGTATTGATACCAGCCTGCAACACGCAGGCGGCCTGCGTCCGGAAGGTGTACATCTCACCAAAAGCCCACGCCAGATAGTCATGCTGCAACGCAAAACCAGCAAGCCGGGTGACGGGCTGGGTAAAACGACGGGCTGGATACACCGCACCACGCTGCTGGCGCGGGGCGTGAAGATGCTGGCGGGCGTCAGCTACGAACGCATCGACAACGAAGGGCTGCACATCACGGTGGGCGGCGAGCCGCAGACATTAGCGGTGGATAACGTGATTATCTGCGCCGGGCAGGATCCGCGCCGTGAGCTGGCGGAGCCGCTGCGCGAGCTGGGCAAAACGCTGCATCTGATTGGCGGGGCGGACGTGGCGATGGAGCTGGATGCCCGACGCGCTATCGCGCAGGGCACCCGTTTAGCGCTGGAGATTTAGCGGCGACGGCCTAGCTTCACGGCTTTCAGCACCACGAATTTGGTGTTGGAAGCCACGGTTTCGCAGTTGCCAAAGATTTTCTTCAGCTTGCGGAAGTAGTCCAGGTGACGGTTAGCCACAATGTACAGCGCGCCGTTGTTTACCAGGCAGCGGCGTGCGTGGTGGAACATCTCCCACGCGACCTGGTCGGTCAGCGCGTGCTGCTGGTGGAACGGCGGGTTGCACAGAATGGTGTCGAAGCGGTAAGGCTCCACGCCGGACAGCGCGTTATTGATCATAAACTCGCAGCGGCCCAGGTTTTCCGGCATGTTGGTTTCCACGTTCAGGCGGCTGGAAGCCACCGCCATCGGGGATTCATCCACAAACACGACTCTCGCGTCCGGGTTCTGGTCCAGCAGGTGCAAACCGACCACGCCGTTTCCGCAGCCCAGATCCACAATTTCCCCTTCCAGTCCGGTCGGCAGATTCTCGATAAAGAAGCGCGCGCCAATATCCAGCCCCGTGCGGGAGAACACGTTCGCGTGGTTATGGATAGTCCACGGCGTGCCGTCCAGCTTCCAGCTCAGGGTTTCCGGCGCGTCTTTCAGATCCGGGTTAGTAAAGGTGCCGTTGATCAGGCGCGCTTTTTTCCAGGCAAGCGTGGTGGTGGTCGGCCCGAGGATTTTCTCGAACAGTTCCAGCGTGGAGTTGTGAATGTCGCGGGCTTTGGCCCCGGCAAGAATACGCGTTTCAGCCGTCACCACTTTACGCAGGGCGCGCAGCTGCTGCTCCAGCAGGGCCAGCGTTTTAGGGATCTTGATCAGCACGGTACCCGGCGCCTGCGGATAAGACGCGGTGCTGTCCAGGAAGGTCACGCTGGATTCAACAATCTCGTTGTTGCTGAGGTTCTGGCGCGTCGCAAGCTCGGTCAGGTACGAATCGCTGATGCTGTAGGGGTGGTGCCCGGCAAGCACGGTGGCCAGCGTGCCAAAGGTGTCGTTAAAAATCAGGACCGGGCCGCTGATTTCGGTGTCGTCCAGCTGTTGCAGCAGATATTCATCCGCCGCTTCCCACGCCTGCAGCGGGTTGACGTCGTCCGTTTCCGGGAAACGTTTTAGTGTCAGTGAACGGAAACCGTTGTCTGATTGGCTCATCGGCCCTCCTGAATGGTAAGATTTTGGCGTATCCCCGAATGGGGGGCGTGAGTATACCCTTTTTTCCCTCAACCTGAGACAAGCATGAGCGAACTGATTTATTTAAACGGCTATCCCGAGCATCTGCTCGCCCAGGTTCGCACGCTGATCGCCGAACAGCGCCTCGGCGAAGTGCTGCAAAAACGTTACCCGGACGCCCACTCTATCGCGACGGATAAAGCGCTTTACGCCTACACCCAGGACCTGAAAAGCCAGTACCTGCGCAACGCGCCACCTGTCAACAAAGTCGCCTACGACAACAAAATTCACGTGCTCAATAACGCGCTGGGCCTGCATACCGCGATCTCCCGCGTGCAGGGCGGCAAGCTGAAGGCAAAGGCAGAGATCCGCGTGGCGACCGTTTTTAAATCTGCCCCGGAGGCTTTTCTGCGCATGATTGTGGTTCACGAGCTGGCCCACCTGAAAGAAAAAGATCACAGCAAGGCGTTTTACTCCCTGTGCTGCCATATGGAGCCGCAGTATCACCAGTTGGAGTTTGATACGCGCCTGTGGCTGACGCAGCTGGCGTTAAAAGGATCGGCTTAACAGATCGGCGGATTCAGTGTGCCCGCATTCACCTGAGTTATGATAAAAATGGAGCGATAAACTCTTACCTGGATGCATGTATGATTCGATTCGCCGTAGTTGGCACCAACTGGATCACCCGTCAGTTTGTGGATGCCGCCCATGAAAGTGGGCGCTATAAACTCACCGCCGTTTACTCCCGTACCCTTGAGCAGGCAAAGGCCTTCGCCAGCGATTACCCCGTCGAGCATCTTTTTACCGATCTTGAGGCGATGGCAAAGAGCGAAGCCGTTGACGCCGTTTATATCGCCAGCCCGAACGCCCTGCACGCGCCGCAGAGCATGCTTTTCCTCAGCAATAAAAAGCACGTGATTTGCGAGAAGCCCCTCGCCTCCAATCTCCTTGAGGTGGAAGCCGCCATCGCCTGCGCGCGTGAAAACCAGGTGGTGCTTTTCGAAGCCTTTAAAACGGCGAGCCTGCCCAACTTTATTGCCCTGCAACAGGCGCTGCCGAAGGTCGGCAAAATTCGTAAAGTGCTGTTCAACTACTGCCAGTATTCCTCCCGTTACCAGCGCTATCTGGACGGTGAAAATCCCAATACCTTTAACCCGGCCTGGTCCAACGGTTCTATTATGGATATCGGCTTCTACACGCTGTCGGCTGCCGTCGCACTGTGGGGCCAGCCGCACACCGTGCAGGCAACGGCGAGTCTGCTGGCCAGCGGCGTGGATGCACATGGCTCGGTGCAGATGAACTACGGCGATTTCGATGTGACTCTGCTGCACTCGAAGGTGAGCGATTCCGTTTTGCCAAGTGAGATTCAGGGCGAGGCAGGCTCTCTGGTTATCGAGAAAATTTCTGAGTGCCAGCGCATTACCTTTGTGCCACGCGGCGGCCAGGCGCAGGATCTGTCGCAGCCCCAGCATATCAATACTATGCTGTATGAAGCCGAAACCTTTGCTCGCCTGGTGGCAGGCAACGAAGTGGATCACCCGGCCCTGGTGACATCCCGTATCACCTCTGCCCTTGCCACGGAAATTCGTGCGCAAACCGGCGTGGCATTCCCGGCGGATAACGCGCAGGCGTAAAGCTGTGTAAGGGTGAGTGGCAAAAGATTGACGAAATTTATATCTCGTCATATTTTGTTACCTGCAAAGGGGAGTAACTTCATTGCCGGTTAATCGTCATTACGGTGCGCAAGCACCCGGTTGCCGGGCAATGCGAATGGTTTTTTTACCCAAAAAACGATTCCGCGTTGTAAGTGAGACCTTGCCGGAAGGCGAGATCCCTGTTGCAAGCATTAGCGGCTGGCGTCTTCCGACGTTGGCCGTTTTTGTTTTTGAAGGAACCTCTTATGAATAGTGTCGGCACTCCATTACTGTGGGGCGGTTTCGCCGTCGTCGTCGTCATCATGCTGGCTATCGACCTCCTGCTTCAGGGCCGTAAAGGCTCGCACACCATGTCCATGAAGCAGGCCGCCGCCTGGTCCCTGGTGTGGGTTTCACTTTCTCTGCTGTTTAACGCCGCTTTCTGGTGGTATCTCACCGGCACCTCCGGGCGTGAAGTCGCGGATACCCAGGCCCTTGCCTTCCTCACCGGCTATCTGATTGAAAAAGCGCTGGCGGTGGATAACGTCTTCGTCTGGCTGATGCTGTTCAGCTACTTCTCCGTCCCTGCGGCTTTGCAGCGGCGCGTGTTGGTTTACGGCGTGCTCGGCGCGATTGTGCTACGTACGGTAATGATCTTCGCGGGCAGCTGGCTGATTACCCAGTTCGAATGGCTGCTGTACGTGTTCGGTGCGTTCCTGCTGTTCACCGGTATCAAGATGGCGCTGGCGAAAGAAGATGAAGGCGGGATTGGCGACAAGCCGCTGGTACGCTGGCTACGCGGCCACCTGCGCATGACGGACAAAATCGAAGGCGAGCACTTCTTTGTGCGCAAAAACGGTCTGCTGTTCGCAACACCACTGCTGCTGGTGCTGATTCTGGTTGAACTGAGCGACGTGATTTTCGCGGTGGACAGCATTCCGGCGATCTTCGCGGTGACTACCGATCCGTTTATCGTCCTGACGTCTAACCTGTTCGCTATCCTCGGCCTGCGTGCAATGTACTTCCTGCTGGCGGGCGTGGCGGAACGTTTCTCCATGCTGAAATACGGCCTGTCGGTGATCCTGGTGTTTATCGGCGTGAAGATGCTGATCGTCGATTTCTACCATATCCCGATTGCCGTTTCGCTTGGCGTGGTAGGCGGTATTCTGGCACTGACGCTGGTGATTAACGCCGTGGTGAATGCCCGCAACGACAGGAAGAAGCTGTCGGAGTAATGCTCTACCTTCCCTCTCCCTTAAGGGAGAGGACTTCCCTGCCCAGAAGAACAATTTGCCGACAATGTCACAATTTTGTTAATCGCCAGTTAAAATATCTGGGTTGGCGCTAATTATTTAGTTATTAACCCTTCCTGCCCGCCCTATTTTCCTTATACTCCCCCGTGCAAACACATTTTCTTACATCCGGTCAAACAAGTGCCTTAGAGCGCGGACGCAGGATGGAGCTATACACATCACAGGAAGGTTACAAATGGCAACACACTCTCCAGGACTCCTGACCCGCCTGGCACAGGGCAGTCTGGTTAAGCAGATTTTAATTGGCCTGGTGCTGGGTATCGCCCTGGCCCTGGTGTCCAAACCCGCGGCAATCGCCACCGGTTTATTAGGCACACTGTTCGTTGGCGCGCTGAAAGCCGTCGCACCGGTGCTGGTCCTGATGCTGGTTATGGCCTCTATCGCCAACCACCAGCACGGCCAGAAGACCAGTATCCGCCCGATTTTATTCCTCTATCTTTTAGGCACCTTCTCTGCGGCGCTGACTGCCGTGGTGGTCAGCTTTGTGTTTCCTTCCACGCTTCACCTCGTGACCGGCGCAACCGACATCACGCCGCCGTCAGGCATTGTGGAAGTGCTGCGCGGCCTGCTGATGAGCATGGTCTCTAACCCGATTGACGCGCTGCTTAACGCTAACTATATCGGTATTCTGGTGTGGGCCGTCGGCCTGGGCTTTGCCCTGCGTCACGGTAACGAATCAACAAAGCACCTGATCAACGATGTCTCCGATGCGGTGACTTTCATTGTTAAGGTCGTGATTCGCTTTGCGCCGATCGGTATCTTTGGCCTGGTCGCCTCCACGCTTGCCACCACCGGTTTCGAAACGCTGTGGAGCTACGCGCAGCTGCTGCTGGTCCTGGTTGGCTGTATGTTTGGCGTGGCGCTGATCATCAACCCGCTGCTGGTGTGGTACAAAATTCGTCGCAACCCGTATCCGCTGGTGTTTGCCTGCCTGCGTGAGAGCGGCGTAACAGCCTTCTTTACGCGCAGCTCTGCGGCCAACATTCCGGTGAATATGGCGCTGTGTGAAAAGCTGAATCTGGACAGGGATACCTATTCCGTCTCTATCCCGCTGGGGGCCACCATCAATATGGCCGGGGCGGCTATCACCATCACCGTACTGACGCTGGCAGCCGTGCACACCCTGGGCATTCCGGTAGATTTACCCACGGCTCTGCTGCTGAGCGCAGTCGCTTCTCTGTGCGCCTGCGGTGCATCCGGCGTAGCGGGCGGTTCACTGCTGCTGATCCCGCTGGCCTGCGGCATGTTTGGTATTCCAAATGAGATTGCGATGCAGGTCGTTGCGGTGGGCTTTATCATTGGCGTACTACAGGATTCCTGCGAAACCGCGCTGAACTCCTCCACGGACGTGCTGTTCACCGCGGCGGCCTGTCAGGCGGAAGATGCTCGCCTGGCGGAAAAGAACCCGCTGCGCGGCTAAGCCCTTCCAGAGATACAGGCGGGAGGCGTATTGCCTGCCCGCCTTCTGAACTCCTACAGCGTCACACCGCTCTTAAAGATTGCCAGCTCGCGAAAATCGTTGCGCTCATTACAGGTTTTTTTGCCGTTGGCTATCTCAACGATGGCATCAATAAACTGCGTTAACAGCGTGGGCATATCGCTGCCGTGCAGCAGCTTCCCGGCGTCAAAATCTATCCAGTGCGGTTTCTTCGCCGCCAGCTCGCTGTTGGTGGCAATTTTAACCGTCGGCACAAACCCGCCGTACGGCGTGCCGCGCCCGGTGCTGAACAGCACCATATGGCAGCCCGCTCCCGCCAGCGCGCTGGTCGCAACCGCGTCGTTGCCCGGGGCGCTCAGCAGGTTAAGACCCGGCGTTTTCAGTCGTTCGCCATAGCGCAGTACGTCCACCACTTCGCTTTCCCCGGCCTTTTGCGTGCAGCCCAGAGATTTCTCTTCAAGGGTCGTGATCCCCCCGGCCTTGTTGCCCGGCGACGGGTTTTCGTAGATAGGCTGGTTATGGGCAATAAAATACTGCTTGAAGTCGTTCACCATGGTGACGGTTTTTTCAAAGGTGGCTTCGTCGCGACAGTGGCTCATCAGGATGCGTTCCGCGCCAAACATTTCCGGCACTTCGGTGAGCACGGTTGTGCCGCCGTTCGCCACCATGTAATCCGAGAAACGACCGAGCATCGGGTTGGCCGTGATCCCGGACAGGCCGTCGGATCCGCCACACTCCAGACCAAACTTCAGCTCGCTGAGCTTGCCCGGCTCGCGCTTATCGCGGCGCATCTTCTCGTAAAGCTGTTGCAGCTGCTCCAGCCCCGCTTCCACCTCATCGTCCTGCTGCTGACAGATCATAAAGTGAACGCGCTCGGGATCGTATTCACCGAGCGTTTCGCGGAAGGCGTTGACCTGGTTGTTCTCGCAGCCCAGGCCGATAACCAGTACCGCGCCAGCGTTCGGATGGCGCACCATATTTTGCAGCATGGTGCGGGTGTTGATGTGATCGTCGCCCAGCTGCGAGCAGCCAAACTGGTGGCTAAACAGAAATACGCCGTCGATATCTTCCGCATCGTTGTTCTGCTTCAGGAAGCGGTTCTGGATCTGGCGGGCGATACCGTTGACGCAGCCCACGGTCGGCAGGATCCACAGCTCGTTACGCACGCCAACCGTGCCGTTGCCGCGACGATAGACGGACACGTCACGATCCGCCGCCTGGCTCGCCTGCGCCTGGAAATCAGGTTGATAGCGATACTCGTCCAAATCGCTCAGGTTCGTGCGCGCATTATGCGAGTGAATATGTTCACCTGCGGCAATCTCCGTCAGCGCATGCCCAATCGGCAGGCCATATTTCACGACGTTTTCGCCCTGCGTAATGGCGCGCAGGGCAAATTTATGACCACGAGCCACCGGCTGGCGCAGGGTAACCTCTGCGCCTTCAACGGTAAGCATCTCGCCTTCTGCCAGGTCCACTAACGCGATGGCGACATTGTCCTGCGTATGGATCTTGATGTATTGCATAACAACCTCAGGCCGGATTAGTTCAGTTCAATGCCGAAGTAATCGCGGGCATTGTTAAAGCAGATGTTCTGCACCATTTCGCCCAGCAGTTTAATGTCGGCCGGCGCTTCACCCGCGCTCACCCAGCGGCCAATCATCTGGCACAGGATACGGCGGAAATATTCATGACGCGTATAAGACAGGAAGCTACGGCTGTCGGTGAGCATGCCGACGAAGCGGCTCAGCAGGCCGAGCTGTGCAAGCTGGGTCATCTGGCGCTCCATGCCGTCTTTCTGATCGTTGAACCACCAGCCGGAGCCAAACTGCATTTTGCCGGGCATACCTTCGCCCTGGAAGTTGCCGATCATGGTGCCGAGCACTTCGTTATCGCGCGGGTTCAGACAGTAAAGGATCGTTTTTGGCAGCTCGTTGTTTTCGTTTTGTTTGCTGAGCAGGCGGGACAGCTCAATCGCCAGAGGACGATCGTTAATCGAGTCAAAGCCCACGTCAGCACCTAACAACCTGAACTGGCGGAGGTTATTATTGCGCAGCGCACCGATATGGTACTGCTGTACCCAGCCGCGACGGCTGTATTCCGCGCCCAGCCAGACCAGCACGGCGGTTTTAAACTGCGCCACTTCATGCTCGCTAAGCTCATGACCAGCCAGACGGTTTGCCAGAATGGTATCAAGCGTTGCGTCATCCGCTTCGGCAAACAGCACCACGTCCAGCGCGTGGTCCGATACCTTGCAGCCGTGCGCCGCGAAATGGTCGAGGCGTTTACCCAGCGCGCTTTGCAGATCGCTGAAGCGACGGATATCGGTATCAGAAACTTCAGCCAGCTTGCCGATGTATTCCGCAAAGGTCGGCTGTTCAATATTGAACGCTTTATCCGGGCGCCAGCTCGGTAAGACCTTAATGTCAAAGCCGTCTTCGGCAACCTGACGGTGATAGCGCAGGTCGTCAATCGGGTCATCGGTGGTGCCGACCATCTTCACGTTCATCTGTTTCATGATGCCGCGCGCGGTAAAGTCATCCTGTGCCAGCAGGTCGTTGCACTGCTGCCAGATTTCATCTGCCGTAGCCGGGGAAAGCAGCTTACCGGTGATGCCGAACGGGCGACGCAGTTCCAGGTGAGTCCAGTGATAGAGCGGGTTGCCGATGGTGTGCGGCACGGTCGCCGCCCAGGCGTCAAACTTCTCGCGGTCGCTGGCGTCGCCGGTACACAGACGCTCTGCCACGCCGTTGGTGCGCATCGCACGCCACTTGTAGTGATCGCCTTTTAACCAGATGTCATACAGGTTTTTAAAGCGGTAGTTCTCGGCGACCTGCTGCGGCGGCAGATGGCAGTGATAGTCAAAGATCGGCTGATCTTTGGCGTATTCATGGTACAGGCGGCGGGCAAATTCGGTATCGAGAAGAAAATCTTCAGTCATAAACTGGTTCATTGTCACTATTCCTCAGTCACAGAGCAGATCGATGCTTGCGTATAATGCAGACAAAGTTATCACACCAATTTAATGGGAAGCAGCCATTTTTTGCGGTATCAATCACAAAAACCACACTTTTATTGTTAATACCCTGTTTAAAATCTGCCCTAAAGCCGCGCCAGTCCTGGCCTGAAAGCCGCTACCCCCTTGGGATTAGCCGAAAAACGCTTTTGTGATGTCACTCAACTTTTAAAGCTGTATGACAAGTTATCTTGCAGCCATCGCAAGACCTCTCACTCCGCTTAGCCACAGACGCAGGCAGTCCAAGCCGCGCACGGCGGGGTAAGGGGATCAGGTTTGCCGAAGGCATTTTTTCAGAAGGCAAGATACGGGGCTTACCGGGTAATACCCCCGGCATAACCCTCTAAACAGCACTCACGCTCAGGTAACAAAACTGACGTACAGCCGCCCTGCTGCGGCTGTTTAAAAAACGGGATGAGGTTCGAAATGCGAAAGATTAAAGGCTTGCGCTGGTACATGATTGCGCTGGTTACGGTAGGGACCGTGCTGGGTTATCTTACTCGTAATACCATGGCCGCTGCCGCCCCAACGCTGATGCAGGAGCTGAACATCTCCACGCAGCAGTACTCCTATATTATCGCGGCCTACTCGGCCTGTTATACCATCATGCAGCCTGTCGCAGGCTACCTGCTGGATGTGCTGGGCACAAAAATCGGCTATGCCTTCTTCGCAATTGCCTGGGCTATTTTCTGCGGCGCAACCGCTCTGGCAGGAAGCTGGGGCGGACTGGCCGTCGCCCGTGGTGCCGTCGGTGCAGCTGAAGCGGCGATGATCCCTGCGGGTCTGAAAGCCAGCAGCGAGTGGTTCCCGGCTAAAGAACGTTCCATTGCCGTGGGCTACTTTAACGTTGGCTCTTCTATCGGGGCAATGATAGCGCCGCCGCTGGTGGTGTGGGCCATTCTGATGCACAGCTGGCAGATGGCGTTTATTATCTCCGGCGTGCTGAGCTTCGCCTGGGCATTAGCCTGGCTGTTCCTCTACAAACACCCTCGCGATCAGAAAAAATTAACGGAAGAAGAACGCGACTACATCATTGGCGGCCAGGAAGCCCATCACCAGACCAACAACAGCAAAAAAATGTCTGCCTGGCAGATTGTGCAGAACCGTCAATTCTGGGGTATCGCCCTGCCGCGTTTCCTGGCCGAGCCAGCATGGGGCACCTTTAACGCCTGGATCCCGCTGTTTATGTTTAAAGTCTACGGCTTTAACTTAAAAGAGATCGCGATGTTCGCCTGGATGCCGATGCTGTTTGCCGATCTCGGCTGTATTCTCGGCGGCTATCTGCCTCCTCTGTTCCAGCGCTGGTTCGGCGTAAACCTGATCGTTTCCCGCAAAATGGTGGTGACCCTGGGCGCGGTGCTGATGATTGGTCCGGGCACAATCGGCCTGTTTACCAGCCCGTATGCGGCGATTGCCCTGCTGTGCGTCGGCGGCTTCGCTCACCAGGCGCTGTCCGGCGCGCTGATTACGCTTTCTTCCGACGTGTTTGGCCGTAACGAAGTTGCTACCGCCAACGGGCTGACCGGCATGGCCGCCTGGACCGCGAGCACCCTGTTCGCCCTGGTGGTGGGAGCGCTGGCCGATACGCTTGGCTTCAGCCCGCTGTTCGCCGCGCTGGCCGTGTTCGATATTCTCGGCGCTATCGTTATCTGGACCGTACTGAAAAACCAACCGATCAGCGAACTGAACGCTACACAGAAACCCGGCGAGGCGGTCACCCAGCCCTGACTCGGCAACGCACACTAAAGCCGCCTTACAGGCGGCTTTTCTTTTTACGCGTCCTTCTGAGTGGTGGAGTGAAATACCGAAAAGTGGTATAACAAATCAAGTTATCCCGCCGTCTCTCACGGAGCCACGTATGCAAACCATGGAACCTCGTCGCCTTTATCAGCAGCTGGCCGCTGAGCTTAAACACCGCATTGAAACGGGCGTTTACCAGGTCGGCGAAAAACTTCCCGCAGAACGCTTTATCGCTGAAGAAAAAAACGTCAGTCGCACCGTGGTGCGTGAAGCGATCATCATGCTTGAAGTTGAAGGCTACGTGGAGGTGCGTAAAGGGTCCGGCATCCATGTGATGTCCAGCCAGGCTAAGCACACGCATATCCCCGATGAACGCTTTGAATTTGCGAGCTTCGGGCCGTTTGAGCTGTTGCAGGCGCGCCAGCTTATCGAGAGCAATATTGCCGAGTTCGCGGCGACGCAGGTCACCAAGCAAGACATCGTAAAACTGATGGAAATTCAGGAGATGGCGCGCAACGAGCAAACTTTCCGTGATTCGGAATGGGATTTGCACTTCCATACCCAGGTTGCGCTGGCTACCCAGAATAGCGCGCTGGCGGCTATCGTTGAAAAAATGTGGAGCCAGCGTATTCACAACCCGTACTGGCAAAAGCTGCATGAGCATATTGATAAGCGCACGGTGGATAACTGGTGCGACGATCACGACAACATTCTTAAGGCGCTGATTCGCAAAGATCCCCACGCGGCCAAACTGGCCATGTGGCAGCATCTGGAAAACACCAAGCAAATGCTGTTTAACGCCACCAGCGATGATTTTGAGTTCAATGCCGACCGCTACTTATTTGCTGAAAACCCGGTAGTGCATCTGGATACGGCGGCAAACGCTCAGAAATAGCCTTTTTCCTGCCCGAGGGTAAGCAAACCAACCAATAGTGTCAGCGTTTGTAAATACCCTCGCCAGCCTCTCTACCAGTAAGCAAAATCTATCCTCAACAAAGCGCAAATACTCTGACGCGGTGCGCGCGCCTTTGTTACAATTAAATTCATTTTCAACGTCGGTGAAGACTTTTTGTCTTCTATTCGTCGACAGCGCATTCACAGTAAGTTTCAGGCAATCGCGTTGCTCTGGCTGTGGGGTGCGAACGGCTAAATAAAAATCATAACAATGCCGTTAAACCTATCCGATTTATACCGGCGACCTAAACCGATGTGCCAGGATCACTGAATGGAACTTTTAACGCAACTGCTTCACGCTCTCTGGAGCCAGGATTTCGAGACGCTTGCTAATCCGGGCATGATTGGCATGCTTTATTTTGTGCTGTTTATGATCCTCTTTCTGGAAAATGGCTTACTTCCCGCCGCTTTCCTGCCCGGGGACAGCCTTCTGGTGTTAGTCGGCGTGCTGATTGCCAAAGGTGCAATGGGCTTCCCGGAAACGATTCTTTTACTGACCGCTGCCGCGAGCCTGGGCTGCTGGCTGAGCTATATTCAGGGGCGCTGGCTCGGGAATACCCGCGTCGTGCAGAACTGGCTTTCGCACCTTCCTACCCATTACCACCAGCGCGCACATAACCTTTTCCACAGGCACGGCCTGTCCGCGCTGCTGATTGGCAGATTTATTGCCTTTGTTCGCACCCTGCTGCCAACTATTGCCGGTTTATCGGGTCTGAGTAACGCACGCTTCCAGTTCTTTAACTGGATGAGCGGCCTGCTCTGGGTGCTCATCCTTACCACGCTGGGGTATTTACTCGGCAAGACGCCGGTCTTCCTGAAATATGAAGATGCCCTGATGTCATGCCTGATGCTGCTGCCCGTTGTGCTGCTGGTGTTTGGCCTGATCGGTTCGTTAATTGTGCTTTGGCGTAAGAAATACGGTAACCGCGGCTAGAAGGATAACCATGAAAATTGACTTTACGCGTCGCCTGCGGGTGGCGCTGCTGCTCGTCTGCCTTAACGCAGGCGCGTTGCTGGCGTGGTCCGGGATGCAAAGAACGGAGTCCACCCTGCAAATTCGCGCAAGCCAGCAAGGCATCAGCGTACCCGACGGTTTTTTTGTCTGGCATCATCTGGACGCCAACGGCATTCGTTTTAAGAGCATTACCCCGGAAAATAATTCTCTGCTGATTAAGTTTGACTCCAGCGCACAAAGCGAAGCGGCAAAAGCGGTGCTGTATAAAACTCTCCCCCACGGCTACGTGATAGCCCAGCAGGACGAAGATAACAGCGCCAGCGCCTGGCTGTCTCGCCTGCGCACCCAGGCCAGCCGTATCGGCTAATCTGCCTTCCGCCTCCATTTTTTGTTAACAGAAATTGGGGTTTTCCTGATTTCTGACTATGCTTGAAACTGCATTAACCGCTACAAATCAGCGTCTTTGTCAGCATTACTGGAATGTGGGTGTTAAGCTTTACAGCGGTTTCACCTGTTCACAATGGAAGGTCACTATCATGAATTACCGTACCGTACTGGCTCTTACCCTGTTGTCACTCGCCTGCGCTACTCAGGCTTCTTCGCTGTGCGGCGAAAAAGAGGCGGATATACAGCGTGAAATAGGCTATGCGGAGAAGCACCACAACCAGTCACGCATTGACGGCCTGAATAAAGCGCTCAAAGAGGTGCGGGCGAATTGCAGCGATAGCGGCCTGCGCGCTGAACATAAGAAGAAAATCACCAAACAAAAAGAAGAGATCGCGGAACGCAAAGCGGATCTTCGTGAAGCACGCCAGAAAGGCGATGCGGATAAGATTACCAAGCGGGAAGAAAAATTATCTGAAGCAGAGCACGAGCTGAAAGCACTGGAAGCTCGTGATTACTAAAGCTCAAACACCTGGAGATAACATGTCAAAAGATACCACATCAGAACATCTGCGCGCTGAGTTGAAATCCCTGGCTGATACCCTGGAAGAGGTGCTGAGCGCATCGACGGACAAGTCAAAAAGCGAACTGGAGAAGTTGCGCGGTAAAGCGGAAAAAGCGCTGAAAGAAAGCCGTCATCGTCTGGGCGAAACCAGCGACGTGATCGCACAGCAAACGCGAGAAGCCGCCGCCAAAGCGGACGATTATGTCCGTGAAAACCCATGGACCGGCGTCGGTATCGGTGCGGCCGTGGGGATTTTTATTGGCATCCTGATGTCGCGCCGCTGATATGACAAATTCCCGTCAAACTCAGGGGCCGGGTAAAGGCGTAATCGGCATCGGACAACGCCTGGTCACCATCCTGGTCGGCATGGTGGAAACTCGCGTCCGCCTCGCGGTGGTTGAACTGGAGGAAGAAAAGGCCCATATCGTCCAGCTGCTTCTGATGCTGGGGCTGACCATGCTGTTCGCCGCTTTTGGACTGATGAGTCTGATGGTGCTGGTGATCTGGGCGGTGGATCCGCAGTATCGTCTTAACGCGATGATGGCCACCACCGGGGTGCTGCTAGCGCTGGCTCTTATTGGCGGGATCTGGACGTTACGCAAATCCCGTCAGTCGACGCTGCTGCGCCACACCCGCCGGGAGCTGGAAAATGACCGCGAACTGCTTGAGGACGATAAGTCATGAGTGACCGCGAACGCGACAAGCGAAAAGCGCTGTTGCTGAGCCGCATCCAGCAGCAACGTCTGGATTTGAGCGCGGGCAAACGTGACTGGCTGGAAGCAACCGGCGCATGGGATCGCGGCTGGTATACGCTGGTTAGCCTGCGCAGCTATGCGCTGGTTGCCAGCAGCGTGATGGCCATCTGGAGCGTGCGACACCCCAGCTTCCTGTTGCGCTGGGCCAAGCGTGGTTTTGGCGCCTGGAGCGCTTTCCGGTTACTTCGCAATACCGTTCAGCAACAAACACGTTAAACAAAATGCCGTCCTTCGGGGCGGCATTTTCTTATCCACGCAGCAGTTACTCAATATATTTGAAGAACAATGACAGTTTTCCTTGCTAACAATCCGTTAGCGCCCCGTCTATTATCCTCTCCATCGACAGCAACACACGGTAACTACCGGAAATTGCTCAGACAATAAACAACTGGCCGTGTGCCGCCAAAATTGAATCGCTGGAGAGTAAAATGAAAAAATTAGATGATGCTGGTGTTCTGTTAGCACGTATCCTGATGCCAATTCTGTTTATCGTGGCAGGCTGGGGCAAAATTACGGGCTATGCCGGCACACAACAATATATGGAAGCAATGGGCGTCCCGGGCTTCCTGCTGCCTCTGACCATTCTGCTTGAATTTGGCGGCGGTCTGGCGATTCTGTTCGGCTTCCTGACCCGTACCACGGCCATCATTACCGCAGTGTTTACCCTGCTGACGGCGTTCCTGTTCCACAGCAACTTTGCTGAAGGCCCGAACTCCATCATGTTTATGAAAAACTTCACCATCGCAGGTGGCTACCTGCTGCTGGCTATCTTCGGACCTGGCGCCTACAGCCTCGACCGCGTACTGAACAAAAAGTGGTAAGCGTTCTATACTGAGTGACAAACAAAGCGAAGGATAAACCTTCGCTTTTTTTTATTTGCGATATAAGGAAAGAAATATGGGACAGTTAATCGACGGCGTCTGGCACGATACCTGGTATGACACCAAATCGACCGGCGGACGTTTTAAACGCTCTGAATCCGCCTTTCGCAACTGGCTGACTGCCGATGGCGAACCCGGCCCGTCGGGCAAAGGGGGTTTTGCCGCCGAAAAAGATCGCTACCACCTCTACGTTTCTCTCGCCTGTCCCTGGGCGCACCGTGCCCTGATAATGCGCGCGCTCAAAGGCCTGGAAGCCTTTATCTCCGTTTCCGTGGTCAACCCGCTAATGCTCCAGGACGGCTGGACGTTTGATGACGATTTCCCGGCGGCAACCGGGGACGGACTTTATCAGCATGACTATCTCTATCAGCTCTATTTGCAGGCCGACCCTACCTACACCGGCCGCGTGACCGTCCCCGTGTTATGGGACAAGAAAACGCAAACTATCGTCAGCAATGAATCAGCAGAAATCATCCGTATGCTCAACACGGCCTTTGATGCTAAAGGCGCGCGCGCCGGAGATTACTACCCGGAAGAGCTGCGCGATAAAATTGATGAGCTTAACGGCTGGATTTACGACACGGTGAATAACGGCGTGTATAAAGCCGGTTTCGCGACTTCCCAGCAAGCCTACGATGAAGCGGTTGGAAAGGTTTTTGACTCGCTGGCACGTCTGGAACAGATCCTTGATAAGCACCGCTATCTGAGCGGCGATCGCCTGACAGAAGCCGATATTCGCCTGTGGACCACGCTTGTGCGCTTTGACCCGGTTTATGTCACCCACTTCAAATGCGACAGGCACCGCATCAGCGACTATCCAAATCTGTACGGCTTCCTGCGGGATATTTACCAGCGGCCTGGCGTCGCGGAAACCGTTGATTTCGCTCATATACGCAACCACTACTACCGTAGCCACAAAACCATCAATCCGACCGGCATCATCTCTGTCGGCCCTGCTCAGGATCTGGATGAGCCCCACGGCCGCGATATTCGGTTTAGAAAAGGTTGATAATTTTCAGCACGCTGAAGATTTACGTCTTTTTCATTCGCGGCTATTCTTGAAAGGGAACGCTTACGGATCAAGTGATTAACGACTACTCAAGGCAGGCCGTATATGGATTGGTATATCAAAGCGTTAAGAAATTATATTGGTTTTGGCGGACGTGCGCGCCGCAAAGAATACTGGATGTTTATTCTCGTCAACCTGGTGTTAAGCGTGGTGCTTGGCATTCTGGATAACATGTTGGGGCTGCACATCTCGAAAGATAAAGGTGTGCTGACTACCGTCTACGGCGTGTTTATTTTCCTGCCGTACTGGGCCGTTCAGTTTCGCCGCCTGCACGATACCGATCGCTCCGCGTGGTGGCTGCTGCTTCTGCTGATCCCCATTGTCGGCTGGCTGATCATTCTGGCCTTCAACTGTCAGAATGGCACCCCGGGTGCCAACAAGTTCGGCAGCGATCCCAAGGCTATGGATACCCGTTTAATCCGCGAGTAAAAATGGTGGCGGGCAGGATGCAAAGCCTGCTCGCCATCAACTTATTTATTTCAACAGCTTGGGTATTTCCCGCAGACACCAGGCTTTTGCCTCGCCCATGCTGTCCCGCCGCCAGGCCATAATAATGTCGATTTCATTGGTATATTCCGGGCTCACGACGCGCAGCCGCCCTTCAGCAATATCCTGTTCCACCAGCGGATATGGCATGGTGGCCACGCCCAGCCCGGCCAGCAAGGCCTGACGTTTATCTTCAATAGTGCTGACGGTAAGACGTGGCTGCTTGTCGAGCAGCTGTACCGTGAGCACAGGACGTTCGCGTGCGGTATCCGCCACCGCGATACCGCGATACTTCACGCGCGTAACCTCTGATAACGGCTCCGGCTCGTTGTGGATAGGATGATCCGGCGCGGCGACATAGACATTCAGCACCTTATAAAGCTTGCGCGAGTTGATCTCAGACGACGAGCGGAAATGCATATCCGGTGCAATAACAATATCAGCCCTTCCCTGCTCAAGACGCTCCCAGGCCCCGGCCAGTACCTCGGTGATAATCGACAGCTGCGTATCGGCTTTGTCCGCCAGCTTATCAATCAGCGGGAACAGACGCCCCGTCGGCACCAGCGCTTCGGTCACAATGGTGAGGTGTGTCTCCCAGCCGCGCGCCAGCGCTTCGGCATCGGTGGTTAGCTTATCGGCCGCCTCAAGCAGCACGCGCCCGCGTTCAAGCAACATGCGCCCGACATTAGTGAATTTTGTGCGATGGCCAGAGCGGTCAAACAACACGACATCCAGTTCTTCTTCTAATTTTTGCATGGTGTAGCTTAGTGCCGAAGGCACGCGCCCCAGCTCGTCAGCTGCCGCAGCAAAGCTGCCGCGACGGTCGATTGCATCCATGACTCTTAACGCCTCAAGCGTCAGGGCTCTCTCTTTTGCCATCTCGTTCTCATTCAGGAAATTTGAACATACCGTGCAGATTAACTGGCTAACAATGCATCGTCCAGACCTTTACCATGGGTTTAGTGTAAAAAGAGGTCAAGATATTATGATTACGCCAAGAACTGCCAATCAATGCGGGAAAGCGGACTACGGGTGGCTACAGGCACGCTATACGTTTTCCTTTGGACATTATTTCGACCCGGAATTGCTGGGCTATGCTTCTTTGCGCGTACTCAATCAGGAAGTGCTGGCCCCCGGGGCGTCCTTTCAGCCGCGAACCTATCCCAAAGTCGATATCCTGAATCTGATCCTCGAAGGCGAAGCGGAATACCGCGACAGCGAAGGCAATCACATTCAGGCTAAAGCCGGGGAGGCTCTGCTGCTCTCTACCCAGCCGGGCATCAGCTACAGCGAACATAATCTGAGCAAAGACAGCTCGCTGACGCGCCTGCAAATCTGGCTGGATGCCTGCCCTGAGCGGGAAAACCCGTCGGTGCAAAAAATTGCTATTGCCGGTAAGGCACAGCAGCTGCTCGCCTCGCCCGACGGCGCGCAGACCAGCCTTCAGCTTCGCCAGCAGGTCTGGATCCAGCATATCGAGCTGGAGAAAGGCGAACAGCTAAGCTTCCAGCTGCACGGCCCGCGAGCTTATCTACAGTCCATTCACGGTACCGTGCGTGCGCTCACCCGGACGGAAGAAGAAAAAGCGCTGACGTGCGGTGACGGTGCCTTTATCCGTGACGAGGCTAACATTACGCTGGTTGCCGATACACCGCTGCGCGCTTTGCTGATAGATTTGCCGGTATAAAGCCTCATTCTCGCTGTTAAAACCAGGAGCATGCCGTGAGCAAGATTCCCTCAGCCAGGAAAAAGACAAAGAAAGCAGTACAATCCCCTGCCCCAGCGGATGTTGCCCTCTCAGCCCCGTCAGCCGCGCCGGAACTCAGTTACGATCTGATGCTGAGCGAGCTGGAAGCCATTGTCAGCGAGGCAAACGTGCGCCAGGTCGAAGAAGAAAGCAGTCTCTGAGGCTGTCAGGAAAGCGGATTGATCCTCGTTTCACCCTGCTCAATCGACAGCTCATAAAGCGTAAACGACCGGTGCTTTTCAATGAGCCGGGCCAGCTCAGGCGAATGGCTGGTCAGCCAGATTTGCGTATAGCGGCTCGCCTCGGCGATGAGCCGAGCCAGCGCGGGTAACATCTGTGGATGCAGGCTATTTTCCGGCTCGTTGAGGGCGATAAAATGCGGCGGGCGCGGGCTGAGCAGCGCCACTGTCAGGCACAAGAAGCGCAACGTACCGTCGGAGAATTCAGCGGCTTCCAGCGGGCGGTTAATGCCCTGCCGGATCATCATCATCTGAAAACGACCGCCGCTGTTATCGCAGAAGAACGAGCACTCCGGGAAGGCTTCTTCAAGCACCGCAAACAACAGTTCGCTGTCTCCTGTTTCGACAATGGTCTGAAATGCAGCCGCTAGATTTAACCCGTCTCCTCCCAGAACCGGGGAGCGGTAACCCACCTGAGGCAGCCGCAATCCCGCCCCTTTTGAAATATCAAATTCATGATAAAAGCGCCAGTTGCGCAGGGTTTCACGCGCCCCTGACACCTCCGGATAGCAATGTGGCTCACCCAGCTGCCCGAACAAAGATTCATTTTCATAGAGCGTAGCCGCATGCGTCACCTTTTCGCCATTGACGTCGTTGAGGAAGACGCTCTGATTGCAACGATGCATGATCGAAGAGGAAGGACGGCGCCGGAATCCGCTCAGCCAGATCTGCTCTTCTTTCACTATCGGGTCAAGATTGAACATCGTGGGATAGGGCAATTTATCCGGGAAGCCGACCTGCAGCTCGTATTCAAAACTATCCGTTTCTACCGCAAGCGTCATACGCCGGGGAGCGCTGGCATAGCCTCTGGCACGATCGCCTGCCCACATGACTTTCTGGATCCCCCCCTCTTCAGAGAGCCAGTGCGATAGCTGGCCTGTCGCCGCGCCATGTATCAGGTGGATGGCCTTGTAGATGTTGGACTTGCCGCAGCCGTTCGAGCCAAACACCACGTTAAGCTGCCCCAAATCAATGGAGAGCTTTCTCACGGAACGGTAGTTGTCGATATAAAGAGTTTTGATCATCACGTCTGCTGCTTTGCCAGAAGAGGGATTCATTATGGCAAAAAAAAACCGGGGATTTCCCCGGTTTTTTCTATGAGCAGCTTTATTCGACGCTGCCGTCACCGTGCACACGTTCGATCTTCGCGCCCAGCGCCTGCAGTTTGTCTTCAATACGCTCGTAGCCGCGATCGATGTGGTAGATACGATCCACAACGGTAGTGCCTTCGGCGATACAGCCGGCCAGCACAAGGCTTGCGGAAGCACGCAGATCCGTCGCCATAACCTGCGCGCCGGAGAGTTTTTCAACGCCGTGGCAGATGACCGTATTGCTCTCGATTTCCGCGTGAGCGCCCATACGGATCAGCTCCGGGACATGCATAAAGCGGTTTTCGAAGATGGTTTCGGTAATCACACCGGTGCCTTCCGCCACCAGGTTAAGCAGCGTAAACTGCGCCTGCATATCGGTAGGGAAACCCGGATGTGGCGCGGTACGAACAGTCACGCCTTTCGGACGCTTGCCGTGCATATCCAGGCTTATCCAGTCTTCACCCACTTCGATGTCGGCACCCGCTTCGCGCAGCTTAGCCAGCACCGCATCCAGGGTGTCCGGCTGCGCTTTATGGCAAACAATTTTACCGCCTGAGATAGCCGCAGCCACCAGGAAAGTACCGGTTTCAATGCGGTCTGGCAGCACGCGATAGACCCCGCCGCCCAGACGTTCAACGCCTTCAATGGTGATGCGATCGCTGCCCGCGCCGGTGATTTTTGCACCCAGCGTGTTAAGGAAGTTCGCCGTATCAACAATTTCCGGCTCACGCGCGGCGTTTTCGATAACGGTAGTGCCTTCGGCAAGCGTGGCGGCACTCATGATAGTTACGGTGGCACCCACGCTCACTTTGTCCATCACGATATGCGCGCCTTTCAGACGCCCCTGAACGGAAGCTTTAACGTAGCCTTCTTCCAGTTTGATCTCGGCACCCAGCTGTTCCAGGCCCGTGATGTGCAAATCAACCGGACGCGCGCCGATGGCGCAGCCGCCCGGCAGAGAAACCTGACCCTGGCCAAAACGCGCCACCAGCGGCCCCAGCGCCCAGATAGAAGCACGCATGGTTTTCACCAGCTCGTAAGGCGCACAGAAGATGTTGACCTGGCTTGCATCAATGAACACCGAACCGTTGCGTTCAACTTTGGTGCCCAGCTGGCTGAGCAGCTTCATCGTGGTGTCGATGTCTTTGAGTTTGGGGACGTTCTGGATCTCAACGGGCTCTTCAGCCAGCAGCGCGGCGAAAAGGATCGGCAGCGCGGCATTTTTTGCCCCGGAGATGGTGACTTCACCGCTTAGCTGGGTTGGACCCTGCACACGAAATTTATCCATTGCAACAGTTCTCTGTTAAATTCAAATCGTTACAACACGCTCACGGCGCATTGCTCAAAAACCATTTAGCTTGCGATCGCGATCCCACTCCTGCGGGGTATAGGTTTTGATCGACACGGCGTGAATACGGTTATCGGCGATAAACTCCATCAGCGGCGCATAAACCGTTTGCTGCTTCTTCACGCGACTTAACTCGCCGAACAGCTCACCCACAGCGATCACCTGAAAGTGGCTACCGTCGCCGGAAACGTGGACTTCCTGGAGGGGCAGTGCATTCATCAGCACTGTCTGAATTTCATGATTTTCCATGGGATATAGATTCGTCGGTTAGGGAATTAGCCACACATCTTAGAGGAAAGTGGCCTCGGCTTAAATAAGCAAAAAGCCCCCGACCTCAGGAGATCGGGGGCATATGAAGTAAGACGCTGAAAACACTAGCCTGCAAAGGCGGGTAGCAGGCCGTCCGGCAGGTTATAAAGTTGCGCCAGCGTTTGCAGCTTATCGCTGGCCCCCTGCAAGACCACCTCGCCGCCCTGCTTTCTGGCCAGCGCCACGAGATGGATAAGCAATGCCAGCCCGGCGGTATCCACGCGCGTTAATCCGGCAAGGTCGAACACCTGCACGCCAGCCATCACCTGCCCACGCTGTACCCACAGAGGCTGAACGGTATCGCCATCCATTTCGCCCGCAAGCCGCAGCGTGCTGCCCTCGCGTTGCCAGTTCAGCTGCTCATTCATTACTTTTTAGTTTCCAGAGTAATAGGCTGGCGGGAGATGGATTGCAGCTGCGCTGTCAGGCCGTCAATGCCTTTGGTACGCAGCACGTCACTCCATTCGTTTTGTTTGGTGGTGATCATGCTGACGCCTTCGGCAATCATGTCGTACGCCTGCCAGTTACCGGTCTGGCTGTTTTTACGCCACTGGAAATCCAGGCGTACCGGCGGGCGGCCGTTTGGATCGATGATGGTGACGCGGATGGCCACAATATTCGCGTTGCCCAGCGGCTGTTCCGGCGCGATCTGATAAGACTGGCCGTTGTACATCGCCAGCGCCTGGCCGTAAGCCTGTTTCAGGTACTCTTCAAACGCTTTAAAGTAGGCTTCACGCTGCGCAGGGGTAGCTTCTTTGTAATAACGCCCCAGTACCAGCGCACCAGCGTATTTGATCTGCACATACGGCAGCAGCTCCTGGCCCACGATGTCGCGCAGGTAGTTCGGGTTTTGACGAATTTTAGGCTGTTCGGCCTTCAGGCGATCGAAAGTTTTCTGTGCCGCCTCGTTCATTTGCTTATAAGGATTGCTCTGGTCTGCCGCCATCGTAAAAGGCGCCACCGCCAGCAGGGCTATCATCAAAAGACGCTTAAACATAATTAATTTTCCTCTTCAATTAGTTCGTCGTGCCAGGCTGCGGCGCGGCTTGATTATTCTCTGCAGGTGCTGAATGCGCTTCCCCTGAGGCCTGATTATCCCCGTTGCCGCTCTTGTAGAGGAACTGGCCTATCAGGTCTTCGAGCACGAGGGCCGATTTAGTATCCTGAATCGTGCCGCCATCCTTAAGGATAGACGAGCCCAGCTCCGGGTCGTCAAAACCCAGATTTAACGCCAGGAACTGCTCACCCAGCAGACCGGAGGTGCGGATCGCCAGCGAACTGGTATCCGGGATATGGTCGTAGCGTTTTTCGATTTGCATCGTCACGCGCGGCAGATAGGTTTTCTCATCAAGCGTAATGTCTTCCACGCGTCCAATCACCACGCCCCCCAGGCGAACAGGCGAGCCGGTATTCAGCCCGCCAATGTTATCGAAGGTCGCATACACCCGGTAGGTTGGCTCGCTGCGCAACGAGGTAACGTTCGCCACCTTCAGGCAAAGGAAAATGATAGCGACCAGCGCCACCAGCAAAAAAGCCCCAACCCCAATTTCAAATTTCTTTGTTTGCATGAACTCAATTCCCAAACATCAGTGCTGTTAGCACAAAATCCAAGCCAAGAACGGCGAGAGACGCGTGCACAACGGTACGAGTCGTTGCCCGGCTAATCCCTGCGGACGTCGGAATAGCATCGTAGCCATTAAATAACGCAATCCACGTTACGGTAATGGCAAATACCACGCTTTTAATGACACAGTTGACCAGATCGAGACGCCAGTTAACGGCATTTTCCATCGCGGACCAGAAGAACCCTGCGTCTATCCCTTTCCAGTTCACCCCCACCAGCGCGCCGCCCCAGATACCGACGGCGACAAAAATCAGGGTAAGCAGCGGCAGGGAGATAACCCCCGCCCAGAAACGCGGCGAGACGACGCGACGCAGAGGATCAACGGCCATCATTTCCATACTGGAGAGCTGTTCTGTCGCCTTCATCAGGCCAATTTCAGCGGTCAAGGCAGAGCCTGCCCGCCCGGCAAAGAGAAGCGCAGCCACCACCGGACCCAGCTCGCGCAGCAGCGAAAGAGCCACCAGCATACCGAGGCTGGATTCCGCGCTGTAGGTCGTCAGCACCAGATACCCTTGTAGGCCCAGTACCATGCCGATAAACAAACCGGAGACCACAATAATCACCAGCGACAGTACGCCAACGTTATAGAGCTGACGCACCAGCAGCGGCGCGTGCTTACGAAATTCCGGCTTTCCTGCCAGCGCGTTAAAGAGCATTAATCCGGCGCGCCCAAACGAAGCGCAGGTTTTCAAACCCCGTCGTCCGAATGCGGCCAGTGCATTAAAGAGCATTATCCGTTAACTCCCTGTTTCAGCTAAGAGGTCTGTCTGATAATCCGCTGCGGGGAAACGGAAAGGCACGGGGCCGTCCGCAATACCGTCAAGGAACTGACGCACCCGCGGATCCTGGTTTTCACGCAGGGCTTCCGGGCTCCCCTGGGCCACAATATGCCGATCGGCCACAATATAGGCATAATCCGCGATGCTGAGCACTTCCGGCACATCGTGGGAAACCACAATGCAGGTTACCCCCAGCGCGCTGTTCAGCTCAGAAATTAATTTTACCAGCACGCCCATGGTGATGGGGTCCTGGCCTACAAAAGGCTCATCAAACATGATGAGGTCGGGTTCCAGCGCAATAGCACGGGCGAGCGCCGCACGGCGGGCCATGCCACCGGAAAGCTCTGACGGCATCAGTTTTGCCGCGCCCCGCAGGCCAACGGCTTCAAGCTTCATCATGACGGTGCTGCGTAACAGCGGCTCCGGCAGACGCCGATGCTCGCGCAGCGGATAAGCGACGTTTTCAAAAACGTTGAGATCGGTAAATAAGGCGCCCGACTGGAAAAGCATGCTCATGCGCTTACGCACGGTAAACAGCCGCGCACGCGACATGGCCGGTACGTTTTCACCGTCAAACAGAATTTCACCGCTGTCCGGTGGGATCTGTCCGCCAATCAGACGCAGCAGCGTCGTTTTACCAATCCCGGAAGGCCCCATAATGGCGGTAATCTTGCCCCGCGGCACGGTCAAAGAGATATTGTCGAAAATGCGCCGATCGCCACGGGAAAAACTTACCCCACGAATGTCGACCAGATTCGTCGCGTTCTGGCTCATCATCCTTCCTTTTTAAGAGTCTGTTGTTTAAGCATGGTGCTAAAACGCAGCGGAAACCCATTAGTTTTACAGAATATTACCTGTTGCGATTAGCGAAAGCTGGCATTTGTTTTACTTTTCGGGCGCATAAAGTCAGAATTAAGAATTAATACCAGCCCCTTCAGATCTGTACGCCAGCCGGAACATCCAGGTAAGGACCGGCGATTATACCTGAATAAAGGATTTTGCATGCTGTTAGCTACGGCTCTGTTAATTATCGGTTTACTGCTGGTGGTTTACGGCGCTGACCGTCTGGTGTTTGCCGCGTCCATACTTTGCCGCAGTCTTGGGATCCCGCCGCTCATCATCGGCATGACGGTCGTCAGCATCGGCACCTCGCTGCCGGAAATGCTGGTCGCCGGAAGCGCTGCGCTGAACGGGCAGTTAGATCTCGCCGTTGGCACCGCGCTGGGATCCAATATTACTAACATTCTGCTAATACTCGGGCTGGCGGCACTTTTGCACCCATTTACCGTTAATTCCGATATTCTGCGTCGCGAATTACCCTTAATGTTAATCTTTAGTCTGGTTGCCGGGTTATTCCTTTTTGATAGCAGCCTGAGCAGGACGAGTGGCCTGCTGCTTATCGCGATGGCGGTGCTGTATCTGCTGTTTATAGTAAAAATTGCTCGCCTTTCGGAAAGACAGGGGCACGATAGCCTGACGCGGGAACAGATTGCCGAGCTGCCGCGCGAAGGAAGCTTGTCCGTCGCCTTTCTCTGGCTTGCCGTTGCGCTGATTATTTTACCGATGGCTACGCGCATGGTGGTCGATAACGCCAGCGTGCTCGCACACTACTTTAGCGTCAGCGAGCGCATAGTAGGCCTGACGATTATCTCGGTCGGCACCAGCCTGCCTGAACTGGCGACCACGCTTGCCGGGGCGCGTAAGGGCGAAGATAACATCGCTATTGGCAATATTATCGGCTCGAATATTTTTAATATTGCTTTTGTCCTGGGGATCCCGGCTGTGCTGGCTCCAGGCGATATTGACCCCCTTGCTTTTGCCCATGACTATTGGGTGATGTTAGCGGTAAGTGCCCTTTTTGCCTTACTTTGCTGGCGCAAGCCTCGCTCTATCGGCAAGGCGGTGGGTGGTCTGTTAACATGTGGTTTCGTCGTGTGGATCGTGATGCTGTGGTTTGTGGCATCACCAGTCGTTGGATAAAGCGGAAACGGAAAATATGTCACACATAGATTTACAGCCGGGTTTTGACTTTCAACAGGCAGGCAAAGACGTCCTTCATATTGAACGTGAAGGCCTGGCCCAGCTCGATCGCTACATCAACGCTGATTTCTCTCAGGCGTGTGAGAAGATATTTTATTGCTCCGGCAAAGTCGTCGTCATGGGCATGGGGAAATCCGGGCATATCGGGAAGAAAATGGCCGCGACCTTCGCCAGCACCGGTACGCCTGCGTTCTTTGTTCATCCTGGTGAAGCAAGCCACGGAGATTTGGGTATGGTTACCGCCCAGGACGTGGTGATTGCCATTTCAAACTCCGGCGAATCCAACGAAATCCTCGCGCTGATCCCGGTCCTGAAACGACTTCAGGTTCCGCTTATCTGCATGACGAGCCGCCCTGAAAGCGCGATGGGCCGCGCGGCCGATATCCACCTGTGTATTAAGGTGCCGCAGGAAGCCTGCCCGCTGGGTCTGGCTCCTACGACCAGCACCACGGCTACTCTGGTGATGGGCGATGCGCTGGCCGTGGCGCTGCTGAAAGCACGCGGCTTTACTCAGGAAGATTTTGCTCTCTCCCATCCCGGTGGCGCACTGGGACGTAAACTGTTATTGCGTGTGAACGATATAATGCACAGCGGCGATGATATCCCGCACGTCAGTAAAGAGGCCTCTTTGCGGGATGCTCTGCTGGAAATCACCCGCAAAAACATGGGCATGACGGTCATCTGTGACGACCTGATGAAAATCGAAGGCATCTTTACCGACGGCGATTTACGCCGCGTCTTTGATATGGGCGTCGATTTGCACACCCTGAATATTGCCGATGTGATGACACCCGGCGGGGTTCGCGTACGTCCAGGTACGCTGGCCGTCGATGCCCTGAACCTGATGCAATCCCGCCATATCACCTCAGTGCTGGTTGCCGATGGCGACCAGCTGCTCGGTGTGGTACATATGCACGATATGCTACGCGCAGGCGTGGTTTAACAAAGGATTAGAATGAATGAGTAACCCTGAAGCGTCGCTCGACACCTGCTATGGGCCAGTGAGCGCGCGCGTGATGGAGCGGGCAGCCCGCGTGCGCCTGCTTATTCTGGATGTTGACGGCGTCATGTCTGATGGCCTGATTTATATGGGCAACAGCGGCGAAGAGCTGAAAGCCTTTAACGTGCGCGACGGCTATGGCATTCGCTGCGCCCTGACTTCCGGCATTGAAGTCGCCATTATCACCGGCCGCAAAGCAAAACTGCTGGTCGATCGCTGTGAGACATTAGGCATTTCCCATCTTTATCAAGGTCAGTCAGATAAGCTGCTGGCGTTTCGCGATCTGTTGGATAAACTCGCCCTGACACCCGATCAAGTGGCCTATATTGGCGACGATCTTATCGACTGGCCGGTGATGGAAAAAGTCGGGTTAAGCGTGGCCGTGGCCGATGCGCACCCGTTGCTGACCCCGCGCGCGGATTATGTTACCCGCATTAACGGCGGGCGCGGCGCGGTCCGTGAAGTTTGCGATCTGTTATTATTGGCGCAGGGAAAGCTTGATGAGGCCAAAGGGCTATCCATATGAGTAAAACAAGGCGTTGGGTTATTATTCTGCTTTCGCTGGTGGCGCTGGTGCTTATCGGCATTAATCTTGCCGATAAAGACATCGTCGCGCCGGTTAACGTCAATAATAACGAGCCAACCTATAAGAGCGAGCACTCCACAACGGTTGTTTACAACCCCGTAGGGGCGCTGAATTATCGTCTGGTGGCTGAGCACGTTGAATATTTCGCGGATACGGCCATTTCATGGTTCACCAACCCGGTGATGACGCAGTACGATGAAAACAAAGTTGCCACCTGGTCATTACGGGCGGATCGCGCCAAACTGACTAATGACCGGATGCTTTATCTGTATGGCAATGTTGTTCTCACGGCTCTGACGCCCGATTCGCAGTTACGCAAAATTACCACAGACAATGCGCAGGTTAACTTGATCACTCAGGATGTTGCCTCAGATGATTTAGTGACGCTGTACGGTACCAGCTTTAACTCCAGCGGCCTGAAAATGCGTGGAAATTTACGCAGCAAAAACGCCGAGCTGATTGAAAAGGTTAGAACATCCTATGAAATCCAGAATAAACAAACTCAGCCTTAATCTCGTCCTGACCAGCACGCTTCTGGCCGCCAGCTTTTCGGCCTTTGCACTGACCGGGGATACCGAGAAACCTATTCATATCGAATCAGATCAGCAGTCGCTGGATATGCAGGGCAACGTCGTAACCTTCACCGGCAACGTGGTGGTGACCCAGGGCAGCATCAAGATCAACGCCGATAAAGTCGTGGTGACTCGTCCGGGTGGCGAACAAGGCAAAGAGGTCATCGACGGCTTCGGTAAACCGGCCACGTTCTACCAGATGCAGGACAGCGGGAAACCGGTAAAAGGCCACGCCTCTAAAATGCACTATGAACTGCAAAATGATTTTGTGGTGCTGACCGGCGATGCGTTCCTGGAACAGCTCGACAGCAACATCAAAGGCGACAAGATCACCTATCTGGTTAAAGAGCAAAAAATGCAGGCCTTCAGCGACAAAGGCAAGCGCGTGACCACGATTCTGGTGCCGTCACAATTGCAGAAAAAAGATGGCCAGGCGCCGGCCGCTAAAAAGAGTAACTAATTCGTTATGGCAACTTTAATCGCGAAAAACCTCGCCAAGGCCTATAAGGGCCGCCGCGTGGTGGAAGACGTGAGTCTGACCGTTAAATCCGGCGAAATTGTCGGTCTGCTCGGGCCAAACGGCGCGGGGAAAACAACGACTTTTTACATGGTCGTAGGCATAGTACCGCGTGATGCGGGCAGCATCGTCATTGATGATGAAGATATCAGTATGCTGCCGCTGCACGCACGCGCGCGCCGTGGTATCGGCTATCTGCCGCAGGAAGCCTCGATTTTCCGCCGTCTGAGCGTGTTCGATAACCTGATGGCCGTGCTGCAAATCCGTGATGACCTTACCGCCGAGCAACGTGACGATCGCGCCAATGAGCTGATGGAAGAGTTCCACATCGAGCATCTGCGTAACAGCCTGGGGCAGTCGCTGTCCGGCGGGGAACGCCGCCGTGTGGAAATTGCCCGCGCGCTGGCCGCCAATCCAAAATTTATTCTGCTGGATGAACCTTTTGCTGGCGTTGACCCCATTTCCGTTATCGACATCAAGCGTATCATCGAGCATTTACGCGACAGCGGGCTTGGGGTGCTGATTACTGACCATAACGTACGCGAAACGCTGGCCGTCTGTGAACGCGCCTACATCGTGAGCCAGGGGCACCTCATCGCCCACGGCACGCCGGGGGAAATCCTGGAAGATGAACATGTTAAGCGCGTCTATCTGGGCGAAGAGTTCAGACTCTGATAGGGTAGGAAGCATCGACCGGTCTACGTGGGGACGCTCTCTCTGAATATGAAGCAAGGTTTGCAATTACGGCTTAGCCAACAACTTGCTATGACGCCGCAGCTACAGCAGGCCATCCGCCTGTTGCAGCTCTCGACGCTGGAGCTACAGCAGGAACTTCAGCAGGCGCTGGAGAATAACCCGCTGCTTGAGCAAACCGACCCGCATGAAGAGATCGACACTCAGGAAACTCGCGAAGACGAAGCGCTGGACACCCGTGAAGCGCTTGAACAAAAAGAGATGCCTGACGAACTCCCGCTGGATACGAGCTGGGATGAAATCTATACCGCAGGCACCCCTTCCGGCACAGGTTCAGACTACATTGACGATGAGCTGCCGGTTTACCAGGGCGAAACCACCCAGTCGCTGCAGGATTACCTGATGTGGCAGGTGGATCTGACGCCCTTTACCGATACCGATACCGCCATTGCCACCTCCATTGTGGACGCCGTTGATGAAACGGGTTATCTGACCGTCACGCTGGAAGAAATTCTCGAAAGCATGGGCAATGACGATGTCAGCCTTGAAGAAGTGGAGGCGGTGCTCAAGCGCATTCAGCGTTTTGATCCGGTCGGCGTGGCCGCGCGCGATCTGCGTGACTGCCTGCTCATTCAGCTTTCCCAGTATGACAAAGAAACCCCCTGGCTGAACGAAGCCCGTCTGATTGTCAGCGAACATCTGGATCTACTCGCCAATCACGATTTCCGTAGTCTGATGCGCGTCACCCGCCTTAAAGAAGACGTTCTCAAAGAGGCGATGTGCCTGATCCAGTCGCTGGACCCACGCCCGGGGCAGTCCATTCAAACCGGTGAACCAGAGTATGTGATCCCCGATGTGCTGGTACGTAAAGCCCAGGGACATTGGACCGTAGAGCTCAATTCGGATAGCATTCCACGCCTGAAAATAAATCAGCAGTACGCCGCGCTGGGAAGCAGCAGCAGAAACGACAGCGATTCGCAGTATATTCGTAGCAATCTGCAGGAGGCGAAGTGGCTTATCAAAAGTCTGGAAAGCCGCAACGATACGCTGCTGCGCGTCAGCCGCCGCATCGTTGAACAGCAGCAAGGTTTTTTTGAGCACGGCGAAGAACACATGAAGCCGATGGTGCTGGCGGATATCGCGCAGGCCGTGGAGATGCATGAATCCACAATCTCGCGCGTGACCACGCAGAAGTATTTGCACAGCCCGCGCGGCATTTTTGAACTGAAGTATTTCTTCTCAAGCCATGTGAATACCGAGGGCGGCGGCGAAGCCTCGTCTACGGCGATACGTGCGCTGGTGAAGAAGTTAATTGCTGCGGAAAACCCCGTGAAGCCGCTGAGCGACAGCAAGTTAACAACAATGCTGTCCGAACAGGGTATTATGGTGGCACGCCGCACGGTTGCGAAGTACCGAGAGTCTTTATCCATACCACCGTCAAATCAGCGTAAACAGCTGATGTGACTTAACTGATAAGGAAGACACTATGCAGCTCAACATTACCGGACAAAACGTCGAGATCACGGACGCCCTACGCGATTTTGTGAACGCGAAATTTGCCAAACTGGAGCAGTACTTCGAACGCATTAATCAGGTCTATATTGTGTTAAAAGTGGAGAAAGTCACCCACCTTGCCGATGCTACGCTGCACGTAAACGGGGGTGAGTTACATGCCAGTGCCGAAGGCCAGGACATGTACGCAGCCATTGACGGCCTCATTGATAAACTGGCTCGTCAGTTAACCAAACATAAAGATAAACTAAAACAACATTGATAGTCCGAGTATCTGTTAACGCCTCGACGGCTCGTTGTCCCAAGGTCAACGGGCCGTTAGCATAACAGGGTGCTTAGGTGAACTTATGATGAACAACGATTCCGTTCTACAGCTTAGTAATGTCCTTAACCAGGAATGTACCCGCACTGGTGTCCATTGCCAGAGCAAAAAACGCGCTCTGGAAATCATCAGCGAACTGGCCGCTAAACAGCTCGGCCTGCCACCGCAAGTCGTGTTTGAAGCGGTACTGACGCGCGAGCGTATGGGAAGTACCGGCATTGGTAATGGCATTGCCATTCCACACGGTAAGCTTGAAGAAGACACGCTACGCGCCGTGGGGGTCTTTATTCAGCTGGAAACCCCTATCGCTTTCGATGCCATTGATAACCAGCCTGTCGACCTGCTGTTTGCCCTGCTGGTGCCTGCCGATCAGACCAAAACACATTTGCACACTCTGTCACTGGTGGCAAAACGCCTGGCGGACAAAACCATTTGCCGCCGCCTGCGGGCAGCGCAAAGCGATGAAGAGCTCTATCAGATCATTACCGATACTGAAACCGGTAGTGAAAGTGAATAATCTTGCCGTGGCAGCAGCCCTGCCACGGTTCGATCAGTCGGGGGAATGATTACATGGTGCTGATGATAGTCAGCGGCCGCTCTGGTTCAGGGAAGTCTGTAGCCTTGCGTGCACTGGAAGATATGGGGGTTTACTGTGTCGATAACCTGCCAGTCGTCTTGCTACCGGAACTGGCGAAAACCCTTGCGGAACGCAATATATCCGCAGCGGTGAGCATTGACGTACGTAACATGCCGGAAAACCCGGAGATTTTTGAGCAGGCGATGACCAACCTGCCGGAGGCATTCTCCCCGCAGCTGCTGTTCCTCGATGCCGACCGTAACACGCTTATCCGCCGTTACAGCGACACACGACGCCTGCATCCGCTGTCGAGCAAGAATCTGTCGCTGGAAAGCGCCATTGACGAAGAAAGCGATTTGCTTGAGCCGCTGAAGTCCCGTGCGGATCTGATCATCGACACCTCGGAAATGTCCGTCCACGAGCTGGCAGAAATGCTGCGGACGCGCCTGCTGGGCAAACGCGAGCGTGAACTGACGATGGTGTTTGAGTCCTTTGGCTTCAAGCACGGCATTCCAATAGATGCCGATTACGTATTTGACGTTCGTTTCCTGCCGAACCCGCACTGGGATCCAAAGCTGCGTCCGATGACCGGCCTGGATCGTCCCGTAGCCGCGTTCCTCGACAGACACACAGAAGTTCACAATTTTATCTACCAGACCCGCAGCTATCTTGAGCTATGGTTACCGATGCTGGAAACCAATAACCGTAGCTACCTGACCGTGGCCATTGGCTGTACGGGCGGTAAGCACCGTTCGGTTTATATCGCCGAGCAGCTGGCCGACTACTTCCGCTCTCGCGGTAAGAACGTTCAGTCCCGTCACCGCACGCTGGAAAAACGTAAAACATGACCGTAAAACATACCGTTGAGATCACCAATAAGCTGGGCATGCATGCGCGCCCGGCCATGAAACTGTTTGAGCTGGTGCAAAGCTTTAATGCAGAAGTGATGCTACGGAATGAAGCGGGCACCGAGGCGGAAGCCAGCAGCGTAATCGCGCTGTTGATGCTGGATTCCGCCAAGGGCGGGCAAATCGAGATTGAAGTCACCGGCCCGCAGGAAGAGCAGGCGCTGGCAGCCGTAATTGCACTGTTCAACGCCGGGTTTGACGAAGACTAGCTCACTTTAAATCATGCTGCGCGAGGAAGGACTCGCCCCCCAGCTGGCGCATCTGCCGCAGAATCCATTGCTGACGCTGGCGCACATAGCCTGAAGGCGCCCCCGCTTTAAAGCGAATGGGATTAGGGAGCACGGCGGCGAGCAAAGCGGCCTCAGAGGCTGACAGGCGACTTGCAGGTTTACGGAAATAACGCTGCGCCGCGGCTTCCACACCAAAGGTGCCTTCCCCAAACTCCGCGATATTCAGATATACCGTCAGAATACGACGCTTTGTCCACACCGCTTCCATCCCAACCGTTAAGCCTGCTTCCAGCCCCTTGCGTACCCAGCTGCGGCCGTCCCACAAAAACAGGTTTTTAGCGGTCTGCTGCGAAAGCGTGGACGCCCCGCGAATGCGAGTTTCATTGCGCCCGTTATGGGAAATCGCTTTTTCAATCGAGGCCATATCAAACCCCCAGTGGTCGGGGAATTTTTGATCTTCTGCGGCCATCACCGCAAGCGGCATCCAGGAAGAAATCTCATCCATGCTCACCCAGTCCGAATGGGCCACATAGCCAAAATTCCCCGTCAGCCAGGCGCTGATTTGTCGCTCGGCCATCACCGCCGAAAACGGAACGGGCAGAAAGCTAAAGAGAAGAATGCCTGCAATCCACAGCCCGGCTATCGCCAGCCCAACGCGTAAAAACCAGCGCCTGATGAATCGCCAGGGCGCGAAACGCCCTTTCTTCATGCGCTGAGATCCAGCACGCGAGCCACCAGTTTCTCGATGCCTGCCGCCGCCTCATCAATGCGGGTTGCCAGCATATAGGCTGGGGTGGTGACCACTTTATGATCTTCATCGACCACAATGTCCTCCACCGGGCAGGGAATATGCTCCGCCCCCATCTCCTCCAGCATTTCCGCCAGATCGATGTCCGTGCCGATGGTCAGACGCACCGGCATAGGGAGGATTTTTGGCAACATGGCTGGTGCGATGCACATAAAGCCCAGCGGCTTGCCCTGCTCGTGAAGCTCACGCGTTAAACGACGCAGCTCGCCGTCAACCTGGCAGGCAATGCCCGTCGCGGCAAAATCGCTGAGATTTTTAGCTGCGCCGAACCCGCCGGGAACAATCAGCGCATCCAGCTCAGCGGCACGGGCTTCGGCCAAAGGTGTTATCACCCCGCGGGTGATTCGTGCGGCCTCCACAAGGATATTTCGTGTCTCGCTGGCCTGCTCATTGCTGAGATGATTGATAACTTCTGCTTGAGTTTTATCGGGCGCAAAACAGACGGCCTCCGCTCCCGCGCGGGCCAGCGCCAGAAGGGTAATGACCGCCTCATGGATTTCGCTGCCATCGTAGACGCCACAACCGCTGAGCACCACTCCAACTTTCTTCATAAGGTCTATCCTTTTCATCATGCGACCCCCTTATCGGGCAGAATAATTTGGCCGCTATGGTTCACACATTTTACTGAATCAAGTAACAAAGCTGATAAGATTTGCTATCTTATTGCCTGAGCAACCCGCGATTTGCAGGTTGTGCCGCCTGATGACAACCAATAACTCCCCGGTGCAACCTAAGCTTCCCTGGTGTTGGCGCAGTCTTCGCGCACCCCGGTTTATCCGGGGTCATTTTTTGGCGGCGTTCGCCACCCAGGCTTTCAGGACGTCCACGTCGTGCTGCCACTCTTGTTTAAGCTCTTCAATCCATTCGCCGACGTTGTCTGACCAGGCCGGGAGATCCGGAGACTGAATCTGCTGGGCAATCTGCTGTAAATGACGCAGACCAACGGAGCCTGCGGCCCCCTTAATTTTATGCCCTTCTTCCACCACGCCTTTCTGGTCGCGGGCGGTCATATTGGAATCCAGAATGCTTAAATAACCCGGCATCATTTTTTCAAACATGGCCAGGCCATCGGTAATCAGCTTCGGCCCTACCAGCTCCATATACTGCTCAAGCATCGGTATATCCAGTAACGCTTGCTGCTTTTCACTGTTTACTTGGGTCATGACAGGTTCCTCTTTGGCGTGAGACCGTTGGCTGTCCCAGAATTTTTGAATAACGGCCATCAGCGCTGGTACAGCAAGCGGCTTGCTCAACACGTCATCCATTCCGGCTTCCAGATACTCTTTTTTGTCCTTCAACACGTTCGCCGTCAGCGCCACCAGCGGTGGCAGATCGGCCTTCGCGAAGCGGGCGTTAAGCTCGCGGGCAATATCCAGCCCGGTCATGTCCGGCAGCTGAATATCCAGCAGGGCGAGGTCATATTCCCCCGGGGTGAATTTCTCCAGCGCCTCTTTGCCCGTCATAGCTACCTCGACGCTGTTGCCCAGTTTCTCCAGAACCGAGCGGGCGACGATAACGTTCAGCTCGATATCTTCCACCAGCAGAACGTGCAGGGCGGGCAGCGGCATGTCATCGTCATCCAGGGTATCTTCTACTTCCTCTGCCACGCGTGGAGCCTGCACCGTCAGCATAAACAGCGCCCCTTCACCCGGCTTGCTGCTGACGGTAATATCCCCGCCCATGCTTTTCGCCAGGCGACGTGAAACTGCAAGCCCGATCCCGGTGCCGGTGGCGGGTTTGCCGCCGTGGCTGTCTTTAACCTGGTAGTACATGGCGAAGATTTTATCCTGTTCATCCTGCGGAATACCGATACCGGAATCCTGCACCTCGAAGCGCAGGGAGCTGTCTTCTTCATAGCGCACGCGCACCGTGACCTGCCCGCCTTTCGGGGTGAACTTCACCGCGTTGCTGATAAGGTTCCAGAGGATCTGGCGCAGCCGCGTGCCGTCGGTCACCACTTTATGCGGCAGAGGCAACGTCGGTTCCATCACAAACGCCAGCCCTTTCTGCTGGGCCTGCAAACCGGAAAGATTCTCAAGATCGGCAAGGAAACTGGTGAAATCGACCTGCTGGTTATCGAGCTGGACTTTATGACGCTCAAGCTTATCCATGTCGATAATATCGTTGAAGATATTGCCGAGCGTGATCGCCGAGACATGGATCGTTTTCAGGTAATTCGTCTGCTCGGCGTTTAACTCGGTATCCAGCAAGATGCGGCTCAGGCCCACGATACCGTTGAGGGGCGTACGCAATTCGTGGCTGATGGTGGAGATAAAGGTGGTTTTGTCGCGGCTTGCGCGCTCCAGCGCTTCCTGGTAACGCTTACGTTCGGTGATATCACGCCCAAAGCCCATCAGGCCGTGGCGCTTACCAACGCGATCGTAATAAGGCACTTTGCGGATTTCAAAGCAGGCTTTACGCCCGTCCGGGTATTCCAGCCACTGCTCATAGGTAAGAGACACATTGTGGCGGAAGACTTTTTCATCGGTTTCGATCACCTTCCTCGCCGCCTCTTCCGAGTACACATCCTGCGGCTTAAGGCTTATCAGCTGCTTCTCGCTTTTTCCCGTTAGCAGCTCCATGGCGCGGTTACAGCCGGAAAACTCTTTGTCCTCGTTGCGATAGAACACCAAATCCGGCGAAGCATCGAGGAAGGAGCGCAGGAAGGAAGATTGCTGCTCCAGACGAATTTGCGTCTCTTCACGCTCCTGCATCTCGACCTTAAGCTGCTCCAGCATGGTCTGACGTTCGTCTTCCGCTTTCACACGGTCGGCAATTTCCTGGTTAAGCTGCGCGATGTTGTCTTTAAGCTGCACGTTGAGCTTTAAGTCTCGCTCGCGCATCTCCTCAAGCTTTTCAACCAGCCGGGACAGACGCTGCCGCGACTCCTCAAGCTGTTCGACCACCACGGACAAGAAGTAGACCGCCCAGGGCGTAATCAGCAGACCGAAGAAGATGGAGCGTACGACGTCAATACTCTCAACCTGGCCGCGCAGCAGCATGGTCACCGCCATCTGCACCACGATAGCCAGCACCACCAGCGCCGAGGCCAGTAGCAAAGAGAAGCGCACTAACCCAAGCTTCACCATTAAATCAACGTAATACTGCGCCAGTAACCGGATTTGCTTCATGGAACGTTTCCTTCGCCAACAATCCGCTAAATATACCGCAAAAAGGGCTAACGCTCAGGAATTACGAGAGAAGATTGGGATCCCACGCCAGACCGAGCGCCGATCCCTGCCCGCCGTGGGCACGCAGATACCTGTCGATTTCCACCATCCCGCTCCAGCGGTTCTCACACCACAGCGGTGCAAGCAGGGTCGGGCGGCGGGCGCTGGCGGAGATACGGTGGTAAACAATATCCCGTGGCGTATGACGAATCATCTCCCCGGCGATGTTGGTGTAATCCTCCAGTTCAAGGCCCTGTAAACGCCCTGCCTGCCAGCTTTTAGCCATCGTGCTGCCAGCCACGATATGCAACGGGTGCAGCTTAATGCCATCCACCCCCGTCTGCGCCACTTTTTCCAGCGTCTCCAGGCAGTGGGCCTGTCCCTCGCCCGGTAATCCCACGATAAGATGGCTACAGACCTTCAGACCGCGCAGGCGGGCACGGCGCGTGGTTTGCTGGTAGCAGGCAAAATCATGGCCACGGTTGATACGGTGCAGCGTTTTGTCGTGCGCGGTCTGCAAGCCCAGCTCCAGCCAGACCTCATAACCCTGTTCATGATATTCGCAGAGCAAATCCAGCACGCTGTCAGGCACGCAGTCTGGCCGGGTGCCCACGCACAAACCGACGATACTGGCCTGGCTTACTGCCTGCTGGTACATCGAGCGCAGCACCTGAACTTCCGCCCAGGTGCTGGTATAAGCCTGAAAATAAGCAAGATAGTGCCGGGCGCGATCGACCCGTTTCGCCTGGTGGGCAAGCTGTTCGGCAATGGAGTTGTGCTGCTGCGTTTCATCGGCAAAAGAGGCGACATTGCAAAAGGTGCATCCGCCACGGCCAAGAGTGCCATCGCGGTTCGGGCAGCTAAAACCGCCGTGCAGGGTGAGCTTATGGACTTTATGCCCGTGGCGGCGGGTGAGATCCCCACCAAACATGTTGACTAATTTTTGTAACTGCATAATCTGGTGGACCGGCCCGAAGAAAGGGACGTAGCCTGCCATTTTCTGCGTTATACGGCGATGACCTGGATCAATCGCACTGGCGCAGCCTTACCTGCTGAATACCTATTCATAATTAGTGCAATTCTACGCATCGCGCGAGTAATGACTTTTCCTTATACTGACGCCCTTTTTTTAAAGAATATGACGCCGGGTGAAAAACAGTGTCATGCTGCACGCCCAGGGGTTATAGCAGCATATCGTGCTGGCCATATGACGATGAGCAGCAGGGTCTGGCATTCCGCTGCCTTGCAGACAGTGAGAGAGATCACATATCCCGCCGCGCTCCGTGGCCAACTCGCCGCGTTAAAAACGCAAAATATCATTACTTTTCAAAAGCATAAATCATTTTCAGCATAAAAACGTAGCAATAAGAGTGGCATTTGACCTGGATAAGCTTTCCCGATAACTTGGAAATCCGCTGGAAGCTTTCTGGATGGGTTCTGTGCCCATCATATTTATGCAGTAATTTAGATTCCCTCTAAAGCAAGTCCTCAACACTTGTGACACCGGATGCGAAGGTCTGAAGAGGGCGACACGCGAGGTAAGCTTAAGACAGGCAAACCCCGTCGCCATGCCCTTGCTGCGCCTGAACGCAAACGGTTGGGGGATCACGTAGAGCCTGGGGAGGTTCACTGATATGTTGTACGATAAATCCCTTGAGAAGGATAACTGTGGTTTCGGCCTGATCGCCCACATAGAAGGCGAACCTAGCCACAAGGTAGTGCGTACTGCTATTCACGCACTGGCCCGAATGCAGCACCGAGGCGCCATACTCGCCGACGGTAAAACCGGTGACGGGTGCGGCCTGCTGTTACAAAAACCCGATCGTTTCTTCCGTATTGTGGCGGAAGAGCGTGGCTGGCGCTTAGCGAAAAACTACGCCGTCGGCATGATATTCTTAAGCAAAGACCCGGTGCTTGCCGAAGCAAGCCGCCGCATTGTAGAAGAAGAGCTGCAAAACGAAACCCTGTCGATCGTCGGCTGGCGCGAAGTGCCAACCAATGAAGACGTGCTCGGTGAAATCGCCCTCTCCTCCAAGCCCCGCATCGAACAAATTTTTGTGAATGCTCCGGCTGGCTGGCGTCCACGTGATATGGAACGTCGCCTGTTTATCGCCCGTCGTCGCATTGAGAAACGCATCCAGGATAAAGACTTCTACGTTTGTAGCCTTTCGAACCTGGTGAACATTTATAAAGGTCTGTGCATGCCGGCGGATCTGCCGCGCTTTTACCTGGACCTGGCGGACCTGCGTCTGGAATCGGCCATTTGCCTGTTCCACCAGCGCTTCTCCACCAACACCGTGCCGCGCTGGCCGCTGGCTCAGCCGTTCCGCTACCTGGCGCACAACGGTGAAATCAACACCATTACCGGCAACCGCCAGTGGGCGCGTGCGCGTACCTATAAATTCCAGACTCCGCTGATCCCGGACTTGCAGTCTGCCGCCCCCTTCGTTAATGAAACCGGCTCCGATTCCAGCTCGCTGGATAACATGCTGGAGCTGCTGCTGGCGGGGGGCATGGACATCGTTCGCGCCATGCGCCTGCTGGTGCCACCGGCCTGGCAGAACAACCCGAACATGGACCCGGAGCTGCGCGCCTTCTTTGACTTTAACTCCATGCATATGGAGCCGTGGGACGGCCCGGCCGGTATCGTTATGTCCGACGGGCGTTTCGCCGCCTGTAACCTGGACCGTAACGGTCTGCGCCCGGCGCGTTATGTGATAACTAAAGACAAGCTCATTACCTGTGCCTCTGAAGTCGGCATCTGGGATTACCAGCCGGACGAAGTGGTGGAGAAAGGCCGCGTAGGGCCAGGCGAGCTGATGGTTATCGACACCCGCGTTGGCCGTATTCTTCACTCCGCAGAAACCGATGAAGAGCTGAAAAGCCGTCATCCGTATAAAGAGTGGATGGAGAGCAACGTTCGCCGCCTGGTGCCCTTTGAAGATTTGCCGGACGAAGAAGTGGGTACCCGTGAACTGGATGACGATACGCTCGCCAGCTATCAGAAGCAGTTTAACTACAGCAGTGAAGAGCTGGACTCGATCCTGCGCGTGCTGGGTGAAAACGGCCAGGAAGCGGTCGGCTCAATGGGCGACGACACCCCCTTTGCCGTGCTCTCCAGCCAGCCACGTATCATCTACGACTATTTCCGTCAGCAGTTTGCGCAGGTCACAAACCCGCCTATCGACCCGCTGCGCGAAGCCCACGTCATGTCGCTGGCCACCAGTATTGGCCGCGAAATGAACGTCTTCTGCGAAGCCGAAGGCCAGGCCCACCGGCTGAGCTTCAAATCACCTATTCTGCTGTGGTCTGATTTCCAGCAGCTGACCAGTCTTGAAGAAGAACACTACCGCGCCGATACCCTGGACATAACTTACGATGTCACAGAGCAATCGCTGCAGGAAACCGTCAGCGCACTGTGCGATAAAGCGGAGCGTATGGTTCGCAGCGGTACCGTGCTGCTGGTGCTTTCCGATCGCAACATTGCTAAGCATCGTCTGCCGGTCCCGGCGCCGATGGCCGTGGGCGCCATCCAGACTCGTCTCGTTGAGCAAAGCCTGCGCTGCGACGCCAACATCATCGTTGAAACAGCAAGCGCACGCGACCCGCATCACTTCGCGGTGCTGCTGGGTTTCGGCGCGACGGCCATCTACCCTTACCTGGCCTATGAATCGCTGGCACGCCTGGTGGACACCGGCGCGCTGGATAAAAGCTACCGCACGGTGATGCAGAACTACCGCAACGGCATCAATAAAGGGCTATACAAGATCATGTCCAAAATGGGCATCTCAACTATCGCCTCTTACCGCTGCTCCAAGCTGTTTGAAGCCGTCGGCCTGCATAAAGAAGTCTCCGAGCTTTGCTTCCAGGGCGTAGTCAGCCGCATCGGCGGTGCGGGCTTCAACGACTTCCAGCAGGATCTGCTGAATCTGTCCAGGCGTGCATGGCTGGTGCGTAAGCCACTGGATCAGGGCGGGCTGCTGAAGTTTGTCCACGGTGGCGAATACCATGCCTATAACCCGGATGTGGTGCAAACGCTGCAAAAAGCCGTGCAGAGCGGCGAGTACAAAGATTATCAGGAGTACGCGAAGCTGGTGAACGAACGTCCGGTCGCCACGCTGCGCGATATGCTTGCCCTGAACCCACAGGGGGAAAGCGTGCGTATCGAAGAGGTTGAGCCGGCAAGCGAGCTGTTCAAACGCTTTGATACCGCAGCAATGTCTATCGGCGCGTTAAGCCCGGAGGCGCACGAATCGCTGGCGGAAGCCATGAACAGCATCGGCGGCAACTCCAACTCCGGCGAAGGCGGTGAAGATCCGGCGCGTTACGGCACCAATAAAGTGTCCCGTATCAAGCAGGTCGCCTCCGGCCGATTCGGTGTGACGCCAGCTTACCTGGTTAACGCCGACGTTATTCAGATCAAAGTTGCTCAGGGTGCTAAGCCCGGCGAAGGTGGTCAGCTACCGGGCGATAAAGTCACGCCTTACATCGCCAAACTGCGTTATTCCGTACCGGGCGTGACGCTGATCTCTCCGCCACCGCATCACGATATTTATTCGATTGAAGACCTGGCGCAGCTGATTTTCGACCTCAAACAGGTCAACCCGAAAGCGATGATCTCCGTCAAACTGGTTTCCGAACCGGGCGTCGGCACCATCGCCACCGGGGTAGCAAAAGCCTACGCAGACCTGATTACCATCGCCGGTTACGACGGCGGCACAGGCGCAAGCCCGCTATCATCCGTGAAGTATGCGGGCTGCCCATGGGAGCTGGGCCTGGTTGAAACTCAGCAGGCGCTGGTGGCTAACGGCCTGCGCCATAAAATCCGCCTGCAGGTGGACGGCGGTCTGAAAACGGGCCTCGATATTATTAAAGCAGCCATTCTGGGGGCGGAAAGCTTCGGCTTCGGCACGGGGCCGATGGTGGCGCTGGGCTGTAAATACCTGCGTATTTGCCACCTCAACAACTGTGCGACGGGCGTGGCAACCCAGGACGAAAAGCTGCGTAAGAACCATTACCATGGCCTGCCGTTCCGGGTAACGAACTACTTTGATTTCATTGCCCGCGAAACGCGTGAAATCATGGCGCAGCTGGGCGTGAAACGTCTGGTGGATCTGATTGGCCGCACCGACCTGCTCACAGCGCTGGAAGGGTTCACCGCCAAACAGCAAAACCTTGACCTGTCCAACCTGCTGAAAACGGCAGAACCTATGCCGGGCAAAGCGGTTTACTGCACCGAGCATAATCCGCCGTTCGATAAAGGCGATCTGAATGCGCAGCTGCTGGCCCAGGCTAAGCAGTACGTGGACGATAAACAGAGCAAAACGTTCTGGTTTGATATTCGCAACACCGACCGTTCCGTGGGCGCCACGTTGTCCGGCTATATCGCGCAGCACAATGGCGATCAGGGGCTGGCGGCAGACCCTATTAAGGCGCACTTTAACGGGACGGCAGGCCAGAGCTTCGGCGTCTGGAACGCAGGCGGCGTTGAGCTGCACCTGACCGGCGATGCCAACGACTACGTGGGCAAAGGTATGGCGGGCGGGTTGATCTCTCTGCGTCCTCCGGTAGGCTCCGCCTTCCGCAGCCATGAGGCGACCATTATCGGTAACACCTGTCTGTACGGTGCGACCGGCGGCAAGCTTTACGCTGCAGGCCGCGCGGGCGAGCGTTTCGCGGTGCGTAACTCCGGGGCGATTACCGTGGTGGAAGGGATTGGCGACAACGGTTGTGAATATATGACGGGCGGTATCGTCTGCGTTATTGGCAAAACCGGCGTCAACTTCGGCGCGGGCATGACGGGTGGTTTCGCCTATGTGCTCGATGAGGACGGCGATTTCCGCAAGCGTGTTAACCCTGAGCTGGTTGAGCTGCTGAACGTGGAAGAGCTGGCCATCCATGAGGAGCACCTGCGCGGTATGATCACCGAGCATGTGCAGCTGACGGGTTCCCAGCGTGGCGAAGAGATCCTGGCAAACTGGCCTGCCTTTGCTGCGAAATTCACGTTAGTTAAACCGAAGTCCAGTGATGTCAAAGCATTGTTGGGTCACCGTAGTCGTTCTGCAGCTGAGCTGCGGGTCCAGGCGCAGTAAGAGGTCACGATGAGTCAAAACGTTTATCAATTTATCGACTTGCAGCGCGTTGATCCGCCGAAGAAACCGCTGAAGATCCGTAAAATTGAATTTGTAGAAATTTACGAGCCGTTTTCAGAAGGCCAGGCCAAGGCACAGGCAGACCGCTGCCTGTCCTGCGGCAACCCGTACTGTGAATGGAAATGCCCGGTTCATAACTACATTCCAAACTGGCTGAAGCTTGCTAACGAAGGGCGCATTATCGAAGCGGCCGAGCTGTCTCACCAGACCAACAGCCTGCCGGAAGTGTGTGGCCGCGTTTGCCCCCAGGACCGTCTGTGCGAAGGCTCCTGTACGTTAAACGATGAGTTTGGCGCCGTAACCATCGGCAATATCGAGCGCTATATCAACGATAAAGCGATTGAGATGGGCTGGAAACCAGACCTGACCGGCGTGAAGCAAACCGGCAAACGAGTGGCGATTATCGGTGCAGGTCCGGCCGGTCTTGCCTGTGCAGACGTGCTGGCGCGTAACGGTGTTAAAGCGGTGGTATACGACCGTCACCCGGAAATCGGCGGGCTGCTGACCTTCGGTATCCCGGCTTTCAAGCTGGAAAAAGAAGTCATGACCAAGCGCCGCGAAATCTTCAGCGGCATGGGTATCGAGTTCAAACTCAATACGGAAGTGGGCCGTGATGTACAGATCGACGACCTGCTAAAAGAGTTTGATTCCGTGTTCCTCGGTGTGGGCACCTATCAGTCCATGCGCGGAGGCTTAGAGAATGAAGATGCGCCGGGTGTGTACGATGCGTTACCGTTCCTGATTGCCAACACTAAGCAAATCATGGGCTTTAGCGAAACCGCCGATGAGCCGTATGTGAATATGGCAAGTAAGCGCGTCGTGGTGCTGGGCGGTGGGGATACCGCAATGGACTGCGTGCGCACTTCCGTGCGCCAGGGGGCTACGCACGTTATCTGTGCCTACCGCCGTGACGAAGAGAACATGCCCGGCTCGAAACGCGAAGTTAAAAACGCGCGTGAGGAAGGCGTAGAGTTCCAGTTTAACGCGCAGCCGCTGGGCGTGGAAATCAATGCGAACGGCAGAGTCTGCGGCGTGAAGTTTGCGCGTACCGAGCTGGGTGCGCCCGATGCCAACGGCCGCCGCCGTCCGGAAATCGTCGCGGGCTCAGAGCACGTTGTGCCTGCCGATGCGGTAGTGATGGCGTTTGGTTTCCGCCCTCACAGCATGCACTGGCTGGAAAAACACAGCGTTGAGCTGGACAGTCAGGGGCGTATTATCGCGCCGGAAGGCAGTGAAAACGCTTTCCAGACCAGCAACCCGAAAATCTTCGCCGGTGGCGATGCCGTGCGCGGTTCGGACCTGGTGGTAACGGCGATAGCCGAAGGCCGTAAGGCGGCTGAAGGGATCCTTAACTTCCTTGAAGTGTAAGATGCAGACCGGACGGCATTTGGCTGACCCGGTCTGCACTGCTTGCAAAAAGCCCGGCGCAGACAGGCTGCCGGGCTTTTTTGTGACGCTCAGCTGGAGAATAAAAAAGGCCAGTCATATGACTGGCCTGTTTCTTTCACTATTGATTTCACTACTTATTTCACTACACGCAGCGCCGGACGGCCGCTACGCGGAGGCGGCTCGTCATCCGGGCCGTCGTCATCGTCGCCGTGATCGGGACGATCGCCATCGATCACCTGCATCACCAGTTCCGACTCAGCGGAAGGCTGCTCGTCATCGTGATGATCTTCAACATCCTCATCATAGCTGGCTTCTGGCTCAAACATGGTGCCCGCACCGTTTTCACGGGCGTAAATAGCCAGTACGGCAGCCATCGGGACATATACCTGACGCGGCACGCCGCCAAAGCGGGCGTTAAAGGTCACCTCTTTGTTGCCCAACTCCAGCTCCCCTACCGCACGCGGCGCGATATTGAGAACGATTTGCCCGTCGCGCGCATATTCCATCGGAACATGCACGCCTGGCAATGTCACATCCACAACCAGGTGCGGTGTGAGCTGGTTGTCCAGTAGCCACTCGTAAAAAGCACGCAGCAGATAGGGACGACGCGGTGACAGTTGCGACATATCCATCTATTAACCTCGGGTCTGCAGACGCATTTCGCGCTCAGGCTCGGTCAGAGAGGCCAGGAAGGAATCGCGCTCAAACACGCGAGTCATATAGCCCTTCATCTCTTTAGAACCCGCACCCGTAAGCTCAATGCCCATCTGCGGTAAACGCCACAGCAGCGGGGCCAGATAGCAATCGACCAGGCTAAACTCATCGCTCAGGAAGAAAGGCTTCTGGGTGAAGACCGGTGCGATCGCCAGCAGCTCTTCACGCAGCTGCTTACGAGCAGCGTCCGCTTCCTGTGCTGAACCGTTCATCACGGTGTTCATCAGGGTGTACCAGTCTTTTTCGATGCGTTGCATGTACAGGCGGCTTTCACCACGTGCAACAGGGTAAACCGGCATAAGTGGCGGATGCGGGAAACGCTCATCAAGATATTCCATGATGATGCGGGATTCCCACAGGGTGAGTTCGCGGTCAACCAGAGTCGGTACGCTGTGATTTGGGTTGAGGTCAATCAGATCCTGAGGCAGGTTATCCGTTTCCACATGCTCAATTTCAACGCTAACACCCTTTTCGGCCAGCACGATACGTACCTGATGGCTATAGATGTCAGTAGGACCGGAAAACAGCGTCATCACCGAACGTTTGTTGGCAGCGACAGCCATGAAAACCTCCAAGTTTATTCAGAAAATTACTGCTAATAGCCGCAAGCGGCGACTAACCTGACTGTTAATTACCCATTTCACTCGGACTGCCATCAGCTGCCAGAAAACAAGGCGAAAACAAACTGATGCCGACATTTGGGCAGAAAATTGGTTGATAGTTTACCAGATTTTACCGGTTTTGTGGGGCGCAGATGAGAAATTCCCCATAAAACACAAACTTATCAATAAGTTAAAAGCAATAATATAAATTTCAGGCATAAAAAAACCCGGTACATGACCGGGTTTTTTGCCAATTGCCTTTGCGCGCGAGCGCAGAACAATTAACGTTTGGAGAACTGAGGACGACGACGTGCTTTACGCAGGCCGACTTTCTTACGTTCAACTTCACGAGCATCACGAGTAACGAAGCCAGCTTTACGCAGTTCGCCACGCAGGGACTCGTCGTACTCCATCAGAGCGCGGGTGATACCGTGACGGATCGCACCAGCCTGACCAGAAGTACCACCACCTTTAACGGTGATGTACAGATCGAATTTCTCAACCATATCAACCAGTTCCAGCGGCTGACGCACTACCATGCGGGCAGTTTCACGACCGAAGTACTGTTCCAGAGAACGTTGGTTGATAACGATTTTGCCACTGCCCGGTTTGATGAAAACGCGAGCTGCGGAACTTTTGCGGCGACCAGTGCCGTAGTATTGATTTTCAGCCATTGCCATAATCCCGATTAAATGTCCAGAACTTGCGGTTGCTGTGCCGCGTGGTTGTGCTCGGTGCCCGCGTAAACTTTCAGTTTACGGAACATAGCACGGCCCAGCGGGCCCTTTGGCAGCATGCCTTTAACCGCGATTTCAATCACACGCTCAGGACGGCGGGCAATCATCTCTTCAAAGGTCGCTTGTTTGATACCACCGATGTGGCCGGTGTGATGGTAGTACACTTTGTCAGTACGCTTGTTGCCGGTAACAGCAACTTTTTCTGCGTTCAGAACGATGATGTAATCACCAGTATCAACGTGCGGAGTGTATTCCGCTTTGTGCTTACCGCGCAGACGGCGAGCCAGTTCAGTAGCCAGACGACCTAAGGTCTTACCATCAGCGTCAACAACATACCAGTCGCGCTGTACAGTTTCTGGTTTAGCTGTAAAAGTTTTCATTAAAAGCTTACCCAATATATAGTTACACGTTGGTGAACACCCAAACGTTTAAAATCAGTTGAGGTTCACGCGACATTGTCCAGCAAACCTACCCCTTCGAATAGCCTATGCCGGCACGACAAAAGTTTTGGGAAAAAAACTTTGGTTGTAACGTGGGGTCGCAAGATTATAGAGAAGTCGTTTGCAAAGGTCGACCACAATTTGTCTTTCCCGTCACATATTGGCCTTCAGGGCATATGTGACAGGCGCAAATACTCTTCGCTTTGCATCTCCTGCAGCCGCGACAGGCAGCGCTGGAACTCAAACTTCAACCTTTCCCCTTGATAAATATCAAATAATGGGGCTTGAGCGCTGACCACCAGCTTCACATGACGTTCGTAAAATTCATCCACCAGCGCGATAAAGCGACGGGCTTCGTTTTCATGGTTCACCGTCATGACCGGGACGTTAAACAATAAAACGGTCTGGAACAGACGCGATAAGGCAATGTAGTCATGCTGGCTGCGCGGGTCGACGCAAAGCGTCTGGAAATCCACGGCCAGCGTCTGGTTCGCCATGCCGAGCGTGGCCAGCGGGCGGTGATTGACCTCCAGCACAGGTTCTCCCTCTCGTGGCATCCCCGCAAGCGCCGTATACAGCTTGTCCATTTGCTGCCGGGTTTCTTCGTTCAGAGGAGAGAGCCAGAGGTGCGCCTGCGTCAGCGTGCGCAAGCGGTAGTCAATTCCCGCATCCACGTTCATGACGTCACAGTATTTTTTTATCGCCTCAATAGCAGGGATAAAACGCGGGCGCTGTAAGCCGTTGCGATATAGCTCATCAGGGGGAATGTTTGACGTAGCGACAAGCGTAATCCCACGGGCAAACAAAGCCTGCATTAACGTGCCCAGCAGCATGGCATCGGTAATATCGGAAACGAAGAACTCGTCGAAGCACAGAATATCCGTTTCTGCCTTAAAACCATCGGCAACGATTTCCAGCGGATCGCTGTGCCCCTGAAGCTGCGTGAGCTCTTCGTGCACGCGCAGCATAAAGCGATGAAAGTGAAGCCGCAGCTTACGCTCGCCGGGGAGGCTCTGAAAAAACATGTCCATCAGCCAGGTCTTACCGCGCCCCACTCCGCCCCACATATAAAGCCCACGGACGGGTTCGTCGCAGCCCGGCGCCGAGCGTTTACCCAGTAGTCGGCCAACCTTCGCCATGAGTCCACCGCGGGTTGCGGCCTCAGGGCTTTTGTTTGTAAGCTCCTGATAAATAGCTTGCAGGCGCGTGACGGCCTCATGCTGAACGTCATCAGGCTGATAGCTACCCTGCGCGAGCGCTTGCTGGTAGCGCGCTCCAGGTGAGAGATTTTGCATGGTAATATGCTCTTCCTTTAGAGATCGTATTGCCGTTTACAGCGGGTCTCAAAGCACGAATGTCGAAAAAAAGGTCGTTCTACCCTAAGCGATGCTGCGTCAGGATTCCACTTCTCTTAGGTTAACGGTTATAGTGGCTACATTACCCTACGGAAACACAAGATAACGGGAGAAGTTCATGACCTGGGAATATGCGCTAATTGGGTTAGTTGTCGGGATTATCGTTGGCGCCGTTGCTATGCGCTTCGGCAACCGCAAACTTCGTCAGCAGCAGGCTTTGCAGTACGAACTGGAAAAAAACAAAGCCGATCTGGAAGAGTACCGCGAAGAATTAGTCAGCCACTTTGCGCGCAGTGCTGAGCTGCTCGACAATATGGCGCACGACTACCGTCAGCTTTATCAGCACATGGCGAAGAGTTCCAGCAGCCTGCTGCCAGAGCTTTCCGCTGAAGCCAATCCTTTCCGTAACCGTCTGGCTGAGTCAGAAGCCAGCAACGATCAGGCGCCGGTGCAAATGCCGCGTGATTATTCGGAAGGGGCTTCCGGCCTGCTTCGTACCGAGCGCGCAAAACGCGATTAATCTCAAAGGTAAGATTTTTTCCCGGGGCACGTCCTTCGTGCCCCAACACTCCCGCCGTCGCAGCTATCATTGAATTGTCTCTAATCTTCTTATAACGCCATTGTTACCCGGCAAATATTTCAATAACATCGAAGTGTTAGCGGGTTTCCCCTATTCCAGGTCACGAGAGCAAGCCATCAATGAAGAAAAAAACACGGTTATTGAGTGCCTTAGCATTAAGTATCGGGCTGGCTCCTGGCGCGTCGCCTTTTGCCGCCGCAGCGATCCCGTCTCAGGTGCCAGGCCAGGCCGCGATATCAAGCCTTGCCCCGATGCTGGAAAAAGTGCTGCCTGCGGTGGTCAGCGTGCAGGTTGAGGGCACCGCTACCGCACCCGCTCAGAAAGTCCCGCAAGAATTTAAGAAATTTTTCGGTGACGAGCAGCCCCCTTCAGATTCGCAACCTTTTGAAGGGCTGGGATCGGGTGTGATTATCAATGCCGCAAAAGGGTATGTGCTAACCAATAACCACGTTATCAGCCACGCGGAGAAAATCAGCGTACAGCTCAACGACGGGCGCGAATTCGATGCCAAATTAATTGGCGGAGACGATCAAAGCGACGTTGCGCTTATTCAGTTGCAAAACCCGACGGGGCTAACGCAAATAGCCATTGCGGATTCCGATAAGCTTCGCGTGGGTGATTTTGCCGTTGCTGTTGGCAACCCATTCGGGTTGGGGCAAACCGCGACCTCAGGGATTGTTTCGGCCCTCGGTCGCAGCGGGCTAAACCTGGAAGGGCTGGAAAACTTCATTCAGACGGATGCCTCTATCAACCGGGGTAACTCGGGCGGCGCGCTGCTCAACCTCAATGGTGAACTCATTGGTATTAATACTGCGATTCTCGCACCAAGCGGCGGCAGCGTCGGGATCGGCTTTGCTATCCCGAGCAACATGGCGCAGACGCTGGCCAAACAGCTGATAGCCTTTGGTGAAGTCAAACGCGGTCAGTTGGGCATAAAAGGCACGGAAATGAGCGCAGACCTGGCCAAAGCCTTTAACCTGACCACCCAACGCGGCGCCTTTATCAGCGAAGTCTTACCGCAATCCGCTTCTGCTAAAGCAGGAATAAAGGCAGGCGATGTGATTACCAGCCTGAACGGCAAAGCCCTCAGCAGCTTTGCTGAACTGCGCGCCAAGATAGCCACCACCGAGCCGGGAACGGTGGTAAAACTGGGCTTACTGCGCGAGGGTAAGCCGCTGGAAGTTAGCGTGACGCTTGATAAAAGTACCGCTTCATCTGCCAGTGCCGAACTGATCATTCCGGCGTTACAGGGCGCTTCGCTAAGCGATGGTCAGCTAAAAGACGGCGCGAAAGGCGTGAAGCTCGATAGCGTTGAAAAAGGGACGCCTGCCGCACAAATTGGCCTGCATAAAGATGATGTGATCATTGGCATCAACCGCGAACGTATCCGCACGATTGCCGAGATGCGCAAAATGCTGGAAAGCAAACCGGCGGTCATTGCCCTTCACGTTGTGCGCGGCGAAGCCAGCATCTATTTGCTGCTACGTTAATTTGCTCAGTTTTCGGACATCGCGGGTGCGATGTCCGATTAACTCATGGTATTCTGCGTTCGGTTTCTCACTGGCTACTTTAAACCCATGTTTCTGAAGATTTTAAGATCGGTGGCGATCGGCCTGATTGTGGCGGGCATTCTGTTGGTTTCTTTACCTTCATTACGCCAGACAATTACGCCGCTGGCCCCCTCGACGTTCGACAGCGCGGATGAAACACCGCTGAGCTATAACAGCGCGGTGCGCCGCGCTGCGCCCGCCGTGGTCAACGTCTATAACCGCAGCGTTGGCAGCAATACTCAAAACCAGCTGGAAATAAAGACCCTCGGCTCCGGCGTGATAATGGACGATCGCGGCTACATCATTACCAATAAGCACGTCATCAACGATGCCGAACAAATCATTGTTGCTTTGCAGGATGGACGCGTTTATGAAGCCTTACTGGTCGGCTCCGATAACCTTACCGATCTGGCCGTGCTGAAAATTAACGCCACCGGATTGCCATTCATTCCAATTAACAGCAAACGCCAGCCGCATATTGGCGATGTCGTGATGGCGATAGGCAACCCTTACAACCTTGGGCAAACGGTCACCCAGGGCATCATCAGCGCCACCGGCCGTATCGGCCTTAGTCCGTCCGGTCGGCAGTCGTTCCTGCAAACCGATGCCTCTATTAACCACGGCAACTCTGGTGGCGCGCTGGTGAACTCGCTGGGCGAGCTGATGGGGATCAACACGCTGTCCTTTGATAAAAGCAATGATGGCGCCACGCCGGAAGGCATTGGCTTTGCGATTCCAACCCAGCTGGCCACCAAGATCATGGAGAAGCTTATCCGTGATGGTCGGGTGATCCGTGGCTATATTGGGATCGGTGGGCGAGAAATTACGCCGCTGCACGGCCCGGCAACGGGTATCGATCAGATTCAGGGGATTATCGTCAATGAAGTTTCACCGGATGGCCCGGCGGCAAAAGCAGGTATTCAGGTGAATGACGTCATCGTTTCGGTGAACCACAAACCGGCCATTTCCGCGCTGGAAACGATGGATCAGGTGGCTGAAATTCGTCCAGGCTCGGTGATACCGGTGGAAGTTATGCGCGAAGATAAAAAGCTTACGCTACAGGTCACCATTCAGGAATATCCGGCCGGGAACTGATTTCTGGCATAAAAAAACCGGAACGGTCGTGTTCCGGTTTTTTTATCTAACTGGCTATCACTTGCTTACGAATTCTTCGCCCAGGGCGATGTCTTTCTTCAGCGTGTCCAGCATTCCTTCCAGCGCCTGATGCTCAAACGCGCTCAGTTTGCCGTAGGATTTATGCTCGGCGATACCGTTTTTACCCAGCAGCAGAGGCTGAGAGAAGAAACGGGCGTGCTGACCGTCGCCTTCAACATAGGCGCACTCCACCACATTGCTTTCGCCCTGCAGCGCACGCACCAGCGACAGGCCGAAACGTGCCGCAGCCTGACCCATAGACAGGGTTGCAGACCCGCCGCCCGCTTTCGCTTCGACAACTTCTGTACCCGCGTTCTGGATACGCCTGGTCAGATCGGCCACTTCCTGCTCGGTGAAGCTGACGCCCGGGATCTGGGACAGCAGCGGCAGAATAGTTACGCCGGAGTGCCCGCCGATAACAGGCACTTCGATTTCGGTCGGCTGTTTGCCTTTCAGTTCCGCCACAAAGGTGTTGGAGCGGATGATGTCCAGCGTGGTCACGCCGAACAGCTTGTTCTTATCGTAAACACCCGCTTTTTTCAGCACTTCCGCAGCGATAGCCACGGTGGTGTTTACCGGGTTGGTAATGATACCGATACAGGCTTTCGGACAGGTTTCCGCCACTTGCTGGATCAGATTCTTCACAATCCCGGCGTTAACGTTGAACAGGTCTGAACGATCCATACCCGGTTTACGTGCCACGCCTGCGGAGATCAGCACGACGTCTGCGCCCACCAGCGCGGGTTTCGCATCTTCACCGCTAAAGCCTTTGATTTTCACATCTGTAGGGATATGGCTGAGATCGACCGCCACCCCTGGGGTAACAGGTGCGATATCATACAGGGAGAGTTCTGAGCCTGAAGGCAGTTGGGTCTTGAGTAGAAGGGCAAGCGCCTGGCCAATACCGCCTGCCGCGCCGAGGACTGCAACTTTCATCCTAAACTCCTTATTATGGTTTGCAAATAGGTGCCGTAACTCCATGGGTGGCGACCATAATCCAGAGAGGGGGTAATTACAATCTTCCCGCTTTCAGATTGCGACGTTACGCAACCCTCTTGCGCTACTGCTGCAGTTACTCACCGGGTGGAAAAGACGCCTGGGCGCCCGGTCACGACCTGATGTTGTCACATCAACGGCGGTTACATTACACCTTACCAACGCATCAAAACAACATCATTTTGATAACATTTGGTTTACTTTCCAGCTTATTGACGAGTCGTGACGCAGGCATGTTTCTTGATAACGAAATTTGATAAAATCCGCCCCTTTCATAACATTATTTCAAATTAAAGCCTGCGCCAGCCCTGTCGATTAGCCCGCAGGGTGGTCGCCAGCCCTGCTGCCCGATACCGGAGAGCATATTTGCATAAAAATTCATTTAAATGCATAATAATGTTGTCCGTTTACCTTTATACAGGTGACTCATGCGTAACTCCTCCAAACAAGAAGAATTGATCAAAGCCTTCAAGTCGCTTTTAAAAGAAGAGAAATTCAGTTCCCAGGGCGAGATCGTCCATGCCTTGCAGAACGACGGCTTCGAAAACATTAACCAGTCCAAAGTCTCCCGTATGCTGACTAAGTTCGGCGCGGTACGGACGCGTAATGCCAAGATGGAGATGGTTTACTGCCTGCCCGCGGAACTGGGCGTACCGACCACTTCCAGCCCGCTGAAGAATCTGGTGCTGGATATCGACTACAACGATGCCGTGGTGGTTATCCATACCAGCCCGGGTGCCGCGCAGCTTATCGCACGCCTGCTGGATTCACTCGGTAAGGCTGAAGGGATACTCGGCACTATCGCAGGCGACGATACTATCTTCACTACGCCTGCCAACGACTTTACGGTAAAGGAACTCTACGAAGCGATTCTCGTGCTGTTCGAGCAAGAGCTGTAATCCCGCGCCATATACCCGCCATCCTGATGGCGGGTTATCCTGTCCATCTGCGCACCCACCACGCCATTATCCCGTTTCTTTTTTTACCTTCAGGGTATCTACCCATTTCAAACCGTCTTAGCCGCGGATCATCCCTCATCAACCGCACGAATAGTCAAAGTATACTATCTTTATGATTTATATAGCATTAGTAAAATATAAAGCCATAACCATCCCTTTTTTATAACTAAGTGTAATAAAAAATTATTCTATAAGTGTAAAGTTTCATTGGGAACTGTTAGCAGGGTATTAATTTTTACCGTGACTAGTGTATACTTGATTTTGTGATGAGGGTCACGGAACGATGACCCCAGTAAAAAGAATACGACGAGGTAAAAAATGATGAACATGAAAAATACAGTAGTAGCTGCAAGCCTGCTTTCCCTGGTGTCATTCGGCGCTTTCGCGGCCACAGCCGTCAACGCAGACCAGGCGCAAAACCTTCAGTCAATGGGTACCGTTTCCGTCAGCGGCATCGGTAGTTCGCCAATGGATATGCACCAGAAACTGGAACAAAAAGCGCAGGATCAGGGCGCATCTTCCTACCGCATTATTGAAGCACGTTCCGGTGACCAGTGGCACGCCACCGCTGAACTGTATAAATAACAGCGGGCAGCGCAAAGCAGGAAAATCAAGAAAAACTATCACCCTCTCAACGACCCTAAGAACAATAAATGCAGCTTAGCCCTTCCGGTCGTTGGGCAACAAGATTCAGGAGTCGACATTATGAAAACCAAATTCACCCTCGCAGCCCTTAGCCTTTTATCCGTTATGTCATTTGGTGCCAGTGCCGCAGCGCAGCAAATCACCAGTGAGCAGGCGCAGGGTATGCAGTCCATGGGCAGCATTTCCGTAAGCCAGGTAGGGAGTGCGCCTATGGATATGCGTCAGCAGTTATCACAGAAAGCGGCAAAAGAAGGTGCCTCAGCTTATCGCATTACTGAAGCTCGTACCGGCGATAACTGGCACGCTACCGCTGAACTGTATAAATAAACCCTCGTCGTCTTGTCCGACGACTTTGCCCCCGCCAGTCGGGGGCTTTTTTATGCCCCGGACTCCCCGCGCAGGTTAAACCGCAGCTGCCCTTCAAGCTCTTCCTCCGCTTCATCAAAGAGCAGAATCAGCGCCCCGTATCGCCTGCGTTGTTTCTCAGGCAAATTGACAAATTCTATCTCTGCCGGGAGAGGCAGTTCCCCTCCCGTGACCACATCCCACAGGCTATCGAGATCCTGGATGGGCTTTTTCTCAAGCCCGAATGTTTGAATGAAATGGCGATAGAAGCCCGGTTGATCTTCTATCTGACTAAAATCAAAGGTGTATTTTTTCATCTGTCGCCACTCCAGGCAAAATTCGCCGCGCCCCGAGGCCTAAAGGCCGCCGATGTGCAACGTCTTAACTTCCAGGAACTCATCCAGCCCCAGCACTGAACCTTCGCGGCCAAGTCCAGACTCTTTAACGCCGCCAAACGGGGCAAGCTCGGTTGAGACAGCACACTCGTTGATGCCGATCATCCCGCTTTCCAGCGCTTGCGAAACGCGGAATACGCGCTGCAGATTCTGAGTATAGAAATAAGCGGCAAGGCCGAAAGGCGTGTTGTTCGCACGTCTGATAACTTCTTCTTCCGTTTTAAAGCTAAAGCACGCCGCCAGCGGGCCAAATGTCTCTTCCTGAGCCAGTTTCATCTCATCGTTAGCATCAATAATAACCGTCGGCTGCCAGAAGTTGCCGCCCAGTTCATGACTTTTCCCACCCGTTAACGCTTTCCCGCCTTTGGCTAACGCGTCCTCAACGTGCTCACGGACTTTCTCTACGGCAAATTTCTCAATAAGCGGCCCCACGACCACTCCCTCGTCCATACCGTTACCCACCTTCAGCGCCTTGACCGCCTCGGCCAGCTTATTAACGAACCGATCGTAAATGCCTTCCTGAATAAAGAACCGGTTAACGCTCACGCATACCTGCCCTGCGTTGCGGAACTTATTGGCAATGGCCCCTTTTACGGCTTCGTCGAGGTCAGCATCATCAAAGACGATATAGGGCGCATTCCCACCCAGCTCCATCGACACTTTTTTCATCGTCTCCGCCGCATTTCGCATCAGCGTTTTGCCGACCGCAGTGGACCCGGTGAAGGAAATTTTACGTACGTCATGGCTGGCCATGATCGCATCGCTGATTTCCTGCGTGCTGCCCGCCACTGCGTTCAGGACGCCATCCGGCACGCCTGCTTTCTTCGCAAGCGCCAGCAGTGCAAAAGCGGAAAGCGGTGTGTTATTCGCAGGTTTGATCACTCCCGTGCAGCCCGCAGCCAGCGCCGGCCCCAGCTTACGGGTCAGCATAGCCATCGGGAAATTCCACGGCGTAATGGCTGCAACTACGCCTATCGGTTCCCGCGTGGCAAGGATCCGTGAGCCTGGCTTCACCGGCGGAATGATTTCGCCGTTGGCTCGCTTTGCCTGCTCGGCAAACCACTGGATAAAGCTCGCCGCATATTCCACTTCCCCCTCGGCTTCGTTGAGCGGCTTGCCCTGCTCGGTCGTCATCAACTGCCCAAGCCAGGTTTTGTTTTCAAGAATGAGCTGGAACCAGCGGTAAAGAATGGCCGAGCGCTCTTTTGCAGTCTTCGCACGCCAGGCTGGAAACGCTTTAGCGGCAGCCGCAATGGCTTCTTCGGTCTCCTTTTTGCCCGCTTTGGCAACCTGAGCCAGGGTTTCGCCCGTTGCAGGATTTACTACGTCAAAAGTGGCTGCCGTCTTGCGCCATTCGCCGTTGACCAAATAGCCGGTCTGAAAGAGGTCGCTGTCGCGGAGTGCCTGATTCGTCATAATTCTCTCCTGTTTGTTTTGCACATCCTTTAAGTATAGATACAAAAAAGCCGACGCAGAGCGTCGGCTCCAGACGGCTGACAAACCTCATCTTCCCGCTGAACGAACAGAGAACACTAAATAAAAAAAACAAGGAAAATCAATTTCTTGCGTTTCGGCAGTTCACCACAAAGAAGGAAAACCACGCTTTTCCTTCTTTGTCAGCAACCTAAAGCCGACGCAGAGCGTCGGCTCAGGGCCTGGTCAGGCATCTATCAGCGCATGCTGGTAACGGTGCAGAACATCGGCCAGCCGCTTAACCGGTTCGGTGACCTGCAGGGGGGCGTCCCAAACGCGCAGCTTCTCCTGATAAATCTCAAGTTCACCCAACAGCTGGGTGAAATAACGTCGCCGTTTATCATCGCTGGAAGCCGAGATAACTTTATCTGCGGTATTGCGCAGCTGGCGGTGGAATGCTGAAAGATCGGCGTTCACCGGAATAGGTGCTTCACGTAAACGTTGGTGAGCAATGATCAGCACCAGCGCCAGACGATAGCGATCGATATCCCCCGGAAACATGTTCAGCAGCAGGAAAAGCTGTCGATAGAGTGCCGGGAGATGATTCTCTTTACGCCGGTTCTTATTGGTCGTCAACGCGGAAACGGCGGCCGAAACGAACTGATTAAGCAGCGTGCGCCCGGTACGTTCTTTCGAGTTGTCGCGCACCAGCAGGATCACCATCATCGCCAGGAAACAGCCGACGATCTGCCCGAGAGCACTGTCGAGGAAGGTGCTGAAATGAAACGTCATCGGATTATCCAGTACGATAACGTTAATTGTCCCGGCAAGCGCCCCCATTGAACCCAGCCGCCGTTTTTGCACCTCAATGCCGATAAAGAAGCCCAGCAGCGCAAGACTGATGCACAGCAACAGCATACTTTGCTGAGTCGAAGGGATGATAACCAGAAAATAAAGCGCTCCCAGCGGCAGGGCAACCAACATGCCATAGAGGAAATCCAGGGAAACCATGCGCGGATTGGGCAAACGCATCGCCAGAGAGGTCACCACACCAATCATCACCATCGCCCCGCTGCCCGAGGTCCAGCCCGTCCACAGCCAGAACAGGCTGCCCAGCAGACAGGAGATCGTGGTGCGCCAGAAGTTGATCATCGCATGATGGCGCTCGGCCGACTGCACTTTGATCACCACCTCTTCGGTGAGAATTTCTTCTTCCACGGCGCTAATACGCGTATTGCAGGCCACGCCACGTTTAAGCAGCAGGTAACGCGTCGCTGCCCCGACCCAGGTGCCAATGGTCACCGGCGTGTTTTTCTCGCCGTGTGATGAGATAAACCGACGCAGCACCTTCATTTGTTTATGGACGTCAGCCGCCGTTTCTACCGGCATTTCAAACAGCATTCTGAACTCCGGCGTGACGAACTCGGGACGCGTATTTTGAATAAGGAAAGTTTCGCAGGCCTGGGTAATCAGCGTTAAGGAGAGCGAATTAATGGCTTTCAGACGGCGGTTTGCCTGTCCCCAACGGGACGATTCAATGTTGAGGTTACTGCGCATCCCCTCCAGCGCCGTGGTTCGCCGCACCAGGCCACTCCAGGCCTTATCGACTTCTTCTTTGTCGCCGTGGGCGATACAAAGCTGCATCAGACGGTAGTGATCCACCAGCAGGTTATCCAGCTCGCGGTCTATCTCCTGCTTGATGGAGCGTGGAGAAAAAAGGAGGTCGGCCAGAATGGCGCATACGATGCCAATTACGATTTCGCTACAGCGCTCAACGGCAAACTGCGGCGTGGTGACCGGGTTTAGCTGAATAGTGACGACGATAATAAGCGCAGTATAGCCAGACAGCCCCCAGGCATAGGAGTTCTCGACTTTAACCAGCGATGAGATCCAGGTGCAAAAGCCTGCCCAGATACAGCACACCAGCAGCATCACGACCGGGGCGCGAATCAACGAGGTGATAATGACCAGCGCGGCAACGCAGCCGATAAACGTGCCGATAATACGGAGCATACCGCGATAGCGAATTGCCCCCGAATACGGCTCGCCCCCTGCGGCAAACGCGGGGCCTGCGGCCACAATAGCCGCGGTCAGCACCGCCCAGCGGGGCGTTTCAAGCTGGAAGTGAAAGCCGACAAACAGCGCCAGCACAATGGCAAACGCCTGCTTGAAGGCAAAACGCAGGTGCAGCCTGGAGATGGAATACATAGTCGCCTGCGCTTAGCCAAACTCACGCAGACGATGCATGAATTTGATAAAGATGGAGTCGTGATCGGTATCGCGGTCTTTTTCGCCGGTGACCACGACGGTCGCCGTAGTGCCAGCCGGATAAAGATTGCCCTGTTGTTCATCGAGACGAATACGTACCGGCACACGCTGGGCCAGACGAACCCACTCGAGGTTAGAGTCAACTGTAGCCATCCCTTTCGCGTCGCTGGTGCTGCTGGCATTGGTTACCCCGGCAGAGACACTGTCAACGGTTCCGCGCAGTACGCGATTGCTGCCCAGAGGCGTGATTTGAACGCGATAGCCCGGACGGATCCCATCGAGCTTTGTTTCTTCCATGTAGGCGAGAATATAGAAAGTGTGTTGCTTCACTAAGGCGACGGCAGTAGAGCCACGGGTAATAAATTCCCCGCCGTAAACGTTCAGGTTGGTGATCCAGCCATCAGCAGGAGCGCGAATAACGGTACGTTGCAGGTCAAGCTGCGCCAGATCGCGCGTCGCTTCCGCTTTTGCAAGCTGATGCAGGACGGTTTGCAGCAGGTTGTTCGACTGATCGATCTCTTCACGGGACATCGCCTGGATACCCAGTTTATTTCGGCGACCTGCTTCCCGACGCTTTTCACTGGCCAGCGCCTGGTAGTAAGCCACGTCGGCCTGCGCCTCTTCCAGCGCTTTCTGGTAGCGTGGCTGGTCGATGGTAAAGAGCACCTGATCCTTTTTAACCAGCTGGTTATCATGGACGTTTACAGCGGTGATTAGCCCGGAGACATCCGGCGCAATGGCAACAACATCCGCCGTAAAGCGGGCGTCACGCGTCCAGGGAGATTCGGTATAGAACACCCAGGCACGGAAGATGGCGATAAAAGCCAGCAGGACCAGAAGCAGCGTTATGGCGGTACGGGTCATTTTTCTTGTCAGTGTTTTCACATCAACCTCAAACAAACAGCTGCGAGATCAGATAAAACAGGCAGCAATAAAGCGCTGTATTGAATAATGCCGGATGCCAGACGAAATCATAGATGCCCGTTGGGGTCAGCATTCGGCGCACCAGCCAAAAAACGGCCAGCGAAATAATCAGCTCAAAGAATATCGGTGGAAAGGAAAGACCGAATACCACGATAACCGGAAATAAACTCATGTTAACCTTGTAAAGGATAGTGCAGGCGACACAGACCCTGAAGCGTCATCCGCGACGGTGAAGAGCCAGAAATGGCAGGCGAGAGCGCGGTTTGGGTTGTGTTAATAATAATATATTAACGTAACTGTTACCCTGTTATCTATAATATGTGATCTAAATCACTTTTAACTCAGAGTGAACAATGGAAAGACTTAAGCGTATGTCGGTGTTTGCCAAAGTGGTCGAACTTGGCTCTTTTACCGCCGCCGCAAGACAGTTACAAATGAGCGTATCGTCCATTAGCCAGACGGTATCGAAGCTGGAAGATGAATTGCAGGTAAAGCTGTTAAACCGCAGCACGCGCAGCATTGGCCTGACCGAAGCGGGCAAAATTTACTACCTCGGCTGTCGCAAGATGTTGCATGAAGCCCAGGAAGTTCATGAGCAGCTCTACGCTTTTAACAATACGCCTATCGGCACGCTGCGCATCGGCAGCTCTTCAACTATGGCACAGAATGTCCTGGCGAACATGACGGCTGAGATGCTCAAAGAGTACCCGGGTTTGACGGTAAACCTGGTCACGGGTATTCCTGCGCCTGATCTGATCGCCGACGGGCTTGACGTTGTGATCCGCGTGGGTGCGCTCCAGGACTCCAGCCTGTTCTCCAGAAAGCTTGGTGCGATGCCGATGGTTATCTGCGCCGCAAAAAGCTACCTCCAGCAGAACGGCGTGCCCGAAAAACCCGCCGATCTGGCCAACCATTCCTGGCTGGAGTACAGCGTGCGTCCGGATAATGAGTTCGAGCTTATCGCCCCGGAAGGCATCTCCACCCGGATGATCCCGCAGGGGCGTTTTATGACCAACGATCCGATGACGCTTACGCGCTGGCTGAAAGCCGGAGCGGGGATCGCTTACGCTCCGCTGATGTGGGTCATAGATGAGATCAACAGCGGGGAGCTTGAGATCCTGTTCCCCCGCTATCAGTCAGATCCTCGCCCGGTTTACGCGCTATATACGAAAAAGGATAAGCTGCCGCTGAAGGTGCAGGTATGTATTAACTATTTGACGGAATATTTCGTGAAGGTGGCACAGCGGTATCAGGGAGTACGCGAAAGAAATGGACGTGGCGAAAATGGCCGGGGTTAACCCGGCCCTTTACGTTAAGCCGTGCCGCCCACCGTCAGGTTATCGACCTTAAGCGTTGGCTGGCCAACGCCTACCGGCAGGCTCTGCCCCTCTTTGCCGCAGACGCCGACGCCGTTATCGAGTGCCAGGTCGTTACCCACCATCGAGATTTGCTGCATGGTTTCGATACCGGAGCCAATCAGCGTTGCCCCTTTTACCGGCTTCGTCACTTTGCCTTTTTCGATCAGGTACGCTTCTGAAGTAGAGAAGACAAACTTGCCGGAGGTGATATCCACCTGACCCCCGCCGAAGTTTGGCGCATAAATCCCGTACTCAACGGATTCGATGATTTCCTGCGGCGTGGATTTGCCCGCCAGCATATATGTGTTGGTCATTCGCGGCATCGGCAGGTGCGCATAAGACTCACGGCGTCCGTTGCCGGTTGGCGCCACGCCCATCAGGCGGGCATTAAGCTTATCCTGCATATAGCCTTTAAGAACGCCGTTTTCAATCAATACGTTGTATTGGCCAGGCACACCTTCATCGTCAATAGCAACGGAGCCACGGCGGTTTGCCAGGGTACCATCATCCACAACGGTACAAAGCTCAGAGGCCACCAGCTGCCCCATCTGGCCGCTGAACACGGACGTGCCGCGACGGTTAAAATCGCCCTCCAGACCGTGTCCCACCGCTTCATGCAGCAGCACGCCAGGCCAGCCTGCGCCGAGCACAACGGGGAACATGCCCGCAGGAGCCGCCACGGCAGACAGGGTGACCAGCGCCATGCGCACAGCCTCTTTCGCCCATGCGTCAGCGCGAACTTCACCGTCAACGGTTTCAAGGAAATAGTCATAGCCAAAACGGCCGCCGCCGCCGCTTGAACCACGCTCGCGCTTGCCGTCTTCTTCAACCTGAACGCTTACGGACAAACGAACCAGCGGGCGAACATCTGCCGCCAGGGTGCCATCGGTGGCGGCCAAGAGAATCAGCTCATAAACGCCGGTCAGGCTGGCGGTGACTTCCTGGACGCGGGCATCGGCCGCGCGTGCCACGCTGTCCACACGCTTGAGAATATCGAGCTTCTCTTCGCGGGTCATACTTTGCAGAGGGTCGGCGCTGGTATACAGCGCGCTGTGCTGCACAGCACCGAGCGTCCGTGAACGCCCGTCGCCCTGCTCACGAACAATGCTGCGCGCAGCATGGGAGCTTTGCTCCAGCGCCAGCAGGCTAATCTGATCGGCATAGGCAAAGCCGGTTTTCTCACCGCTGACCGCACGCACACCAACCCCCTGGTCGATATTGTACGAGCCATCTTTAATAATGCGGTCTTCTAAAACCCAGGATTCGTGATAACTGGACTGGAAATAGAGATCGCCGTAGTCGAGCCGGCGCTCGGACAACTGGCCGAGAATGGAAAACAGATCTTGATGGGTTAAGCCATTCGCAGACAGCAACTGCTCACTTACCAGGTTCAGACTCATCGTTTCGCTACTCTTAATTACTTACCGATTGGGTTTATCTGTTGAGCTTGCGGTAATTCACCGCCCGCGTCAAATCACTTAGTTTTGTCCACGCGCGGCTGGCGGAGCACCTCATTGATCTGCGGTTTATCTATCGGCCCGCTAATGTGGTAGCGCAGAACGGATATTTTGCTCCACAGCGGCCCCAACACTTTACTCGCCGCAAACACCGCGGCGCCGACGATAGGGTTGACGACGAAAGCAGCCGCCACGCCGACCGTGGCTGAGATTTCCGGTGCCACAACGGCTTCAAGATCGAGCTGACGGCGAACTAAATCCACCGAACCTTTCATGGCGATATCGGCTTCCAGACCATCCACCAGCATATCATCGGTATGCAGCACGCCATCTTTGATCCACGCCGTGCTGCGAATGGAATCAAAGAAGAAGCCTTCGCCGAAAGTATCGCTAAAATCTAAACGTAGTTTTCGCATCAGCGCATCCACGCTAACCAGGCGCAGGAGCTGCCCGGCGTGGCCTGTCCCCAGGTCGGCTATTTCGCCTTTTCCTAAGCGGGTATGCAAAATGCCGTTGAGGGATTTCTCCTCCGGCTTCCACGGCACCGCGCGCCAGTGCAAATCGTAATCCACATTAAATGAAGACCCCTGAATAGGCGTCTTCACCCCAAAGAAATTGGTGGCCGCATCCAGCTGTTTGCCTTTCAGCTTGCCCTTCAATGAGGTGCGAGTCTCCGATGGGCTATTCACCCACTCACCGTTTGCCGTAAGGCGTGCAAAACCGGTATCAACCAGGGCATTACTGAGTTTCAGGGTATCGCCTTTGATGGCTATGTCCCCGTCAATCCGCCCGTATTTTTGTCCCCATAGCCAGCACTCGGCGCAGCGCAACGCGACGTCCGGCCAGTCACGGAAGCTAACGGCATCGCTATTCGCTAAAGGCGAGCTGCCGGAGGCCGGGGAAGAGGCGCCAGCGACTTCCCAGACGGGATTGAAATAGAGATATTTTATGGCCGCCTGCCAGGGAGCGTTATTGCGCATATTCAACGTGGCGTTAATTTCACGTCCCTGAGCGCTAACCTGCGTGCCGTCTGACGTCGCCCGTGATACAAGACTGAGGTTATGCCACTGCTGTCCACCCAGCGTCAGAGCCGGGGTTTTTAACGTAATGTCCGCAGGGAAAACCGCCGAGTCGCCCACGCCCGACGCTGCGCCCTGGCCAAACAGCGCCAGCCACTGCGCCCCATCCAGCGCCGGTAAATCCAGTTCCAGGCCGGCATGATCGGGCAGCGGAGGGACGCTGCGGCTGTCCGTCGCCCAGATAGCACGATCGAGCGTCAGTTTTTTATTGAGTAGCCAGCGGCTGGAGAAATGATTGTCTGCACCCGCGCTCCCCGTCAGGCTAAAGCCGTTAAGATCGCCTTTCACCGCCACTTTCAGCGGCAGCGGCTGCCCGGCAGCTTTATCGACAGGCGCAGGTAAGTGACTGCTCACTTTCTTCAAATCCGCGTCCAAATCGACCTGGTAGCTGGCGCTGCCGCGATAAGGCAGCGTAATCCCTACCACACCTTTCCACGGCACGTTGCCGCTTAGCGCTTTGTTCACCTGCTCTGGCAATACGCCCGTTTTTGCTGGCTGCCAGTCTCCCCCCAGATTGACGCCAATCTGATAGGCTTTGTCGCCGGTTTTAGTATTAAAATCAATGTTCACCGGCTGGTTAAACCAGGTCGCCTGTAGCGGCTCACTTTGCAAATCGCCGTTCACAAAGCTGAATTTACCGCTCAGATTATGCAGCGTGCTGGATAACGGGCCTATCAGCAGCGTGTTGTTATTCAGCACAACGTCGCCTTTCGCCGTGGTCTGTTCGCCGTCGAGAGGGATATCAAGATGTAAGCGAGCATTCACATCGCCGCCAATCTTGAGTTCATCGAGGGCTGCGGCCAGCGAATCCTCAAGCGGCGTCTCTTTGAAATAAGGGCCTACCGCGTCACCCGGCCCGCTGATATCGGCATCGATGAGCAGCTTCTCTTTCGAATAGTCCGGAATGATAGCGGTCAGGTTGCGGCCCGTGACGCCGCCGAGCTTCACCTCGGGCGCTTTCATCCACAGACCGTCGTTGATGAAATCCAGCTCGATATTGAGGTTTTCAAGCGCAGGCCAGTCCGGCTGGAAGGCAAATTTCGCGTTACGCAGCGGCACAAGGACTTCAAACTGCCCCTCGTTGTGCTTATACGGGAACAAATGCGGGTTGCCGCCGTAAACCAGCGTGGCGCTGTCGGCCTGGCCCCCCTGAATCGCCCCGCTCAGGTAATCCACCAGCTCTTTGCCCATCAGATTTTCAGGGAAATAGCGCCAGGCATCCCCACCGTTACTGGTGCTGATGCCTGCCAGAATACTCAGCCATGGCTCGCCCTGCTCAGGCTGGTAGTAGCGGAAATCACCGCGCGCCCAGAGCGAGCGTGCTTTGACATCCAGATCTTTACCATCCAGCTGGAAACCTGCGGCATTTTTCTGCCATTCCAGCGTCGCCACGCCGCTTTCCACTTCCAGCGGCGCACGGAATACCGTCTCGTAAGGCATTTTTGCATCGGTAATACGGGCTTTAAGCTGCCCGTGCTCCACGCTCCCCGCAATGGAGCCTGAAAAATGCTCGGTACCGGGCAGCATCTTCCACTGATGCCAGCTGACATCCTTCCAGCTCCCCTGCATGCGCGTTTTTTCGGTTTGCTGGAGAGGGATATCCAGCGCCAGAGCATGAATGTGCCCGCGTGGCTTCATGCTGTTCCAGATCTCCCCCAGATGAGGAGAGAGTTTCGCGGCAAGCGGCAGCAGACCATTGAAGCTTTCCAGCTCCATGTTGGTGGCCCGAATGCGCAGTTCGTCGCTGCGTTTGCTCTCTTTGCCCCCCACGTCCTGCGGGCCTGTCCACGCCAGCGTCAGGGAACCTTTCGGCCAGGTTTTATCATCAAGCGTGATATTGGTGGAGGGAATGGCAAGGTTCCAGCCGGTCGTTGAACGGTTAACGCGAGCCATTAAATTGTCGACGGAAAGCCGGTGTGTCGTCTGCTCCCCCTTCCAGCTGGTGCCGCCCTTTTTCAGCCAGATATTACCGCCTGCAATATCGCCGCCTTTCACATCCATCCAGGCTTCAAGGCTGAACTTCGCGCTTTGCAGATCGATATTGTCCTGCATCCAGCGACCCAGCCAAGGCTTCACATCAACGTTATCGGCCTGTAGCCAGACTTTACCGGCATTAAGCAGGCCATTATCGTCGCGCAGATCCATCCTGACATTTGCCACACCGTGCTGGCCCGTGAAGCTGGACAGGCTGACCTGCCCTTCGGCGCGGTGGCGTTCTTTCGAGTTCAGCCAGGTGAGCTGGGGAATGGCAAGTTCGGCGCGCTGGCCGGAGAGCGTCAGAAAGCTCAGGGAGCTGTCGCGCAGATCGAAGTGATCGAACTGCCGCAGAAACAGATCGCTGATTTTGTCCGCTTCGAATTTCCCGTCGCTGCTGTTCTGGCTGAGCGGGGTATTGGTGCGCATATGCAACTGATAAAAGGTGAGGTCGCGAAACTGCCAGCGGGCATGAAGCAGGCTTTGCCAGACATCCAGCGCCAGCGTAACGCGTTTAATGCTCAGCTCGCCGCCGTCTTGCTGGCCCGCCTGGATATCACGCACGTCAAGCGTAGGACCAAAAGTCTGCCAGCTCGCCTGGATCTGACTGGCGTCCACAGGGGTTCCCGTCATCGCCTCAATCTTTTCCAGCAATGCCGGACGCCAGGCATTCAGGTGCGGCAGAACGAGCCGCAGGCCACTCACCAGCAGTGCGACGATAACAATCAGCGTTGCGCCAGTGAGCAGCAGAATGCCGGGCAGTCGCCTCACATCTCTCTCCTTGTCAGCCTTATGGCTCGGTACTCTGAAAAGTACACCCCGTGCACGGAGTTACATCATCACGACGTCGAACTGCTCCTGATTATAGAGCGGTTCAATCTGTACTTTTACCTGCTTGCCGACAAAGATTTCTACCTCTGCCAACGCGTGAGATTCTTCGCTTTTCAGCGCTTCGCCAACCGCCGGGGATGCGTAAACCAGGAAGCGGTCAGAATCGTAGGCATGATGCACGCGCACGATCTCACGCATGATTTCATAGCACACCGTCTCCACGGTTTTCACGGTGCCGCGCCCGTGGCAGGTTGGACAGCCAGCACACAGCACATGTTCCACGCTTTCACGGGTTCGCTTACGCGTCATCTCGACCAGGCCAAGCTGGGAGAAGCCATTGACGCTGGTTTTCACCCGGTCCTTGCTTAGCGCCTGCTCCAGGGAGTGCAGCACGCGACGACGGTGATCTTCATTACTCATATCAATAAAGTCGATAATGATAATGCCGCCAAGGTTGCGTAAGCGTAGCTGACGAGCGATGGCCTGTGTGGCCTCGATATTGGTATTGAAAATAGTATCGTCAAGGTTACGGTGGCCGACAAACGCCCCGGTGTTAATATCCACCGTGGTCATCGCCTCCGTCTGGTCGATAACCAGATAGCCGCCAGACTTAAGCTCTACCTTGCGTTCCAGAGCGCGCTGAATTTCGTTTTCAACGTCAAAGAGGTCGAATATCGGCTGACGACCGCTGTAATGCTCGATTTTGCTGTGCATCTCCGGCATATACTCGGCGGTAAATTCCAGCAGCATTTCGTAAGTCAGTCGGGAGTCAACGCGGATCCTGTCGAGCGCCGCGTCGGCAAAATCACGCAGTACGCGCTGCGCCAGCGCCAGCTCGCCGTAAAGCTTGCAACGTGTTTTATTGCGTTTTTTACGTTCGCTGACTTTGGTCCAGACCCGCTTGAGATAAGCCGCATCCGAAGCGAGGTCTTCTTCACAGACGCCCTCGGCAGCGGTACGAATGATAAAGCCGCCCTGTTCGTCACAGTAAGCGTTAACCACACGTTTGAGACGCTCGCGCTCTTCTTCGCTTTCGATGCGCTGTGAGACGCCGACGTGCGATGCGCCTGGCATAAAGACCAGATAGCGGGAAGGCAGCGTGATGTCCGTGGTAAGGCGAGCACCTTTAGTACCCAGCGGATCTTTCACCACTTGTACCATCAGATCCTGCCCCTGGCGCACCAGCTCAGAGATGTCACGCACGGTGAAGTTTTTACGTTCCTCACCCGCCACGCATTCCGTATGAGGCATGATGTCAGAGGCGTGAAGAAACGCTGCCTTATCAAGGCCAATATCTACAAATGCCGCCTGCATCCCCGGTAGCACCCGGCTAACACGACCTTTGTAGATATTCCCTACGATCCCACGGCGCGCTTCGCGCTCGATGTGGATCTCCTGCAGTATTCCGCCGTCAATATAAGCTACCCGCGTTTCTGAAGGGGTAACATTGACCAGTAATTCAGCCGTCATCTTTTCCTCGTCCATCACGCAATGCGTGAAAATCACTCAGTAGTTCATACGTTTCCACCAGCGGCAGCCCGACAACGGCGTGATAGCTACCGTTTATCTTCCTGACAAAACAACCACCCAGGCCCTGAATACCGTACGCTCCTGCTTTGTCCATAGGTTCACCGCTGGCAATATAACCGGCAATGTCCTGTTCTGATAACCTGCGGAATGTCACTTCGGTGACCACCAGACAATCAAGCACCGACCGACTGTCCGCCAGGGCAACCGCCGTCATCACCTGATGCTGATGACCGGAAAGTAAGCGTAGCATCTGTGCCGCATGTTGTTGATCGCGCGGCTTTTCCAGCACTTCACCATTATAGATAACAATGGTATCGGCACCTAACACCGGTAAATCCTGCTCGCTCAATGCCACGCCCGCTTTAGCCTTATCACGGGCCAGGCGCCGGACGTACTGCTCGGCGCTTTCATGGCTCAGGCGTTGTTCTTCCACGTTGGTGACGATGCGTTCAAAGTCAACGCCCATCTGGGTTAACAGCTCCTGACGGCGCGGTGAACCTGAGGCAAGATATAAAGATGTCATATTTACCCTTACTGCACGGCAAATTGTTGGCGAATTTTTCGCATCAACAGGAAAATCCACGGCCAAAGCACGCCGTTGACTACGCTACTCCAGAAGACTTCCGGGCGGAAAGAGACGTTGATCACTAAAAACTCCGACCAGAACACAATCACGTCCGTCACCAGCGACAAAAGCATCACCACCAGCGCCTGCTGCCAGAGCGCAAGGTTGCGGAACAGCTGGAATTTTAAGGCGGCCAGGTAGGCAACAATACTCAGTGACAGGGCGCGAACGCCCAGCGTGGAGCCACTTATCAGATCCAGTATGGCACCCATGACAAAACCTGTGCCGACATTAACGCGGTGAGGTAAAGCGAGGATCCAATAAAGCAGAATCAGTAATACCCAGTCCGGACGATAAACTTTTAGGTCGTCCGGCCAGGGCATCACCTGCAATAACAGGGCAACCAGAAATGACAGCCAGATAACCCAACGGCCCTGACTACGATAGCTCCCCACTACTGCCCTCCCTGGGTGCCAGCCGCAGGTGTTGAATTCCCTGTCGCAGGCACATGTGGCATACCGGTCGCCGGTGGCGGCACGGGGGCTGGAGGTCCGATGGCATCAGCCGAGGACGGTAAAACCTGCGGCATCATCTGCATCAGACGCTCGTTAGCGACGCGATGCACTTCATCCTGCGGCATCGGCGTTTTCCCTTCCCGGTCTGCGCCCCACAGCAGGAGCAGATAACGCAGACGCTGTAAACCAGCCGTTGGCCGCGCCTGAATAACGGTATAGGCACGCTGGGTATCGAGTTTCACAGAGGAAACGACGCCCACCGGATAGCCTTCAGGGAAGCGACCGCCCAGACCAGAGGTCACCAGTACGTCACCGACGCGAATATCGGTATTCGCCGGGAGATGCTCGAGCTGCAGATCGTCAGTGCAGCCGTTACCGGCGGCAATCACACGAATATCATTACGCAGCACCTGAATCGGCAGCGCATGCGTCGCGTCGCAAATCAGCAGCACGCGGCTGGTGAGTTTTGCCACAGCAACCACCTGACCGACCACACCTTTATCGCTGATCACAGGCTGGCCTTCGTAAACACCGTTTACGCTGCCTTTATCAATCACCACCTGATCGCTGTAGGGATCGTTAACGGTGGAGATAACCTGAGTCACCATTTTCTGCTCATCCTGGCGCAGCGGAGAGCCCAACAGTTCGCGCAGACGTGCGTTTTCCTGACGGTACTGACCCATCATAAGCAGTTCGCTGTTCTTCAGGATCAGTTCCTGACGCAACGCACGGTTTTCAAGTTCCAGCTGATCGCGCGAGGCTAGCGTTTGCGACACGCTATCGAGTAACTCACGGGGACCATTTGAGACAAAATAGAAAGGGCTGACGGCAGTATCCATGTACGTTCGAATCTGACTGAACGTACCCAGGCGGCTGTCGGCAATAATGACCCCTATCGCCACCAGCAGCGCCAGGATAAGGCGAAACTGTAGCGAAGGGCCACGGCTAAAAATGGGCTTCATAGGCTATGCGTATTCCCAGGCCAACAAGAAAGGGGCAGTCCATGACTCCCCCTTAACCCGCGGCTGATTACTCTTCGCTGAACAAGTCGCCGCCGTGCATGTCGATCATTTCCAGTGCCTTGCCACCGCCACGGGCTACGCAAGTCAATGGATCTTCTGCAACTACTACCGGAATCCCCGTCTCTTCCATCAGCAGACGGTCAAGGTTGCGCAGCAGCGCACCGCCGCCGGTCAGCACCATACCGCGCTCAGAAATGTCGGAGGCTAACTCCGGTGGGCACTGTTCCAGTGCAACCATCACCGCACTCACGATGCCGGTCAACGGCTCTTGCAGCGCTTCGAGGATTTCGTTGGAGTTCAGGGTGAAACCACGTGGCACGCCCTCTGCCAGGTTACGACCGCGGACTTCGATTTCGCGGACTTCATCACCTGGATAGGCAGAACCGATTTCATGCTTGATACGTTCAGCGGTCGCTTCACCAATCAGGGAGCCGTAGTTACGACGCACGTAATTAATGATGGCTTCATCGAAGCGGTCGCCGCCAATACGAACGGAAGAGGAGTAAACCACACCATTCAGGGAGATAACGGCTACTTCGGTTGTCCCGCCACCGATATCAACCACCATAGAGCCGGTTGCTTCGGAAACGGGCAGGCCTGCACCGATGGCCGCAGCCATTGGCTCTTCAATCAGGAACACTTCACGAGCGCCTGCACCCTGAGCGGATTCACGGATGGCACGACGTTCCACCTGAGTGGCGCCAACCGGTACACAGACCAGCACGCGCGGGCTTGGGCGCATAAAGCTATTGCTGTGAACCTGTTTGATGAAGTGCTGGAGCATTTTTTCCGTCACGAAGAAGTCAGCGATAACGCCGTCTTTCATCGGACGAATGGCCGCGATGTTGCCCGGTGTACGGCCCAGCATCTGTTTGGCGTCATGGCCTACGGCAGCAACACTTTTAGGTGAACCGGCACGATCCTGGCGAATGGCCACGACGGAGGGCTCATTCAGTACGATGCCTTGTCCTTTTACATAAATCAGGGTATTCGCAGTACCCAGGTCAATGGACAGGTCATTGGAAAACATGCCACGAAATTTTTTCAACATACTAAGGGGTAATCCTGAAAGCTGGGGCGGAAACAAAATCCGCTTACTTTACCAACCACACGTTGCAGCGACAAGGCGCATAAATGTTCTACAACGGTGAAAATTTGTGCAATTTGCTTCGCCCGTTATCCTACAGAAACATTGGTTCTCAAACCGCACGGAAAGTGAACAAACGCTGTAGATTAAGCGAACAATGCTCATCAGCAAACCTATACATTTAGTGCTGCGACATTCTGACCGGCAGACGCTCGCGCCCCCATGAGATGCAGCGCGCCTTATTCTACGTGAAATATTACTAAACGGCAGGTTAAACCGAGTATCTTTGAGAATATTTTTTCACGTTGCTGTCCAGAGGCGCGGAGGCGGCAAAAAATTCACCCTGTGCGCCGCTCACCCCTCTCTCTGTCAGCGTCTGCCACTCGCTGCGCTTCCTTACCCCCGTAGCAAAAACACGAGTTTGCGTTCCGCTACAGGCCTCGACCAGGCTCTGGACAAATAGCTGGTTTTCGGTTCGCTCCTCAATCTTGCGCACCAGGCCCGGATGCAGCTTGATCAGCTCGACATCCAGCTCCTTAATATAGGCTGTACTGACAACGGTTAACCCTGCCTGCACGACCGCAACCCTAGCCCCCAGGGCTCTGATTAACCGTAAAACAGGTCGCAATCGGCTGATGTGTTGACAAACATCTGCCTCTGCAAGTTCAAAAATAATTCGCTTACGAAGCGATTTTTCGCTCTGCATCAGTGTATCTCTGAGCCAGCGCTGGAAAGGCACACGGATCAGCGAGTCGACGGTAATCTGGATGGCCAGCGTCTCTTCCGGCCAGAAGCTGACCAGCGGCAGCGTGCGCGTCAATAGCTGACGGTCGTACTGTTCGAAGAGGCCAAACTGCTTCACCATCGGCATATATTCAGCCGCAAGGACCTCCTCGCTGCCATCAAAAATGCGGCACATGATTTCGCGATGATGGGTATAGCCATCGCGCATCACCGCAGGCTTTTGATAGAAACGAGGGCCGCCGCGTTGCAAAGCCTGCTCAATAAGCGTACGCCACTTAACGTTTCCTCGCCCTTTTTCCGGCAACTTATCGTCGTACACCGACCAGCTGTTCGTGCCCTGTAAGGAAGCGTTGCGGGTGGCTACCTCCGCATTTTCCATCACCTGCTCTTTGGTCTGCCCGCTACGCCAGGCACAAATCCCAATATGCAGCATGTCATTACGGTCCAGCATACGGGTGGGCGGAAGAGAATCGACGGCGTTAAGAAGCTGGCTGGCAATACCGTCGGCTTCTTTCAGGGTGCGGTGAGGAAGTAAAACGGCAAAATCACTGTGGAAATAGCGCGCCAACAGCGCGCCCGGATAACGCATGACGAAGGTCGACAGCATATTGATAAGCGTGAAGAGGTATTCTTCGACCGCCTGCCGGCCCCAGGTATCGTGCAGGGTTTCAAAATCCGGCAGGCGTATCATCATTACCACGCCGTGAGCGCCAACCCTTTCCTGATCCTCAAGCAGCATCGCCAGCTGATTATCAAAAAACAGGCGGTTATTCAGCCCGGTTTTCGCATCCTGCGCGGCGAAAGCGCGGATTAGCGTATCCATTTTACTGCGCTGCTCGCTGGCATTTTGTAAATCGGAAAGCAATACATCCAGCGCGCTGCTGGCGCGAGTCGGCCACTCCAGCACCGTGCCCCTCACGTTCGCTCCGCGCTCACCGTTAAGAATGCGGGTTGCGCGGCTTTCCAGTAATTCTTCGCCCTCCAGCTGTTTCTTAATCCAGCGCACGGCAAAAAACAGCACCACCATCATCAAACCTATGGCCAGGGCAAGCGGCACGTTATTGAACAAAGAGTTGTAATAATTGGCGACGGGATCAAGGAAGGTCAGGCTGACAAACATGCCAGGGTGCTTCATCAGCTCAATCGTGATGCTGCGGTTGCCAAACTCGCTGGCGGCGGGACGCCATGCCCCTTCCAGCTTATGATCGAACACCACCTTATCACCCATTTTAAGCTGGACTTCGCTGATATCGACGGGGACCATGACCTGGTCGAGGCGCTCAAGCAATTTCTGCGGGGACGAGGTAACCAGCTCATTATCAATGATAGTGGCAACGGCCAGCACTCTTTGGTTGATCGTTTCATGCGCCATGTTAAAAAAGCTCAGCGAACAACCGATAAGCGTAACAAAAATTGCCAGCCCGGTTAGCAACGTCATGAAAGCTGAGAGCCTGGTCGTTAATCGCATCCTTGTGTTAACTCCGTGATAGTGAAAATCGCCGCCTTAACCGGGCCTGGAATGACGCGGCATTACATAGCAAAAGCCAATGCCTGGCAAATACCCACAGACAAAATATCGCTACTTTTCGCGAAAATTGGGCCTGCACGTCAATCAGGGAGTATAGACCCCCAGGCTCTTTTGCAAACTGATGTCTGTCAGTATCAACCTGCGTATAAATTTCAATTTTTTGTGACATATTCGCCGGACGCAGCATTCTCCGTCATGCTTAGTCAAAAGCCCTACAGGAGACTGGTATGAAAAAGGTTACACATCTCACCGAAGCGGACGTTACGCCAGAGGCCGTTTTTATGCTTAAACGCCGTCAGATGCTTAAAGCTCTGGGGATTGGCGCGGCTGCGCTGTCTCTTCCTGGCCCGGCGCAGGCGGATCTCCTTTCGTGGTTTAAAGGAAACGAACGCCCTCCCGCGCCCTCCGGCAAACCATTAACCTTTGATAAGCCCGCGCAATGGCAGGCTAAACTCGCCATGACGCCGGAAGATAAAGTCACCGGCTATAACAACTTTTATGAATTTGGTCTGGATAAAGCCGATCCGGCGGCGAATGCGGGCGGCCTGAAGACCGATCCCTGGCAGGTGAAAATTAGCGGCGAGGTAGCCAAACCCCTGACGCTGGACCTGGATGATCTCTACAAACGCTTTACGCTCGAAGAGCGAATTTATCGTCTGCGCTGCGTGGAGGCATGGTCGATGGTGGTACCCTGGATTGGTTTCCCGCTCAGTAAACTCCTCGCCCTTGTCGAACCCACCGGGCACGCAAAATACGTCGCTTTCGAAACGCTTTACGATCCCGAGCAGATGCCTGGTCAGAAGGATCGTTTTATCGGTGGCGGGCTGAAATACCCCTATGTCGAAGGGCTGCGTCTTGATGAGGCTATGCATCCGCTAACAATGCTGACCGTGGGCGTTTACGGCAAAGCGTTACCGCCGCAGAATGGCGCGCCGATACGCCTGACCGTGCCCTGGAAGTATGGTTTTAAGGGGATTAAGTCGATTGTCAGTATCAAGCTGGTCCGTGAACTCCCGCCAACGACCTGGAATATGGCGGCCCCGAACGAATACGGCTTTTACGCCAATGTGAATCCCCATGTCGATCATCCCCGCTGGTCGCAGGCTTCGGAAAGATTTATTGGATCCGGCGGCGTACTGGACGTAAAGCGCCAGCCGACGCTGCTGTTCAATGGCTATGCCGAACAGGTTGCCTCGCTTTATCGCGGCCTGAATCTGAAGGAGAATTTCTGAGTGCGACTGAGTGCAAAGCAAATCACCTGGCTTAAGGTAGCGCTGCATCTGGCAGCATTTCTGCCTTTTTTATGGCTGGTTTACGCCGCAAGCCAGGGGCTTTTTAGCGCCGACCCGGCGAAAGATATCCAGCATTTTACCGGCAGAATGGCGCTGAAATTATTACTGGCCACCCTGCTGATTACGCCCCTTGCCCGCTACGGAAAACAACCTCTGTTGATCCGCACGCGCCGTCTGCTCGGCCTCTGGTGCTTTGCCTGGGCGTCGCTGCATCTGGTCAGCTATTCCTTATTAGAGCTTGGGATAAACAACCTGGGCCTGCTCGGCCGGGAGCTGGTCACACGTCCTTATCTTCTGCTGGGGATAACGAGCTGGTTTATTCTGCTGGCGCTGGCGGTGACTTCCACTCAGCGAACGCAGCGATACCTTGGCTCTCGCTGGCAAAAGCTGCATAACTTCGTTTATCTGGTGGCGATCCTGGCCCCCATCCACTACCTCTGGTCGGTAAAGATAATCTCACCGCAGCCCTTGCTTTATGCTTTAGCTGCCTTCATTCTCCTCGCCCTGCGCCAGAAGAAGTTCCGCCAGTGGTGGCGTTAAGTCTGAAAATGCGGGCTGTGCGACACAAAAAACGCCAGCCTGCGGGCGTGTAAAGCAATAGGGGTTGATCATCTTCCCTGATAAGACCAGTATTTAGCTGCCAAATGCTACGAAATCGTTATAATGTGCGACTTTGGTTTTTCCTGAGGGGCATTTTTAGTCTCTGCAGGTGACAACCGGGCAAGTTAGGTATATTTTGTCAATTGCCTACAAATTGCGGGAGATGGCAGCACAATGTCGGGTAATTTTCACATTTTGCTTTTGAACGGTCCGAATCTGAACATGCTGGGGACGCGCGAGCCGGATAAATACGGCGTGCAAACTCTGGCACAGATTGTTAACACGCTTGAAGAAGAAGCGAAAACCCTCAATGTGTCGCTCAGCCACCTGCAATCGAATGCGGAATATGCGCTAATCGACCGAATTCATCAGGCGAAAGATAACGTAGACTTTATCCTGATTAATCCGGCCGCGTTTACGCATACCAGCGTTGCGCTTCGCGATGCCCTGCTGGCGGTGGATATCCCGTTTATCGAGATCCATCTGAGCAATGTGCATGCGCGCGAACCGTTTCGCCACCATTCATATCTTTCTGATAAAGCCGTCGGGGTGATCTGCGGATTAGGCGCTGACGGTTATTTATATGCACTACAGACGGCGGTTAAACGCCTGTCAAAATCCATCTAAACAAGAGTACGGAACCCACTCATGGATATTCGTAAGATTAAAAAACTGATCGAGCTGGTTGAAGAATCAGGCATCTCCGAACTGGAAATTTCTGAAGGCGAAGAATCTGTTCGCATCAGCCGTAGCGCGCCAAACGCGGGCTACCCTATGATGCAGCAGGCTTATGCTGCACCAATGTACCAGCCGCAGCCGCAGCCTGGTTTGTCTAACGCTGTTGCTCCTGCCGCGACGCCGGCAATGGAAGCGCCAGCGGCTGCTGAAGTCAGTGGTCACATCGTACGTTCCCCGATGGTCGGTACTTTCTACCGCACCCCAAGCCCGGATGCGAAAGCGTTTGTTGAAGTTGGCCAGAAAGTTAACGTTGGCGACACTCTGTGCATCGTTGAAGCGATGAAAATGATGAACCAGATCGAAGCCGATAAAGCGGGCGTGGTGAAAGCCATCCTGGTGGAAAACGGTCAACCGGTAGAATATGACGAGCCGCTGGTCGTCATCGAGTAACGAGGCGAACATGCTGGATAAAATTGTCATCGCTAACCGTGGCGAGATCGCTCTGCGTATTCTTCGTGCCTGTAAAGAACTGGGTATCAAGACTGTCGCCGTGCACTCAAGTGCGGATCGCGATTTAAAACACGTACTGCTGGCGGATGAGACGGTCTGTATTGGCCCGGCACCTTCCGTAAAAAGTTATCTGAACATTCCGGCGATCATCTCTGCGGCAGAAATTACTGGCGCGGTAGCGATTCACCCGGGCTACGGCTTCCTGTCTGAAAACGCCAACTTTGCCGAGCAGGTTGAGCGTTCAGGCTTTATCTTCATTGGCCCACGCGCTGAAACTATCCGCCTGATGGGCGATAAAGTTTCTGCCATCAATGCCATGAAGAAAGCTGGCGTTCCTTGCGTTCCGGGTTCTGACGGCCCACTGGATGGCGACATGGATAAAAACCGTGCCCATGCTAAACGCATTGGTTACCCGGTGATTATCAAAGCATCCGGCGGCGGCGGCGGTCGCGGTATGCGTGTGGTACGCAGCGATGAGGAACTGGAAGAATCCATTAATATGACCCGTGCGGAAGCAAAAGCTGCTTTCAACAACGATATGGTCTATATGGAAAAGTACCTCGAAAACCCACGCCACATCGAAATTCAGGTGCTGGCAGACGGTCAGGGCAAAGCGATTTACCTGGCAGAACGCGACTGCTCTATGCAGCGCCGCCACCAGAAAGTCGTCGAAGAAGCGCCAGCGCCAGGCATCACGCCTGAGCTGCGTAAATTCATCGGCGAACGCTGCGCCAAAGCCTGCGTGGACATCAACTATCGCGGTGCTGGCACCTTCGAGTTCCTGTTCGAAAACGGTGAGTTCTACTTCATTGAGATGAACACCCGTATTCAGGTTGAGCATCCGGTAACCGAAATGATCACCGGCGTTGACCTGATCAAAGAGCAGCTGCGCATTGCTGCCGGTCAGCCGCTGTCCATCAAGCAGGAAGACGTGATTGTCAAAGGCCATGCGGTAGAGTGCCGTATCAACGCCGAAGACCCGAATACCTTCCTGCCAAGCCCAGGCAAAATCACCCGCTTCCATGCACCAGGTGGTTTTGGCGTGCGCTGGGAATCGCACATTTACGCCGGCTACACCGTACCGCCGTATTACGATTCCATGATTGGCAAGCTGATCTGCTACGGCGAAACCCGTGAAGTGGCGATCTCTCGTATGAAGAATGCCCTGGCGGAACTGATCATCGACGGTATTAAAACCAACGTTGAGCTACAGACCCGTATCATGAACGACGAGCATTTCCAGCACGGTGGTACCAACATCCACTATCTGGAGAAGAAACTGGGTCTTCAGGACTAAGTTTTCTGCTCTGTCGCTAAAAAGGCCGCTGCGCTGCCTCAGACTGATGCCTTACCTCGACTTTTCGCAGGACGGGCAGAGGTCGCATAGTAACATGAGGAAAATCAATTCATTGATTTTCGGCTGATCACCACAAAGAAGGAAAAACCACGCTTTTTCCTTCTTTGTCAGCAACCTTAGGCCGTTCTGCGGCCTTTTCTTTTTTTGATCCTCCGCGGAAGGCTATGCGTTACAATCGCCGCTTTCGGCTACACAAGGGATAACGATGGACAAGCGATTTGTTCAGGCCAACAAAGAAGCGCGCTGGGCGCTCGGGCTAACCCTGCTCTATCTTGCGGCATGGTTAGTGGCTGCTTACTTACCTGGTAATGAGATCGGCTTTACCGGTTTGCCGCACTGGTTTGAGATGGCCTGCCTGCTGGTTCCGCTGCTGTTTATTCTGCTCTGCTGGCTGATGGTGCGGACTGTCTTCCGCGATATTCCGCTGGAGGACGATCATGCAGCTTGAAGTCATTTTACCTCTCGTGGCTTATCTGTTGGTGGTGTTTGGCCTTTCCGTCTATGCCATGCGCCAGCGCACAACCGGTAACTTTTTGAACGAATATTTCCTTGGCAGCCGGTCAATGGGCGGCTTTGTCCTCGCGATGACGCTCACCGCTACCTATATCAGCGCAAGCTCCTTTATTGGCGGGCCGGGTGCAGCGTATAAATATGGCCTGGGTTGGGTTTTGCTGGCAATGATCCAGCTGCCGGCAGTCTGGCTCTCGCTGGGCATCCTGGGGAAAAAGTTTGCCATCCTGGCTCGCCGTTACAACGCGGTGACGCTTAATGACATGCTCTATGCTCGCTATCAGAGCCGCCTGCTGGTCTGGCTGGCAAGCCTGAGTTTACTGGTCGCCTTTGTCGGTGCCATGACGGTGCAGTTTATCGGCGGCGCGCGCCTGCTTGAAACGGCGGCGGGTATCCCCTATGAAACGGGTCTATTGATCTTCGGCATCAGCATAGCGTTGTATACCGCGTTTGGCGGCTTTCGCGCCAGCGTGCTCAACGATGCTATGCAGGGTCTGGTGATGCTGATCGGCACAATACTGCTGCTGATTGGCGTTGTACACGCCGCGGGTGGCCTGGAAAGCGCCGTCGATAAGTTGCAGCACATTGACCCCAAACTGGTTTCCCCGCAGGGTGCTGACAATATTCTTTCCCCGGCCTTTATGACCTCGTTCTGGGTACTGGTCTGCTTTGGGGTGATTGGTCTGCCGCATACCGCCGTGCGCTGTATCTCTTATAAAGACAGTAAAGCCGTGCATCGGGGGATTATTCTGGGCACTGTCGTCGTGGCCATCCTGATGCTGGGCATGCATCTGGCTGGCGCGCTGGGCCGCGCCGTGCTGCCAGATTTACACGTGCCGGATCTGGTGATCCCGACGCTGATGGTCACAGTGCTGCCACCGGTGGCCGCCGGGATCTTCCTCGCCGCCCCCATGGCCGCCATTATGTCGACGATTAACGCACAGCTCCTTCAGTCTTCGGCGACGATCGTAAAAGATCTCTATCTGAATATCAGACCCGAGCAGATCCGTAATGAGAAGCTGCTCAAGCGCATGTCATCGGTGATTACGCTGGTGCTGGGTGCTCTGCTGCTGCTGGCCGCGTGGCGCCCGCCGGAGATGATTATCTGGCTTAACCTGCTGGCATTTGGCGGCCTGGAGGCGGTGTTCCTGTGGCCGCTGGTGCTGGGCCTGTACTGGGAGCGCGCCAACGCAGCGGGTGCACTAAGCGCGATGATCGTCGGCGGCGTGCTGTATGCCCTGCTGGCCAGCTTTAAAATCCAGCTGTTCAGCTTCCACCCCATCGTACCGTCACTATTATTAAGTTTGCTGGCTTTTCTTATCGGTAACCGCTTTGGTCAGACGTTACCCGCACCAGCACCTGTTTCACCTTCTGATAAATAAAGAGTTTCGCCATGCCATGGATCCAACTGAAAATTAACACCTCCGGCGCTAACGCCGAACAGCTCGGCGATGCGCTGATCGAAAGCGGAGCGGTTTCCGTTACTTTCCAGGACACGCACGACACCCCGGTTTTCGAGCCTCTGCCGGGCGAAACCCGCCTGTGGGGTGACACGGACGTTATCGGCCTTTACGACGCGGAAACCGATATGCGAGAAGTCGTCGCCATCCTTGAGAATGAACCGCTGCTGGGTCAAGGCTTCCACCACAAGGTTGAACAGCTCGAAGATAAAGACTGGGAACGCGAGTGGATGGATAACTTCCACCCGATGCGTTTCGGCCAACGCCTGTGGATTTGCCCGAGCTGGCGGGACGTGCCAGATGAAAACGCGGTAAACGTGATGCTTGACCCAGGCCTCGCATTCGGGACAGGTACGCACCCAACCACCTCACTGTGCCTTGAGTGGCTGGACGGGCTGGATCTGGAAGGTAAAACCGTGATCGATTTCGGCTGCGGCTCCGGCATTCTGGCAATCGCAGCGTTGAAACTGGGCGCGGCAAAAGCCATCGGGATTGATATCGATCCGCAGGCAATTCAGGCCAGCCGCGACAACGCCCAGCGCAACGGCGTTTCTGAACGCCTTGAGCTGTATCTGCCGCAGGACCAGCCAGAAGCCATGAGCGCCGATGTGGTGGTAGCCAACATCCTCGCAGGTCCTTTGCGTGAGCTGGCACCGTTAATCAGCGTACTGCCCGTTCAGGGCGGTTTGCTGGGCCTTTCCGGCGTGCTGGCAAGCCAGGCCGAGGGCGTCTGCGAAGCCTATGCGGATAAATTCACCCTCGACCCGGTTGCAGAAAAAGAAGAGTGGTGCCGTATCACCGGCATTAAACGCTAATCCGCATGTCCTGCAGCGGGATCGTCAGGTCTCGTTGCAGGCGTCCGATCTTCTGGACGAGCTGTCGCCGCGGAACAGGCTTTAAAACCTCAGCATGATGGGACAAAACGGTCACTTTGCCCCCTTTTTCTGACCGTCTTCACCCGGTATTTCGGGCAGCGAAAATGAGACATTCGTCGCATTAAAACACCGAAAGCGCTGAATAAATCAGCACTTTATCTGGCAACTGAAGCCCAAATAGCAGTTAATTGCTGCTGATTTTACATTTATCCTGTCGGTGCACAAAACAAGCAACTAAAAATAACCTATTGAAATTAAATGCAATTTACCCGAACCATACCCACAGGTTAATGATTCCTTGATCTGTAACAGAGGATTGTTCAAAGTTTGTCCTTTCATCTCGGGTAAAAAATGCGTAATATACGCCGCCTTGCAGGTACAGTATGGTCATTTCTTAACTCATGCGCATCGGACACCACCAGCTCAGAAACCGTCTTATTGCAGCACCTATGGCTGGCATTACAGACAGACCCTTCAGGACGCTGTGTTATGAGATGGGAGCAGGGTTAACCGTTTCTGAGATGATGTCCTCTAACCCGGAAGTTTGGGCGAGCGACAAATCCCGTTTACGGATGGTGCATGTCGATGAGCCGGGTATTCGCACCGTGCAAATAGCCGGTAGCGATCCCGAAGAGATGGCAGAAGCCGCACGCATTAACGTGGCTAATGGCGCCCAAATCATTGATATCAATATGGGTTGCCCGGCGAAGAAAGTGAATCGCAAACTGGCAGGTTCAGCCCTTCTGCAGTACCCGAGTCTGGTGAAGTCTATCGTGACGACGGTGGTGAAGGCAGTGGACGTTCCTGTGACGTTAAAGATTCGCACTGGCTGGGATACGGCGCACCGTAACTGTGTCGAGATTGCCCAACTGGCTGAAGACTGTGGCATTCAGGCCCTGACAATTCATGGACGCACCCGCGCCTGTTTATTCCAGGGAGACGCTGAGTACGACAGCATTCGGGCAGTTAAGCAGAAAGTTTCCATTCCGATTATCGCGAATGGTGACATTACTGACCCGCTTAAAGCCAGAGCTGTGCTTGACTATACAGGGGCTGATGCTCTGATGATAGGACGTGCAGCTCAGGGAAGACCCTGGATCTTTCGGGAAATCCAGCACTATCTGGACACTGGAGAGTTGCTCCCTCCCCTGCCTCTGGCAGAGGTGAAGCGCTTACTTTGTGCACATATTCGGGAACTCCATGACTTTTATGGTCAGGTAAAGGGATACCGAATTGCGCGCAAACACGTATCCTGGTATCTCCAGGAACACGCTCCAGATGACCAGTTTCGGCGCACATTCAACGCCATCGAGGATGCTAGTGAGCAACTCGAGGCGTTGGAGGCATACTTTGAAAATTTTGCGTAAACAGAAATAAAGAGCTGACAGAACTATGTTCGAACAACGCGTAAATTCTGACGTACTGACCGTTTCTACCGTTAACTCTCAGGATCAGGTTACCCAAAAACCCCTGCGTGACTCTGTGAAACAGGCACTGAAGAACTATTTTGCTCAACTGAATGGTCAAGATGTTAACGATCTGTATGAGCTGGTATTGGCTGAAGTAGAGCAGCCATTGTTGGACATGGTGATGCAATACACCCGTGGCAACCAAACCCGTGCTGCCCTGATGATGGGCATCAACCGTGGTACGCTGCGCAAAAAGCTGAAAAAATACGGCATGAACTGATACTAGTCAGTTAGGTCGTACCTTAAGAAGGCGCTACTCGGCATGGGGAAGCGCCTTTTTTATATCATGTGCCCCGCCGCGTGCCTCACAGACAAACCTGGTTTAGACCCAGCTTCCTCTTCCTGAAATCATCGTTTTTGTATCAAGGAACATTGCAGTAATTTCACCAGGATTTACGCTGCCAAAAACCCCAAAAAAACGCTATATAGTCATGCACACGGGTTTCGCGCAGACATGCCAGCGTCAGCTCTTTTTTGCCAGCATGTCCTGCAGCCATGCCCTGCCGAGGCTCAGATCGGCAACCAGCTTCTTCAGCCTGAGATTCTCTTCTTTAAGCTGCCGCATATGTTTCAGACCTGAAGGGGAAATCCCGCCGTATTTCTTGCGCCACGTATAAATTGTGGCATCGGGGATGCCCAGCTTACGACAGACTGCCGGTACTGCTGTACCCAACTCGGCCTGCTCAGGGCAAAGACAATTTGTTCTTGAGTGAATCGTGACTTTTCATCGGCGCAACCTCCGCTCAGAGAAGTGAAAATCATGCCGGAACTCTGTTTCTGAATGGAGCAGGATTTTGGTTAGGGTCAGGGCATAGAGAGCACTGCCATAGAACTGATCCCTCAAGGGGTCATTTTAAATGGGTATGGTTCGGTGGGATTATTGCGCGTGCGCTGCGCGATGAATTTCCGGCAATAAAAAATCGCTCGGCGGCAGATTAAATCAGTTTAATCAACTGTAGGCGAGATATGCCATAGTTAAAAACTTACACGCCAAAGTTATACAAAGTCAAACCCTTTGCTTCTACAGCATTATTTTTCCTTGTGGTATACCACTACTACACATTTTTAGTAAAACGGTCATACTATTTTTATAGGTTACGTTATGGATAACTATCTGGATAAAAAAAGATTTAACAGCTACTACCTCATGCTTGCTCAGCGGGAGGCGAGCAATCTGAAGAGCTATGCCCGGCAGGTATCTGCATACCATTTGAAAAACCTTGTTCCGCATCTTAACTTCAACAACGAAATAGACAAATTCATTGATGCGCAGTTACAGGGGATCGGTACCGCAAAAAATGACCGTGAATGCAGGGAGTACCTTTCTAATCTGAAAAAAGAAAGAATACTCATTAATAATCAGGACATCGCGCTGAAAAACGGTAGCGCTAAAGTTCTTGTCTCAGCTAAATTGATTAACAAACTCGATGCATGGGGATATGTAATTAACGGGGTGGGTGTTATCCTGGGCGGCTTCCAAATCATAGCTGGTTTTGGTATCGCCGCTGGCTCCGTGTCGCATGGCAATGCTATAGGAATTGCCGGTGGCGGGCTGTTAATTCTTCATGGGTATAACTCAGTAAAAGAAGGGTTTACTAATATTTATTATGGCCGGAATGATTCTGTTGGTAATGTAAAAAAAGGTTACATAGCCGCAGCCAGTTTTATGGGGTTTGATAGTAAGGTCGGGGGAATGGCGTATAGCATGATGGATCTTACTCTATCCGGATATGGTATGTCTCGTCTTGTTTTAAAACCTGATACATGGCGTCTATTTCGTCACATCCCGTCAGACTATGTAAGAAATTTCCGAACAATGACAGCTCCCTCACTACTTATGGAAGGAGCTGGTGACGCAATATCAATCAAAGCAACTTACGATAATGCTAACTAGCTTTCTCTCTTCTTAAATATAGGAATACTTTCGCCCCTACATAAAATGGGGCGAAAAACTCAGCAACTAAAAACGTAAAACCAGCCGCAAAGAGAGAGCTATAAAAACCACCCTCTGAATCATGGGAATAGCTATAAACACAAAAGCCAATCAGTAGTAATCTGACAATAACACCCAAAATAAACACCCGTCTTAATTGCCTAAGAACTATCAGGTATGAGGACTTTTCTTTTTCAACCCAATGAGCTACAAACTTAACTTCTTTCTGCGTAAAGCCAGCTTGCCTTAGCTTATTTTCCATATCGGCCTCTCTTACACATCCATATGTTGGCGATCATCGTAGCGCGTTCTATTGATAAAATGTAGTTTTTCAACCGTTTTGATGGAAGTGGAATATCCTGCAAAGTTGTGGGGATCTTTTCCCGCTGGCAGGATAAAGCAAAATTCAGAATTCTGAGCGAGTGATAACCTCAAAATCTGTATCTGTTTTTTCTTCCCGGTGACATTTATCCACCAGCCCCTCATAAAACCTTTTCCAGTTCCGTGACCAGGACGATTGATGCGGGTCGGACAAAAGCTTAAGGATTGCCCGGCGAACTGTGAACGACGGTACAAAACTTATGCCCATACTGTTCATGTGAGCTGCCAATGTCAGGCCATACCTTAAGAAGGCGCTACTCGGCATGGGGAAGCGCCTTTTTTATCGTCAGTGCCTCTCCCTGACTCCTCCATTTTCCCTCCACAATCCTTCACCTGAACGCCCCTTTCTCCACTTTGTTTACATTACACATGAATTGCAATTATTCCAGGCTCATGGCCGTGGTCCGATCGGTGGTAAAATAATCGCATAAGAACCGGAGAAGCTCGGTTGAAGACTCAGACTACGTTCAGAGTCATCCCTGCTCCGGCCGATGAGTAAATGAGGTTTTAAAATGAAAAAGTTAATTGCCGCAGCCCTGCTTTCCACGCTTCTGGCGGGTTGTGCCACCAACTCTCCTTGCGTACCGGTCTATGACGATCAGGGCCGCCTGGTGCATACCAATACCTGTATGAAGGGCACTACACAGGATAACTGGGAAACCGCAGGGGCTATCGCTGGCGGTGCAGCAGCGCTTGCAGGTTTAACGCTGGGTATTGTTGCTCTGACCAAATAACAGCGATGAATGAGTCAAAAAAGCGCGAGTGCATCTCGCGCTTTTTTTGTTTGCCTTGTTTAAGTGCATCGCCAGGAGATGCCAGAACACTGTTCGCCGGAGCAACCAGCAAGCGAAACGATTTAACGTGAAACTAATCACTCAAATCCGCACCGCCGTATCCATTTGCATTCCACATCGTGATTATTCTCACATCCCGGCTTAAATCCCTGGCCTGCTACTATTAACGGCTGAAATTAATTCTTTCCACACGATCAAATTCTGAAATTATTTTGCTCCGAAATGTGGCGCAGGCTTCAATTTTGCACCTTCGCAGGGCGTTGAGCGCATCTACACTCAGCTTACTGCGGCAGGTATACACGCAATATGCCCTCCGCAAAAACTGGCACTCCGTTTGCTTAACCAAGACTGGCTGATGCCACAGACAGGTAAAACGGCGTCATCCGGACGCCATAAACATATAACGATAATTACGCCACACAGGATGCATTATGAAAAAGATGATGATCGCCACTCTGGTCGCAGCCGGTTCACTGTTAGCGGTGGCAAGCCAGGCTCATGCGGGAACTTCGCTTGATGCCGTCAAAAAGAAAGGCTTCGTACAATGCGGCATTAGCGACGGCCTGCCGGGCTTCTCTTATGCCGATGCCAGCGGTAAATTTACCGGCATCGACGTCGATATCTGCCGGGGCGTGGCCGCGGCGGTATTTGGCGATGCTACAAAAGTTAAATATACCCCGCTGACCGCTAAAGAACGTTTTACCGCCCTGCAATCAGGCGAGGTCGACATCCTTTCTCGCAATACCACCTGGACCTCTTCTCGTGACGCTGGTATGGGCATGATTTTCACCGGCGTGACCTACTATGACGGCATCGGCTTCCTGACCCATAACAAAGCAGGCCTGAAAAGCGCTAAAGAGCTTGATGGCGCAACGGTTTGTATTCAGGCAGGGACGGATACCGAGCTGAACGTGGCGGATTACTTTAAAGCGAACAAGATGAAGTACACCCCGGTCACCTTTGACCGCTCCGATGAATCGGCCAAAGCGCTGGAGTCAGGCCGCTGCGATACGCTGGCATCCGATCAGTCGCAGCTGTACGCGCTGCGCATTAAGCTGAGCAATCCTGCCGAGTGGATCGTACTGCCAGAAGTGATTTCCAAAGAGCCGCTGGGACCGGTTGTGCGCCGCGGTGATGAAGACTGGTTTGCCATAGTGCGCTGGACGCTGTTCGCCATGCTCAATGCTGAAGAGATGGGCGTAAACTCCAAAAACGTCGAGAAAATGGCCGCTAATCCAACGACGCCAGATATGGCGCACCTGTTAGGAAAAGAAGGTGACTTTGGTAAAGACCTGAAGCTCGACAATAAATGGGCATTCAACATCGTGAAGCAGGTTGGTAACTACGCTGAGATTTTCGAGCACAACGTCGGCTCCGAAAGCCCGCTGAAAATAAAACGTGGTCAGAACAATCTTTGGAACAAAGGTGGCATCCAGTACGCTCCGCCTGTTCGTTAAGCGAAACGTCAGAAAAGGGCACCGCATAAGCGGTGTCCAGGTTTGAGTTTATGTCACTGAGGTTTGCTTATGTCCCCACGCCGCCCAGCCGTAAAGGGAGACTTCTCCTTTTCTAATCCCGCGGTTCGTGCATGGCTGTATCAGATTGTCGCAGTTGCTGTTGTTGCCGGCATTGCGGCATACCTGATCCACAACACCGTCACCAACCTTAATAATCGAGGTATTACCTCAGGTTTTGCGTTTCTCGACCGCAGCGCCGGTTTCGGCATCGTCCAGCATCTTATTGATTACGAGCAGGGCGACACCTACGGTCGGGTATTTGTAGTCGGCCTGCTCAATACGCTGCTGGTTTCTGCGCTTTGTATTGTCTTTGCATCTTTTATCGGCTTTTTTCTAGGGCTGGCGCGCCTTTCCGAAAACTGGCTGCTACGCAAGCTGTCTACTATTTACATCGAAACCTTCCGGAATATTCCGCCGCTGCTGCAAATCTTCTTTTGGTACTTTGCAGTATTACGCAATTTGCCCGGCCCTCGCCAGGCGGTAAGCGCCTTCGATCTGCTCTTCCTCAATAACCGGGGACTCTATCTTCCTTCCCCAGAAGTGGGAGAGGGAATGATGGCGTTTATCGTGGCGCTGGCCGCCGCATTTATCATTTCGGCTGCGCTGTATCGTTATAACAGGATGTTCCAGATGAAAACCGGGCAGCTGCGACGCACCTGGCCGACAGCTTTGGGATTGATAGCGTTACTGCCGCTTCTCGCACACTCGATTTTTGGGGCCGCGCTGCACTGGGATGTGCCTGCGCTACGCGGGTTTAACTTCCGGGGAGGTATGGTCTTAATTCCTGAGCTTGCCGCCTTAACGCTGGCCCTGTCCGTTTACACCTCGGCATTTATTGCCGAAATCATTCGCTCCGGGATCCAGTCCGTGCCCTATGGACAACATGAAGCCGCCCGCGCGCTCGCCTTACCGCATACGGTGACCTTACGTCAGGTCATCATCCCGCAGGCGCTGCGTGTCATTATCCCTCCGCTAACCAGCCAGTACCTCAATATTGTGAAAAACTCCTCACTAGCGGCGGCGATAGGTTATCCGGATATGGTTTCGCTGTTCGCCGGGACGGTACTCAATCAGACCGGACAGGCCATCGAAACTATCGCGATAACCATGTCGGTTTACCTGATTATCAGCCTGAGTATTTCCCTGCTGATGAACCTTTATAACCGTCGCATAGCCCTGATCGAGCGCTAAGGAACCATGATGACGAAAGCCGTATCCTCCCATCACGCGCCTCCTGAAGCTGTCCGATCCGGCGCGGTGCAATGGGCGCGTAAAAATCTGTTTTCCAGCTGGTCAAATAGCCTGCTGACTCTTTTTTGCCTGTGGATGATCTGGGCGCTTATTCCACCGCTGCTCAACTGGGCCATATTTCAGGCCAACTGGCTCGGTGAAACTCGCGCCGACTGCACCAAAGAAGGTGCCTGTTGGGTATTTATTCATGCCAGATTCGGCCAGTTTATGTATGGCCTCTATCCACACGATCAGCGCTGGCGTATCAACCTGGCGCTACTCGTCGGCCTTCTTTCAATTCTACCCATGTTCTGGCGTGCCATGCCCCGACGTGGCCGCTACATCGCCCTCTGGGCTGTTGTCTATCCGCCGATCGTCTGGTGGCTGCTGTACGGAGGCTTTCTGGAGCTTGAGCGTGTAGAGACGCGCCAGTGGGGCGGGCTGACATTAACGCTGATTATCGCCTCGGTGGGGATTGCAGGAGCGCTACCGCTGGGGATCCTGTTGGCTTTGGGACGCCGGTCGCGCATGCCGGTCGTGAGGTTTTTGTCGGTGGTGTTTATCGAGTTCTGGCGCGGCGTTCCGTTGATCACCGTGCTCTTTATGTCCTCGGTCATGCTGCCACTTTTCCTGTCGGAAGGGACAAGCATCGACAAACTTATCCGTGCGCTGGTCGGCGTAATTTTGTTCCAGTCGGCCTATGTGGCCGAGGTGGTTCGCGGTGGGCTACAGGCCCTGCCTAAAGGCCAGTACGAAGCCGCTGAATCCCTGGCCTTAGGCTACTGGAAAATGCAGGGATTGGTAATTTTACCCCAGGCGCTAAAGCTGGTGATCCCGGGGTTGGTGAATACGATCATCGCTCTGTTTAAAGATACCAGCCTGGTGATCATCATCGGCCTGTTCGATCTGTTCAGCAGCGTACAACAGGCCACGGTAGATCCCGCGTGGCTGGGTATGTCCACGGAGGGCTATGTCTTTGCAGCACTGATCTACTGGGCTTTTTGTTTCAGCATGTCGCGCTATAGCCAGCATCTGGAAAAGCGCTTTAACACCGGGCGAGAACCGCACTGAGGATAAAAATGAGCCAAATAGCTATGCAACCTGCGGACGCGATGATCCTGCTGGAGAATGTGAACAAGTGGTACGGACAGTTTCACGTACTTAAAGACATCAATCTGAGAGTAAAACAGGGTGAACGTATCGTACTTTGCGGGCCTTCTGGCTCCGGGAAATCAACCACTATCCGCTGTATTAATCATCTCGAAGAGCACCAAAAGGGCCGTATCATCGTCGATGGTACTGAACTTAACGACGATCTGCGGAATATTGAAAAAGTGCGAACAGAGGTAGGCATGGTGTTCCAGCATTTTAATCTTTTCCCTCACCTCACCGTTTTGCAGAACTGCACGCTGGCACCTGTTTGGGTCAAAAAGATGCCCAAAAAAGAGGCCGATGAGCTGGGTATGCATTATCTGCAACGAGTACGTATTGCTGAACACGCTCACAAGTTTCCTGGGCAGATTTCCGGTGGTCAGCAGCAGCGCGTGGCGATTGCGCGTTCGCTATGCATGAAACCAAAGATCATGCTGTTTGACGAACCAACCTCGGCGCTGGACCCTGAAATGGTGAAAGAAGTGCTGGATACAATGATTGGTCTCGCGCAGTCAGGCATGACAATGCTGTGCGTAACGCATGAGATGGGCTTTGCCAGAACGGTAGCCGACAGGGTGATCTTTATGGATCGCGGTGAAATTGTTGAGCAGGCCGCTCCCGATGAGTTCTTTGCCCATCCTAAATCAGAACGTACCCGCGCTTTCCTTTCCCAGGTAATTCATTAATAGCTAAAAAGAAGGCCCCGTGCGCAAGCACGGGGCCTTCTTTTTTAACATGTAAAACAAAAAGGCCACCTGTTAAGGTGGCCTTTTTGTTTTATTTGAAGCCTGGCAGTTCCCTACTCTCGCATGGGGAGACCCCACACTACCATCGGCGCTACGGCGTTTCACTTCTGAGTTCGGCATGGGGTCAGGTGGGACCACCGCGCTAGTGCCGCCAGGCAAATTCTTTACTAAATCGCCGAACTTTAACCTAAAAACTGGTGCTGATACCCAGAGTCGAACTGGGGACCTCACCCTTACCAAGGGTGCGCTCTACCAACTGAGCCATATCAGCACGCTAATTCTTTTAACAGCCTGCTTAAAAGCAAACCGTTCTAAATAAGAGCCTGGCAGTTCCCTACTCTCGCATGGGGAGACCCCACACTACCATCGGCGCTA
>CAMLJN010000003.1 GCA_946480445.1 uncultured Buttiauxella sp.
AATTTTACGGCGTTGAGTTTTTTTTTTATACATATCAGACGCGCCATGAATGACAAGCAAATAATTATGGCGGAGTGTTTTCTATCTTCGCGTGGCGTCTAGCGGCATAAACAGGGTGAGGCAGGAATGAGAGGAAGTTGGATTAAGTACATTGTGACGGGCGTGATGGTGGCGGCACTGGCTGCCTGTTCGTCCAAACCGACCGATAAAGGCCAGCAGTATAAAGACGGTAAGTTCTCCCAGCCCTTCTCGCTGGTGAACCAGCCCGATGCTGTTGGTGCGCCGATTAACGGCGGCGACTTTGCCGAACAGGTTAATCAGATTCGCTCGGCCTCTCCGCGGCTTTATAACAGCAAAAGCGATGTTTACAGCTCTGTGCAGCAGTGGCTACAGGCTGGCGGCGATACCCGTCAGCTAAAACAGTACGGCCTCGATGCCTGGCAGATGGAAGGCGCGGATAACTACGGTAACGTTCAGTTTACCGGTTACTACACGCCGGTTGTGCAGGCGCGCTATACCCGTCAGGGTGAATTCCAGTACCCCATCTATCGCATGCCGCCAAAACGCGGGCGTTTGCCATCTCGCGCGGAAATCTACGGCGGCGCACTGAGCGACAGCTATATTCTTGCCTACAGTAACTCCCTGATGGATAACTTCATTATGGACGTGCAGGGCAGCGGCTATATCGACTTTGGCGATGGTCGACCGCTGACCTTCTTTGGCTATGCGGGCAAAAACGGCCATGCGTATCGCAGCATAGGTAAAGTGCTTATCGATCGCGGTGAGGTGAAGAAAGAAGATATGTCGATGCAGGCGATTCGCCACTGGGGGGAAACCCACAGCCAGGCTGAAGTGCAGGAGCTGCTGGAGCAAAACCCTTCTTTCGTCTTCTTTAAACCAGCCAGCTATGCTCCGGTGAAGGGGGCGAGTGCCGTGCCGCTGATTGGGCGCGCATCCGTGGCCTCCGACCGCTCTATTATTCCGGCGGGCACGACGCTGCTGGCTGAAGTGCCGCTACTGGACAACAACGGCAAATTCAGCGGTCAGTACGAGCTGCGCGTGATGGTAGCGCTTGATGTCGGCGGGGCCATTAAAGGTCAACACTTCGATATTTATCAAGGGATTGGGCCGGAAGCGGGCCATCGTGCCGGGTGGTATAATCACTATGGCCGTGTCTGGGTGCTGAAAAACGCGCCGGGTGCCGGCTTTGGCGGAAACGTTTTTAGCGGTTAATGCTGCAAATTTCCCACCTTTCTGAAGCGGGCTGTATAATCAGCCCGTTTTTTATTCCCCGAGGAAATACTGATGCCTGTAGTTTTGTCCGATGCCTGGCTGCAACGCTTTGGCGGCACGGCCCGTTTATACGGGCGCGATGCTTTGCAACTTTTTGCTGAGGCACATGTGTGCGTAATCGGCATCGGCGGCGTGGGGTCCTGGGCGGCGGAAGCCCTGGCGCGCACGGGCATTGGCGCTATTACGCTTATCGACATGGACGATGTCTGCGTCACCAACACCAACCGCCAGATTCATGCGCTGCGTGAGACCGTAGGGCAGGCCAAAACGGAAGTCATGGCGGCCCGCATCCGCGAAATTAATCCGGAGTGTCGTGTCACCGTGGTGGATGATTTTATTACCGCTGAGAATGCCGCGCAGCTGCTAAGTCAGGGATACAGCTATGTGATTGATGCCATTGATAGCGTGCGTCCGAAAGCGGCGCTTATCTCGTACTGCCGTCGCAATAAGATCCCGCTAGTGACGACCGGCGGTGCAGGCGGGCAAATCGATCCGACGCAAATTCAGGTCACCGATCTGGCGAAAACAATCCAGGATCCACTGGCCGCGAAGCTGCGCGAGAGGTTAAAAAGTGATTTTGGCGTGGTGAAGAACAGCAAGGGCAAGCTGGGCGTGGACTGCGTATTTTCTACCGAAGCGCTGGTTTACCCGCAGGCGGATGGTTCGGTTTGCGCGGCGAAAAGTACCGCCGACGGCCCGAAACGCATGGACTGTGCGTCCGGCTTTGGCGCGGCAACCATGGTCACGGCAAGCTTTGGCTTTGTGGCGGTTTCTCATGTACTAAAGAAGATGTTGGCGAAGGCCCGGCGCTAAAAGCCTGGGGTGGATAAGCGCCTGACGCTTTCCACCCAATACACCCAATAGCAATCAGCGATTAGCCGATGCAAGCACGGCTTCGGCCAGGGCGGTCAGCCCGCCAGAACGGGAGGCGCTTAACTGATTACGCAGGCCCAGTTCATCGAACAGCGCCAGCGGGTCAGTGTTTCTTAGTTCCGCCGCCGTTTTCCCTTCCACGGCGCACAGCAGGACCGCAAGCAAACCGCGAACGATCCTCCCTTCGCTGTCGCCATAGAAATGGAACCTGCCGTCCGGCAAACGCGTGTGGCCGAGCCAGACGCGGTTTTCGCAGCCTGTTATTTCTGTTTCCTCACTTTTTAGCTCGGGCGGGAGCGCGGGAAGCTGCTTGCCCAGCATAATGAGCTGGCGATACCTGTCCTCCCACTGTTTCAGGGGGGCGAAAGTCTCCCGGAGCGTCCGGGCTGTAATAGTGCTGCCGAACGGATGGCTGCTAATAGATTCACTCGTCATTTAATCCGCCAGAATAGCCAGCGCGTTGTCGACCGCTTTTATCAGCGCATCGACATCGCTTTTGGTGTTGTAGGGAGCGAACGAGGCTCGCAGCGTGCCGCTAACGCCAAGGGCGGCCAGCAGCGGCTGGGCACAGTGCTGGCCCGCCCGCAGCGCGATACCTGCTTCGGCCAGCAAAGTAACCATATCGTGATGATGCACCCCGGCAAAATCAAAGGCCAGCAGGCTGGAATCCTGGCAGCGGAAGCTGCGAAAGCCCGGGCGTTTCGCCAGCTGCGCCTCGGCAAGCGTCGCGAGTCCACGGCTGTAGTTTTCCGCTTCAACCACGTCGATTTCTGTTAGCCACTCAAGGGCTGCACTCAGCCCAATCACCCCAGCAACGTTGGGCGTGCCGGCTTCAAACCGGTAAGGGACGTCCTGGGGGGTAAAACCTGTGAATGAGACATGGGTGATCATCTTGCCGCCGCCCAGCCAGGGTGACATCTGCGCCAGTAAGTCGGTTTTACCGTAAAGCGCTCCGACGCCCGTCGGCCCATAAAGCTTGTGGGCTGAAAAAGCGTAGAAATCTATATCGAGAGCCTGCACGTCCGGCGGGCAGTGCACCACGCCCTGCGCGCCGTCGACCATCACCACCGCGCCGACGCTGTGCGCAAGGCTTATCGCTTTTGCCAGATCCGGGCAGCCGCCGGTGACGTTGGACATTTGGCCCAGCGCCAGAATGCGGGTGCGCTCGTTGAGCAGCGCGGGCAGGAGAGTGAGGTCGGGGAGAAAATCTGCCCCTATCGGCAGCTTCACGATTTTTGCGCCGGTTTGCCCGGCAACCATCAGCCACGGGACAAAGTTTGCGTGGTGTTCGGCTTCGCTGATAAGGATTTCGTCCCCCGCTTTCAGACGCGGGCGGGCGTAGCTCTGGGCGACCAGATTGATCGCCTCTGTGGTGCCTCGCGTCCAGACAATGTCTTTTCCCCCGGGCGCATTCAGCAGACAGGCCACGCTATCCCGAGCCGCCTCATAGCGGGCCGTCAGGCGCTGTGCCGTAGGAAACTGGCTGCGGTGAACGTTGCCCGCACTCAGGCTATAGAATTGCTGGCTGGCGTCAATAACGGCCAGGGGCTTTAATGCGGTTGCCGCGCTATCCAGATACACACCGGCATCGGCCAGCGCAGGAAACTGGCTGCGAAAACCGGCAGGATTAAATGCTTTCATGATTATCCTCGTTTCAGTCCGTAGATCGTCGCGCATTTCTTCAGGCTGAGCAAGATAGACGTAACCTTCAGAATAATCTGGTTAACCTGGCAAAGTCAGAAAAGAGAGTTATGCTAATAATTGTTAGGCTAAGGTTCTGGCCTGTAATCAGAAGAGATTTAAGTAGCATTAAAATCTACATACAAGGAGAAAAACATGAATAAGGCAGCCGCAATTGTATCTGCATGTATGATGACTTTCGCACTCGCAGCATGTTCCAGCCCCAACTATGTCATGCACACCAACGATGGTCGCACCATCGTCTCTGATGGTAAGCCTAAGACCGATAACGACACCGGCATGATTAAGTATAAAGATGCCAACGGTAATCAGCAGCAGATTAACCGTACCGATGTCAAAGAAATGGTTGAGCTGGACCACTAAAAACGGGCAAAAAAAAGCACCGCTTCAAGCGGTGCTACATTAATCACTATGGACAGACAGGGTAAATGTACAGGAAGTGAAAAAGGGGTAGCTTAGCTACCGGGGTCTGGAATGCCAGACCAATTGCAAACACAACAACACAACATCACAACCGTAAGCCAAAAGCCCTCCAGAACACGCATTCCAGATAACTTTTCGTTCCGGCTCAGGAAGTGCCGCCACTATAGGTATTTGCTGGTGCATCCTCAACGGACAATTTATAATGGCTCAGATAAAAAAAACTAATAGGTTAATTAAATAACCTGTTTGTTAACAGCCATTAACATTTAAGCCTGTCAACTATGTCCAAGCGCTTGCCACCTCTGAATGCTTTACGCGTTTTTGATGCCGCCGCACGTCACCTGAGTTTTACTAAGGCGGCCGAAGAGTTATTTGTCACCCAGGCGGCAGTTAGCCACCAGATTAAGTCCCTTGAGGACTTTTTAGGGCTAAAACTGTTCCGTCGTCGTAACCGTTCTTTGCTGCTGACCGAAGAAGGGCAGAGCTATTATCTCGATATTAAAGAGATTTTTTCTCAGCTTACCGAAGCGACTCGCAAGCTACAGGCTCGCAGTGCAAAAGGGGCTCTTACCGTCAGTTTACTGCCCAGTTTTGCCATTCACTGGCTGGTGCCTCGCCTCACAAGCTTTAACTCAGCTTATCCGGGAATAGATGTGCGTATCCAGGCCGTTGACCGTCAGGAGGACAAACTTTCTGACGATGTCGACGTCGCGATTTTTTATGGCCGCGGCAACTGGCCGGGGCTGCGCGTTGAAAAATTATACGCCGAATATCTGCTGCCGGTCTGCTCGCCGATGTTGCTGACCGGCGATCGCCCGATCAAAACGCCCGAAGACCTTGCCCAACATACTCTGCTGCACGACGCCTCGCGCCGGGACTGGCAAACTTACACGCGCCAGCTTGGGGTGAGCCACATTAATGTGCAGCAGGGGCCTATCTTCAGCCACAGCGCCATGGTTTTGCAGGCCGCTATCCACGGTCAGGGCGTCGCACTGGCCAATAACGTGATGGCGCAGTCAGAAATAGAAGCGGGTCGCCTGGTGTGTCCGTTTAACGATGTGCTGGTGAGTAAAAATGCCTTTTATCTGGTTTGTCATGACAGTCAGGCAGAACTCGGTAAAATAGCGGCATTCCGGCAGTGGATCCTGGCAAAAGCCGCCAGTGAACAAGAGAAATTCCGCTTTCGCTACGATCAATAAGTAAATCTTCGCGTGGCCCGGTGCCGCGCCTTACATTTAGGGTTACACCATGACCAGCCGATTCATGCTGATTTTTACCGCTATCAGCGGCTTTATCTTTGTGGCCCTCGGGGCTTTCGGAGCGCATGTTCTCAGCAAATCTCTGGGTGTTGTGGAGATGGGCTGGATACAGACAGGCCTCGAGTATCAGGCGTTTCATACGCTGGCTATCTTTGGTCTGGCGGTGGCTATGCAGCGCCGCATCAGCATCTGGTTTTACTGGAGCAGCGTGTTTATGGCGCTCGGTACCGTTTTATTCAGCGGCAGCCTTTATTGCCTGGCGCTGTCGCATTTACGCCTGTGGGCGTTCGTTACACCGGTCGGCGGGGTCAGTTTCCTCGCCGGTTGGATTTTGATGTTGATTGGTGCAATGCGCCTGAAACGTAAGGGCGTGAGCCATGAATAATAAAGTGATTTTGTACTGCCGCCAGGGCTTTGAAAAAGAGTGCGCGGCGGAAATTACCGATAAAGCGGGGCAGCGCGGCGTCTATGGGTTTGCCCGTGTCAAAGAACACAGCGGCTATGTTGTTTTCGAATGCTACCAGATGGAAGATGCCGATAAGCTGGCGCGTGAGCTGCCGTTTAGCGATCTGATCTTTGCCCGCCAGATGATCGTTGCAGGCGAACTGTTAAAAGATCTGCCCCCGGAAGATCGCATTACGCCGATTACCGGGATGTTGCAGGGCGTTGTAGAGAAAGGCGGGGATCTGCGTGTTGAAGTGGCGGATACCAACGAAAGCAAAGAGCTGATGAAATTCTGCCGTAAGCTGACGGTGCCGCTGCGTGCCAGCCTGCGTGAAGCGGGCGTGCTGACAAACTATGAAACACCGAAGCGACCTGTGGTGCACGTATTCTTTATTGCGCCGGGCTGTTGCTATACCGGCTATTCCTACACCCATAATAATTCTCCCTGGTATATGGGTATTCCTCGTCTTAAGTTTCCTTCCGATGCGCCAAGCCGCTCCACGCTTAAGCTGGAAGAAGCGTTCCACGTCTTTATTCCCGCCGATGAGTGGGACGAACGTCTGGCAAACGGCATGTATGCTGTGGATCTCGGGGCATGCCCTGGAGGCTGGACCTATCAGCTGGTGAAACGCAACATGTGGGTCTCCTCGGTGGATAACGGTCCGATGGCGCAAAGCCTGATGGATACCGGGCAGGTGACCTGGCTGCGTGAAGACGGTTTTAAATATAAGCCGACCCGCAACAATATCTCGTGGATGGTCTGCGATATGGTAGAGAAGCCGGCAAAAGTGGCAAGCCTGATGGCCACCTGGCTGGTTAACGGCTGGTGTCGTGAAACCATCTTCAACCTCAAGCTGCCGATGAAAAAGCGCTATGAAGAGGTCTCCCAAAACCTGGCGCAGATTCGCGAGAAGCTTGAAGAAAATGGCATCAGCGCACAGATTCAGGCGCGTCAGCTGTACCACGATCGTGAAGAAGTGACGGTACACGTTCGCCGCATGTGGGCTGCCGTGGGCGGTCGCCGCGACGAGCGTTAAGAGTCAGTCTTTCCCTCTCTCCAAAGGGAGAGAGGGAAAGCCATCATTCCCGTTTCGGGATGTTTTGTGAAGGGCCGGGAGGCGAGTTTCAGGGCAGCCGCAGCTGCTGCAAATTCCCGTCCAGCTGTAAATCCGTTTGTAAACGCGAAACCTGGCGACAGGTGAAGGCGCTCTCCCGATGTTTTTCCAGCTTACTGCGCCACTTTTCAGGCACTTCCTCCAGCCGCTGATAGAGTGCTTCCAGGGTTGAAAACTGATTGATAAGCAGCGTGGCACTTTTCGCCCCGATACCCGCCACGCCCGGGATCTTGCTGCTGCTAATCCCCGCAAGCCCCCAGAAGTCCGGCAGCTGTTCGGGTAATACGCCATATTCCTGGGCTATAAACGGGGCGTCCAGCCAGCGTTTTTGAAAGTAGTCACGGATTTGAAGAGTGGGCGCCAGAAGCTGGCAAAAGCCTTTATCCGTTGAAACGATAGTGGCGCGATGGTTGCCCGCAGCGAGTTTAGCTGCGAGCGTTGCCGCCAGATCGTCCGCTTCGTTTCCCGGCGAATGCCAGCAGGTTACGCCGCGGCGCTCAAAGGCTTCACGCAGCGAGGGCATTTCATGATGCAGGGTGTCCGGCATAGGGGCACGTCCGGCTTTGTAGTCCGGCAGAATCTGGTGCCGCCAGCCTTCTCGTCTGTCTTCGTCGTCAAAGACGGCGACGGCATGCGTGGGTTGGCTGTGGGTTATCAGCTGTTCGAGCGCATGCAGACAGGTGTCGGCACATGGCGAGCCCTGCACCGCGTGAATGCGGCGAATAAGGTTCAGGGCGTCGACGATAAGTAAATGAATGCTCATGCGTTTTTCACTTTTGGCTGCGATTGCGTCCACTTTAACATTTCCCAAAGAGGGGGGCGAATGCGAGAAACCAATTTGGGAAAACGGCTCGCAAAAAAAAGCCTGGTGTTTTACTCCTGGAAAGACATTGCTAATCAATTTGATTGCTATGTATATTTTAAAACGAAGAAAAAAATCAGAGATTACAATATGAGCAAGAGCACTCACCTCGCACACCGTATCCAGAATCTGCAACCCTCAGCCATCCGCGAACTTTTAAAACACAGTAAAATGCCCGGCGTGATTTCCCTCGCGGGCGGCATTCCTTCCAGTGAACTGTTCGACAAAGAGGGGCTGTCCCAGGCGACGCAAATCGTGGTGGATCAGAACTTCAACGAAGCGTTCCAGTATGGATTAACGGAAGGGAACGCAGAATTGCGTCAGCAGCTGGTGGGGCTGTGCCAGCAGCGTGGCATTACCACCAACCCGGATCAACTTCTGATCACCTCAGGCTCCCAGCAGGCGCTGGATCTGCTGATCCGTGCGCTGGCCGATCCCGGGGACGTGTTCGTCGTTGAGCGACCGACTTATCTTGCGACGCTGCAAATCCTGAGCCTCACCGATGCAACCGTGAAGTCGGTTGGCGGAGATGAGCACGGTATGATCGTTGACGAGCTGGAAGCGTTGCTGAAAACGACCCGCGTTAAGGGCGTTTACCTGGTGCCGACGTTTGGCAATCCAAGTGGGACTACGCTCAGCGCGGCACGCCGCGAGAAGCTGGTGAAACTGGCGGTTGAACACGATTTTGTCATTATCGAGGACGATCCCTATGGGGCGATCAGCTTCACTGAAGAGCGGGAGAAAACGCTTTGCCAGGTTGCGGCGGAGCAGGGCCATCACGATCGCGTCGTTTACACCTCGACCTTCTCTAAAATTCTGGCACCTGGCCTGCGCGTAGGCTGGATTATCCTGCCGGAGTGGATGAAGCAGAAGGTGGCGATCATCAAACAGGCGACCGATCTCCACGCCAATTCGTTTTCACAGGCATTAGTAGCAGCTTACCTGACGCTGGGCCGTCTGGACCCGCAGATTGCGCTGATTCGTGAAGCCTATAAGCAAAAATGCCTGAGCCTGTCGCGCTATCTGCATGAAGAGTTAGGCGAGCACATCAGCTTTAATCAGCCGCAGGGTGGGATGTTCCTGTGGGCGACATTCCGCTATGACTTTGACACCACGAAGTGGCTACAGAAAACGCTGGAGAAAGGCGTGGTTTACGTGCCGGGCGAGTTCTTCTTTAGCGACAACCCGGATAAGAAAACGCTGCGCTTCTCGTATGCGACGGCTTCTGAGGAGCAGCTGCATGAAGCGGTGAAGCGTCTGAAGTCGGCGCTGTAGGAAAAAAGGAGCCTTATGGCTCCTTTTTATTGCGGTTATCTGTCAGGGACAGGCTTCCCGCATGGGGGACTAAAGTGCTTAATCGCAGGAGACTTTCATCGCCAGTCCACCGCGAGATGTTTCACGGTATTTGGCGTTCATGTCTTTGCCGGTTTCGTACATGGTTTCGATAACTTTATCGAGGCAAACGCGTGGTTCGCTGGTACGGCGCAGCGCCATACGTGCGGCATTGACCGCTTTCACCGCGGCAATAGCGTTTCGCTCAATACAAGGCACCTGAACCTGGCCTGCAACCGGGTCGCAGGTTAAGCCCAGATTATGCTCCATGCCGATTTCCGCCGCGATGCAAACCTGGGCTGGGCTTGCGCCCAGCAGTTCAGCCAGCCCGGCTGCCGCCATCGAACAGGCCACGCCGACTTCACCCTGGCAACCGACTTCAGCGCCGGAGATCGAGGCGTTCATTTTATACAGCGAACCAATAGCACCTGCCGCCAGGAAATAACGCGCGCAGGAGTTTGCATTCACTTCGCGGATGAACTTGTCGTAATAAGCCAGCACCGCAGGCACGATACCGCAGGCGCCGTTTGTTGGCGCGGTAACCACACGGCCACCGGCGGCGTTCTCTTCATTTACCGCAAGGGCAAACATATTGATCCAGTCAACCACAGCCATCGGATCGGCGTTATTTTTGTCGCTGCTGACCAGCATTCTACGCAGTGCCGCCGCGCGACGTGGGACACGCATTTTGCCCGGCAGTACGCCTTCGGTAGTAATGCCGCGTTCTATACCGTTGCGCATAACGAACCAGACGTTGGCGAAGTGTTCGTCGATCTCGGCCTGCGTGCGCATCGCGCGCTCGTTCTGCATCATCAGGCCAGAAAGTGACAGTCCGGTGGCATCGCAGTGCCTGCGCAGGTCGGCGGCGCTTTTGTACGGGTAAGGCACGGCAATCTGCTGGGTATCTTCCACCCCAAAATGCGCTTCATCGACGATAAACCCGCCGCCGATGGAGTAATAAGTTTGGCTATACAGGACCTTATCGCCTGCCATGGCGGTAATGCGCATCCCGTTTTCGTGCAGCGAGAGATTATCCGAATGGAAGTTCATGCAGCTGTCCACCGGAAACTCGACTTCGTGCTCGCCGTTAGCCAGCAGCAGGCGGCCGTGGGTATTTACATCCTGAATAAAGTGCGGGATAGCGTCGATATCCACGGTATCCGGGAGGTTACCCGCAAGCCCCATGATAATCGCGATATCGGTGTGGTGGCCTTTACCGGTTAACGACAGCGAGCCGTAAACGTCCACGATGACGCGGGTAACGTCATGCAAAATACCCTGTGCGATTAAATCATCGGCGAATTGTTTGCCCGCTTTCATCGGGCCGACGGTATGGGAGCTTGAAGGACCAATACCGATTTTGAAAATGTCGAATACGCTAATCATGATGAATCCATTGCGTGAGTGACTTGAAGAAGGGGAGAACCGCCCGCAGAAAGCAGGCGGTTTAAAGCTACTCGTCGAGCTGAATTAGCTGAACAGAGAGTAAGAGATGGCGGAGATAGCAATCAGGCCCATGATAACAACAAACACGTTGCTGATATGACCGCTGTATTTACGCATGGCCGGGACTTTCTGAATCGCGTACATCGGCATCAGGAACAGGATCATCGCGATAACCGGGCCGCCCAGGGTTTCAATCATGCCCAGGATGCTTGGGTTCAGGGTGGCAACCAGCCAGGTGGTGACCAGCATGAAGAGCGCGGTGATGCGGTTCAGCTTGTTGATTTCAATGCTTTTGCCTTTACCGCGCAGGGTTTTAATCACCATACCGTTAAAGCCTTCACGCGCGCCTAAGTAGTGGCCGAGGAAGGATTTGGTAATAGCAACAATCGCGATGATTGGCGCCATCCAGGCAATGATCGGGGCGTTAAAGTGGTTAGCCAGGTAAGACAGAATAGAGATGTTCTGTGCCTTTGCTTCAGCCAGGTTCGCCGGTGTCAGGCTCAGGACGCAGCTGAACACGAAGAACATTACGGTCAGCACCATCATGATGTGAGCGAAAGCCAGGATGCGGGAGCATTTCTTCTCGGCTGCATCGCCGTACTCTTCACGCTTGGCAACCGCGAAAGAAGAGATGATAGGCGAGTGGTTAAACGAGAACACCATCACCGGAATCGCCAGCCACAGGGTCATCCACAGGCCGGTACCGGTCGCAGGCGTCGCGCTGAAGGACAGGGTTTCGAAGATCGCACCGCTCCAGTTGGGAATCAGGTACAGCGCCAGCAGCATCAGAGCGATAACGAACGGGAAGACCAGGATGCTCATCGCCTTAACGATCATTTGTTCACCGAAACGAACGATAGTCATCATGCCGACGATCAGAATCAGGGACAGAATGGCACGCGGAGGTGAAACCATGCCCAGCTGGTGGGTAATAAAGCTGTCTACGGTGTTGGTGATCGCCACGCTGTAAACCAGCAGGATTGGGTAAATCGCGAAGAAGTAGAGCAGGGTAATCAGCTTACCTGCGCCCACGCCAAAGTGTTCTTCAACAACTTCAGTGATGTCTTCGCCCGGGTTTTTACCGGACAGCACAAAGCGGGTTAAGCCACGGTGTGCAAAGTAGGTCATTGGGAAGGCCAGGACCGCCATAATCAGCAGGGGGATCAGGCCGCCTACGCCGGCGTTAATCGGCAGGAACAGCACGCCGGCACCGATAGCGGTGCCGTACAGGCCCAGCATCCACATGGTGTCAGACTTGCGCCAGGAACTTTTTGTCTCGACAGAGGCAATACTGCCGGTTTGAGTGGTATCCATCAACTTCTCCAGGAGAGCATATTTGTGCAAAATTTCAGTCATTAACGATGCTTATCGTCTGACCGATGAAACTAAATTCTGTGTATGGGCGTTTTTATAGTAATTTTTACCCGTAACTATTGGCGGGCGGAAAGATACAGTTAAGTCATCAATCTATCAGTGATCGCGATCCCAATTGCAAGAATCCACCATTTGCATGGTTATTGCCGATATTTCACCCTGCTTGAGATCTTCAGAGCAGTATTTAAGCGCGCGAAGATTACCATCTACAAAAGATACGATAAATTAGCCACTGATAAATAACTCGTTTTTCCCTACATATAGACGCTTAAACAACATTTTATTCAGATAATTTTTCGCAGGTCGCAACCTTTGACGGGGAATTTTACCGAACGCAATGGTTTGCTCGGTCGAGGGCACAGGCCGAAAAAAAAGAGCGACGTTTGTCGCCCTTAGGTTGCTGACAAAGAAGGAAAAAGCGTGGTTTTTCCTTCTTTGTGGTGAGTTGCCGAAAATCAACGAATTGATTTTCCTTGTTTTTTATTCGGTGTTATCTGCTCGTTCTACGAGAAGATGAGGTAAGGCATCAGTCTAAGGGCGACATTTGTCGCCCTTATCGTCCCTGGATGAGGAGAGGAAATCAGGTGCAGATTTCGTAGCAGGGAATGTAGGCGCTGCCCGGCAGCTTCATACGATGCTGAGCCACAAAGCCCTGGAGCAGATCGTCCATGCGCTTCATCATTTGCGCATCGCCGTGGATCTTGTACGGCCCGTATTTTTCGATGGCCTGAATACCCGCTTCTTTTACGTTGCCTGCGACAATGCCCGAGAAGGCCCGGCGCAAAGAGGCCGCCAGTTTTTCCGCCGGCTGATCCGGGTAGAGTTTGAGGTTCGCCATGTTTTCATGGCTTGGCTCAAACGGCATCTGCAAATCCTGAGCGATGCGAATTGACCAGTTGAAGCTATAAGCATCGCCGGTTTCACGGCGGTTCTCTTTCACCTGCGGCATGGCCTTTTTCATCAGACGAGCCACTTCCGGTGCATCATCAATGATGATTTTGTAGTGGCGACGAGCCTGCTCGCCGACGGTGTTGACGATAAACTCATCCAGCACGCGGAAATAGTTTTCGCTCTCTTTTGGGCCGGTAAGGATCAGCGGCAGAACCTGGTCCTGGTTGTGCGGATTCATCAGGATGCCCAGCAGATAAAGCAGTTCCTCCGCTGTACCGACGCCGCCCGGGAAGATAATGATGCCGTGAGCGATACGGACAAAGGCCTCAAGGCGCTTTTCAATATCCGGCATAATAATCAGCTCGTTAACCAGCGGGTTAGGGGGTTCAGCGGCGATGATGGACGGTTCCGTCAGGCCGATAAAACGCCCGTCTTTATAGCGCTGCTGCGCGTGACCGACGGCGGCACCTTTCATCGGGGCCTCCATCGCGCCCGGGCCACAACCGGTGCAGATATTCAGCTCGCGCAGGCCCAGCTGGGTGCCAACACGGCGCGCATACAGATATTCATTTTCGTTGATCGAGTGCCCACCCCAGCAAACCACGAGGTTAGGTGCCTCGCCGACGTGCAGGGCGCGGGCGTTACGCAGAATGGAAAACACCATATTGGTGATATGCGAGGAGTCTTCCAGATCGAGATTCGGGAAGCGGCCTGCGTTCGCGAGCTGACCATTCACAAACAAAATATCGCGTAATACCGCGAAGAGGTTAGCCTGTAAGGCGCGGATAATCCGGCCGTCAACAAAGGCCTCATCCGGTGGATTAATGAGTTCGAGTTTGACACCGCGTTCGCGGCGCAGCACGTTGATATCAAAATTCTCAAAGCGTGAAAGCAGCTCTTTACTGCTGTCGGTCTGGCTGCCTGAATTAAGCACGGCGAGCGAACAGTTACGGAAGAGTTGATAAAGGTCGCTGCTGGCCGTGCTTTTAAGCATATCGACTTCCAGCTGCGACAACATGTCCATTGAGCCAAGCGGGCTAATATGTGTAATCAAGTTAACTCCTTACGGAACGAAAAAGTGCCGTTCACATTGATTACAATAGCCCTGGCAAGGCGAATTTAACAACCTGAAAACAATAATCCTTTATGCCCTTGCGTAAGCTTTCGCATTTATTGACGAGCCAGACGACCGAATGCGGGGTGGAAATCGGTGTTGGTACGCCACGGGTTAATGTCCAGGCCACCGCGACGGGTATAGCGGGCATAAACGCTGAGCGACTGTGGGGCGCAGAAGCGCTGGATATCATTGAAAATACGCTCCACGCACTGTTCATGGAACTCGTTATGATGGCGGAATGAAACCAGATAGCGCAGCAGCTTTTCGCGGTTGATTTGCGGGCCACGATAGCGGATTTGCACTGAACCCCAGTCCGGCTGGTGGGTGATCAGGCAGTTAGATTTCAGCAGATGGCTAACCAGCGTTTCTTCAACGATAGCGTCACCGGCGGCGTCCTCGAGGTAGTCAGCATGAAAATCGTAGCTGTCGATTTCGATGTCCTGTTCGTCGATGCATTCACCGGTAAAGGCGGCAATTTCCTGGCCTTCCAGCTCGTGCAGGCGGAACAGCACCACGCTGACCTCACCCTGCGCACAGGCGCTCAGATCGCGCTTCAGGGTTTCCTGAACGCTCTCCCAGTCGCTAAAGCGGGTCTGGTTAAAGCTATTTAAGTAGAGCTTAAAACTTTTCGACTCCACCAGGTTTGCGCTGTTGGCGTCCAGCTGAACATGCCCAACGGCAACCTGAGGCAGGCCTCGGGCATTCAGCCAGGAGAGTTCATACAGCGTCCAGATATCGCCGCCGCTAAAAGGCAGGCTGTCTGCGTGCAAGCCAAGCGGATCGCGGTTCAGGCTGCGGGGCACGGCCTGAAGCAGAGCAGGCTCGTAGGTATCCTGGTAAGCGGTTGGCTTACCCAGCGTCAGGCCGCTAAGCGCCTGGTGGTTTTCATAAGACATGTGTCACCGAGAGAATGCAGGTACAATTAGCCTTATATTGTACCGCAGCCTTAGGTGAGTGAGAAATTGATGGATAACGACGTGCGTCAGGCGCTGGAAACCTTTACGGAGCGTTTTTGCACGCAGTGGCGTGAGCAGACGGGAGGTTGGCCCGCCAGTGAAGAGCTGTACGGTGTTCCTTCCCCGTGCATTGTGACCACGACCGGCAACGATGTGCGCTGGCAGCCACAGCCTTTTACAACTGAGGAAGATTTAAGCGCCGTTGAGCGCGCGATGGAGATTTCCCTGCAGCCGGCGGCCCATCAGTTTTACACCACTCAGCTGGCAGGCGACATGCCAGCACGGGCTGGCAGCCTGGCTTTGACGCTGCTTCAGGTGTGGAGCGAGGAGGATTTTCGCCGCGTGCAGGAAAATCTTATCGGCCACCTGGTTATGCAGAAGCGTCTGAAACTCTCGCCGACGCTTTTCCTTGCGACGACGGAGGATGAGATGGAAGTGGTGTCACTGTGTAATTTAAGTGGCGAAGTGGTGCTGGAGAAAGTAGGGACAAAGAGCCGTACCCCCCTTGCTCCCACGCTCGCGGAGTTTCTTTTGGCTCTTGAGCCGCAGGTTATTTAGTGGCGCAAGTCTGCGAGGCGTGTGAGAGATCTCTTACACAGGCTGTGAGAGATCGCTAACTTTTTGGCAGGTATTGGCTGACTCTCTGTTTTTTATTTTGATATTAATCAATAAGTTAAATTAATTCTGTTGCGCTTTCAAATGAAGGCAGTGCGGAACTTACTCTTAGGGTGCCTTGTCAGAGGCGGCTAAATAATAGATTCTATATTCATCGACAGGGAGTCGGGTAGTGAAGGCGATGTCAGGATGATGTCACTTCATGAAGGAGTGGAACACACCGGGATGGTGTTACAAGGAAGGCTTCGGGAAGAAGCAAGGAAGACTCTGGATGAGTGATGGACACCTCCAGGATGGAGAATGAGAGCCGAATCAGGATGATCGGTGGGTCTGGAAGGCCAAGGGATTTCGCGTCAGGATGATGCAGGACACCAGCAGGATGTTGGTTGCAGGATGCGTGTACGAGGGATTGTAGGTCAGGAGACCGTAGGACAAAGTTGTCAAGGATGAGCAGGGAGCACTAAAAGTAGCAGGATTAGCTGCGAAACGAACCGGGAGCACTGTGTATACAGTGCTCCCTTTTTTTATGCCTTTTTTCCGCGCGCCGAAGAAGTGGTATGCTTGCCGGCTTCTTTTGACTGACGTATGAGGTTTTCATGGAACGCCATGCGCTGGTACGCCAGCATTTACACGCCATCGAACAGGTTTTACGTGACCACCAGCTTTGGCAGGGAGTGGCTCCGCAGCCTGCCGCGTTTGACAGCACGCAGCCGTTTTGCATGGACACGCTGGAGCCGCACGAGTGGTTGCAGTGGGTTTTGATCCCCCGGATGCACGCGCTGATTGACAGCGCTCAGCCGCTGCCCGACAGTTTTGCTATTGCACCCTATTATGAAATGGCGCTGGATGCCGCCCACGTTGGCCGTGAGCCGCTGCTGGCCGCTCTGCAAGAGCTTGATGTGCTGTTTGCGGGTCCGGCGGACTGATGCTGGATATCATTTATCAGGACGAATGGCTGGTTGCGGTGAATAAACCTTCCGGCTGGCTGGTGCACCGTAGCTGGCTCGACAGACACGAAAAAGTGTTTGTTATGCAAACCGTGCGCGATCAAATCGGTAAGCATGTCTTCACCGTTCATCGCCTGGACAGGCCTACTTCTGGGGTGCTCCTGATGGGGCTTTCCAGCGAAGTGGGGCGTCTGTTATCCCAGCAGTTCGAAAATCATCAGATTCAGAAACGCTATCACGCCATCACGCGTGGCTGGCTTGAGGGTGACGAGGTGCTCGATTACCCGCTGATCGAAGAGCTGGACAAAATCGCCGATAAGCACGCAAGCCAGGAGAGAACGCCCCAGCCTGCGGTCACGCACTATCGAGGCCTGGCGACGGTAGAGATGCCGGTGCCTGCAGGACGTTACCCGACGGCGCGCTACAGCCTTGTGGAGCTGGCCCCCCAAACGGGCCGCAAGCATCAGCTTCGTCGTCACCTTTCGCATCTCCGGCACCCTATCATTGGGGATTCTAAACACGGCGATTTGCGCCAGAACCGCGCGGCGGCGGAGCATTTCGGCTGCCAGCGCCTGATGCTGCACGCAAGCCACCTCGAGCTGAGCCATCCGGTAACCGGCGAGCCGTTAACCCTGAAGGCTGAGCTTGACGACACCTGGATGCAGGTGATGTCACAATTCGGCTGGCGCGGCAGGCTAGGCGATATTGAAAAGGTTGAGTTTGCCGCAGGCAATCGTCAGGATGAGATTCAGGAATCCTAAATCAGAGAGTTAAAAGATGGCTGAAGTCGGAATTTTTGTTGGCACCATGTATGGAAACTCGCTGCTGGTGGCTGAAGAAGCCGAGGCGATACTGAAAAAGGAAGGCCATCAGGCCCGGGTTTTTGAAGACCCGCAGCTGTCTGACTGGCAAAGCTATCGCCAACACTATGTGCTGGTGGTGACCTCGACGACCGGCCAGGGAGATTTACCGGACAGCATCGTGCCGCTGTTCCAGGCTATTAAAGATGAGGTGGGTTATCAGCCGGAGCTACGCTACGGGCTGATTGCGCTGGGAGACAGCAATTACGAGCATTTCTGCGGCGGCGGCAAGCAGTTTGATGCCCTGTTGCAGGAGCAGGGGGCAACCCGCATCGGCAGCGTACTGACTATTGACGCCAACGATCATCCTGAACCTGAAGCGGTTTCCAACCCCTGGGTGACAAATTGGGCCGCTCTCCTGAGCTAAATCCTCCGGGCGGATGGCATTTGTGCTTATCCGCTTTCCCTTCCTGATACGATGAAATCCTCCTGATATTGTTGTCGGATAAGCGCAGCGCTATCCGACCTCTTCCCCTGCGCTACAAAATTCGTGAACCATCCCCCAGCGTCATGGACAGAAGCCAAAAACTGTTCTTTTTATGAGCTTTAAACTTGTGTCATTGCACGATGAGACAGGCTATTGACCTCCTTATACTTTCCCTCGGTGAAATAACAAACCGCAGAAGCCCGCGTGAACACTCGCGCCACGACACAAAAATACTGCGGAAAAACCTAAGTCTCGTTCCCGTTACCCTACAAACGCTGTTTAGTGCAGGAGTGCATCATGAACACAATTAGCCAAACGGCGAGCGTGGTCGAAAAAAGGACTAACGCCCGCTACTGGATAGTGGTGATGCTGTTTATCGTCACTTCATTTAACTATGGCGATCGCGCCACGCTGTCGATTGCCGGCTCGGAGATGGCAAAAGATATTGGTCTCGATCCTATCGGCATGGGATACGTGTTTTCCGCGTTCTCCTGGGCCTATGTCATCGGCCAAATCCCCGGCGGCTGGCTGCTGGACCGCTTTGGCTCAAAGCGCGTCTATTTCTGGTCCATCTTTATCTGGTCGATGTTTACCCTGTTGCAGGGCTTCGTAGATCTCTTCAGCGGCTTTGGCATCATCATAGCGCTGTTCACCCTGCGCTTCCTGGTGGGACTGGCTGAAGCGCCGTCATTTCCCGGCAACAGCCGCATCGTCGCGGCCTGGTTCCCAGCCCAGGAACGGGGAACCGCGGTGGCTATTTTTAACTCGGCGCAGTACTTTGCGACCGTTATCTTCGCGCCCGTTATGGGCTGGCTGACCCATGAAGTTGGCTGGTCGCATGTGTTCTTCTTTATGGGCGGGCTGGGCATCATCATCAGTTTCGTCTGGCTGAAAGTCATACATGAGCCAAACAACCATCCGGGTGTGAACCGGCAAGAGCTGGAGTACATCGAGGAAGGCGGGGCGCTGATCAATATGGACCAGCAAAGCACGAAAGAGGCGATCCCCTTCTCGCAAAAATGGGCCCAGATCAAGCAAATGCTTGGCTCACGTATGATGATTGGCATCTACATCGGCCAGTATTGTATCAACGCGCTGACCTACTTCTTTATCACCTGGTTCCCGGTGTACCTGGTGCAGGAGAAAGGAATGTCGATTCTGAAAGCCGGATTTGTTGCCTCGGTGCCAGCCGTCTGCGGTTTTGTGGGGGGCGTGCTGGGCGGTGTGATTTCAGACTGGCTGATGCGCCGCACTGGCTCGCTAAATATTGCGCGTAAGACGCCAATCGTGCTGGGAATGTTGCTCTCGGTCAGCATGGTGTTCTGCAACTATGTGCAGACTGAGTGGGTCGTGGTGGGCTTTATGGCGATGGCTTTCTTCGGCAAAGGCATCGGGGCGCTGGGCTGGGCGGTGATGGCCGATACGGCACCAAAAGAGATCAGCGGCCTGAGCGGAGGCTTATTCAATATGTTTGGTAATGTTTCCGGCATCGTGACGCCAATCGCTATCGGCTACATTGTTGGCGTATCCGGCTCGTTCAACGGGGCGCTGATTTACGTAGGGCTGCACGCCATCGTCGCCGTCCTGAGCTATCTCGTCATCGTGGGTGATATCAAACGCGTGGAACTGAAACCCGTCTGCAGAGGACTATAATTATGAGTACATCAACTACAACCCCCGTAATCACAGCCATGCAGGTGATCCCCGTCGCCGGTCACGACAGTATGCTGATGAACCTGAGCGGCGCGCATGCCCCCTTTTTCACGCGCAATATTGTGATCGTTAAAGACAACTCAGGGCACACCGGCGTAGGAGAGATTCCGGGTGGTGAAAAAATTCGCCAGACTCTGGAAGACGCGGTGGCGTTAGTCGTGGGAAAAACCCTTGGTGAATACAAAAATATTCTCAGCAGCGTGCGGCAGGCATTCGCTGACCGCGATGCCGGAGGGCGAGGGCTGCAAACCTTCGACCTGCGCACAACCATTCATGTGGTAACAGGTATTGAAGCCGCCTTGCTGGACCTGCTGGGCCAGCATCTGGGCGTAAACGTTGCCAGCCTGCTGGGTGACGGGCAGCAGCGCAGCGAAGTGGAGATGCTGGGCTATCTTTTCTTTGTGGGTAACCGCCAGCGGACTCCGCTGCCTTATCAAAGCCAGCCGGATGAGCAGTGCGACTGGTATCGTCTGCGCCATGAAGAGGCAATGACACCGGACAGCGTGGTGCGTCTTGCCGAAGCGGCTTATGAAAAATATGGCTTTAACGATTTTAAATTGAAAGGCGGCGTGCTCGCAGGCCATGAAGAAGCGGAAGCGGTGACCGCGCTGGCAAAACGTTTTCCGCAGGCTCGCGTTACGCTTGATCCAAATGGGGCCTGGTCGCTTAACGAAGCTATTAGCTTAGGTAAACAGCTGCGCGGCGTGCTGGCCTATGCCGAAGACCCGTGTGGTGCGGAGCAGGGATATTCCGGGCGTGAAGTGATGGCGGAGTTCCGCCGCGCGACTGGCCTGCCGACGGCGACGAATATGATTGCCACCGACTGGCGTCAGATGGGACATACGCTTTCGTTGCAGTCCGTCGATATTCCGCTGGCGGACCCGCACTTCTGGACGATGCAGGGCTCGGTGCGGGTGGCGCAAATGTGCCATGATTTTGGTCTGACCTGGGGCTCGCACTCCAATAACCATTTCGACATCTCGCTGGCGATGTTTACCCACGTTGCGGCCGCCGCTCCCGGCAGCATCACCGCGATCGATACCCACTGGATCTGGCAGGAGGGTAATCAGCGCCTGACCAGGCAGCCGTTTGAAATTAAAGGCGGCAGGGTGCAGGTGCCGTCGACGCCGGGACTGGGCGTGGAGCTGGATATGGACGAGGTGATGAAAGCCCACGAGCTTTATCAGAAACATGGGCTGGGCGCGCGGGATGATGCCATGGCGATGCAGTACCTCATCCCCGAGTGGACTTTTGATAACAAACGCCCTTGCATGGTGCGTTAAGCAAGTCATCGGCACCCGTGGGTGCCGGTATTATGACAACCCCAATATCGCGACGGACGGCATATGAAAATTGTAATCGCACCAGACTCTTTCAAAGAGAGCCTCAGCGCTCTGCAGGTTGCGACACAGATAGAAGCTGGTTTCAGGGAGGTCTTCCCCGACGCAAGCTATGTGAAGCTGCCCGTTGCGGATGGAGGGGAAGGGACCGTGGAGGCGATGGTTGCGGCCACCGACGGCAGCCGGGTTGAGTTAACGGTGACAGGGCCGCTTGGCAAACCGGTCGCGGCCTTTTACGGGCTTTCCGGGGACGGGCAGCGTGCCTTTATCGAAATGGCTGCGGCGAGCGGCCTGGAGCAGGTGCCGGTCGCGCTGCGTAATCCGTTGCTCACCACCTCCTGGGGGACCGGGGAGCTGATCCGCCATGCGCTGGACGGCGGTGTCAAACATATCATTATCGGCATCGGCGGCAGCGCCACCAACGACGGCGGCATCGGCATGGTGCAGGCTCTGGGAGCGGAGCTGCTGGATGAGCAGGGCGAGCCGCTGGGATACGGCGGCGGAGAGCTTGCCAGGCTTGCCTGCATCAACACCCGCAAGCTCGATCCGCGTTTACGGCAATGTCGTATCGAAGTCGCCTGCGACGTCACCAATCCGTTAACCGGTGAAGCGGGAGCCTCAGCCGTGTTTGGGCCGCAGAAGGGCGCGACGCCCGAAATGGTTCAGCTGCTGGATTGCGCCCTCGATCGTTACGCAAAAATTATCGCCCGCGATCTTGATAAAGATGTCCTGAAGCTGGCCGGCGGAGGCGCAGCCGGAGGAATGGGGGCCGCGCTCTACGCATTTTGCGGCGCGGAGTTGCGGCCGGGGATCGAGATCGTCACCGAGGCGCTCAATCTGGATAAGCTGGTGCGCGACGCCGATCTCGTCATTACCGGGGAAGGGCGCATCGACAGCCAGAGTATTCATGGCAAGGTGCCGATTGGCGTGGCAAAGGTGGCAAAACGCTACAACAAACCCGTGATTGGTCTTGCAGGCAGCCTGTCGAAAGACGTGAGCGTGGTGCATCAGCACGGTGTCGACGCTGTTTTCAGCGTGCTGTACACCATCTGTACGCTCGAAGAGGCGCTGGAAAACGCCGGGGAAAATCTACGCCTCGCCGCCCGCAACATCGCGGCCACGCTCGCTATCGGGCGTTTGCTGTCCTGATGGCAGCAGCCCGGCAGGGCATCAGTAGGGGGAGCGGTGCGCTCGCCCTGCGAAGCTGCAAGCCGGGCATCTTAAGCCACCTGCCGCACGTTGCTTTTACGGTAGGCTGAGGGAGAGATGTTATATTTCTTGCCGAAAATACGCGTAAAAGACTGCTGAGAATCGAAGCCCAGGCGCTCGGAAATATCAACAATCCTGTCATCGGTGTTCACCAGTTCGTCGGCGGCCAGGGCCAGTTTTCTGTCCCTGATCCAGGTGCCCATACTTTTCCCGGTGGTGGTGGTAAACATCCTTTGCAGATACCATTTCGAGTAGCCCGAATGCTTCGCCACATCCTCAATTCTTAGCGGCTTATCAATATTGTCTTCGATCCATTCAATCAGGGTTTCCATAAAGTATGCGGGCATGGACATAGCGCCTCCTCTTCTTATGAATAGTTCACTCGTTAATCCGTGCTGGTGGCCCACCAGGCGCTAAAGCGCGGGTCGGTGTCTGAGAATGACACTACTTCCCCCATTTCCGGCGTCAGCAGCCGATAAGGCTGGTCGCGGCTTGCTGCCGTAATGCGTTCGTAGGGGTCGTACCAGGTGTGCCCGGACAGAGAAAAACGTCCGGCGTGACCCGGCAGCATGGCCTTTGCATTCAGCTCAGCGGCGGCTCTGGCCGTCTCTTCCGGCAGCATATGAATATTTTGCCAGGCCGTGTCGTACTGTCCGTTTTCCATAATGGCCAGATCAACAGGACCAAACTGGTCGCCAATATTCCGGAAATGCGGGCCGTAGCCGCTGTCCCCGCTGTAGAAGATCTTGCGGGCCGGAGTGACGAACATAAAACTTGCCCACAGGGTTTTATTGCCCTTCAGGCCGCGGCCAGAGAAGTGGCGCGCGGGCAGCGCGTGAATCGTTAAATTGTCTGCGGTGGCCACGCTTTCGTGCCAGTCCAGCTCGCTGATGATGTGCGGGGCAAAACCCCAGGCCTCAAGATGCGATCCCACGCCCAGCGCCGTTACAACCCGCTTCACTTTAGGCTTCAGCGCCATCAGCGTGGGGTAATCCAGGTGATCCCAGTGGTCGTGCGAAATTACCAGATAGTCGATCTCAGGCATCGTTTCTGCCTGCCAGGGATAATGCCCGGCAAAGGCTTTATTCATAAAGGAGAAGGGCGCCGCGTAATCGCTGAATACGGGATCGATCAGGATTTTATGGCCACCGATCTGCATAAACCAGGAGGAGTGTCCGAGCCACAGGACAAGATCCTCGTCCTTCGGCAGAGAATTCAGATCGGTGTTAACAACGGGCAGCGCATGCTCAGGCCTGGTCTCACGATGTTTAACGAATAAAAATGCCCACATCACCGACAAAAAACTGCTGCCGTTGGTGTACATCGGCGTTGGCGTTTCGTTGACAAATCTGCCGTTTTGCCAGTTTGGCGAGGCCTGGATCCTTGTAAGGCGTTGCCCGTCAGGTAAGCTGCCAAATTCCTTTCTTGAGAGGTACTTCGCAAAACCGGTAATGCTGCCTGCTAACATGATGACCACCAGAATGAATTGACAGATATGCGACCGGCCTGCGGCGACGGCATGGCAATAAACTTGTTATTGAGTGAGTGAACACTCATTATAGAAAGGCGCCGCTTGCCGTCAATCACATTTTTGTCAGCGGGTTTACAGTAGGATAAATACCTCGTGGTCGGCAGTATGGTTGCTCATGTGCGAGATAAAATGGTTTAATTTTGGGGAAAATCGCAAGATCTGTGAGGAAATGTGGCGCGTCCAAAAAGTGAAGATAAACGATTGGCCCTTCTTGAAGCGGCAAATGTGGCGGTGGCTGAACTGGGGCTGGGTGCCGCAACGTCGCTTATCGCTAAAAAAGCCGGGGTTGCCGAGGGGACGCTCTTCCGTTATTTCGCCACCAAAGATGAGCTGCTTAACGCACTTTATGTCTATCTTAAGACCGGCCTGAGCAAAACGATGATGGAAAATTACCGGCCAGGCTCGTCGGTAAAAGATCGTGCTCGCGCGGTGTGGAGCGGGTTTATCGACTGGGGGCTTGTGCACCCAGCGGGCAGCAAAACCATGCGCCAGCTGGCAGTTTCCGACAAAATCACCGCGGCCACTATCCAGGAGGTGGACCAGCTTTATCCCGAACTGCACGAGCTGGCCGAGGCCTGCATCACCAGCGAGTTTTTCTCCTGTGGGCAGTCGGCCTTCGCGGATGCTATTTTCTTCTCGCTGGCGGAAACGACCATGGAGTTTGCCTCGCGGGAGCCTGAAGAGGCGGCTAACTATAAAACCGCAGGGTTTGAAGTCATGTGGCGGGCCATGACGAAAGGTTAATTTTCACCGCGATCGGTGGAGGCGGGTTCGCTCATCCACCCTTGCCCGTTACGCCAAAATTTTCTGCGCTTCTCTTGCGACATTGTCCATCTCATCAAGCAGTTCAAGCAGTTCCGGCTCCAGCTCCTGCGGGGCGACGCCGTTACGCATGGCGTGCTCCAGCGTCAGGCACAGACTTTTCAGCCGCGGTACGCCGCTGTAGCTACAGCTGCCGTGCAGTTTATGAATGATGTCCACCAGTCCTTCCGGCTTTTCGCCTACCAGCTGTTCCTCTACGGTGTTACGGACCTCCGGCAGGAAGCCCAGCAGCATTTGCAGCATATCGCGCGCCAGATCGGGCTTATTGGCGGCCTGGTGCAGGGCCAGCGCCCAGTCTAGCGTCTGGTTTTTATTTGCCGCAGGCCCGGCTGGCTCTGATGAGGGGGCATGCGCGGCCACGATGGCGCCCGGCTGATAGCGAGTCAGCAGATTATGCAGTTTCTGCTCCTCAATAGGCTTGGCGAGATAGTCGTTCATCCCGGCGCTCAGCAGCTTCTCTTTCTGCCCTGCCATAGCGTGTGCCGTGACGGCAATAATGGGCGTCTGCAGATGGTGCGGCAGCTGGCGAATCAGCTCGCAGGCCCGAATACCGTCCATTTCCGGCATCTGAATATCCATCAAAATGATGTCTATCTGCATCTGCTTGGCGCGATCGATAGCCTGCAGGCCGCTTTCGCAGAGCACGACGTTCTCGACGTGATCTTCAAGCAGGGCACCAATCAGCTTAAGGTTGGCCGGGTTATCGTCCACCGCCATCACCGTCATCGGGAACTTGCCGCTCAGCTCGCTGTGCGCAAGCTCGGGAGTCTTGCTGAAGATTCGGTCGGCAAGCATAGGTAGCAATCGCGTGGAGGTGATGGGTTTCAGCAGACAGTCGGTCACACCCTGTTTTTTTAACTCTTCGGCGCTGATCTGTGCATGACAGGGCAGGGCGAGGATCAGGCAGTCCGTCATGCCGGTCGCCCGTTTTAGCTTAGGATTTTCAATACTCAGCGTATCGGTAAAGGTGATGGGGATGCCGATAAGCAGAATGTCGTAGTGTTCGTCCGGCAGCGTGGAAAACGACGGGCTGTAGACCACGGTGAGCGGCGTATCGGCCAGCAGGTTCATGGTGCTTTGCGCGGCCGTGGCGTTTTGCTCGACGTAGGCAATGCGTTTCCCGGCCAGATTGTCCGTAGAATAGCCGTCCAGTACGGCGTTCGGGTTGAGGTCGAGATTAATGTTGAACCAGAACGTTGAGCCGCGATTAGGCTGGCTGTGGAAGGAAATATCCCCCCCCATCTCATTCACCAGTTTTTGCGTGATCACCAGCCCCAGGCCCGTCCCGCCGTGGCGACGGGAAATACTGGCATCCGCCTGACGAAAAGCCTGGAACAGCCGCGACTGCTCGCGTTCCGGAATGCCAATGCCGGTATCATGGATCTGCATCTCGATCTGCACTTTATTGTTGCCCAGCGAACGCTTCTCAACGAGCACGTCTATATTGCCGCTCTCGGTAAATTTAATCGCGTTGCCGACCAGATTGGTAATCACCTGCTGCAAACGCAACGGATCGCCAATAACGTTGTCCGGCACATCATTTTTGATATTGAGCGTCAGTTCCAGACCCTTGTCGTGGGCGGAGTGCGCCAGCAAAATCACGACTTCATCAAGCGTGCTGCGTAAGGGGAAAGGTATGCTTTCCAGAATCAGCTTGCCTGCTTCCAGCTTGGAGAAGTCCAGCACGTCGTTAATAATGGTCAGCAAATTATTCGCTGAGCGTTCAATGGTGTGCAGATGGTCGCGCTGCGTGGGATTCAGATCTGATTTCAGCGTCAGACGAGTAAAGCCAATCACGCCGTTGAGCGGCGTGCGTAGCTCGTGGGACATGTTGGCGAGGAATTCTGATTTAATACGTGCGGCTTCCTGGGCGCGTTTCTTCGCCAGATCCAGCTCGACGTTCTGGATTTCCATTTGCTCGAGGGTTTCTCGCAGGTCAGAGGTGGCCTGGTCGATATTGTGCTGCATCTCTTCGTGATAGGCGGTGAGCGACATTGCCATCGAGTTAATGCCGTTTTTTAGCATATCCAGTTCGCCGAGCATAAAGCCTTCCACGCGGCTGTCGAGTTGCCCGCGACGAATACGGTCAACCGTGTTCACCATATTGCGGATCGGGCTGGTGACGTCGCGCATCAGCCGGTAGGCAAACAGCATCGCAATCCCGACGCAGAACAGCATCATCATCGTCGAGATAAAGATTTCTCGATACTGCTGCAGGCGCACAGATTTGAGATCCAGCTCCATCGCCACGTAGCCCAGCGTATTGCCGGCGGGTTTGGCATCGGCAACGGCGGATTCATCCGGCGAGTATCTTTCGGAGATAATCGGCGTGCGCAGAATAATCACGTCGCCCTTACGGGTCACGCTCAGGCTGTTCGGCGGCTTAACGCCATCAGGAAGTTGCAGCATTGAGGGGCTAAGCTGGAAGTTCGAGGTAACAAACAGTCGGTTATTGTCATCGAAAATGGAGATGGCTCGTACAATATCAGAGTGGCGTCGGTGCAGGACGCTAACCAGCTGGCGAATGGATTCGTGGCTGCGGAAGTTCATGCCATATTCGCTGGAAACCGCCAGCGGCTCAATGATACTGGCCCCGGCATCTTCGAGCTGGCGCTGTAAGTCATTGTAACGATGGACAACGAAGAAGGTACTGAGCAATAAACCGATCATCAGCGTCGGAGCCAGAATCAGGATCATCATGCGTGCGCGCAGGCTGTAGTTGGTCATGGGGTTCCGATATGGGACAATTAAAACAATGGTTAATATTTTGAGAGCTCATCTCTACTTATGGCGCAATTCTACTCTGCAAAGCGACGGGTTACGACTCGTCAGTTAATAACTGTGACAGTTAACGACCTGGATCCGTTTGGCCAGGGGGTGGCTCGTCACCATGGAAAGGCGCTTTTTATCACCGGAGCGTTGCCCGGTGAACAGGTTGAAGTCACCGTTACCGACGATAAACGCAATTTTACGCAGGGTGTGGTCAAACGACGTTTAAACGACAGCCCGGAACGTGTCGAGCCTCGCTGCAAGCACTTTGGGATCTGCGGGGGCTGTCAGCAGCAGCACGCGAGCGTGGCGCTTCAGCAGCAGGCTAAGTCCCGTGCGCTGGCGAGGATGATGGGTGAGCGCGACAATCCGATGGACGTGGATGAAATTATTTCGGGCAACCCCTGGGGCTACCGGCGTCGTGCGCGGCTGAGCCTTAACTTCGATCTCAAAGCGCAAACCTTGCAGATGGGTTTTCGTAAGGCAAATGACAAGACACTGGTGAACATTCAGCAGTGCCCCATTCTGGTGCCCCAACTAGAGGCACTACTGGGGCCTTTGCGTCAGTGCCTGTCTGAATTAAAAGCGGTGCGTCGATTAGGGCATGTGGAGCTGGTGCTGGCGGACAGCGGGCCGCTGATGGTACTGCGTCATCTCAGCCCGCTTGAAAACGCCGATCGTCAAAAACTGGAACAATTTTCGCATTCTGCCGGGCTTGCGCTATTTTTAGCACCGGACAGTGAAAGGGTCGACTCCCTCGGCGGTGAAGCGCCTGCCTATCATTCGGACGGGCTACGCTTAAGCTTCAGCCCGCGGGATTTTATCCAGGTGAACGACGAGGTGAACCAGCAAATGGTGGCCCGGGCCATCGAGTGGCTTGACGTGCAGCCGACGGATCGCGTGCTGGATCTCTTTTGCGGCATGGGCAACTTTACTTTGCCGCTGGCCAAACGAGCGGCCAGCGTCGTCGGGGTGGAAGGCGTTGCTGCGCTGGTGGAGAAAGGCGAATATAATGCGCGGCATAATTCGCTGAAAAATGTAACATTCTTTCATGAAAATCTGGAAGAAGATGTTACTCGTCAGCCGTGGGCGGCACAGGGGTTTGATAAAATCCTACTCGACCCCGCCCGGGCAGGCGCACCAGGCGTGATGCAGCATATTATCAACCTTGCGCCGCAGCGGGTGGTTTACGTTTCGTGTAACCCCGCCACGCTGGCACGCGATAGCGATGCATTATTGAGCGCGGGTTACCAGATTAGGCGGCTGGCAATGCTCGACATGTTTCCCCACACTGGGCACCTGGAGTCAATGGCGCTCTTTGAGCGTATTTAAGCGGTTAATCATGCCGACAGGCGTGATGCGAGTACCGGACAGGAGAGGACAATGGTTGCGGTAAGAAGTGCACATCTTAATAAAGCTGGCGAATTTGCGCCCGATAAGTGGATTGAAAGCCTCGGGATCACCAACCAGCAATCATGTGAACGCTTAGCCGAAACCTGGCGTTATTGCGAGCAACAGACTAAAGGGCATCCCGACGCAGAGCTGTTGCTGTGGCGCGGTGTCGAGATGGTGGAAATCCTCTCCATGCTCAGTATGGATAACGATACGCTGCGGGCGGCATTGTTGTTCCCGCTGGCGGATGCGGGTGTTGTCAGTGAAGAGGTGATGCGTGAAAGCATAGACAGCCAGGTCGTGACGCTGATCCACGGCGTGCGTGACATGGCCGCGATCCGCCAGTTGAAAGCCGCGCACACCGATTCCGTCTCCGCCGAGCAGGTGGATAACGTTCGTCGCATGCTGCTGGCGATGGTGGATGATTTCCGCTGCGTGGTGATTAAGCTCGCCGAGCGAATTGCCCACCTGCGAGAGGTAAAAGACGCACCGGAAGACGAACGCGTTCTTGCGGCGAAAGAATGTACCAATATCTATGCGCCGCTCGCCAATCGTCTGGGCATCGGGCAGTTAAAGTGGGAGCTGGAAGATTATTGCTTCCGCTATCTGCACCCGGCGGAATACAAGCGCATTGCTAAGCTGCTGCATGAGCGCCGCATCGATCGCGAACATTACATCGACGAGTTTGTTGGCGCTCTGCGTAAGTCGATGAAAGAGGAAGGCGTGAAGGCTGAGGTTTATGGCCGTCCGAAGCATATCTACAGCATCTGGCGCAAGATGCAGAAAAAATCTCTCGCCTTTGACGAGCTGTTCGATGTGCGTGCCGTGCGTATTGTCGCGGAACGGTTGCAGGACTGCTACGCCGCGTTGGGGATTGTGCACACCCATTTCCGCCATCTGCCGGATGAGTTTGACGATTACGTCGCTAACCCAAAACCCAACGGCTACCAGTCCATTCATACCGTGGTGCTGGGGCCAAACGGCAAAACCATCGAAATCCAGATCCGTACCAAACAGATGCACGAAGAGTCGGAGCTGGGCGTCGCCGCCCACTGGAAGTACAAAGAGGGCAACGCGCGCAGCGGCAGTACGGGTCACGAAGACCGCATCGCCTGGCTGCGCAAGCTGATTGCCTGGCAAGAAGAGATGGCGGATTCCGGCGAGATGCTCGACGAGGTGCGCAGCCAGGTCTTTGACGACCGCGTGTATGTGTTTACCCCGAAGGGCGACGTGGTGGATTTACCTGCAGGTTCCACGCCGCTCGATTTTGCCTACCATATCCACAGCGATGTCGGGCACCGCTGCATCGGGGCGAAGATAGGCGGGCGCATCGTGCCGTTTACCTATCAGCTACAGATGGGCGATCAGATTGAAATCATCACCCAGAAGCAGCCGAATCCCAGCCGCGACTGGCTGAACCCGAACCTGGGCTATGTCACGACCAGCCGCGGGCGCGCCAAAATCCATAACTGGTTCCGTAAACAGGATCGTGACAAAAACATTATTGCGGGTCGGCAGATCCTGGATGACGAAATTGAACGTCTGGGCATCAGCCTGAAGGAGGCGGAAAAACACCTGCTGCCGCGCTATAACTTCAATGAAATCGACGAGTTACTCGCGGCTATAGGCGGCGGGGATATTCGTCTTAACCAGATGAGCAACTTCCTGCAGGCGCAGTTTAATAAGCCGACCGCCGCCGAACAGGACGAGCAGGCCCTGCGCCAGCTGAAGCAGAAAACCTATGCGCCACAGTCACGCAGCAAAGACAATGGGCGCGTCGTGGTGGAAGGCGTGGGCAATTTGATGCACCACATCGCACGCTGCTGCCAGCCTATTCCGGGGGATGAGATCGTCGGCTTTATCACTCAGGGCCGCGGGATCTCTATTCACCGGGCGGACTGCGATCAGCTTGCTGAGCTGCAATCTCATGCGCCCGAACGTATCGTGGATGCGGTCTGGGGCGAGAGCTACTCCAGCGGGTATTCGCTGGTGGTGCGCGTCACCGCCAACGATCGCAGCGGCCTGCTGCGCGATATCACCACCATTCTGGCCAACGAAAAGGTCAACGTGCTGGGTGTGGCAAGTCGCAGCGACACGAAACAGCAGCTGGCCACCATCGACATGACCATCGAAATCTACAACCTGCAGGTGCTGGGCCGCGTGCTCGGCAAGCTGAATCAGGTGCCGGATATTATTGATGCGAAGCGGCTGCATGGCTAAATGATTGTCCCTCATTCCCCGGGGATGAGGGCGTGCCGGACTCGGTTCCCTCTTCCAGTGGGGAGAGGGACAGCAACAAGGACAGAATATGAACCAAATCACCCGCCTTCTGGGCATTATGAAACGTCTGCGCGACCCGGAAACCGGCTGCCCCTGGGATCGGGAGCAAACCTTCGCCACCATCGCCCCTTACACGCTGGAAGAAACCTACGAAGTGCTGGATGCCATCAACCGTGAAGATTTTGAGGATCTGCGCGGCGAGCTGGGCGATCTGCTTTTTCAGGTTGTATTTTATGCCCAGATGGCACAGGAAGAAGGCCGATTTGATTTCGAGGCCGTTTGTTCGTCTATCAGCGACAAACTGGAACGTCGTCATCCGCATATTTTTGGCGATGCCACCGCCGGGAACAGTACGGAAGTGCTGGAAAGGTGGGAGAGCATTAAAACGGCGGAACGGGCGGAAAAAGCGCAGCACTCCGCGCTGGATGATATTCCCGAGGCGCTGCCCGCTTTGATGCGCGCCCAGAAAATTCAGAAGCGCTGTTCATCCGTTGGCTTTGACTGGGAGACGCTCGGCCCGGTGCTGGATAAAGTGCATGAAGAAATTGATGAAGTGATGCACGAAGCCCGGCAGGCGGTGGTCGATGAGGCGAAGCTGGAAGAGGAAGTCGGCGATTTGCTGTTCGCCACGGTGAATCTGGCCCGCCATTTAGGCACCAAAGCGGAAACCGCCTTACAAAAAGCCAATCGAAAATTTGAACGTCGCTTCCGCGAAGTGGAAAGCATTATTGCCGCTCAGGGCCTGGAAATGGCGCAGGCAACGCTCGAACAAATGGAAAATGCCTGGCAGCAGGTTAAACGCCAGGAAACTGATATCTAAAGCGTTTTTGCGATCAAGCGCGGTTAATCAAACTTTCGATTTAACAAGCGCTTGATTTGCGTCAAAAACATTTCTTGCAGACCCGCTATTTTTTCAGCCCTGACAAAGTGCGAGGTCAGGTTGGCGGGCGAAGAATGAAAGTTTGTGGCGCCCATCCTGTTCGGGTATACTGCTTTCCCGTCCTGGTTATTCCATCGTCTTTAAACCTAACTTCTCAGGTTCAGCATGACAACGAACTATATTTTTGTAACCGGCGGGGTCGTTTCCTCTCTGGGTAAAGGCATTGCCGCAGCCTCCCTCGCAGCTATTCTCGAAGCCCGTGGCCTCAACGTATCCATCATGAAACTCGATCCGTACATTAACGTGGATCCGGGTACCATGAGCCCTATTCAGCATGGGGAAGTGTTCGTTACCGAAGACGGCGCTGAAACCGACCTGGATTTGGGTCACTACGAGCGTTTCATTCGCAATAAAATGACGCGTCGTAACAACTTCACCACGGGGCGTATCTACTCCGAAGTTCTGCGTAAAGAACGCCGTGGCGACTATCTGGGCGCAACCGTACAGGTTATCCCGCACATCACCAACGCTATCAAAGAACGCATCCTTGAAGGTGGCGAAGGCTACGACGTCGTGCTGGTCGAAATCGGCGGCACGGTAGGCGATATTGAATCCCTGCCGTTCCTCGAAGCCATCCGTCAGATGGCGGTCGAAGTGGGCCGTGAGCACACGCTGTATATGCACCTGACTCTGGTGCCGTACATGGCTGCCGCGGGTGAAGTGAAAACCAAACCGACCCAGCACTCAGTGAAAGAGCTGCTCTCTATCGGTATTCAGCCGGATGTGCTGATTTGCCGCTCTGACCGCGTGGTTCCGGCGAACGAACGTGCGAAAATTGCATTGTTCTGTAACGTCCCGGAGAAAGCGGTGATTTCTCTGAAAGACGTCGATTCTATCTATAAAATTCCAGGCCTGTTGAAATCACAGGGGCTGGACGATTATATTTGTAAACGATTCAGCTTGAACGTTCCGGAAGCCAACCTTGGCGAATGGGAACAGGTTATTTACGAAGAAGCGAATCCGACGGGCGAAGTCACCATCGGGATGGTCGGCAAGTACATTGAGCTGCCGGATGCCTATAAATCGGTGATTGAAGCGCTGAAACACGGTGGCCTGAAAAACCGTCTGACCGTTAACATCAAGCTGATTGATTCGCAGGATGTTGAAACCCGCGGTGAAGAACTGCTCAAAGGTCTGGATGCTATCCTGATCCCAGGCGGCTTCGGTTACCGTGGCGTGGAAGGTAAAATTGCTACCGCGCGTTACGCCCGTGAAAACAACATTCCGTATCTGGGCATTTGTCTGGGTATGCAGGTTGCGCTGATTGAATTTGCACGTAATGTGGCAGGTATGGCTAACGCCAACTCCACCGAATTTGTGCCAGACTGTAAGTACCCGGTGGTCGCCTTAATCACCGAATGGCGTGACGAAGAAGGTAACGTAGAGGTCCGTAGCGAGAAGAGCGATCTGGGTGGCACCATGCGTTTAGGGGGTCAACAGTGCCAGCTGACCGAAGGTACGCTGGTTCGCCAGATGTACGGTGAGCCTCAAATCGTTGAACGTCACCGTCACCGCTATGAAGTCAACAACATGTTGTTGAAGCCGATTGAAGCAGCGGGTCTGAAAGTTGCAGGCCGCTCCGGTGATGATCAACTGGTCGAAATCATCGAGGTGCCAAATCACCCGTGGTTTGTCGCCTGCCAGTTCCACCCGGAATTTACTTCCACCCCGCGTGATGGACATCCGCTGTTTGCAGGCTTTGTAAAAGCTGCCGGTGAGTACCAGAAACGTCAGGCGAAGTAAGCAGAGTTAGAACGACAACGCGCGATATTTCGCGCGTTGTTTGTCTGGAGTTTTAGTTTAACGTTGTGACTTGAGGAAAATCTATATGTCCAAAATTGTGAAAGTCATCGGTCGTGAAATCATCGACTCCCGTGGTAACCCGACTGTTGAAGCTGAAGTTCACCTGGAAGGTGGTTTCGTCGGTATGGCTGCTGCACCATCAGGTGCTTCAACGGGTTCCCGCGAAGCGCTGGAACTGCGTGATGGCGACAAATCTCGTTACATGGGTAAAGGCGTAACGAAAGCCGTTGCCGCTGTAAACGGCCCAATCGCTCAGGCGGTAATGGGTAAAGACGCGAAAGACCAGGCTAACATCGACAAGATCATGATCGATCTCGATGGCACTGAAAACAAATCTAACTTCGGTGCAAACGCTATCCTGGCTGTTTCCCTGGCCGCTGCTAAAGCCGCTGCTGCCTCTAAAGGCCTGCCGCTGTACGCACACATCGCTGAACTGAACGGCACCCCGGGCAAATACTCCATGCCACTGCCAATGATGAACATCATCAACGGCGGCGAGCACGCGGATAACAACGTTGATATTCAAGAGTTCATGATTCAGCCAGTAGGTGCGAAAACCCTGAAAGAAGCGGTGCGCATCGGTTCTGAAGTGTTCCATAACCTGGCTAAAGTTCTGAAAGCTAAAGGTATGAGCACCGCTGTGGGTGACGAAGGCGGCTACGCGCCTAACCTGGGCTCCAACGCAGAAGCGCTGGCTGTTATCGCTGAAGCGGTAAAAGCAGCAGGCTACGAGCTGGGCAAAGACGTGACGCTGGCGATGGACTGTGCGGCATCTGAATTCTACAAAGACGGTAAATACGTTCTGGCTGGCGAAGGCAACAAAGCGTTCACCTCTGAAGAATTCACCCACTTCCTGGAAGATCTGACCAAACAGTACCCAATCGTTTCTATCGAAGACGGTCTGGACGAGTCTGACTGGGCTGGCTTCGCATACCAGACTAAAGTGCTGGGCGACAAAATCCAGCTGGTGGGTGATGACCTGTTCGTTACCAACACCAAAATCCTGAAAGAAGGTATCAAGAAAGGCATCGCTAACTCCATCCTGATCAAATTCAACCAGATCGGTTCCCTGACCGAAACGCTGGCTGCGATCAAAATGGCGAAAGATGCTGGTTACACTGCGGTTATCTCTCACCGTTCAGGCGAAACCGAAGATGCAACTATCGCTGACCTGGCTGTCGGTACTGCTGCAGGCCAGATCAAAACCGGTTCTATGAGCCGTTCTGACCGCGTTGCTAAATACAACCAGCTGATTCGTATCGAAGAAGCGCTGGGTGCTGCTGCACCTTTCAACGGTCTGAAAGAAGTTAAAGGTCAGTAATTTCTTACTGTCGCTTTAAATTCAGATAAAAACCCGCTTCGGCGGGTTTTTTTTGCGCGTTTTTGAGACGCTTTTCCCACGAAATGCTTAATCCGCGTTTAACAGTTGCGTTCGGCTACTATGTCGTCCAGGCTAGGAGAGTCATTAACCACTGGTCAGGAGACCGCCATGAAAGCAGCTGTAGTTAGCAAAGACCATTCCGTTGAAATTATTGATAAACCAATGCGTGCACTGGAGCACGGGGAAGCTTTACTTTCAATGGAATGCTGTGGCGTATGCCACACCGATTTGCACGTAAAAAACGGCGATTTTGGTGATGTAACAGGGACAACTTTGGGGCACGAAGGGATCGGGATTGTGAAATCTATCGGGCCGGGCGTAACCTCGTTGAAAGTGGGTGACCGCGCAAGCGTGGCCTGGTTCTTCCGCGGCTGCGGCAACTGCGAATATTGTAACAGCGGTAACGAAACGCTGTGTCGCAACGTAACCAATGCCGGGTTTACCGTGGATGGCGGTATGGCTGAAGAGTGTATTGTTGTGGCTGATTATGCGGTTAAAGTTCCTGACGGTCTTGAATCCGCAGCGGCCAGCAGCGTCACCTGCGCGGGCGTAACAACTTATAAAGCCGTGAAAGTATCCCATATCAAACCTGGCCAATGGATCGCCATCTATGGTCTGGGCGGCCTGGGCAACCTTGCTTTGCAATACGCAAAAAATGTATTCAATGCCAAGGTGATCGCCATCGACGTCAACGATGCGCAGCTCGAGTTCGCTAAAGAGTGCGGGGCGGATCTGGTTATCAACTCACGCAACGAAGATGCCGCGAAGGTTATTCAGGAGAAAGTGGGTGGCGCACATGCGGCGGTGGTGACTGCCGTGGCGAAATCTGCGTTTAACTCAGCGGTAGACGCCGTGCGTGCCGGTGCCCGTATTGTTGCGGTTGGTCTGCCACCGGAATCCATGAGCCTGAATATTCCGCGCCTGGTGCTGGACGGCATCGAAGTGGTGGGCTCTCTGGTGGGGACGCGTATGGATCTGGCTGAAGCCTTCCAGTTCGCCGCCGAAGGGAAAGTTATTCCAAAAGTAACGATGCGTCCGCTGGAAGATATCAACGACATCTTCCATGAAATGGAAAGCGGCAAAATCAAAGGCCGTATGGTTATTGATTTCAAAGCGAAAAAGTAATCTTTGCTGAATAAAAATGGCCGGGTCACCGGCCATTTTTTTTGCCGCCATACTCTCCCGCCTTTGCAAAGGCCAGGCTTATCCCCTTTAAACATGATCTCCGCGGTGAGTTCTGCGATAATTACTCTTTACGACTATGACAGAGATGATTATGCAGTACCCGATTAACGAGATGTTCCAGACCCTGCAAGGGGAGGGCTATTTTACTGGTGTGCCCGCCATCTTTATCCGCCTGCAAGGTTGCCCGGTGGGCTGCGCGTGGTGCGATACCAAACACACCTGGGATAAACTCGCGGATCGTGAAGTGTCTCTGTTCAGCATTCTCGCTAAAACCAAAGAGAGCGATAAATGGGGCGCGGCTGGCCCGGAAGAGCTGCTTGCCGTGATGCAGCGCCAGGGCTACACCGCACGTCATGTGGTGATCACCGGCGGTGAGCCGTGCATTCATGATTTGCAGCCGCTAACCTCGCTGCTGGAGCACAATGGTTTTAGCTGTCAGATTGAAACCAGCGGTACGCATGAGGTGCGCTGTACTCCCGGCAGCTGGGTAACAGTTTCACCGAAGGTGAATATGCGCGGCGGCTATGACGTGCTCTCTCAGGCGCTGGAGCGCGCGGATGAAATTAAACACCCGGTGGGGCGGATGAGGGATATTGAGGCCCTGGACGAGCTGCTGGCGACGCTGAGCGACGATAAAAACCGTATTTTTGCCCTGCAACCTATCAGCCAGAAAGAAGAGGCTACCCGCCTGTGTATCGAAACCTGCATCGCCCGCAATTGGCGGCTTTCCATGCAGACGCATAAGTATCTGAATATCGCCTGATCCCCTCCCCCCTCACCGTGGCTTTGAGACAGCGTGGCTGAGGGGGAATCTGAGGTGCCGTTAATGCCCCGCCGAGGGCGCTCCCGGCGCGCCCGAACGGACAAACGGCGGACGGGCAAACCAGATAACCACAATCAGCGCCATAAATCCCCAGCCCAAAAGCCAGAAATAGTCGATGGTCGACATCCTGTAGGCCTGCTGCTCGAGGGTTTTGTCTATTGTCGCCATATGCTGTTGCGTGGCGCCCCCCAGCTTGTTGAGATACTCCGTCGATGCCGGATGGTAAGCGGAGACGCTTTCCGTGAGATTAGCGTGATGGAATATCTCGCGCCGCGACCAAATCTACGTCGGTAGTAAACTGCGCGCGGATAAGGCAAGACGCCCCCATAGTCAGGAACGACAGCGAGGCAATTATTTGTCAATCAGGTATTTTCCACTACCGCACAGACTCAAAAAATGGCAGGGTTGTGGCGGTTGATTATTCAGAAGAAAAAGGGAAGTCATGACGGTAACTATTTCCAGGGCTTCACGGGCAGGAACCTGTCTGTGCCTGCTGGCAAGCCTTGTACTGGCGGGGTGTACCACGAAAACCAGCTCGCCGGTTTCACAAACGGCAAAACCGGTAGACGTTGAAACGGTCGTGAAACAGAAACTCCCGGCGGGACAGAAAGACCGCAGCGCCTGGGCGAAAGAGTTAGCTACCACGTTTAAAAGCCAGGAGATTGCGCCGAGTGAAGAGAACATCTGCTCGGTGCTGGCGGTAGCACAGCAGGAGTCTAACCTCGTGGCCGACCCGGTGGTGCCGAATCTGAATAAGATTGCCTGGAAAGAGATCGATCGCCGGGCCGGACAAATGCACATTCCGGCCTTGTTGGTGCACACCGCGCTGAAGATCCCTTCACCGGACGGCAGAAGCTACAGTGAACGTCTCGACAAGGTAAAAACCGAAGGACAGCTGAGCGCGATATTTGACGATCTTATAGATATGGTGCCCATGGGGCAGAAACTGTTCGGTAGCCTGAACCCCGTGCGCACGGGGGGGCCTATGCAAGTCAGCATTGCCTTCGCCGAAAAGCATACCCGCGGGTACCCGTGGAAGATGGAGGGCACCGTCCGCCAGGAAGTGTTCACGCGGCGCGGCGGGCTGTGGTTTGGCACGTACCATCTGCTCAACTATCCGGCAAATTACACCCAACCGATTTATCGGTTTGCTGATTTTAACGCCGGATGGTACGCCAGCCGCAACGCGGCCTTCCAGAGTGCGGTCAGCAAGGCTACGGGGGTGAAACTGGCGCTGGATGGCGATCTTATCCTCTATAACACCGATAAACCGGGCAGCACCGAGCTGGCGGTCAGGAAACTGGCAGGCAAGCTGGAGATGAGCGACAGTCAGATCCACCGCGCGCTGCAAAAAGGCGACAGCATCGACTTTGAGAAAACAGATCTGTACGAGCAGGTGTATGCGCTGGCGGAGAGAAAAGCGGGCAAAAAGCTGCCGCGAGAAATGCTGCCGGGTATCACCCTCGAAAGCCCGAAAATCACGCGCAGCCTGACGACGGCGTGGTTTGCTAAACGAGTGGATGACAGACGAGCCGCTTGCATGAAGCGCTAAAAAGAGCAGGGGAAACGGCTGGTTTCCCCGTCAAACACTGTGCATTTAATAAAAATCGTGGCGGTGGCGGTACTTCACCGCCAGGGCAACGATCCCCAGAAACAGGCAGCCGGACAGGAAGGGCACCAGACCGAATACGGTGCTGACTGCCAGCCCCATCTCAATACGAGGACGCGTGGCGTCGTTACCCTGGGCAAGATGCTCCAGCACGCCCGGGGCGTGAACCAGCACATTGAGTATCTGACTGCCTACCCAGAAGCAAAAGAGCACGAAAACCGCATAGGCGATGTTGCTCAGGGTCGCGCCAGTCGTTTTTTTTGCCGCGGAGACGGCGATCGTCGCGGGGACAACCTGTTTCAACAAAGTAATATCAGCCATAATGACCTCCCATGGAACCCTCATGCCAGACAGGCTTCCACCTGATAATTGCGTGAATTCTGGCAGGTCGTCAGGTTTGTCAATATCAGATTTTTGGTAAAAATCAGGCCGGAATCCTCCTGGATTAGAAATTCTTGCGCAAAATCACATTTTCGTAACCTAAATGAAATCTTTGTAACATTATCCTCATTGACGCGGGGTAACGTGCAGTTTCTTCCCCGAGCCTGTGCGACACTACGCCAGTCTCTTTTAACCCTGATGGACGGCACCATGACAGCAAAAAACCTGAGCTTAAAAATGCGCCGCGACTGGCACTATTATGCCGTGGCGATTGGCCTGATTTTTATTCTGAACGGCGTAATAGGCCTGCTGGGTTTTAAAGCTGAAGGCTGGCAAAGCTATGCGGTGGGGCTGATGACGTGGGTGATTGGCTTCTGGCTGGCTGGTTTGGTCATTCGCCGTCGCCCGGAGCCAGAAGAACCGGGGACGGCAAACGAATAGCCGCTTAAGCGGTTATCGAGCTTTTCAGCGCGCAGTCCTGCTGATGACGCTCCAGCGCCAGCTCGATAAGGCGGGTGATCAGCGTCTGGTAATCCAGCCCGCTCGCCTGCCACAGTTTTGGATACATGCTGATATTGGTAAAGCCCGGCAGCGTGTTGATCTCATTGATAATCACCTCATCATTCGGCGTCAGGAACACATCCACGCGCGCCATGCCGCTGCATTCCAGCGTCTGGTAAGCGCGTACCGCAATGTCACGGATCTTATCGTTAATCTCCGCTGGCAGCGCCGCCGGCACGACAACCTGGGCACCCTTATCGTCGATATATTTGGTGTCGTAAGAATAGAAATCGCTGTTCACCACCACTTCACCGCAGGTGCTGGCCTGGGGAGCATCGTTGCCCAGAACGGCGCACTCTATTTCACGGCCTTTGATACCGCTCTCCACGATAACTTTATGGTCGAATTCAAAGGCGAGGGCGACGGCAGTCTCATACTGCTGCTCATTATTGACTTTGCTCACGCCGACGGAAGAACCCTGGTTGGCAGGCTTGATAAACAGCGGCAGGCCAAGCTGTTTTTCGATTTCCGCGAAGCGGATTTTCTGGCGGTTGGCGCGGGTTAGCGTCATAAAGGGGGCGATATTCAGCCCGGCATCGCGCAGCAAACGTTTGGTGACGTCTTTATCCATGCTGACCGCCGAGCTAAGCACGCCTGAGCCGACAAACGGCAGGTTAGCCATGCGCAGCATGCCCTGCATGGAGCCATCTTCACCCAGAGTGCCGTGAACGATCGGGAAGATAACGTCGACCTGGGAAAGCTGCCGGGCCGAGCCGGATTCAATTAGCTGGTTGTTCGTCTGCCCTGGCACCAGCGCGACATTTTTCTCAGAACGGTTCAGCGCGATCAGCGCCGGGTTTTGGGCATTTAACAGATAGTCAGAGGCGTCATTGATATGCCACTGGCCCTGTTTATCAATGCCCAGCAGCACAACGTCGAACTTTGTTTTGTCGATGGCGTCGACAATATTTTTTGCCGACTGCAGCGACACCTCGTGCTCTGCTGATTTTCCCCCAAACACGATACCAACCCGCAGCTTTGCCATACCCGAACCCATCCTTAATCAATACGAAGGCGGACAACATACCACGCTCATTATCCGGATTCATGTGCTTCGTGGCGCTTAAAACGCCTCAGCTTCTGTACTGATTGTTCCTTAATCAATAACGGGTCGACCAACCCTGTCTGCGGCGATTAAAAAGGGGTATTTACTCCTGGGCCAGGCGTGGGTGCAGGCTACAGAGTGCGCTCTGCTAAACTTTTCATCAGAGGACGCGCGGCGACGGCCTGTGTCGGTAAGGTCAATTTGTATGATAAGCTTCATAACAGTTATCCCCCTCTTAATTTCAACAGCTAAGCGTCGCGTATGGAATCCTGGAAGGTCAACATTATCTCAGTCTGGTTCGGTTGCTTTTTTACCGGGCTTGCGATCAGCCAAATACTGCCTTTCCTGCCGCTCTATGTTGAACAACTGGGGGTCACTTCACATGAAGCGCTCTCCATGTGGTCCGGGCTGACCTTCAGCGTCACTTTCCTTGTCTCGGCTATCGTCTCGCCGATGTGGGGCAGTCTCGCCGACCGCAAAGGCCGCAAACTGATGCTGCTGCGCGCTTCTCTGGGCATGGCGGTGGCGATTCTCATGCAGGCCTTCGCCACCAATATCTGGCAGCTGTTCTTCCTGCGCGCCATCATGGGCCTGACGTCCGGGTACATTCCAAATGCCATGGCTCTGGTTGCATCTCAGGTTCCGCGTGAGCGCAGCGGCTGGGCACTCAGTACGCTGTCCACGGCGCAAATTAGCGGTGTTATCCTCGGCCCGCTGATGGGGGGATACATGGCCGACCATCTTGGGCTAAGGATGGTCTTTTTCGTGACGGCAGCGCTATTGATGGTGAGCTTTACGGTTACGCTGCTGCTGATAAAAGAGGGCGTGCGTCCTCGGTCAGGCAAAGCTGAACGGTTGTCCGGTAAAGCCGTGTTTGCCACGCTGCCTTATCCGTGGCTGATGCTGAGCCTGTTTGTCACGACGCTCGTCATCCAGCTCTCTAACGGATCCATTGGCCCGATCCTCGCACTGTTTATCAAACAGCTTTCTCCGGACAGCGCAAATATCGCGTTTATGAGCGGTTTCATTGCTGCCGTACCAGGGATTTCCGCGTTATTTTCCGCCCCAAAACTGGGCAAGCTGGGGGACAGGATCGGCACAGCTCGCGTACTGATGGCGACGCTTATTTTTTCCGTGGTACTGTTTTTTGCTATGTCCTGGGTCACCTCTCCGATGCAGCTTGCGGCGCTGCGCTTTCTGCTCGGTTTTGCCGACGGCGCGATGCTGCCTGCCGTACAAACGCTGCTGGTGAAGTATTCAAGCGACCAGGTGACCGGGCGTATATTTGGCTACAACCAGTCGTTTATGTATCTCGGCAATGTGGTTGGGCCATTGATGGGGGCTGGTGTCTCCGCCGCGGCCGGGTTCCGCTGGGTATTTATCGCCACCGCGCTGGTGGTACTGATTAATGTCTGGCAGTTGGGTATCGCCCTGCGACGCAAGCGTCAGCAAGATGAACAACGACGCCGGGCAGATTAAAAAGTTTAAAGCCGTTATTAATTAGCTGCGAAGATTTAATTAGCCGCCGTTGATCCAGTTTATAGGTGATAGCGCGACGGTATTACATTATTCCGCTCCCCGCCAGAGTATGAATAACCGCGGTCTCCTTGGCGTAATAACCCGGTCATCCCGCAGTGTTTTTTTGCGCTCAGGCACACTATCAGCGCGTCATATAAAAATAGTAGCTTTGCCTACTAGGAAAGCGATTACCGGAGTGCTACCGTCAGGTTTCAAACCTTTAGGGATATGCGCCATGAAAAATCTCATTGCTGAGTTGCTGGTTAAACTCGCCGAAAAAGAAGAAGAGTCTAAGGAATTTGTCGCACAGATCGAAGCGCTGGAAATAGTTGTTACCGCACTGCTGCGCCGTATGGAAAAAAGCGAACAGCAGGCCTTGATCACCAGCATTGAGGCGGCTATGCACGACGCCCGCCCAAAGGAGGTCGTTTCTTCTCATGATGCGGAATTATTGCAGCAATATTTAAGTAAGCTGCTGACCCATCCGCGGAGCTGAATCCTTTAAACTGTCATTTTTCTGTCACGCAATAAATATACGGTTGCTCTGTTTTTATTTATGCCTGTTGTTTTTACACGGAGAAAATAAAGTGAAACAGAGCGCTATCATTGTAAGCTTATTCCCACTGCTGTTAAGCGTACCTGCTGTCCACGCAGAAAATATATCCTCGCCGCTGGATTCACGTGCGGCGACAGGTGATATCACCCAGCCGGGCGGCGCGCGCCGTATTAATAGCGATCGGACGGAAGCCCTACGCGCCTCGCTAATCAATAAGCCGGCTAAAAATGTCATTTTGTTGATCGGCGATGGCATGGGCGATTCTGAAATTACCGCCGCGCGAAACTATGCCGAAGGCGCCGGCGGCTTTTTCAAAGGCATTGATGCGCTGCCGTTAACCGGTCAGTACACGCATTACTCGCTGGATAAAAAAACGCATAAGCCTGATTACGTCACGGATTCCGCCGCTTCCGCCACGGCCTGGAGCACCGGGGTAAAAACCTATAACGGCGCGCTGGGTGTGGATGTAAACGGTAAAGATCACGTCACTATTCTTGAGCTGGCTAAAGCCGCAGGTAAGGCGACGGGTAATGTCTCAACGGCGGAAATTCAGGATGCGACGCCTGCGGCACTTGTCTCGCATGTTACTTCACGTAAGTGTTACGGCCCAACCGTGACCCGTGAAAAATGTCCGGCGAACGCGCTGGAAAACGGGGGCAAAGGTTCCATCGCCGAACAGCTGCTCAATGCCCGCGCGGATGTGACGCTGGGCGGGGGAGCAACCACTTTTGCCGAAACCGCAAATGCGGGGGAATGGAAGGGTAAAACACTGCGTGAGCAGGCCAGGATCCGAGGCTACCAGTGGGCAGAAAACGCCAGCGATCTTGCCGCCGTCAGCGAAGCAAACCAGAAGAAACCGCTGATTGGCCTGTTTGCGCCGGGCAATATGCCGGTACGCTGGGAAGGGCCGAAGGCCAGCTATCACGGCAATATTGACCAGCCCGCCGTGACCTGTACCCCGAACCCAAAGCGTGATGCCAGCGTGCCGACGCTCGCCCAGATGACGGATAAAGCCATCGCGCTGCTCAAGGGGAATGAAAAAGGCTTCTTCCTGCAAGTGGAAGGCGCGTCGATTGATAAGCAGGATCACGCCGCGAATCCTTGCGGGCAAATTGGTGAAACTGTCGATCTCGACGAAGCGGTACAAAAAGCGCTGGCGTTTGCCCGTCAGGACGGCAACACGCTGGTCATTATCACCGCCGACCACGCGCACTCAAGCCAGATCGTTGCCCCTGATACCAAAGCACCGGGTCTGACGCAGGCGCTGAACACCAAGGACGGGTCGGTGATGGTGTTGAGCTATGGCAACTCGGAAGGCGAATCCCAGGAGCATACAGGGACTCAGCTGCGTATTGCCGCCTATGGCCCTGGGGCGGCTAACGTGGCAGGTCTGACCGACCAGACCGATCTGTTCTACACCATGAAAGCGGCAATGGAACTTCAGTAATGCCGTGTGGGCTACAAATTCGTGATTTCAGCGTGCGGGGAGTGGCCTTTTTTCGTTTTGGGATGCAGACTTAAAGCGCCACAAAATAATAAGGATGGTGTAATGAAAACGCTCTTAACGATGGTGTTACTGGTAGGGGTAGTCGGGTCGGCGGCAGCGGCAGATAAAGCTATGACGCCGCAACAACAGCGCATGACGACCTGTAATCAGCAGGCTACGTCGCAGACCCTGAAAGGGGACGCGCGCAAGACCTATATGAGTAACTGCCTGAAGAACAGTGCCTCAGCCCCGGCGGAAAAAAGCCTCACTCCGCAACAGCAAAAAATGAAGGACTGCAACGCCCAGGCAGGGAAACAGACGCTGACCGGCGACGCAAGAAAAACCTTTATGAGTCAGTGTCTGAAAAAGTAAATGAGTTAGCACTATCGGGTGAGCCGGCCTGCCGGCTCACCCAAAAAATCATACTTTCCCCTTCGCCTTCCTCCCTATACTCACGACAAGTGTTTCAGAATATTCCCAAATATCATCAGTAATAAACACGGTTTCAGCGGAAGGTTTTTCGGGGGATCTATGGACTGCCCGACCTGGCTTGATGAGAACAGGCATCGCTCAGCGCGGCGATTTGCCAGACGAGTTTATTTACCCAGAGTGATTGGCCTGGGAACTGGTTTTTTCTGCGTCGCTTCTGCTTTGGTGATGCAGCCCGTCTCCGGCTGGTGGTGGCTGCTGCTGCTGGCTAACGGGTTTATCTGGCCCCACTTCGCCTGGCAGCTTGCCGATCGGGCGCCCGATCCTGCCCGGGCCGAGATCCGCAATCTGCTGGTGGACTCTCTGATGGGAGGAGTGTGGATCGCAGCGATGGGAATCAATGCGCTGCCTTCGGCGCTGATTGTGGCCATGTTGAGCATGAACAATATCGGCTGCGGCGGCGCAAAGCTGTTTTTCTCCGGCCTGATCCTGCTGCTTCTGTCATGTCTCCTCACGCTCGGCGCAACACATCTCCCGCTGCATCTGGAAACCATGCCCTCACAGGTGTGGATCTGCCTGCCGATGCTTATCATCTATCCCATTTTTTACGGTCAGGTCTGCTACAGAACGGCAGTAAAACTTGCTGAACACAAACGCAGACTGATGCAGCTTAGCACCCGGGACGGGATGACCGGTGTCTACAACCGGCGTCACTGGGAGCACCTGCTGCATGGGGAGTATGACAGCTGCCTGCGTTACAAACGAAACGCGACCCTTCTACTGATCGACATAGATCATTTCAAAGCCATCAACGACACGTTTGGCCATGATGTCGGGGATGAAGCTATCGTGGCGATCACCGAGCATTTGCAGTTAACGCTACGAGTGACGGATGTTGTGGGGCGGTTTGGCGGGGATGAATTCGGGGTGATCATGTCCGGTACATCCCAGGAAAGTGCCATTCAGGCGATGAGCCGCTTTTGCGAGCACCTCGACACTTTCCGCCTCCCGCGCGCGCCGTTGATGACGTTGCAGATTAGCGTTGGCGTGGCGGAATTTGATCTGCGGATGAATAGCTATCGTGAGTGGCTAAAAGCCGCAGACGTGGCGCTTTACAAAGCCAAAAATGCCGGGCGCGGGCGCATCGAAGCGGCCGCCTGACGGGAAATGCCTGAGAACGTCGCAGGGCGGGCAGGCGACAGCGCTACCCGCCTGAGATACTGGAGAGCGCTGAGGCTTATCCAGACGACAAAAACAACTATTTGCCTAAAGCTTCAGACTTCGCCATGCATTTGACCATCGCTTCCATCACCGCTGCGCGGAAGCCTTTTTCTTCCAGCACTTTAACCGCTTCAATGGTGGTACCGCCCGGCGAGCAAACCATGTCTTTCAGCTCGCCCGGGTGCTTACCGGTTTCCAGCACCATCTTCGCGGATCCCATAACAGCCTGGGCTGCGAACTGATAAGCCTGTTTACGCGGCATCCCGCCCAGGACGGCGGCGTCTGCCATCGCTTCGATAAACATAAAGACATAGGCCGGGGCGGAGCCACTGACGCCCACAACCGGGTGGATCATCGCTTCACTTACCACTTCGGCCTGACCAAAGCTGCGGAATATGTTGACCGCATCGGCAATATCTTCCGGGCTAACCAGCGCATTGGGCGTGATAGAGGTCATGCCCGCATTGACCAGCGCCGGAGTATTCGGCATCGCGCGAATGATTTTGCGATCATGGCCCAGAGCGGTCGCAAGCGCATCCAGCGTAACGCCTGCGGCGATAGAGATAACCACCGTATCTTTATTCAGGCTGGAATTAACTTCGCCCAGCACTTTTAGCATCACGTTTGGCTTCACCGCGCCAAAAACAATATCGGCAATTTGCGCGACTTCCTGAGCACTTTGCGCCGGGCTGATACCGTACTCCTGGCGCAGAGCCTCCACTTTGTCAGGTGAGGGAGTATAGACCCAGATATTACCCGGCTGAACCTGTCCGCTGGAGATCAGGCCCCCGAGGATGGCTTTACCCATGTTGCCGCAGCCAATAAATCCAATTTTCTTATCCAAAGCGTCACTCCCGTGTCTGTGATGTCTGAGGCCTATAGCTTAACGCGCTTTCAGGCGATTCGGCTACGCTTAAGCAAAATGCCTGGAGGTCAGCCATGGGAAAACGTGTCGCGGATGAATACGCCAGCCGCCGCAGCCCGGTGCAGGAAGATATGCGCTGGCAGCTAAAAGAGTGGCAGCTGGAAAAATGGGGAGGCAGGGGGTTGCTGGTACTGGTGCTGCTCGCTTTACTGGGGGCTTTTTCCGATGGTTGGCTTAGCCAGACGACCACCAGCAACGCGGACGGAAGCCTGGTTGTTGAGCATCAGCGCATCCTGCGCGCGATGAGCGATGAAAACTTCACGCTGCGCGTTAAATTCGCCGCCGGGCAGCCAACCGTTCTGACGCTGGGAGAGGACTTTATGGATAACTTTGCTATCCAGAACCTGCAGCCTCAGCCGCTTATCACCCACGCTAACCGCCACGAGATGGTGCTGACCTGGCCTGCGAATGCGGGCAGAGAACAGGCGCTCTGGCTGACGGCACAGCCGCAGTCGGCCGGGCATTTCACCACCGCCATCAGGCTTAAAGGTGCGCAACCGGTGATCCTCAGTCAGTGGGTGCTACCTTAAGGAAAACGCTATGGATAATGTCTTGCGCGCTGCGGGAATGTACGTGCTGCTGATGATCGTGCTGAAAATTGCCGGGCGCCGCACGCTGCTGGAGATGACCTCGTTCGATTTTATCCTCCTGCTGATCATCAGCGAGGCTACGCAGCAGGCGCTGCTGGGCAATGACTTTTCGTTTACCGGCGCGGCGATCACTATTATCACCTTGATTGTTATGGATATTCTCTTTGGAAAAATCAAAGATCGCTTCCCGAAGGTGGAGCTGTTTATTGACGGATCGCCGCTGATCCTCGTCGAGCACGGGCGGCCTCTCAGCAAACGTATGCGCAAGGCGGGAATTTCCGATGACGATATTCTCTCTGCGGCGCGGATCGGGCAGGGGCTGGAGCGGATGGAGCAGATAAAGTTTGCCATTCTGGAAAAGAACGGCAAGATCGCCATCATTCCCGCAGAAGATCAGGAGTCGTAATGCAAATTTGGGTGGATGCCGACGCGTGTCCAAAAGTGATTAAGGAAGTCTTGTTTCGGGCGGCGGATCGCACACAGATTATGGTGACATTGGTGGCGAACCAGGGGCTGAAAACTCCGCCATCGCGCTTTATCCGTAGTTTACAGGTCGCCACGGGTTTTGACGCCGCGGATAACGAGATCGTCCGCCGCTGCGAAAGCGGCGATCTGGTGATTACCGCCGATATTCCTCTGGCGGCAGATGTTATCGAAAAGGGGGCGATAGCGCTCAATCCGCGCGGCGAACGCTACACGCCAGCGACAATACGCGAGCGGCTCACCATGCGTGATTTTATGGAAACCCTGCGCGCAAGCGGCGTGCAAACCGGCGGACCGGACAGCCTGAATCAGCGCGACCGCCAGCAGTTTGCCAACGAGCTGGAAAAATGGCTGCTGGCGGCGGCCCGGGCGAAAAAAGTCTAGATCAGCGAGTCGTCGTCGTTACCATAATCGTCGCTGCCGATATCGCCATAATCAAAGGTATCGTCCTGTGGCAGACCCGCATCCTGGTAAAGGAACGGGCTGTCGTTCCCCTGGTTAAAGTCATCCACGCCGTTTACCGCCGGGTTGTCGAGAGGTTTGGCCGGTTCGTTGATGATGTTCACCAGCTCTTCAGGCTGCGTGCGATGGAACATGCTGGTCAGCATATCCGCCATGATCACGCCACCTGCCACACCCGCGGCCGTTTGCAGTGCTCCGGCCATAAAACCGCTGCCTCCACGCGGCGGGCTGTAGCCCGGTGCCGTTTGCGGTGTGTTATAGCCGCCGGGCTGGGCGTTCTGATAGGCCTGAGCGTCGGGACCAGGTTGGGTGCCACGGGAAGCGCCGGACCCAAACAGCCCGGCAAGAAAGCCGCCGCTGCTTTGCTGCTGACGAGCCGCCTGCTGTAGCTGGGCTGCCTGCTCTTCCAGCCCCTGAATACGGTCGTTGAGCTGTTTGAGGGCGGCTTCCTGAATCAGTATCGTCTGTGCCATGTAATAGGCCGCACCCGGCTGCTGTGCAAGGTGGTTTTGGATGAGCTGTTCGGCATGCTTGTCACGCGGCGTGCTGTTCTCTTCAGCCTGTTTCAGGCGGCCAAAAAGCCCGTCGATCAGACGTTGCTCTTCAGATTGCATGGTTCATACCCCTGTTATCATAAATAACCGATGTTCAGTCTGGATCAGAAATCCGGCGGGTGAAATGGCGCGAGAGTAAAGGTATGGGAAAATGTGTTACAGAATCCCTGTTTCTTTGGGGTTGTTTTTCACCGGGCCTTTCAAGTAAGGTGGCGCAGTTGAACACTGGTAGTTTTGCTTTACAGTTTGCAGGCTTGTTACTCCTCACTTATGGGGCAGTGCTATGTAACAGCAATGTTCAAATGTAACGTTTAATTTACGCGTGATCTGCGTACTAGTTTGCGGGTATAATAACGCCATTCTACTTTCCTGTTTTACTCCCCCGGGCTTACTGCTGAGGAATAGCCACTGATGACTCACCCCATTTTTCTGGTCGGCGCACGCGGCTGCGGTAAAACCACGATAGGCGTAGCTCTGGCACAGGCGCTGGGCCACCATTTTGTTGATACCGATCACTATTTACTCACCAGTACCGGGATGAGCGTGGCAGATATTGTGGCGCAGGAAGGGTGGGACGGATTTCGCGCTCGTGAAACCCAGGCGCTTAAAAGCGTGATGGCACCGGATACCATAGTGGCCACCGGCGGTGGCATGGTGCTGGCAGAAGAGAACCGCCAGTTTATGCGCGAGCAGGGCGTGGTGATTTATCTGCGCGCCCCGGCGCAAATCCTCGCCGACAGGCTGGAGGCTTTCCCGGAGGAGGGGCAGCGTCCGACCCTCACCGGCAAGCCGATTACGGATGAAATCGTGGAAGTTCTCGCGGCAAGAGAGGCGCTTTACCGCCAGGCCGCTCACCACGTCATTGACGCGGCGCGCTCGCCGGAAGCGGTTGTTGAAGAAGTGCTTGCTGTCCTGCAGATGGCTCGCGCCAGCTAATCCTCGTCTATACTCAATGCTCACCCATGACGAAGGAAGAGCGATGGCGAATAAACCTCCTTACCCGCGTGAAGCGCGAATTGTTGAAGTCCAGAAAGGCTCACAAACGCAAACCGTCACCTGGTATCAACTCAGGGCAGACCATCCCCATCCGGATACGCTAATCAGTGAACACGAGTCCCGGCAGGAAGCGCAGGACGCAAAGCGGCGTTATGAAGACCCGGAAAAAACCTGAGTAACAGAAGGCAAGGATGCCGAACGGAACGCTAGATTTTTCTCAAATCCCCCTCTCTCTCTGGCGCATCACACTTTTTTGCTTCTCTCAGGTTAAAGTAATGTTTCATGAGTGGTGCTTTCAGGTGCTATTAATGTTTCAAAAGGATTCCGGAGATACATTCGTGAAAGGCTGCTCTGCCTGGTGCTTACCTTTTGAGCGCCGCTTCGGCAAGTAGCAAATGAGATCGGTTGCCTTTCCGGAGACGGGGCGAAAACGGGATAGAGGCGAAACATACAATGAAACAAACATTAGCTATCCTCACCATCGGCGTGGTCCCGGTCAGCGAGACGCTGCCGCTGCTCGCCGGGCATATTTCGCAAGAGCAAATCAAACATGTCACTTTATTAGGCACCCTGAGCCGGGAAGAGGTGATGGCCGAGTACGGGGCGGCCCCCGGTGAAGAAGAAATGCTGACGCTACTTGCCGACAAGACCCTTATTAACATTGGTAAACAGAAGGTTGAGCAGGCGCTACAGAGGGTCATCGACTTTCTTGATAAGCAGGATTTCGATGTGATTCTGCTGATGAGCTCCGAGCGCTTTACCCGCCTTACGGCCCATAGCGCGATACTGCTGGAGCCGGAACGTATCATTCCCCCGCTGGTGGCATCCATCGTGGACGGGCATCAGGTGGGGATTATCCTGCCGATTCCGGAGCTGCTGGCGGCGCAGACGAAAAAATGGCAGCAGCTTGAAAGCCCGCCTCTCTACGAACTGGCTAATCCGGTGCACGGCACGGAAGAAGATTTGCTTAACGCCGGGCGAAAATTACTGGCAGCGGGCGCGGATGTGCTGCTGCTTGATTGTCTCGGCTATCACCAAAAACACCGTGATATGCTGCAAAAAGCGCTTGATGTGCCGGTATTATTATCGAACGTTCTGGTTGCGCGTCTGGCCTCAGAGCTGCTTGCCTGAGGAGGGGAAATAATTTGCGTGACAGCGCTTAAGCCTGGCCTCTATATTGTTTTTCTGAACATTTTTTAAAAGGGCCAGTCCATGCTTCAAAGTAATGAGTACTTTTCCGGCAAAGTGAAATCCATCGGTTTTACCAGCAGCAGCACGGGCCGCGCCAGCGTCGGGGTAATGGCAGAAGGGGAATACGCCTTCGGGACGGCGCAACCTGAAGAGATGACCGTAGTCAGCGGCGCGCTGCACGTTTTGCTACCGGGGGAAACCGAGTGGAAAACCTACGAAGCAGGCCAGGTGTTTAACGTGCCGGGCCACAGCGAGTTCCATTTGCAGGTTGCCGAGCCAACGTCCTATCTTTGCCGTTATCTGGCTGATAAATAAAAGAAACCCTCTCACTAACGAGAGGGTTTTTGGTTTTCGCCCTGCGGCGAGGGAGAGGGCGCCAGACACCCTGAAGCTAGCCCTTAACGCTGGGCTTCACCGCCCAGTGCTTCAACCAGATTCTTAATCAACGCCGCCAGCTCGCCGGTCATCAAAATAAAATCGGCGTCGAAACGCTGGCCGAAATCTTCACGATCGATATCGTCATTCTGCTCGCGCAGGGTATCGGCAAATTTCAGACGCTTAATGGAGCCGTCATCGGCAACCACAAACTGAATGCGTTCCTGCCAGTCGAGCGCCAGTTTAGTGACGACTTTTCCGGCTTCAATATGGGTGGCTATTTCGTCGCACACCAGATCCTGCTGCTTGCAGCGGATCACGCCGCCACCTTCCAGGATCGCCTTAAGCTCGGCTTCGTCCATCAGCGCCAGGCCCGCAGGAACATCGCCGGAGCGCACCCACTCGGTCAGCGTCAGTTCAATCGGTGTCTCCAGCGCTAAGGGGACAACCGGCAGCGATCCCAGGCTTTTACGCAGCAGAGCCAGCGTATCTTCCGCTTTTTTGGCACTGGCGCAGTCCACCATAATCAAACCGTTAACGGTATCAACCCACATCATCGTCTGGCTAAAACGGCTGAAGGCGCGCGGCAGCAGAGAATGCAGCACCTCGTCTTTCAGCGAGTCTTTCTCGGTTTTCTTCAGCTTGCGGCCCTGATCGGCTTCGAGCTTGCCGATTTTGGCTTCCAGCGCCTGCTTGATAACCGGAGCCGGGAGGATTTTTTCTTCTTTGCGGGCGCAAATAACAATCTGCCCGTTATTGGCATGGGTTAATGCATCACTGTGCGAGCCCATCGGTGGCACCCAGCCGGTTTTTGCCATATCCTGGCTACCGCAGGGGCTGAAGGTGAAAGCGGCCAACTGTTTTTCCATCTCATCCGCTGAGAGCGTGATGTCGCGGCTTAAACGGTAAACCATTAAATTTTTGAACCACAGCATGATTTTTTCCCGGTCAGGTCAGTGAAACGCAGCGGGCATGATAGCGAATCAGCCGCCTCGTTTCATTGCCTAAACGGCGCTGTGCTTCTACTCTGTTGATAATGCTCATCAAATGAGGAATTTTCAGTGCGCATAGGTATTGATTTAGGCGGGACAAAAACAGAAGTGATAGCGCTGGCCGACGAGGGCACACAGTTATTTCGCCACCGCCTCCCCACGCCTAAGGATGATTATCAGCAGACCATCGGCACTATTGTGGAACTGGTTCGCCTGGCTGAAGAGGCAACGGGCGAGAAGGGCACGGTTGGGGTCGGCATTCCCGGCTCGCTTTCCCCCTATACGCGAGTGGTGAAAAACGCCAACTCGACCTGGCTTAACGGCCAGCCGTTTGATAAAGATTTATCCAGTGCCTTGCAGCGTGAGGTCAGGCTTGCCAACGACGCAAACTGTCTGGCGGTTTCCGAAGCTATTGACGGCGCGGCGGCAGGGGCGGGCATTGTCTTCGCGGTGATTATCGGCACCGGCTGCGGCTCGGGTATCGCAATCAACGGCCGTAGCCTGATTGGCGGCAACGGCACCGCGGGCGAGTGGGGCCATAACCCGCTGCCGTGGATGGACGAGGACGAACTACGCTATCGCGAGGAGGTGCCTTGCTACTGTGGCAAACAGGGCTGCATTGAAACCTTTATTTCCGGTACGGGTTTTGCCATCGACTACCAGCGGCTGAGCGGAACAAAACTTAAAGGCAACGAGATAATGCATCTCGCCGAACAGCAGGATCCGCTGGCCGAGCTGGCCATCAGCCGCTATGAAATGCGCCTGGCAAAATCCCTTGCCCATATCGTCAACGTTCTCGACCCGGACGCAATCGTGCTGGGCGGTGGGATGAGCAACGTGGAGCGCCTGTATAAAACGGTGCCGCAGCTGGTGAAGCCGTGGGTATTTGGCGGCGAGTTCCAGACGCCGATCCGCAAAGCGGTACACGGTGATTCCAGCGGCGTTCGCGGTGCGGCGTGGCTCTGGCCCGTGGAAAAATAATGCTCTTCACCTCGCGTACAGAGGCGTCGCTTTCCCCTCTCCCTTTTCGGGAGAGGGGAAAGGTCAGACGGCAAATTCTTTCGCCAGCCTGCTTACGCCCAGACCGTTGATCTTCTTCACTTTGATCTGCACCGGAATGCGCTCTTTCATCGCTTCCACATGGCTTATTACGCCGATTGTCTTCCCGCTTGCGTTTAACGTATCCAGCGCATCCAGCGCTGTATCCAGCGTTTCGGCGTCCAGGGTGCCAAAGCCTTCATCGAGGAACAGCGAGTCAATACGCGTTTTATGGCAGACCAGGTCGGACAGCGCCAGTGCCAGCGCAAGACTCACCAGGAAGCTCTCGCCGCCGGACAGGGTGCGGGTATCGCGCACGGCGTCTGCCTGCCAGGTGTCCACCACCTGTAACTCCAGCGCCTCGCTGTCTTTACGCTGGAGCAAATAGCGTCCGTGCAGGCGATTGAGCTGGTTATTGGCCAGCCATACCAGGTTATCGAGCGTCAGCCCCTGGGCGAATTTACGGAATTTATCGCCTTCTTTAGAGCCGATCAGCGCGTTGAGATAGCCCCAGTCCTCTACCTGCTGCTGACATTCCGCGATAGCCTGCATCAGCCCCTGCTGGCGCAGGCGGTTCTCCTGGTCATGGCGCAGCTGCTGCTGAATCTGCCCCTGCTGCGTGGTGTTGTCACGCAGCCGTTGATGGCACTCGGCCAGCTGCTGTTGCACAAGGGGTAATGCTACGTCCCCGGCCAGCGTGGTTGGCCGGGCAGCCCGGTGTGCGTTCAGAGCCTGCTGCGCCTGCTGATACAGCGCAGTTTGCTGCTGGTGCTGCTGTTCAAGCTGCTGTTTTTTCTGCTCCAGCTGCTGCTGCTCTTGCTCATCAAGCGCCGCCGCCAGGAAGGCTTCTGTATCGGCAAACGGGCTGGTGTTCAGCGCGTGGGTAAACTGCTCGCTCGCCTGAGCGCTGCGCGCTTCATCATGCTGGCGCTGCTGTTGCAGCGTTTGCCACTGGCCCTCAAGAGAGAGGCAGTCGCTGTGCAACGAGTGCCAGTTTTGCAGGGCAGAGGCCTGCTCGCTTTCAGCCAGCGGCGGTGGCGTGGTGCCGTCGTCGGTAAGGGCGGCCAGCACGCTTTCGAAGGTGGCGAGCTGCTGCTGTAGCAGGGTGAGTTTTTCGCTGTGCTGCTGCCAGCTGTGGGACTCCTGCTGGCGCTGAGCCAGCCAGCGATTTTCATCCCCGGCGTCAGGGTGCGCCAGCCCCATCTTTTCAAGACTTGCGTTAAGGGCGGCGCGTTGGCCTGCGGCTTCATCGGCAAGTTTTGCGTGCTGCGTCTGCGTCTTTTCTAAATCCTGTAACAGCACCAGACGCTGGCTTTGCTGGTGCAGCTGCTGTTCACGGCACGCTTCTTTTTCCAGCCAGTCGTTCAGATCGTCTTCCGGCGTCAAAGCCAGGGCAAGCTCTGCGCAGATCTGCTGCCAGCGGGCGTACAGAGCACGCTCTTCTTCTTCCAGCGCGTTGAGGTTGGCGGCGAGTTTCTCGCGCTGCTGGCGCTGCGCCTCAAGCAGCGCCTTGATGGCGGAACCCTGCTCGGCAAGCCCGGAGACTTCCTGGGTGAGAGCCGTGAGGCGCTGCTGGTTTTCGCCCGGCTCAATAGCCTGATACTCCGCCACGGCAGGATGCTGTGTGGAGCCACAAAGTGGACAGGGCTGCTCGGGTTGCAGGCGAGCACGCTCATCTTCAAGCTTTTTAATGATTCTTTCTTGTTCGCACAGCTTTTCCAGATCGCTGTGATGCTGACGACGGTCTTTATACTGCTGGCGTTTCTGAATCAGCTCAGCCTCGCCCTTCGCTATTTGCTGGTCGAGCGCGGTAATTTCCAGCTGAAGCTGATGTTTTCTTTTAGCCAGCGAAGTGAACTGCGGATGCAGCGTAGCGAGAAGTTGCCGCTTAGGACGCGCGGCGGTGATGGCCTGTAAATGAGCGTTGACTTCTTCGACGCTGAGACTTTCGGCGGTTGCGGGCAGCGCCGCCAGCTTTTGTTGGCAGGTTGCCATCTCCTGGATCAGGACTTGCAGCCGGGCCGCATCGCGCTGTTGCTGGGTAAAGGCTAAGCGCCATCCCGCAAGCTCCGCACTCCAGAAACGATAGCCGTCATGATCCTTGAGCCATGCCTGTAGATGGGTGCTTTCCTGCTGAATTGCCGCAGCCTGAGCGGCGGCAAAAAGACGGGTCTGCTGCCGCTGCCGCTTCGCTTGCAGTAAGCGAGCATTTACTTTATCGCTTTGTTCCAGCGTGTTGCTAAGCGCCGCTCGTTGCTCCTGCAAACGTTGCCAGAGCGGGCGCAGTTTTTCTGCGGGCCGGGATTTCGTGAGTTTTTCCAGCCACGGAGCCGCATCTACCAGCGCCTGATTGCTCGCCTCAAGCGCCTGCTTTGCCGCGGTTTCACTCAGAGCCAGTTGCCCAAGCTGGCTCAGCCACTGCTGATTGTGTTGCAGGGTTTGCTGCTCGGCTAACAGCGTTTTTTCTTCCGAAGTAAGCGCCTGCAAACTCAGGCTAAGCTGCTGCTGTTGCGCTTCACTCAATAACGCCACGCCAGCGGCCTGAGCCTGTAAATTCTCCAGCTGGCTGCGCACATTTTTATGCCGTTCAAAAACGGCTGCGGAAACGGTGCCGTAAATTTCTGTACCGGTCAGCTCTTCCAGCAGAGAGGCCCGGTCGTTGGCATCGGCATTTAAAAACGCGGCAAACTGCCCCTGCGACAGCATCATTGAACGGGTAAAACGGTCGTAATCAAGGCCGGTCAGTCTCGCCGTGTACTCGAGTTTATCCTTAATTTTATCGGCAATAATTTTGCCGGTTGCCACCTCAGCCAGTTCCACGCGCGGCGCCTGCAGATTGCCGTCAGCCGCATTACGGGCGCGGTTCTGGCTCCAGAAGGCGCGATACGCCACGTCTTTAACTTCGAATTCGACCTCAGCAAGACACTCGGCGGTATCGCGCGTCATCAGATCGTTTTGCGACTGGGAAAGGGTATTGAGGCGCGGCGTTTTGTGGTACAGGGCAAGGCAGATGGCGTCTAAAAGCGTGGTTTTCCCCGCGCCGGTTGGCCCGGTAATGGCAAACAGCCCGTTGCTGGCAAAAGGCTCGGCGGTGAAGTCGATTTTCCACTCGCCTTTTAAGGAGTTAAGGTTTTTCAGGCGCAGGCTGAGGATTTTCATGCTTGTTCCTCCGTATCGTGCAGGTCTGCAACGGTTTGCGCGAACAGGGTGCGCAGGCGCAGGCTGCGTTCCTCGGTGGTTTCTTCCTGGGCCAGACGGCGTTCAAACACTTCTTCCACGCTCAGTTCACTGAGCGTTTCTTTATGGCTTTGGGCGATGACCCGCTCGCGCTGTTCGCGGCTGCGGCGCAGCAGCACCACTTCCACCGGCAGGTTTTCGGTAATCTGCTGGATGTGGCGCTGCGAATCATGCAGATATTCATCGGTAGCAATTTCAATATCCAGCCAGACTTTTGGCGCCGAAGGCGCATCCCGCCACTGCTCAAGCTGCCGTTCAATGTCGCTCAGCGAGCCTTTGATCACGGCTAAGGGTTGGCTTACCGGCACGGGTAAAGCGGTGACGTTTTGCAGTTTTCCCTCGCCAAACTCCACCAGATAGACGCTTTTGACCTTGCCGGTTTCATCGAAGCTTAACGAAATGGGCGAGCCGCTGTAACGGATGTGATCTGTGCCGCCCACCAGCTGCGCGCGATGGATGTGCCCAAGGGCTATGTAGTCGGCCGGGGGGAAGTTCTGCGCAGGAAAGGCATCCAGGGTGCCGATGTAAATATCGCGCACGGCGTCCGTTTTTGTTACGCCAACGGTAGTTAAATGCCCGGTTGCGATAATCGGCAGCTGTTGTTCACCGCGAGCGGCGAGAGCCGAGGCATGGCACTGCTGATAGTGCTCCGTGATGGCTTCCATTAACGAGCGCTGCTTTTCATGCCCGCTCAGCCCTGCCTGGCTGCTTTGAATGTCGCGCGGGCGTAAAAACGGAATCGGGCAAAGAATCGCGCCGGGCATGCCGTCTTTTTTCTTCAGCACCAGCGTTTGCTCTGACGGGTCATGACGGGCGCTGGCAATAACGGTGGTATTCAGGCATGCCAGCAGCTCACGTGATTCATTAAGCGTGGCTACCGAGTCGTGGTTGCCTGCCAGGACAACAAGCTGGCAGCCCGTAGCCTGCAACTGCACGACAAAGCGGTTATAAAGCTCACGGGCATAGCTCGGCGGGGAGCCGGTATCAAAAATATCGCCCGCGACGATTATCGCATCCACGTCATGTTCAACGGCGGCCTGTAGCAGCCAGTCGAGGAACGCCTGGTGCTCCGGCCCGCGGCTTTTAGTGTAAAAGTTCTGACCGAGGTGCCAGTCCGATGTGTGGATAATGCGCATAACCCGTCCTGTGGCAAAAATCGTAGGGGAAGATTATAAAGGGGAGTCACCGCGAACGGCAGAACTCTCTGTCATAATTCAAAGCGAGGGGTCATCTGGCCGTCATTTCTGGAGGGGGTGGGAAAAAAACAGTGGCGTGCAATTCCTGCTCTGTGAGGATTATCCTAAAATCAATGAATTGATTTTTCAGTTAATTTATTGAACGGCGCGTGTCGGGCCATCACAAGCCATGAGGTTTGTCATCGGCCTGATTATTTTCATAAATCTGTCACAAATCTGACGCATACTGTCGCCCACAACAGATATGGACTCTCCTTAACAGGGTAAATCATGGCTAGACGCATTTTAGTCGTAGAAGATGAAGCGCCGATTCGTGAGATGGTGAGCTTCGTGCTCGAACAAAACGGTTTTCAGCCCGTTGAAGCAGAAGATTATGATGCCGCGGTGAACCTGCTGATTGAGCCGTACCCGGATCTGATTTTGCTGGACTGGATGCTGCCCGGTGGCTCTGGCATTCAGTTTATCAAACACCTCAAGCGCGAAGCGCTGACCCGTGAAATTCCTGTAATGATGTTGACTGCCCGCGGTGAAGAAGAAGATCGCGTGCGCGGCCTTGAGGTGGGCGCCGACGACTACATCACCAAGCCATTTTCCCCGAAAGAGCTGGTGGCACGCATCAAAGCCGTGATGCGCCGCATTTCGCCGATGGCCGTTGAAGAGGTCATTGAAATGCAGGGGCTGAGCCTCGATCCTTCCTCCCATCGCGTCATGACCGGGGAACAACCCCTGGATATGGGGCCGACGGAGTTCAGACTATTACACTTCTTTATGACGCATCCGGAACGCGTCTACAGCCGTGAACAGCTGCTTAATCACGTATGGGGCACCAACGTCTACGTGGAGGACCGCACGGTAGATGTGCATATTCGACGTTTGCGTAAGGCGCTGGAGCTAAGCGGGCATGACCGCATGGTACAAACGGTACGCGGCACGGGTTATCGCTTCTCAACCCGTTTTTAGAATGCAGAAAGGAGTGTGACGCGTGCTGGAACGGTTGTCATGGAAAAGGCTGGTGCTGGAGCTGATGCTCTGGTGTTTACCGGCGGCTCTTCTCGGGCTGATCTTCGGTCATCTTCCCTGGTTTTTACTGGCGGCGGTGACTGCGCTGCTGGTCTGGCATTTCTGGAACCTGCTGCGTCTTTCATGGTGGCTATGGGTGGATCGCAGTATGACTCCACCGCCCGGAAGGGGGAGCTGGGAACCGCTGCTTTACGGCCTGCACCAGATGCAGCTGCGCAATAAAAAGCGCCGTAAAGAGCTGGGGAATTTAATTAAACGTTTTCGCAGCGGCGCAGAATCGCTGCCGGATGCCATTGTCCTGACGACAGAAGAGGGGGCCATCTTCTGGTGTAACGGGCTGGCACAGCAGCTGCTCGGCCTGCGCTGGCCGGACGACAACGGTCAGAACATCCTTAACCTCCTGCGCTATCCGGAATTTACCCGCTATCTGACCAGCAAAGATTTTCATCGCCCCCTTACCCTGGTGCTTAACAACGGACGCCATCTTGAGTTCCGCGTGATGTCCTACAGCGATGAACAATGGCTGCTGGTGGCGCGCGACGTTACGCAGATGCACCAGCTGGAAGGGGCGCGGCGCAACTTTTTTGCCAATGTCAGCCACGAATTACGTACCCCGCTTACGGTGCTGCAAGGCTATCTGGAAATGATGCAGGATCAGAGCCTGGAGGGGCCGCTGCGGGATAAAGCGCTGGGCACCATGCGGGAGCAAACTTCCCGTATGGAAGGGCTGGTTAAACAGCTGCTCACCCTGTCGCGTATCGAGGCGGCACCGGCTTTGGCGCTGAATGAAAAGATAGATGTGCCGCTGATGCTGCGGGTCGTGGAGCGAGAGGCGCAGACCCTGAGCCAGCAAAAACAGACGCTTGAGTTTGATGTAGAACCGCAACTGAAAGTTTTTGGTAACGAGGAGCAGCTGCGCAGCGCCATCTCCAACCTTGTTTACAACGCGGTGAACCATACACCGGAGGGCACGCATATCACGGTGCGCTGGCAGCAGGTGGAGCAGGGCGCGAAATTCAGCGTTTCAGATAATGGACCGGGCATTTCGGCGGAGCATATTCCGCGCCTGACAGAGCGCTTTTACCGCGTGGATAAAGCGCGTTCCAGACAAACAGGCGGCAGCGGGCTTGGCCTGGCGATTGTGAAACATGCCCTGAGCCACCACGAGGCTCGCCTTGAGATCGAAAGTAGGGTGGGGAGCGGCAGTACGTTTTCCTTTGTGCTACCCGAGCGGCTTATTGCTCCTGCGGAGTAGTGCCGCGCCTTGCAGGCTCTTTGGCTTCAGGTCTTACACCTTCCTGCGGGGGACGCTACGGTTCCCCGCAGGAGGACGAGATTGTCGGGGCTGGGGGCAATCTCGCCGGTATTTTGCGCAAAAATGTCAGCTTTCATTTCCACCCAGCCTGGTTTTGTCTGTTTTTCATCCTCAGTTTAATCACCATAATGCCTTATCTGGCGAAATTTTGACCGAACGATACGCCATAATAAATTCCAGTAATTGAATTTATTCACTGGTTGTATGGTTAATTTAAGCAGATCTCTCTGGTTTCCCGATCCCTTCTTGTCTTCAAACGCTATAAGCGTTTTAATTGCGCCCTGTTGTTACCAATACAACTAATTTTGCGTGGTAATTCGACTAACTATTCTTCGCCACCAAATCAGATTGGTTTTTTCCGCTATTGGGATAGGTAACTGCCACTTTTTTGCCGGGTAAGCGGCAGAAAATTTGAATACTTTCAACACCACACATCCACAGGCTGCAAATATTTATGACCCATCATTTAAAATCTCGCGACATTATCGCTCTGGGCTTTATGACCTTTGCGTTGTTTGTTGGCGCGGGCAACATTATCTTCCCGCCAATGGTTGGCTTACAGGCCGGCGAACATGTCTGGCTGGCCTCCTTTGGCTTTCTGGTGACCGCCGTAGGCTTGCCTGTGCTGACTATCGTCGCCATTGCTCGTGTGGGCGGCGGTATCGACAGCTTAAGCTCGCCGATTGGCCGCCGTGCAGGCGTGCTGCTGGCCACCATTTGTTATCTGGCCGTCGGACCGCTGTTTGCCACGCCACGCACCGCCACCGTCTCTTTTGAAGTGGGGATTGCCCCTCTGACCGGCGCAGGTGAGCTGCCGCTGTTTATCTACAGCCTGGCCTATTTTGCGATGGTGATCGGCATCTCCCTTTATCCGGGGAAACTGCTGGATACTGTTGGTCATGTGCTGGCCCCGGTAAAAATTATTGCTCTGCTGGTGCTGGCCGCGGGGGCCGTGCTGTGGCCTGCCGGGGGGATCAGCAGCGCGACGGAAGCCTACCAGAATGCCGCGTTCTCAAACGGCTTTGTGAATGGCTATCTGACCATGGACACCCTGGCTTCGCTGGTGTTCGGCATCGTGATTGTTAACGCCGCCCGTTCCCGCGGTGTAACCGAATCCCGTCTGCTGACCCGCTATACCATTTGGGCGGGGCTGATCGCAGGCGTAGGCTTGACCCTGATTTATCTGGCGCTGTTCCGTCTCGGCTCAGACAGCGCAACGCTGGTTGCCGATCAGAATGCGAACGGTGCCGCTATCCTGCATGCCTATGTTGCACATACCTTCGGCGGTGCAGGCAGCTTCTTCCTTGCCGCGCTGATTTTCCTGGCCTGCATGGTTACTGCGGTTGGTCTGACCTGCGCGTGCGCTGAGTTCTTTAGCCAGTACCTGCCGCTGTCCTACCGTGCGCTGGTCTTTATTCTCGGCCTGTTCTCTATGGTGGTGTCCAACCTGGGGCTGAGCCACCTGATTCAGGTGTCGATTCCGGTACTGACCGCCATTTATCCGCCTTGTATAGCACTTGTTGTGCTGAGCTTTACCCGCCCGTGGTGGCATAATTCGAGCCGCGTGATTGCACCGGCCATGCTCATCAGTACAATGTTCGGGATTATTGACGGTATCAAGGCGTCGGCGATAAGCGATATACTCCCGGCCTGGACGGCGCGTCTGCCGCTGTCGGATCAAGGGCTGGCCTGGGTATTACCGACGGTTGCGATGGTTATCATCGCGGCGATCTGGGACCGGGCAGCAGGGCGACAGGTTACTTCAAACGCCCACTAAAAATTTGTTGGTTGTTTAACCACGGGGCTGCGCTCCGTGGTTTTTTTATTGTTGAGAGTGATACAGAACGATGGAAAACCAGAACAAGCTCAAGCGCGGTTTGAGCACCCGACACATTCGCTTTATGGCGTTGGGGTCGGCTATTGGTACAGGGCTGTTCTACGGCTCGGCTGACGCCATCAAAATGGCAGGGCCAAGCGTACTGCTGGCTTACATTATCGGCGGCGTGGCGGCTTATATCATCATGCGTGCGCTGGGTGAAATGTCGGTGCACAACCCCGCAGCAAGTTCATTTTCCCGTTATGCCCAGGACAACCTGGGGCCGCTGGCAGGCTACATCACCGGCTGGACCTACTGCTTTGAGATTCTGATTGTCGCCATCGCCGATGTGACCGCCTTTGGTATTTATATGGGGGTCTGGTTCCCCGCGGTGCCGCACTGGGTATGGGTACTTAGCGTGGTGCTTATCATCTGCGCCGTGAACCTGATGAGCGTGAAGGTGTTCGGTGAGCTGGAGTTCTGGTTCTCGTTCTTCAAAGTTGCCACCATTATCATCATGATTGTTGCCGGTATCGGCATTATCTTCTGGGGCATCGGTAACGGCGGACAGGCGACGGGTATCCACAACCTGTGGAGCAACGGCGGCTTCTTCAGCAACGGCTGGCTGGGCATGGTGATGTCGCTGCAAATGGTGATGTTCGCCTACGGCGGGATTGAGATTATCGGCATCACCGCGGGCGAGGCTAAAGACCCGCAGAAATCCATTCCGCGCGCCATTAACTCCGTTCCGCTGCGTATTCTGGTGTTCTATGTGGGCACCCTGTTTGTGATTATGTCCATCTACCCGTGGAACCAGGTGGGCACCTCCGGCAGCCCGTTTGTACTGACCTTCCAGCACATGGGGATCACCATCGCCGCGGGCATTCTGAACTTTGTGGTTATCACCGCTTCGCTATCCGCGATTAACAGCGATGTGTTCGGCGTTGGCCGTATGCTACACGGCATGGCCGAGCAGGGCAGCGCGCCTAAAGTTTTCGCTAAAACCTCACGCAACGGCATTCCTTTCGTCACCGTTCTGGTGATGAGCCTGGCGATGCTGCTGGCGGTTTATCTTAACTACATCATGCCGGAAAATGTTTTCCTGGTGATTGCGTCGCTGGCCACCTTTGCTACCGTTTGGGTGTGGATTATGATTCTGCTGTCGCAAATTGCCTTCCGTCGCAAGCTGTCAAAAGCAGAGGCAAAAGAGCTGAAGTTCCCGGTGCCGGGCGGCGTGGCAACCACCATCGTCGGTCTGGTGTTCCTGGTATTTATCATTGTTCTTATCGGCTGGCACCCTGAAACGCGTATTTCGCTTTATGTGGGCTGCTGCTGGATTGTGCTGCTGCTTGCGGGCTGGATCTTTAAACGCCGTCGGATGCAGGCCGTCTCACAAAATAGTTAATATGCAAACCCCGCCGTCCGGCGGGGTTTTGTTTTTTAGCGTTAATGCCGCTCTCTCCGCCCCCGCTTTCCTCCCCCAAATTAAATAAGAATGAGGAGTGATACCGCCAAAGGCTGTGGCAAGGTGGCGTCAATTTACAGACTCGGGGACTTATTATGCTGACCGCATGGCACCTTCCGGTTGCACCTTTTGTACAACCTCGCCAGGAGAAACTCTATATCACCCTTTGGCTTGCCGGAGACGAGCTGCCGGAGCGCGTGGTGTTGCGCTGTGAAAGAGATAACGAAGAGACGTCAGTCGCCATGACGCGGCAGAAAAATGCGCCTTACGAAGGCGTGGTTGCCTGGCGCGGCGCAATTGACTTGAGCTGTGGGCAGCCTCGCCGCCGCTACAGCTTTAAACTTCTGTGGCTTGACAGGCAGCGGTGGTTTACCCCGCAGGGCTTCAGTCCGATCCCTCCGGCTCGTCTGGAGCAGTTTGCTGTTGATGTGCCGGATGAGGGGCCGCAGTGGGTACAGGATCAGGTCTTCTACCAAATCTTCCCGGATCGCTTTGCCCGCAGCCGGTTGCGTAAGGCCGGGCAGGATCAAATTTATTACCATCATGCCGCAAAGCGAGACATCATCCTGCGCGACTGGGAGGAGCCGCTCAGTGAAGAGGCGGGAGGGTCAACATTTTACGGCGGTGACCTGGACGGCATCAGCGAAAAGCTGCCGTACCTGAAGCAGCTGGGTATTACCGCGCTCTATCTGAATCCCGTGTTTACCGCGCCGAGCGTACACAAATATGACACGCAGGATTATCGTCACGTCGACGCGCAGTTTGGGGGCGACCACGCTCTGCTCCGTCTGCGTAAGAATACGCAGCAACAGGGGATGCGGCTGGTGCTGGACGGCGTGTTTAACCACAGCGGCGATACGCATCCGTGGTTTGACCGCCACCAGGTGGCGCAGACCGGCGCCTGTAATAACCCGACTTCGCCGTGGCGTGATTTTTATAGCTTCTCCGCAGAGGGCCGCGCGCTGGACTGGCTAGGCTATTCCAGCCTGCCGAAGCTCGATTACCGCTCTGAAACGTTGATTGACGAGATTTATCAGGGCGAGGACAGCATCGTTCGCCACTGGCTGCGCGAGCCGTGGGGAATGGACGGCTGGCGGCTGGACGTGGTGCATATGCTTGGGGAAGAGGGCGGAGCGAAAAATAATCTGCAACACGTCGGCGGTATCACCAGAGCGGCGAAAGAAACCAGGGCGGATGCCTACGTGCTGGGTGAACATTTCGGTGATGCGCGTCAGTGGTTGCAGGCGGATGCGGAAGATGCAGCGATGAACTATCGCGGCTTTACCTTCCCGCTGTGGGGATTTTTAGCCAATACCGATATCTCTTACGATCCGCAGCAGATCGATGCGCAGACCTGTATGGCGTGGATGGACGAGTACCGGGCAAGTTTGTCCCATCAGCAGCAGCTCCGGATGTTTAACCAGCTCGACAGCCACGATACGGCGCGTTTCAAGTCGATTCTTGGCAAGGATGTCGCACGCCTGCCGCTGGCGGTTGTCTGGCTGTACTGTTGGCCGGGCGTGCCCTGCGTTTATTACGGGGATGAAGTCGGGCTGGACGGTTTTAACGATCCCCTTTGCCGCAAGCCGTTCCCGTGGAATGAGCGCGATTGGGATCGGGACCTGCTGGCGCTTTATCAGCGGCTGGGCAAGCTGCGGCGTCAGAGCCGGGCGTTACGCCAGGGGGGCTGTCAGGTTGTGTTTGCCCGGGATGATGTCGTGGTATTTGTGCGCGTTTATCAGAACGAACGCGTGCTGGTGGCGATTAATCGCGGTGAGGCGGGGGCAATCACTCTGCCGTGGAATCCGCTGCTCAGCGGCAAAGCCTGGACGCAGCTGGAAGGTGAGGCGCGGTTGAATAATCGCGACCTGTCGTTGCCTGGGGTGTCGGTCGCCGTGTGGCGCAGTTTGTAGGTTTTTAGGGGGAGGGAATCCCTCCCTCAGTCCTTCTCCTCTCCCTGAGAGAGGAGAAGGCGTGTCATCAGGGCTGATAAAAAGAGTGCATCAGCTCTCCTTCAAGGATCTGCTCGCACCACCAGCGCGCGGCCAGACCCGCCCCACGCGTTTGCCAGCCGATGTAGCTCACGTCGGTCTGCCGGTACGAAACCACCTGCTTTTCCACCAGCATTCCGCTGGATAAATACGGCTGCGCGATGTGACGCGGCAGAAATCCGCAGCCAAGACCGGCGGTGAGCACGGATAGTTTGCTGGGGAAGTCATAGACCACCATGCGCGGCTGCTCTTCGATGAAGTTGGTGTTAATCGGATGGCAGGATCGCGCCGTGTCGCCAATAATTACCGCTCGGTACTGGCAAATCTCTTCGCCGTTTAATGGCTCTGTGGCCTGGGCTAGAGGATGCCCGGGGGAAACGACAAAAACATTATCGAGCGTCCCCAGCATTCTGTAGGCGTATTCGGCGGAGGTCGGCGGCTCGTTTATCGCCCCCAGAATAATATTCGCCCCGTTATGGGTCAGCTCTTCCCACGCGCCCGCAAGCGTATGGTGTGTGAAATTCAGCGTAGTTTGTTTACCGAGGGCATAAAACGACTCTATCAGCGGCAGCAGCAGGTGAAACGGGAAAGAGCCATCGAGGGCTATCGTCAGCTCTTTTTCCCAGCCGTCGGCGGACTCCACCGCCTGCTTCTCCAGATCTCTTGCGGCATTGAGCAGGACGCGACCTTTTTCGAGGACCACTTTGCCGGTATCGGTAAAACGCGCCCGGTGGCCGGACCGATCCAGCAGCTGGATAGCAAGATCGCTTTCCAGTTTTTGCACCATATAGCTCAGCGCGGCGGGCGTTTTATAGAGAGATTCTGCTGCCGCGGCAAAACTTCCCTGCTTATCGAGGGCATCGAGAATTAGCAGCACATCCAGATTTACACGCATAGCTTTCTTATTCCGTGTTGCTCTGAGCCAGCGGACGGCCCGTCAGGTCATAAAGAGTGTATCACCTTAAATATATTTAATAAGTTGTTAGAAATTTCCCGCTATCACGCCGCGCGCGTGGCCGCCAGAATAGGCTGGTCATCTGCGCCGGTGCTCTGTTAAGCCAACTGAATATAAAAGGAAATTTTATGTCTATTCGTGAACTGATCGACCCTGCTAACTCCGTCCTGATTTTTATCGATCACCAGCCTCAAATGTCTTTTGGCGTAGCCAACATCGACCGCCAGACCCTGAAAAATAACACGGTTGCGCTGGCGAAAGCGGGCAAAATATTTAACGTGCCGACCCTTTTTACCTCTGTGGAAACCAAAAGCTTCAGCGGCTATATCTGGCCTGAACTGCTGGCTGTGCATCCGGAAGTGAAGCCGATTGAACGGACTTCTATGAACTCCTGGGAAGATAAAGCCTTCGTGGAAGCTGTTAAGGCTACCGGCCGTAAAAAACTGATCATTTCTGCGCTGTGGACTGAAGTCTGCCTTACGTTCCCGGCGTTGATGGCGCTGGAGGAAGGCTTTGAGGTTTATGTGGTCACAGATACGTCCGGCGGAACGTCCGTTGACGCACACGAACGCTCCATTGACCGTATGGTGCAGGCTGGGGCGGTGCCGGTGACCTGGCAGCAGGTTTTACTTGAGTACCAGCGCGACTGGGCCCGCAAAGAAACCTACGACGCGGTGATGGACCTGGTCCGCGAGCACAGCGGCGCATATGGCATGGGCGTGGACTACGCTTACACCATGGTTCACGGCGCGCCTGAACGCAAAGCCTGACAGCCATTCTTCAGGGCGAGCGCGATCTTGCCCTGAGTTCATCTTCCACACTCAGGAATTCAGTATGCCTGACAACAACACCGTCACGCTGGTGATTACCCATTCGATTAAGCCCGGCATGGAGGCCACCTACGAGCGCTGGCTGGAGAAAATCATGCCTGCGGCGGCCCAGTTTCCCGGTCATCGTGGTGTGCATGTCATCCGTCCTTCTCCCGGCAATGACACCTATAACGTGGTGATTCGTTTCGATACGCTCGACAACCTCCAGGCCTGGACGAACTCGCCGCAGCGAAAAACGCTGGTGGAGGAGGTTAAGCCCGCGCTTTCGCAGGACGACCGGCTGGAAGTGCGCACCGAAAACGCCTTCTGGTTTACCCCGGTCAGCCAGAAGGTGAAGCGGCCCGCGCAGTGGAAGCAGTTTCTTATCACGCTGGCGGTTATTTTCCCCAGTACCAACCTTGTTCCGCGTATCACCGGCATGCTGTTTCCCTCGCTGCACGGCTCTTTGCTGCTGCACCTGATTAACGATGCGTTGGTTGTCGCGCTGGTGGTCTGGCTGTGGATGCCCGTTATGACCCGTTTGTTTGCCGGCTGGTTGAAGAAGTAGCCGCGCGTACAGGAGAAGTTCTTATGTCCCAGAATGCTTCATTAATTCTTACTAACGGCGTATTTCATACGCTGGATAGCGAGACGCCAGAAGCTGAGGCCGTGGCGATAAAAGACGGTAAGGTCCTTGCTGTCGGCAGCACGCCGTATGTCATGACCTTTGCGGATGACGCCACGCAGCGGGTCGATCTGCAGGGCCATACCGTGATCCCCGGCCTTAACGACTCCCATCTGCATTTAATTCGCGGCGGGCTGAATTATAATCTTGAACTGCGCTGGGAAGGCGTGCCCTCGCTTGCCGACGCGCTCAGGATGCTCAAAGAGCAGGCGTTGCGCACGCCAACGCCGCAGTGGGTGCGCGTTGTTGGCGGCTGGACGGAATTTCAGTTTGCCGAGCGCCGCATGCCGACTCTCGAAGAACTTAACGAAGCCGCGCCGGATACCCCCGTGTTTGTGTTGCACCTTTACGATCGCGCCTTACTCAACCGCGCAGCGCTGCAAGCCGTAGGCTACAGCAAAGAGACGCCGAATCCTCCGGGCGGGGAGATCGTCCGCGATCGCAACGGCAATCCGACCGGTATGCTGGTGGCAAAACCCAATGCGATGATCCTCTACTCAACGCTGGCAAAAGGGCCAAAGCTTCCGCTTGAGATGCAGGTCAACTCCACGCGCCAGTTTATGCGCGAGCTGAATCGCCTCGGGGTGACCAGCGCCATTGATGCGGGCGGCGGCTTCCAGAATTACCCGGAAGATTATCAGATTATTGACCAGCTCCACGCCGATAAGCAGATGACGGTGCGTATCGCCTACAACCTCTTTACTCAGCGGCCGCAGCACGAACTGGAAGATTTTGAAAAGTGGACGGATATGCTCACGCCGGGGCAGGGATCTGATTTTTACCGTGCCAACGGCGCGGGGGAAATGCTTGTCTTCTCGGCGGCGGATTTTGAAGATTTTCTTCAGCCGCGCCCGGATTTGCCGGACGGCATGGAGCAGGAGCTGGAGCGCGTGGTGCGCCATTTGGTTGAGCACCGCTGGCCGTTCCGCCTGCACGCTACCTATAACGAATCTATCAGTCGTATGCTGGACGTTTTTGAGAAGGTGAACCGCGACATTCCCTTTAACGGTCTGCACTGGCTGTTTGACCACGCGGAAACTATATCAGAGAAGAATATCGAGCGAGTGAAAGCGCTGGGCGGCGGGATCGCGGTGCAGCATCGTATGGCATTCCAGGGCGAATATTACGCTGAGCGTTACGGTATTGAAGCGGTAAAACAAACGCCTCCGGTAGCGAAAATGCTGGCTGCGGGCGTGCCTGTCGGGCTAGGGACGGATGCGACCCGAGTGGCGAGCTACAACCCGTGGACGGCGCTCTACTGGCTGGTTTCCGGGCGTACCGTCGGCGGGATGCAGATGTATGACGATAATAACCGCCTGTCGCGGGAGGTGGCGCTGGAATTATGGACGGCGGGCAGCGCGTGGTTTTCCAGCGAGCAGGGAAAAAAAGGGCGTATTCAGGCCGGGCAGCTGGCCGATCTGGCCGTGCTTTCGCAGGATTACTTCAGCGTACCGGAGGAGGCCATCAAAGGGATTGAGTCGGTGATGACCCTGGTGGATGGCAAAGTTGTTTATGCCACAGGCGCGTTTACCCCTTTGGCCCCGCCTGCGATTCCGGTGGTGCCTGACTGGTCACCGGTGACTAAAGTGCCCGGCCATTATCGCTCGGCGCCGCCAGAGGCGGCAAAAGTGGGCATGATGGCGCAGGTACACCAGTGCTGCGGAAGCTGCGGCGTTCACGGCCATCAGCACGACGTCGCACGGAAATCGTCTATTCCCGTTGCCGATGAAGGGGCGTTCTGGGGCGTGATGGGCTGTTCCTGTTTTGCTTTTTAACGCAGGAAACAGGGAGCGTCGTTAGCTGTTATCCCTTATGCCTTCACTCCAGTACTCGCCTGAAAGAAAGGCATAAAAAAGGCTGATAACAAACCCTATCTTCAAGCAGCGATTTCTAAATAAAAATAAGGAAAATCAATTTATTGATTTTCGGCTGCTAACCACAAAGAAGGAAAAACCATGCTTTTTCCTTCTTTGTCTGCATTAAAAAAGGCCGCTTGCGCGGCCTTTTTTATGCTTTTAGCGATTACAGCTTAGCAACGTTTTCGCTCAGGTATTTAGCAACGCCGTCCGGAGACGCGTTCATGCCTTCTTTACCTTTTTCCCACTGAGCCGGGCACACTTCGCCGTGCTCTTCGTGGAACTGCAGCGCGTCAACCATGCGCAGCATTTCGTCGATATTACGGCCCAGCGGCAGGTCGTTAACAACCTGGTGACGCACGATACCGGCTTTGTCGATCAGGAAGGAGCCGCGCAGTGCCACGCCGGCTTCCGGATGTTCGATGCCGTAAGCTTTCTGGATTTCACGCTTAACGTCAGCAACCATCGCATATTTCACTTCGCCGATGCCGCCGTTTTCAACAGGGGTTTTACGCCATGCGTTGTGAACGAACTCGGAGTCAAAAGATACACCAACGACTTCTACGCCACGTTTCTGGAATTCTTCGTAACGCTTGTCGAACGCGATCAGTTCAGACGGGCAAACAAAGGTGAAATCCATAGGCCAGAAGAACACAACGGTTGGTTTACCATTGGTGTGTGCTTTGAAGTTGAAGTTTTCAACGATTTCGCCACTGCCAAGGACGGCAGCTGCGGTAAAATCAGGGGCTGGACGAGTAACCAGGACCATATGTACTCCTGTTAATTTTGTTAAAGTGAAGGTTAACGCAACGGGGGGAGTATAGGGGCAGCGTTCCATGCAACTCAAGCGCCCCGCGCCGATTAATCAGATAGGAATTACCTATCAAAAATCGTCAATTTGCAGAGCAGTCATCCAAAATAGCCCTTTTTCGGAAAAGGGCAAGAAGTTAATGCCTGCTCTGCGATCGTTTACAGATTTTTTTGTTCGGCCAACGCCATCATCCGCGGATAAAACTGCCAGAACAGCACTTCAAGCTGCTCGTAATGGGCGTCCAGGTCTGCCCAGGAGTCTCGCAAAGCCTCGAGTTTTGGTCTACGCGAGGCCATGCCGTTGAGTACGTTGGCAATAAAAGCCATCTCTCCGTAACGCTCAAGCCAGCGCTCTTCCCAGAGATAGTTATTCAGATTGATAAAACGGGGCGGCGTGTCGGGCAGATGTGGCACAATGCTTGACCGTGCATGGGCGACAAAGTCCGTCAGCTCGCTCCCGGGATTGAGCTTTGACCAGTGGCGGGAAAGAAAATGGTCCCACATCACATCAAGGGTTATCGGGGACACGCGGCGTGTTTCCGGGCGAAACCACTGTTTTGCGGTGCTGACTTCGGCCAGCCCGTCGGTCAACACGTCCACGCGGCGGTGCATATGGATACCCGCGACGATGTCGGGTGCGTAGCTTCCCTGTGGATTACCGCGAACAAAATCAGCCAGCAGATTGCCGAGCAGCGAACTTTGGGCAAGGCTTGCAAGATGCAAATGGGCAAGAAAATTCATAGATTACTTTGTCCGTATTAAGCTTTATGGCGGCTTACTGGTTGCAGGGAAAGCCCCCTGGCACTAGACTGTACCGCCACTTTTTAAGTCTGAGTTTTGAAGCCATGCGTGTTGCCGATTTTTCCTTTGAACTGCCTGAATCCCTGATCGCTCATTATCCGCAGGCGCAGCGTAGCGCGTGCCGTTTGCTGTCTCTTGATGGGCCAACGGGCGAGTTAACGCATGGCACTTTCACCGATCTGCTCGATAAGCTCAACCCGGGCGATCTGCTGGTCTTTAATAATACCCGCGTTATCCCCGCCCGTCTGTTTGGCCGTAAAGCCAGCGGCGGCAAGATTGAGGTGCTGGTGGAGCGCATGCTGGATGATAAGCGCATTCTCGCACACATCCGCGCTTCTAAAGCGCCTAAGCCGGGCGCTGAGCTGCTGCTGGGCGATGATGAAAGCGTACACGCCACAATGGTTGCGCGCCATGATGCGCTCTTTGAAGTCGAGTTTACCGACGAGCGCAGCGTGCTGGATATTCTCAACAGCATTGGCCACATGCCGCTGCCGCCGTATATCGATCGCCCTGACGAAGACGCGGATCGCGAACTTTATCAGACAGTCTATAGCCAGAAGCCGGGCGCGGTAGCCGCTCCAACGGCGGGCCTGCATTTTGACGAGCCGTTGCTTGAAGCGCTGCGCAATAAAGGCATTGAGCAGGCGTTCGTGACGCTGCACGTAGGGGCAGGGACATTCCAGCCGGTGCGCGTGGACAGCATTGAAGACCACATCATGCACTCCGAATACGCGGAAGTGCCGCAGGAGGTTGTCGATGCGGTGCTGGCCTGCAAAGCTCGCGGCAATCGCGTTATTGCCGTTGGCACCACCAGCGTTCGCTCGCTGGAAAGCGCCGCTCAGGCCGCGCAAAATGCCCTGATTGAGCCGTTCTTTGGCGACACGCAAATCTTCATCTATCCGGGCTATCAGTACAAAGTGATCGATGCGCTGGTGACCAACTTCCACCTGCCGGAATCGACGCTTATCATGCTGGTTTCCGCTTTTGCCGGTTACAAACACACCATGCGTGCCTACCAGGCCGCTGTAAATTCCGAATATCGCTTTTTTAGTTACGGGGATGCGATGTACATAACGTACAATCCGCAGGCGATAAACGAGCGCCCTGGCGCTTAACGCAATGATTGCGCGCCGCCGGATAACCCGACGGCGTTTTTGTCTTAACTATCAGACTGTTTCTCTGATGCTGGAGGAAATGTGAAATTTGAACTTGATACCACCGACGGTCGCGCACGCCGCGGTCGCCTGGTGTTTGACCGTGGCGTAGTTGAAACCCCTGCTTTTATGCCCGTGGGCACCTACGGCACCGTAAAAGGTATGACGCCGGAAGAAGTCCAGGACACCGGGGCGCAAATTATCCTCGGTAACACTTTCCACCTGTGGCTGCGCCCGGGTCAGGAAATCATGAAGCTGCACGGCGATCTGCACGATTTTATGCAGTGGAAAGGCCCGATTCTGACCGACTCCGGCGGTTTCCAGGTCTTCAGCCTCGGTGATATTCGTAAGATTACCGAAGCAGGCGTGCATTTCCGCAACCCCATTAACGGTGACCCCATCTTCCTCGACCCGGAAAAGTCGATGGAAATTCAGTACGATCTGGGGTCAGACATCGTGATGATCTTCGACGAGTGTACGCCTTATCCGGCGGACTGGGATTACGCGAAGCGTTCGATGGAAATGTCCCTGCGCTGGGCGAAGCGTAGCCGGGATCGTTTTGATTCTCTTGGCAATAAAAATGCGCTGTTTGGCATTATTCAGGGCAGCGTTTACGAAGATTTACGAGATATCTCGGTAAAAGGTCTGGTAGAGATTGGCTTTGATGGCTACGCTGTCGGCGGCCTGGCTGTGGGCGAACCTAAGGACGATATGCACCGTATTCTGGAGCATGTCTGCCCGCAAATTCCTGCTGACAAGCCACGCTACCTGATGGGCGTAGGAAAACCGGAAGACCTGGTTGAAGGCGTGCGTCGTGGTATTGATATGTTCGACTGCGTGATGCCAACTCGTAACGCGCGTAACGGCCACCTTTTTGTCACCGATGGCGTGGTAAAAATCCGTAATGCGAAGCATAAAGACGACACTTCCACGCTCGATCCTGAGTGTGATTGCTATACCTGTCGCCATTATTTGCGGGCCTATTTGCATCATCTTGACCGCTGCAATGAAATCCTCGGCGCGCGGCTCAATACCATTCATAACCTGCGCTATTACCAGCGCTTAATGGCTGGTTTACGCAAGGCCATTGAAGAGGGTAAATTAGAGCACTTCGTGAGTGATTTCTACGAGCGGACAGGTAAGCCAGTTCCACCTTTGAACGTTGATTAATTTAATAATGAGGGAATTTTAATGAGCTTTTTCATTTCTGATGCGGTAGCTGCAACAGGTGCTCCAGCGCAGGGTAGCCCGTACTCTTTGATCCTGATGCTGGTGGTCTTTGGCCTGATCTTCTATTTCATGATCCTGCGTCCGCAGCAAAAACGTACGAAAGAACATAAGAAATTGATGGACTCCATCGCCAAAGGTGATGAAGTGCTGACTACCGGTGGTCTGGTTGGTCGCGTAGTGAAAGTAGCTGATACCGGCTATATCTCAATCGCACTGAACGACACCACTGAAGTGGTTATCAAACGTGATTTCGTAGCTGCCGTTCTGCCGAAAGGCACCATGAAGGCGCTGTAATTTTCGTTTTCCCTAAGGGAACTACCGTGTTAAACCGCTATCCTTTGTGGAAGTACATCATGCTGGTCGTCGTGATTCTCGTCGGCCTGCTATACGCACTTCCCAACCTATATGGTGAGGATCCGGCAGTTCAGCTCACTGGCGCGCGCGGCGTCGCCGCCAGTGAGCAAACGCTGATCCAGGTCCAGAACACCTTAAAAGAAGAAAACATCACGCCTAAGTCTGTGGCGCTGGAAGAGGGTGCGATCCTTGCACGCTTTGACTCCACCGATACGCAGCTGCGCGCGCGTGAAGCTTTGATGAGCGTGCTGGGCGATAAATACGTCGTGGCACTTAACCTTGCTCCGGCCACCCCTCGCTGGTTATCTGCTCTGTCCGCTGAGCCGATGAAGCTCGGCCTTGACCTGCGCGGCGGCGTTCACTTCCTGATGGAAGTCGACATGGACACCGCGCTTGGCAAACTCCAGGAACAAACCATTGAAGGCCTGCGCAGCGACCTGCGTGAAAAAGGCATTGCCTACACCAACGTGCGTAAAGCTGATAACTATGGTGTCGACGTTGTCTTTCGTGACAGCGCTGCTCGCGATGCGGCTTCCTCTTACTTAGCGCCACGCCACCGCGATCTGGTTCTTTCTAACCAGGGCAGCAACGTGCTGCGTGCGGTGATGTCAGATGCTCGCCTCAGTGAAGCGCGCGAATATGCGGTGCAGCAGAACATCAATATTCTGCGTAACCGTGTGAACCAGCTGGGCGTTGCCGAACCGCTGGTACAGCGTCAGGGTGCCGATCGTATCGTGGTTGAACTGCCTGGTATTCAGGACACCGCGCGTGCGAAAGAAATTCTCGGGGCTACCGCGACGCTGGAATTCCGCCTGGTGAACACCAACGTTGACCAGTCCGCTGCGGCTTCCGGTCGCGTGCCGGGTGATTCTGAAGTGAAGCAAACCCGTGAAGGCCAGCCGATTGTCATCTACAAACGCGTGATCCTGACCGGCGACCATATCACCGACTCCACTTCCAGCACCGATGAGTACAACCAGCCGCAGGTTAATATTTCCCTGGACGGCGCGGGCGGTAACATCATGTCTAACTTCACCAAGGACAACATCGGTAAACCGATGGCGACCCTGTTCGTGGAGTATAAAGACAGCGGGAAGAAAGATGCTAACGGTCGCTCGGTGCTGGTGAAGCAGGAAGAAGTGATCAACGTGGCGAACATTCAGTCGCGTCTGGGTAACAGCTTCCGTATCACCGGGATCAACAATCCGAACGAAGCCCGCCAGCTCTCATTACTGCTGCGTGCCGGTGCGCTGATTGCACCCATTCAGATTGTAGAAGAGCGCACTATCGGCCCAACCCTTGGGATGGAAAACATCAAGCAGGGTCTGGAAGCCTGTCTGGCCGGTCTGGCGGTGTCCATTATCTTCATGCTCTTCTTCTATAAGAAGTTTGGCTTGATTGCGACCTCCGCACTGCTGGTTAACCTGGTGCTGATTGTCGGGGTGATGTCACTGCTGCCAGGGGCGACCCTGACCATGCCGGGGATTGCGGGGATCGTGCTAACCCTTGCCGTGGCAGTCGATGCTAACGTACTGATTAACGAACGTATTAAGGAAGAGCTTAGTAACGGACGTTCGGTGCAGCAGGCTATCCACGAAGGCTACCAGGGCGCATTCAGCTCCATCTTCGATGCCAACATCACGACGCTTATCAAGGTCATCATCCTGTATGCCGTTGGCACCGGGGCTATTAAAGGCTTTGCGATCACGACCGGTATTGGTGTGGCGACGTCCATGTTTACCGCTATCGTCGGTACCCGTGCCATCGTAAACCTGGTGTACGGCGGCAAACGCATCACCAAGCTGTCTATCTGAGGAGTGCGTTGTGGCACAGGAATATACTGTTGAACAATTAAACCACGGCCGTAGAGTCTATGACTTTATGCGCTGGGATTACTGGGCGTTCGGTATCTCCGGCCTGCTGTTGATCCTTTCCATCATCATTATCGGGGTGAAAGGCTTCAACTGGGGTCTGGACTTTACCGGCGGTACGGTCATCGAAATTTCGCTGGAAAAACCGGCTGATTTGGATCAGATGCGTGAAGCCCTGGAAAAGGCGGGCTTTGCTGAGCCGCTGGTGCAGAACTTCGGCAGCAGCCGTGACATTATGGTGCGTATGCCGCCTGCACAGGGTGAAACCGGCGGGCAGACGCTGGGCAGCAAAGTTGTCAGCGTCATCAACGAGGCGACAAGCCAGCATGCTGCGGTAAAACGCATTGAGTTCGTCGGGCCAAGCGTCGGTGCCGATCTGGCGCAGAACGGGGCGATGGCGCTGCTGGTCGCGCTGATTTCCATCCTGGTGTACGTCGGGTTCCGCTTTGAGTGGCGTCTGGCAGCCGGTGTGGTTATCGCTCTGGCGCACGACGTGGTGATCACCATGGGCGTGTTGTCGCTGTTCCACATTGAGGTCGACTTAACCATTGTCGCTTCCCTGATGTCGGTTATCGGCTACTCGCTCAACGATAGCATCGTGGTGTCGGACCGTATCCGTGAGAACTTCCGCAAGATTCGTCGCGGTACGCCTTACGAGATCTTTAACGTGTCCCTGACCCAGACGCTGCACAGGACCTTGATCACCTCCGGTACCACCTTAGTGGTGATCCTGATGCTGTATCTGTTCGGTGGCGCAATGCTCAAAGGCTTCTCGCTGACCATGCTTATCGGTGTTTCCATTGGTACAGCTTCTTCTATCTACGTAGCGTCCGCACTGGCGCTGAAGCTTGGCATGAAGCGCGAGCACATGCTGCAGCAGAAAGTAGAGAAAGAGGGCGCGGACCAGCCGTCCATTCTGCCTTGATCGTCTGACGTTCTTGCCGAATGTTAAAACCGCAGCCTCCGGGCTGCGGTTTTTTTTCGGTCGGGGAAAGTCTCCTGACAGTATGCTGTCAGGAGGAGGGGAATACACTTTTTTGCACACCCCCCCCCCTGGAGAACACAACATGAATAGCATCATCAACTGGTTTGAAATCCCCGCCCACGATTTGGATCGTGCCGTAGCTTTTTACGAGCACGCACTTGAACTCTCTTTCTACCGCGAGACCGTTTCTGGCATTGAGATGGCCCTCTTCCCCCATGAGAAACCTGCCACCGGCGGAGCTTTAGTCAAGGCTGATATGTTTACCCCTTCTGATAAAGGCGCGGTGGTTTATCTCTACACGCCGGATTTAAACGCTGCGCTTGAAAGGGTTGTAAAAGCCGGTGGAAAAACCGTATTTGGTCCGGAGGTGCTGCCCGATGACATTGGCAGTATTGCTTTGATTATCGACAGCGAAGGGAACCGCGTAGGCCTGCACCAGCCCGCCTGAGTCAGCATTGGTTTGACGAAATGCGCCTGCCGGTTATGCTGGCAGGCATCACTTCTGAGAGTATGAGTCTCTATGAGCCGAAGAGCGGATCGCCTATTCCAGATTGTACAAATCCTGCGCAGCCGCCGGGTATCGACGGCCGCCCTGCTGGCCGAACGTCTTGAGGTTTCGGAGCGCACGATCTACCGGGATATTCGCGATCTCTCCCTTTCCGGCGTGCCCATTGAGGGGGAGGCGGGCTGCGGCTACCGTCTGCTTCCGGGCTATGATTTGCCTCCGCTCATGTTCACGCCCGGTGAGGTTGAAGCCGTCATTGCGGCAATTCGCTTAGTGAAAACCTGGAGCGGGGAATCGCTGGCCCAGGCGGCAGGTACCGCGCAGGAGAAGCTGTTGGGGATCCTGACGTCGCAGCGAAGAAGAGTAGCGGAGCAGTGCCGTATTCTCTCCCCGGATTTCAATAAGTACCCGCAGGTGAAAACCTGGTTTGATGTTTTCCATGCCGCCATTGGCAAGCTGGAAGTCATTCATGTGAGCTATAAGGATGAAAAAGGCCGACTTTCACACAGAGAGCTGCATCCTCTGGGACTGACTTTCTGGGGAGAGGTTTGGCTGCTGGTGGCCTGGTGCACCGTACGTGAGGATTACCGCAGTTTTCGCTTAGATCGCTGTTTGTCCGTAACGGCAACGGGGAAACATTTTACTGAGCGTGCAGACCGTTCGCTGGCGCATTTCATCAGCCTGCAACAACAATCTGGTTGTCTGCCGGACATAAAAAAGCCGATCGGCGAGTAACCGATCGGCTTTTCTTCATCAGTTCAGCAGGCTATCAGAAGTTATAACCGACAACCAGGTAGCCACCCCAGCCGGTGGAACGTACATTAAAGTCGCCGTTACCGAAGTTCAGGCTGGCGTCGTCGTTCCACTGGCCGCCGTTGTGCCAGTAACGAGCAACAACGGAGTAATGCCAGTGATCGTAGTTCAGCGCAAGGATATGGCTGGATGCGATAGAGTTATTGCTACGCGCTTTACGGCCATTCAGATCGCGGAAGTCGTCATTGCCCAGGTCTGAACCCCAGTCAAAGTTGGTAAAGCCAATGTAGCTCAGGTTGCCGCCCCACAGATCGGTGATCGGCACGAAGTATTTCACTTTGAAACGGTAGCCGTCCCACTCGTTTTCGTTTGCCGCGCCATAGTTCTGCCACTGGTATTTTGCATACACGTTCATGGACAGGCTCATTGGCAGACCCGTGTCGATATCGGTCCCCAGACCCATATACCAGGTGCTCTGACGACCGGACTTGTTGCGGCCCATATCGTAGATGTAGTTGTTAGCAACGTACCATTCTTTGAACGGGCCGAAGCTCAGGTCCGCACCGGTCAGCTTATCAATTGAGAAACGCGGTTCGATTTCCATAAACAGTGGAGAACCATGGTTCCAGATACCTTTTGCATCTGTGTTACCGCCGAAGAAGACCGGGGCATCCATGTAGCCGTAAAAATCAAACCAGTCTTTCTTCGCGAAAGCTTCATATTCCAGATAGGTATCGTTGCGGATCTGCGGCCCGAAGCGGGTGTGGTAGCTGCCCACAACGTTTACGCTCTGATGCCACCAGTCGGAAAGGTATTCGCTGCTTTTTGCGTCGTCCGCCTGGGCGGTGAAAGAGCCTGAAAGCGCCAGGAGTGTACCGGCCGCCAAAATAATTTTTTTCATATTTTATGCCACTGTTTTACATGATTCCCGAGAGGGAAGGAGGTGAGTGCTCACCCTGGGCCAGCAACCATTAAAATGGTTTCTAATTGGCGTGCCTATTATAGAAATCCCTGCTCACAAAAATATGTTTCATTTCACATTCTCAACATGTACGTAAGCGATTGCGTTCACGATTACACACATTAAAAAACGGCGCGATTGTACCTGTATCGTCAAATTAAGCAAACGAGCGGCAGATTGTTACAAATAAATGTGAAGAAGATCACTATATAGCAGCAAGGCAGGGGCTTGCGGGGTCAAGGTAAACAGCAGGGGAGGTTGTAACAAAATCATTTCAGCGCGCGCACGGGGTGTTCCCCCTACCCCTTAGGGCGGGGGGCAGACCACACGCTGTGCTGAACGAGTGCCCTGGATTAGAAGCTTACTGCGAGGGAGGGGTAATACCTGGCTGAATATCATGAATCCGCACAAAGCCTAACTGCTGTGGCGTAATGCCTGACAGACGCAGCGGAATGCTCACTTCGCTCGGCACAAGAATACTTGCCGGGGCATCAACCTGCTGCGTCTGGACGTTAACTTCCCGGTAGCTGTCCGTCGTACCCTGAATCTGGCCCCACTCAACTTTGCCGCTGAAGGCCGGGAGCGGTTCGCTGGATTCACCTTTAATCGTCAGCGTCGCTCGCGTGCCGTTTGCTTCTGCCGAGACCTGGCTCAGGGACATTTGCAGGTTGCCTATCTGGCTGTTGAGGCGAGCAGGCGTATTCGAACCTGGCAGCAGATACACCCCAGCGGTGGATTTGGCATTGAGCGCGTTTTGCTGGGTCAGCTTGACCGTTTGATTGCTAAGCTTCATCATCTCTTGGTTGAGTGAACCCACCTCATGACGCATTTCGCGCACCTGGGTTTGCTGCGCGCAGGCGGTGAGGCTCAGTAAACTGCCTGCCAGGATAATTCTTAGGTAAGTCTTTGACATCGCTTATCATTCCTTATTCATCGATCCTGCGTTAAGCGTAGTGCTTTGCGCTGAAAAAGTCATATTTCCTGCCCGTGACGGCGTGACCTTTGTACTCCTGCGACTTCGCGGTAAACTATTGCCCAATAACCATTCCCTCAGGACGTGCCATGCATTGCCCATTTTGTTTTGCAGTAGACACCAAAGTGATTGATTCCCGTCTTGTTGGCGAAGGCTCCTCTGTGCGGCGCCGTCGCCAGTGCCTGGTTTGTCATGAGCGTTTCACCACCTTTGAAGTGGCGGAACTGGTGATGCCGCGCGTGGTAAAAAGCAACGACGTTCGCGAACCATTTAATGAAGACAAGCTGCGCAGCGGCATTTTAAAAGCGCTGGAAAAGCGCCCGGTCAGCTCTGATGATGTCGAGATGGCGGTTAACCACATTAAATCGCAGCTGCGGGGAACGGGCGAGCGTGAAGTGGCGAGCGAAATGATCGGCAACCTGGTGATGGAGCAGCTCAAGAAGCTCGATAAGGTCGCCTATATCCGCTTTGCCTCGGTGTATCGCAGCTTTGAGGACATTAAAGAGTTCGGCGAAGAGATCGCCCGCCTACAGGATTAATGCCGATGTCGCTTGACGAAAAATTTATGGCTCGCGCGCTCCAGCTGGCAAAGCTTGGGCGTTTCACCACGCATCCCAACCCTAACGTAGGCTGTGTGATTGCCAAAGACGGCGAAATCGTCGGCGAAGGCTTCCACTTTCGTGCAGGCGAGCCTCACGCGGAGGTCCATGCGCTGCGCATGGCGGGGGAGAAAGCTCGTGGCGCAACAGCCTATGTCACGCTTGAGCCGTGCAGCCACCATGGCCGCACGCCGCCTTGCTGTGAGGCTCTGATTACTGCCGGTGTCACGCGTGTCGTCGCTGCTATGCAGGATCCTAATCCGCAGGTCGCCGGGCGAGGTTTATATGCCCTGCAACAGGCCGGGATTGAAGTCAGCCACGGGCTGATGATGAATGAGGCCGAAGCGCTCAACCCAGGCTTCCTCAAGCGTATGCGCACCGGTTTCCCCTTTATCCAGCTTAAGCTTGGCGCATCGCTGGACGGCCGCACCGCGATGGCCAGCGGCGAAAGCCAGTGGATCACCTCGCCGGAGTCGCGGCGCGATGTGCAGCGCCTGCGCGCGCAAAGTGCCGCTATTCTTAGCAGTAGCGCAACGGTGCTGGCAGACAATCCGTCGCTGACCGTGCGCTGGCAAGAGCTGGGCCAGGCAACCCGGGACAGTTATGCCGAAGAACATTTACGCCAGCCGACACGCATTATTATCGACAGCCAGAACCGCGTCACGCCGCAGCATAAAATTGTCGCCCAGCCGGGGGCAACCTGGCTTGCCCGCTGTGCAGCCGACGAGCAGAGCTGGCCGGAAGGCGTGGAGCAGTTCATTGTCCCCCAGCACAACGGGCACCTGGATCTGGTGGTGATGATGATGCTGCTGGGCAAACGCCAGGTGAACTCCGTGTGGGTAGAGGCGGGCGCCACGCTTGGCGGTGCGCTGCTGCAGGCAGGCCTGGTCGATGAACTGATTCTGTATGTCGCGCCGAAGCTGCTGGGCAATGAAGCGCGTGGCCTGTGCCAGCTGCCTGGTCTTGACAAATTAGCCGATGCGCCTGAGTTTGCTTTCAGCAAAGTGCGCCAGGTTGGCCCGGATTTGTGCCTGCATTTGACGCCGCGTTATTAGGACCGTCAAAACGTAAGCAGTCACGAAAAGATTATGATAAAATCCGCCCCCCTGCGGGGCTAAACAGAACCCGTAAAGGAAGAATATGAACATTATTGAAGCCGCCGTTGCTACTCCAGACGCTCGCGTCGCCATCACCATCGCGCGTTTTAACAACTTCATCAATGACAGCCTGCTGGAAGGTGCGATCGACGCCCTGAAACGCATAGGTCAGGTTAAAGATGAAAACATCACCGTTGTTTGGGTGCCGGGTGCTTACGAGCTGCCGCTGGCCGCAGACGCCCTGGCGAAAACCGGTCGTTACGACGCGGTGATCGCGCTGGGTACGGTTATTCGTGGTGGCACAGCTCACTTTGAATATGTTGCCGGCGGGGCCAGTAACGGTCTGGCAAGCGTGGCTCAGGAAACGGGCATCCCCGTTGCCTTTGGCGTGCTGACGACCGAAAGTATTGAACAAGCCATCGAACGCGCTGGCACAAAAGCCGGTAACAAAGGTGCAGAAGCTGCACTGACCGCGCTTGAAATGATTAATGTATTGAAAGCCATCAAGGCCTGATTTTTTGTAAGGGGAAATCTGTGAAACCTGCTGCTCGTCGCCGTGCCCGTGAGTGTGCCGTTCAGGCGCTTTACTCCTGGCAGTTATCTCGCAACGACATCGCCGATGTCGAATACCAGTTCCTGGCGGAACAGGACGTCAAAGACGTTGACGTTAACTACTTCCGCGAACTGCTGAGCGGGGTGGCTACTAACAGCGCGTATCTGGATGGGCTGATGAAGCCTTACCTGTCACGTCAGCTCGAAGAGCTGGGTCAGGTAGAAAAAGCGGTTCTGCGTATCGCACTGTTTGAACTGTCAAAACGTGATGACGTGCCGTACAAAGTGGCGATTAACGAAGCCATCGATCTGGCGAAAACCTTCGGTGCTGAAGACAGCCACAAGTTCGTTAACGGTGTGCTCGATAAAGCCGCTCCGCAAATCCGTCCTCACAGAAAATAATCTCCATCTGGCCGGTTTATCCGGCCACCTTCTATCTCTTCAATGCAGAGGCATAACGCATGGCATGCGGTGAGTTTTCCCTTATTGCCCGTTATTTTGATCGCGTAAGAAGTTCCCGTCGTGATGTTGAAACCGGTATTGGCGACGACTGTGCGCTGCTCACCGTCGCGGACAAGCAGCTGCTGGCTATCAGCACCGATACGCTTGTCTCAGGTATTCACTTCCTTCCGGACATCGACCCGCGCGATCTGGGCTACAAAGCACTGGCTGTAAACCTCAGCGATTTGGCCGCCATGGGCGCCGATCCCTGCTGGCTGACGCTGGCTATTACCCTCCCTGAAGTTGATGAAAGCTGGCTTGCCGCGTTCAGCGACAGCCTGTTTGAACAGCTTGATTACTACGATATGCAGCTGATTGGCGGCGACACCACGCGCGGCCCGCTTTCTATGACGCTGGGTATTCACGGCATGGTGCCCGCAGGGCGCGCGCTTAAGCGTAGCGGCGCCCGTCCCGGCGACTGGATTTATGTTACCGGCACGCCTGGCGACAGCGCCGCGGGTCTGGCTATTTTGCAGGACCGGCTGAAGGTGCCGAACGCCCGGCAGGCGGAGTATCTGGTAAAACGCCATCTGCGGCCAAAGCCACGCGTTTTGCAAGGCCAGGCCCTGCGCGATCTGGCGAGCAGCGCCATTGACCTGTCGGACGGCTTGATTTCCGATCTCGGCCATATCCTCACAGCCAGCGACTGCGGTGCCAGGATAAACCTTGATGCCCTGCCGTATTCCGAGGCGCTGCGTGAAAACGTCGAGCCTGAGCAGGCTCTGCGCTGGGCGCTTTCCGGAGGCGAAGATTACGAGCTATGCTTTACTGTGCCCGAGCTTAACCGTGGTGCGCTGGACGTTGCCATTGGCAATCTGGGCGTGCCCTTTACCTGTATCGGTCAGATTGGTCCCGCCTCAGAAGGCATTCAGTTCCTCATTGAGGGCACACCCGTTACCGTGGATTTAAAAGGATATGACCACTTTGCGTCGCTCTAAAGACGTGGCGAAAAGCCGCCTGAACTTGCTTAATCCCTGGCATCTGTTGGCGACCGGATTTGGCAGTGGCTTAAGCCCCATTATGCCCGGAACGGCAGGATCGCTTGCCGCGATCCCGTTCTGGTACCTGATGACGTTTTTGCCCTGGCAGCTTTATTCGCTGGTGGTGATGCTCGGGATCTGTATCGGCGTTTATCTCTGCCACCAGACCGCGCGCGATATGGGCGTTCACGATCACGGCAGTATCGTGTGGGACGAGTTTATCGGCATGTGGATCACGTTGATGGCGCTGCCGACCAACGACTGGCAATGGGTAGCCGCAGGTTTTGTTATCTTCCGTATTCTGGATATCTGGAAGCCCTGGCCGATCCGCTGGTTTGATCGCAATGTCCACGGTGGCATGGGCATCATGGTCGATGATATCGTCGCCGGCGTGTTTTCTGCCGGGATTATTTATCTGCTGGGTCATCAGTGGCCAATCGGGCTGATTTAGACAATTTTGCCGCTCGCCCCGCCCTCTTTGTGACAGGGAGAGGGAAGGGAGGGGCTATTTAAACCCTACCACCGGGTGCGGCTGATACGGCGTTTCCAGCTCGGCAATTTCTTCCGGTTCAAGCGTTAAATCTACAGCTTCCAGTAAATCATCCATTTGCTGTTCGCGAGATGTGCCGATAATCGGCGCGGCAACGCCTGGTTTGCTAAGCAGCCACGCCAGCGCCACCTGCGCGCGCGAAACGCCCCGGTCTGCCGCAACGTTTGCCAGCCGTTCAGCAATCACCGCGTCATTATCAGCGCTTGTATCATAGAGCTGTTTGCCCACCTCATCGGAGACCGAGCGTGCCGTGGTGTCTCCCCATGGGCGGGTTAACTTACCGCGAGCTAGCGGGCTCCAGGGAAGGACCGCCACACCCTGCTTGTCGCACAGCGGCAGCATGCTTAACTCTTCTTCGCGATAGATCAGATTGTAGTGATTCTGCATGGTGACAAAACGCGCCCAGCCATTTTTATCCTGCAAAGCCAGGGCCCGGGCAAACTGCTCGCTGTGCATCGACGACGCGCCTATGTAGCGAGCTTTACCGGCTTTTACCACATCATTGAGGGCTTCGAGGGTTTCCTCGACAGGTGTGTTGTAATCCCAGCGGTGAATTTGTAGCAGGTCAACGTAATCGGTGTCCAGGCGGGTGAGGCTGTCATCAATTGAACGCAGGATCTGCGCGCGGGAAAGGCCTTCTGGCAGGTTGCCAACCTGATAATAAACTTTGGTGGCGATAACAACCTCTTCGCGACGGGCGAAATCTTTAAGTGCGCGGCCGACAATCTCTTCGCTGCTACCGTCCGAGTAGACGTTGGCGGTATCGAAGAAATTAATGCCGTTATCCAGCGCGTGCTTGATGATTGGGCGGCTGCTTTCTTCCGGGAGGGTCCAGGCATGTGCCCCGCGATCCGGCTCGCCGAAGGTCATACAGCCGAGACAAAGGCGGGATACCTGAAGGTCTGTTTGACCTAATTTGTTGTATTTCATGGCGCCACACCTGCTATGTAGGGATTTCCTAAGCATAGCAGGTGTGGCGTTGGCGGATTATTTAAGCCAGTCGCGGATTTTCGCTTCCATGCCTGCGGCATCAAGCCCGATGGCAGCTCGCGCTTCTTCCTGCGTGCCCTGAGGAATAAAGAAATCCGGCAGGCCAAGATTGAGCACCGGCACGGCTTTACGGTGTGCCATCAACACTTCGTTTACGCCACTGCCCGCGCCGCCCATGATGGCGTTCTCTTCGATGGTCACCAGGGATTCGTGGCTTTGCGCAAGCTCCAGTATCAGGGTTTCATCCAGTGGCTTCACAAAGCGCATATCCACCAGAGTGGCATTCAACGATTCAGCCACGGTTGCCGCGTCTTCCAGCAGGGTACCGAAGTTCAGCAGGGCAATTTTTTCGCCCTGGCGTTTTTTCACGCCTTTACCTATGGCCAGGCACTCCAGGGGCTGGAGTTCGACGCCGGTGCCATTGCCGCGAGGATAACGAACCGCGCTTGGCCCCGCATTGTAGTGATAGCCCGTGTGCAGCATCTGGCGGCATTCATTCTCATCGCTCGGCGTCATGATGACCATGTCCGGCACGCAGCGCAGGAAGGAGAGATCGAAGGCCCCCTGGTGGGTCTGCCCGTCAGCGCCAACGATGCCCGCGCGGTCGATGGCAAACAGCACCGGTAGCTTCTGGATCGCCACGTCATGAATAACCTGATCGTAAGCGCGTTGAAGGAACGTCGAGTAAATAGCAACCACGGGTTTATAGCCGCCGATCGCAAGGCCTGCGGCGAAGGTCACCGCGTGCTGCTCGGCAATGGCCACGTCGAAATACTGCCGTGGATACTGGCGGGAAAACTCGACCATGCCAGAGCCTTCACGCATGGCAGGGGTCACGGCCATCAGTTTGTCGTCGTGGGCGGCAGTTTCGCACAGCCAGTTGCCGAATATTTTGGAATAGCTGGGTAGGCCACCCGCGCTTTTTGGCAGAGTACCGCTTAGCGGATCGAATTTTGGCACCGCATGGAAACTGATAGGATCTTTTTCCGCAGGCGCGTAGCCACGGCCTTTTTTGGTCATGACGTGCAGGAACTGCGGGCCGCTAAGGTCGCGCATATTCTTCAGCGTATTAACCAGGCCCACGACGTCGTGCCCGTCAACGGGGCCGATATAGTTAAATCCCAGCTCTTCAAACAGCGTGCCCGGCACCACCATGCCTTTAATATGTTCTTCGGTACGTTTGAGCAGCTCTTTAATAGGTGGTACGCCGGAGAAGACTTTTTTACCGCCTTCGCGCAGGCTTGAATAGAGCTTGCCGGAAAGCAGCTGAGCCAGATGATTATTGAGTGCACCGACGTTTTCAGAGATCGACATTTCATTGTCGTTGAGCACCACCAGCATATCCGGGCGAATATCACCCGCATGATTCATGGCTTCAAAGGCCATACCGGCCGTGATGGCTCCATCGCCAATAACGCAGACCGTACGCCTGTCTTTGCCTTCTTTTCCCGCCGCTACGGCGATGCCGATGCCGGCGCTGATGGAGGTCGACGAATGGCCGACGCTCAGCACGTCGTATTCACTCTCCGCACGCCATGGGAAAGGATGCAGGCCGCCTTTCTGGCGGATAGTGCCAATTTTATCGCGACGGCCGGTCAGGATTTTATGCGGATAGGCCTGGTGGCCCACATCCCAGATTAGGCGGTCGAAAGGCGTGTTGTAGACATAGTGCAGCGCCACGGTCAGTTCTACCGTGCCAAGCCCGGAGGCAAAGTGCCCGCTGGAGCGACTCACGCTGTCGAGCAGGTAACGACGCAGTTCGTCACACAGCTTCGGCAAGCTCTCTTTGGGCAGCAGGCGCAGCTCCGGGGTAGAGTCTACCAGCGCCAGGGTCGGGTATTTGGCAATATCAAAGCTCATTAAATTAGAAACTCGTCGTGGTGTTATAAATTATTTATCACGTTGGATGATATAGCTCGCTAACGCTTCCAGCGTCGTGGTATCTAACGACTGGTGAGCCAGGCCTTCCAGCGCACGGAGAGACTCCTGATAGAGATCCCACGCCTTGGCTTTGGCCTTTTCCAGCCCAAGCAGCGCCGGATAAGTGCTTTTACCCAGCTGCTGATCGGCGCCCTGACGCTTACCCAGCGTCGCGGTATCACCAATTACGTCGAGAATATCGTCCTGCACCTGGAAGGCGAGGCCGATACATTCGGCATAGCGATCGAGCAGCGGCAGAGCATTTTTCCCGGCAGCCCCTGCGCTTAATGCGCCAAGACGTACGGCGGAGCGAATCAGTGCTCCGGTTTTATGACGATGAATCCTTTCGAGTTCTTCAAGCGTGACCTGTTTGCCCTCGGCCTCCATATCCAGTGCCTGACCGCCACACATACCAGCCACGCCGCTGGCGTAAGCCAGCTCTTTGACCATCGCCAGGCGATCTTCGATCGTCACACCGGGCATTGGGGCATCACTGAGTATAGAAAATGCCAGCGTTTGCAGGGCGTCTCCGGCAAGAATTGCACTGGCCTCGCCAAATTTAATGTGGCAAGTCGGCTGTCCACGGCGCAGATCGTCATCGTCCATGGCGGGCAGATCGTCGTGGATCAGTGAATAGGCATGAATGCACTCCACGGCAGCGGCAGGGGCATCCAGTGCCACTTCATCTACGCCAAACATATTTCCGGTGGCATAGACCAGAAAAGGGCGCAGGCGTTTACCGCCTAATAGTGCGCCATAGTGCATCGCCTCCACCAGAGGAGTGTTCTGAAACGGCAGCGGCGATAAAAAGCGCAGCAGGGCGGCGTTGGCTCGCCCGGCATGAGCCTCTAGTTCCTGATGTAAATCCATTTTTACTCGGCGTCCGGCGTGAAAGGCGTAAGGGGCGCGTCTTCGTTTTCGCTCAGCAGGATCTGCACGCGTTGTTCAGCCTGCTGGAGTTTCACCTGGCCCTGGCGGGCCAGCTGCACACCGCGTTCAAATTCATTTAACGCGTCTTCCAGCGGCAGCTCGCCGCCTTCCAGGCGGGTGACAATTTGCTCGAGTTCCACAAGCGCGGTTTCAAAGCTGGCAGGGACTGCGGTTTTTTTTGGCATAGTGAATATCTGACTCTGATAATTGTGCAACGTCGCCATGGTAGCGGACTTAATCGGATTAGCAAGTAAGCAAGTATGGGCATGTCGGTTACCAGGCGTTAGTGATATACTTTTGCGCCTCGGATGCAGCTGCGTACTCGCTTTTGCAAGTCTTTAAGTCTTCCAGCCCGCATGATTCGACTCATGCCCGGCTCACCAACAAATCATGAGCGCCATGAAGTTTATCATTAAATTGTTCCCGGAAATCACCATCAAGAGTCAATCTGTGCGCATACGCTTTATTAAGATGCTCACCGGCAACATTCGTAACGTTTTAAAGCACTATGATGAAGATCTGGCGGTCGTCCGCCACTGGGACAATATCGAGGTTCGCGCCAAAGATGAAGGCCAGCGTATCGCCATCCGTGAAGCGCTAACGCGTATTCCCGGTATCCACCACATTCTTGAAGTCGAAGATGTGCCCTTTACCGATATGCACAACATCTTTGAGCAGGCGCTGGAGCTTTATCGCGACCAGCTGGAAGGCAAAACCTTCTGCGTGCGTGTAAAGCGTCGGGGTAAGCATGAGTTTAGTTCTATTGAGGTAGAACGCTATGTTGGCGGCGGCCTTAACCAGCATATTGAAAGCGCGCGCGTGAAACTGACCCACCCGGAAGTGACGGTCAATCTGGAAATTGAAAACGATCGTCTGCTGCTGGTGAAAGGCCGCTATGAAGGTATCGGCGGTTTCCCGATCGGCACTCAGGAAGACGTGCTGTCGCTGATCTCCGGCGGTTTTGACTCCGGCGTTTCCAGCTATATGCTGATGCGTCGCGGCTGCCGTGTGCACTACTGCTTCTTTAATCTCGGCGGTGCCGCGCATGAAATCGGCGTTAAGCAGGTAGCCCACTATCTGTGGAATCGTTTTGGCAGCTCCCACCGCGTACGCTTCGTTGCCATCAACTTTGAGCCGGTAGTGGGTGAAATCCTCGAGAAGGTTGAAGACGGGCAGATGGGCGTGGTGCTCAAACGTATGTTTGTGCGTGCGGCGTCTAAAGTTGCCGAACGTTACGGCGTGCAGGCGCTGGTTACTGGTGAAGCGCTGGGCCAGGTCTCCAGCCAGACGCTGACCAACCTGCGCCTTATCGACAACGTGTCTGATACGCTGATCCTGCGCCCGCTTATTTCCCACGATAAAGAACACATTATCGATCTGGCCCGTGAAATTGGTACTGCGGACTTCGCCCGTACCATGCCGGAATACTGCGGGGTGATTTCAAAAAGCCCGACCGTGAAGGCGGTGAAGGCGAAGATCGAGGCGGAAGAGGCCAATTTCGATTTCTCGATTCTCGATAAAGTGGTGGAAGAAGCCACCAATATTGATATTCGCGATATTGCGACGCAGAGCAAAGAAGTTGTCACCGAGGTAGAAACGGTCGGCGCGTTCGGTCCAAACGATGTGCTGCTGGATATCCGTTCTATTGATGAACAGGACGAGAAGCCGTTCAAACAGGAAGGCGTGGAAGTGGCTTCGCTGCCGTTCTACAAGCTGAGCACGAAGTTTGGCGATCTCGACCAGAGCAAAACCTATCTGCTGTGGTGTGAACGCGGCGTAATGAGCCGCCTGCAGGCGCTGTATCTGCGTGAGCAAGGGTTTAATAACGTGAAGGTTTATCGCGCTTAAGGTTTACATATCCTCTCACGGGTACGTATATGTCGGTGATAGGGTTGTAAAGATAATCCAATATTATTGAGTGCTCTGCAGCTCAGCCCCCTTTGCCACCGTCCTGATGGTAACGAGGGCTGAGTGAAAAATTCAGCTATCCGACCAGGCAAAATTGTCAACGCTCCATCGCTATTTCAAAGACAGAAGCTTTTCGTAATCCGGTTCGATATGGCGCACATCTTCACTACTGCCATCCGGGTAGGTGGCCCTGATCTTCCCCGGCGGTGGATTAGGGCTTTCAAGCGTGACTACTTTATTCATATGGATAACGGGCTCTATCATTATTTTTTGCGTATCCCGGAGTCTGTAACGTCTGCTCCATTTTTGATGTTTAGTTTCACCACCAAATAATTCCAGGGAAGTTTCTTTAAATAAGTGGTTTATAAAGATCTCTGGGAAAAAATCATATTGAATATGAAGATCACCGCTGGCATCTTTAGCCTTTCCGGTACCGTAGCCGTCGCTAAGCCCGTAATCATCAAAATCAAAGATGTAATTAGTCGCGATAGTCTCCTTTCCTTTTACCAGGGGATGGTCATCCATAATTTTAAAACTGACCCGGAGGGAATTAAGCTGCCACTGACATGACCCACCGCCATCAATTGCGATGCGGGTTTGCCAGAGATTGCTGTTGCCCTGCTGGCTAAGAGGTTGCTCAAAATTGTTATAGCCGGGAATATCATGGGGTTCACTACTGGAGTTATAGCGAACGGTTTTACACTGATGTGAACGGTATACAACCTCCATGGGAAGCAGGGTGATGTCCGCCGGAACGCTGAAAGCTATTGTCACCCATTTCGCGTCCGGAGGAGGTGTTAAGGAACGGTCAGTGCGGTCACCGCAGCCGTAAAGGAAGATGACGAGTGGCAGTAACGCCGCAGGTTTATTTTTATAATTCAACTTCTTCCTCCGTAACGGCCGCAAAGCGAAGCAGTGCATTTCTGCCGGTTTCTTTTGCCTGAGTCCGGCTCAGCGCGGCCGGTAGCATATTCTGGAGCGCGAGAAACCGCTCGTTTCGCTGAACTTCATCCTGATTGCAGTGACCTGCCCCCCTTCCATTTTTAACCACCAGTCTGAAACGCTCACGCGCTTCCTTTCTGCTCATTCTAAGGCTCGGGTTCGCCAGTTCCAGGAGCTGGTTATGAATGTAGGGTAGGTAACGGTGTGCCATGGAATGACTCAAAGGGTTAGTGGGAAGGCCATTCAGATCGGGGTTGGTGTTTTTAGGAAAGGTTTTTTCCAGCTCGGTGCTTTCCAGGCATTGGATAAATTTTGCCTGGTGTTCCCCGGTTGCTTTCAGGCATTCATCGTTGAGCGAAGGTACGAGATAAAGTTTTGCATTTGTGGGGATTCGGTAAGACACAATGCCTGGCGCCGGGTTAGTGCGGCCACCACCGCCTATCCACGGCATATTTTGCTTGCGGTAATGCACCACATACTGCTGGGCCTGTAAAAAAATCACTGTATTACCATGATGCCAGTACGGATCTTTCTTAAGTTGAATTCCCAGCTGCAGTTCCAACTGTTTTTGCCAGAGTGATACGGACAGACCTGATATGGATACCGCCAGCCAGTTAAACCCAAGCTTAGTCCCCAGCGGCCCCAGCTTCTGATAGAGAAGATTATCCATATCCGCTTCCAGCGGAACCTGCGGCACGGTGTCGTTATCATTAATATGGCGGTAGTGGGTAACACTGTGCAGAAACTGAACCGCCGAGCGGGTGAAAGTCCTTGGCATCCCGTAGGTATAAAGTACGGGATGCGCATCCTTCATTTCAGCGGCATAGAGCAATGCAAGAGCTCCCCCCAGGCTATGGCCGCAGATAAAAAGTCTTTTTGAACCAATGGCTAATAAGTTCTTAACAGTCTTAAATTCCTTATCAAACTTCAGCTTTGCCAGTTGATAAGCCTCCAGAAATCCACCGTGAACATTGCCTGTACCCGCCTGCTCCGGCAGGCATTTCTTCGGTCCAAAAGAAGCATCTGTCAGGGCATTTAAAAGGCTATCCGTTCCGCACCAGGCAACCAGCACATGGGCACCACATTCCACTGTAAACAGGCGGGTGTCGCCTTCAGGATCTATCCCTTGTCCGGTATTGAGATAGACAGGATCCAGATAGCGTTCCCGGAAAGGTACATCGACGGCCAGCGAGTGAAAATAGGACGGGTATTCGGCAAACTGCGGGATAGTGGAGAGATCCTGGCATTTATGCCGGAAAAAATTCGCAATGGTGCTGTTCTTAACCTCAGTTGAATAGACAAGGTTCGCCATAATGCCGAGGTTAAGACCGTTGGCAAGGTCATAGTCTTTTGTATCGTGTAGCGCCAGCACCCACGCCCTGAACGGGCAGATTTCAATCACATGTCTTAGATCCAGTTCTTCCCGCCCGATTTCAGTTCCTTTCAGGGAGCGCTCTGGTGGAAAGTGAAACTCAGGTGGTTCCGGTCCATCCCAACCTTCAATGTGTGGCAACTGGTCGCAGAGTTCTCCAATGGTCACGTAGTGATGCGTATAACCAGCCGCTTCGGTTTTTTTCTGTACGTCCGAGCGCCAGTTTTTGTCTCGCATTTCCCTGTGTAAAGCGTTATTGCTTACGGGCTGACTGTTCGGATTACGCTGAACGCCGAGTGGCCGTTTTTCCATTTCATCAGCCAGTTGCTGCCCATTAACCTTTACGCTGACAGTCACCCAGTAAAGCTGCTCGAATCTGACCAGTCCCTGATCGTTGGTAATCCCCGCGGGTGGATGAGGTGGTGGCGTGGGATTTGAGTGCTCTTTCAACGGCTGGTACTCCAGCTTTACGTTCAGTCCCGAGACGGGGTTATTGTTCTCGTCCACAAACTGAAGCTCCAGCCAGTAGCTTTTCTGCGGGCCGCAGTAGGCTACTGGAGATTTTGAATTAATGCTGGTATAGGCGGTATAACATCCCTTGTTTTTCAGTGACATGAAACATAATTCCCTTTATATAACATGGTTAAATATTTGCCATAATACCTCACCCAGTATTTCACCGTCTCTACCGATGCTAACTAAATGTAATATTTGTGAAAGGCAGCCTGTATCCAGGCGTTATTAATCCTTAAGTGAAGAGTTGACAGGAATACTTCAGTAATCCCGGTAGCTATAAATTCCTGCGGCCATCACCAGCTGCTGTGACACTTCATGGGCTTTCTCGCGCCCGACCAGCAAATCAATCATCTTCAAAGCAAAATCAATCGCTGTGCCCGGCCCCTGGCTGGTCAGCAAATTAACCCTTGGGTCCCAGACCACGCGTTTATCCTGCCACTGATCTTCCGGGATGGTTTCTTTCAGCCCCGGATAACCGGTCATATTGCCAATCGGGAAAATACCATGAGGGACTAAAACGGTGCCCGCCGCGGCACATATTGCGGCCACAATGCGTCCGGAAAGATGGAACTGGCGCACGGTTTCAACCAGCAGCGGGCTGTCGCGGAAGCATTCTGCGCCCTTGAGCCCGCCGGGTAAGACGATGATGTCGAACTCCCCGTCGGCAACCTCGACCAGCGGCGCATCGGCGAGCAGTTTTACCCCGCGTGAGCAGGTGACGGCCAGTTCGCCGCTGCTTGCAACGCTTGCCGTAGTGACCTTAATGCCGCCACGCACCAGTAAATCAATGGTGGTCACGGCCTCCATTTCTTCAGTCCCAGGTGCCAGACAGACCAGAGCTTGAGCGCTCATATTCGTTCTCCTTACGCTTTATCAGCTCATACAGGCGGTTATTGACCGGCAGCGTCAGGCCATGAGCCCGTGCGCGCTGTAGCAAATAGCCGGTGATATAGTCAATTTCGGTGTGGCGCTGAACGCGCACATCCTGCAACATGGACGAAATGTTCGTCGCGGTGCTGTCGATCACCTGTTCGACATAGTCGAGCAGGCTTTCAGGCGAGGTATGGTGCCCTTCACGCTGCATCACCATCGCGACCTCGTTACAAATGCTGACCACCTCGTCACGGTGGTGCTTTAGCTCGCCATTCCGGCAGTTGTAGAGCGCCGTTAGCGGGTTGATAACGCAGTTTACCGCAAGCTTATTCCAGCTGGCAGGAATGATAAAATTGTGCCAGGCGACGTCAGGCAGAGCCTGATGCAGGGCATCGGCAAGGCCACTGAAATTGCTCCCGGCGGCATTACCCGGCCCGATATGCGTAGTGCCTCCGGCGGCATGCACAATCATGTTGCCGTCACGCTTTGCCGCATGGGTAGTCACACCCAGCAGTAAAGGCTGGCGCAACGAGGTTAACTCTTCCTGGGTGCCCATACCGTTATGCAGCAGCAGGATGGGGCTGGACGCTGGTAATGACGCTGACAGCGTTTTAACGGCCCCGGAAACTTGCCAGGCCTTCAGCGTGACCAGCAGCAGATCGCTCTCGGCGAGAAATGCAGGATCGTTGGCCGTAAGGGATGTATTAAACGTACTGCCATCGGTTTCGACCAGGTTGACGTGGCAAAAAGGTTGCGGCACCCGCAGCCAGCCCTGGACCTCATGTCCTTGTTTATAAAGTGACGCCAGCCACAGTTGGCCTAGCGCACCGCAGCCCAGTACGGTGATTTTCATTGTGCCTCCCGATCCGTCAACTGCACGGATGTTTTTGCGTATTCTCTATTATATAGGGCTCTCTCCTGCTTTAACGGGTTGTTTTGCTCGGCCCAGCGGGTATTATGCAACGCAACAAAAAAGAGAGGGAGAAGAAAACATGCCATCTTTTGACATCGTGTCTGAAATAGATATTCAGGAAGTACGTAACGCTATCGAAAATGCGGAACGTGAAGTTGCAACTCGTTTTGACTTCCGCAACGTACCGGCCACTTTTGAACTGAATGAGAAAAATCAGTCCATTAAGGTGGCCAGCGAGTCTGACTTCCAGGTTAACCAGCTGCTGGATATTCTTCGTGCCAAACTGCTTAAGCGCGGCATTGAAGGTGCATCTATAGATGTGCCGGAAGAATTTGTGCACAGCGGTAAAACCTGGAGCGTGGAAGCTAAGCTCAAGCAGGGGATTGAATCTGCCATTGCCAAGAAAATTGTGAAGCTGATTAAAGACAGCAAAATCAAGGTTCAGGTACAGATTCAGGGTGAAGAACTGCGCGTAACGGGCAAGTCCCGCGACGATCTGCAGGGCGCGATGGCGCTGGTGCGTGGTGGCGATCTGGGGCAGCCGTTCCAGTTTAAAAACTTCCGCGACTAACTTCCCATCAGTCTGGCCCTCTTCCTTTCAGAAAGAGGGCCAGACTGATGTCTCCCCGGCCTTTCAGGCCGCAGGGGAAACTATCCTTTTACCAGCTGTTCCACTTCAAAACGATTCGTCAGCTTGCTGTCGATTTTCACGTAAGCGCTGCGCTCCTGAGCAATAATGTTAGCCTCACTCACGCCAGGATGTTCCAGCAACCGGGCCTGTAGCTCAACGTCTTTTGCTGCGTCGTCCGGCAATTCAATTCTCAGGCTGGTCACATAGGGCGGCTCGGTCATCGTCGAGCTAACCAGCAGCCATACCATCGCCAGCAGCGCGCCCGTTAAAAATACCGTCTGTGAATCAAACAATCCGTCGATCCAGCCGCCCAGCGAGCCGCCGATCGCCACGCCCAGAAACTGGCTGGTCGAGTAAATCCCCATTGCGGTACCCTTATAGCCCGCCGGGGATTCCTTGCTGATGAGCGACGGCAGAATCGCTTCCATCAGGTTAAAGGCGAGGAAGAACAGCTGCACGCCCAGCACCAGCTCCCAGAAATGCGCGCCGGATCCCCAGAGCACGATTTCGGCGATAAGCAGCAGGGCGACACAGCCGACGAATACCCTCTTCATGCGCCGTTTCACCTCGGCGTAAATGATAAACGGTACGACGGAGACGAATGAAATAAGCATGGTGCACAGGTAGACTTTCCAGTGCTCTGCGGCAGGAAAGCCTGCCTGTTCCAGCTGACCGGGCAGGGCGACAAAGGTGGACATCAGCATGATGTGCAGGCACATGATGCCGAAGTTCAGCTTCAGCAATTTCGGCTCAACGATGACCTTTTTGAAGCAACCTTTCACCATGCCGGATTCACGATTCAGCACATGGCTTTCAGTATGGGGCACTACCCAAAGGGTAATGAGGATCCCGACGCTGGCCAGCAGCGCGATCATCCAGAACAGCGCGTTCAGGCCCAGGGCGTGGGTAATAATCGGGCCGAGCACCATCGCAATCGCGAAGGTTACGCCGAAGCTGACGCCGATAAACGCCATCGCTTTGGTGCGATTTTGCTCGCGGGTCAGATCGGAAAGCAGCGCCATCACCGCGGCGGCAATGGCGCCAGAGCCTTGCAACGCACGGCCCAGGATTATGCCCCAGATAGAATCCGAGAGGGCGGCAATCACGCTGCCGAGCACAAAGATCAGCAGCCCGCCGACGATCAGCGGTTTACGCCCTATACGGTCGGAAAGCAGGCCAAAGGGGATCTGAAAAACAGCCTGCGCCAGGCCGTAAATCCCAATAGCAAGGCCGATCAGTGCCTCGCTTGCGCCCTGCAGGGCCATGCCATAAGTGGTAAGAACCGGCAGCACCATAAACATGCCGAGCATGCGCAGTGAAAATACCGAGCCTAAACCCCACGTCGCACGCAGCTCGACGGGCGTCATTTTGTAATCGTTCATTACCACCTCAGATGAAAAACCGGACATAGTGTAGTGCGTGGGCAGGGGAGGGTAAATATCTAGTTATTTAACAGATATTACAGTACGGAATGATTGATGAGAGTAATAAAAAAGGGCGCTGACTGCGCCCTTTCAGACAGATGACAAACCCTGTCCTTATGAAGGACAAGCAGAGCTCACCAAATAGAAAATGAAAATCAATTTATTGATTTTCGGCAGCTCGCCACAAAGAAGGAAAAACCACGCTTTTTTCTTCTTTGTCAGAAACGAAAAGGGCGCTAACTGCGCCCTTTTATACGGTTTGTTGCTTACCAGATGTAGGTCAGCAGATTGTGCGAATTGGGCACCATAAAATCGACGGACATCATCACGGAAAGCGAGGTAATGGCGACGATGGAGAAGACGAACAGCTTGCGCGCCCAGACTTTATCATCCACCACTTTGTAACCCCGCAGTGCCATGCCCAGCCACCAGACGCTGACCGCGGCTGCGACCACCAGATACTTATAGCCGGCGTAACCGCCTAGCGACAGCATCAGGGTAGCGACAGCAAACGCGATGATATACAGCGTGATATGGTTTTTGGCGACGGAAATCCCTTTGACCACCGGCAACACCGGAATGTTGGCGGCCTGGTAATCTTTAAAGCGGAAGATAGCAATCGCATAGGAGTGCGGCATCTGCCACAGGCTAAAGATAGCCAGCAGGATAAGGGCACCGGCGTCAAACTCGTTGGTCACCGCACAGTAGCCAATCACCGGCGGTGCGGCACCGGAGAGGCTGCCAATCAGCGTGCCGTAAACGGATTTGCGCTTCATATACAGGCTATACACGCCGACATAAACCACAAAGCCCATCACGCCAAGCCAGCAGGCTAACGGATTCGCACCAAACCACAGCAGCATAAAGCCAGCAATACCCAATAAGGTGGCGTATACCAGCGACATTTTCGGTGAAATCAGGCCCTTAACGAGCACCCGATTTTTCGTCCTCTCCATCTTGCGATCGATATCACGGTCGATGAAGTTGTTGTAGACACAACCTGACGCCACCACCAGCGATACCCCCACAAGGGTGGAGATAAACAGGGGATAATCAATACTGCCCTTCGAGGCCAGTAAAAATCCCCCAATGACAGAAATTAAATTACCGAAAATAATTCCTGGTTTCGTTACTTGCAGGTATTGCTTAATCATACAGGCCGCTCTTAGTGAACCATCATGTTCTGGTTGAGGTTCCACATAATCCAGATCGAGCCGACCACCAGAATGGCAATGATCAGCACCGTAAAGGCGAAGGCCACCAGATTCCAGCGCTCACTCGATGAGGTGTTCAGATGTAGGAAGCACACGAGGTGCACCAGGATCTGCACGACTGCGGTAACCAGCACCACGCCGAGGATAGTGGCGTGGGAGGCGGTTCCCGTCATCACCATCCAGAACGGGATGGCCGTCAGGATGATAGACAGGATAAAACCAGTCATATAGGTTTTTACGCTACCGTGGTGGGCGCCGCCGTGTTCAGTTGAATGACTCATTACATCGCCCCCATCAGATAAACGACCGAGAATACACAAATCCATACTACGTCCAGGAAGTGCCAGAACAGGCTCAGGCACATCAGGCGGGCGCGGTTGGTGTTGGTCAGACCGCGGCGCGCGACGTGAATCATCATGAACGCCATCCATACCAGACCGGAGGTCACGTGCAGACCGTGGGTCCCGACCAGCGCAAAGAACGCTGACAGGAAGCCGCTGCGATCCGGGCCGTAGCCTTCCATGATCAGGTGATGGAATTCATAGATTTCCATCCCGACGAAGCCCGCACCAAACAGGAAGGTCAGCGCCAGCCAGGAGATAACCTGGCTCTTGTTGCCTTTGTTCATGGCGATAATTGCCATGCCGTAGGTGATGGAGCTGAACAACAGCAGGGCCGTTTCGACCAGCACAAACGGCAGTTCGAAAATGTCTTTCCCTGCCGGTCCGCCGGCGGTGCCGTTCACCAGAACGGCATAGGTAGCAAACAAGCAACAGAACAGAATGCAGTCGCTCATCAGGTAGATCCAGAAACCAAAGACCTTATTGGTTCCCGCATCGTGATGCCCATGCTCTGCGGCGTGGGCGTTAGTCTGTGTCAGAGTTTCAGTTGACATTTTTCAGCCCTGCTTTGGTAATTTCATCGAAATGCTGGTTTTCCAGTTTTTCGACTTCCGCAACCGGAACGTAGTAATCCACATCTTCGTCGAAGCTTTTCGCAATCCAGGTGATGATGATGCCGGCAAAGCCAACAATCGCCAGCCACCAGATGTGCCAGATCATCGCGAAACCAAACACCGTGCTGAACGCAGCAATAATGATGCCCGCAGCGCTGTTACGTGGCATATGAATCTCTTCATAATGCGTTGGCTGTTTGTACGCTTCGCCTTTCTCTTTCATTTCCCAGAAAGCATCACGCTCATGAACCTGTGGCAGATGGGCAAAGTTATAGAACGGTGGCGGGGAAGATGTTGCCCACTCCAGCGTACGGCCACCCCACGGGTCACCGGTCAGATCGCGGTTCTGCTCACGGTCACGAATAGAGACGTAGAACTGAATCAGCTGGCACAGGATACCCAGTGCAATCAGTGCCGCACCGCAGGCTGCAATAACCAGCAGGGTGTGGAACTGCGGATCGATCTGCTGGCTTAAACGACGGGTCATCCCCATAAAGCCCAGCACGTACAGTGGCATAAATGCGACGAAGAAACCGATGATCCAGAACCAGAAGGCGCGTTTACCCCAGGTTTCGTTCAGGGTAAAGCCAAAGGCTTTTGGCCACCAGTAGGTAAGGCCTGCGAAGCAACCGAACACCACGCCGCCGATAATAACGTTGTGGAAGTGGGCAATCAGGAACAGGCTGTTGTGCAGCACGAAGTCCGCGCCCGGCACCGCCAGCAGAACACCGGTCATCCCACCGATAGAGAAGGTGACGACGAAACCAATGGTCCACAGCATCGCCGAGTTAAACTCGATACGGCCCTGATACATGGTGAACAGCCAGTTGAAGATCTTCACCCCGGTAGGGATGGCGATGATCATCGTGGCAATACCGAAGAAGGCGTTGACGTTCGCGCCGCTGCCCATGGTGAAGAAGTGGTGCAGCCAAACGATAAACGACAGGACGGTAATGGCGATGGTTGCCCACACCAGCGAGGTGTAGCCAAACAGGCGTTTTTTGGAGAAGGTTGCAACCACTTCCGAGAACACGCCAAACACCGGCAGCACCAGAATGTAAACTTCCGGGTGGCCCCATGCCCAGATGAGGTTGATATACATCATCATGTTGCCACCCATATCATTGGTAAAGAAATGGGTGCCAAGGTAGCGGTCAAGGGTCAGCAGGGCGACGGTCACGGTGAAGATTGGGAACGCCGCGATAATCAGGACGTTAGTACACAGCGAAGCCCAGGTGAACACCGGCATTTTGAACATGGTCATACCCGGGGTACGCATGTTCAGGATGGTCACAAAGAAGTTAATCCCCGTCAGCGTCGTACCGATACCGGACAGCTGGAGACTCCAGATCCAATAATCGACCCCGACCCCCGGACTGTATTCAATCCCCGAAAGCGGTGGATAGGCAACCCAACCGGTCTGAGCAAATTCGCCCACCCCAAGAGAAAGGTTAACCAGCACCACGCCCACAACGGTGAACCAGAAGCTCAGGTTGTTCAGGAACGGGAAGGCAACGTCACGGGCGCCAATCTGTAATGGTACGACAAGGTTCATCAGACCGATAACAAAAGGCATCGCCACGAAGAAGATCATGATAACGCCGTGGGCGGTAAAGATCTGATCGTAGTGATGAGGCGGCAGGAAGCCTGCTTCCCCGGCGGAGGCCAGCACCTGCTGGCTACGCATCATAATGGCGTCGGCAAAGCCACGCAGCAGCATGACGATGGCAACGATGACGTACATGACGCCCAGGCGTTTGTGGTCAACCGAGGTGAGCCACTCTTTCCATAAATATTCCCACTTACCGAAGTAAGTGATAGCTGCAACCAGCGCCAGTCCCCCGACGATAATTGCTGCCACCGTAACCATGATAATGGGTTCATGGTATGGGACTGCATCCAGTGTAAGTTTTCCGAACATTTTTATTCCTCGGCCCCTTAGTGAGAGGTTTCCGCGTGACTCATGTCCATGCCTTCCATCCCTTCGTGTGCTGCGTGCTCACCCTCTGGTTGGGTCATGTCCATGCTCTTCCCGTGTGCCATAAATTTGTCGATAACGTCTTTAAACAAATCAGGTTTCACAGCGGAGAAGTATTCGACCTTGTTGTATTCGCTAGGTGCTGCCAGCTTCTCGTAGGTTGCCATATCGTTCATGACTTCCGGAGACTGTTTCGCTTTGGCAACCCATTGGTTAAAGGTATCCATGTCTGGTGTAGCAATGGCTTTAAACTTCATGCCAGAGAAACCTTTACCGCTGTAGTTAGACGAAATACCGTCGTAGGTGCCTGCTTCGTCTGCAATCAGGTGCAGTTTGGTCTGCATACCTGCCATTGCGTAGATCTGGCTACCCAGGCGCGGAATAAAGAAGGAGTTCATCACCGAGTTAGAGGTGATTTTGAATTCCACCGGGGTGTTGGCCGGGAAGGCAATCTCATTCACCGTCGCGATACCCTGCTCCGGATAGATGAAGAACCATTTCCAGTCCATAGCGATCACTTCGATGGTCACCGGTTTCGCGTCATGCACCAGCGGCTTGCTTGGCTCAAGAGCGTGGGTGGTTTTCCAGGTCAGTACCGCGAGGAAAATGATGATGAGGATGGGAATCGTCCAGACAACAGCTTCAACTTTGTTGGAGTGTGACCAGTTGGGGCTGTATTTGGCGTCTTTGTTTGATGCCCGATACTTCCAGGCAAAACCGATAGCCATCGCGATAGCTGGGATAACGACAATCAACATCAGCCCGAGAGCTGTCAGTATCAATGAACGTTGTTCCAGTCCGATCTGTCCTTTGGGATCCAGTAGTGCAGAATCACAGCCACTGAGTAAAAATGTGCCCGCGATTAAAGACAACCATCCCAAACTTTTATTGTATTTCCTGAGTCTCATTTAACGACCTCAATTCCAGGGAGCTCTATTGTCGTTTAAAGTGTGCCGGCATTTTACGGGAAGGTTACATTACTGTAAACATGAATGGCATAGTGTCAGTGGGGTGTTACCGGGTTCTGCCGCCAATGTCACACGAAATGCAACAAACTTGTAAAATCGCACAGCCGACGCCTTCTCCTGTGAGTTATAACAAAAACCTGCGTCGAAGGAAGCAGGTAGGGTCAATTGGTATAACCGTTCATTTAAATAAACATTAAATTAACAATTGTGCATCAATTGATGCACCAACTATTTGCATATTTATTTCACTCCGCGCTGAATCGTTAAAGTCATAAGACGGGATCGCTCCCTGCTAATAATTTAAAAAAACAGTGTTAGCCCGGAATGAATAATTCCGGGCTAACCTCTTTTGCTGATATTTTAGGCGTAATAATCACGCTGCTGAATAAATAAGGCCCGATGGCTAATATTCGCAGGTTACAGCATAGCTGCTTTTCGCAAAGCCAGATAATCGAGCAGCCCGCCAAACACGATGCCGCCGATGGCAAACAGGGCGCCCCATTCCAGAAGCTTAAGATTGAAAGCCCAGTCTGTCAGGCCCAGCGAGTTAGTAATCAGAATCACCAGCCAGACGGCAAGCATCGCGCAGCCTACTGTTAGCGCACGTAGTGCAAACCGGTAGGCGGTAGCGAAGTCGCTACGGGGCATAAAGCGCCCGGTTTGTTGGGTGTATTCGAGCGTGGATTTACAAACCAGCAGCAGCAAAATGCCCGGCACTGCAGCAACGACCGAGAACAGATAGAAGGTCGGCCAGCCGTGGGCCTCAACAAACCAGCCGGCGATCGGCCCGACGTAGACCCGGCCAACGGCTGAGAGGGCGGAAAGCAGGGCGAACTGGGTTGCGGAGAATGACTTGTTGCACAGCGTCATCAGCAGCGCGACAAAAGCGGCCGTGCCCATGCCGCCGCAGAGGTTTTCAAAGAAAACCGCCGTCGCCATGCTGAACATATGCTTGTCGGTGATGGAAAGCAGCCAGTAACCCGCGTTGGAGATGCCCTGTAAGACTCCGAAGATCAGGAGCGCCCGGAACAGCGTGAGGCGCTGCATCAGTACCCCACCGTAAAGCGCGCCGAGTATGGTGGCAAAAAGCCCGAGCGTTTTATTGACGACGCCTACTTCACCGGCATCAAAGCCTACGCCGCGAATAAGGAAGGTTGTTGTCAGGCTCATGGCGAATGCATCACCCAGCTTATACATCACGATCAGCAGCAGAATCAGCCAGGCGTTATTGCGGCCAAAAAAGTCACGCAGGGGTTCGGCAACGGCCTGTTCAAGGCTGCGTGGAACGGGAATCGCATCCGTGGGTTCCGGCGCGAGAAGGGTGGCGATAATGCAGGGGATCAGTAATGCCGCCATGAGCCAGTAGGTTGCCTGCCAGCCCAGATAGCGGTCGGCCAGCCACAGCGCTAACCCGCCAGATACCAGCATTGCCAGGCGATAGCCCAGCACGCTGATGGCGGCACCCGTTCCACGCTCCTCGGCGTTGAGCACATCCGTTTTCCACGCGTCAAAGACAATATCCTGTGACGCGGAGCAAAAGGCGATGATCACCGCCAGCGCGGCCATCCAGCGAAGCTGTGTGCCCGGTTCGAGAAAGCCCATCGCCGCAATGGAAATGAGCAGCAGGATTTGTGTGATCAGCAGCCAGCCCCGGCGACGCCCAAGTATCGGTGGCGTGTACCTGTCCATAACAGGTGACCAGAGAAACTTAAAGACGTAGGCCTGGCCAACGAGGGAGAAAAAGCCGATGGTTTTCAGATCGATATTCTCGACCGTCATCCAGGCCTGCAATGTCCCGGACGTTAAGGCAAGGGGAAGCCCTGAGGCGAAACCAAGTATCAGAAGAATGGCTGATTTTGGCTGCTGGAAGATACGTAAATACTGATTGGACATGCTTTGCTCTAAGGATCAGCCCGCAGGTGCGGGCTGAGGGGGGAAATTAACGAGCGTTCTGCTTAATAAAGTCGTGAACGCTGGTGTCCTGGGCCATATCTGCAATGGTATCGGTCAGCACGGAGTTAACCGCATTGGCGATATTTTTGTTGGTGGCCTGGAACGCCCCTTCGACGTTGTAGCTGGAACGGTAGTTTTTCGTCATTTTGTTGCCGTTGCTCGCGGTGGCGATAATCGAAATATCCGCTTTGGTGGCAATGTTGTAGCGGACGTTACCCTGAGAGACATCGGCATACAGCTGGTTGACGATTATCTGCAGAGCCACCGGGCTGCTTGGGCCAATCATATAACCGCGGGCAGTCATCTGTTTTTCCAGCACTTCCTGTAACAGGAAACGCAGATCGCGTGATGGCGTCAGCGTTACCAGCTGGTTATCACGGGTCACTTTGGCCAGCGCCTGGTCGGTACGCTGATCGGCACCGTTGATGCTAACGGTTACGCCCATCAGGCTCGGGTCCTGCTGCGGCAGAGCAATGGTTGGCGACACTTCAATGGTGGTTGGGGGGGTAGCACAGCTGGCCAGCATAAAAACGGCGACCAGCGGGAAGAAGATTTTTTTTAACATGTTCGCTATCTCAATGTACTCAAAAGGGCGGGCAGAAAAAACACGTCATCATAACACTGCGGTTGCCCAGTGGAAGTGCTTAACGCACGGAATTTCATCGCGTTGCGCTTTTTATGCGCGCTCGCAAGCTATCAGACCCTTTTCTGGCAGAATAGTGCCGTAATAGTATTAAGCTACAGAGGGTTGGCGCAGCAAAGCTGACGAAAGCTAAATAATTGTTGAAATTACGTTATTAAAACGGTTAAAAGCGGCTAACATTTAAAGGGATGAGTAGCATCCGGGCGTTGTTGAGGAGAAAGTTCATGATGATACGCGAGCAAATAGAAACAAAACTAAGGGCAGCGTTCGAACCTGTGTTCCTGGAAGTCGTGGATGAGAGCTATCGACACAATGTTCCGGCTGGTTCAGAAAGCCATTTTAAGGTGGTTTTAGTCAGCGATCGCTTCGTGGGCGAGCGTTTTTTAAATCGCCATCGTTTGATTTACGGCACGCTGAGTGAAGAGCTTGCCAGCACCGTTCACGCGCTGGCCTTGCACACTTACACCATTAAGGAGTGGGAGGGATTACAGGACACTGTTTTCGCTTCTCCGCCTTGCCGGGGGGCAGGCTCAATCGCCTGAATTTAAGCGTTTCAGGTTTGCAACTCAGGGCGCTTTTCCTTTATGTTGCTCTCTGTTTTACTGTGTTTCTCAAAACGGCCTGCGGGCCGTTTTGTTTTGCCCTGAATAGCCACTCCCTTTTGAGGGATCAGGCAATCAATACTTACGAAGTGTGAAAAAGGCCGCAGCGACGAAGTGTCGCCGTTCTCGACTCACCCTGGTGATGCCGCTATAATGCTGCGTCTTATTTTTCGGAATGTCTTCGGGACGATTCTGACGACAGGGAATGTGATTCTGATACAGAAGGCATCCCGGTTCTGTGAAGCAATATTGACGGCTTCCGGAGTTGACCGAGCACTGTGATTTTTTGAGGTAACAAGATGCAAGTTTCAGTTGAAACCACTCAGGGCCTTGGCCGCCGTCTCACGATTACTATCGCTGCAGATAGCATCGAAACCGCTGTAAAAAGCGAGCTGGTCAACGTGGCAAAGAAAGTCCGTATTGACGGTTTCCGTAAAGGAAAAGTACCGATGACTGTTGTCGCTCAACGTTATGGCGCTTCCGTTCGCCAGGACGTACTGGGCGAGCTGATGAGCCGCAACTTTATTGATGCGATCATCAAAGAAAAAATCAATCCAGCCGGCGCACCTAACTATGTGCCAGGCGAATACAAGCTGGGCGAAGACTTCACTTACTCCGTTGAGTTCGAAGTGTACCCGGAAGTTGAACTGCAGGGTCTGGAAGCAATCGAAGTTGAAAAACCGGTTGTTGAAGTGACTGATGAAGACGTTGACGCCATGTTGGACACCCTGCGTAAGCAGCAGGCAACCTGGAAAGAAACGGATGCAGCGGCAACGGCGGAAGACCGCGTAACCATCGACTTCACCGTTTCTGTTGACGGCGAAGTTTTCGAAGGTGGTAAAGCGTCTGACTTCGTACTGGCGATGGGCCAGGGTCGTATGATCCCTGGTTTTGAAGACGGCGTTGTAGGCCACAAAGCGGGCGAAGAGTTCGCTATCGAAGTGACCTTCCCGGAAGATTACCACGCTGAAAACCTGAAAGGTAAAGTGGCTAAGTTCGATATCGTTCTGAAGAAAGTTGAAGAGCGTGAACTGCCAGAATTTACCGAAGAATTCATCAAGCGTTTCGGCGTTGAAGATGGTTCTGTTGCCGGTCTGCGTACCGAAGTACGTAAAAACATGGATCGTGAGCTGAAAGGCGCAGTGCGTAACCGCATCAAGTCTCAGGCAATCGACGGTCTGGTTAACGCTAACAACATCGACGTGCCTGCGGCACTGATCGACGGCGAAATCGACGTGCTGCGTCGTCAGGCTGCACAGCGTTTCGGTGGCAACGAGAAACAGGCTCTGGAACTGCCACGCGAACTGTTCGAAGAGCAAGCTAAGCGCCGCGTTGTGGTTGGCCTGCTGCTGGGCGAAGTGATTCGTACCCACGAACTGAAAGCCGACGAAGCTCGCGTTAGCGCGCTGATCGAAGAAATGGCTTCCGCCTACGAAGATCCGAAAGAAGTTGTTGAGTTCTACAGCAAAAACAAAGAGCTGATGGACAACATGCGCAATGTTGCCCTGGAAGAGCAGGCTGTTGAAGCCGTGCTGGAAAAAGCGAAGGTTTCTGAAAAAGCGACTTCCTTTAGTGAGTTGATGAACCAGCAAGCATAAGCACTATTTGAGGCATTAACGCCAAAATTTTGCTGCATCAAGCCCGTCACCCGCAGGTGGCGGGCTTTTTTTATCTGGCCATGTGCATTTTTACTACGTATTAAACGCAGTTTCAGGGTTAGCGTATCAAGAAAAGGTTGTTATGCTTGAAACAGGATACAGCCATCCCCATAACGTAGGGCATGGCTAAAAAATGACTCTGGCTGATAATCCGTCTATGAGAGGTATCAGGCGCAAGGGGCGTAGTCTTCCCTTCGCGTCTCAAGTAGAATCAGTACAGTAGGTTAGAAGGCTTAATTACTCCAGGAGACGGAAATGTCATACAGTGGCGAAAGAGATCAATTAGCACCCCATATGGCCCTGGTGCCGATGGTTGTTGAACAGACATCGCGTGGCGAGCGTTCATACGATATCTATTCCCGTCTGCTCAAGGAACGTGTCATCTTCATGACCGGCCAGGTCGAAGACCATATGGCTAACCTGATCGTGGCGCAGATGCTGTTCCTGGAAGCGGAAAATCCGGAAAAAGACATCTATCTCTACATTAACTCACCGGGTGGCGTAATTACGGCTGGGATGTCGATTTACGATACCATGCAGTTTATTAAACCGGACGTCAGCACCATTTGTATGGGACAGGCCTGCTCGATGGGCGCTTTCCTGCTGACGGCGGGCGCGAAAGGGAAACGTTTCTGTCTGCCTAACTCGCGAGTGATGATTCACCAACCGCTGGGCGGCTATCAGGGGCAGGCGACGGACATCGAAATCCATGCCCGCGAAATTCTGAAAGTAAAAGCTCGTATGAATGAACTTATGGCGCACCATACCGGCAAATCTCTGGAAGAAATTGAAAGAGACACCGAGCGTGACCGTTTCCTCGCTGCCAGCGAAGCGGTAGAGTATGGCTTAGTTGACTCGATCCTGACTCACCGTAACTAATGCCTGAAAAGAACGGGCTTATACTATAGTAAAGTAGAAGCTCGTTGAGCGCTTACGATTGGCTGTGCCGCATTAATGGCACTTGCGTCGTCCTTAACGGTGCAAAGAAACAGATAAGAGGTTTTGACTTTATGACAGATAAGCGCAAAGACGGTTCAGGCAAACTGCTGTACTGCTCTTTTTGCGGCAAAAGCCAGCATGAAGTGCGCAAACTGATTGCCGGGCCGTCAGTGTATATCTGCGATGAGTGTGTCGACTTATGTAACGACATCATTCGCGAAGAGATCAAAGAAGTAGCCCCGCATCGCGAACGCAGTGCGTTGCCTACTCCACACGAAATTCGCCACCATTTTGATGATTATGTGATTGGTCAGGAACAGGCGAAAAAGGTCCTGGCCGTGGCGGTATATAACCACTACAAACGCCTGCGCAACGGTGACAGCACCAATAACGGTATCGAACTGGGTAAAAGTAATATTTTGCTCATCGGGCCGACCGGTAGCGGGAAAACCCTGCTGGCGGAAACCCTGGCGCGTTTACTGGATGTTCCTTTCACCATGGCGGATGCCACTACGCTGACCGAAGCGGGCTACGTGGGTGAAGATGTGGAAAACATCATCCAGAAACTGCTGCAGAAATGCGACTACGACGTGCAGAAAGCACAGCGCGGTATCGTTTATATTGATGAGATTGACAAAATCTCCCGCAAATCTGACAACCCGTCTATCACCCGCGACGTATCCGGTGAAGGCGTACAGCAGGCGCTGCTGAAACTGATTGAAGGGACGGTTGCCGCTGTTCCGCCGCAGGGCGGTCGCAAGCATCCGCAGCAAGAGTTCCTGCAGGTCGATACCAGCAAGATTCTGTTTATCTGCGGCGGCGCATTTGCAGGCCTCGACAAAGTGATCGCCAACCGTGTGGAAACCGGGTCGGGTATTGGCTTTGGCGCAACGGTAAAAGGCAAGTCTGAGAAGGCGAGTGAAGGCCAGCTGCTGGGCCAGGTTGAGCCAGAAGATCTGATCAAATTTGGTCTGATCCCTGAGTTCATTGGCCGTCTGCCGGTTGTCGCTACGCTTAACGAGCTGAGCGAAGAAGCCCTGATCCAAATCCTGAAAGAGCCGAAAAACGCCCTGACTAAGCAGTATCAGGCGCTGTTCAATCTCGAAGGCGTGGACCTGGAGTTCCGCGATGAAGCGCTGGATGCCATCGCGAAGAAAGCCATGGCGCGTAAAACAGGTGCTCGTGGGCTGCGTTCTATCGTTGAAGGCGCGCTGCTCGATACCATGTACGACCTGCCTTCCATGGAAGATGTCGAGAAGGTGGTGATCGATGAGTCCGTCATCGGTGGCCAGAGCAAGCCGTTATTAATTTACGGTAAGCCGGAAGCACAGCAGGCATCCGGTGAATAATTCGCCAAAATAACCAGTCAGTTAATCAAAAAAGGGGGATTTTTATCCCCCTTTTATTTTTCCTTCATTCGCGCCATTGAATGTGCGGGAAACATCCCAATATACTGACTTACTTGTTGGTGATGCCATGAGAGCGGAGGCGTCGCCCCATCACCTGGCGGAAATTAAACTAAGAGAGAGCTCTATGAATCCTGAGCGTTCTGAACGCATTGAAATCCCCGTATTGCCATTGCGCGATGTGGTGGTTTATCCGCACATGGTTATTCCACTGTTTGTCGGCCGTGAAAAATCCATTCGCTGCCTGGAAGCGGCCATGGACAACGATAAAAAAATCATGCTTGTGGCGCAAAAAGAGGCTTCAACGGATGAGCCGGGCGTCAATGACCTGTTCGCCGTTGGGACCGTTGCTTCCATTTTGCAGATGTTAAAGCTGCCGGATGGCACGGTAAAAGTGCTGGTGGAAGGTTTACAGCGTGCGCGTATTACCACGTTGTCTGACAATGGCGATCATTTCGCAGCCCAGGCCGAATACCTCGACTCGCCGGATATTGAAGAGCGCGAGCAGGAAGTCCTGGTACGCACAGCCATCAATCAGTTTGAAGGCTACATCAAGCTGAACAAAAAAATCCCGCCGGAAGTGCTGACGTCGCTGAACAGCATCGACGATCCTGCTCGTCTGGCGGATACCATTGCCGCGCATATGCCGCTGAAACTGGCTGATAAACAGTCCGTGCTTGAGATGTCCGATATCAACGAACGTCTTGAATATCTGATGGCGATGATGGAATCAGAAATCGATCTGCTGCAGGTTGAGAAGCGTATTCGCAACCGCGTGAAAAAGCAGATGGAGAAGAGCCAGCGCGAGTACTATCTGAACGAGCAAATGAAAGCGATTCAGAAAGAACTTGGCGAAATGGACGATACGCCGGATGAAAATGAAGCGCTGAAACGCAAAATCGACGCGGCAAAAATGCCGAAAGAGGCGCGTGAAAAAACCGAAGCGGAACTGCAAAAGCTGAAGATGATGTCGCCAATGTCCGCGGAAGCTACCGTGGTACGTGGTTATATCGACTGGATGGTGCAGGTGCCGTGGAACGCGCGCAGCAAGGTGAAAAAAGACCTGCGACAGGCTCAGGAAGTTCTGGATACCGATCACTACGGTCTGGAACGCGTGAAAGACCGTATCCTGGAATACCTCGCAGTGCAAAGCCGTGTGAACAAGCTGAAAGGGCCAATTCTGTGCCTGGTAGGGCCTCCTGGCGTGGGTAAAACCTCTCTGGGCCAGTCCATCGCGCGGGCGACCGGTCGTAAATATATCCGTATGGCGCTGGGCGGCGTGCGTGATGAAGCTGAAATTCGCGGGCACCGTCGTACCTATATCGGTTCGATGCCGGGCAAGCTGATTCAGAAAATGGCGAAAGTGGGCGTTAAAAACCCGCTGTTCCTGCTCGATGAGATCGACAAAATGTCCTCTGACATGCGCGGCGATCCGGCTTCTGCTCTGCTGGAAGTGCTTGATCCTGAACAGAACGTGGCGTTTAACGATCACTATCTGGAAGTGGATTACGATCTCAGTGACGTTATGTTTGTGGCGACCTCTAACTCCATGAACATTCCGGCTCCGCTGCTGGACCGTATGGAGGTTATTCGTCTGTCGGGCTACACCGAAGACGAGAAACTGAACATCGCTAAACAGCACCTGCTGCCGAAACAGATCGAACGTAACGCCCTGAAGAAGAGCGAGCTGACGGTAGACGACAGTGCCATTACCGGCATTATTCGTTATTACACCCGCGAGGCTGGCGTACGTAGTCTGGAGCGTGAAATTTCCAAACTGTGTCGCAAAGCGGTTAAACAGCTGCTGCTGGATAAAACGCTCAAGCATATCGACATCAACGGCGACAACCTGAAGGACTTCCTTGGGGTTCAGCGCTTCGACTACGGCCGCGCCGACAGTGAAAACCGTGTGGGGCAGGTTACCGGCCTTGCGTGGACGGAAGTGGGCGGCGACCTGCTGACCATTGAAACCGCCTGTGTACCGGGTAAAGGCAAGCTGACCTACACCGGTTCTCTCGGGGAAGTGATGCAGGAGTCTATCCAGGCTGCGCTCACCGTGGTGCGCGCCCGTGCCGAGAAACTGGGCATTAACGGTGACTTCTACGAAAAACGTGATATTCACGTTCACGTCCCGGAAGGCGCTACGCCGAAAGATGGCCCGAGCGCGGGTATCGCGATGTGTACCGCGCTGGTGTCCTGTCTGACAGGGAATCCGGTGCGTGCTGATGTGGCGATGACGGGTGAAATTACGTTGCGTGGTCAGGTGCTGCCGATCGGTGGGTTGAAAGAAAAACTGCTGGCGGCTCACCGTGGCGGTATTAAAACGGTACTGATTCCGGACGAAAATAAACGCGATCTGGAAGAGATTCCTGACAATGTTATCGCCGATCTGGATATCCATCCGGTCAAACGTATTGAGGAAGTTCTGGCTCTCGCCTTGCAGAACGAACCGTACGGCATGCAGGTTGTGACGCAGAAATAGTGACCTGACGCAAAGAGAGTCGATAAAATCAGAGCTGGCAGGTGATTTGTCACTTGCCAGCTTTTTTTTGTCTCGCTAAGTTAGACAACGGCTGAAGATATACACGCACAACGGATGTTGTGCGTGCGTGACAGGCCTGATATAACTGCTGCGCGGTCGTGCTTTGATGGATACGGGTACGATATAAATAATAATGAGAGGAAGAGAACAGTGAACAAATCTCAACTGATAGACAAAATTGCCGCAGGTGCTGATATTTCTAAAGCTGCGGCTGGACGTGCGTTAGATGCTGTCATCGCTTCTGTTACTGAATCTCTGCAGTCCGGGGAAGATGTGGCACTGGTAGGCTTTGGGACCTTTGCTGTGAAAGAGCGTGCTGCCCGTACAGGCCGTAACCCTCAGACCGGTAAAGAGATCACCATCGCTGCAGCGAAAGTCCCGGGATTCCGTGCGGGTAAAGCGCTGAAAGACGCGGTAAACTAAGTTTCGGTCAGTTAATACTGTCTGACCGTTAGATTTCGGGGGCCGGTAGGCCAGGCGTTCGAAATCGTAAAGCTTTGTCAGGGGCGCATCTTCAGATGTGCCTTTTTTGTTTCTGGCGTCCTAATTTTACTCATGCCTGATGATTTGAGGCGGGTTTCTTGTCACAATACAGGCTTGCGCGCAGCGGTACAGCAGTATGTGTTATCAGGGATGCCATTTAGCGACTGCGCAGGGTTTACCATTCACACTACAGTGGAGTGTTGTTACACCATGATGGACAATTTACGTACGGCGGCTAATCACGTCGTACTCAAGATAATCTTCGGTATCATTATCGTGTCATTCATTTTGACTGGCGTGGGTGGTTACCTGAGTGGCGGCGGAGCCAATTACGCCGCAAAAGTGAATGGCCAGGAGATTGGTCGTGGACAGTTCGAAAATGCGGTAGCCAGCGAGCGTAACCGTCAGCAGCAGCAGCTGGGCGATCGGTTCTCTGCTCTGGCTTCAAGCGAGGGCTATATGCAGCAAATGCGCCAGCAGGTGCTCGCACGCATGATCGACGAAGCCCTGATGGACCAGTACGCTAAACATCTGGGGCTGGGCATCAGCGACGAACAAATCAGACAGGCTATTTTTAAAGAGCCTGCTTTCCAGAATAACGGCAAATTCGATAACGCTCGTTACAACGCCATTATTAACAACATGGGCATGACGGCGGATCAGTACGCGCAGGCCCTGCGTAACCAGCTGACCACGCAGCAGCTGATTAGCGCGGTTGTTGGCACTGACTTTATGCTGACTGGCGAAACCGATGAGCTGGCGGCGCTGGTTTCTCAGGAGCGTCTGGTGCGTGAAGCGACCATCGACGTGAAGGCGCTGGCGGCGAAACAGGAGGTTTCCGAGCAGGAGATCGCCAACAGCTACGAGCAAAACAAAAACGGCTACGTTGCACCTGAGCAGTTCAAAGTCAGCTATATCAAGCTTGATGCGGCCTCGATGCAGAAAGCGGTAACGGACGAAGATATCCAGTCCTACTACGACCAGCACCAGGACGAATTCACTCAGCCGCAGCGTAATCGCTACAGCGTGATTCAGACGAAAACGGAAGCGGAAGCCAAAGCCGTTCTTGATGAGCTGAACAAAGGCGGCGACTTTGCTGCGCTGGCGAAAGCAAAATCAGCCGACATCATCTCTGCCCGCAACGGCGGTGATATGGGCTGGCTGGAAGCTGCAACCACTCCTGACGAGCTGAAAAACGCCGCTCTGAAAGAGAAAGGCCAGCTCTCGGGCGTGATCAAGTCTTCCGTGGGCTTCCTTGTGGCGCGCCTGGATGACGTGCAGCCTGCGCAAACTAAACCGCTGAGCGAAGTCCGCGACGCGATTGCCAGCAAAGTGAAGCAGGATAAAGCCATTGATGCTTACTATGCGCTGCAACAGAAAGTCAGCGACGCGGCCAGTAACGACAACGAATCTCTGGCGGGAGCGGAGCAGGTTGCCGGGGTGAAGGCTGTTGAAACGGGCTGGTTCGGCCAGGACAACCTGCCTGCTGAGCTAAACTTTAAACCCGTTGCCGATGTGATTTTCAATGGCGGTCTGGTCGGGCAGAACGGCACGCCGGGCAGCAACTCTGACATCATCACCGTGGATGGCGACCGCGCGTTTGTTCTGCGTGTAACAGAGCACAAACCGGAGGCGATTAAGCCGCTGGCGGAAGTTCGCGATCAGGTTATCGCCCAGGTTAAACAGCGTAAAGCTGAGCAGCAGGCAAAACTCCAGGCGGATAAACTGCTCGCCGAGCTGAAGCTGGGTAAAGGCGATGCGGCGATGAAAGCGGCTGGCCTGAGCTTTGGTGAGGTGAAAACCCTGACGCGTATGGGTCAGGATCCGATTAGCCAGGCGGCTTTCTCCCTGCCGTTACCGGCTAAAGATAAGCCTGGTTACGGCGTGGCTAACGACATGCAGGGCAACGTCGTCCTGCTGGCGCTGGATGAAGTGAAAGCGGGCACGATGCCTGCCGAGCAGAAGAAAGCTATGGTGCAGGGGATTACCCAGAACAACGCCCAAATCGCGTTTGAAGCGCTGATGACCAGTCTGCGTAAAGACGCGAAGATCAAAATGGGTGACGTTGTCGACCAGCAGCAGTAATTCTCAGCGTTTCTCGCAATAAGTTGCAACGTAGTGCAACACCTAAAGGCCGCTTTCGCGGCCTTTTTATTTGGTTTAACTATTTGTTTAATATGGCTTTTATGTTTTTGATGTCCTCGTTTTGACCACACCTCAATGGCTGAGTGTCCACATAAGGGCAATTGCCAGCCAGGAAAGAAGCCTCAAAATCCACTGCCTCGCCATGCTGGTTGGCGCTCTGTATAGTTGGCGTATGCGTTATGCCACACGGGGTATCACTAATCCCGTAAGGCTCCGGGAACCAAGGGAGGCAATGGAATGATTACGCTGGACGATATGCAGACTGCACTTTTAAAGGCGCGAAGGGATAAGGCTGAGGTGCAGGCAAAAATGCGAAAGGAGGCGGCTGAACTGGTCGAGACCTACCGGAAATCACTGACCACGGATGTGGACAAAAGCGCGGCGCTCGTCAGTACTGGCGTTTTACGTGGAGAACATTTTACTAAATGCCCGGTAACGTTGATTGAAATTGACGCTGAAAGAAGCCTCAACTTTTCCCTGTCTACGGTACTCGATAGCCGCCCGAACGCAGAGTTCATCGTATCCGTATCAATCTCGTTGCGGGAAAAGGATGAATTTGTGAGCGTCCGTATTGAACGTGAAGACGTGCCGCTTCTGGTACTGAAAGAAGGAACTGAGGGGCGTTTTCTTGAAGCCGTCGAAGCCATCAAGGCGGCGGTGCTGGAAAAGATTGAGCGCCTTGTCTGAGCCGCTTTCGTCCCGTACACTAACTGACGTTAGTTTATGAGAATCGCGCCACACAAGGACAGTACCCAGTCCCGCGATGTAGCAGCCCCGGCCACCGCGCCGGGGTTTTTCTTTTTCGCTATACGTTCCGCTTTGTCTCCAGTGCCGCTACCAGATCCATGCAACTGTCCAGCAGCTTTTCAAGCAGGTCGATATCTCTGGCGTGACGCAGCGACACGGCTTTGATTCGCACAGGGGCACCATCAATACCCGGATGCATGGCAACCTGCGCCACAGTTCGCCGGAACACGCCCAGCACGATACGGCGCACCCTGATAACCGTTCCACCGTCACCGCCCCTTAGATCCAGTTCAATATTTTCATGTCCCAGCAGTCCCATCTCCCGCACTCCTTTACGCCTTATCCGGCAACACTTCGATGTTAACACTGGTAACTGGTGAGTGACCACCTTCCAGCGCTCACAGAACGCGCTGTAAGAGGCTTGAAGCCGTAAGTTGCTCCAGATGCCGGCCTTTCTCTTTAAACGCCGTAGCGCGTTTCTGGTGCGGCGAGGCTGCGACGAAAGAAACGGAGGAAGTGACGGAAACGGCGCTACACCGCACCCGCCTGCCGTTTTCGTTTCGTAATTGATTTCAGTTTTTCCGGTGGTACAAACCATACCGCCAGACCGCGCCGCCACTGGTGTTGTGGGGGCAAAACACAAACTGAAATCTGTGAAAAGAATTTCAGTATTTTTCAGTTTTCAGGTTTTTGAGTGATGAACGCTTGTTTCTCAAATAACTGAAAGATAAGGGAATTATTTGTTTTACGTGAGTTTGTTGCCTGAGAAATGCTGTCCGTAACAAAAAGAGAGGGCGGAAATATTTCTAATAATATCAAGCTATTGGATTGAGTCTGGCGCTAATCAAAAACTGAAATCTGCGTGAACGAACTGAAGATAGTTAAAGCGGAGTTGGTTAAAATATGCGCGGCGTAATCGTCGCGCACGAATGTAAGGATTTGTCAGTTTTTTGGCAGCATTGTGGCGTTACCGGATGCTTTTGCCAGCCCCTTAAGCTGCTCCGGTGTCATTACACTAAGCAGGTGCCGCAAACCATCGTTAACCTTCAGTGCGCTCATGGTAATTGTATGTGAGTAGTGCATCTGGCTGCTGTAATTCAGGCCACATGACATACAGTTGTGATAGACGGTATAAATTTCCTTGTGGATGCGGTTGGTTTTTTTAATGTTTGCTTTTTCCCCACATTCGGGGCAGGGAAGACAGGCAAAGCCAATGCCACGGCCTGAAATTTTGGTGGCTTTCACATTGACATATTCAATGGGCTTGAGTCCTTCCTTTTGACCTGTCCGCGCATATCGCCAGCTAAAGACAAATGAAGCCCGGCAGTAATCATTAGTACAGGTAAAAGCCGCTGCTGCATTGCCGTTCCCGTCATGCTCCATACTGTACATCTTTGACTTTGCATCACACTCGATGCATTTCAGTTCGATTGTTCTCATTCTGCCATCATGCCTGTGCTGTGCTTTAGTTCGGGTTAAGCATGATAACCGAAAATACTGCAAAGGTAATTAAGTGATTACCTTGGGCGGGACTGAAAAAAGTTTACGTATAACGTTTAACATGTCTGACAACCAGGTCATACAGCTCTGCCGCTATGTTTACCGCAATCCTTTCGGGCAAACGTTCAAAGTCAGCCGTATCACGCGCGGCCATGCAAGTCATCTTAGTGTCCCGCAGTTCCTGAGCCGCACGACTGAACATATCCAGAATATGAGAACGCAATGCATCCCCTTTTTGACCAGAAAATATTTCATCCAGTTCATGATGATAAGACAGGTAATCCCAGTGAACATTGGCTCTTTTTCCTCTCCAGTGCAGCCTGATACAGGGTTCCTGCTGCTGCTCACAGATGCTGAACCACTCATCTATGATTCTGGCACGGGTTGCCTGGGATTGGGTTGATTTGGTTTGGCAATATTTTTGTTTCACGTTAAGTTCCTCATGATAGCTGGCCTGCCAGAAAAGAAGCCTTTCAAAAGCATTGCTCATGTTGCATTTTTGTTGATTTCGCGGCGCAAAAGCCTCTAAAAATTTGCGCTCTAAATTCTCCGGGAAAAAAACGCAAAATAACTGTACTTTCTGTACCAACTGTACCAAACGCAGGAAACACAGGGTCTGTAGCTGGTATAGCAAAATTTCTCACATCTGTACCACATGCCATAACCGCACCATTCCCCCTTGACTAATGGTATAGTTGGTACAGTTCTGGTATAGATAATAAAAATAACTGTACCGGTATAATGCCATGATAAACATGATAATTATTCCCAATGGTACAGAAGGTAGAGTTTTATATTATTTTTCCGCTAACATTAAATGCCTGCAACCTTATGTTGCATTTTTGTTTCATCACCTGCAATAGCCAACGGCTTCTTTTCTGGCTGGCGTCTTTTTTCATCACGCACAAAAAAGCCCCGTCAAGTGCGGGGCGTTATTCCGTAAATCGGCATCATATATCATCGCCGGGAAGGTAACGGAATTCCTCCCCGAATACGCTCTCCACGTCACTGTTAAGTAAGGCCGAGAACTGAACGCGCATCCTGTACCATCCATACGCATCTTCGGTAGCTGGCAGGTCGTAAAAAATGCCTCCACGGTCTGACCTTCCGCAACGTTCCAGCCCGATAGCAGAAAGTAACCTGCCAATCATTCGCCGCGCGGCCGGGGCGCTTATTTCTGCGCCGCTATCACGACGAGCAGCGATAAAACGCTCCACTTCTTCGCTGGCAGACAGCCGCGCCACACCACGAAACGGCCTGTCGCTGTACAGTTCGTTGTATACATAGCTTTCAGCCGGAGGCAGGTTGCTGATAATTTCCTTCACCAGTCCCGCCGTCATGGGGGCGCGGCGTGGATCAAAGCGTGATATGTCCACCTGTTGCAGGTATGCCATCAGGTACGATGCGCCGTCAGCGTTGATCCAGTTGTGCAGGCGGTCAAAGTAGTTTTTCTCCTGCGCGTGCTCCGGCGCTGGCTCCAGCACCAGATAACGGCGCTCCCTGACGCTGGCGCGTAGCACCTGCTCGCTGTTACTGGCGAAAATCAGGCGGGAGAAGTTCGGCATTGGCTCCGGGTCAATCCCCTTGCGCTCAAGGTTGATGGTGTCCTCACTGATTATTCCCTTGAGGCGGTCAGCCTCCCGGCTGTTGTTCACGGTGACTTCATCCGCAAACACCATCAGCTTGTTGGCCATCGTGGCGTTGAATTTCCCGGCAATCTGCCCGGCTCCGTTCACCTGTACGCCATACTGCCCCATGATTTGCAGCAGGGGCTTGACCATCGAGCCTTTACCCGTGCCGGGGATAGCCTTGAGCACAATCGCCACGGACGGCTTTTCGTCCGGCTTCTGCACCAGATGCGCCAGCCATCCCACGAGGTATTCATACGCCGCCTGATTGCCGCTGCAAATGACCTTCTCCAGATGCTCAAGATACGGCGTTACGTCGCCGTGGCGCGGCATCACGCCCCAGCCTGTAAACAGGTTGTACACGTCAGACGGACATTTCTCAGGGCGCGGGTAGAATCCCACACCCCCCGGCTTGTATGCCTTGCCCGGCCACTGGAGCCACGCCGCGCCGGGGCTGCGTTTCGCAATCTGTTTTTCGTGCAGGAAGTAGTTACGGAATTGCGAAAGCTCCTCAAAAACGTGACTGCGGCCATTGACCTGACAGGGTTTGAGGCTCACCACGCGATGCTTGCCCCCGATAGTGACGTGGGTGTATCTGAGGTTAAGCCTCTCCAGTACGGTCACGTCTTCATCGGACAGTACAACGCTGTCACCAAGGGAACGGCGCTGCTCGTAAAGCTGGCTGGCGTTCATCTGGTAAAGGCAGGCCGAAAATGCCAGCCGCGCCGCCTCAACGCCGTGATGTTTGCGGTAATCATCCCAGTCCATTTTGATTTCACCCGGTGGCAGGGCAAGCCAGCCATCGACGGCCAGCGCTGCCTTTTCGCCGTGGATTTTCCCGCTGTTGACTTTTGGCTTGCCGCGCTCGTCCAGTTCGCCGGGATAGTGCCAGTCGTTATCCGCAACAATAACAATCTTCGCCAGCGGCCAGCGCTCCCGCACCGCCTGCGCAACGGTTTTCAGGTTGCCATCATCCAGCGCGGCAATGAGTACGCCGTCATGCAGCATTCCTGCGCTGATAGTGGTTGCAACGCCCGTACCAATCAGGATGCATTCAGGCTTATCCGGAAGCGGTGACGCAGCCCAGAACGCGCCTTTTTTCGCACTACCGGCCATGATTTTTTTGCTTCCGTCCGGGCTGATAAACTGAGCGCCCTGCACGGTGCCGTGAATATCGGTAAGCGTCACCAGAATGTTGCCATCTGGCAGGACGGGCATCATTACGTCAGTCAGCCCCTTACGGGTCAGATAAGGCGACGTGCCCGGTGTCGCATCCTTCATCAGGCCGGACACTTTGGCCGCGGCGTCCTGTTTTGGGGCTTCTTTTCTGGCGGGCGTGGGGTTATCCGGCGATGAACGGGTATCAAATGAGCACGCCTTACGAATACGGGAAGTGGCTTCCACGGTATCCCAGCCCATCACCTTTTTAATCAGGTCAAGCCCGTCACCGTGACCGCAGTTATTGCAGAACCACGTTCCGCGCCCGTTCTTATTATCAAACCGGAATCGGTCTGTGCCGCCACAGTGCGGACACGGGCCATGCTTGCCGTTATCTGGAACGGCGATACTGAACCGTGGCAGGATATTTTCCCACTGGCCGTTAGCCTGCTTGATTAATTCTGATACAGTGGTATTATTTTTCATGTTAAATCTTTTTTCCTGTATTTAAAGCGCCGCCCCATCAGCGGCGCTTTTTTTATCCATTATTCAGCGATGAAATTTGTACTGGCCTGTTTAATAAGCGCCGCCGTAATATGCAGTGCGGTTACAGACGCAATGATTTTCATCATTCTTCCCCGTCCTGACTGTTTTTCTTTATTTCACACATCACATCATCAAGGTCGTCGCTGATATAACTCAGCATTTCAGTCAGCCAGAAAAGCGCCTCAACGGTGGGCGGCGTTTTCCTTAAAAAATCGTTGGCGAACCAGACTGTACGCCGCGCACGCTCCAGCTTTTGCTCCCTTTCTTCGCTGAGAACAATATTAGGCTGTGCGGTTAAATGCTCTGTCCGTGGCCTGTTACGATGTTCATCGGTTAATAAAATGACTTTTTCATCCGGGGTATTTTTTTCATCTGTCATAGAAATGCCTTCTTTCGCATAAGGAAATTTTAGAAATGAATTAACTGCCCCTGAATCAGGGCGCGAAAGTATAGGCAGGTGAATAACCGTTCCCGGTATTATCACTCTCGTCAGCAGACGGACGGCAGGGAATACGCCCGGCAAAAGCGGCAACGTATTCCCGCGCAATAAGGCGGCGGGCAGTGTGGTAATCAGGGGCTGTAACCTGTCGGCGGTGTGGCTTGTCGCGCAGATCGCAACGGCGAACGGCCAGAAAAAGCCAGGTATATTGCGGGTAAGTCGGGTTGAGGGTCGTAGCCATAAGGCAACCTCCATCGGATAGCGGTATTTGCTATCGCCGGAGTTCTCACGCTCACAAATGGCGATAGCCCAGACGGGGGTGAGAATACCGGCGCGATCCGAAACCGGCCACCCTTTCGGGTGCCCCGCCTGAGCTACCATTGACGCGATGATATGATGTGCCGTGACGTACAGCGCAGCAAGGGATTCTGCACGTCTGGCGGCACACCACACCAAAAATCGGTATGCTGTGGCATGTGTTGCGACATAAAAAAAGACGCTCAGGGCGTCGATTGTCGCCGGATGCTTACACGGGTTCTCACGCCCGGTTGCCCATTGAGGGGCAACGCAGGAAATATACCCCGCGCCGAAGGAAAAGCGCAAGGGATTTATAACCGAACTCCCGCGCTTGAATATGCTGTTGTACCCTGACATGCTTCCTCCGTTGACAAGACGACATGACTTATCCTTTAGAGTGAACGGGTAAAGGACTCACCCGGATGGCACAGCCCCCACGGACAGGGGGCTTTTTTTATGCCTGCGAAAGTGGATCGCGCACCTTCACCACACGAATCTCCCGCAACCCCCGCTTCTCTGCCGTTCTGACGGCCGCATCACGTGCGGCAAGGATATGGCCATCTCTGACGTAATAAATGGATCTGACGCGATTCCCGCGCCGTGTGACGGATTTCATTTCAACCCGGAATAACCGATACACTACGGGCGGCTTACTTTCCGGCTCTGGCTGCTCCCTGAACACGTCCGGCATAGCCGGACGCGATACACCGTCTGAATCAGCAGGCCGGATTAATTCGGTATAAACAGGGGGGCGAATCAGGCCAGCAAGTAACGTGTTCATCAGACAAAGCTCACGGCGGATTCATCGACGGCGGCGTACAGCTCCGGGTTCCCCAGCGCGTAGCCCTCATTACGCAGATAAGCGTGCGTGTATTCCTTCCTGTCCTCGTCAAAGTCGGCGCGGAAGTAGCGGGTATTCTCCTGCGTGTAGATTTGCAGGTTTTTCAGGGTGGTGACTGCCAGACGCTTACCGGGCATAAACGGCGGGATAAAGGCAAATCGCCCGGCCACGGAGCTAGTCGCCATCTGTGCGGCGTTCACATCGGCGGGGCGGTCTGCGGCATTAAAGAGTTTAAGGCGCTGGTTAGCGGCCAGTTCAGCGCCTACCAGCACCACAAGGCGCGGGTCTTCCCGGTACGGCTCCGCGATAAGTTCAGTAATAAGGTGGTTTGCCAGTGCGTCGATGTTCTTCCAGTCTCCGGACTCGCCGATTTTCAGCGGCTTGCTGATAACCTGCTGCCCGCCGCTGAAATCGCTGGCGAGCGCGTGCCAGCCGATATTCACGTCCTCACCTTTTTTGTTCGCTTCCGGGTCAGTGCTCTCCGCAATGGCCTTGCCGTTAAAGCCAATACGCAGCATATCCAGCGCGTAAGCCTGCGCGAAAAACTCCCCCATTCTTTCTTCAAACAATCCCTGATGGCCGATACTGGCGAGCGCGGACATTTCAGCCCATGTGATACTTGCGCTTGAGTCCGTTTCAGTGAGGGTAAACTCCGTGCCATTCACCGCCATGTGCTTACGGAACCGCCCGCCGTAAACGCGCCCGGTGTGCAGGGAACTGTTACCGATATCGATGGCCTGACCATCCGGGGAGATGACGTCCAGCGCGGTGATTTCCCCCATCATCCAGGCGGATTCGAGCACGGCCAGACGAATGATGTTTTCCCGTTCGCTGGACATACTGAACGAGCGGCTACCGGGTAAATACCGGGCGGACTGCGTAAAACGTTTATGAAATTCTTCCGCTGCCTTTGGCTTATTAATAATAATCATTTGTCATTTTCCTTTTCGGTATTCTGGCAGTCGTTGCCATATTTTTTATGGAAGCCGGGCAAATCGTTTGGCACAGGCACAGTCATTCCCTTCCACTCTTTCAGTTGTTCTTCTGACATAAGCGTATTGAGGGATGCCTGCAATGAAACTTTGGTTGCTTCACGGCTTTCCCTCATAAACCAGCCAAACTCCGCAATATATTTCGCGTAGTCGTCGGCGCTGATAATTGCCCGTAGCAGGTCGTTATCGGCGTGATAATAATGACGGTAGGCCTGTGATTTAATTACGCCACCGTTGTTGATTTCATATTTATCCGTTGGTGGTGTGCATTTCCTGATAATATCCTCTGCCGCAAGACGCAGTGAGCGAATGGCATTGCAGGTATCAGCGGCCGCGATAAATAAAAATTCATCCCGGCGGGTGAATATTTCAGGGATAGGATAAGCCCGTGGCATAAGACTGTTATCCGCACGGGGGAAGAAACGATTGATATCTACTGCATCGCCAAAGCCTCTGGCCTCCTGATAAAGCAGTCCGGTAAGTCCGCGCATATCGTTTACACGCTTCTCCTGCTGTGACTTATAAGCCATCGCTCTGTCTGCATTATCCTCTGCATTACTTACCGATGTTTTATTTCGACTGCGGGAATCAGATACGGATTTTGCAGGCTGTTTTAATGCCATCAAAGCATGTTCGGCTCTGCTGGCTTCTCGTGCGCAGCGGTCATATTCCTCAACCTCTCGGTTATAAATTACGGCGCAGCGCTCCAGTAACAGATTAATTTCTTCCGGTGAGGTATCAGGCTGCGGAAGACTGACGCTGGTCAGTGCCTTTAATTTATCCGACAGCGGGCGCATCTGCCCCAGCAGGAATATTTCAGACAGACGCTCCATGCATCCGGCATCATTTTTATCCTCAGTGAATTTCGCTGTGGTGTAAGACAGAATAATACGCATATTCATATCGTGAATCGGTGGCAGGGATAGGTGCATCCCTTCCGGTAAATTCGGAATGGTCATTTATATTTCCTTAATTAATGATGGTGGTTGATTATTTAACTTTCTGGCTCAGGGCTTCCTGAGCTTCTTCATAGGCAGATAAAAGTAAGTAAACCATATTTACACGGCGCTCCCTGCCTGCTTTCTCTTTCATAAGTACAAGCTGATTATTGTCTGCCTGCTGGCGAACGGCTCTTTCAGTTTGTCCGGTCTGTGCTGCGTAATCCGTAAGTGAAAGCGAAGGTTGTGGAAGATAAAACACTATCGGGCAGTCCGGCAGTTTTATGCCTGCGCCTTTTTTTATCATCGTAGCCATGCGTTTATCCTTTTTCTGTCCTGACAGATTCCAGTAGACTGTATGCGTATTTGTATAGTCATCGTTCAGTTACCCGATAATAGTAATTAAGGAGTTACCTTGTCAAACGCGATAGAGCAAAAACTGAAAAAAATCCGCCTGGCCGAAGGTATGACGCAAAAGCAACTTTCTGAACTCACAGGGCTTTCACTTGGGACAATAAAAAATTATGAAGCAGGGCAAAACACCGTTGGGTTGTATGTGGTTCAGGCCATCCTTGTGCAGAAGCCATTCCGTAAATACACAATGTGGGTGATTCACGATACGCCGGATGCCGAACCCGTGCAGGTTGCGCCAGTGACTGACCCCACGCGCAAACGTGCGGGATAAACGGAGGCGGGATAACCTGAGAAAGACATGACAGTAACAAAGCTGGATAGCGGCAAATACCGGGTAGACGTGCGGCCACAGGGCAGGAACGGGAAGCGATACCGGAAAACATTCACCACAAAGGACGAGGCGGTAAGGTATGAGAAATTCATGCTGGCAACCGCACATAACAAAGGGTGGGTGGAAAAGCCCACGGACAGAAGACCCCTTGCCGAACTCATAGAACTCTGGTGGAAGCATCACGGTAGCCAGTTACCTTCCGGGCACAGTATGCACCTCAAGTTACGGAACATTGACGAACTGATGGGACACCCCCGCGCCTGTGATATTGGCCGCAAATTGTTTGCAGACTATCAGGCCATGCGGATGCAGTCCGGCATAAAGCCGGAAACCATCAACAAAGCCCGCTGGCTGCTGAACGGCGTTTTCACTGTCCTGATAAATACGGGCAATTACCACGCAGAAAACCCGATGAAGGGCGTTAAGCCCGTGCGCGTGCCCGTCCGTGAAATGGGCTTTTTATCGCGTGAAGATGTGCAGCGGCTGCTTGCCGCGCTGGACGGCGATGATTTACGTGCGGTCAAATTGTGTCTGGCTACCGGAGGCCGCTGGGGAGAGGTTAAGCGCCTGACCCGGACGGCAGTGATTCCCCACAAGGTGACGTACATCATAACCAAAAATAACCGGAGCAGAACCATTCCGATCTCGGAGGAACTCTGGAAAGAAATCACTGTGGGGGATTCGATGCAACTGTTTCCGGGGGCGCGTTACGACAGGGTGAGGGAAACTCTCGATACGCTGTTTCCGTGGTTGCCGGAAGGGCAGGCGCTGCACGTGCTGCGCCACACTTTTGCCAGCCATTTTATGATGGGTGGAGGGAACATCCTCACCTTACAGCGCATCCTCGGGCATTCAAATATTACGCAGACGATGATTTACGCACACTTCTCACCTGACCACCTTCTGGACGCTGTAAAGCTGAATCCGCTGCAACTGACTTAGTGTCCACATTTTGCCCCTTTTATTCAGATTCATGTAGCCTTATACAGGCTTAAAATGCTTTTAACGTAATGATATTAAACGTAAGTAACTGATTAATTACCATGAATGAAGGCCGCTTTCGCGGCCTTTTCCACATTTGAACATTGTTGATTGTGCGCTTTTTTCTCTGCGGGTAGGGTGGCTTTGCTGTCAAACACATGGAGGAAACAGCATGAAATCAGGCATGAAAGCCCTTTATCTCACCTTCGCACTCATCGCGGCAAGCGGTTGCTTGCCAGCACACGCAGCGCAGGCAAATGAGCGGAGTCCAGCTGCGTCCCAGCTGTCGACAACGGCTGAAAAAGCTGCTGCGCGGGCATCCGGGGGGAAAGCCGCAGCGAATAGTCCAGCTGATGAGGCGGAAAGCGTAGTGAGCATTAATACCGGCAGTGCTGAAGATCTCGCCCGGATCCTTAACGGCGTGGGTTTAAAAAAAGCGCAGTCCATCGTGAGCTACCGTGAAGAGTTCGGCCCCTTTAAAGAGCTGGATCAGCTGCAGGAGGTGCCTGGCATTGGCGAGGCGCTGGTGGAACGTAACCGGCAGCACATAAAACTTTGATGAAGCGTGCGGCAGGATTCGCGTAGTAAAAAATATTTGCTACGCTGAATGACAGGTCGTACCAGTCGGTGCGACCTGATCATCTTACCTGCTTATTAAAATGAAAAGGTCATCGCGCTATGCAAACACAAATCAAAGTTCGTGGTTACCACATGGATGTTTACCAGCATGTGAACAATGCCCGCTATCTGGAGTTTCTTGAAGAGGCCCGCTGGGAAGGGCTGGAGAACACCGCCGGTTTTCAGTGGATGGCGGAACGGAACATCGCGTTTATCGTCGTCAATATCAATATCAGCTATCGTCGCCCGGCGGTGCTGGGCGATGTGCTACGCATTACCAGCACGCTGCAACAGCTAAACGGTAAAAGCGGCGTGCTAAGCCAGGTGGTGACGCTCGAGCCGGAAGGGCAAGCGGTAGCCGATGCCCTGTTAACCTTTGTCTGTATCGATCTAAAAACCCAGAAATCTTTGCCGATTGAAGGGGAGCTGCGTGAGAAGCTGGAGCAAATGATGGAGTAGCAGCACAGGCCTGAGAGGCTATTTGTAGAAACAATGTTGATACGCGTTGCCAGCGGGCTATGTTGTATCAACAATGTCGATACATTTTTGGGAGTGATGATGTGTCAGACACCAAAGCGTTGGGGAAACAGCCCGAGGAGTTATAACGGGAAAGTGGGCCTGATGCTGTGCTGTCCGATTACGACAAAGATAAAAAATTATCTCTTGTGATGTTAAGTCGCTTACACGACAGCGCAGTACTGGCCTATCGGATAAAGAGCCTGGACTGGCGGGCAAGAGCAGCCAGATTCAAGGGAAATGTAACGCCTGCGGAACTGGCCAGAGTGAGGGAAATTGCGCGCCTGGTTATCGGCTGAACCCGGACCTTAGCGCGCTGAGTTGATTACATAAGCCCGGTTTTCTTTTTCATGGCGGCCATCACGGCAGGCTTATCCGCCAGATAGTGATTCAGCCCGTTTGCCCGCAGGTTACAGGCCGCGCATTCGCCGCAGCCATCGCCCTGGATACCGTTGTAGCAGGTCAGGGTCTGGGTTCGTACTAAATCCAACTGCTGCCAGTAATCTGCCAGCGCCCAGGTTTCTGCTTTATCAAGCCACATCAGCGGTGTTTCAAAGCGTATATCCCGTGCCATGCCCAGGCTTACCGCGTGGTTTAGCGCTTTGACAAATTCATCGCGGCAGTCCGGATAGCCGGAGAAATCCGTTTCACACACGCCGGTAATCACGGCCTCAGCTTCAACCTGATAGGCATAGATTGCGGTCAGCGTCAGGAAAAGAATATTGCGGCCGGGAACAAAGGTGCTGGGGATGCCGTTTTCGCTCGGATCGTAGTCCGGCACCGGAATGCTGTCGCGCGTCAGGCTGCTGACCGCCAGTTCGTTGAGAACGGTGACATCCAGCACTTTATGGGCGCGGGCACCCAGCTTAAGCGCCAGCTCGCGTGCTACGTCAATCTCCGCACGATGACGCTGGCCATAATCAAAGGTCACGCAGTGGACTTCATCGTACTGCTGCAAAGCCTGGATCAGGCAGGTGGTAGAGTCTTGTCCGCCGCTGAAGACGACAACTGCACGTTTCATGGGTGATCCTGTTATTCATACATTTGGTGATGGCGCTATGGTAACGCCGTCGCGTGCGGCTGCCCAGCTTCTTCACGCCATTGACGGCGGCGGTAGCCAGGCGCGGGTAAAATCGAACCAGCCCCAGGCGTTAAGTTCGATACCGTTGACTCCCGGCGGAGCGCTGATTTGATAGCGATAGTTAAAAAGCGGCGTGATGATGGCGTCCTGCATCAGCGCGCTGAACACCTGGCGGAGACTGGCATAGCGCGCCGTATCGTCAGGGTGGATCTGCACGGCATCGAGCGTCGTTTGCATATGCGTATACTGCCCCGGGGTGAAGATATGCGTCCAGAACACATCGCTGCGTAGCCACTGCTCCAGCGTATATTCAGGCGCTTCGCCAATCAGTCTGTCACCCATCACCAGATCCGCTTCGGCAAGCGGCTCGCAGCCGGACCAGTTTTTTGCGTCGTGGAAAATAAGCGTCAGTTCGCAGCCAAGCGTAGCCAGATAGCCTTTAAGCTGATTTGCCATCACGTGCAGTTCCACCGGCAGATGATAGATAAGCGTCAGCTGGCGCGGCAGCTTTACCGGATCCTTATTTTCCCATGCGGGCATATCCCAGCCGGGGATCATTTCCGTACTCGGGGTGATCAGACCCTCTTCCACCGGCAGCGATCCGATCACTTCGTGACGCCGCACAATTTGCATCAGCGTTCTGGCCTGTGCGGGCGATATCTTCCCGTTCTGCTTTACCGCCAGATAACAAAAGCCGAGGCTGATACTTTTACTGACCGGTCGCAGATGCGTAAGCTCATCGCGCTGCCCGATAGCGATCTGTACCGGATGGCGGCAGCTGGTGCCGAGAGCTTCATCGAAAAGCTGCGGAGTGATCCAGTACTCCACGGCTTTCAGAAGCGGGTGGTTAAGGTGGAAGCTCTCGTGGCTTTCGATGCGCACAAGATTTTCCCTGAAGCTTGCGATGCGGAAGGCGCCGCAGCCCAGCTGTGCATTCTGCGGGTGGGCAAGGCGGCTGCAATAGCTCGCCAGCCGGAAGGGGAGCCAGTAATCTGGACGATGCAGCACAAAGCGCAGGCACTGGCTATGGGGCAGGTCGATGGCCTTCACGCTGACAAACAAACGGCGCATGGACGGGAGCGTCAGCAGCATCAGCAGGCGCTGCTGCAACTGCACCGTCTCGACCGCCTCGCCGTTATGCCAGTGCAGGGTGGAGCGAATAAAAAAGTGCCAGCTCAGGCCATCGTCTGATACCTGCCAGTGATGGGCGAGATCGGGCTGCGGCAGGGTGCTGTCGGTGATAAACCGCGTTAAACCCGAAAAGACGTGACCGGCCAGGTGTTGTTCAGCTCGTCCCGGCAGAAAGCCCGGTTGCAGCGTTTCCAGAGGACGATAATAGGGAATGCGTAACGTCGGCGTATTGTTCTGCCATTGCCCCCCGAGAAAAGGCTGGAGCAGGTGGCGAAGCTGTTCCGGCGCGATTTTCGCCAGCGCCAGGGCGTTCTGGTGCTGCCCTTTATGCAGCACTTCCTCCATCATGCCCGAGCGCACGCTGTCCGGCGTGACCAGAAATGTCAGCTCGCCGCGTTTGCCGCGTCCGGATTGTGCCCGCCAGCGCAGCCAGCCCGCTTCTTCCAGCTGATTGAGCAGCGTACGCACGTGTCGCTCGCTGCAAAAGCAGCGGCCAGCCAGCTCGGCCACGGTGGCCTGCACCGGTTCGCCAGCCGAAGGCTGCCACAATCTCTGGTACTGATTGAGTCGATTTAACAGACGCATGAATAAAAACCCGGAACGAATTTCAGAAAGTATTCACTATTAGTTCCGTATATACCAGGCAATACTTGTCGGCATGTTCACAGGGTCACATTCGGGAGTTTTCATGGCACGGCTGGCAGCATTCGATATGGATGGGACGTTATTAATGCCTGACCATCGGCTCGGGGATGAGACGGTGCGTACGCTGAGACGTTTGCGTGAAGAACGTCACATGACGCTTGCCTTTGCCACCGGTCGACATGTGCACGAAGTGCGCCATATCGCAGGCTCGCTTAACCTCGAAGCCTTTCTGATCACCGGCAACGGCACCCGGATCCACACAACCCAGGGTGAGCTGCTGCACCGGCAGGATCTTTCGCCCGAGGCCGCAGAAATCGTTATTCAGGGGCAGTGGGAGACAAAAGCCAGCCTGCACGTCTTCAACGATTCCGGCTGGCTGACGCAGTACGATCTCCCCGAGATGCTCAACGCTCACGTTTACAGCGGGTTTAAATATCGACTGGCAGATCTGCAACAAATCCCGAAAGACGAAGTGACCAAGATTTGCTTCTGCGGCGATCATGACGACTTGTGCCGCCTGAAGGTGCAGCTTGGTGAGGCTCTCGGCGATAAAGCCTTCCTGTGTTTTTCTGCGCTGGATTGTCTGGAAGTGCTGCCGGTTGGCTGCAATAAGGGCGCCGCGCTGAGCAAACTGAGTGAACATCTGGGGCTGACGATGCAGGATTGTATGGCGTTTGGCGATGCGATGAACGACAGGGAAATGCTCGCAGGCGTCGGGCGCGGCCTGATCATGGGCAACGCAATGCCGCAGTTAAAAGCTGAACTCTCTCATTTACCTGTCATTGGTCACTGCCGTAACCAGGCGGTTTCACACTATTTGACGCATTGGCTGGATACACCAAACCTTACTTATTCCCCCGAATACTAAGCGCTTCCAGCACCGGGCCTCGCGCCCGGTTTTTTTTTACTAAACGCTGCTGCGGCTCTGTTTTTGATAGTACAGCCAGGCGGCAGGAAGCGCGTCTTTTGGCAGACGGCTGGTGTTCCAGATGTTGTACAGAGAAGAGGCTGAAATATCGACGGCGTTGATGACCTTACCTGCTTCAACCCACTGCGTGCGTAATGCGAACAGCGCCTGTCCCAGATCTCCCGGCAGCTCGCGCTGCTCAAGAGAGGCATCAATAAAGCGTTCGTGGGCCATCTGAAATTTATCTTTGTATCTGAGGCGTACAAGCGTAATGACGTAGTCGGTCATAGAACCCGTGCGTGCGGTCTGGGTGCGTTTTATCACCTCAGCAGCCGTGTCTCTTAGCCTTGCCGATTCGGCTTCATCCACAGCATAAAGCGATCCGTTGTAGCGCCCGAGCCAGGAAACCGGCGAATAGAAATTTTCAATGGGGATGTAGGCCATCTCAAGCCGGGATAAGGTTTTCGCCGGACAGTCGCCTGCTTTTTCGATCAGGCACAGGTCCGACATCACCAAAAAAGGGGCGGGGGTAACCTCAAGCTCGGTCAGCTCCGCGCCGGTATTGTCCACCACCAGCTGACGGCTGGGACCCTCTTTGGCATCAAGATACACTTTCAGGGCGGGCTGCTGGGTGCGCTCAATCTGCGCCAGCGTTTGCTTATCGCTACGGCGCTTATCCAGTTCAAGGAGGCACTTCACGTAGATATCGTAGCTTTTACCGTCGGCGGTCATCAGTCCCTGCTTTACGGCATGGGTATAAATTTCGGAAGACTGTTGAGCGGAGAGCTCGCCTCCGGATTTTGCGGCCTCTCGCTGAATAATCAGCCCAACCCTGTTGTCTATGCCCAGCCCACCGCCGCAGCGTGCCATATCCGTCGTTGCATCGTCGCGGGTCGCCATTGTGTCCGCCGCGTTGTAGGTGCCGCACGCGCCGAGCAGGGTAGACAGCAGTAAAATGCCAATTTTTTTCATTTTTATCCCTGGCTAAAGAATTGACCGATGGCGATGTGCCATCACTTTTTAAGTGAAAGAGTATAGGGCGGCCATTTTAATCCATAGCCGCTTTAACCAGGTAAAAATGCCGTTTTTTATTTAATCAAATTTTCAAGCTCTGCTCGCCAGGGCTGCAAATCACCAATATTTGCCTGCACCCACTCCGCGCGGTAATAGGTTTCCAGATAGCGTTCGCCGCTGTCGCACAGCAGTGTCACAATTGAACCGCTGCGGCCTTCATTACGCATACGAACCGCCATTTGCAGCGCGCCCCACATGTTTGTTCCCGTGGAGGCCCCCACTTTTCGGCCCAGCACGGTTTCCAGCCATTGCATGGTGGCAACGCTCGCCGCGTCCGGGACCCGCATCATTTCGTCGATCACATCCGGAATAAATGAGGGCTCGCAGCGCGGGCGGCCAATGCCTTCAATCTTACTGCCGATTTTGCTGCTCAGGCTGCAGTCGCGCTGCTGCCAGTAGTCGAGGAAGACGGAGTTCTGCGGATCGACCACCAGCAGCTGCGTAGGATGCCCCTGGTAACGCAGATAGCGGCCGATCGTGGCGGAGGTGCCGCCGGTGCCCGCGCTCATTACGATATAATCCGGGACAGGATGCGGTTCGTGCTCCATCTGGCGGAAGATACTGTCGGCAATGTTGTTATTGCCGCGCCAGTCCGTTGCGCGTTCGGCGTAGGTAAACTGGTCCATATAGTGGCCGTTTAACTCGCGAGCCAGCATTTCTGATGCCGCATAAATTTCACAGGCGCTTTCGACAAAGTGACAGCGTCCGCCATAAAATTCGATTTGTTCGACTTTGCGTTTAGCGGTACAGGCGGGCATCACGGCAATAAACGGCAGGCCAAGCAGGCGCGCGAAGTAGGCTTCTGACACGGCGGTGGAGCCAGAAGAGGCCTCGATGATGGTGGTGCCTTCTTTTATCCAGCCATTACACAGGCCGTAGAGAAACAGCGAACGCGCCAGGCGATGCTTCAGGCTGCCCGTTGGGTGGGTGCTTTCATCTTTCAGATAAAGCTGAATCCCCGGGAAACCCGGCAGAGTAAGGCGAATAAGATGCGTATCCGCCGAGCGCTGATAGTCGGCGTTGATTTCGCTGATGGCGTGGTTTACCCAGGTGCTGGTCATGGTCGTTATCCGTTTGTCTGTTTGTGCTTAGCGTAATGCAAAAGAAGGATAAAAAAGTTGCTATTTAGCCTTTATACGGCTTTCATTAGAGAAAACCTTTCTCCCGAAGAGCACTATGTTAGATAAAATTGACCGTAAGCTGCTATCCTTGCTGCAACAAGATTGCACCCTCTCTTTGCAGGCTCTGGCGGATGCCGTTAATCTGACCACCACGCCCTGCTGGAAACGCCTGAAAAAGCTTGAAGATGACGGCGTCGTGCGGGCGAAAGTTGCGCTGTTGGATCCCGAAAAACTCGGGCTGGGCCTGACGGCTTTTGTGCTGATAAAAACCCAGCAGCACAGCAGCGAGTGGTACAGCAAATTTGTTGCCGTGGTGGAAGAGATGCCGGAAGTGCTTGGCTTCTGGCGCATGGCCGGGGAGTACGACTATCTGATGCGTGTTCAGGTGGCGGATATGAAACGGTATGATGATTTTTACAAGCGGCTGGTGAATGGCATTCCTGGTTTAGCCGATGTGACTTCGAGTTTCGCCATGGAACAGATAAAATACACCACGGCGTTGCCGATATGCGGCTAATTTCTCAGCGTTAAGCGCTTCGGTACATCAACAGGCCCTCGTCGGCTGACAGTAAATCAGGAACAAAACCTCGTGCGATTATTTGCTCAATTAAGCTGGTACTTTACCCGGGAATGGCGGCGCTATCTCGGGGCGGTGGCCTTGCTTATCATTATTGCTATTTTGCAGCTCGTGCCGCCAATGCTTGTGGGCGTGATTGTGGATGGCGTCACCGGGCAGCGCCTCACGGGGCAGGAAGTGTTGATGTGGCTTGGCGTCATGGTGGTCATAGCCATTGTGGTTTATGCCCTGCGCTACGTCTGGCGAGTGCTGCTGTTCGGGGCGTCTTATCAGCTTGCCGTGGAGCTGCGCGAAGATTACTACCGGCAGCTAAGCCGTCAGCATCCTGAATTCTATCTGCGCCACCGCACGGGCGACCTGATGGCGCGTGCGACAAACGATGTCGATCGCGTGGTGTTTGCCGCAGGCGAAGGTGTGCTGACGCTGGTGGATTCCCTGGTGATGGGTTGCGCGGTGCTGATCGTGATGTCGACCCAGATAAGCTGGGAGCTGACGCTGCTTGCGCTGTTGCCGATGCCGGTAATGGCCATCGTCATTAAGCGCTACGGCGATCAGCTTCATCAGCGCTTTAAACTTGCACAGGCGGCGTTCTCCACCTTAAACGATCGTACCCAGGAAAGCCTGACCAGCATTCGCATGATCAAAGCCTTTGGGCTTGAGGACCGACAGTCATCGCTGTTTGCCGCCGAGGCCGAGGACGCCGGGAAGAAGAATATGCGCGTCGCACGCGTGGACGCCCGCTTTGATCCAACCATTTATATTGCCATCGGGATGGCAAACCTGCTGGCCGTCGGCGGCGGCAGCTGGATGGTCATTCAGGGGACGCTCACGCTCGGGCAGCTCACCAGCTTTGTAATGTACCTGGGCCTGATGATCTGGCCGATGCTGGCGCTGGCATGGATGTTTAATATTGTGGAACGCGGCAGCGCCGCCTACAGCCGTATCCGCAGCATGCTGGAAGAAGCGCCGTCGGTCATTGACGGTAAAGAGCAGGCCCCGAGCGGGCGCGGTGACGTTGAGGCCAGGATTCACGTCTTCCACTATCCGCAGGCGGCAAAGCCGACGCTGGAAAATATTTCCTTCACCCTGAAACCGGGTGGCATGCTGGGGCTGTGTGGCCCGACGGGCGCGGGAAAAAGTACCATTCTGTCCCTGCTCCAGCGCCATTTTGATATCGACCAGGGCGATATTCGTTTCCACGGCATTCCGCTGACACGTTTGCAGCTTGATTCGTGGCGCAGTCGTCTGGCGGTCGTCAACCAGACGCCTTTTCTGTTCTCGGATACCGTTGCGAACAATATTGCACTCGGTAAACCGAACGCCACACAGGAAGAGATTGAGCACGTTGCACGGCTTGCCAGCGTGCATGAAGATATTTTACGTCTGCCGCAAGGCTATGAAACCGAAGTGGGTGAACGCGGCGTTATGCTTTCTGGCGGGCAGAAACAGCGCATCTCTATCGCCCGTGCGCTTCTGCTCGATGCGGAGATCCTGATACTGGACGATGCATTATCGGCGGTAGATGGTCGTACCGAACACCAAATCCTGCATAACCTCCGGCAGTGGGGGGAAAATCGCACGGTAATTATTAGCGCTCACCGTCTGTCGGCGCTGACTGAGGCCAGTGAAATTCTGGTCATGCAGCACGGTCAGCTTGCGCAACGAGGCAGCCACGATGAGCTGGTCGCAAGGCTTGGGTGGTATCGCGATATGTATCGCTATCAGCAGCTGGAGGCCGCGCTGGATGAGGCCCCGGAGATCGTTGTCGATAAGGAGCAGGCCGATGCGTAAGTTACAAAAGCAGTGGCCGACGATAAAACGTCTGCTGGCCTATGGTTCGCCGTGGCGCAAACCGCTGGCGGGCGCGGTCGCTATGCTGTGGATTGCGGCGGCGGCAGAAGTGACCGGGCCGATTCTCGTGAGCTACTTCATTGATAATATGGTATCGCAGCATCGCCTGCCGGTTGCGCTGGTGGCGGGGCTTGCTACGGCCTATCTCCTGCTTTCCCTCGCCGCGGCAGGGCTGCACTACTGGCAGGCGTTGCTGTTTAATCAGGCCGCCGTAGGCGTGGTGCAAAAACTTCGCACGGACGTGATGGATGCCGCTCTCCGTCAACCGCTTAGTGCATTCGATACGCAGCCCGTGGGGCAGTTAATTTCGCGTGTAACCAATGACACCGAAGTGATTCGCGATCTCTACGTCACCGTTGTCGCAACGGTGCTGCGCAGCGCAGCGCTAATCGGCGCGATGCTGGTGGCGATGTTCAGCCTCGACTGGCGTATGGCGCTGGTTGCCGTCACTATCTTCCCGGCCGTGCTTATCGTGATGGTGATTTATCAGCGCTACAGCACGCCGATTGTGCGCCGGGTGCGCAGCTATCTGGCAGATATCAATGACGGTTTTAACGAAGTCATCAACGGCATGAGCGTCATCCAGCAGTTCCGCCAGCAGGCTCGTTTTGGAGAGCGTATGGGGGAGGCGAGCCGCTCGCATTATCTGGCCCGCATGCAAACGCTACGGCTGGACGGTTTCCTGCTGCGCCCGCTGCTTAGTCTCTTTTCGGCGCTGGTGCTCTGCGGGCTGCTGATGCTGTTCGGCTTTACCTCCGTGGGGACGATTGAAGTGGGCGTTCTGTATGCGTTTATCAACTATCTTGGCCGCCTTAACGAACCCCTGATTGAGCTGACCACGCAGCAGTCTATGCTGCAACAGGCGGTGGTGGCCGGTGAGCGAGTGTTTGAGCTGATGGACGGCAAAAGTCAGGATTTCGGCAAGGACGACAGGCCGTTGGCCAGCGGTGAAATCGCCGTAGACAATGTCTCGTTTGCCTACCGCGGCGATCGTCTGGTCTTGCAGGACATTAATCTGGCCGTGCCTTCACGCAGTTTTGTCGCGCTGGTGGGACATACCGGCAGCGGTAAGAGCACGCTGGCAAACCTGCTGATGGGCTATTATCCACTGACCCAGGGCGAAATCCGTCTGGACGGGCGTCCTCTGAATACGCTTAGCCATCATGCGTTACGTCGCGGCGTCGCTATGGTACAGCAGGACCCGGTAGTGATGGCTGACTCTTTCTTTGCCAACGTGACTCTGGGGCGTGATATCAGCGAGGAAGCCGTGTGGCAGGCGCTGGAGACCGTTCAGCTTGCTGACCTGGCACGATCGATGATCGACGGCGTTCACACGCGCCTGGGCGAACAGGGAAATAATCTTTCAGTAGGGCAAAAGCAGCTGCTGGCGCTGGCGCGCGTGCTGGTTGATGCGCCGCAAATCCTTATTCTGGACGAGGCCACGGCAAACATTGATTCCGGCACCGAACAGGCCATTCAGCACGCGCTGGCAGCGATTCGCGAGCGTACCACTCTGGTGGTGATCGCCCACCGTCTGTCGACCATTACCGAGGCGGATACCATCCTGGTACTGCATCGCGGGCAGGCGGTCGAGCGGGGAACGCACGCCGAGCTGCTGGCGGCAGAAGGGCGCTACTGGCAGATGTATCAGCTGCAGCTTGCCGGCGAAGAGCTGGCCGCCGCTACGCGTGAGGACCCCCTCACCCTCTGATGCATCAGCATTATGCACCAATCCAGCGCGTATCTGCGCTGGTGCAAAAAGATAACGCACCCTGCACCAGCATGGTGCGTTTTTTCTTTCCGGGAACATTCTGAATCACCGGCCTCGAACTTCCCTTACTTCAAATCCCGCCAGCAGGCCGTTTAGCGCCCGCCCTCCCTGTTTTTCATTCCTGGCACGAGGCTTGCTTTGTATCCATTGTGAAGCCGTGCCGTTACCCAATTCTGACTGGAGGGGATCTATGAAGCTGGTTACCGTGGTAATCAAACCGTTCAAACTCGAAGACGTACGCGAAGCGCTGTCTTCCATCGGTATTCAAGGGCTGACTGTCACCGAAGTGAAAGGCTTCGGTCGTCAGAAAGGTCACGCAGAGTTGTACCGCGGTGCGGAATACAGCGTTAATTTTCTGCCAAAAGTGAAAATTGATGTGGCGATTGCCGACGATCAGCTCGATGAAGTTATTGATATTGTCAGCAAAGCGGCCTACACCGGCAAAATTGGTGACGGCAAAATCTTCGTTGCCGAGCTGCAACGTGTTATCCGTATTCGTACCGGCGAAGCCGACGAAGCTGCACTGTAATTCGGGCCATCGTGTAAGGGACACAAAAATGAAGAAACTTGCCTCTGCGTTTGGTGTTGTCGCCCTGGCGCTTGCGCCATCTCTGGCTTTAGCCGCCCCGGCCGTTGCGGATAAAGCCGATAATGCTTTTATGATGATTTGCACCGCTCTGGTGCTGTTTATGACCATCCCTGGACTGGCACTGTTCTACGGCGGCCTGATTCGCTCCAAAAACGTGCTGTCGATGCTGACGCAGGTTTCAGTCACCTTCGCGCTGGTCTGCGTGCTATGGGTGGTATACGGCTACACGTTAGCCTTCGGGACCGGCGGCAGTTTCTTCGGTAACTTTGACTGGGTGATGCTTAAAAATATCCAGCTGACGGCGCTGATGGGATCCTTCTATCAGTACATTCACGTCGCGTTCCAGGGATCTTTCGCCTGTATCACCGTCGGGCTGATCGTTGGCGCGCTGGCGGAGCGTATTAAATTCTCAGCCGTGCTTATCTTCGTGCTGGTCTGGCTGACGCTCTCTTATGTGCCTATCGCGCATATGGTTTGGGGCGGCGGCCTGCTTGCGACTCACGGTGCGATGGACTTTGCGGGCGGTACAGTCGTGCATATTAACGCTGCGGTAGCGGGGCTGGTTGGAGCTTACCTGGTCGGCAAACGCGTCGGCTACGGTAAAGAAGCCTTTAAACCGCACAACCTGCCGATGGTCTTTATGGGCACCGCGATCCTGTACTTCGGCTGGTTTGGCTTCAACGCGGGTTCCGCAAGCTCGGCCAACGAAATCGCTGCCCTGGCGTTTGTGAACACGGTTGTTGCAACGGCGGCGGCGGTACTGGGCTGGATCTTTGGTGAGTGGACGCTGCGCGGTAAACCTTCTCTGCTGGGTGCCTGCTCTGGCGCTATCGCAGGCCTCGTGGGTATCACCCCAGCCTGCGGCTATGTCGGCGTTGGTGGTGCGCTCATCGTGGGCGTGGCTGCGGGTCTGGCGGGTCTGTGGGGCGTCACGCTGCTGAAGAAATGGCTGCGCGTTGACGATCCATGTGATGTCTTCGGCGTGCACGGCGTGTGCGGCATCGTTGGCTGCATTATGACGGGGATCTTTGCGTCGACTACGCTGGGTGGCGTAGGCTACGCGGAAGGTGTGACCATGGGCCATCAGGTTCTGGTGCAGCTGGAAAGCATTGGCCTGACCCTCGTGTGGTCCGCCGTTGTCGCCTTTATCGGCTTTAAAGTTGCCGATCTGACCGTCGGCCTGCGTGTACCGGAAGAGCAGGAGCGCGAAGGGCTGGATGTGAACAGCCACGGCGAAAATGCCTACAACGCTTAATCGTGCTGGATAAAATAAGGCGGGACATTTGTCCCGCCTTTTGCATTCCGTTCACCGCGCAAAGATGGCCATGATCTGCGGCCGGGTAGGCGCAACGCTACCCAATAGAGGCTAGCTGCGCTTGCGCATCACCCCTTCCTGCACCGTCGAGGCAACCAGCACGCCATCCTGAGTATAAAACTCACCGCGTACAAAGCCGCGGGCGCTGGAGGCTGAGGTACTCTCCACGCTATACAGAAGCCACTCGTTCATATCGAAAGGGCGATGGAACCACATAGAGTGGTCGATGGTCGCTACCTGCATTCCCGGCTCAAGGAATCCAATACCGTGCGGCTGGAGGGCTGTGGGCAGGAAATTAAAGTCAGAGGCATAGCCCAGCAGGTACTGATGCACCCGGAGATCGTCCGGCATTTTGCCGTTAGCGCGTAGCCACACCTGGCGGGCTGGCTCGGCCTGGTGTCCTTTAAGCGGGTTATGGAATTCTACCGGGCGGATTTCAAGCGGCTTCTCGCACAGGAACTTCTCTTTAACCTGCGGCGGGAGGAAGTTCTCGAAAGAACGGGCTATGTCCGTTTCGGAAATCAGTCCGTCCGGCGACGGCGCTGCGGGCATGGCTTTTTGATGTTCAAAACCTGGCTCCGGTGCCTGGAAAGAGGCTGTCATATAGAAAATCGGTTTACCGTTTTGAATAGCGGCAACGCGACGGGCGCTGAAGCTGTTGCCGTCGCGCAGGGTTTCCACATCATAAATAATGGGTTTCTGGCTGTCACCCGGGCGCAAAAAGTAGCTGTGGAAGGAGTGGACCAGCCTTTCAGCCGGGACGGTTTCTTTGGCGGCATAAAGTGCCTGGCCAACGACCTGTCCGCCAAAGACCTGGCGTAGCCCTAAGTCTTCGCTCTGGCCGCGAAATAATCCTTCTTCAATCTTTTCCAGATTGAGCAATGCCAATAAATTGCTGAGCGCCTGACTCATAGAACATCCTCGAAATAGTGATAACTTGCGCGTTTCTGGCCAGATTATAACAGGTTCTCAACATTAATCCTGCGGTGGTCCAACCTGATAATCCGAGCCATACCAGGCAAAATTCAGTGATATGTGCCACACTTAGCGTGATAAGCATGTTTTAACTACTCATTACCTGTGGGATCCATATCCCACTGAAGCATTGATATTAAGGAGAACAAATCAATGAAACTGGTGCATATGTTAAGTGGTTTAGCCGTTGCGGTAGCTGTGGCGGGATGCGCGCAGAAGTCTGCTGATATTCCCGTTCCGGCACCGGCTGCGTCCACGTCGGCGGCGACAGCCCAGCCGGCAATTGCACAACCAAGCGTCACAGGTACGGCCTGGATTCGTCAGCGTATCGCGCTGCCGCCTGATGCGGTGCTGACCGTGACGCTGTCGGATGCTTCCCTTGCTGACGCACCGTCAAAAGTTCTGGCCCAGAAGGTAACCCGTACCGAAGGTAAACAAGCGCCGTTCAGCTTTGTGCTGCCATTTAACCCAGCGGATATTCAGCCGAACGCCCGTATTATCCTGAGCGCGGCTATCACGGTTAACGATAAGCTGATGTTTATCACCGACACGGTTCAGCCGGTTATCAATCAGGGAGGCAAAAAAGCGGATCTGATGCTGGTGCCAGTGCAGCAAACGGCCGTGCCAGTGCAGGTTAATGGTGGTGCAACCACGACCGTGCCGTCCACTTCGCCAACCCAGGTGAATCCTTCCTCAGCGGTGCCGGCGCCAACCACGTTCTGAGTCTACGCATTCTGATGAAAGTGCCTGTCTGAGGTGATTTCAACAGCCTCAGTCGGGCGCATAAAAAAACCGGACACGTACATCGTCTCCGGTTTTTTTACGCGTCAACAGAACCAGTAAAAGCAGTGTTATGCCCGGCCTGATAACGATCGGATTAAAGTATGCGGCTTATCAGGCGATCTATCCTTATGCGACGCAGGCGGCGAATAAGCTTGCGCACTTTCACCGGGTATTCCGCGATGCTTTGTAGATCGCGGTAGTGTTCCACAACGGTGGTGTGAGTGCGGATCAGCTCCAGCTCACGGAGCCGTAGCGAAGCCAGTTCTTGCTGCGGGTCGTGGATCAGAATGGCGTTTTCCAGATCAAGGCGCCAGGCGCGAGGGTTGAGGTTATTGCCCGTCAGCAGCATCCACTCTTCGTCCACCCACATTCCTTTCAGGTGATAGCTGTTATCGTCATCTTTCCACAGACGGACGATCAGCTTGCCGTTATTGACGTAATATTGCAGGCGGCTTAAGAAGCGGCGCAGGTTTATTTCATACAAATAAGGCAGGGCGCCAATGATTTTGAAAGGCTGGTCTTCAGGAATATAAAAATCGTTCGCCGTTTTGTCGCCAACGATAATTTCCACCTGCTTCCCTTCGCGCAGGAGCTGAATAATGTTGCGCACCAGCACCGCAGGCAGGTTGAAATAAGGCGTGCAGATCACCAGCTTCTGTTCTGCGCAGGGCATGAGGTGAAAAATGGTTTTATTCAACAGGCTCGATTTGCCCAGGCCAACAAGCGGCGTGACGGACAGCTGGTCGTTATCGGCATTTCCTTCGAAGTGGAAAGTGGCATCGCGCAGCGCCTGGCGGAACTGGCGAATATCATTTTTTATTTCCGGGCTTTTCGGACGATGCGGGGAGTCCAGACGGTGAACGGCTCTGCCGCGTACCAGGTGCTGATTTACCCAGTTATACATCACATCGGCCAGCTGGGCATTGCCTATGATCTGATAGCGGTCATAGCGGTATTTGTCATGCTGATGGAGGTAAACATCGTTCAGGCTTGCGCCGCTGTAGATGACGCTGTCATCAATGATAAAGCCTTTAAAGTGCAACACGCCCAGCGCTTCACGGGTGTTCACCGGCACGCCATAAACGGGAATGTCGACATCCGGAGAGTGCTCTGCCATTCGGAGATACCAGTCCGCATTGGTATCCGTAGCGGCCACGCCAATACGGCCACGCTGTGCACGGTGCCAGTCGACCAGGATGGTTACTTCAATTTCCGGGCGTTTTTTCTTGGCTTCATAGAGGGCGGAAAGAATGCCGTTGCCGCCATCGTCCTGCTCAAGGTAGAGCGCGACGATGCATATGCGGTGCGTTGCTTCGGCAATTTTTTGCAGCAAGGCTTCGCGGAAATCCGCAGGCGAGAAAAGGGTTTGTACATCAGCAACTGACTGAGAAAGCTTCGGCAATTGAGCAAGGTGTTGTTGATGTTTATTACGTTTAAATTTAGACAACATCACAGTGCATATCTTCTCTATTCATTGGATGGCCTTCTGCAAAATCCAGACGTCAGAACTTGCTGATAATACCACTACTGCTGCGCAAAGTGAGTATGTTTTCCAGTGTCTTACTCACGAATCTGCGTTTTTCTCCAGCGGTAAAGTCAGGCTAACGATACCATCTTCAAGCTGGATGTCGACCTTAAAGCCGAGTTTCCGGGCCAGCGCCACCATGCCCTGGTTGTTGGGCATGGTAATGCCATTCAGACGCTGAAGGCCATGTTCGCAAGTATAGCCAATGAGCTTTTCTAACAGTCGACGACCTAACCCAAGCCCTTTTAGATCGGAACGTACCAGCACGGCAAACTCAGCATCAATATTGTCAGGATCTGAGATGGCGCGAGTGACGCCAATAATTTCATCGCAATCGCCGCGTTGACGAACGGCGACAAATGCCATTTCCCGATCGTAGTCGATCTGGGTCATATTGGCTAAATCCTCGTGGGTGAATTCATTGATCTCGCTGAAATAGCGGTAATAAAGATCTTCTTTTGTCACCTTTGCGATAAAGGCCTGCAGCTGCGGCTCGTCTTCCGGAAGGATGGGGCGGAACAGGCAGCTTTCACCGTTTTTCAGCGTCACCTGTTCTTCCAGCTGATGCGGATAAGGCCTGACCGCAAGACGGGTATCGGGATCGCCTGTAAACGGTGCCAGCTGTAACGTCACGTCCAGCAGGGTGAATTCATCGCCGGAGGCCAGCAAAGGATGAATATCCAGCCGATGAATTTCCGGGCAGTCGACAATCAGGTTGGACACCTGCACCAGCAGCTGGCTGATACCGGGAATATCCAGGGGGCGCAGGGCGCTGCGGCCACGAATTTTACCGCTCTTGATCGCCTGGATAACCAGATAGCGGGCAAGATTCATATTCAGCGGCGGCAGGGCGACGACGGCCTGCTGGTCTGGCCGCCACTCAATTCCCCCTTCACCGAGCATGATCAGCGGCCCAAATACCGGATCCTGCTCAACCACCACCCGAAGCTCCTGAGCACCGGCGCGGTTAGCCATGCTTTGCACTAATAACCCGTGGATGCGGGCCTGTGGCCAGGTCATTCTGACGCGATCGATAATGGCCTCGGCGGCCTGCTGTACTTCACTTGCCGTCCGTAAATAAAGCATAACCCCCTGGACTTCAGATTTATGCGGGATATCGGGAGATCTTAACTTCAGCGCTACCGGGTAGCCGATTTGTTCGGCAATATGCACCGCCTCGGCGCTGTCGCTGGCAATCCAGGTTGGCAGCGTGTTCAGCCCGTAAGCCTGTAAAACAGGACGGACTTCATGAGTATCCAGCGACGTCGCGCCGTCGCGTAAGGCCTGCTGGATAAGTTCGTGAGCATAACTGGTGTTAGCCGCAAGGTTAGCGGGCAGGGCAGGTGTTTCACGCAGCTGCTTCTGGTTACGGCGATACTCGACCATATGCATGAACGCCGTCACCGTCCCTTCCGGTGTGCGATAGGTGGGTAAGCCTGCATCGCTGAATAATCTGCGGGCCTCCTGAGAAGAAAATTCTCCGCACCAGTTGGTGATGATCGTGACGTATTTCCCTCGCGGGTGGCGCTGCAAGAGATCGATAAGGGCTGAAGCGCAGGCCGTCCCCGGCGCCGCGGCGCTGGGAGCATGAATGATCATCAGCGCATCGAAATCCTGGCTATCAAGCAGCACTTCAACCGCCTGCACATAACGGGCCGAAGTTGCGTCATCGCGCAGATCCAAAGGATTGCCGCTTTCCACGCTGACGGGCAGCCTCTCCTGCAACTTCTTCAGCGTCTCTTCGCCCAGAGCCGCAAGTTTACCGTTGCGCAGCCAGAGCTCATCCAGCGCAAGCGCGGCAGGGGCTGCGCCATTGCTGACAATCATCAGTCTTTCGCCGCGCAGGGGGCGCATATGGCTCAGGGTCTCAACCGCAGAGAAAAGTTCATGCGTATCCTGTACGCGCAGCAGGCCCGCACGTTGAATCGCGGCATCCCAGGCAGAATCCAGTCCAGGATGGGTTTTAAGCAACGCCTGGGCTTTTGCGCTGCGCCCGCTTTTGATCACCAGGATAGGTTTGTTACGCGAGGCGCTTCGGGCGGCCGAGACGAAGCGACGGGCATCGCTCAGGTGCTCCAGATAGAGCAAAATCGCACTGGTTTTGCTGTCGCGGGCCAGATAATCCAGCAGTTCATCAACGTCAATATCCAGGCTATCGCCCAGCGCGATAAACCAGGAAAACCCCATTTCACGCTGCTGCGCCCAGTCAAGGATCGTGTTAGAAACGGCGGCGGACTGGGAAATAAATGCCAGCTTACCTTTTTGGATCGGCACGGGGGAGAAACTGGCGTTCAGCCCTTGCCAGGGGGCGAGTAAACCCAGGCTGTTTGGGCCGAGCAAGCGGATTTGCCAGCGGGTTGCACAGGCCTGTAAATCGGGCAACTGATCGGGCGAGGAAGAGAGGACGATGCAGGCTTTACAGCCTTTGCTGCCCAGCGCTTCCAGCAGTTCCAGGTTGCGCTTTGCATGTGTACAAATTACCGCAAGGTCGGGCGCAAACGGCAGGCTTGCAACATCGGGCCACGCGAGTACGCCGCATACGGCTTTGTGGGCTGGCGTAACGGGCATAACGGGGCCGTTAAAACCTCCGCCCAGCAGGTTACGCATCATCAGATAACCTGCGCGATCCGTTTTCGCTGAGGCTCCTATTACGGCGATCGATTTGGGACGCAGCAGCGCCTCCAGCCCACGTTGACTCATTGCTCTCTCCCCTGAGATTTCTCTACCCGAGTTTAAGCGCTTTCCGGCTCCGCTGCTGTGATGTTCGCCTGATGATGAGGTTTCCCTGCCAGATAGCGCTCACGGAATAGCGTGAAATGCTCTGTTAAGCCCGTCGAAGCCTGCGTATCTCCCGCCTGTTCAAGTAGGGCCGCCGCGACCTCGGCCGTGCAGTATTGCCCGTCCGCGTGGGCGACACGTAAGCGGTAGGCCGAAGAAATACTTAAATCGACAGAGATAACCGGGAGGGCATCGAGCCAGGGGCTTTTACGAAACATTTTGCGTGCTTCGGTCCAGGTGCCATCCAGCATGATAAATAAAGGCGGTTTGCCGCTCAGCGGGGGAGAGGTTAGCACCGCTCGCCCTTCATCAGCATAAGAGGCGGGGAAGACGACCATCGGCTGATAATCAGGGTTGGCCACTAAATCAAGCATCTCCTGCGGTGGCTCGGTGCGCGACCACTGAAAAGCTGCCGTGTCTGGCAGAATATCGGCGATCAAACGGCCGGTATTGCTGGGCTTCATCGGCTCGGTGTCGAACATGACCAGGCAAAAACGGCTGCGTGCGGGCTGAGGCCGTAGCGTATCGCACAGACAAAGCTTCAACGGAAGCAGGCAGCGCTGGCAACGGCGAATACGGTTGCCACGGGCAAGAAAGGGGCGAGTGGCGCGCGCCAGGCGTTCAGCGCGAAGTTTCAGGACGGCGTTTTCGGTCATCAGGGATACGGAAGCAAAAACGCTATTCTAGCGTAGATAGTGAAGCCGGGCATAAGAATCGTGCCCGGCTGCAAAACTTAGAGATTTTCGTTCAGCCAGCTGTCAAAAGGGGCTTTAGGCAAGGCACCGTTCAGCATATCCACCCTTTCTCCCTTCTTAAAAATCATAATGGTCGGAATGCTGCGGATCTGAAAGCGGGCGCTCAGGGCCTGCTCTGCTTCGGTATTTACCTTCACAAAACGTACTTTGCCGCTGCGTTCTTCTGCCACATCTTCAAAAATCGGTGCAAAGTTAACGCAGGGGCCGCACCACGGCGCCCAGAAATCGACCACCACGGGAAGATCGTCCTGCAGGAGCTTGTCGAGGGTTTCGCTGGTGGCGTTGATGACTTCGCCATCAAAGAGTTCATGTCCACAGCGACCGCATTTTGCAACGTCGTTAATACGGTCGTCAGGAATGCGATTAATCGCCTGACAGGCGGCACAAACGGTATTCATAACTAACCTCTAAGGAGTGAGAGCGGCGACATTAACCGATAATGTTTCGGAGATGTTAAACAGTATCGGTGATTCCATCGCTGTCAACAAAGCGATTTATTCGATGAATATAATAGTTATTAGCTTTTGACCGAAGTTAATGGCTAAGCAGTGCCACATCGGGTAATCTGCGCGCCACGCGCTCAGCCAGGTGGAGAGAAGAATGAACGAAGAATTTAAAGGTAAAAGCGGCAAGGTCAAAGTGATGTATGTCCGCGGTGACGATGACAGCGAAAAACGCAGCCAAAACCCGCGTACTGGTAAAGGTGGTGGGCGTGCGTCAGCTCCGTCACGCGGTGAGGGCAAAGGTCGCCCACGTCGTGATGACAAGCCTGGTGCCGGGCGCGATCGCAATCGTCACGAAGATCGTGAAGACCGCGGTGATTCACCGTGGCGTACGGTTTCCCGTGCTCCGCGCGTTGAGGAATCAACCACGCCGGATCACGGCGGGATTAGCGGTAAGAGTTTTGTAGACCCGGAAGTCATCCGCCGCCAGCGCGCGGAAGAAACCCGTGTTTACGGTGAGAACGCTTGTCAGGCCCTGTTCCAGAGCCGTCCGGATTGTATCGTGCGCGCCTGGTTTATCCAGAGCGTCACGCCGCGCTTCAAAGAAGCGCTGCGCTGGATGGCCGCTAACCGCAAAGCCTACCATGTAGTGGAAGATGCGGAGCTGGTGAAAGCTTCCGGCACCGAGCACCATGGCGGCGTTTGCTTCCTGATTAAAAAGCGCAGCGGTAAAAGCGTACAGAGTTGGTTGTCCCAGGCGGGCGAAGACGATTGTGTGCTGGCGCTGGAAGACGTAGGAAACCCGCATAACCTCGGCGGTATTATGCGTAGCTGTGCGCATTTCGGCGTGAAAGGCCTGCTGGTGCAGGATGCTTCCCTGCTGGAATCGGGTGCAGCCGTTCGTACCGCGGAAGGCGGAGCCGAACATGTTCAGGCGATCAGCGGTGATACATTTACCGACGGGCTTGAGCAGTTCCGCAAAGCGGGTTACGCCATCGTGACCACATCCAGTCACAAAGGGACGCCGCTGTTTAAAGCCGAGCTGCCAAAGAAAATGGTGCTGGTGCTGGGTCAGGAACGCGAAGGCGTAACCGAAGCGACCTTTGACAATGCTGATATGAGCATTGCCATCGACGGTACGGGCAACGTGGAAAGCCTGAACGTGTCCGTTGCGACCGGCGTACTGCTGGCCGAATGGTGGCGTCAGAATAAAGCCTGACCTGATTCCGGCGTTACCCTTTAAAAAGCCAGCTTAAAGAAGCTGGCTTTTTTATGTCTACTGGTTGGGGAGTTTTGGCGTCCAGTCTATTGGGGCATCGCCGCGCGCAATCAAATACTCATTCGTTTTTGCGAAGTGCCCGCAGCCCAGGAAGCCCCGATGGGCGGAAAGGGGGGAGGGATGAGGCGCCTGCAAAACATGATGGCGTTTGCGATCGATAATGCTGCCTTTTTTCTGCGCATGCGATCCCCAAAGGAGAAACACCACGCCCTCACAGTGCTCGTTAATCAGCGCGATGACCTTGTCGGTAAAGGTTTCCCAGCCCAGACGAGCGTGCGAATGCGCTTTGCCTGCCTCAACGGTCAGCACGGTATTTAACAGCAGTACGCCCTGATGCGCCCAGCTTTCAAGATATCCGTGGTTTGGCCGGACAAAATCCGGGAAATTGCTTTGCAATTCTTTATACATATTGCCGAGGGAGGGTGGCACGGCTACGCCCGGCAGCACCGAGAACGCCAGCCCATGCGCCTGACCCGGGCCGTGGTAGGGATCCTGCCCCAGTATCACCACTTTAATGTCCCCCAGTTCGGTAAACCGAAAAGCGTTAAACACGTCTTTCTGCGGCGGGTAAACGGTGACGCCTGCGGCGCGTTCAGCGGCAACGCTGCTCAGCGTGTGAATGAAATAGGGCTGCTGCTTCTCTTGGGCCAGCACATCGTGCCAGGTAAGTGGTGTGGTCATTTCGCTCTCCTGCGAAGGGTCATGGCGATAGAGTAACTGCTTCTTTCTGCTAAGCAAAATTTGCAGGGGTCAGCATCCCCGCCAGGTAAAAAAAAGTTGAATATTTACAATTTTTTTAATTTTTAGCGCCCTGGCTAAGTTGATGTAAAACAAATAAATGATATGATACCCACAATTAACACAGGGATTTTATTGATTTAAATCAAAGTTGGCGGAGGGTGAGGCTGGTATATAGATCATCAACGCAACAAAGGTTTTACCAATGAGCCAGCATGTGGCCCAACAGAATCAGCAAAATTAGCCCATAGGGAGAAACAAAATGATTACTGGTATCCAGATTACAAAAGCTGCAAACGACGAACTTCTGAATTCTTTCTGGCTGCTCGACAGCGAGAAAGGCGAAGCGCGCTGCGTATGTGCAAAAGCGGGCTTTGCGGAAGATGAAGTGGTTTCCGTAAGCAAGCTGGGTCAGATTGAGTACCGCGAAATTCCAATGGAAGTGAAACCGGAAGTGCGTGTGGAAGGTGGTCAGCACCTGAACGTTAACGTGCTGCGCCGTGAAACCCTGCTGGATGCCGTTGAGCACCCGGAAAAATACCCGCAGCTGACCATTCGTGTTTCTGGTTACGCGGTGCGTTTCAACTCGCTGACGCCTGAACAGCAGCGCGACGTTATCGCTCGTACTTTTACTGAAAGCCTGTAAGCCTTCAAAGAATGCAAAAGCCGACTCGGCGATGAGTCGGCTTTTTTATGGGGTTGGCGCGAAAGTCCTGCACTAAGGGCCAAAACGTTCACTCCGGGCATAAAAAAACCGTCTCATATGAGACGGTTTTTTGTTGTGCTGCTGAATTATTCCGCAGACTCAGCTTTCGCCGAAACAGGCTTACGGCGCTTGCCGATATTTTTCTTATCGCGATGGCGTACCTTCACGCGCGGTTTTTCTTTCTCTTGTTTCTTCTTCTCTTCGCGTTTGGCCAGCACCTTCTTCGACGGCTTGCCGGTAAGCTTCTCACTTGGTGCTCGCGTTGTCGGGCGCAGCTCGTCAATCACTCGTGATTTTAGCGGCTCTTTCATATAGCGCGTAATTTTGCCAAGCAGCAGGTGATCGTGAGCCTCCACCAGCGAAATAGCGGTGCCTTTCAGGCCAGCACGGCCCGTACGGCCAATGCGGTGCAGGTAGGTATCGGCGGTACGCGGCATATCGAAGTTAAAGACGTGGCTAACGTCCGGAATATCAATCCCGCGGGCGGCAACGTCGGTGGCGATAAGCACGTTAACGCGCCCGTCGGTCAGACGTTTGATCGCCTCGGTACGTTTCATCTGCACCATTTCGCCTTCGAGATAGCAGGTGTTAATGCCCGCTTCACGCAGCCAGGCGACCAGCTCATGCACTCGCTCGCGCTTGCGGACAAACACGATGGAACGGGTCGCATCAGGCTGCTGAAGCAGATTTACCAGAAGCTTCGTTTTATGCTCTACGTCATCAGCACGGTAGTACCACTGATGGATTTTCTTACGTTCGCGAGTGGATGGCGTGGCAGAAACTTCAACGGGATCTTCGAGCAGACGCTCTGCGAAGTCCTTAATCGCATCGCCTTCAAGCGTTGCGGAGAACAGCATGGTCTGTTTGCGCCAGCGGGTTTCTGCGGCAATGGTTTCGATATCCTGCGCAAAACCTAAGTCCAGCATACGATCGGCTTCGTCCAGGATCAGCGTTTCTACCGCGCGACAGTCAAAGTTCTCTTCTTTGATGTATTGCAGCAGGCGGCCCGTCGTGGCGACGACAATGTCCTGGTTTTCGCTGAATACCTCAGCGTGGTTCATATAGGCCACGCCGCCGGTGATGGTGGCGATATCCAGATGGGTATGTTTCGCCAGCTCACGAGCGTGATCCGCCACCTGCATCGCCAGCTCACGGGTTGGCGTGACGATTAAAATACGCGGCGGGCCGGATTTTTTGCGTGGGAAGTCGAGCAAATGCTGTAACACTGGCAGCAGATAAGCCGCCGTTTTACCGGTACCCGTTGGTGCGGAACCCAGGACGTCACGCCCCTCAAGCGCAGGAGGAATGGCGGCAGCCTGAATGGCTGTCGGGCGAGTAAAGCCCTTGTCCTGGAGCGCGTCCAAAAGGCTTTCGTCTAGTTCGAGTTCGGAAAAAGTGCTTACAGTCATGGTCTACCTCTATGTGGGGCGCCGATTATAGACGTTATGGCCGCGATCTTCATCTGTTAGTGTATCTAAGTGATGCTTTTCCTGGCATCGAGTTTCACATATGCTACAGCGGTTTCTTTACAGGGTAGATAAGATGTCCAGGCAAAAAGCGCTTTTGCGCCGTGACGGATTCACATTTAAGCAGTTTTTTATTGCGCACGATCGTTGTGCGATGAAAGTCGGTACGGACGGGTGTTTACTTGGCGCGTGGGCACCTGTGGTGAAAGTAAAAAATGTGCTGGATATTGGCACCGGCAGCGGTTTATTAGCGCTGATGCTTGCGCAGCGCACTGCGGATGACGTGACCATTGATGCCGTAGAGCTGGACCCCGCTGCCGCCGGGCAGGCCGCAGAAAATGCCAGCGCATGCCGCTGGGCGTCGCGTATTCGCGTGCATTGTGCCGATATTCGCGAGTGGGCTCAACAGGCTACACAGCGCTATTCTCTGATTGTCAGCAATCCGCCATTTTTTGAACAAGGTAGCAACTGCGCTTCGCCTGAGCGCGCGCAGGCCCGTTATACCACCACCCTTGATCATAGCGCCCTGTTAACCAGCGCGGCGCAGCTTATCACCGAAGACGGTTTTTTCTGCGTGATTATGCCTGAAGCGGCGGGAACGGCGTTTACAGCGCTGGCAAAAAGTCAGGGATGGTTTGTGCGATATCGCACCGATGTTGCCGACAACGAAACCCGCTTGCCGCACCGGGTGATGCTGGCTCTCTCGCCGACAGACGGGGAATATTTCACTGAGCGGCTGGTGATTCGCGGGCCAGACCAGAGCTATTCTGAAGGCTACTGTGGTCTGACCCAGGATTTCTACTTGTTTATGTAGAGCGGGGAAAGGATGCTCGGCCCGGATGGTTCTGCCAGCGCCGGATAGTCGAGCGTGTAGTGCAATCCACGGCTTTCTTTACGCTGCATCGCGCAGCGTACGATAAGCTCGGCTACCTGCACCAGATTTCGCAGCTCCAGCAGATTATTCGACACGCGGAAATTCGCGTAGTACTCATCAATTTCCTGTTGCAGCATGGTGATGCGCCGCAAAGCCCGTTCAAGGCGGCGTGTCGTCCGCACGATCCCCACGTAATCCCACATAAACAGCCGTAGTTCATGCCAGTTGTGTTGAATCACCACCTGCTCATCCGGGTTATCCACGCGGCTGTCATCCCATTCAGGCAGGGATTTAGTTTCGCGGGCAAAGGGGATGCGCTTCATTATATCTTCCGCTGCGGACCAGCCGTAGACCAGGCATTCCAGCAGGGAGTTTGAGGCCATACGATTCGCTCCGTGCAAGCCTGTATAGGTCACTTCCCCTATAGCGTACAGTCCGTCAACGTCCGTGCGGCCGTTCTCGTCGATCATTACGCCGCCACAGGTATAGTGCGCAGCAGGTACGACAGGCACGGGCTCTTTTGTCAGATCGATGCCAAGGCCCATCAGCTTTTCGTAGATGGTCGGGAAGTGGTGGCGCACAAACTCTGCAGGTTTGTGGCTGATATCCAGGTACATACAGTCTGCACCCAGTCGTTTCATTTCATGGTCGATAGCCCGCGCCACAATATCTCGCGGGGCAAGCTCAGCGCGTTCGTCAAAGTCAGGCATAAAACGCGTCCCATCCGGGCGTTTAAGCAAGGCACCTTCGCCGCGCAGCGCTTCCGTCAGCAGAAAATTACGTGCCTGAGGGTGGAAAAGCGCCGTCGGGTGAAACTGATTGAATTCAAGATTCGCGACACGGCAGCCCGCACGCCAGGCCATCGCAATGCCGTCGCCGGACGAAATATCCGGGTTGGTGGTGTACTGATAAACTTTAGAAGCTCCGCCGGTTGCCAGTACGACCGCTTTCGCGCGGCAGGTTTCCACTTTCTCGCGATTGCGATTCCAGACCCATGCGCCAACCACTCGGCGAGTGCCCGGTAACCCTATCTTGTCCGAGACAATCAGATCGACGGCGTTGCTGCGCTCAATCACACGTATATTTGGGTGGCTCAGCGCTTTGCCGACCAGCGTAGTTTCGACTTCTTTACCTGTGGCATCGGCAGCGTGAAGGATACGGCGGTGGCTGTGTCCTCCTTCCCGGGTCAGATGATAGCTTTCCGCGCCGTCAGGCTGAATTTCGGTATCAAACAGCACACCCTGATCGATGAGCCACTGCACGCAATGGCGCGCGTTGCTGGCGACAAACTCTACCGCTTCGCGTTCACAGATCCCTGCACCGGCAATGAGCGTATCTTCTACATGCGAGGCGATGCTGTCCGTTTCATCAAAAACTGCGGCAATCCCCCCCTGCGCATAAAAAGTCGATCCTTCATTGATCGGACCTTTACTCAGCACAATGACCCGGCAGCTTTGGGCAAGGCGTAGGGCGAGGGAGAGACCGGCTGCGCCGCTACCCACAATCAGTACATCACAGGCAAGTTCGGAATCTGGGATCATGATGTTTAATTTACTAAACAAAGGTTGCGCCAGCATAGCACCCGATAGGACAGGCAACACGTTTTTTTTGCCGGTACGTTGTATGAACTAAACAACCAGACTTAACGGGGCTGAAAAATCCTCGTCGTCAGATAACGTAAATTTTTGGTGTGAAAGGGCGTGAGTAACAGATTTGCTAATGAAAAATTGCCTTTCGTGCGATACTCTGCATAGTGCTCTGCGAGGACTTTTCAGAAAACAGAGACTAACCGTTTTGCGTAACCGAACTTATAATTAAGAAGAGAGAATTCGCAAAACAGAACAGAAAAAACAAAGGCGTAACGGAACTTTGCACCGCCTGGGGCACTCCAACCCAGAACTTGCTCATATCACAGAGTTCGGGTGGCTTTTCGATTAGGCGTGGATATTAGGTTTGGGGAGACTTTACCTCGGATGAGCGAGCAGTTAACGGATCAGGTCCTTGTCGAACGGGTCCAAAAGGGAGATCAGAAGTCATTCAATTTACTGGTAATTCGTTATCAGCATAAGGTGGCGAGTCTGGTTTCCCGCTATGTACCTTCAGGGGATGTCCCTGATGTGGTGCAGGAATCATTTATCAAGGCTTATCGGGCGCTGGATTCTTTCCGCGGCGATAGCGCGTTTTACACGTGGCTGTACCGCATTGCGGTGAATACAGCGAAAAATTATCTGGTTGCTCAGGGCAGGCGCCCCCCGTCCAGCGATGTGGATGCTATTGATGCTGAAAACTTCGAAAGTGGCGGTGCGTTGAAAGAAATTTCGAACCCTGAGAACTTAATGTTGTCAGAAGAGCTGAGACAAATAGTTTTCCGTACTATTGAGTCGCTCCCGGAAGATTTACGCATGGCAATTACGTTGCGGGAGTTGGATGGCCTGAGCTATGAAGAGATAGCCGTCATCATGGATTGCCCGGTAGGTACAGTGCGTTCTCGTATTTTCCGCGCGCGGGAAGCTATTGATAATAAAGTTCAACCGCTTATCAGGCGTTGACGATAGCGGGTTACTGGAAGGGTATTTAGGATGCAGAAAGAACAGCTTTCCGCTTTAATGGACGGGGAAACTCTCGATAGCGAGCTGCTTAACACCTTGTCGAAAGACAAAGCTATGCAGCAAAGCTGGGAGAGCTACCACCTGATCCGCGACACCATGCGCGGAGATACCAGCGAGATACTTCATTTTGATATTTCAGCCAACGTAATGGCTGCAATTGCAAATGAACCAGTGCGTCAGGTCACGCCACTTATCCCGGAACAGCAGCCTCAGCCGCAGCAATGGCAGAAGATGCCGTTCTGGCAGAAGGTGCGTCCATGGGCCAGCCAGCTTACCCAAATGGGGGTGGCAGCGTGCGTGTCGCTTGCGGTTATCGTTGGCGTGCAGCACTATAATGGCCAGTCAGACAGCGCAGCGCAGCCGGAAACTCCGGTGTTCAATACGCTGCCCATGATGGGCAAAGCCAGCCCGGTCAGCCTGGGTGTGCCGTCTGACAGCACGGCCAGCAATGGCCAACAGCAGGTACAGGAACAGCGTCGTCGTATCAACGCCATGTTGCAGGACTATGAACTGCAGCGCCGTTTACACGCCGAACAACTCCAGTTTGAACAGGCCCAAACCCAGCAGGCTGCGGTTCAGGTGCCAGGAACCCAAACTTTAGGAACTCGATCGCAGTAATGAAGCAACTTTGGTGTGCTCTGTCCCTGATGACAGGCAGCCTGTTGTTCACCTCCAGCGCCTCGGCGGACACTGTTTCGTCCGGGGCGCTGTTGCAGCAGATGAACCAGGCCAGTCAGTCTCTCAATTACGAGTTGGCGTTTATCAGCATCAATAAGCAGGGGATAGAGTCGTTACGCTATCGCCATGCGAGGCTGGACGATCGCCCGCTCGCGCAACTGCTACAGATGGATGGCCCGCGTCGGGAAGTTGTCCAGCGCGGCAGCGAAATCAGCTACTTCGAACCCGGGCTTGAACCCTTCACGCTGAACGGGGATTATATCGTCGATTCCCTGCCGTCCATCGTCTATACCGATTTTAAACGCCTGACCCCGTACTACGATTTTATCTCCGTAGGCCGCACGCGCATTGCCGACAGGCTTTGCGAAGTCATCCGCGTGGTGGCTCGCGACGGTACGCGCTACAGTTATATCGTCTGGATGGATACTGAAACCAAGCTGCCGTTGCGCGTTGATTTACTTGACCGCGATGGTGAGACGCTGGAGCAGTTCCGTGTGATTTCGTTTACGGTCAACGGACAGGTCAGCGGCACGATGCAAAACCTGGCCAAAGCCAGCCTGCCGCCTTTGCTCTCCCTGCCGGGCAGTGAAAACGCCAGCTTCACCTGGGCGCCGACCTGGCTGCCGCAAGGATTTAGTGAAGTCTCCAGCAGCCGTCGTCCTTTACCTACCGTTGATGTTCCTATTGAGTCCAGACTCTATTCCGATGGCTTATTCAGCTTCTCGGTAAATATCAGCCGCGCGGGTAACGTCAGCGGCGATCAGCTGTTACGCACGGGGCGTCGTACCGTCAGTACTGAAGTGCGCAACAAAACCGAAATCACTATCGTTGGTGAGCTGCCTCCGCAAACGGCCAAACGCATCGCTGACAGCATTAAATTCAGGACAGCCCAATGATCAAAGAGTGGGCTACGGTCGTCTCATGGGCTAACGGCGAAGCGCTGCTGCGCTGCGATGTGAAAGCGTCATGCAGCAGCTGCGCTTCCCGGGCAGGCTGCGGCAGCAGGCTGCTAAATAAGCTTGGGCCGCAAAATCAGCATTTCCTGTCGGTGGCCTGCGAACAGCCGCTGGTGGAAGGGCAGAAGGTCGAACTGGGGATAGCCGAAGGCAGCCTGATTGGGTCTGCGCTGCTGGTCTATATGTCTCCGCTGGTGGGCCTTTTCCTTATCGCTGCGCTGTTCCAGGGGCTGTTTGGTTCCGACCTTGCCGCGTTTTGCGGCGCGTTACTGGGCGGCGTTGGGGGGTTTCTGTTAGCCCGGGGATACTCGATGAAATTGAGTCGCCGTGCGGACTGGCAGCCGGTTATCCTGAACGTTGCGCTTGCTCCGGACGTGCTGCGCGTTGAGACAGACACTTCCGTAGACGGCCGGTGATTTTTAGCAGCCCCGTACTCCAGATTCACACTTGCGCCTCGCCTCTTTTCTTCCCTCAGCTAAGCTTGCAGGATGAGCAGTTTCCTCGCTTTCTCGTTGTAGTGTAGAATGCGGCGTTTCAGGCGGAAGACAGCCATTGACATCATGCTCCGTACAGCGCGAAGCGCCGAGCTCTCAGGCATTTGTAAGGCATAAAAACCTCTAACTATGAAGAATATACGTAACTTTTCTATTATTGCCCACATCGACCACGGTAAATCGACGCTGTCTGACCGTATCATCCAGATTTGCGGCGGCCTTTCCGATCGCGAAATGGCAGCCCAGGTTCTGGATTCCATGGATCTGGAACGCGAACGCGGGATCACCATTAAGGCGCAGAGCGTAACGCTCGATTACAAAGCCTCGGACGGTGAAACCTATCAGCTGAACTTTATCGACACCCCTGGACACGTTGACTTCTCCTATGAAGTTTCCCGTTCCCTTGCCGCCTGTGAGGGCGCGCTGCTGGTCGTGGATGCCGGTCAGGGCGTAGAAGCCCAGACCCTGGCAAACTGCTATACCGCCATGGAAATGGATCTGGAAGTGGTGCCGGTCCTGAATAAAATTGACCTGCCCGCCGCCGACCCTGAGCGCGTAGCCGAAGAGATTGAAGACATCGTTGGCATTGATGCCACCGACGCTGTGCGCTGCTCGGCCAAAACTGGCGTGGGTGTGCAGGACGTTTTAGAACGTCTGGTACGCGATATTCCGGGGCCGGAAGGCGATCCGGAAGGTCCACTGCAGGCGCTGATCATCGACTCCTGGTTCGATAACTATCTGGGCGTTGTATCCCTGATCCGCGTGAAAAACGGCACCCTGCGTAAGGGCGATAAAGTTAAAGTCATGAGTACCGGCCAGGTTTATAACGCTGACCGCCTCGGTATTTTCACGCCTAAGCAGGTCGACCGCACGCAGCTGAACTGCGGCGAGGTAGGCTGGCTGGTCTGCGCCATTAAGGACATCCTGGGCGCGCCGGTGGGCGATACCCTGACCCTGTCCCGCCACCCGGCGGAAAAAGCGCTGCCGGGCTTCAAAAAAGTTAAACCCCAGGTTTACGCCGGTCTGTTCCCGGTAAGCTCCGATGATTATGAAAACTTCCGTGATGCGCTTGGCAAACTGAGCCTGAACGACGCCTCCCTGTTCTACGAGCCAGAAAGCTCCACGGCGCTGGGCTTCGGCTTCCGCTGCGGCTTCCTCGGCCTGCTGCACATGGAAATCATTCAGGAGCGTCTGGAGCGTGAATACGATCTGGACCTGATCACCACCGCACCAACGGTAGTCTATGAAGTTCAGACGACCAGCAAGGAAATTGTTTACGTCGACAGCCCGTCCAAGCTGCCGCCGCTGAACAACATTGAAGAGCTGCGCGAGCCGATTGCCGAATGTCATATGCTGCTGCCGCAGGAGTTCCTCGGCAACGTCATTACGCTGTGTATCGAAAAGCGCGGCGTGCAGACCAACATGGTGTACCACGGAAACCAGGTTGCGCTGACCTATGAAATCCCAATGGCTGAAGTGGTGCTGGACTTCTTCGACCGCCTGAAGTCAACCTCTCGCGGCTATGCGTCGCTGGACTATAACTTCAAACGTTTCCAGGCTTCCAACATGGTGCGTGTTGACGTGCTGATCAACGGCGAGCGTGTTGATGCGCTGGCGCTGATCACCCACAACGACAATGCGCCGTACCGTGGCCGCGAGCTGGTGGAGAAGATGAAAGATCTGATCCCACGTCAGCAGTTTGACATCGCGATCCAGGCGGCCATCGGCAACCACATTATCGCGCGTTCCACGGTGAAACAGCTGCGTAAAAACGTGCTGGCAAAATGCTACGGCGGTGACGTAAGCCGTAAGAAAAAGCTGCTGCAGAAACAGAAAGACGGTAAGAAACGTATGAAGCAGGTCGGTAACGTTGAGCTGCCTCAGGAAGCCTTCCTCGCCATTCTGCACGTCGGTAAAGACGGCAAATAATCTAAGGAGTTAGCATGGCGAATAAGTTTGCTCTGATCCTCGTGATAGCCACGCTGGTGACGGGCATTTTATGGTGCATTGATAAGTTTGTCTTTGCCCCTAAGCGTCGTGAAAAACAGGCGGCAGCGCAGGCTGCCACTGGCGAAACGCTGGATGCGCAAACGCTCAAGAAAGTCGGGCCGAAACCCGGCTGGCTTGAAACCGGTGCCTCAGTCTTCCCGGTGCTGGCGATAGTGCTGATCGTGCGTTCGTTTATTTACGAACCTTTCCAGATCCCTTCCGGCTCAATGATGCCAACCTTGTTAATTGGCGATTTTATTCTGGTTGAAAAATTTGCCTATGGCATTAAAGATCCGATTTACCAGAAAACGCTAATTGAGACCGGCCATCCGAAACGCGGCGATATTGTGGTGTTTAAATATCCGCAGGACCCGAGTCTGGACTACATCAAGCGTACGGTTGGTTTACCGGGCGATCGCGTCAGCTATGATCCTGTCGCCAAAGAAGTCACCGTGCAGCCTAATTGCAGCTCCGGGCAGGCCTGTGGCAATGCGTTGCCTGTTACCTACAGCAACGTAGAGCCGAGCGATTTCGTACAGACCTTTGCACGCAGCAACGGCAGGGAAGCAAACTCTGGCTTCTTCCAGCTTGCACAAAATGAAACCAAAGAAGGCGGGATCCGTCTGAACGAGCGCAAAGAGACGCTGGGCGATGTCACCCACCGTATTCTGACCGTGCCGATTGCTCAGGATCAGGTTGGCATGTATTACCAGCAGCAGGGTCAGCAGCTGGCGACCTGGATTGTTCCGCCGGGCCATTACTTTATGATGGGTGATAACCGCGACAACAGTGCAGATAGCCGCTACTGGGGCTTTGTGCCGGAGCAAAACCTGGTCGGCAAAGCCACCGCCATCTGGATGAGCTTTGAGAAGCAGGAAGGTGAATGGCCAACGGGTGTTCGTCTGAGCCGTATTGGCGGCATTCATTGATGAATTAAATCTGGTTAGACTAACGACATTCACCGTCGTTATCTATAGAATATCCCCCCGTATTTAGGTTGGCTCCCGCAAGGGAGCCACGGCACACGAAACAGCGTTGGCTACCCTGGTTCAGGTCTGTTCCGTGTGCTGAATAATTGACGCATTCATTGATTGGTATCGCATGAACCCCATCGTAATCACCAGGCTACAGCGTAAGCTGGGCTATACTTTTGTACATCAGGATCTGTTACAGCAGGCTTTAACCCACCGCAGTGCCAGCAGCAAGCACAATGAGCGACTGGAATTTCTGGGTGACTCCATTCTCAGCTATGTTATTGCTAACGCGCTTTATCATCGTTTTCCTCGCGTTGACGAAGGCGATATGAGCCGTATGCGCGCCACGCTGGTGCGCGGGAATACGCTGGCTGAAATCGCTCGCGAATTTGACCTGGGCGAATGCCTGCGTCTTGGGCCGGGTGAGTTAAAAAGCGGGGGCTTCCGCCGTGAGTCTATTCTTGCTGATACCGTTGAGGCCTTAATCGGCGGCGTGTTCCTCGACAGCGATATTCAGAACGTAGAGCGTTTGATCCTCTCCTGGTATCAAACCCGTCTGGATGAAATAAGCCCAGGCGACAAGCAAAAGGATCCGAAAACGCGTTTGCAGGAGTATCTGCAGGGTCGCCACTTACCCTTGCCATCCTATCTGGTGGTGCAGGTTCGCGGTGAGGCGCACGATCAGGAATTTACCATTCACTGTCAGGTGAGTGGCCTGCCTGAACCTGTAGTGGGTACGGGTTCAAGCCGCCGTAAAGCGGAACAGGCTGCGGCTGAGCAGGCGCTTAAACAGCTGGAGCTGGAATGAACGAAGAACAAACATTTTGCGGGTTCGTGGCCATTGTAGGTCGCCCGAACGTCGGCAAATCCACGCTGCTAAACCAGCTGCTTGGGCAAAAGATTTCCATTACCTCGCGTAAGGCGCAAACCACGCGTCACCGCATCATGGGGATCCACACCGAAGGGCCGTATCAGGCAATCTATGTTGATACCCCGGGGCTGCACATGGAAGAAAAGCGCGCCATCAACCGCTTGATGAACAAAGCGGCCAGCAGCTCCATCGGCGACGTTGAGCTGGTTGTCTTCGTCGTCGAAGGTACCAAATGGACCGCCGACGATGAGATGGTGCTTAACAAACTGCGCGACAGCAAAGCACCGGTCATCCTTGCGGTGAACAAAGTGGACAACGTGCAGGATAAAGCCGTGCTGCTACCGCACCTGCAGTTCCTGGGCAGCCAGATGAACTTCCTGGATATCGTGCCCATTTCTGCTGAAACCGGCATGAACGTTGATACCATTGCCAGCATTGTGCGCAAGCGTCTGCCGGAAGCGATTCACCACTTCCCGGAAGATTACATTACCGATCGTTCCCAGCGCTTTATGGCCTCTGAAATCATCCGCGAAAAACTGATCCGTTTCCTGGGCGCCGAACTGCCGTACTCCGTTACCGTGGAAATCGAACAGTTCGTTACTAACGCGCGCGGTGGCTACGATATTAATGGCCTGATCCTCGTTGAGCGTGAAGGGCAGAAGAAGATGGTGATTGGCAATAAAGGCGCCAAAATCAAAACTATCGGTATCGAAGCGCGTAAAGATATGGAAGAGATGTTCGAGGCCAAAATTCACCTCGAACTGTGGGTGAAGGTTAAATCCGGCTGGGCTGACGACGAGCGCGCGCTGCGTAGCCTCGGTTATACAGACGATTAACCGATGGAAGGCTGGCAAAGGGCTTTTGTCCTGCATGGTCGCCCCTGGAGTGAAACCAGCCTTCTGCTCGACCTGTTTTCCGAAGAGTCAGGGCGGGTCCGTGTTATTGCCAAAGGCGCACGTTCTCGCCGCTCAAATCTGAAAGGCGCTTTACAGCCTTTTACCCCCCTGTTAGTCCGCTGGAGCGGGCGTGGCGACGTAAAAACGTTGCGCAGCGCCGAGGCCGTTTCCCTTGCGCTTCCTCTCAGCGGCATCTCGCTCTACAGCGGTCTTTACGTTAACGAGCTTGTCTCTCGCGTGCTTGAGCAGGAAACCCGCTTCTCTGAGCTCTTCTTTGATTATCTGCATTGTATTCAGGCCCTCGCCGGAACCAGCGGCACGCCGGAACCGGCGCTACGCCGTTTTGAGCTGGCGCTGCTGGGGCATCTTGGCTATGGCGTAGATTTCCTCCACTGTGCGGGCAGCGGGGAAGAGGTGGCAGACACCATGACTTACCGCTATCGCGAAGAGAAAGGATTTATCGCCAGTCTGGTGATAGATAACAACAGCTTCACCGGCCACGAACTAAAAGCGCTGGCAAGCCGTGAGTTTCCTGATATAGCTACGCTGCGGGCGGCAAAAAGGTTTACTCGTATGGCGCTGAAACCTTATCTCGGCGGGAAGCCGCTTAAAAGCCGTGAACTTTTCCGCCAGTTTGTGCCGAAAAATCCACCAGTTAAATCCTCGCAGGACCCGCAATAACGTCTGGTCGTAGCCACGCTTTCCGTCCCCGGTGTACACTGCTTTGCATATCATTCTGTTACCCGAGGTTAGTCATGGCTGAACTACTGTTAGGCGTAAACATCGATCATATCGCAACCCTGCGTAATGCGCGCGGCACGGCATATCCGGATCCGGTGCAGGCCGCCTTTATTGCCGAGCAGGCCGGGGCGGATGGGATCACCGTGCACCTGCGCGAGGATCGTCGCCATATTACCGATCGCGATGTGCGCATCCTGCGTCAGACTCTCGATACCCGCATGAATCTTGAAATGGCCGTCACCGAAGAGATGATTGCTATTGCCTGTGAAACCAAACCGCATTTTTGTTGCCTGGTGCCGGAAAAACGCCAGGAAGTCACCACCGAAGGTGGTCTGGATGTTGCCGGGCAGCGGGACAAAATGCGTGATGCCTGTAAGCGTCTTGCTGACGCGGGCATTCTGGTTTCCCTGTTTATTGATGCCGATCGCGCACAAATTGACGCAGCCGTTGAAGTTGGTGCGCCTTACATTGAAATTCATACCGGCTGCTATGCGGATGCTGAAGATGAGGCTACGCAGGCCAGAGAGCTGGCTCGCATTGCCGAAGCTGCAACCTATGCTGCAGGTAAGGGGTTGAAGGTGAATGCGGGCCACGGCCTGACTTACCACAACGTACAGGCGATCGCTCGTCTACCCGAAATGCACGAGCTGAACATCGGCCATGCGATTATCGGCCGGGCCGTTATGAGCGGTTTAAAAGAAGCCGTGGCGGAAATGAAGCGCCTGATGTGTGAAGCGCGCGGCTAATGGCTATTCTCGGCCTCGGCACTGACATCGTGGAGATAGCGCGCATTGAGAGCGTTATCTCCCGCTCCGGCGACAGGCTGGCGAAGCGCGTGCTCAGCGCAAATGAATGGCTACAGTATGAAGCGCACCAGCAGCCGGTGCGTTTTCTGGCCAAACGTTTTGCGGTTAAGGAAGCGGCGGCGAAGGCTTTTGGCACCGGCATTCGTAACGGGCTGGCCTTCAATCAGTTTGAAGTGTTTAACGATCCGCTGGGCAAGCCGCAGCTGCGCTTCTGGGAAGAGGCTGAACGGCTGGCGACGAGAATGGGTGTGCGTTCCGTTCATGTGACGCTGGCGGATGAGCGTCACTACGCCTGTGCGACGGTGATTATCGAAAGCTAGATTTTATCCGCGTGATGCAGCTGTACAAATTTATCCCACAGCTGCTCTTCGCTTTCCATATGCGCAGGGTCGATGATAATGGTATTTACAATCGGGCAGACTTGCTGGCAGGTTGGCGTATCGTAATGCCCCACGCACTGGGTACAGCGGTCGGTATCAATTTGATAGATGCTCTCGCCCATGGAGATGGCCTGGTTGGGACATTCCGGCTCGCACATATCGCAGTTGATGCATTTTTTGGTAATTAATAAAGCCACTTCAATCACTTGCCTTTTTTGTCTTCAATAATCAATTGGTTATTTAGTCTCTGAATTCCTTTCCCGGATTCATTTTCTGTGAGGTTGTACAGCATAAAAAGCACTAATTACTCACTTGCGTATTACAAAACCGCAACACAGACCGGGAATCACACCCCTAAATAACCTCATGTGCGAGTCTGTCTCACAATGTGCTATAGGAGCAGGAATTTCAGTCGCGCACTTTAACACAGAACATCGAAATCTTGCGCATTGCATCTATATCCAGCCCCGGCGCACTCTACAGGGTAGGGCGCCCATACCTGTACCGGAGCGGAAATTATAGCCCAGGCAAACAGCATAATCTCTATGTTTTCGGCGCAGGCCTGGGTTGCGTTTTGCATGGGCATTTCGCTGAAAGTTTCGATGTCAGCCATAATATTCTGGACATAAAATTGCCTTGTATTACAGGGTTGACCCGGAATGAAGAGAGGTTATGTGGGAAGGCGTCCCTGTGCTTAAAAGAGGTGGTTTGCGATTATTAACTTCGGGTGAAATTCGTCTGGCAATGAAACTATACGGTTACAGCATCCAGTACAACCGGGTATGGGTTCATCACGGTAGCTATCTGCCATTTGATATGCAGGGAAATAATACGGCGATGACGCCGAACGGCGAGATATGGTTTGAAACTAACGTTTATCGTGATGATTATTCTATAGCTTCGGTCGATTATCAGCATCTGTTTATGCATGAAATGATGCATGTTTGGCAATATCAGCGCGGTATGAATGTCAGAATGCGTGGTTTAGTATCCTGGGCTACAAATTATAAATATAGTCTTGATAAAAGCAATTTATCTGGGTATTCGATGGAGCAGCAGGCTTCGATAGTGTCCGATTACTGGCTACTGATGAAACTTGGCTTCGTAAAAAATAAAAGAATGATTAATTAAAGGATTATGATACAGCTGAGTCTGTGAAGGAGTTGGCTGGGAAGTATCAAAAAATTTTAAAGGGTTTTCCTCGATGATAAAAAAAAGTTTGTTATGTCTTTTCCTTTTTCTGCTAATGGGATGCGCTGGTGACAGACTGTCTTTTCACCAGGCAGGGAGTGCAACTGTAAATGAAAACCGCATATGTATATCTTCTTTTCCCGGTGATATTCTGGAATATTATTCGCTAAGTTCATCTGAAAATAACTTTGAAGCACCACTGTCGATAGAAGATAATATCGTAAAAAAGCACTCCGACACCTGCATTCCTTTGACGTTGAAAAACAACACGAATTATGAGTTGATTTACGAGCTTAACGGCAAAAAATACCGATTCGAATTTATGACCGATGCTCATAAAAAAGTGACAATAACCTACAGTAAGTCGTAAAAGATACCTGTGGCCAGGCGAATCACATAACCCAATGCCGCTTTACGGATCGCCGGGAATTTAGTCGCAATTTTCAGCAGGTTGTATAACCTGGCGCACAATGCCGCCAGCCTTGTCTTCCGGGAATTCAGCGAAAGCCTTCCGCCCACAGCTGTTTCGCTATCTTCTATCCGAATCTTCCGGTGGCTGGGCTTTATGCACTGATAAACAGCCTGGTGGCCGCGCCAGCCTGATGCTGTAGGCCTATGCGGAATACTTACCCCCGGCGTCGTCAACGACCTGCCGCAACAAGAACAGGACATGTATTTATATACAGTGTAAAATATGGGGCAAACCTGGTGCCCGGGCACGGGATGTCGATGGCGCGCACTTTACTGCAAATGCAAAATACCCCCAATATCGCTAAGTTTCAGGTCTTGTTTTGCTTTGTGTACTTTCAGTACGTGCTATGATGGCAGGAACGGCCCTCAGACAGAGTGATGATCGTACTTATGGTACAGAGAGAACAATTGCGCGAAGCATTTTCCCGCAGGCTGGCGCAGGCCTGTACAGAAGCGAACTTAGATGAGTTCGGCAGAGGCATGGCCATCGCCAGGGCGCTTGGCGTTTCCTCCAAGGCCGTCAGCAAGTGGCTGAATGCCGAATCCGTTCCCCGGCAGGACAAAATGTACGAGCTGGCCACGTTTTTAAACGCGGATGTGCTCTGGTTGCAGCACGGTAGCGAAGGCAGCTTTGCCGAAGAACGCAGGGAGAGCCAGCCTGCGCGCGCGTCGGCTGAAAACGCGCCTTTCTATACCTTTCAGCCGGAGCCGGGCTTCCGTATTGACGTGCTGGATATAGAAGCCAGTGCAGGTCCGGGGCGGCTGATTTCCAGCGAAGTCACTGAAACCATCAACCACATTGTTTACGACAGCCAGGAAGCCCTTGAGCTGTTTGGCCATCGTCCTGCGTCCAGCATCAAAGTGATTACCGTCACCGGCGACAGCATGTCCGGCACCATTGAGCTGGGCGACTATATCTTTGTGGATATCGCGAAGGACTACTTCCACGGCGACGGTATCTACGTGTTCCTCTACAAAGGGCAGCTGCTGGTCAAACGCCTGCAAATGACCCACGATTGCCTGCTGGTACGTTCCGACAATGCAAAATACAGCGACTGGAAAATCAGCGAGGATAACGAACAGCACCTCAAAATTATTGGCAGAGTGATGTACAGCCACTCCATTCGCCGCCATGCCTGATTTTTTTGGCCTCGTGCAAGCGAGGTTAAAAATAAATCTTGTTATTAATCAATGAATAAAGATAACTTCCCTTTTTTTATTCATAATTCGTACTTTTTGTTCTTGACTGATTTGTACCATTGGTTCAATATTGATTCATCAGCAGGACACAATGCCCCGCTGAATAGCAAAGCTCTTTAACTTCTGGCCCTGAAAAAGGGCACTATACCCGGCAATAAACTTTGGGATAGCGGCCCTCTATCGCCAAAGTTTATTGATACAAGGAGGTATGAACTAACAGGCTCATTGCCGTAAAGGGGCAAAAGCAGAAGCGAGCTGCGAAGAGTCAATCAGGATTTAAAGCCGAACGCTATGTAGAAATTTTTTCTGTTATTTAAATCGCTTTGTGCGCAATTTTTATATTGCCTACAGGCAAACACATATTTAAAAGGATTTTTTATGTCTAACAATACTATGAACAACGTAAACATGGCTGCTACCAGCTATGATTCTTCTTATTTTACCTACGACAATATCGAAGCTGGTCTTCAAAATAGCAACGAGAATGATTATTTTCGTGTGCCCCAGGGCCGTGAGGCCTTTATTTATTATCGTAAGGTTGCTGGCAAGGCCATTGAAGGTGCCAAAGTTACGGGCAGGCATTATGTACAACCGGAGATAAGTTCTGCCCACGGAGGATGGGAGCGTGGACCGAAGATCTTTAATCATTTTGACGCGAGCCGTATTTCAAAGGGTAAGTATGTGAATACCGTCGGCGCTCTTTCCTCCAATGCCGCTTACTTCGCCAGCGATATGATCCCGGTAGAAGATGATACCCAGTACGTTTTTGCACGCAAGGTGGCACATCTGGCATTTTACGGCTTTGATAACAAGTTCATCAGTTACGTCGGACCTGTTGATGCTGATACACCTTTCATCACGCCCGCAGAGACGTTTTTCCTGCGTTTTTCCCAGACGCTCTCAACGGATGCCGAAAGGCAGGTACTGACCAAAGGAGCCACTACTCCTTCCGTGTATCTGGGATACGGCTGGCGGGACTGGTACAGCCAGGATCTGAAATCTCATCAGCAAACCGTGGAATTATTTAATAAAAATTTCCCCGGCGCTAATCTGATTAATAAAGACAAAGCCCAGCAGGGATATGCCCTGTCAACCAGCGGCTCGGTGACGGCTAATACCAGTTATTTTGTCACCGATTTTATTCCTGTTACGCCGTTGGCTACCTATATTTGTAATAAGGCCAGCAACGTTGTCTGCTTTTATGACGTGAGTATGAAAAAAGTGAGTGTTCGCAATATTAGCGCTAATGTGGCTTTCACCACTCCCGCTAATGCGGCCTATCTGAGAATGCATGCTACCCCTTTAAACAGTGCAGATATGCTGATGCTGTTTCACGGTAGCGATATGCCTGTAGATTATGTGCCTTTCGGCGGTCCAACAAAGCAGGACATAACGCAAATATCACTGCGCATTGCTCGCGATACCCTTAATTCCGTCCTCCCCGCGGGGCGAAATCTTTTTGATAAAAGTCATGCGCGTGTGGGATATTCTATTTCCTATCAGAACGGGAGTATCGCCAAGAATGACGCTTTTGCGATTACCGGTTTGATTCCGGTCTCACCGGGCGGCGCTTTTGTGTCTTCTTTCGGCACCAATTCGCTGTGCTTCTATAATGCCGACGGTAAATTTATCTCCGGCTCAAAAGAATATGCTGGCGCGGCGCGGACGCCAATTCCTGTACCCGACGGGGCTTGGTTTGTACAGTTTCAGGTAACTCCGCTAAACCGCCTTGAATCCCTGATGGTGACGGATGGGGAAGCGCCACAAACCGGTTATCGTGCTTTTGGCAGCCGTGGAAATATGTTACCCGGACTCGACAAGCAAGTGCTGTGGCTTGGCGACTCAATCACCCACAGTGGCGCTTATATCCCTTTCGTTATTAAAGCCACCGGTCTGACAACGCTTGCCAATCATGGTGTTCCAGGTCAGACGATCAGGACAATGGCGGACCAGATAACGGCGACCACCCTTGCCGAAGCCGATCTTATCTCGGTATTTGGCGGGACCAATGATTACGGTGGCAATCGCCCGCTGGGCACGCTGGCCGATGCTCGCGTGGACTACGATGAGGCAACAGGTAAGTCATTCTATTACGATGTCTTTTACGTACTGAATACTCTCTTTACGTTGAAACCGGATGCGCGGGTGGTGTTCAGTACCCCGCTGAAAAGAGGGAAGGTGTCCGGGCAGGGGGTGACTTATCCGGCCGCAAACGCCGCGGGACATTGCCTTGCCCACTACGTGCAGGCTATCAAAGAAGTCTGTTCGCTGGTTTCAGTGCCGGTATGCGATTTGTATAACGAAAGCGGCCTGAACCTGCACAATCTTTCGCACTACACGATAGATAACCTGCATCCAAACGATCTGGGGGCGGAGCGGATTTCACGTAATATGGCTCAGCAATTTAACGCGATCCTGTAAGAGGATCAAACTGGAGCAGAGTCCAGGGACTCTGCTCTTTTCCTGAAAGGCGATTGTTATGCCTGCTTATTTGCATTAACCGGCAAACCACTTTTCCCGTACCGAAAGTTCGAAAGATTTATTCGTACTTTTTGTTCTTGATTAATTGGAACCTTTGGTTCAAAGTTAATTTGTCAGCAGGACACCACGCTTGGCTGATAAAAACGCTCTTTAACTTCTGGCCCTGAAAAAGGGCGATACACCCGGCAATAAACTTTGGGATAGCAGACGGCTATCGCCAAAGTTGATTGACAGGAGGATGTATGGACGCACAGGCTCGTCGGCGGAAACGCCGTCAGGTGAAACAGGCGGCCTGGAAAGAAGCAAACCCTCTGTTAGTGGGCATACGCGCTACGCCGCAGCCACAGCCCGCTTTGAGGTTATGCCGAAAACCTGAACACCGCATCACGAAAGCGCTGGAAGTAGTCAATGAATATGGTCTGCAGATCCAGCAAAACGCGCAGCATTATCAACGCCTGCGTAAGCTTGAGCAGGAAAAAAGCAGCCTTCTCTATCGCGCCAGGCCAAAGCATCCCTCTGGATCACCCGATGCTTATGGCAAAGAAAAACGCCACGGGAAATCTGTCCCTTTGATTTGAAGCATCCTGAATAACCTCGCTGTAAAGACATTACCCCGGCTGCCGTGGCGCAGATGAGAGAGACTCACATGAACGACCAACCAGGAAATATTGTCACGCAGTGTTTCGCGTGGCTGGCGGCTCTGGCCGCCGGTCTGGGGATAACGACTCAGGATATGGTCTACATGACATTCGGCCTGATAAGCGTGGGTATTTCAGTGGTTTCTTTTATCAACGGGCGAATTGACGCGCAACGTCTGAGAAAAGAGGACGAAAAGCGCACGCGGCTTTTGCAGGATTATCTTGAGGAGCTGCAAAATAAAACGCTACCCGAATCCGGATTGCCCGCGACGGCGAAAGCCCTTCGCGAAGTCCTTAAACAGGCCGGTGTCCGCCACTAGCCTTTCAATTCCCCGCTCGTTGATTACCGATTCCGGCAAGGAATCGGAACCTGTTAATACTCACCGGGCTTTTTTAATTTCTCTGAAGGAGACCACCTTATGAAAATAAAACTTCTATTACTGGCCGTTCTTTGTCTGACCCTAGCAGGGTGCACAACGCTCTATTATCGCTGATGGCTATGAAATTATTCATTCCGCTTTTCGCTTTTTTGCTGGCCGGCTGCATTAATGTGTATGGGCCTGTTAAACCCGGTGGGCAAAGTCAATCCACCGCTGATTCACCCGCTGCGGGAATGGGGGATACCCCCTCAGCCGTGAAGATTGGCAACAGAAAACCTGAAGAGTTGTTTAAGGCGGTCCAGCTCTATTACCAGCAGAAAGGGTTATCACCTACGGTTCAGGACATGGCAACGGGCATCGTGGCCGTATCTGGCTCCGACGATGAGCTGGCTGGTTTATATCTCGATTGTTCCATGCTGCCGCAAACTCAGAATATCCAGCAGCGCTTGCGCATAGTGACCCAGGTCTGGGCCGCAGGCGAGGGCAGCAATATTGCTGTCGAGGTAACGGGCTCCGCCGGGCTGATTACCGCAGACGGTAACGATAAGATTAAGCCGGTTGAATGCCAGAGTACGGGCCTGTTTGAGAAGGACCTGCTCGAACGCCTTCGCAAATAAACATTCCTGAATGCACTAACTTCCGCTAACGCCGTTTAACAAACAACAATCCCACGCCGGCGCGTGGTTTCAACACGCCCTTCGCCCGTAAACAAGAGAGGTTGCTTATGGCCATGTCTCCCGGACTGAGAAATACCTTGCTGGGCCTGTCAGGGGCCAGCGCCCTGACGCTCGCAGGCGTCATGATCCCTGAGCTTGAGGGCGTGCGTTACACGCCTTACTACGATGTCGCAGGTGTACTGACCGTCTGTTACGGGCATACCGGTAAGGACATTGTGCCCGGAAAGAGATACACCCCGGCAGAGTGCGGAGCGATGCTCGACCAGGATTTACAGCCTTTTGCCCGCGCGGTGGAGCGTGCCGTCACCGTTCCCGCAGATGAATATCAGAAAGCCGCGCTTATCACCTTCACCTACAACGTGGGCATTACCGCCTTTCAACGCTCGACCCTGTTACGTGAACTTAATGCCGGACATTTTGAGCGGGCCTGTGAAGGTCTGAAAAAATGGACATGGGCGGGAGGCAGGCAGTGGAAAGGCCTGATGAATCGCCGTGAGGTTGAGTATGAAGTTTGCCGCTGGAACAGGAATCGCTCATGAATGCACGACTTCTGTTCACGATATTGATCGTGACCCTGCTTGCTTTTGGCGTCTATCACTTCCAGACGCGCTATGTCGAGCAGAAGCAGCTGACCCGCCAGGCGGAAAAGAAACTTGCCACGCAGAGCAGGCTGATAGAAGCGCTGCAAACTCGCCAGCAGGAGGTCGCCGCTCTTGATTTCCGTTACCTGAAGGAGCTCGCCGATGCACAACGCACAATTGAAAATTTGCAGCGTGATGTGGCTGGCGGTACTCGGCGGCTGCACGTCGCCGCCCGTTGTCCCCAGCTGCCTGCCGGGGCCGCCTCCGCCAGCCTGGATGATGCTCCCCGCGCCGGACTTACTGACGCCGCTGAGCGAAATTATTTCACTCTCAGAAACCGCATCGTCCTCGCCGCAAAACAAATAGCCGGGCTGCAGGACTATATCCGTCAGCAATGCCTGCGCAGTCCAGAATATCCTTCATTCCCATGGAGATCGTAGATGAATGATTCAACTCGTCCGGGGTATCTCACGCCGGTCAATTCCCCTCCGGCCTATGACGACGTGCTGGAGGGCGTGCTCATCCACTGGATTAGCAGTCTTGCTGGCCTACCGGACGAAGCTATTACGCCGCGCTGGACCGGGCCACCACCGCAAACCGCCGCCGTTGAGCAGACTCGCTGCGAGTTCAGCCTCTCAATCGGCCATGATGCTAACCCTATGTTCGTGCCTGTCTCTCAATACAGCGACGAACTGAGACAAACTGAAACGCTGGAGGTGAATTGCACATTTTACGGACCTGATATGCAGGCCACTGCGACGCAATTTCGCGATGGGCTGTATGTTGCGCAAAACAATACCGAGCTTAATCAACTCGGGATGACGATCAAAACCTGTGGGGCACTGTCCCCTTCGGCTGAACTTATCAACAATCAGTGGCAACGCCGCTACAACCTGACCGTCACGCTCCGCCGCCGCGTGGTGCGCGAATACGGTATTCAATCCCTCCTTTCTGGATCGGTTAACTTCTTCGGAGAATAAAATATGTCACAGGGATTACCTGTCTCTAACATCGTCAATGTGACGGTGAGCATGGCTGCGCGTGCAGCACAATCACGCAATTACGGTGCGCTTCTGGTTATTGGCGCAAGCGAAGTTATTGATGCCCATGAACGTATGCGGGTTTATGCCGACATCAGCGGTGTCGCAGAAGATTTTGGTGTGGATGCGCCGGAATATCAGGCGGCAAGCCTTTATTTCCAGCAGTCCCCTCAGCCGGTAGATTTGTATATCGGTCGCTGGATGAAAACCGACACGGCGGCGGCGCTGCGTGGCGTGACGCTGACGGCGGAGCAAAAAGCGATGAGTAATTTCACGCAAATCACCGATGGCTCGCTAAAAATCAACATTGATGGCAACGAAAAAACGCTGGCGGATATCGATCTGAGCGCCGAAACCAATCTCAACGGCGTGGCCGGACGTTTGCAGGATGGGCTGGACGGCGCCACGGTGGAGTGGGATGCCACCGCAGGTCGCTTTATCGTACGTTCCATTACTCCTGGCAGCGGCTCTTCCGTGGGCTATGCCTCGGCCGGGGCCGAGGGGACCGATCTCTCCTTGCTGCTGGGGCTGACTGAATCCGCTGGTGCCACACCGGTTGCCGGGCAGGCTGGCGAAAGCATCGAACAGTGTGTCTCTGCTCTGGCGGGCCATTCCACCGACTGGTACGGCCTGGTGATTGCGGACACCAGCCTGAGCGATACGGATGTGCTAGCCGTTGCGGCCATCATTGAAGCCGACGGCGTATCCCGCATTTACGGGCACACCAGCCAGGCAACCGCCGCGCTGGATGCAGACGTCACCACCGACATTCTCAGCCAGCTGAAGGCCGCAAAATACGCCCGCACTTTTGGGCAATACTCCAGCGCCAGCCCGTACGCGGTGGCCTCGCTGTTTGGCCGGGCCTTTAGCGTCAACTTTAACGGCAATAACACCACGCTCACCCTGAAGTTTAAGCAGCAGCCGGGAATTACCGCTGAAAGTCTGACGCAAAACCAGGCCCGGGCGCTCCAGGGTAAAAACGCTAACGTCTTTGTTAAGTACAACAACGACACCGCCATTATTCAGGAAGGCGTGATGTGTAACGGCGATTTTATTGACGAGCGGCACGGCCTCGACTGGCTGCAAAATTATGTGCAAACCAACCTCTACAACCTGCTCTACACCAGCACCACAAAAATCCCGCAGACCGACGCGGGCGTCACTCGTCTGCTCAGCAACGTTGAACAGTCGATGAATCAGGCGGTAACCAACGGCCTGGTTGCCCCGGGGATCTGGAACGGCGGTGAAATTGGCCAGCTGGCGGCAGGGGATTCGCTGACCAAAGGCTATTACGTCTATGCCCCGGCAATTGCCACCCAGGCGCAGTCCGACCGTGAGGCACGCAAAGCCCCTGTCATTCAGGTGGCGTGCAAACTGGCTGGTGCTGTGCACTTTGCCGATGTCGAAATTAACGTAGTTCGCTAAGGAAAAAATGATGAGCGCATATTCTTTTATGGATGTTACTGCATCCTTTGCAGGCCCGACCGGAACCATTGACCTGGGCGCAGGTTCAGCCAACGGTGAAGAAGGCATCAAGGTGGAAATGAGCGTGGCAAAAAACACCATGACTGAAGGGATTGATGGCGAAGTGATGCACAGCCTTAATCCGAGCAAGTCGGGCAAAATCACCGTCTCGTTACTCAAAAGCTCCCCGGTCAATAAAAAGCTCTCGCTTGCCTATAACGCGCAGACGCTTTCTTCCGCGCTATGGGGAAACAACGTCATCGTTATCCGCAACAGCGTTTCCGGGGATGTTGTGACCGCCCGCTCGGTTGCTTTCCAGAAGCTGCCGGATAACGTCAATGGCAAAGAGGGCGGCAGCGTGGCCTGGGTGTTTGACTGCGGCAAAATCGATCAGGTTCTGGGAGTCTTCTAAGCCATGGAAATCACCATCAAAGAAAATAACTACCGCATCGGCAAGCTTGGCGTGTTTGAGCAGCTGAAAGTCTCCAGAAAACTGCTGCCGGTACTGGCGGGCATGGTGGGGGATTTTCGCCGCCTGCAGGCGGGGCAGTCCGAGGAAGAGGGCATGAGTGCCCTTGAATCCGTGCTGCCTAAAATTGCCAAAACCCTGGCCGATCTCAGCGAAGAAGACTGTCAGGCCATTATCTTTCCCTGCCTGAGCGTGGTGGCTCGCCAGCACATGAAAGGCTGGGTGCCGGTATTCAGTCAGGGCAGCCTGGCCTTCGACGATGTCGATCTGCTGACGCTGTTGCAGCTGGTGGCCCGGGTGGTGGCCGATTCGCTGGGAAATTTTTTGCAAGAACTCCCCGGCGACCTGACGCAGGACCCGGCAGCAGCCTGACGCTGGACACCCTGCCGGGCGGAGAAGATTACATTCTCCGCCCGGCGGAGGTTTTCGGCCTCGACTGGCAGAGTCTGAAAAGCGGCGCGGTGGATCTGTACGACATCGCGCTGATGAACGATTACCTGGATATGCGGGCCGATAATAAGGCCCGCATCGCACGCTGGAGAGAGGAAAATGAGTAACAGCAGGCAACTCAATAAGCTCACCTCGATGGATGTTCATCTAAGAAATATCGAACTTCTCCTTAGAAAAGTGCAGGACAGTCAGGGCGGTGCTTTTGACAAAATAGTGAGGGCTCTTGAAAAGGTGGTCTCCCTGAAACCCTGCGTTGAAAGCAAGGAGAAAAAAAAACCTGACGAAAAAGCTGAACAAGGCGTTGGGAAAATGGTGGGGGAACTGGGCAAGTTTTCCAGTCTGTTTGTTCAGGGAGCGGCCAAATTTATCGGTTTCGTTTCCGCTTCTGCGAGCGGTAGCGAAGAAGAGGCACGAGCAGCGAAAGAGAGTGGAACCAGCGTTAGCGGGTATAAAGCCCTCGACTATGCGGCGGGTCAGACCGGTGCAGATCCTGAGTCGTTCCAGGAATCGTTAAAAAACGTGGCGGCATTCTGGAGAGACGATGCGGCGGGCGAGGGAATGCTCAACAATATGGGCATTCAAACCCGTAAGGAGGATGGAAGCCAGGCTGATAACGCGACGGTGTTTGCACAGATTGGCAATGTATTGAGCGCAATGGGGCCTGAAGCCGCCGGGCAACTTTCAGGTTCGCTGGGTATTGATGAGAAAACGCTTAACGCGATGCAACAGGGCCTGGCCAACTATACCGAACAGTATCATCAGATGATGGTGAGTACGGGCGTGGATGCCGAACAGGCCGCCTTGCTGTCGACTGGTTTTATGACGTCGATGCGCAGGATCACCGCGGTGTCCGACCTGATTCGTGACAAAGTTGGTACAGGCCTGGCCGCAGGGCTTATCGGCCCCATTGAGTCTGTGACGGCGACAGTGCTGGCCAATTTCCCGCATATTGAAAGCACGATTAATCAGATTATCAATTTGATAAGCGGTTTTGCCCGGCTTTTTGCTAATGCTATTAACGGCACTATTGGCTGGGTGTCAGCTTTGATCAATTTATGGCAGCAGCTCGATTCAGGCACGCAGATTGTTATTGCAGTGGTGCTGGCGCTGGCTGCGGCCTGGTTCATCTTGAGCAACGCAATCAGGCTCTCGCCGGTTGGCATGATTTTGACCCTGATGACCGCTATTGGGCTTATCTATGATGAGTTCACCAAATGGCGTTCGGGTGCAGAGACTTTCATTGACTGGGGAAAGTGGGGGGGCGCAATCGGTAAGGCTGTTGCCGCCATCGGAAAACTCATCACTACCGTTAAAAACCTGGTCCTGCAGTTTTGGGAAATGCTGAAAATTGATTTTGGTGCCTGGTCAATCGACAAGATTTTCGACGGCCTTATCGGAGGCTTTGAACAGCTTGGTGCAATGCTGCAAAAAGTGGGCAAGCTAATCAGGGCGCTAAAAGACGGCAACTGGTCAGAGGCGGCGAGCATTGGTAAAGAGATGATTAGCGATGTCAGCAACAGCCCGGTAGGCAAACTGGTTCAAAAGGGCAAGGATCTGCTGGATGCGGGAGTGGACAAGGCAGAGAGCTGGCTTACGGAAGGTGAGAAGAAAGAGACTCGTCGTAACGATCCGGTCGCTTTGCTGGCGCCGCAGGCGATAAATAATCTTGCTGACAATAATCTTATGGGCGGTTACGGCCAAAACTATGAGCGTTACGCCTACAGCAACGAACTGAATCAAACCGCTTCGACCACCGTCAATTCCCCAACCATCACCAATGAATCACACATCGTAATTAACGGCGCGAGCGATCCGCTCACGATGGGAAATACTCTTGCGAGCCGCCTGACGGATACCTATTCGCAACTGGCGCAACAACATATTCCGGGGATAACCTAATGAACATACTTTCAGCGCTTTTCCAGCAGCGAACGCGATCGATTGGCGTGTTAATTCCGGACGTGGTGATCACTGAAACGCACAATGATGAGCTGGAAATAGCTACGCACCCGGTAGAAGGAAAAGCCAATATCAGCGATCACGCCTGGAAAAAACCCGGCTCGTTGGTTATCGACTGCGGCTTTTCCGACGGGGGGGCACTGCTGAATTTTGCCGATACCGCGGGTTATGGCCTCAGTACCAGCCTCAGTGCGGAGAAGATATACAGGGAGATCCTGGATCTCCAGCAACGCTGCGAGCTTCTGGACGTTGTCACCGGCAAGCGAACTTACAAAAACATGCTGATACAGCAGGTTGGCGTGACGAGCAACAAGGAAAATGAGCAGGTATTGATGGCGAAAATCACGTTAAGGGAGGTGCTTATCTCCAGCACCGAAAGCATTAACGTTGTTGAAAAATCGGCTATGAGTAAGGGTGTTTCAACATCTGCAACGGTTAATACCGGGCAAAAAACGCTGAGGCCGGTCAAGAACGCTAACCTTCCTGTTACCCGATAACTGACGAGGAAATGCAATGAATATTCAGGAAATTCCTCTTAGCGCCGACAACCAGATCTTCACAATCCAGCTAGATAATAAGCAGCTTCGATTGCGGCTCATTTTCCGCGACGAAGCAGGCTGGATTCTGGATGTGATGATGGCCGATTCGACACCCTTGATTGGCGGCATACCTTTAGTCACCGATAGCAATCTGCTTGCCCCTTATAGCCATCTTGGCTTTACCGGAAGCTTGCTGGTCGTGAGTGACGATCGCGCCAGTCTTTACCCGACAAAAACAAATCTTGGCCTGCAAAGCCACCTGTATTTTGTCACGGATAATTAACCGTCCGGCACGGCCTTTTTAGGGAGCTAATATGAGCCAGAACTGGTTACGCCATTTTGAGCTACAGCTGCTCGATGATAAAGGGCAGGGAATCGCCCTTAGTGATTTTAAAGTCACTTTTACGATTGACTGGTTTAAGGGGGCTTCTCCTCGTGTGGCTGAGGTGAAAATTTATAATCTTAAACCTGACACCGCCCATAAAATAATGGGCGATGAGTTTTCAAAAATTCGACTGATTGCCGGATACGAGGGGCCACAGACTATTTATCCTGAGGAGACTGTTGGCGTAGAGGTGCGGATTAATCCTGATGACAATGTCGGGCAGAAATACGATCGCAACTATGGTCTGATCTTTAGCGGCGATATTCGTATAGCTATTGCTGGGCGGGATGCGACGCCCGACACATGGGTTTTAGTTCAGGCTATCGACGGACATGAGGCCATAAGCTATGCCACCGTGAGTTCAACGTTGTCCAAAGGGCACTGCGTCAGGGATTTATATCAGGCTCTGCTAAAAGGGCTGGAGCCGTACAGCATTATCAAAGGTGTTGAGCCGGTTTTCCCGACCACTATTTTTCCTCGTGGGCGAACGCTTCACGGAAAGGTTGCGACCTATCTCGACGAAGTGAAAAAACTCTGTCATGCCGACTGGCAGATCGTCGACGGCAGGCTGGATTTCCTTTCTGCGGCCTCGCCAGCCCACGCGGCAATCGTGCTGAATAGCCAGTCAGGGCTGATCTCTTTACCCCAGCGCACGACCAACACCGGAGTGAACGCAAAGTGCCTGATAAACCCTAATATTCGCGTAAACGGGCTGGTACACCTCGATCAGTCTTCCCTTTATTTGCAGAAGCTTTCCGAAGAGGATATTGGCGCCGTCGCAGACGCGCCGGGTCGTATCCAGACTATCGACAAAAAAAGTGATGGCAACCGTACGCTGAATGTAAAAACGCCTCCGGCAAGCGTCGCCGCAGACGGTATCTATGAGGTTTGCGGTATCACCACTGTGGGCGATACGCGCGGCAATGACTGGCATATGAGTCTGATATGTCAGGCCCGGGGCAGTTCGGATTACAACGAAAAATCCCGCAAGGGCAAGGCCTCATCTTAAGGCCGTTTGCCTCATGTCTGAACCCGCCTTGAGCGGGTTTTTTATTGCCTGGAGATAAACTATGGCACTAACAACACCTGCGCTTACCGGGCAGCTAGCCGAGGTACTGGCGGCCACTCGTGCGGCATTAAGCAACGACCTGCGGGTTGCGCTCCCCGGCATTATTAACTCATTCGATCCCGAAAGCGTGACCTGTAGCGTAGCCCCGGCAATTAAAGGGGCGCTGACCGCAAGCGATGGTTCGGTAAGTTCCGTCAGTTATCCGCTGCTTGTGGATGTTCCGGTTATCTTCCCGCGTGGCGGCGGCTGTACGCTGACCTTTCCTGTTAAAGCGGGCGACGAATGCCTGGTGATATTCGCCGATCGAGCCATAGATTTCTGGTGGCAGAACGGCAGCATCCAGGAGCCGGTAAATGCGCGACAACATTCGCTATCGGACGCCTTTGTTCTCCCTGGTCCTCAGTCACAGGTGAAGAAAATCGGCGGGATAAGCACCACGGCGGCACAGCTGCGCAGCGATGACGGTGCTGCATTTGTGGAAGTGGCTGCCGCGCATGACATCACGCTCTCCACGCCCGGCAAACTGACGGCAAAAGCTGACGGTGGCACCGAAATCACATCACCAACCATCGTGTTAAACGGCGCGGTCACCATTAACGGTCCTCTGAACCAGGGCAAGGGTTCCGCCGGTGGCGGGGCCTCGCTGCTGGGACCGGTCACGGTGGACAACGACGTAAATGCCGCGGGCATCAGCCTGAAAGGGCATACCCACGGCGGCGTGCAAAGCGGCGGCAGTAACACGGGAGGACCGCAATGAAATACAGAAAAGAGCTAAACGGTGACTATTCGTTTGGCCGGGGGGAGTCGGGGTTTCTGAGTAATACGCCTGAAACCGTGGCCCAGGCGGTGAAAACCCGCCTTAGCCTCTGGCGTGGAGAATGGTTTCTGGATACCACTGAAGGCATGCCTTATGGCCAGTCGGTGCTCGGCAGGCAATCGCCGGAAGTCTATTCGATGGCCCTAAGCGATCGCATCCTTGGCACGCGTGGCGTCAGGTCGATCATCGAATTTAACACTATTAACGACAGCGGCAGCCGACGCCTGACCTATAGCGTCACGCTTGACACCGTCTACGGAGAGGTAACAGTTGATGTATGAAAATCTGATCGACAACATGATGCCGACTATCACACAGGAAGGGATTGGGGCCCCGGATTTTCAGACCATCCTTGAGCTGTGGAAAACTATTTTTCGGGGTATTTACGGCGACGATATTTATATCGAGCCGGACAGCAAAGACGGTGTGCTGCTGTCGATGATGGCCTGGGCCATTCACGGCTGTAACAACGCGACGATTGCGGCGTATAACTCATTCAGCCCGTTAACCGGGATGGGGGAAGGCCTGTCCCGAAACGTGAAGATAAATGGCATCGTGCGAAAGGCGGCGACCAATTCGACGGTCGATGTCCTGCTGACCGGCAAAGTTGGTACGGTCATCAAAAACGGACAGGTGCGTGATTTAGCCGGTAATCTTTGGTCGCTGCCATCGATCGTCTCACTGGATTTGCACGGTCGTGCAACGGTGACAGCCGTGTGTCAGCATCCCGGAGCGGTCAGCGCGCTGGTGGGAGATATTGTCGATATTGCCACGCCAACGCTGGGCTGGCAGAGCGTGGTCAATCTCTCTGCCGCGGCCGAAGGGCAGGCGGTGGAAACAGATGCGGAACTGCGCCTGCGGCAGATTCAGTCCGTTGCGCTGCCGTCAAAAACGGTTATCGAAGGGCTACAGGGTGCGTTAGCGAATCTGCCCGGCGTGGCGCGGCTAAGAGTGTTTGATAACGATACCGATGCCGAAGACGAGAAGGGTATACCGCCCCATAGTCTGGCGGTCGTGGTGGATGGCGGCGACTCAACCGCCGTCGCCCGAACTATTGCTCTGAAGAAAACGCCGGGTGTTCCGACCTACGGAACGACAACGGAAAACGTGACCGACAGCTACGGAAACAGTAAACCCATCCATTTTTATCGCCCGACTACGGTTCCTGTCTTTGTTGAAATTAAATTAAAGCCGCTGGTGGGATATACCACTGAAATAGGTAACGGCATTAAAGAATCTCTCCGCGAATATATCAATGTGCTGGATATTGGTGAGACGTTATTTCTTTCCAGACTGTATTCTTCGGCCTCTCTGGATAATAAAGATGGTGGCAACACCTATGATATTTTATCCCTGGAGATTGGCAGGTCTGCCAGCGCCCTTGCTACCGAAAATATCGTGGTGGCATTTAATGAGCTGGCAACTTCCTCGGTGGTTAATATTAATGTTATTACGGTGACAGCATGAGTAATAAATACAGCGGGCTTATTCCTGCCAGCCAGCGCGAAGCCCCCCGTTATTCCCAAATGCTTGAGGCGATAACCTCGGCGTTTACAAAGCAGCAGCGCGTCAGCAGCAGTCTGGTAAGCAGTTTCGATCTCGATAAAGCTATTGGCGTACAGCTGGATGTGATTGGCAAGTGGATTGGCGGTACGCGAAGGATATTTGCGCCGATCGAAGATTATTTCTTCTCGTTTGACCGGGAATCTCTCGGCTTTGACTATGGATACTGGAAAAACCGTTATGACTCGGAGTATGGCTATGTCGATCTCGATGACGACAACTTCCGCACCGTATTACGAGCTAAAATTGGTGCCAATAACTGGAACGGCACCAGTCAAACGCTGCCGGCTATTTTGCAAAGTATTTACCCTAAAAAAGATATTCTGATCTCTTTTACCGATAATCAGGATATGACGATGACCGTCACCGTCAAGGGTAAATCAATCTCAACCATCACCAAAGAAATTATTCGGCAAGGCTATCTGGCCATTAAACCGGCTGGCATTACCGTTAATTATGAAATTACTGAGGGTTAACTATGCCTGTAAATGATTTTAAGGCATTCGCCACCGGCGAATTTGCCAACGTTCTGTCACAGCCCGAATTCGAGGAGCTAGAAGCGCTGGGCAATGGCTTTCAGGCCGGGATAGCGCGCAGCGAAGAGCTCAACAAAGTCTGGCGGCAGGCGTCGACCATTGCTTCCGTCGTGGCCTCTTTTATGGCGACAAAATCCGGCAATGATGTGCTGGATAATGGCGATGTCACCACCCTGCAGGCCACGCTGTTAAAAGCTCTGCTTAATAATTCAACCAGCCAGCTGGACGGCCGCTACCTGAAAGCCGCATCGAATCTGTCTGAGCTGAGTAATGCCGCATCGGCTCGGGGAAACCTGGGGCTAAAAGGGGCGGCGGTGCAGGATGTCGGCACGACGTCCGGAACAGTTGCAGCAGGAAACGATACCCGAATCGTAAATGCGCTACAGAAAGGGAATAATCTTTCTGAAATTAAGTTATCAGGTGGAAATGCCCAGGAGGCGGCACGTACTAATCTTGGGCTGGGGACGGCTGCAACTGCAAACGTGCAGGTGTCTGCCACTGATACGACGCCTGGGCGATTAATGCCGGTCGGGGCGTTTGGTTTGGGTGGAACTGTCACAAATGCTGCAGATGATAAGATAACAAACTTCTATTACGGTGCGGTGGGTTCTTCATTTAATCCGACCACTGACCGGGGTTATGTTCATATGAATATTGCCGCGTCTGCGGCGTATCGCGCCCGCCTCGCGATTGACTATTCAGCGCAAAACGCGCCCCGGGTTTTCTTCCAGAATATGCTGGAAAATTCGTACAGTTCGTGGGTTCAGTTTTACACAACCGCTTTTAAACCCACGGCGCAAGATGTGGGAGCGCTGCCCATTTCTGGAGGTGTTCTCTCCGGGCCTTTGCGAGTAAATTCTGACGGTGGCTCAGTAATGCTTAAGCCAAAAACACCTGGGTCTGGCTCTTATATAATTTCCCAGGACTCAGCGGGGGTCAATAACTGGTATTTAGGTTATGGGAGCGTAAACAATAATACGCTCTCGTTAACTAACTATAAAACCTTAGCAGCAATACATATTGGGGATGATATTAGAATTGGCAAGCCTGTATACGTGACAGGGACTATAAATCCCACAGTCTGAACTAACTTTGACGCCCGCTATCAAGGGAAGGGACAGGTTTATACAAAAGCTGAGAGTGATGCGCGTTATGTTCAAAATGTCCGTGTTGGTGCGGCGGGAACATTTATTATCACTAAAGATAAATGGGGTGAGGCACCCGTCGGGGCATTTATGACCGGTTGGTATTTTGAAGGGAGCAACCCTGGCGGGGATAGCGTTCACTATCGCCCAGTTCAGATTTATATAAATGGCGGCTGGAGAACGATTACAGCATGATTAAATTCACAAACTTTCAAGCGTATATACCGGACGAAATTGAGTTTCCCGAACACAACATTGGTTATCTCATGAGTGATGAGGGTGTTGACTGGTACGCGTCGCAAACGCGATTTTCTGAAAACACAATAAAAATTTGTTTTGATGAAAAAGGAATAATTCGCACCTATGCAAAAGATATTTCGATGCTATGGCCTGCTGGTTTATCGGTAACAGAAGTAAAACCCTCCGCCGTACCAAAGGGTTTCACACTGTCGGGCGAATGGTTTTTTGACGGGAAGAAAATATTACCACGCACATATAGCGCGGAGGAACAAAAGGAAGCATGTGAAGTCCAGAAAGCTAGATTAATGGTAACAGCAGCTGCTGCGATTGCGCCACTGCAGGATGCGGTCGAAATCGGTGAGGCAACCGACAGCGAAAAAGCGCAGTTAACCGCCTGGAAGAAATACCGCGTACAGCTAAATCGGATTGATCCTTTAACAGCTCCAAATATCGTATGGCCTCTTCCTCCGGGGGCTCAGGCCAGGTAACAGAAGGGGCCGTCTGTGTGTCGGCGGCCTCAGGAGTGTCCAGAATTACATTTTATTGCATTTAAGCTTTCAGTCTTCCTGCATTGATGATTTCGCTCATGCCTTACACAAGTTGCGTCATTTATGCGTCGTTACTTCTCTGTCAGTTGCAACGCTTACTGCTTACTTCATCGGCAACAGAAGCGGGAACTCCGGAGCAGCAGGTTTTATCTCTAAATTAAGATCCCTTACCTTGAACCGTAATTTTATTGAATAAGGGTACGATCGCCCGACGATAACGGTGTTTTAGTTTAGTCAGTAAAGGCCTGTTTTTCATAATTTTGTTCCAGATGCTTTTTTTCCTTTTATCGGTTTCTGGATCGCCCTTCTTACTATTTATTGTCGATACATTGGCTTGTTCGCTCAATATAACAGGTGCGGGGGCTATGCAGCAAATATGAGCTACTGAACTATCCTCGAAAAAAGCCCACTTATCTGCAACCATCCAAATCGGATACAGGAAATCAAGCATATTTTTGGCGGCTTTTTTATTAATAATGTAAGCATGTGCTGTTGTCGCTTGATGAGCTTTATGCAGGGCGTATTTGCTATTTATATGTTTTGTTGGGCGGGTAATGAATTTGTTAACCCTACTAAGGAGGGTCACATTAGGCTTGTGTGTATCTATTTTTATATTATGTAACAATTCCGAAATGTCATCCGGGAGTATGACGTCGTCTTCCAGAATCAGGGCGTATGGAATATCTTCTTCAATTATTTTTCGATAAATTTTTTGGTGGCTTAACGCACACCCTACCTCGCCACGCATATAGGCATAATTTAAAGGTTGGGTGTGTGACTCTATTTCAGAATCACTCAACGTGCGCCCATCTACAGCTTTTATAAATTCTATGTCTAAACCAACTATTTTGGCTCTCTCTTCCAGGATCGCTTTTCTGTCAGTCGAACGTTCCAGGTTAATGACAAAAACTTTCATTATTTAATAGCCTGCCGTGATTAATGCGGGAGTGAATTCCCAAAGTCTACCATCTCTTATCCCCCTCTCAAACCAACCGCTTAACCAAAGCTTCGCTGTGCCGGATGCGGTCCGGGGCATGCTCGAGGTCCTGCTGCACCAGGGCCATAAACAGCAGGTCGGTCAGCATCATCTGGGCGCTGGTTGACGAGATTGCCGCGCTGCGCGTCGCCTGCTCTTCTGCGATGGTGTACAGGCAAAGCGTGGCGCGCTGCTGGAGGGCATTGGGCGTAAAGCCCGTGATGGCGAGCACTTTTGCGCCCGCACGCAGGGCTTCGTCGGCGGCGAGATTAATCTCGCGGCGTTCACCTGAAGAGGAAATAGCCAGTAAAATATCGTCCTCGCTCAGCGCCTGCGCGGTTGCCAGCAGGGCGTGCATATCTTGCTCTGCGACGGCGTTGAAACCAATTTTCATCAGTTTCCAGGCAAAGTTTTTGGCCACTAATCCTGATGCGCCGATGCCGACGATAATGATGCGGCGGGCGTTGCGTAGCATCCCCACGCTTGCCAGCAGCTTCTCTTCCGGGTTGATATCGAGGCTTGCGTGCATGGCGGCCAGGTTATCCTTGATCAGTTTTTCCCCGACAAGACGCAGGGGATCGTCGCCGAGGATCTGATTGTGAACCGCCACCGAGTGCGGGTTCTGGCCGCTGGCGAGCGCTTCACTTATCGCAAGCTTCAGCGCCGGAAAGCCTTTAAAGCCTAGCTTCTGGGAAAATTTTACCACGCTGGACTGGCTGACACCCGCTTCCAGTGCCAGCTGTTGGGAGCTGAGATGACGTGCGTGCTCGGGATTCGCTAACAGAAAATCAGCCAGTTTGCGGTCACTTTGCGCAAGCGTCGGATAACGCTGGCGGATACGCAGTAAACAATTCATTTCCTCTCCATTCGGTCGGATACAGATAAAGGCCGTAACATAGTAACGCAAATTTCCTGTGCTGAACGGATCATCTATTCCATTGTTGTTTTGGAGGAATAAAAAATTCTCAATGCAGGTTCCCCGGCTGTGGCGTGAGCACTGACGGCGGCTTTGGAGATTGTTACCGGAAAGTTGAGGTTCTATCTGTTAGTCTTGTTAGACGCTGCCATCACCCGTGAATGTGAGGCGTATTAACGATGCAAGGAGTTACGTTTGGCAAACCAGAGTGAGCGCCGGGTAGTTTTTTTCGATTTAGATGGCACCCTGCATCAGCAGGATATGTTCGGCAGTTTTTTACGCTACCTGCTGCGCCGTCAGCCTCTCAACCTGCTGCTTGTTGTTCCGCTTCTGCCGGTAATCGGCGGTGCGCTGTTAATCAAAGGCCGTGCCGCACGCTGGCCCATGAGCCTGCTGCTCTGGAGCGCAACCTTTGGCCACAGCGAAGCACGGCTCAAACAGCTGGAGAGTGGGTTTGTGAGCTGGTTCCGCACCCGCGTGACGGCGTTTCCGGTGGTTCAGCAGCGGTTAACCGACTATCTCACCAGCTCCGATGCGGATGTCTGGCTGATCACCGGTTCGCCGCAGCCGCTGGTGCAGCAGGTTTATTTTGACACGCCCTGGCTTGCGAAAGTGAAGCTTATCGCCAGCCAGATAAAGCGTTCCCACGGTGGGTGGGTGCTCACATTGCGTTGCCTGGGCCATGAAAAAGTCTCCCAGCTTGAACAGCAGATCGGCACGCCCTTGCAGCTTTACAGCGGCTACAGCGACAGCAACCAGGATAACCCGCTGCTCTACTTCTGCCAGCATCGCTGGCGCGTGACGCCCCAGGGCCAGCTGCAACAGCTTGAGTAACGCGTTTCGCATCTGATAAGCGGTGTGTATAATGCGCCGCGCCTTCAACCCTCTGGAGTTACCCGTGTCAGATAGTGAATACACCCATGAATACTGGATGCGCCACGCGCTGCGGCTGGCAAAGCGTGCCTGGGAAGAAGGGGAGGTTCCGGTCGGCGCGGTGCTGGTGCATGAAAACGCAGTGATTGGTGAAGGCTGGAACCGCCCCATAGGCCGCCACGATCCTACTGCACATGCGGAGATTATGGCGCTTCGTCAGGGCGGGATGGTGCTGCAAAACTATCGTCTGCTGGACACCACGCTTTATGTCACCCTGGAGCCTTGCGTCATGTGCGCAGGGGCGATGGTGCATAGCCGGATCGGTAAGCTGGTATTTGGCGCTCGTGATGCTAAAACGGGGGCGATTGGTTCGCTGATGGACGTGCTGGGTCATCCCGGCATGAATCATCAGGTCGAGGTTACTGAGGGTGTGCTGGCAGCAGACTGTTCGGCCATGCTGAGTGATTTTTTCCGTGCCCGACGTCTGGAGAAAAAGGCCCTAAAGGAAATGGCCCGTAAGGCGGAGTAGCCAATTCTACCGGAGCAACGACAGGGTAACCTTCGGCAAACTTTTCCTCCTGCGCCAGCTTCCTTTCTTTCTCCTGCAAATAGCCTTCCAGGCTCAGCTGATATTTACGGATATTTTCAACGTACGCGTAGGCTTCATGGCCGCGTGCGTAACCGTAGGTGGTCTTGCTGTAATACTGCTTCTGGCTTAACAGCGGCAGCCTGATCTTCACATCCGCCCAGCTATCAGGGTTGCCTTTAAGTTTGGCCGTCAGCTGGCGCGCGTCGAGCATATGGGCGTAGCCCATATTGTATGCTGCCAGGGCAAACCAGATCCGCTCATCTTCAGGTACCGTTTCCGGCACTTTTCCCATCATCTCTTTCAGATAACGGCTTCCCCCGCTTATGCTTTGTTCCGCATCCAGCCTGTCAGTCAGGCCCAGACTTTGCGCCGTATTTTTGGTCAGCATCATCAGGCCGCGCACGCCGGTTGGTGAGGTGGCCTGGTTGTCCCAGTGCGATTCCTGATAAGAGATGGCCGCAAGCAGGCGCCAGTCGATATCCGTCGCATATTTTTCAAACAGCGGGCGCAGTTCAGGCAGGACGGTGTCTACGGCTTTGAGAAAGGTGCGGGTATCAACGTAGTCGAAATCGCCAACGTGGCCGAGGTACTTCTCTTCCAGACGCGCCAGAATTCCCTCGCCGCTCAGTTTGCTGTAGAAGTCGAGCAGGGCGGCAGACAGGGTGTCATCGTTGTCACGCACGCTAAACCAGGTGACCGGCTGTTCGTCCGTAATATCTAAGGCAACTGCCAGCTGCGGGTGCACGCGCTGGAAAAAGCTGATAGCAATGGAATCCGAAATCGTGAAGGCGATGCTGCCGTCCACGACCTGCTTCAACAGCTGGTTGCTGGTGCGCCTGTTGTCGATACGCCAGCTAAGATCCGGGTATTTGCTCTCTTTAAGCGCCTGTAGATCGCCTATCACGGCCATGCCAGGAGATAACACAATCTGGTTCTCTTTGATCCCGGCGAGGGTTTTGGGCCGAGGGCTGCCTACGCGGTAGACCAACTGCTGAGAGACGGAGTAGTAGCCAGGACCCGCCTGATAGTGCTGGCTGCGCGCGGAGTTATAGACCAGGCCTGCCGCCAGCAGATCCGCCTCGCCATTATCCAGGTCGTCAAACAGGGCGTTAATCGTGGGGCGTACCCTTATCTGAAGCTTGACGCCAAGATAGTCGGCAAACTGCTGGGCAAGTTCGTAATCAAGGCCTGAGGCTTTGTTGTCAACGACGCTGTAGGTAAGCGGCGAGTTAATGGTACTTACGCGCAAAACCCCCCGCTCCTGAATAGCGGCGATACGGTTTTCGGCTTTTCCGAACCAGGGAATGGAGGGCCAGAGCGCCACTGCCAGCAACAGGGTTACGGCACCGATAAGCAGATAATTAATCTTAAGTATTTTCAAATGGTTAATGTTCTGCGGTGCGTAGAGTTTTAGCCAACAACGGTCATGTTTAAGGACGATCCAGTCACAAGATGAGGCGCATTTTGCTTAACAAAACGGCAGCGCGCAACTTATTCGGCTATATCGTTTGCTTTTTGTACAGCGAAAACTAATGCGTTTATTTCTACGCAAACGGTTTCGTCGCGGCGCTGGATTCTCTATAATGACGCCCGTTTTCCCCCTGCGCCCACTGAAGCGTCACTGGCGCTTCGAAGACGAGAGATCTTTGATGATGGAAATTCTGCGTGGTTCGCCCGCTCTGTCGGCATTTCGTATTAATAAACTGCTGGCCCGTTTTAAAGACGCCCACCTGCCGGTGAGCGACATTTATGCCGAGTATGTTCACTTTGCCGATCTTGATGCGCCGCTGAGCGCTGATGAGCACGCACGACTGCAACGGTTGCTGAAATATGGCCCAACCCTTGCCGACCATGCCCCGACAGGCCGTCTGATTCTGGTGACGCCGCGTCCTGGCACCATCTCACCCTGGTCCTCTAAAGCCACCGATATTGCCCGCAACTGCGATCTTGCCAAAGTGAAGCGCCTTGAGCGCGGCGTAGCTTATTATGTCAGCGGAGCCGCTCTGACCCAGGCACAATGGCAGGATGTCAGCGCGGCTTTGCACGACCGCATGATGGAAAGTGTTTTCACCTCGCTAAACGACGGTGAAAAGCTCTTTTCCCATCACGAACCGGCCCCGGTGCAAAGCGTGGATCTGCTGGGCCTTGGGCGAAGTGCGCTGGTGGACGCCAACCTCCGTTTAGGCCTTGCGCTGGCGGAAGACGAGATCGACTATCTGCATGACGCATTTACTCAGCTTGGGCGCAATCCAAACGACATTGAACTGTATATGTTTGCCCAGGCTAACTCCGAGCACTGCCGCCATAAAATTTTCAATGCCGACTGGGTGATCGACGGTGAACGAGCGCCAAAATCGCTGTTCAGAATGATCAAAAACACCTTCGAGAAAACGCCGGACCACGTTCTGTCTGCCTACAAAGACAATGCCGCGGTAATGGAGGGTTCGCAGGTTGGGCGCTTCTACGCCGATCACGAAGCAGGTCGTTATGATTTCCATCAGGAAGAAGCACATATCCTGATGAAGGTTGAAACGCATAACCACCCGACGGCGATTTCCCCGTGGCCTGGCGCGGCTACCGGCTCCGGCGGCGAAATTCGTGATGAGGGCGCTACCGGCCGTGGGGCAAAACCCAAAGCGGGCCTGGTCGGCTTCTCGGTGTCAAACTTGCGTATTCCGGGCTTTGAACAGCCGTGGGAAGAAGATTTTGGCAAGCCTGAACGCATCGTCACTGCGCTGGAGATCATGACCGAAGGTCCTCTTGGCGGCGCGGCGTTTAACAACGAATTCGGACGTCCGGCGCTGACCGGTTACTTCCGTACCTATGAAGAGCAGGTGAACAGCCATAACGGCCTGGAGCTGCGCGGCTATCACAAGCCCATTATGCTGGCCGGCGGCATCGGTAATATCCGCGCCGATCACGTGCAGAAAGGGGAAATCCCACCTGGGGCAAAACTTATCGTTCTCGGCGGCCCGTCGATGAATATCGGGCTGGGCGGCGGGGCGGCTTCTTCTATGGCTTCCGGGCAGTCTGACGCGGATCTGGATTTTGCTTCCGTCCAGCGCGACAACCCGGAAATGGAGCGTCGCTGCCAGGAAGTTATCGACCGCTGCTGGCAGATGGGTGAAGACAACCCGATTCTGTTTATTCACGATGTGGGCGCGGGCGGCCTGTCTAACGCCATGCCGGAGCTGGTGAGCGACGGCGGGCGCGGCGGGGGTTTCGAGCTGCGCGATATTCTTAATGACGAGCCGGGAATGAGCCCCCTCGAAGTCTGGTGCAACGAATCTCAGGAGCGCTATGTATTAGCCGTTGCGCCTGAGCAGGTTGCCCTGTTTGACGAGCTTTGCCGCCGCGAGCGCGCGCCGTATGCCGTGATCGGTGAAGCCACCGCAGAGCAGCACCTGACGCTCAACGACAGCCATTTCGGCAACCGGCCTATTGATATGCCGCTGGACGTGCTGCTTGGCAAAACGCCAAAAATGGAACGCAACGTTGAAACCCTGAAGGCCAGGGGTAACGCGCTGGACAGCGGTGAAATTACCCTGGCCGAAGCGGTCAAACGCGTTCTGCACCTGCCAGCCGTGGCGGAAAAAACCTTCCTGATTACCATCGGTGACCGTAGCGTAACCGGTATGGTGGCGCGCGATCAGATGGTCGGCCCGTGGCAAATCCCGGTGGCTAACTGCGCGGTGACCACCGCAAGCCTCGACAGCTATTACGGCGAGGCGATGTCTCTCGGTGAGCGTGCACCTGTTGCCCTGCTGGATTTTGCCGCCTCTGCTCGTCTGGCCGTGGGTGAAGCCTTAACCAACATTGCTGCCACGCAGATTGGCTCCCTCAAACGTATTAAACTTTCCGCTAACTGGATGGCAGCGGCGGGGCATCCTGGCGAAGATGCCGGGCTTTATGAGGCCGTGAAAGCCGTGGGCGAAGAGCTTTGCCCGCAGCTGGGCATTACCATTCCGGTCGGCAAAGACTCTATGTCGATGAAAACCCGCTGGCAGGAAGGCAATGAACAGCGCGAGATGACCTCTCCGTTGTCGCTGGTTATCACCGCATTTGCCCGCGTGGAAGATGTTCGTCGTACCGTTACGCCGCAGCTCAGCACGCAGGATAACGCGCTGCTGCTTATCGACCTGGGCGCGGGTCAAAACGCGCTGGGCGCAACGGCGCTGTCTCAGGTTTACCGCCAGCTTGGCGACAAGCCTGCCGATGTGCGCAACGCAGAACAGCTTAAAGGCTTCTTTAACGCCATGCAGGCGCTGGTCGCAGAGCAGAAACTGCTGGCCTACCATGACCGTTCTGACGGCGGCCTGCTGGTGACGCTTGCCGAAATGGCCTTTACCGGCCACTGCGGTATCGAAGCGGATATTGCTGCGCTGGGTAACGATCGCCTTGCTGCACTCTTTAATGAAGAGCTGGGGGCTGTGATTCAGGTGGCCGCAAAGGATCGTGACGCAGTAGAAGCGATTCTTGCTCAGTATGGACTGGCCGACTGTTCACATTATCTCGGCAAGGCCGTGGCGGGCGACCGTTTCACCCTCACAGCTGACGGCCACGCGGTATACAGCGAAAGCCGTTCCACGCTGCGTACCTGGTGGGCGGAAACAACCTGGCAGATGCAGCGTCTGCGTGATAACCCGGACTGTGCGGATCAGGAGCACCAGGCGAAGGCCGTTGAGAGCGATCCTGGCCTGAACGTAAAGCTAAGCTTCGACATCAAAGAAGATATTGCCGCGCCTTATATAGCCACCGGCGCCCGTCCAAAGGTGGCCGTTCTGCGCGAGCAGGGCGTTAACTCCCACGTTGAAATGGCGGCGGCCTTCCATCGGGCAGGTTTTGATGCCATTGATGTGCATATGAGCGATCTGCTGGCAGGGCGTCGCGGCCTGGAAGATTTCCAGGCGCTGGTCGCCTGCGGCGGTTTCTCTTACGGTGACGTGCTGGGCGCGGGTGAAGGCTGGGCGAAATCTATTCTGTTCAATCAGCGCGTGCGCGATGAGTTTGAAACCTTCTTCCACCGCCCACAAACGCTGGCGCTGGGCGTGTGCAACGGCTGTCAGATGATGTCGAACCTGCGCGAGCTGATCCCGGGCAGCGATCTGTGGCCACGCTTCGTACGTAACCGCTCGGATCGCTTTGAAGCGCGCTTTAGCCTCGTTGAAGTGAGCGCCAGCCCGTCGCTGCTGTTGCAGGGCATGGTCGGGTCGCAGATGCCTATCGCCGTGTCGCACGGTGAAGGTTTTGTGGAAGTTCGTGATGCCGCTCATCTGGCTCAGATTGAAAGCAAAGGGCTGGTGGCGCTGCGCTTTGTCGATAACTTCGGCAAGGTAACGGAAACCTATCCGGCGAACCCTAACGGTTCACCGAATGGCATCACCGCGGTCACCAACGAAAGCGGGCGTGTCACCATTATGATGCCGCATCCGGAACGCGTGTTCCGTACCGTCAGCAACTCCTGGCATCCGCAGGAGTGGGGCGAGGATAGCCCGTGGATGCGCATTTTCCGCAATGCGCGTAAGCAACTCGGTTAAACGAATGATTCCCCGCTTCGGCGGGGTTTTTTTTGTCTTAAAAACCCGACACACGCCTGTTTTGAGTGTCTCCAAAAGGAGACATTTAATTGATTGATAATAAAAGATTTATTTTTAAGGTGCGCGTGGTGTTGTTAATTGGCGACAGGGTGTTTAACAATTGCCCAACACGCAGTTTGGTATTAATTTATAAAAACCTTTAAATTCAGCATTTTAAAAATAAATAGCAAACATGGCATGTATTATGCATAATAATGACCAGTGGCTCATTCACCTTCTATGTCAGCCCTCTGTTACAGAGATGCGCTACATAAACCATCGAATGACGCACTTAAGGTGCCTGCCGTCCACCTTTTGCCAATAGTCTTCGAGACCTGGCATACATCGGGCGAAACGTTGAGTAAGGCACCGCCTAATTCCAGAGCAAAGGCAGAGAATTTTCTCTGCCTTTGTTGTTTAACAGCGAAGACTGTTAAAAACAGGTTTTCGTCTGCGGGCGGCACGTCAAAAAGCCCGTTTCAAAAGCAAACCAGCCCTGCGTTTGTCTGATTTTCCGATTTTTTCCCTGCCCTTTGCGGTTTCTGGGCTTCCGGACTTTAAACTCCTCCCGATCCCGGCTAGCATCATGTCTCACAGGTAAATTCGAGATGAAGCTATTGAACCAGTGGCATTTTTTCCCCCGATCGCTGCGCCAACTCGTGATGATGGCTTTTCTGCTGGTGTTGGTTCCGCTGCTGGTGCTTGCCTGGCAGGCCTGGCAAAGCCTGAATGCGCTGAGCGCGCAGGCGGCGCAAACTAACCGTACGACACTTATTGATGCCCGCCGCAGTGAAGCGATGACCAACGTCGCCCTGGAAATGGAGCGAAGCTACCGCCAGTACTGCGTGCTTGATGACGCCACGCTCGCCAAAGTTTATCAGGGCCAGCGCAAGCGTTACGCGCAAATGCTGGATGCTCATGCGGGCGTACTGCCTGACGATCATCTCTACAACGCCCTGCGTCAGTCTCTGAAAGATCTTGCCGGGCTACAGTGTAAAAACAGCGGGCCGGATGGGGGGGCTGCGGCCCATCTGGAAACCTTTGCCGCAGCGAATGCCGAAATGGTGCAGGCGACGCGTACCGTTGTCTTCTCGCGTGGCCAGCAGCTGCAACAGGAGATCGCCGAGCGCGGCCAGTTCTTTGGCTGGCAGGCGCTGGTGCTTTTTTTGCTCAGCCTGGGGCTGGTGATTATCTTCACCCGCATGATTATCGGGCCGGTAAAGGGCATAGAGAGGATGATTAATCTGCTGGGCGAGGGGAGAGCGCTGGGGGATTCTGTTCTGTTTAAAGGCCCCCGCGAGCTACGCTCAGTCGGGCAGCGCATCGTCTGGCTGAGCGAACGTCTCTCCTGGCTTGAATCCCAGCGTCATGAATTCCTGCGCCATATTTCCCACGAGCTTAAAACGCCGCTTGCCAGTATGCGTGAGGGGACGGAACTGCTGGCCGATCAGGTCGCCGGGCCGCTGAATGCCGATCAAAAAGAGGTGGTGGAGATCCTGGATAGCAGCAGCCGCCATCTGCAAAAACTGATTGAACAGCTGCTGGATTACAACCGCAAACTGGCAGATGGCCAGGTTGAACTGGAAAAGGTGGAGTTGGCACCGTTGCTGGACAGGATCATCTCCGCCCACAGTTTACCGGCGCGGGCTAAAATGATGCATACCGAGAGAGAGTTGAGTCCCGTGGCCTGCCTGGCCGAGCCGATGCTGTTGATGAGCGTGCTGGACAATCTCTATTCCAATGCGGTGCACTACGGCAGTGAATCCGGTACCATTTACCTGCGCAGTGCTCAGGTGGGGGCCAGGCTACGTATTGAGGTCGCCAATACCGGACAACCCATTCCGGCGACTGAAAGGGAGATGATCTTTGAGCCTTTTTATCAGGGCAGTTTACAGCGCAAAGGCGCGGTCAAAGGCAGTGGCCTGGGGTTGAGTATCGCTCAGGATTGTATACGCCGTATGCACGGCGAGCTGCGTCTGGTTGAAGATGTGACGACCGACGTCTGCTTCCGTATCGAATTGCCTGTTTTTCCCGAGAATGAATAAATAATGAAAGTAACTCTATTTCGTCGCCGTATTGGCGTGATGTTCCTGCCGCTGCTGCTGGCCAGCTGTGTTCAGCATACGGTCAGCAGTCCCCTCAAACAGCCCCATCAGCCGCAGGAGCCGGAGCAGAAACTGGCGGATTATCTTTCTACCGACTGCATGGAAATCTGGCGTATTAAGGGGCAGGAGGCGGTGAGTAACCCGCTGTTCTGGCTGCGCGGCATGGACTGCGCTGAACGGCTGCCGCCAGCGGAGGCCCGGGCGGAAGCTCGTCAGTGGCCAGCCGAGACCTGGCAGGACACCTTTAAGCGCGGCATCCTGCTGGCTAACGCCAAAATTACACCAACCGAGCGCCGCCGCTATATGACCCGGCTTGACGCGATGACCGGCGAAGTGCCCGCGCAGGTGCGCCCGCTCTTCCAGGTCTGGCGGGACGGTCAGGCGTCGCTGCTCGATCTTTCAGATGAACGCACGCGCTACAGCAAGCTGCAGCAGTCGGCTGACGGTGAACTGGACACGCTGCGCGAACAGCAGCAGCGGCTGCGTAGCCAGCTGGAATTAACCACCCGCAAGCTCGAAAATCTGACCGATATCGAAAGGCAGCTCTCCAGCCGCAAGCCTGCCAGCAGCTACCTGCCGGATAACACTCGTGCGGCCGATAAAGCGGCACCGGCCCCTGCCGCAGATGATGATGCCGACGAGGAAGTTACCCAGCCCGCTCCGGCGGCGGATAACGCAAAACCTAAGCAGGAGGCAAAACCATGACGTTACGTAAACCGGCACGGCTGCTGCTTGTTGACGACGACCCGGGACTACTAAAGCTGCTGGGGATGCGTCTTTCCAGCGAGGGTTACACCGTTTCTACCGCCGAAAGCGGGGCAGAAGGGCTGCGTTTGCTGGTGCGCGAAAAAATAGACCTGGTGATCAGCGACCTGCGTATGGATGAGATGGACGGCATGGCGCTGTTTGCGGAAATCCAGAAGGTGCAGCCGGGGATGCCGGTGATCATCTTAACGGCGCATGGCTCGATTCCTGATGCCGTAGCGGCCACCCAGCAGGGGGTGTTCAGCTTCCTGACCAAGCCGGTGGACAAAGACGCCCTGTACAAGGCCATCGACGACGCGCTGGTCCATTCTGTGGCCGCGGGCGATGACGCCTGGCGCGAAACCATCGTGACCCGCAGCCCGAATATGCTCCGCCTGCTGGAGCAGGCGCGTATGGTCGCGCAGTCCGACGTCAGCGTGCTGATTAACGGTCAAAGCGGGACCGGAAAAGAGATCCTTGCCCAGGCCATCCACAACGCCAGCCCGCGCAGTAAAAAAACATTTATTGCCATCAACTGCGGCGCACTGCCGGAGCAGTTGCTGGAGTCAGAGCTGTTCGGCCATGCGCGCGGTGCCTTTACCGGTGCGGTCAGCAGCCGGGAAGGGTTGTTTCAGGCGGCGGAAGGCGGCACGCTTTTCCTCGACGAAATTGGTGATATGCCCATTCCTTTGCAGGTCAAACTGCTGCGTGTCTTGCAGGAGCGCAAAGTGCGCCCGCTGGGCAGCAACCGCGATCTGGACATAGACGTACGCATTATCTCCGCGACGCACCGCGACCTGCCAAAGGCGATGGAGCGCGGTGAGTTCCGCGAAGATCTGTTTTATCGTCTGAACGTCGTCAACCTCAAGATCCCGGCCCTGCACGAACGCGCCGAGGATATTCCGCTGCTGGCCAATCATCTGCTGCGTCAGTCAGCCGATCGTCATAAGCCGTTCGTGCGCAGCTTCTCAACGGATGCCATGAAACGCCTGATGGCTGCCAGCTGGCCGGGCAACGTGCGCCAGCTGGTCAACGTTATCGAACAGTGCGTGGCGCTGACTTCCGCGCCGGTTATCAGCGAAGCGCTGGTTGAGCAGGCGCTGGAGGGCGAGAATACCGTTCTGCCGACCTTCGTTGAGGCGCGTAATCTTTTCGAACTCAACTACCTGCGTAAACTGCTACAGATAACCAAAGGCAACGTGACCCACGCCGCGAGAATGGCCGGACGTAACCGCACGGAGTTCTACAAATTACTCTCCCGGCATGAGCTCGATGCCAATGACTTTAAAGAGTAGTCTGTGGTAATTTGGGCCACCGATTACAGGCTATGCAGCACACACGAGTTGTGCGGGAATGACAGAGAAAATCATGAAAAAAATTGATGCGATTATTAAACCGTTCAAGCTGGATGACGTGCGCGAAGCGCTGGCCGAGGTGGGCATTACCGGGATGACGGTCACCGAAGTCAAAGGTTTTGGTCGTCAGAAAGGGCATACCGAGCTGTATCGCGGCGCCGAGTATATGGTGGATTTTCTGCCGAAGGTGAAAATTGAAATCGTTGTTCCCGACGATATCGTCGATACCTGCGTGGATACCATTATCCGTACCGCGCAGACCGGCAAAATTGGTGACGGCAAGATCTTCGTCTTTGATGTCGCGCGCGTGGTGCGTATTCGTACCGGCGAAGAAGACGACGCGGCAATCTGATTTTTTAGCCTCATCCGCCCCTCTGGCCGATAGCAGAGGGGGGAGAGCAGGCTTGATTTGTCCCTTCGCCAAAGGGTGAAGGGAAAGTTACATCACCTTATGCGGGCCGAAGCATTCGTAGTGAATACGATCCTGCTCGACGCCCAGCTTCACCAGTTGCTGTGCCGCGAAGCGCATAAAGCTCACCGGGCCGCACAGATAAAACTGCATATCAGGCGCGCTGATTTTTCCTTCCTGCGCCAGCAAATCCATCAATCCTTCACTGTCGAATTTAGCTGCCGCCCGATCGTTTTCGCTCGGCGTGCGATACCATACATGGCGTGCGAAACGAGGCAGCTGCGCGCCCAGCATCTTCACTTCATCAGCAAAGGCATGAACCTCCCCGTGTTCCGCTGCGTGGAACCAGTTCACCTGCGCCGGATGGCTATTTTTAGCCAGCGTATCCAGCATTGCCAGCATCGGCGTCTGGCCAACGCCTGCGGAAATAAGCGTAACGGGCGTCCCGGCATCCGCCTGCATAAAGAAATCACCCGCAGGCGCAGCGAGGTGCACCTCATCACCCACCTTCGCATGATGATGCAGCCAGCTTGAAACCTGCCCCTGCTCCTCACGTTTCACGGCAATGCGATAGCTTTTCCCGTCTGGTTTACGGGTTAAAGAATACTGGCGAATTTCCTGATGCGGGAAGCCTTCAGGCTTCAGCCATACCCCCAGGTACTGCCCCGGCAGGTAGTCCGCTACGGAGCTGCCATCGACAGGTTCAAATTCGAAGCTGGTAATAAGAGCGCTTTGCGGATCTTTTGCCACGATGCGGAAGGCTCGCGTGCCTTCCCAGCCGCCGGTTTTATCCGCATTCGCCCGGTAGATTTCTTCTTCACGATGAATAAATACGCCAGCCAGCACGCCATAGGCTTTGCCCCAGGCGTCAAGCACTTCCTGGCCCGGGCTAAACATCTCATCCAGGGTAGCGAGCAAATGGGTGCCGACAATGTTGTACTGCTCCGGCTTAATCTGGAAGCTGGTGTGCTTCTGGGCAATTTTCTCCACAGCAGGCAGCAGGAGCGCCAGGTTTTCAATATTGGTGGCGTAGGCGCAGATGGCGTTAAACAGCGCTTCACGCTGATCGCCGTTGCGCTGGTTGCTCATATTGAAGATTTCCTTCAGCTCAGGGTTATGGCTGAACATACGGTCATAGAAATGCGCGGTGAGTTTTGGACCGGTTTCTGCCAGCAGAGGGATAGTGGATTTCACAACGGCGATGGTTTGTGCGTCTAGCATGTCAGGCTCCATTAAACGGGATGAACTTCTAATGATGCATTTAATATGCATCTTTTAATGCATCTTATAAAAAATACCATCACGTTGTAAATGGTTTAATGTTGTGCGGGGCTGTGTCACAAAACATGAAAATTTTGCATGCTGTTGATGAAGAATTATCCTGAAATCCACCGCAGGCCTTTTGCCATCAAACCCTTGTAGAATGGCAAGCCAATCGTTTGCGTAAAAACCTCTGTCAAGCCCTATCCCCTGATAACAATTCGGTTTACACTGTTGCCCGTCGCCCACCAGGGCCCCCTCAAGCAGTCCAAATTTTTACTGTTAGCCGAGTCAGGAGATGCGAATGTTAAAGCGTGAAATGAACATTGCCGATTATGATGCCCAACTGTGGCAGGCTATGGAGCAAGAAAAAGTACGTCAGGAAGAGCACATTGAGCTGATCGCCTCCGAAAACTACACCAGCCCACGCGTCATGCAGGCTCAGGGATCTCAGCTGACCAACAAATACGCTGAAGGCTATCCGGGCAAACGCTATTACGGCGGCTGCGAATATGTCGACGTGGTTGAGCAACTGGCTATCGACCGTGCGAAAGCGCTGTTTGGCGCAGATTATGCCAACGTGCAGCCGCACTCCGGTTCTCAGGCTAACTTCGCTGTTTACACGACGCTGCTCGAGCCAGGCGATACCGTCCTGGGCATGAATCTGGCGCACGGCGGCCACCTGACTCACGGCTCCCCGGTAAACTTCTCCGGCAAGCTGTACAACATCGTGCCTTACGGCATTGATGAAAGCGGCCATATCGACTATGCCGACCTGGAAAAACAAGCCAAAGCACACAAGCCGAAAATGATCATCGGCGGCTTCTCCGCCTATTCCGGCGTCGTAGACTGGGCAAAAATGCGTGAAATCGCCGATCAGGTTGGCGCTTACCTGTTCGTGGACATGGCTCACGTTGCCGGCCTTATTGCTGCAGACGTCTACCCGAACCCGGTGCCACACGCCCACGTAGTGACCACCACGACGCACAAAACGCTGGCAGGCCCACGCGGTGGTTTGATCCTTGCAAAAGGTGGCAGCGAAGAGCTGTACAAGAAACTGAACTCCGCCGTGTTCCCTGGCGCACAGGGCGGCCCGCTGATGCACGTTATCGCCGGTAAAGCCGTTGCGCTCAAAGAAGCGATGGAGCCAGAGTTCAAAACCTACCAGCAGCAGGTTGCTAAAAACGCCAAAGCCATGGTTTCTGTGTTCCTGGAGCGCGGCTATAAAGTCGTTTCCGGCGGTACCGATAACCACCTGTTCCTGCTGGATCTGGTGGATAAAAACCTGACCGGCAAAGAAGCGGATGCCGCTCTGGGCCGCGCTAATATCACGGTGAACAAAAACAGCGTGCCAAACGATCCGAAGAGCCCGTTTGTGACCTCCGGTATTCGTATTGGTACGCCTGCGGTGACCCGCCGTGGCTTTAACGAAGCAGACGTTCGCGAGCTGGCTGGCTGGATGTGTGATGTGTTAGACAACATCAACGACGAGGCGGTCATTGAGCGTACTAAGCAAAAAGTGCTCGATATCTGTGCTCGTCTGCCTGTTTACGCCTGAGCCGGGTAAAAATAAAAAAGCCGCGAAAGCGGCTTTAGGTTGCTGACAAAGAAGGAGAAAACGTAGTTTTTCCTTCTTTGTGATAATCAGCCGAAAATCAATGAATTGATTTTCCTTGTTTCTTATTCTGTGACCTCTGCTCGTCCTGTGAAAGGATGAGGTAAAGCATCAGTCTGAAGCCGCGAAAGCGGCTTTTTTTATGGCTAAAGATCAGCGTTTATCAAGCGACAAGCTGCCAGGCCCCACAATCGCCAGCAGTAAAAATGCGGCGGCAATGCTGATGTTCTTATAGAAGTTAATCATGTTCGGCACGACCGCATCGCCGGTCATGTTCCAGTAGTGGTGGCCAATCACCGCGGTCCCCAGGGTATAGAAGATAAAAAGTATGGCCAGCGGACGGGTGTAAAAGCCCAGCACGATCAGAAGGGCGGCAACAATCTCCATCAGCACGGCAATAATGGCGGAAACCATCGGCAGCGGCGCACCGGCAGAAGCCATATACTGCACCGTTCCGTCAAAGCCGGTCATTTTTGGATAGCCAAAGATAATAAACAGCAGTACAAGAGCAATGCGGGCAATCAGCAGCAGCAGTGGACGCGACTGACCAAAATCGAAATAACGAATTGTGTTCATAGCAGGCTCGATTTGTGAGGAGGGTCAAATTAAACGTACTACACAACCTCAAACCTCGCCAGAAACAGCAGCTTAAATAAATTTTCTCCGCAGCCGTTGAGGCTGGCGGGGGGAAACCTGCTCACTTAAAGCCTGGTTATCGGGCTTTACCCCTAATAATTTCAGGTGTTATTAATCTGTTAATGATAGCTTGCAAGCCCGGCTGCGCTCCGCCAAACTATCGCCTCCAAAACGGGAGGGATCATGGTTTTGTATTCTACGCGTTGGCTGGCGCTCAGCTATTTTACCTACTTCTTTAGCTACGGCGTTTTCCTGCCGTTCTGGAGCGTGTGGCTCGCCGGTGTGGGACTTCCTCCCGAAACCATCGGTTTATTACTGGGAGCCGGATTAATCGCTCGTTTTCTTGGTAGTCTGTTGTTAGCCCCACGCGTCACCGATCCTTCCCGCCTTGTTTTTGCCCTCCGTTTACTTGCTCTGCTGACATTCCTCTTTGCCGTCGCATTCTGGTTCGGCCAGACCGCGAGCTGGCTGCTGATGGTGATGATTGGATTTAACCTCTTTTTCTCGCCGTTGGTGCCGCTGACGGATGCCCTGGCGGGCACCTGGCAGAAGCAGATTGTCATGGATTATGGCCGCGTACGACTGTGGGGCTCGCTGGCGTTTGTTATTGGCTCGGCGATGACCGGCAAACTGGTCAGCGTCTTTAGCTATCAGGCGATCCTCGTGCTGCTGAGTATTGGTGTGGCGTCGATGCTGATTGGCATGATGCTGCGTCCTTCGGTGATGCCGCAGGGCGAATCACGCCACAAAGAAGCGGCGGGCTGGCAGGCCTGGAAGAAGCTGGTGCTTGGCTCGTGGCGTTTTCTGGCCTGCGTGTCGCTGCTGCAGGGCGCACATGCGGCCTACTATGGTTTTAGCGCGATTTACTGGCAGGAGGCGGGCTATTCTGCCTCGGTGGTGGGCTATTTATGGTCGCTGGGCGTGGTGGCAGAGATCGTTATCTTTGCCCTCAGCCACAAGCTTTTCCGCCGCTGGAGTGCACGCGACCTGCTGCTGCTTTCCGGCATAACGGGGATTCTGCGCTGGAGTCTGATGGCGTGGACGACCGATCTGCCGTGGCTCATTGTGGCGCAAATCCTGCACTGTGGCAGCTTCACCGTCTGCCATCTGGCGGCGATGCGCTACATCTCGGCGCGTCAGGGTAACGAAGTGATTCGCCTGCAGGCGGTTTATTCTGCGGTGGCGATGGGCGGCGGTATCGCCATCATGACGATGTTCTCCGGCTACCTCTATCAGCATATGCAGGGCGGCGTATTCTGGATTATGGCGCTGGTGGCGCTACCCGCGCTGGTCATCAGGCCGCGGGTTCAGTCATCCTGAATGGGTCGGTGAAAAAGGGGCGGGGCGAGCGTATTCGCCGCCAACCGCTCTCAGCCCAGATACTCAATGATCGACAGTCCGCCGTTGTAATCCGTGCTGTAGATAATCCCTTGCGCGTCGACAAACACATCGCAGGACTGAATTACCTGCGGGCGTCCCGGCCGCGTATCCATCATGCGCTGCGGTGCGGCTGGCACCAGCGCGCCGGTTTCAACCGGACGGTAGGGGTCGGTAATATCGTAGGCGCGAACGCCCGCGTTCCAGGCCGTGTCACCGCTGATAATCGCGTAGCGTTTACCTTCCGGCCAGTCGGACGTTTCTCCTGCGGCAGTATGCATGCCGGGTAGCCACCAGTTTCCCACAACCTGTGGGTTGCGCGGATCGGCCAGATCGACGGTCAGGAAAATAGCGTCGCTGAAGCTGTCGATCAGCGCCGAAACATAGGCACTGCGGCCACCGATGTACCAGCAGCGATGGATGCCAAAGCGTTATCCGCCGTTTGGATTATTCAGGGCAACGATAAACGTTCCCGGTCAGTGTCACATTAGTCTGTTGGCTGCTGCCAGAGCCATCATAGGCGCTGCCGGTCTGGCCTGCACGCTGGGTAATAATAGACACCACATTGCCGCCCATATTCGCCGCCTGGTTTTTCAGATCGTTACGTGCGCCGGTTTCCAGGTTGCTGTTTGATGTCCAGCCGCCGGTGAAGAAATTACCCTGGCTGCCGGTGATGTCGCCCAGGAACTTACATTCTTTGCCGGGTTCGTTATTCGTGACACGCACGCGCTGAGCCTGAGGATTCAGATTATTTGCACTGCAACCAGCCAGCAGAATAGCCAGCGTAACGACTGTTAATTTTTTCATCACTCTCTTTTCCAGAAATTCAGCTTCGTCTCGTTAACGTTGACGAAATAAGGACGGGGATCATTAACCGTTTTAGCGGGCGCTTAATTTAATTGTTTTCCCCCCCAGGCAAAAGAAAAAAATACCGTGCGTTGATTCAGGGTTGAAAGAATAGCGGGCTTAGTATTGCCCGCCTGGCTAACAGAAATAGACCCTTAAAGAACGCCCTGGCCCAGCATCGCATCCGCCACTTTCACGAAGCCTGCGATATTGGCACCGCGCACATAGTGGGTCTGCTTGCCTTCGCCGCCGTAGTTGACGCAGGCTTCGTGAATATCCAGCATAATGTGGTGCAGGCGGATGTCCACTTTCTCTGCCTTCCAGCTCAGGCGCGCCGCGTTTTGCGCCATCTCCAGGCCAGAGGTTGCTACGCCGCCCGCGTTGGCTGCTTTGCCCGGTGCGAACAGCACGCCCGCCTCCAGGAACAGGTCAGTGGCTTCAATGGTGGTAGGCATGTTCGCCCCTTCTGCCACGGCTTTAACGCCGTTCGCAATAAGCGTGCGGGCCGCCTGGGCATCCAGCTCGTTCTGGGTGGCGCATGGCAGGGCGATATCTACCGGTACGCTCCACGGTTGCTGGCCTTCCAGGTAGTTCAGACCGAATTCTTTAGCGTAATCCGCTACGCGCCCGTCGCGGCTGGCTTTGATTTCGCACAGGCGTGCCAGCTTCTCAGCGCTAAAGCCTTCTTCATCTACCACGGTGCCGTTTGAATCAGATGCGGTGATAACGCGTGCGCCCAGAGACATGGCTTTTTCGATGGCGTACTGCGCCACGTTACCGGAACCGGAAACGCCGACACGCATCCCTTCAAAACCCAGACCGTGGCGTTGCAGCATGGCATCGGTAAAGTAAATCAGGCCGTAGCCGGTGGCCTCAGGGCGGATCAGACTGCCGCCGAAAGACAGGCCCTTGCCGGTAAACACACAGGCGGTGTTGTTAGACAGCTTTTTCATCATCCCCGCCATAAAGCCCACCTCGCGGCCGCCCACGCCAATATCGCCCGCCGGGACGTCGGTATCCGGCCCCAGATGACGATACAGCTCGGTCATTAAGGCCTGGCAGAAACGCATAATTTCGCCTTCGCTTTTCCCTTTTGGATTGAAATCGCTGCCGCCTTTGCCGCCGCCCATTGGCAGCGTGGTCAGCGCATTTTTAAACGTCTGTTCAAAGCCGAGGAATTTCAGAATGGAGAGGTTAACAGACGGATGGAAACGCATCCCGCCCTTAAAGGGTCCGATGGCCGAGCGAACTGCACGCGCCAGGCACGGTTAACCTGTACCTGGTTGCGGTCGTCGACCCAGGTGACACGGAACTGAATCACGCGTTCAGGCTCCACCAGACGTTCGAGCAAGCCCGCCTGGCGGTACTGAGGATGCTGCTCGAGGAAGGGCCACAGCGTGCTCATGACCTCGCGGACAGCCTGGGCAAATTCGGTTTGATGCGGGTCGCGTTGTTGTACGCAGGAGAGAAATTGTTCTAGCGAAACGGTCTGATCCATAGGGGGAAAGCTCCTGATTTTGAGAGTGTTGTTGTCAGCGAAAGTATTTTTTGTGATTATTTTTTGACTATAACATTCTCATATTACGTTGCCGCAAGTGATTTCTTTTTATTCTGTTTGCGCCTGGATTAGCGTCTTTAATCGCACTCCGTCACTATACCAGCGGCCTGTAAACGTAAGGCTTTCCCGAAAAGGGCCGAGCTTTTCAAGCAGCTTTAATGTCACCCGATCGTCGGTAATCTGCGTGATTTCCGCGCTAAAGAAATCAAAATAGCGGCCAACATGACGGTAGAGCGCCTTGAACAGGCTTTCTTTCGCGCTAAAGGCCAGCGTCAGCGCCAGAGGAAAGGGAAGGGTGCTGGCCTGCAGGCGTTCACGTTCGGCGGCGCCGATGATGCCTGCGGCAATTTCCTGCGCGCCAGCCGCCTCGAGGATGGTTTCGCAGTCAAGACCTGTCCCACAGTACAAGCCGTGGCTGTCCGGCATGACGGTGGCCAGCGCAATGCTGCCGGTATGGGTAATGCTGCCGGTGAAACCCGGCGGCCAGCAGGGTGCGCGATGCAGCCCAATGCCGGGTATATAATTATCCACCCCGCTCAGGCGCAGGGCTTCACTGGCGGCGATCCGGCCTGCCAGATGTTCCGCACAGCGGCTCGTTACCGCCCCGGTAAGCAGGGGGGCGTGGGGCAACCACCACAGGTCGTCCGGCTCAAAAGTGCTGGCAGCAAAATCCACGCGCACTATACGCTGCGCTGTGCCGGGAAAAAGATAGTCTGAAAGATGAGTTTGCATAGGACGACAGTCTGACATCAGGTGAGAAAAGGTGTTCCGCCTCTCAAGGAGAGGCGGAACGGATTACGCACATCAACAGACTTAGAAGTGCGTATTCACGCTCATGTAGTAAGTGCGGCCAGATTCGTTATAGGTTTCCGCACCGGCACCGTACATATAACCCGTGTTCCCGCCGGTTGTCTGGGCATTCCCTGCGCGCCAGTGACGTTTGTCGAACAGGTTGTCGATACCCGCCGTCAGGCTAACGTTTTTGGTTGCCTCCCAGGTCCCGCTCAGCCCAACGATGCTATAAGGGCTAACCTCGGTGGTTTCCGGTCCGGTCGCCGGCTGGCCTTTGTAGTTGTACTTTTTCGGCTGCTGTTTGCCATACCAGGTGAAGGTTGACTGCACGGAAACGTCCTGCATCACCTGCCAGCTCAGCGTCGAGTTCAGCGTATATTCCGGGATCACGGACAGACGTTCACCGGTCTCCTTGTTCTTACTTTGTAGCATGTAAGTCAGGTTGTTGCTCCAGTTTACGCTATCGCTTACCGGCACGTTCAGCGTACCTTCCAGGCCTTCCACTACCGCTTTAGGAATGTTTTCCCACTGGTAGATATCGGTTTTGGTGGCGCCCTTAGAGGTCTGAGCGATGGGCGCATAGCCCGCTTCGATTTTGTCGCGGTAGTCGTTGCGGAACCAGGTCACTCCGGCCAGCCAGCCGTCGCGTTTGAACTCAAGGCCAATCTCTTTGTTAACGCTGGTTTCGGCTTTCAGATCGTCGTTGCCCATCATATAGCAGCCAATGCCGGTGCCGCTGGCATAGCAGCCCTGGCCTTTACTGTACAGGATGTAGTTCGGGTTGGTCTGGTACAGGCTCGGCGCTTTATACGCGCGGGCGATACCCATTTTCAGGGTGAAATCATCGCCGAGGCCCTGGGACAGATTCAGCGACGGGCTCCAGTTGTTGCCGACGATGCTGTGATGGTCGAAGCGCAGACCCGGCGTCAGCATGGTGCTGTCGGTCAGCTCCATATTGTCTTCGGTAAACAGCGAGAAAATCTCTGCTTTTGAGTACGGGCTACGATCGGTGCCGCTCATGCCAGGAATATTGCCGCCCATAAAGGCCTGGCCGTTAGAAGCCATGTCCTTCATGCGCTGCTGGTTCCATTCGCTGCCGAGCGTCAGGTTCTGGTTGACGACGAAATCAAGCGGGATATTGACTTCGCTGTGCAGCAGCACATCGTTGAGATCGATGTCCTTAAATTTGTTGCTGGCAAAGATCCCCCCGGCAAGCCCTTCCTGTTTACGTGAGTTGCGGGTGTGCTCGTACTGCACCCAGTTGCTGGTGGTAAGGCCGTTGTCCCAGCCGCCGTTCCAGGTTAACGAGTAGTTCTGGCGATAGAGGCGGTTGGTCTCTTTGCCATAGTTTTTTTTCACAATGTCGTTGGTGTTGGTGTTCTGGGTATCGCCGGAATAGAGGTTGCCCTGGCGGCTGTAGCCCGCCTCCAGTTCCAGAGACTGCATCGGTGCGAAGTCCCAGCGCACCACGCCGTTGATGTCTTTATTGATCACGCCTTCACGACCAGCAGGCAGCGTATCGGCATAGATACCGGTGCGCTCTGACTGGTGACCCTGGTTAATGTCCCACGCATCGGCCTGCGTTTTGTCCAGGTTGCCGTACAGGCGGAAGCTGAAATCTTCGCCCAGCGGGCCGTTCAGGCTGAAGTTAGTGCGTTTGGTCGAGCCTTCGTCTTTATGCTCGGGCGCGTTAAGGTAGGTATTCCACGAGCCGTGCCATTCGCCGGTGCCTTTTTTGGTGATGATATTCACCACGCCGCCGGCCGCACCGTTACCGTAGCGAGCCGCTGCCGGGCCACGGATAACCTCGATGCGCTCGACCATTTCTGGTGGAACCCAGCCTGCGTCGCCGCGCGTATCCCGTTCGCCGCGCCAGCCCAGACGGACAGAATTACGGCTGGTGACAGGTTTCCCGTCGATCAGAATCAGGGTGTTTTCCGGGCCCATGCCGCGAATATCAATCTGGCGACCGTTGCCGCGCTGGCCGCTGGTGGAGTTACCCGTCAGGTTCACGCCCGGCATGGTTCGGACAATCTCGGAAATATCGCGCGCCGGCGGGCGCTTTTTGAGTTCATCTGCGGTGATGGTGGACACGCCCGGCGCCTGAAGATTTTGCTCGGCAGCGGTCACAATCAGCGTGTCTTCATGAGGTGAGGTCTGTGTCGTTTTTTTGCTGTCAGCCGTGCTTTCCTCAGCAAACGCCGGGAGTGCAACGCTGTAAATTCCCATATTGATGAGCATCGCAAGGGAATACTGGATTTTCTTATTCATTATGTTGGCCTGCCTGCATGCCATTCCCTGTTTTTCCTTGCCCAAAGGGCCAGGGCGCAGCACGCTTCTCCGTGAGTGATACCGATACCGCGCTCCAATGCTGAACAACGTGGCAACATTTCCCCTGCAAATCGGCAACTTATTGTTTTCGCTCAATAGACCGCGAGCCCAAAGAGCGCGAATACGCTATTGCAAATGAAAATAATTATCAATAGTATTATCAAGATATTTGCAGGGTAATAACAGATTTTTCATGGATAACATGGGGTTATGATTTAGTGGCAAAGGTACAGCCGGGAAGTGAGAGCTGGTGGCAGGCGCGAGCGGCACAGCATGGCCCAACGATTTCCCCAGGGACTGCGGGCGAATGCACGGTGACCTTCTGGTGGCGGGATCCGGCGGGTGATGAGCAGGCCTCCGACATTAAACGCGTATGGCTTTATATTACGGGCGTGACCGATCACCACCGGCGTGCTCAGCCGCAGTCCCTGACACGCCTTGCCGGTACGGATGTCTGGCAGTGGCAAACTCAGCTAACCTCCTCCTGGCGTGGCAGCTACTGCCTTATTCCCACGACCGATGAAAACGACTTCCCGGCGGCAGCCTTTGATGAGGTCTCTGCGGACCCTTTTGCTCTGCGTGAGGGCTGGCGCAGACTTTTGCCCCGCGCTATTGCCGATCCCCTGAACCCGGATAGCTGGGTGGGAGGCCGTGGGCACCCTGTTTCCGCGCTCCATCTGCCCGACGCGCCCGTGCAGGCAGGTTGGGATAACCCAGCCCACGACTGGGCGGCCGCAACCTGTATCACCTGGCAAAGCAGCAGGCTGGGGAACCAGCGCCGCGTCTGGATTTTCACAACGGGTGAAAGTTCGCCGCAGAGCCGCCCTCTGGCCATTTTACTCGACGGGCAATTCTGGGCGGAAGGGATGCCGGTATGGCCTGCGCTCCAGGCGCAGACCGACGCAGGTGAACTTCCCGAAGCCGTCTATGTGCTGATCGACGTGATTGATAATGCGCACCGCAGCCAGGAGCTTCCCTGCAATTCCGCCTTCTGGGAGGCGGTGCAGGCAGAGCTTCTGCCGCAAATAGCCGCCCACGCGAGCTGGAATCATCGGCCTGAAACTACCGTGGTGGCCGGGCAAAGCTTTGGCGGCCTGTCATCGCTGTTTGCCGGGCTGCACTGGCCTGACACTTTTGGCTGCGTGCTCAGCCAGTCCGGCTCCTACTGGTGGCCAAAGCGCGATCCTGAGGTGCAGGGTGGCGCGCTGATTAAGCAGCTTGCTGAGGGGGCGCTACAGCCTAAACCGCTGCGTATTTATCTTGAGGCTGGCATTCGCGAGCCGCTTATTCATCAGGTGAATCAACACCTTTATCCCTTACTGCAACAAACACAGCGGCAGCTTCTCTTTCGTCAGGTTGACGGGGGACACGATGCGCTTTGCTGGCGTGGCGGCCTGATAGATGGGCTGACCTGGCTGTGGAAAGCCCCTTTAAGACAGGAGTAGGGCATGGAATACAGCAATCCTTTCGACGCCCCGCAGGGCCGTTTTTATATCCTTGAAAATGCGCAGCGGCAGTTCAGCCTGTGGCCCGAGCAGTGTGAACTCCCCGCGGGTTGGCAGGTGGTGTGCGATCCGGCGCTGCCGGAGGTTTGCCAGGCCTGGCTTCAGGCTAGCTGGACAACTCTGCAGCCGACATCCTTTGCCCATGATGGAGGCGAGAAGTGAGCGAAGTGGAGATGACAACCCCGGTAGAACAAGAAATGGCGCTGCTTCCTCTGGTGGCCGCGCAGCCGGGTATCTGGATGGCCGACCAGCTTTCCCCGCAGCCTGACGCGTGGAGCGTGGCGCATTATGTTGAGCTGAACGGCGAGGTTAACGAAACCTTACTGGGTGAAGCGATAGTGGCAGGTATGGCGGAAGCCGACACGCTGCGTATGCGCTTTGCTGAGGTAGATGGGGAAGCCCGGCAGTGGATCGATCCCGCCTTCACCTTCGACTCACCGCTTTGCCGCGATCTGCGGGATGAAATGAACCCGGAAGCCGCTGCCGTTGCGGTGATGCGCGAAGATCTGGGCCAGGATTTACGCCTCGCCACGGGTAAGCCGCTTTATCATCATCAGCTTCTGCGCGTCGGCGAAACCCGCTGGTTCTGGTATCAGCGTTTTCACCATTTAACGGTGGATGGCTTCAGTTTTACCGCTATTACCCGCCGAATCGCCAATATTTATACTGCCCTGTGTCGCGGTGAACAGCCCGAACCTTCTCCTTTCACCCCCTTTTGCGACGTTGTGCACGAATATGCTCGCTATCACGAAAGCGACGCCAGGAAGCGCGACGCGGCATTCTGGGCAGATAAAGTGCGCCAGCTTCCTCCGCCGGCCACCTTGTCCGCGCAGCCTTTAACCGGGCAGGGGTCGACAACCGATCTGCTTCGCCAAAAAATGCATTTTAACCGCGCTGATTTTCAGCGGCTGGTGGAGCGTGCGCGTCAGCAAAACCTGACGGCGGCGGATATGGCGCTGGCGCTGGTTGCGCTCTGGCTTGGGCGTTTAAGCGGGCGGGCGGATTACGCCGCAGGCTTTATCTTTATGCGTCGAATCGGCTCAGCTGCGCTGTGCGCCACCGGCCCGGTGCTCAACGTGCTGCCGTTTGGCGTCAGCCTCCAGCCAGCCTCAACTCTCCTCGACCTGGCGGCGAGTCTGGCTAAGGAGCTAAAAAGCCTGCGCCGCTATCAGCGTTACGATGCGGAGCAAATCCAGCGCGATCTGGGCCAGGTTTCAGGTGGGGAGCCGCTTTATGGCCCGGTGCTGAACCTGAAAATGTTTGATTACCGCCTCGATCTGAACGGCATCGAAGGGATGACACATCAGCTGGCGTCAGGCCCGGTACGTGATGTGGAAATTGCGCTTTATATCAGCGAACAGGGCGACTTCTCCCTTGAATTGCTGGCTAACGCCCAACGTTATGAAGAGCACTCTTTGCGGCGCCATCTGGAACGTTTGCCGCTGCTGCTGCGCCAGTTCGCACAAGATCCTGCTCTGTGCTGCGTAGAGGCTGAACTGCTGCACAATGACGAGAATAGGCTGCTTAACCATGTCAATAACACCGTCACGCCGGTTCCCGCCACGACGCTGAGCGCCCTGATAGCGCAGCAGGCCCGGCGTAGCCCGGATGCACTGGCGCTGGCCGATGAACACCATCAGTTTAGCTATCGCGAAATGCGTGAGCAGGTGCTGGCGTTAGCAGACCAGCTGATAAATCAGGGCGTGAAACCCGGGGACGTGGTCGCCGTTGCGCTGCCTCGCTCGGTATTTCTGTCGCTGGCGTTGCAGGCCATCGTTGAGACTGGCGCCGCCTGGCTCCCGCTTGACACCGGCTATCCTGACGATCGCCTGCAAATGATGCTGGAAGATGCTGCGCCGCGTCTGCTTATCACCTCCGCTGAGCAGCTCTCACGTTTTAGCGCTGTCAAAGGGTTAAAAACTTTCTGCTACGAACGCAGGCTCGCGGCAACGCTTAGCGAACCGCTGAATCGCTCGCTGCCTGAACATACCGCCTATGTGATCTTTACTTCTGGCTCCACCGGGCGACCGAAAGGCGTCATGGTTGGGCAGCAGGCCATCGTTAACCGGCTGCTGTGGATGCAAAATCACTATCCGCTTAACGGTGAAGATGTCGTGCTGCAAAAAACGCCGTGCAGCTTCGACGTCTCGGTATGGGAGTTCTTCTGGCCGTACCTCGTGGGGGCACAGCTGGTGATGGCCCCACCTGAGGCGCATCGCGATCCTGAAGCCCTGCAACAGCTGTTTGCACGTTATTGTGTCACCACCACGCACTTTGTTCCTTCCATGCTGGCGGCCTTTGTCCCGGCGCTAAACAGTGAGGAGGCCGTAGCGTGCTGTGCGACATTACGCCGCGTATTTTGTAGCGGCGAAGCGCTGCCTGCCGAACTTTGCCGTCAGTGGGAACAGCTGACGCAGACGCCGCTGCACAATCTTTATGGCCCAACCGAAGCCGCCGTGGATGTGAGCTGGTATCCGGCTTTTGGCGAAACATTAGCAAGCGTAACCGGTAGCAGCGTGCCAATTGGCTGGCCGGTGTGGAATACCGGGCTGCGTATCCTTGATGCCGCGATGCGTCCGGTGCCGCCGGGTATCGCGGGCGATCTCTATCTCACCGGGATCCAGCTGGCGCAGGGGTATCTCTCCCGTCCCGATCTTACTGCCAGCCGTTTTGTCGCCGATCCCTTTGCGCCAGGCGAACGCATGTACCGCACCGGCGATGTAGCCCGCTGGTTGGACAATGGTGCGGTGGAATATCTGGGCCGCAGCGATGATCAGCTTAAAATTCGCGGCCAGCGTATTGAGCTGGGGGATATTGACCGGGCATTGCAGGCTCTGCCGGGCGTAGGGCAGGCGGTGACGAATGCCTGCGTGCTCAATCAGGAGGCCGCTGCCTCTGGTGGCGATGCTCGCCAGCTGGTGGGCTACGTCGTCTCAGCCAGCGGCAAAACTCTGCCGCTCGGCAGCCTGCGCGAGGAACTGTCAGCCGTGCTGCCTGCCCATATGGTGCCGGTAGCGCTGGTGCAGCTGGATGACTTGCCCCTTAGCGCCAACGGTAAGCTCGATCGCAAAGCCCTGCCGCTGCCGGAGATCATGCCGCGAGGCTGTGGCCGTGAGCCTGAGTCTGACATCGAAAAAATCATTGCCGATGCGTTTTCACGCCTGCTGGGCTGTGCTATCCGGACGGTTGACGACGATTTCTTTGCGCTGGGCGGGCATTCGCTGCTGGCGATGCGCCTGGCGGCCGAACTGCGTCGCGCGCTCGGGCAGCCGGTGACGGTCGGCCAGGTGATGGTGGCGTCCACCGTCGGCCAACTGGCGGAGGCGCTGGGAACAAAACTTAGCGAGGAGGAGGCCGGTCGCGCGGGCTTTGAGGCTGTTTTACCTCTGCGTAAAAGCAGCGGGCCGACGCTGTACTGCTTCCATCCTGCGTCGGGCTTCGCCTGGCAGTTCAGCGTGCTGCAACGCTATCTCGATCCGCGCTGGTCGATAATCGGCATTCAGTCGCCGCGACCAACGGGGCCAATGCAGCAGGCGGCGGATCTGGCCGATGTTTGCAACGCGCATCTGCAAACCTTAAGAACGCTGCAACCCCACGGGCCGTACTACCTTATGGGCTATTCGCTGGGGGGGACGCTGGCGCAGGGCATCGCTGCGAGGCTTGCAGCGGCAGGAGAGGAGGTTTCCTTCCTGGGCCTGCTGGACACCTGGCCGCCGGAAACCCAGAACTGGGCTGAAAAAGGGGCAAACGAGCTGGATCCGGCGGTGCTCGATGAAATTAATCGCGAGCGGGAAGCCTTTGTTGCCGCCCAGCAGGGGCAGGCATCAGATGCGCTCTTCCAGGCCATCGAAGGGAACTATGGCGATGCGGTGCGTCTGCTGACGACGGCGAAAAGCGTGCCTTTTGGCGGTAAAGCGACGCTGTTTGTGGCCGAGCGCACCCTGCCGGCAGGTATGGACCCGCAGCAAACCTGGGCGCCGTGGATAGCAGAGCTTGAGATCCATCGTCTGGACTGCGCTCATGTGGATATTATTTCCCCGGATGCCTTTGGGAAGATTGGCCCAATCCTGCAAAAGCGACTGGCACTCAGGTAAGGGCCTCTCTTCGTCTTCGTTGCACGTCCGTGCAATAAAATGCCCCAGGGAAGGGGCAAAAGAGGCGGCATTTTATAGACGTCAGGCCGCGAGCATCCGCCGGTTTTTACCAGCCGTAGGAAACGCCCGCGCCCGCGACGAAATTGTGCTGGGAGTCGTCAGAAACGGAGGCTTTGACGATCGTGTTTTCGGTGGCGCGGGCGGAGAAACCTACTGCCAGGGCTGATTCGCTGTCCGCCGTACCGACCCCTGCACCCACGGAAAAGTTTTGGGTATTCGTCACCTGAGGAATGTTCGCCATCGCCGCCACGCCGGAGATCCCTGCGGAGGCGCGTTTGCGGTTGTCATCTACCTGACTCTTCAGCTTCGCAAAGTTGCCGCTCGTCTGGCTTTCCAGGGTCTGAATACGCGTTTCATGGTTGGCGATTTTTGCATCATCCGCAGCGACTCGCTGGTTAGTGGCAGCCAGCGCCTGCTTAGCGGCAGCGGCATTTGCAAAAGCTGACTCGGCGCGGGACAGGGCATTTTCACCTGTGGTTTCCGCATGAACGACGCCGCTGGCTAGCTGGTGGATTTGTTCAGTATGTTTATTCAGCACACTGCTTTCTTTCGCAACGGCCCGGGTATTGTTTTCCACCTGAGTGGCCACAGTAACCACAGCGCGTGAGTTCCTGGTAATATTCGTTTTGTTTTCAGCAATTGCTGCTTCGTCCACCGCCGTAGTGGCGGTTTTGCCAGACATGGACGGTTTTATCATCGTCATCGGCAGCGAAGCAGGTTTAGAAGGGTCTATTGTCGTCATCGGGGGCGTCGTCTGCACTGTAACGATTTTCGACAGATCGACAGACGGCAACTTAATCACGTCTTCTAAATCTTCGGTGGCGATCTCAGGCGTCTGCGTCGTCGGGGTTGGCAGGGTAACCATTTTTGACAGGTCGACAGGCGGCAACTTAATCACGTCTTCTAAATCTTCGGTGGCGATCTCAGGCGTCTGCGTCGTCGGGGTTGGCAGGGTAACCATTTTCGACAGGTCGACAGGTGGCAATTTAATCACGTCTTCTAAATCTTCAGTAGCGATCTCAGGCGTGTGTTCCACAGGCGGTTGCTGCGGGTTGATCATCACCATGGGGACAGAAACCTGCGCCGGTTCCTGATAGGGCGTAACTGGCCCCGGTTTTACCAGCCTGGAAGCAGCTTTGTCCCAGTAAGTATAATTTGATAGCTGATTGTTAACTTCGGTCAGATTATTGAGCACCTCAAGTTCTTGTACTTTTTGCGGATCGTATGTCACCAGATCCTTGTGCTCTGAAAGGTAATGAGTAAATGCATTAAGATCGTTGCCGCTCAAGCTGGCATGGGCGCTCAAACCCGGGACCATAGTGGCAGCAATAAAAAATGCAATTTTTTTACGGTTCATATATTTTGGGTCTCGATGGTCAATGTAAGTCGCATTCATCCGCGGCGCTCCTGGCAGAGTTAAGCCGTGGTTTGGTCGTCATCGTGCGCCCTTACTTGCCGGTGAGGGCGCACAATTTAAATATCTGCATCGAATCCTTTCAGCTTTTTTTATAAACCACCCCTGGCGCGGCGGTATTTCCATGCTGGCTGTCACTTCCTTTTTTATCGGGAAGGGAAGGGGTATTTCAGAAAGTGTTATTTTGTTCCTTAAAGGGAATTCGCGGATGTTACTCGCTGCGTGATAATCACGGCAAGTGATATTTTTACATTTCTTTACGCTGCAAAATAAGTCGTTGAACAAACATGTAAAAAATAATGCAGAAGCTGGACTAATCAATCGGGTTGTTCGTAACACCTTGTAGTTAAAAAAGGTTGTCATGCCGCATAAGCAGCTTCATACGAAAGCTAATGATGAAACATTTATAATATTAATGTTATTTTTATGCTAATCAATAAGCCGGATCTGATAACATCTAGTGTTTAATATTTTAATAATCCTTCTCATGTTTGCTGCATTTTTATTACGCCATATCAGGCAGGATGTTAATTAATTTCGAGCCTTTACTGTCACAGCTATAAAGATGGCGGCGGGTTGTGTTATTTAGTCGGTGGGGCAGGTCGGTGAAAACATTCCTGAGGCAGTGGTAAACGCGCAGATGAACTGAGGCGAATAAGCGGAAAAAAGGAAACGAGGAATAATAATCGGCGGGCTGGCATAGCCACCCCCTTCGGGCCGGAGCCGAAGGGGATGTTGCTAAGACCTGCCTAGCGGCACGACAAGCGGCGTGTGCGCAACAGGATCTTCAATAATCATGCAGCGCAGGCCATAAATAGCCTCGATAAGTTCCGGCGTGACGATCTCCGTCGGGGCGCCTTCAGCAACAATTTTCCCGTCGCGCAGCGCGATTAAATGAGTGGCATAGCGGCAGGCCTGATTCAAATCGTGCAGCACTGCTGCCAGGGTATAACCCTTCTCGCGGTTCAGCTCGCTCAGCAGCTCCAGCAAATCAATCTGATGGCTGATATCAAGCCAGGTGGTTGGCTCGTCCAGCAGCATAATGGAGGTTTCCTGTGCCAGCACCATAGCAATCCAGGCACGCTGACGCTGCCCGCCGGAAAGCGTATCGACAGGCTGATCGGCAAGATCCTCAATACGCGTGGCCTGCATGGCGTGGGTGACGGCCCGCTGGTCTTCTTCCCGCCAGCGGGTAAACATCGGCTGGTGAGGGTAGCGACCACGAGCGACAAGCTCCGCTACGCTAATGTCGCCCGGCGCGCTGGCATTTTGCGCCAGCAGGCCGATGCGGCGCGCCACCTCCTTGGTGGCAAAGCGGTGGATTTCGTTGCCGTCCAGCCACACATTTCCGGCCATCGGCTTCATCAGGCGGCTCAGCGTGCGCAGCAGCGTCGATTTTCCGCAGCCGTTGGGGCCAATAATTGCGGTAAATTTTCCGTCAGGAATGGCAACCGTCAGGCCGTCGGCAACCACATGGTTACCGTAGCCGAGCGTAAGCTGCTCGCCGTGCAGGCGAGGCGGGGTGGCGGTCTGGCTCATTTCTTACGGGACTCCTGAATCAACAACGCGATAAGGTAAAGGCCGCCGATACTCACGGTGACCACGCCCACCGGCAGCTGATAAGGCATAAACACGCGCTGGGCGCACAAATCGGCCAGCAGCAGCAGGGTTGCACCGCACAGGGCCGACTGGAGCAAACCCCAGCGTGAGGTGCCGCTCAGGCGGCGTGCAATGTGCGGTGCCACCAGGGCGATAAATGAAATCGGTCCGGCGATGGCCGTGGCGGTAGCGGTGAGGACAACGCCGGTCAGCATCAGCCACAGACGGGAACGTTCAACGGAAACGCCAAGCGCGCAGGCGCTGTCATCTCCCATTTCCAGCAGCCGCATCCGACGCACCAACATTGCACCGGCCGCCAGGGCCAGCAGCATTAGCGGCGCGGAAGGGAAGGTTTTGGCCCAGGTCAGGCCATTGAGAGAGCCTGCATTCCACAATCCTGCGGAAAGCGCGGTTTCCAGCGACGCGTGCAGCAAAAGCCAGGTATTAAAAGCGACCAGCATGGCGCGCACGCCGATACCGATAATGATCAGGCGGAAGGTTTCAATCCCGTTGCGCCAGGCGAGCAGCCAGACCAGCAGCGAGGTAACAATCCCACCGGCCATCGCCGCTGCGGCAATCGCACTTTGCTGTTGGCCAAACAGCACCATAGCGATAAGCACACCGCTCCAGGCCCCGGTGTTAAAGCCCATGACATCCGGGCTGCCGAGCGGGTTGCGCATCAGCGACTGGAAGATTGCGCCGCTTACGCCCAGCGCCGCGCCAATAAGCAGCGCCATCAGCACGCGGGGCAAACGCCATTCAACCACAACAAGCGAAATGTTGCGCGGAGCTAAACCAAGCAGAGCCTCCAGGATCTGGCCTGCGGAAAGGGGCACAGCGCCGCTGCCCAGACTCCATACGCCAAGCCCCAGGCTAAGCGCAACCAGCAGGCCACACATCATCAGTAAACGAGGCGTCAGGCGATTCATAAGCCAGCCCCCTGGCGCTTGCGACGCACCAGATAAATCAGCATCGGCGCGCCGATAAAGGCGCTGACTACCGATACGCGCAGTTCACCCGGAACCAGCACGCGACCAATAATATCGGCGAACAGCAGCAGCGCTGGCGTGGCCAGCAAAGTAACGGGGAGCAGCCAGCGATGATCGCTGCCGACCAGCCAGCGGGCAAGGTGAGGCATCATCAGGCCGATAAAAGCGATGGGGCCTACCGCCGCCGTGGCGCTGCCGCAAAGCAGCGTGATGGCAATTAACCCCAACACCTGCGTGCGGGCAACTCTATTTCCCAGCGCGGTGGCCGTGTCGTTTCCCATGCTCAGGCTGTTTAATGCACGGCTGATAAACAGCGTCAGCGCGCAGCCCAGAATGACCGGCCAGACGATAATTTTCAGCGTGGCCAGGCTGCGAATATCGAGTGAGCCAGCCTGCCATATGCGCAGCTGGTCATAAACTATTGGATTAAGCAGGGCGATACCGCTGCTCATGCCTTCGAGCACCGCGGCCAGCGCGACGCCAGCCAGCGTGAGGCGAACCGGGCTGAGCTGTCCGCCGCCTGCGCTGCCGGTAAAGGCCACGGCGAGAGCGGCGCAGAGCGCGCCACAAAACGCTACGCCAAGCAGCGCGAGTGGAGAGGTCAGGCCCCAGACTGCGGCGCCCAGCACGATAGCAAAGCTGGCACCGGCGTTTACGCCGAGCAGACCGGGGTCGGCCAGAGGGTTGCGGCTAAGGGTTTGCATTAAAGCCCCGGCCAGGCCCAGCGCGCAGCCTGCGAGGATCCCCGCAAGCGTTCGCGGCAGGCGGGCATCGAGCACGATCGTGCAGTCCGCACTTTGACACTGGCCGCCAAGCGCGTCGATGACGACCTCCAGCGGGAGAGATTTTGCGCCCAGCGCCAGGCTGAGCATCGCCATCAGGAGCAGCAAAATTAACAGGCCCAGCACCACCAGGGGGCGAGCTGATAACCGTGAAACAGACATAGATTGCAAATCCTTCGCGTCGTCATCGTAGGGTGAATAAATGAGCCATTCGCCAATATAAAACGGGTGGGGGGCGTTCGCTTATCCACCCAATAAAACCACGAGCGACGATAAATTACCGTGCGTGAAATCAAATGATAGTTGTTATCATTATCACTCTTATTTGTTTATGTTAACATGAGCCGCCACCCACCCGTGAAGAAAAATTCGCTTTAAGGCCATGTAATGAACCGCAATTCTTTGTTGTTAAACCTCAGTCTGCTGAAGACCCATCCCGCCTTTCGCGCCGTGTTTCTCGCTCGTTTTATCTCCATTGTGTCCCTGGGATTGCTGGGCGTTGCTGTGCCGGTACAGATTCAGACGTTGACGGGCTCTTCATTGCAGGTGGGGCTGGCGGTGACCTTAACGGGCAGCGCGATGTTTATCGGACTGATGATGGGCGGCGTGCTGGCCGACAGGCATGAGCGTCGCCGTCTTATTCTGCTGGCGCGTTCTACCTGTGGAATGGGGTTTATCGGGCTGACAATTAACGCCGCGCTGCCGGAACCTTCGCTTGCGGCAATTTATCTGCTTGGCGTGTGGGACGGCTTCTTCGGCGCGATTGGCGTCACGGCTTTGCTGGCGGCGACGCCTGCGCTGGTCGGACGTGAAAATCTGATGCAGGCCGGGGCAATAACGATGCTGACGGTACGTCTTGGCTCGGTCATATCACCGATGATCGGCGGCCTTCTTCTGGCCTCGGGCGGCGTGGTGTGGAACTACGGGCTGGCTTCGGTGGGCACCTTTGTCACGCTGATTCCGCTGTTGAGTTTGCCGCAGCTTCCCCCGCCGCCTCAGGCGCGGGAAAACCCGCTGCTTTCGCTGCTTAATGGTCTGCGTTTTTTATTCAGCCATCCGATTATTGGCGGCATTGTGCTGGTCGGCGCGCTGCTGACCATGGCAAGTGCGGTTCGCGTGCTCTATCCGGCGCTCGCCGGGCACTGGCAGATGAGCGCCGGACAAATCGGTTTGTTGTATGCCGCTGTTCCGCTGGGTGCGGCCCTCGGCGCGCTAACCAGCGGGCGAATCGCTCATCATGCGCGTCCCGGCGTAATTATGCTGGCAACCGGCATTGTGTCGTTTCTCTCCATTGGCGTGTTCAGTCTGATGCCGGTCTGGGGGCTGGGGCTGGTCTGCCTGACGCTGTTCGGCTATCTCAGCGCCATCAGTTCGCTGCTGCAATATACCCTTATTCAAACGCTGACGCCGGACGGTATGTTAGGCCGAATTAACGGCCTGTGGACCGCACAAAACGTTACGGGCGATGCTATCGGCGCGGCCATTTTAGGCGGCATGACGGTGGTAATGACGCCGGTTGCGGCGGCAAGCTCCGGCGGATTGATACTGGCGATCGTTGGCGTGGTGCTGGCCTGGGTGCTGGTTCAACTGCGTCGCTATCGGCAGGCCGCGCCGGCTGAACCGGAAGCGGCCGCGGCTAAGTAGTTATTCAGAAAACAGCCCGGTCATACGTTTCAGGACCAGGCTTGCGCTGTAGTAATCCAGGCGGAAAGTTTCCGTACCCAGTGGGTATACCTGTTTGTTTTGCACCGCAGGCAGGTGCGCAAGCAACGGATTCGTTTTCAGCGCCTGAGCGTCCTTTTCGTCGCTGGCAAACATAAACAGGCTTTCACCGTTCAGGCCAGCCGCCAGGTTTTCGCCGCCGAGCTGCACAATATCGTGGCGTTTGCCCATGCTCTGGCTGGCGTGCAGGGAGGCGGGCAGGGTAGCAAGCGTGAAGCCGAGCTGTTCGAGCAACTTGCCCTGCGCCGATTCAGGCGTCCACAGGTTGGCGGAGTGGGAAGCTGGCGTGTAAACCAGCGCGGTGACCGGCTGCGGGGGCAACTTAATCTGCTTTTTGGCCTCGGCAAGCTGTTTGTCAAAACTGGCGATACGCGCAGCGGCCTGCTTTTCCTGCCCGGTAACGGTGCCGAGCAGGGTTAAAACCTGCTGCCAGCTTTTATCGTCGTAATTGATGACAAGCGTGGGCGCGATAGTCGAAAGCTGGTCATAAAGGGCAAGAGCCGAATCGCCGCCGGTGGCGCTGATTAAAATCAGATCCGGCATCTGGGCCGCCACGGCTTCAGCGCTGGCTTCGCCAATATAAAGCCGCTGAACCTTGCGGGCTTTTGCCACTTCGCCCCACTGGCGCAGGTAGCCCAGGTCATCCGAGAAACGGTTGCCCGGCGTCGTTGCTCCGCTGGCGATAACGGGGGCCTCAATCGCCAGCAGCGAGCCGGTCAGCGTGACGCTGGTGGAGACAATGCGCTGTGGGGCGTGTTGCAGAGTATGCGTGCCACGGCTGTCGGTCACCTGGCGGGGCCAGCCAGCGGTGGCCGCCTGGGCGCTTAGGCCCAGCAGAAAAACGGTGCCAAAAATTATGTTAATAAGCGCTGAGGAAATTCTGAATATCACGCGGTTTGCTTCCTGTCAGAGTAATCAGTAATGCTTCTCATTTTCATGATTATGCCTCGCTGGTGCAAGCCCGTAGTGGGGAAAAAGATTTTACCTTTGTTGACAGCGAGAGGGTTTCTCTTTAGGTTACGACCCGAAATACAAATGATAATAATTATTAATAGCCTTTATCATTTTACATGGAGGATGCATGGATACACTACTGGCCGAGGAGCCACAGAAAAAGCAGCTAACCCCTTGCGCGGATAGCTTTTTCTTTATGTCTCCTTACCGCAGCCTGACCACGCAAGGCTGTTTTGCTCGCCTGGATTGCCCGGCTAAAGATGGCGCAAATTTGCAGGGCAGCCTGCAAACGCAGCTGCGAAGCGCCTTTGAAAAAGCAAAAAGGCAGGGCATGGAGAAGCCTGTTGTTGTTGGGGCCATTCCTTTCGATACGCGCCAGCCGTCCGCCCTGTTTATCCCTGAAAGCTGGCAGACCTTTGCCCGCCAGCAGCGCCAGCGCGATGCTGGCCTGAGCCACAGCTCCGCCCAGCCGGGCGTTGTCGCACGTAAAGCTATTCCTGAGCAGGACGAATTTATGGCGATGGTGGCGCACGCGGCGGCGGCTACCCGCAAGCCAGATATCGACAAAGTTGTGCTCTCGCGCCTTATTGATATTGAAACCGACGGGCGGCTGGATGTTGACGCGCTGCTGGATCGGCTGATAGCGCAAAATCCTGCGAGCTACAACTTCCATGTTCCGCTTCCCGACGGTAGCGCGCTGCTGGGCGCAAGCCCGGAGCTACTGCTGCGTAAAAATGGCGATATGTTCAGCTCCCTGCCGCTCGCGGGATCTGCCCGCCGCGATAAGCAAGATGCGCAGCGCGACGCCGCCATTGGCAAGGATCTGATGCAGTCGCGTAAAGACCGCCATGAACACGATCTGGTTATCAGCGCCATGCAGGCTGTTTTGCAGCCCCGTAGCCGCTATCTGGCACTGCCGGAACAGCCGGAGCTTATCACTACGCCAACGTTATGGCATCTCTCCACGCCCATTGATGGCGAGGCAAAAGACCCGCACGACAATGCCCTCTCTCTGGCCTGCCTGCTGCATCCAACCCCGGCGCTGAGCGGCTTCCCGAACGATGTGGCACAGCGGCTGATTGCTGAGCTGGAGCCTTTTGACCGTGACCTGTTTGGCGGCATCGTCGGCTGGTGCGATGCCGAAGGAAACGGGGAGTGGGTTGTCACTATTCGCTGCGCGCGCGTGGCGGAAAACCAGGTTCGCCTGTTTGCGGGAGCCGGCATCGTGCCCGCTTCTTCACCGGAATCCGAGTGGCGTGAAACAGGTGTGAAATTGACCACCATGCTCAACGTATTTGGGCTTAATTAAGGACGACGTTATGGCGATTTCTTTTACCCGCTGGCCGGAGGAGCTGGCCGCGCGTTACCGTGAAAAAGGCTACTGGGCAGACCTGCCGCTTACCGACATTCTGACCCGACACGCCGCTAATGACGCGATAGCCCTTATCGACGGTGAACGTCATTACAGCTACCGTGAACTGGAGCAGGCCGCAACGCGCCTGGCCTGTGCGCTGCAAAAGCGTGGCCTGAACCCCGGCGATACGGCTCTGGTGCAGCTTGGTAACGTGGCGGAGTTTTATATCACGCTGTTCGCGCTGCTGAAAATTGGTGTTGCGCCGGTGAACGCGCTGTTCAGCCATCAGCGCACCGAGCTTGAAGCCTACGCGCTGCAAATTGAACCGGCGGCGCTGATTGCCGACCGTAAACACAATCTGTTTGCGCACGATGATTTCCTCGACACGCTTTGCGCCCGTAATCCTTCCCTGCGTATGGCTGTTTTGCTCAATGAAAATGAACGTGAGCGTTCGCTGAGCGCCTTTATCAGCGAGCCAGCAGATAATTTTACGGCTACGCCATGCGCTGCGGATGAAGTTGCTTTCTTCCAGCTTTCCGGCGGCAGTACCGGCACGCCAAAACTGATTCCGCGCACGCACAATGATTATTACTACAGCATTCGTCGCAGCGTAGAAATCTGCCGGTTCGATGCAGATACCCGCTTTTTATGCGCTATTCCCGCCGCACATAACTATGCGCTGAGCTCGCCGGGTTCGCTGGGCGCGTTCTACGGCGGCGGTCGGGTGGTGCTGGCAAACGACCCAAGCGCCACACTTTGCTTCCCGCTTATCGAACGCCATCAGATTAATGTCACCGCGCTGGTGCCGCCTGCGGTGAGCCTTTGGCTACAGGCGATTGCCGAGTGGGGGAGCAACCAGGCCCTGCAATCGTTACGGCTACTGCAGGTCGGCGGAGCGAGGCTGAGCGAGGCGCTGGCGGCACGTATTCCCGCTGAGATAGGCTGCCAGCTGCAGCAGGTGTTCGGTATGGCAGAAGGGCTGGTGAACTACACGCGCCTGGATGATGACAGCGAGCATATCTTCAAAACCCAGGGCAAACCTATGTGCCCGGATGATGAAGTCTGGGTGGCCGATGAGGACGGTAATCCGCTACCGCCCGGCGAAGTTGGACGCTTGATGACCCGCGGCCCGTACACCTTCCGCGGCTATTACCGCAGCCCGGAGCACAACGCCTGCGCCTTTGACGCCAACGGTTTTTACTGTTCCGGCGATCTGATTTCCATTGCTGAAGACGGCTACATCACCGTTCAGGGGCGTGAAAAAGATCAGATCAACCGGGGCGGAGAAAAGATCGCCGCTGAAGAAATCGAAAACCTGCTGCTGCGCCACGAAGAGATCGTTCATGCCGCGCTGGTTTCGATGGAAGACAGCCTGCTGGGTGAAAAAAGCTGCGCCTTTATCGTCGGCAGCCGCCCGTTCCGCGCCGTAGAAATTCGCCGCTATCTGCGTGAACTCGGCATTGCGGATTTCAAACTGCCGGACCGCATCGAAATTGTTGCCAGCCTGCCGCTCACCCCGGTTGGTAAAGTGGACAAAAAACGTTTGCGCCAGCTGATTGCTCAAAAGCAGCTGGCTTCCTGATTGACGGAGACTTTTATGGCTATTCCAAAACTGAACGCCTACGCCTTACCTGTGGCATCCGACCTCCCGGAAAGCAAGGTAAAATGGGCGTTTGAACCCGAACGTGCGGCGTTGCTCATCCATGATATGCAGGACTATTTTATTGATTTCTGGGGCGATGACTGCCCGATGATCCAGCAGGTGATCGACAACATTGCCGCGCTGCGCCAGTTCTGCAAACAGAATAATATTCCGGTGTACTACACGGCTCAGCCGAACAACCAGAGCGAAGAAGACCGCGCGCTGTTAAACGATATGTGGGGACCGGGGCTGAACAAGCATCCCGAGCGCCAGAAAGTCGTAGCCGCACTTGCTCCGGATGAGCATGACACCGTGCTGACCAAGTGGCGCTACAGCGCGTTTATTCGCTCGCCGCTGGAGCAGAGCCTGAAGGAGACGGGCCGTAATCAGCTGATTATCTGCGGTGTGTACGCACACATCGGCTGCATGACCACCGCCACCGATGCTTTTATGCGCGACATCAAACCCTTTATGGTCGCCGATGCGCTGGCTGATTTCAGTCGTGAAGAGCATATGATGGCTCTGAAATACACGGCGGGTCGTACCGGGCGCGTGGTGATGACCCGCGATCTGCTGCCGGAAGCTGCCCCACAGAGCAAAGAGGAGCTGCGTAGCCTGGTCCTGCCGCTGCTTGATGAGTCTGACATTCCCGAAGACGACGAGAACCTGATTGATTACGGGCTGGACTCCGTGCGCATGATGGCGCTGGCGGCGAGCTGGCGCAAAATTCATGGGGATATCGACTTCGTGATGCTGGCGAAAAACCCGACTATCGACGCCTGGTGGGCGCTGCTGTCGAGGAAGCCGCAGGCATGAACATAGATTTTACCGGCCAGCAGGTCTGGGTCACCGGGGCGGGCAAAGGCATCGGCTATTACACCGCGCTGGCTTTTCACGAGGCGGGCGCAACGGTCACCGGCTTTGACCTGGCTTTCCCGCTTGCGGGCTATCCGTTTGCGACTGAAACACTCAACGTTGCCGATGCGGAGCAGGTTTCGGCGGTGACGCAGCGTTTACTGAGCGAGGCGCCACGGTTAGACGTGCTGGTTAACGCAGCAGGCATTTTGCGCATGGGCGTTACCGATGAGCTGGCGCTGAAAGACTGGCAGGATACCTTCGCTGTTAATGTCGGGGGCGCGTTTAATATGTTTCGCGCCACCATGAAGCGTTTTCGTGAGCAGCGCACCGGTGCCGTAATAACGGTGGCTTCCGATGCGGCGCACACTCCGCGCACGGGTATGTCTGCATATGGCGCATCAAAAGCGGCGCTGAAAAGCCTGGCCTTGACGGTCGGGCTGGAGCTTGCCCCGTTTGGCGTGCGCTGTAACCTTGTGTCACCCGGCTCCACCGACACGGATATGCAAAGGACGCTGTGGACCACGCCTGATGCAGAGCGCAATCGAATCAAGGGCTTCCCGGAGCAGTTTAAAATGGGTATCCCACTGGGTAAAATTGCGCGCCCGCAGGAAATAGCCAGCACCATCGCATTCCTGGCCTCACAGCATGCCAGCCACATTACGTTGCAGGATATTGTCATTGACGGCGGATCGACGCTCGGTGCTTAAGGGAATGAGATGAGTATCTGGAAACGCAATATCAGCCTCGACGAGCTGAATCGTATGGGCGAAAAGACGATGGTGGCGCGGCTGGGCATCATCTTTACCCATATGGATGACGAAAGCCTGACTGCGGAAATGCCGGTGGATGAGCGCACGCATCAGCCGTTCGGTCTGCTGCACGGCGGCGCTGGCAGAAACGCTGGGATCAATGGCTGGCTTTCTGACAACGGGAGAAGGGCAGTGCGTGGTCGGCACCGAGATAAGCGCCAGCCACCATCGGGCCGTGGCGTCAGGCACCGTGCGCGGCGTCTGTAAACCGCTGCATCTCGGTCGCACTTCCCAGGCGTGGGAGATAGCAATCTATGATCAACGTGGCAACCGATGCTGCACCAGCAGGCTGACAACGGCGACGCTGGGTTAGTTTCTCCTTCGCCCGAATCCTCTCCCTCAGGGGAGAGGATTATCGCTTTTTTTCCCCGCTCTCAGGGGATAAACAGGGGAAGAGGCCAGGGACATTCTCTTTCACTCGCATCGGACTATTCTCTCTTCTGCCGCAAATTTTCCCGCGCCTTTACACCACAAAGTGATCCCGTTAACAAGCTGATGTAAAGACCCGGTGAATCCACTGATTTCCTGGGTTTCAATATTGTTAAATCCAACCGTTTGTTCTAGAAACAAAATGTAACACCTTCTCGGTATCTGGCCTGACAAACGGAAAACATACATGAATAATCCAGGGAAACACCTCATATGGGCAGCGCTCGCGGTTGTAGGGGCGTTCGCGCTTGGCTACATCGCGCTCAACAGAGGCGAACAGATCAACGCGCTGTGGATAGTGGTTGCCTCGGTGTGCGTTTATCTTATCGCCTATCGTTATTACGGCCTGTTTATCGCTAAACGCGTATTGACCGTCGATGCCACCCGTATGACGCCTGCCGTGCGTCACAACGACGGGCTGGATTATGTGCCTACCGACAAAAAAGTGCTGTTCGGTCATCATTTTGCGGCGATTGCCGGAGCCGGGCCGCTGGTCGGGCCGGTGCTGGCCGCGCAGATGGGTTACCTGCCGGGCATGTTGTGGCTGCTGGCGGGGGTCGTGCTGGCAGGTGCGGTGCAGGACTTTATGGTGCTGTTTGTCTCCACCCGCCGCGACGGGCGTTCGCTGGGCGAGCTGGTAAAAGAAGAGATGGGCAATACCGCAGGCGTGATCGCCCTGGTGGCCTGCTTTATGATCATGGTTATCATCCTCGCGGTGCTGGCAATGATCGTGGTGAAAGCGCTGACCCACAGCCCGTGGGGAACTTACACCGTCGCCTTTACCATTCCGCTGGCGCTGTTTATGGGGGTCTACATTCGCTATCTGCGTCCCGGGCGTATTGGCGAGGTGTCGGTTATCGGCCTGGTCTTCCTGATCTTCGCGATTATTTCCGGCGGCTGGGTGGCGGAAAGCGAAACCTGGGCGCCATATTTCGACTACACCGGCGTACAGCTGACGTGGATGCTGGTGGGCTATGGCTTTGTGGCGGCGGTGCTGCCCGTATGGCTGCTGTTGGCGCCCCGTGACTATCTCTCCACCTTCCTGAAAATCGGCACCATTATTGGGCTGGCTATCGGTATTTTGATCATGCGTCCCACGCTGCAAATGCCGTCGCTGACCAAATTTATTGATGGCACCGGGCCTGTCTGGAGCGGCGATCTGTTCCCGTTCCTGTTTATCACTATTGCCTGTGGCGCGGTGTCCGGGTTCCATGCGCTGATCGCCTCCGGCACCACGCCGAAAATGCTGGCGAATGAAAATCAGGCCTGCTTTATCGGCTACGGCGGCATGTTAATGGAATCGTTCGTGGCGATCATGGCGCTGGTGGCGGCCTGCGTTATCGACCCGGGCGTGTATTTTGCGATGAACAGCCCGATGGCGGTGCTGGCACCGGCGGGGACGGCCGATGTGGTGGCAAGTGCGGCAAGCGTGGTCAGCGGCTGGGGCTTCCAGATCACACCTGAAACGCTGGCAAACATTGCCAACGAAGTGGGTGAGCAGAGCATTATCTCCCGCGCGGGCGGCGCGCCAACGCTTGCGGTCGGCATGGCTTACATCCTGCACGGCGCGCTGGGCGGCCTGATGGACGTCTCGTTCTGGTATCACTTTGCCATCCTGTTTGAAGCGCTGTTTATCCTGACGGCGGTGGATGCGGGGACGCGTGCGGCGCGCTTTATGCTCCAGGATCTGCTGGGCGTTATCTCTCCGGGGCTTAAGAAAACGGATTCGCTTCCGGCAAACCTGCTGGCCACGGCGCTGTGCGTGCTGGCGTGGGGCTACTTCCTGCACCAGGGCGTGGTCGATCCGCTGGGCGGCATCAACACCCTGTGGCCGCTGTTTGGTATTGCCAACCAGATGCTGGCGGGAATGGCGCTGATGCTCTGCGCCGTCGTGCTGTTCAAAATGAAAAAACAGCAGTACGCCTGGGTGGCACTGGTGCCGACGGCCTGGCTGCTGATCTGTACCCTGAGCGCGGGCTGGCAAAAAGCCTTTAGCCCGGATGCAAAAGTGGGTTTCCTGGCCATCGCAAACAAGTTCCAGGCGATCCTCGACAGCGGCAATATACCGGCGCAGTACACCCGCTCGCAGCTTTCGCAGCTGGTGTTTAACAACCGTCTGGATGCGGGGCTGACCATCTTCTTTATGGTTGTCGTGGTGGTGCTGGGGCTGTTCTCGATTAAAACGGCGCTTAACGCCCTGAAATCAGACAAACCAACTGCCAATGAAACGCCGTACGAACCGATGCCTGAAAATGTTGATGCTATCGTGGCGCAGGCCAAAAGCGCGCACTAGGGCGTCCTGTCCCCCTCATTCTTTGCCTGAGGCAAAAGTGGGGGGGACTGGCACTGATATGACCCATAAGGAGCAAAGATGTTCGATACCCTTGCTAAAGCAGGAAAATACCTCGGCCAGGCCGCGAAGCTGATGGTTGGCGTGCCGGATTACGATAACTACGTGCAGCATATGCGCCTGACCCATCCGGAGCAGACGCCGATGACCTATGAGGCGTTTTTCCGCGAGCGTCAGGATGCGCGCTACGGTGGCAAAGGCGGCGCTCGCTGCTGTTAACGACAGGAATCCGACATGAATCAGGCCGTATCTGTCACGCTGTTAACCGGTTTTCTTGGCTCAGGAAAAACCACGCTCCTTAACGCCTTTCTTGCCCGCCATGGCAGCGAATCCGTTGCTATCCTCGAAAACGAATTTGGCGCGGTAAACATTGACGGGGCGCTGCTCAGGGGCGGCGAAAACGTCAGCGTCGTCGAATTAAGCAACGGCTGCGTATGTTGCAGCGTGCGCGGTGAATTTACCGCAGCGCTTGGTGAGATGCTGGATAAGCGAGCCGCCGGCGCTCTGAAATTCGACCGGCTGATCGTTGAAACTACCGGGCTTGCCGACCCTGCACCGATCGTGCAGACCTTTTTTGTTGATGAGCGACTGCGGGATGCGCTGCGGCTTGATGCCGTGATTGTCCTTGCCGATGCAGAACATATTTCTCGCCAGCTCGATGAACACCCTGTTGCCGCTTCGCAGCTGGGTTTTGCCGATCGTATCCTGCTGACCAAAGCCGATCGCGTGGATGATGAGCGAAAAGCGCAGGCGATAGATCGCCTGCATCGGATCAATAACAAAGCGGATATCTATGAGATCGTTAACGGCGCATGTCCGGCTGAGCTCTGGCTCGACATTAACGCATTCGAACTTACTGACAACATTGAGATGGCGGCGGGTTTTCATATCATTCGCGCCGATGCCCAACTGACTTCCCGTTTCCAGCCGTTCCGCAAAACGTCGGCAAAACAGTCCTGGGACGACGCCATCCAGGCGCACGTTTTTGATGCGGGTATGCTGGATGTGAAAAAAATCGGTGCATTTATGGAAAGCTGCATCGCGCGATTCGGGAACGATATGCTGCGCTATAAGGGCGTGCTGGCCATTGCCGAACGTCCACAACGTCTGATTGTGCAGGGCGTGCATAAAGTGGTGGGCTTCGATTACGGTTCAGTCTGGCATCCGAGCGAGGCCCGCACATCCCGGCTGGTGGTGATTGGCCGCTATCTGCCGATCGATGAACTGCGTCGTGACTTCGCCGCAACGGCAATTTGATTTTTGTGATATTACGCACGATTTTTCGCCGTTATGCATAAAGCAGTTGTGTGAAACGGCGCGCTGTGTTTGTATAAATTTCGACAACGCAAACCTAAACGTAAATTCAGGAACCCAATGACTCCAGCTATCCGCAACGCAGCCCTACTACTTACCGCGCTACCAGCCGCGGTAGTCGTCGTGCGTGTGGTGGTGGTCGTCGGCAATGCGCCGTAGGGTCTGAATCAACACAGGATTCCAAAACCCCGCCGGCGCAAACCGGGCGGGGTTTCTTGTTTTAGTCCCCGGCCGCAGAGTGAAACGGCATAAAAAGAAGGACTGGAGCATGGCTATTTCGGAAACTCCCCCGCAGGCAGGCCGCATCACCGGCGCACAGCTGATTGTGCAAATGCTTGAACATCATGGCATCACCACCGTTAGCGGCATCCCCGGCGGCACCGTTCTGCCGCTCTACAACGCGCTGAGCCAGAGCAAAAAAATCCGTCATATTCTGGCTCGCCACGAACAGGGGGCGGGTTTTATGGCGCAGGGCATGGCGAGAACGCAGGGGAAAGCGGCGGTGTGCCTGGCCTGTAGCGGCCCGGGTGCCACTAACCTGGTGACAGCCATTGCCGATGCGCGCCTCGACTCCATCCCGCTGGTCTGCATTACCGGCCAGGTACCGACCTCCATGATCGGTACGGATGCTTTCCAGGAGGTGGACACCTACGGTATCTCCATTCCCATCACCAAACACAACTATCTGGTACGCGATATTGCCGAGCTGCCGCAGGTTATCTGCGATGCGTTTCGCATAGCCGAATCGGGGCGTCCAGGCCCGGTATGGATTGATATTCCAAAAGATGTGCAGACCGCTGAAATTGATATCAGCGAGCTGCCCGCCGTGGCAGCCCCTACGCCTGCACCCGTGTTTGCAGCCCAGCAGATTGCCGATGCTGCCGCCATGATCAACGGGGCTAAGCGTCCGGTGCTGTATCTGGGCGGCGGGATCATTAACGCCCACGAAAAAGCCCGGGCGCTTGCTGAAAAAGCCAACCTGCCGACCACCATGACGCTGATGGCGCTCGGGACGATCCCGGCCAGACATCCATTATCTCTCGGGATGCTGGGGATGCACGGCGCACGGAGCACGAACTACATCCTGCAGGAAGCCGATCTGCTGATTGTTATGGGGGCGCGTTTTGACGATCGTGCAATAGGGAAAACCGAGCAGTTCTGCCCGAATGCGAAAATTATCCACGTCGATATCGACCGTGCCGAGCTGGGCAAAATCAAACCGGCCCACATCGCGATTCGCGGCGAAGTAGGCGAAGTGCTCGAACAGCTGCTGCCCAAAATCGACGTGCAGGCACGCACCGCCTGGCTGGAACAGGTTGCCGGATTGCAGCAGGAGTTTCCTTTCAGTATGCCGGGCGAGGACAACCCGCTGGCACCTTATGGCCTGATTAAAGCGGCTGCCGCCTGCGTGGACGATAACGCCGTGATTGCCACCGATGTGGGCCAGCACCAGATGTGGGTGGCACAGGCTTATCCGTTGAACCGGCCGCGCCAGTGGCTGACGTCGGGCGGCCTGGGCACCATGGGCTTTGGCCTGCCTGCGGCGGTAGGCGCGGCGCTGGCTGAACCGCAGCGTAAGGTTCTGTGCTTTACCGGCGACGGCAGTATTATGATGAATATTCAGGAAATGGCGACCGCAGCCGAGCATAATCTGGACGTGAAAATCATCCTGCTGAATAACCAGGCGCTGGGGCTGGTGCATCAGCAGCAGACGCTGTTCTACCAGCAAAACGTTTTTGCGGCGACCTACTCAGGCCAGACAAACTTCCTTAAAATTGCCGAAGGCTTCGGTCTGGCTACCTGCGATCTGAACGCGGCGGATAATCCGCAGGCGGCGTTGCAGCAGGCGATTTCACGCCCGGGGCCGTGCCTGATCCACGTCAGGATCGACGCCGAAGAAAAAGTATTCCCGATGGTGCCGCCAGGCGCTGCCAACATTGAGATGATTGGAGAGTAAGTCATGCAGCAACTAACCGTTATTCTGGAACTTACCGTGCGCAACCATCCGGGCGTGATGTCTCATATTTGCGGCCTGTTTGCGCGGCGCGCATTTAACGTGGAAGGGATCCTCTGCCTGCCGCTATCGAGCGGGGAGCGCAGCCGAATCTGGCTCCAGGTTGCCGACGACCGACGCCTCGAACAGATGATAAGTGAGATTGATAAGCTCGAAGATGTGGTGCAAATCAAACGTGACGTCGACGGGGCGGATGTATTTGGCAGGCTGACGGCGCTTGTGCAGTGAATCCCCCGGCGGCACAGGATGGCCGCTTTTCCCCGGCTGACAGCGGCGAAGGATTTACAGGCGCTCAGAGATGAGCGCCTTACTTTTATCCGCTATAAGGATTGCTCCGAGTTGCCAGGCAGGCCTGTTTTGAGCCTCTATACTTATCCTTTGTGCAAATAAAAGGAGCAACGAGATGACTATTCATAAGAAAGGGCAGGCGCACTGGCAAGGTGACATTAAACGCGGTAAAGGCACGGTTTCGACCGAAAGCGGCGCGCTGAAACAGCAGCCTTATGGCTTTAACACGCGTTTCGAAGGTGCCGCCGGGACTAACCCTGAAGAGCTGATCGGTGCCGCTCATGCCGCGTGTTTCTCCATGGCGCTTTCTCTGATGCTGGGTGAAGAGGGCTTCACGCCGGACAGTATTGATACCACCGCCGATGTGTCGCTGGACAAAAAAGACGGCGGCTTTGCGATAACGAAAATTGCCCTCAGCAGCAGGGTAAAAGTGCCCGGCATTGAAGAGGCGGCGTTTGACAACATCATCCAGAAAGCCAAAGCGGGCTGCCCGGTTTCACAGCTGCTGAAAGCGGAAATTACACTCGACTACCAGCTTAATTAACACGCCATGGCGTTTCCGACAATCAGTACCACCAGAAAGGTGCTTCACGCAGCCGGGATCCGCTTCTCTGAGCTGACCGGGCAGGCATAATGGCCATCTGTTCTTATCCCGCCGTGTCGGTACGGCGGGTAAGTGTAGATGGCAATTAAAATCCTGCCGCCATCCCTGCCGGGGACTGAAGATCCTTCAGCCCTTCACGGACCAGCAGATCCTGGCTGATTTCCGCGATAGATTTCGCACCCGTTAGGGTCATTGCTACGCGCATTTCCTTCTCGATAAGATTGAGCAGGTTTGCCACCCCCGCCTGACCATGAGTGGCAAGGGCATACAAGTACGCGCGGCCAAGCAGCACCGTATCCGCCCCCAGAGCAATCATGCGTACCACGTCGAGTCCATTGCGAATACCGCTGTCGGCAAGAATTGCAATGTCACCTTTTACCGCCTCGGCAATGGCGGACAATGCGCGGCAGGATGACAGCACGCCGTCAAGCTGGCGGCCGCCGTGGTTAGAAACCACAATGCCATCGGCACCGAAACGCACCGCGTCTTTCGCGTCCTGCGGATCCAGGATACCTTTGATGATCATCGGGCCGTCCCAGAACTCGCGGATCCACTCAAGGTCGCTCCACGAGATCGACGGATCAAAGTTGTTCGCCAGCCAGCCGATATAGTCTTCCAGCCCGGTAGGTTTCCCCAGATAGGCGGAGATATTACCCAGATCGTGAGGGCGGCCGTTCAGGCCAACATCCCACGCCCACTGCGGATGGGTCGCCGCCTGCCAGTAACGGCGCAGCGCCGCGTTCGGGCCGCTCATGCCCGAGTGCGCATCGCGATAACGAGCACCGGGCGTCGGCATGTCCACGGTAAAGACCAGCGTTGAGCAGCCTGCGGCTTTGGCCCGCTCCAGCGCGTTACGCATAAAGCCGCGATCCTTAAGCACGTAAAGCTGGAACCACATCGGGCGGCCGATGGCCGGAGCCACTTCTTCTATCGGGCAGACCGAAACGGTGGAAAGGGTGAAGGGGATGCCTTTTTCCTCTGCGGCTTTTGCCGCCTGAACTTCCCCACGGCGCGCGTACATGCCGCACAGGCCGACCGGCCCGAGGGCAACGGGCATCGCAAGCGTTTCATTAAACAGCCTGGTTTCAAGGCTCAGCGCCGACATGTTTTTTAGCACGCGCTGCTTCAGGGCGACCTGGGCGAGGTCTTCGACGTTGCGGCGCAGCGTATGTTCGGCATACGCGCCACCGTCGATATAGTGAAATAAAAACGGCGGCAGAATGCGCTGTGCCGCTGCGCGGTAGTCGGTGGATGCGGAAATAATCATAAATTCTCTTCCCTCTTAACGTCAGTTTCTTCCCCAGGCAGGCGGGTAATACGCGCCTGCCTGGCTTCGTCTTCATGCAGGGTTTTGATGGTGGTGTGCACAAACCCGAGATGCGTTTTTGCCGCACGGCGCGCGCGTTCCGGATCGCCTGCCAGAATCGCCTGCAGCAGTTCGTTATGTTGTTCGGTAAGGCCTGCAAAAATAGCGGGCACGGTGTACATGCGCTGGCGGCTGTGCATCACGGAGGATTGCAGCAAATCGAAAAATCCGCGCATGGTCTGGAGCAGCACGATGTTATGCGAGGCCTCGGCGATGGCGAGATGAAAACGCACGTCGGCCTGGGCGGCCAGGTCCGGATCGTCACTCTCTTTGAACTTCAGCGTGGCATCAAAGCAGGCGATCAGCTTTTCTTTGTCTGCGTCAGTTGCCCGCATAGCGGCATACCAGGCCGTACTCGCCTCAATCGCATGGCGTGCTTCCAGGATGTCGTAGCGGTAGCCGGGATCGTTTTCAACCAGCGTTTTTAGCGGCTGGACGATGCGCTGTTCGGACCAGGCCTGCACTTCGTAGCGCACGAATGTTCCGCCGCCGCGACGGCTAATCAATACGCCTTCGCTGATCAGCTTCTGAATAGCTTCGCGTATGGATGAGCGGGATACGCCCATCTGCGCGGCAAGCTGGCGTTCGGCGGGCAGTCGCATACCCGCTTCCAGTTGTTGTTCCTCAATTAAAGCTTTTACGCGCTCAACCAGATGGTCGGCCAGGCGCGGCTGTGCTGATGTCATGGGATCATCCAGGTCAGTACGTAGGCCTGCAAGGTAGTGATTACGCCCACCATGCAGGTGAAAATCAGGCTGTGCTTAACGGTAAAACGGAACAGGTCGGACTCTTTGCCGACCAGGCCCACCGCCGCACAGGCAATGGCGATGGACTGCGGGGAAATCATTTTTCCGGTGACGCCCCCCGTGGTATTGGCGGCGACCAGCAGAAGATCTGAAACGCCAATCTGCTGCGCCGTGGTAGCCTGGAGGGCGGCAAACAGCGCGTTGGACGAAGTATCAGAGCCGGTAAGGAACACGCCAAGCCAGCCCAGGAAAGGCGAGAAGAAGGTAAACGCGTGGCCGGTATGGGCAAGCGCCAGAGCAAGGGTGGCCGACAGGCCTGAGTAGTTCGAGATAAACGCGAAGGCCAGCACCATGCCAATAGAGTAAATCGGTAACGCCAGCTCTTTGAGCGTCTCACTAAAGGTTGCGATGGCGGCCTTTGGCTTCATGCGCAGATAGACGATGGAAATCAGCGCGGCCACCAGAATGGCGGTGCCGGTTGCCGAGAACCAGTCGAACTTATAGACCGCCGCGTAGGCCATGCTCTCTGTCACCACCGGCGGCATTTTAGCGACCATTTTGTCGAGGAAAGGCACGGAGAAATTAAACACCCAGTCGGCCAGTGCACCACCCGGCGCAAACAGCGCTTTAAACGGCGGAATACTCCACAGGGTGACGGTGGCGGTCAGGAAAATAAACGGCATCCACGCGCGAACAACCTGGCCTGGCGTATAGTTTTTGCGCGCCAGCGTCTGGTCGGTCACAGAGGCCCCCATATCAGCGAAGCGGAAGATACGCACGGGCTTCCACACCCGCAGGAAGGCGGTCAGGCACACCAGAGACACCAGCGAAGAGATGATATCCGGCAGTTCGGGGCCGAGGAAGTTAGAGCTGAGATACTGGGCGACGGCAAAAGATCCGCCCGCCACCATTACCGCAGGCCAGGTTTCTTTGATCCCGCGCCAGCCGTCCATAATCGCCATGATCCAGAACAGCACGATAATGGTCAGGAACGGCAGCTGGCGACCCACCATCTGGCCTATCTCAAAGCTGTCCAGGCCTGTGACCTGGCCTGCGACAATAATCGGGATCCCCATCGCGCCAAAAGCGACCGGCGCGGTGTTGACGATCAGGCACAGCCCCGCAGCGTAAAGCGGGTTAAAGCCCAGGCCGACCAGCAGTGCGGCGGTGATAGCCACCGGTGCACCGAAGCCTGCCGCCCCCTCGAGAAACGCGCCGAAGGAGAAACCGACAATCAGCATTTGCAGGCGCTGGTCAGGGGTAATAGACAGAATCGACGAACGAATAATCTCGAACTGGCCGGTTTTCACCGAGATTTTGTAGACAAATACCGCAGCGATAATGATCCAGGCGATCGGCCACAGGCCGTAGAAGAAACCGTAAACGACGGAGGCCAGCGCGCGATCGACCGGCATGCGGTAGAAGAACAGCGCAACCAGCAGGGCCAGTCCCACCGTAAGGGTTGCCGCCAGGTAGCCCTTCATGCGCAGCTTAATCAGCGCGAAGAAGAAGAACAAAATTGGCAGGGCGGCAATCAGGCTGGAAAACCAGATATTGTCCGCCGGATCGTAGAGTTGTGGCCAGATTTGCATGCAGGTATCTCCGGGGCGTGAGGTGCTTATTATTATTGTCAGATTGGTAGGACCAATATGGCTATGTAGGGTAAATGATGGCTTATGGTTAATCTTGTGTTAACTGATGGCAATATTTGTGTTGGTTTTTTTGCCATTGTGCGTAAAAAGGCACATTTTTAGCGGTATTGGTAGGACCAATATTGATGGGGCGTGAGGGGGGAGCACCCCAGACCCTCCGCCGGAGGCGGGCCTGGGGTGAGATTTAAGAAACCAGAGGCTTAAACGCGCTCATTCGCCAGCGGGCAATATCCACAATGATAAACAGCAGCAGGCTGCCCCCCATGACCGGCAGGCAATATCCCAGCGCGGCAGCGACTGCCAGTACGCCTGTTCGCCAGATAAACGGCAGAGCGAACCACGCCTCGCTGAGCGTAAGCGCCGGATTACTCGTGGAAACCGCAGGCCGCCGCCGCCACCACATTCGGTAGCCCAGGCCTATCATGGCGCACAGGCCCAGACCAAAGGCGGCCAGCAGCAGCTGGTTAGGCAGCCCGAACAGGACGCCCATATGAGCGTCGATGCCCCAGCGGGTGAGTTTGGCAACCAGCGGGAAGCTGGCAAAACGTACCCGATCGATAACGGCCAGAGAGTCAGGGTTGATAGCCACAGAGTCAACGTGTGTGGGCCAGGAGCGGTCGATTTCCGTAACCGTCCACGCCTTATCCCGAGCCTTTGCCGGACGAATTTCGATTTTCTCCGACCTGATGCCCGCGTGACGTGCGGTCCTCAGAACTTCATCCCAGCGTTCGTCCGGGGTCACGGGCATGGCCATGCCGGGCATCGTGGCGTGGTGTTCTGCGTGGGGATCGCTGTGCATATGGCCTGCCTGCGGCTTTAACGCCGTATTCAGCTGCGGGGTCATCCAGCCCAGTTCGCTGCGCAGTTTATCAATATTGCCCCCGGCCCATTGCGACCACGTCAGGCCGGTGGCAGAAAAGAACAGCAGCCCGGGCAGCAAAAATGCGCCAAAAGTAATGTGCCAGTGCCGGGTTTTAGCAGGCGACGCTGCCCGTACTTTTCGTTTTCTTTTCGGGCGCGACGTCAGCCAGAGCACCATTCCGCCGAGGGCTGCCACCCACAGCCACGAAGCCGCCAGCTCGCTGTATAAACGGCCCGTATCCCCCAGCAGCAATCCCTGATGAAACCTGTCGATCCAGGTTCGCAGCGGCAGCACGCCGCTGGTGCCGTAAACGGCCATATCGCCTTTCACCGCAAGCGTTGACGGAGAGATAAAAATTGCCCGTGATGTCACGGCCCCGGGCGTTGCGTTAACAAACTGCACGCGGGTCGTGTCGCCGGGCAGCTGCGCGGGGCGTACGGCATAAATGTTCGCGTCTGTACCGAGATACTTTCTCGCGGCCGCTATCTGCTGCGCCAGTGACTGCCGGGGGCCTGCGTCTTCGCTGCGCAAGGCTTCACGATAAAGCGTATTTTCAATCTGCGGCGTGAGGACATAAAGCGCGCCGGTAAGCGCCGCGATAAAAATAAACGGCCCGACAAACAGACCGATGTAAAAATGCAGCCGACGCAAAAGCGTCAGCAGCGCGCCACGCAGGGCGCGTGGAGAGGAAGCTGGAGACATAGTTATCCTGTGGCAGAGCCATGACGTTAAAGATGAAAGTGTGTTTAACGAAATGCTGCGACAGGAGGCGCGCGGGGCAGGGCTTGCGCGTCATCATGCTGAGCTAAAACCGGGGCGATAACGGCGGGAGGAGGCAGACCGGCAAGGCGCCACGCCAGCCAGATAAAAGGAATAAACATCCACACGATAAGCGGGATATGCAGCAGCAGCTGGCAGTATCCGCAGGCAATATCGTCCATCAGCGACATACCCATGCCCGGCATCAGGTGCGAGCTGGCCGGGGGCGTCATCGATCCCATATCCATCATGCCGCCAGCATGAGACATCATCTGGTGATGGTCGCTCATCTCACCTGCCAGCGCGCGGCGATGCTCAATTGATTTTGAGATTGCCGGGGCGATAAACACCATCAGCATCGCCAGCAGGGCGAGGGCAGAAGGCCATTTATGGCGCGAAAGGGAAAAGAGTGAAGGCAACCGGATTAACTCGCCGAGGTAATTTGTTGCGCGATTGTACCCTGGTGAAGATGAAATGTTAAAAATACTGGCACGCTTTGCGGCCTCTTTGGTTGCGGCCTTGCCCGCTGAGTCGGGAGTGCTCCGGCTCAGCGGGTAAAGGGGCTACCTGTGAGGGCCGGTTTTATACTGATCGTCGCTGACGTGCTCCAGCCATTCTACCGGGCTGCCATTGAGGGATTCGGCAATCGCGATATGGGTCATGGCATTATCGGGCGTCGCCCCGTGCCAGTGTTTGACGCCTTCGGGGATCCAGACGATATCGCCCTGATTGATCTCCCTGATCTCCGCGCCCCATTCCTGGAGCCAGCCGCGCCCCTGGGTCACAATCAGCGTCTGGCCGAGCGGATGAGTATGCCAGGCCGTGCGGGCGCCAGGCTCAAAGGTGACGGCCGCTCCGCCAACCCGGGCGGGCGAGGTGGCCTGGAAAGGGGCATCAATGCGTACTTTGCCGGTGAAATAAGTTTCCGGCCCGGTTTGAGACGGCTGGGAGCCTGCCTGGATAATTTTTAATTTCTCTTCCACGTGTTCCTCCGTTTTGGCCCAGGCTTGCCTGGGTAAGCCTGCAAATTTTTACGCTGCAAGACTGAAGTATAGGAAACAACGCCCGCAACCAGGGCAAAAGCCAGAAGGACGCTGTCTTTCGTTGTTGCCGAGGGGAAAATATGCCCCCCTGAAAAGCCGCTCCGATTAGCCAGCAAAATGCGCAAGGTGCTCTGAGCCAGATTTGAATCCCCCGTCCGGGAGCAAACCCGCGGCTTTCCAGACCCTAATAGCGGTGGTTTTTTAATACATTGATTTTTAAGGACTTAAAAAGAAGTGTGAAAAATAGGGTGTGAAGGCCAGAAAATGACCTTTAACGCTGTTAATCATAAGGTTATATGTGTATCTTTCCTGTTCACTGCCGTACAGGCAGCTTAGAAAACACAGTGATTTCTCAGATAAACAGTTCCGCCGTTCACTGCCGTACAGGCAGCTTAGAAAAACGAATGGCGCGTGAGCGCCTGCTGACCCTTGTTCACTGCCGTACAGGCAGCTTAGAAATTCAAGATTGACGTCCTAGATATTTCTGTAAGGTTCACTGCCGTACAGGCAGCTTAGAAAAATGCTCGCCACCAGTCCAAGTGTAATTAAGAGTTCACTGCCGTGCAGGCAGCTTAGAAACGTGATCCGTTCGTGATGCGCCTCGAAGTACAGTTCACTGCCGTGCAGGCAGCTTAGAAACAGACCAAAGCCCGAAAAACGGCTGACGGCATGTTCACTGCCGTGCAGGTAGCTTAGGAAGTTGATTCGTTCCCCATGATTAAAGCGATGGGGTTCACTGCCGTGCAGGCAGCTTAGGAAAAAACCATAAAACTGGCCAAAATGCGCGACACGTTCACTGCCGTGCAGGCAGCTTAGAAATTCCGGACTGCCGCCCCGTCGTATTTTTACAGTTCACTGCCGTACAGGCAGCTTAGAAAAAAGTTAATTCACCACGTTTAAACATTTTAAGTTCACTGACTTACAGGCAGAGATTAGAAAAGTAAGCGACCGAGTAAAGTGGTCATGGTTTATCACAGGCTGATGACGGAAAATACTGAGGTAGTGGCAACTTTGCAGGGGCTTTGTATCGAGCGTTTTCCAGTTCAGAACTCATCTCATTGCCGCAAATGATAAATTTGTCAGGAACACTTAAAAATTACGAAGTCTTTGATCTTATCTGTTGCTTTAACAATCTGAGTGCCAGCCAGGCAAAAAAAATCCTACACGCCCGCTGGAGCGATGAATTCTTCTATCGTTACGAGAAAATAAAATTAAAAAGAACCTACGCGGTAAGCTACGGAGAAAAACGCTGGTTACTGATATCGCTGATGCTCGGGCTCTGTGACCGCGCCAGGTTTATTATACTTGATGAGCCTACGGTTGGTATAGATATCCAGTATAGAATGTTGTTATGGGAACTTATAGATAAGGTCGTTGGCGAAGGGCGTACAGTTTTCTTTTCAACCCATATTTTTGATGAGCTTACCCGCAAAGATATTCCTTTTTTAATGCTCTCCCGGAAAGGGATCAAACGACATGCAGATATTCGCGCTTTTATGGTGTCAGAAAACGCTCAAACGCCGGAGGAGGCATTCATTAATCAGGTGCTGGACAGGCGATAAAAAAACTGGCGCTTATCGTGGGATATTTCTGATCCCTGATTCGGTAAGCTCGCGAGTATTGCACTGTAGCCAGTCACCGTTAATCCGTTGTTTAGAAATTACTGCCGCACAGGCAGCCAGCGCTGAGTAGGTTTTTATTGGCTTCTTTTCTCAAATTCAATAATATATACCTTCGGCTATCTTAGCTAACCATACAAACAGCAAATGAAGTTGGCTTATATATAATTAAAGTGAATAAAATTAAAATATGTGGCTGAAATGTTTAAAAGGTGGTTGCGTGAGTGATGTATTGAAGCTGGGATCCGACGTTTGTGCGGCGAAAATTTTAAGCGGATGCGTGGAGGGGGATGGTTTACCCCGTTGCAGCAAGGATTGCCACCATGCTTATGCCTTCTGACTTAAAAACGATTCTTCATTCAAAACGCGCGAATATTTATTACCGGCAATATTGCCGGGTGCGGGTTATTGATAGCGCGTCGCAGAACACCGCTGCGCAATACGGTATGCCAGGCAGATGAATATTTTGCTTATCTCGCAATGCGGTAAAAATGCCCGTGAAGAGAGCTGCCGCCTTCTCGATCAATCTGCCGAACGTAGACCCACGCGGGATGTCCTGCGCACCCGGCATGAGTCAAACTGGCGAAGTACAGAAAGCATCGCGTTGCTTGCTGGCATTGCCGGGCTGTTTCACGATTTTGGTAAAGCGGGTGCGCTGTTTCAGGACAACCTCAGGGGCCGGAATTGTACCCATCGCTATCAGCCGTTTCGCCACGAGTGGATCTCGGTCCGGCTGTTTCAGGCATTTGTCGGCAAGCAGACGGACAGAGAATGGCTGGCTAAGTTAGGCTCGCTGACCGCTGATGATGAAGCCGCCTGGCTGGCTCGCCTGTACAAAGACGGCAAAGCGGAGAGCAACAGCCCCTTTGCCGGTATGCCGCCGCTGGCGCAGGTTGTGGCCTGGCTGATTCTCTCCCATCACCGTTTACCCCAGTTTCTTGGCGAGCAGGAACCGGCGCTCAGCGGGGCGGAGTCCTGGATAACGACTCAGCTTAACGTTTACTGGAATGCGTTAAACCACCTTAGCGACTGGACTGAGAAAGACTGGCTGCGCGTCTGGACGTTTCCCGGTGGCACACCGCTGCAAAGCAGCACCTGGCGCACCAAGGCGCAGCAGCTGGCGAAGCGGGCGGTTCATGCCGTGTCGTTGCAGGACTTTGGCAGTCTGAGTCAGGTTTTTACCGCGCATCTTGCCCGCCTGGCGCTGATGCTTGCAGATCACCATTATTCTGCTCACGAGCCGGTAGCTGGCTGGCAGGACAAGCGTTATCAGGTGTGGGCAAATACCGATCGCAAAACCAGTGAGCTAAGACAAAAGCTGGACGAACACACGGTCGGTGTCAGCCATCATGCTTTTTTACTCGGCCGCACTTTTCCCGTTTTGCGTAGCCAGCTGCCAGCTATCAGTCGCCATAAGGGATTCCGTGAGCGAGCAAGGCACGAGCAGTTCCGCTGGCAAAATCGAGCCTGGGACGTCGCTGCAAGCCTGCGTGAACGTTCGCGCAGGCAGGGTTTTTTCGGTATTAATATGGCTTCTACCGGCTGCGGGAAAACCTTTGCGAATGCCCGCATTATGTATGCTTTGGCGCAGGAGGAAGAAGGCTGCCGCTTTACCGTTGCGTTAGGTTTACGCACGCTGACGCTACAAACCGGGGATGCGCTTCGGGCGCGGCTAGGGCTGGGCGAGGACGATCTCGCCGTGCTGATAGGTTCCCGTGCCGTGCGGGATCTGCATAAAAAAGAAATCAACGAGCCGGATACCAGTAGCGCTTCTGCTGAAGCGCTGTTCGAAGCACAACAATATGTTCACTACGATGGCGGGATGCACACCGGGCCATTACGGCAGTGGCTGGAAAAAGACGCGAAGTTAAGACAGCTGGTCGATGCCCCCGTGCTGGTGGCCACTATCGACCACCTGATGCCTGCCACAGAAGGCGTGCGCGGCGGCAAACAAATAGCGCCCATGCTGAGGCTGTTGACCAGCGATCTGGTGCTCGATGAACCGGATGATTTTGATATTGACGATCAGCATGCGCTTTGTCGCCTGGTTAACTGGGCGGGAATGCTCGGCGGGCGGGTATTGCTCTCTTCCGCCACGCTGCCCCCCGCGCTGGTTCAGGCTCTGTTCAGCGCGTACTGCACAGGACGCAAGGCGTATCAGCAGGCCTGCGGCGAGCCGGGGCAGCCGCTGAATGTCTGCTGCGCCTGGTTTGATGAAGATGATTCCCGTCCGGGGGAGTTCAGCAATCCTAATGATTTTTATCAGGCGCATTGTGATTTTGCGACGCGGCGGGCAAAACGACTGCCTGAAAAGCCGGTATTAAGGCAAGCCGGGATCGTCAACGTTTCACCGGCATCACCCCGCATAGATGACGTGATTTCTGCACTTTCGCAGGTTCTTTATCGTGAGATGTTTGTCCTGCACGACAGCCATCACGAGCGCTATGGCGGCAAAACGGTGTCGCTGGGGCTGGTGAGAATGGCGAATATCAAGCCGCTGGTCGCGACGGCAAAAGCGCTGATGGAGATGCCCTCGCCCGACGATTATTGCGTTCACTATTGTGTTTATCACAGCCAGCATCCGTTGTTGATGCGTTCCCATATGGAAAAGCGGCTCGATGCGGCGTTCTGCCGTCACGCCGAGGGAGCAATCTGGCAGCAGCCAGAGATTCGCCGGGCGGTGGAGGAAAGCCCCGCGCAGCACCATCTGTTTGTGGTGTTAGCCACCTCCGTTGTGGAGGTGGGGCGCGACTGGGATGCCGACTGGGGCATCGTCGAGCCCAGCTCCATGCGTTCGCTGGTTCAGTTTGCCGGGCGCATTCAGCGTCATCGCCAAAAACCGCCGCATGGTCCCAACATACTGATCTTCAATAAAAATGTGCGCGGTTATTGCCAGGAGACCCTCGCCATGTGCAGGCCAGGCTTTGAAACGGCCGATTTCTCCCTGACCAGCCACGATCTTACCGAGATCCTCCGGCCTGAGCACTATCGCTATATCAACGCCGTTCCGCGCATTATCGGTACGCCCCCTGGAAAAGCCGCACGTTATGACAGCCTGATCGATCTCGAGCACGGACGTTCATGGCAGGAGCTAATGGGCAAGAACAGACCCGTCAAAGATCAGGCGGTGGCAGCAGACTGGTGGAAGAGGCCGATGAACTGGAATGCCGAGCTACAGCGCCGTAAGCCGTTTCGACGCGCGCAGGCGGAAAGACAATATTTCCTGCGCATGGAAGAGGAGTTTGATGAGCCGAAGTTTGCGATCCGCGATGAGGCTGGCGAATCGGGCTGGAAGGAAGCGGGGGGCTTTACCTGGCAACCCGTGAAGATGGCGGCAGGGGTAGCGGCATGGATGGTGAATGACTATGCGCAGGTGATGAAGCAGACCGCTGAAGCCACAAATATGGCGCTGGCGGAAGTCAGCGAGCGTTATGGCGAGATTAATCTGCGTGTTGACCATGAGGAGACGGAAAGCTGGCTGTGGCACCCGTGCCTCGGTGTTTTCAGAGATTTATAATGGATATTAACGTCAGGAGAACCTATGTCACACCAGGGATTGACTGCATTTATCGTCGAGTACATTGCCGGACGACGGCAAAGCAAACTCGACGCCTTTGAAAAAGCGAAGGCTAAAAGACAGGCAGCCGGAGAAGAGGAAAGCAAGCTGCTGGCAGAGCGCCGCGAGCTGGAACTGCGCTATGAGACGCGGGCCTGGTTAACGGATGCTGCGGGCCGCGCCGGGCAGATAAGCCTGGTGACACATGCGGCAAAATTTACCCACGGTGACTCGAAAAGCAGCAGTATCTTTAGCGAAGCAACGGCTACCGATGGCTACCTCTCAACGGCGACGGTTGCGAAACCCGCAGCCGATGCGGTTGGCAACGCAGCGGCGCTGGATGTGGCAAAACTTCTGCAAACGGAGGTGGAGGGCGATTCATTGCTGGCCTGCCTGAAGCGGGGCGATTACGCTCCCCTGGCTGAGCTGACTGAGAATAAAGAGCTGCTTGCACAGTGGGTAGCAGGGTTTTCCCGCGCGTTAACCACGAAACAACCCACCTCCCATAAGCTTGCCAAACAGGTCTATTTTCCGGTGGGAGAGGGTTACCATCTGCTGAATCCTCTTTTCTCTTCGTCGCTGGCCCAGGCGCTGCATACGCGGATGGTCGCGCTGCGTTTTAGCGAGGAAAGCAAAGCCATCTGGAAGGCACGGCGCGAAGGCCAGTGGCACCCGCAGCCGCTGACGATATTCCCGAATCTTGCGGTAATGAATTTTGGCGGCACCAAACCGCAAAATATCTCGGCGCTAAACAGCAGCCGTGGCGGGCGTGTCTGGCTGCTGCCCGCCACAGCTCCGCAATGGGAAACCCAGCAAAGGCCGCCGCTGACGTTAAAAACGATCTTCGGCCAGGGGCCGTTTGAGCGATCCACTCGCCAGATCCGCCGCCGTCTGGTTAACCTGCTGATTAGCCCCGGTAGCACCAGGAACAAGAGAGTTCGTCAGCAGCGCGATCGCTATATCGACGAGTTAATCGATCATTTATTCAACCTCGCCGTAGATATTCAGCGCGAAGAGTGGGCCTGCTGGACGCAGGATGAAAAATGCCGGCTAAAACCCCATCAGCAGCTCTGGCTTGATCCGTGGCGGGCGCAAACCGATGAGGGATTCAGGGCGGAACGTGAGAAAGACGACTGGCAGGAGGCCGTTGCGGATGATTTTGCGCTATGGCTGAACAGCCATCTGCAGCGTGCCGATCTGGTCGTTGGGCGGCTTGAGCAGCGTGTATGGCAGACCCGGCCTCTTTTCCAGCGTCGGCTGCGTGAAATGGAGAACGTCTTAAGGAGCTACCGCCATGAGTAATGTCATCATTTTGCCGTGGCTGACGGTTGAAAACGCAAACGCCGTTGCCGGGTTAACCTGGGGATTCCCTGCCATTACCCACTTCCTGGGGTATACCCACGCGCTCTCCCGCAGACTTGAGGCTTCACACGGGCTGCGGCTGGAAGGCTGCGCGGTAATCTGCGATAGCCATCAGGTCCATGCCTATTCATCGGGGCGTGATTATCAATTTGCTCTTACTCGTAATCCGCTGACCCGTGAAGGAAAAACGGCTTCGTTTAATGAAGAAGGGCGCATGCATCTCACCGTTTCGCTGCTGCTGGAATGCGCAGGAGAAATCCCTAACGGTGAGATTGGGATGCGTGAGCTTGCGGAGCATATCGCGACGCTTTGCCAAACGCAAAAGCTGGCGGGTGGAACCATTACGGGGCTGCGTAAAGTAAAGGTATGCAGCCCCGCCAGTCTGAAACCTCAAATCTATGGCCTGATGCCGGGCTTTGTGCTGGTGGATCGCTCATCTTTACTGAACGAGCATTATCAGCAGTTGCTTAACCAGAATGCTGAGGCTTCAATGCTCGACGCGTGGCTGGATTTTGCGGCGTTGAAAATGGCCGCCGAAGGTGGAGAAGAACCGGGCGATGCGGCAACCTGGAACTACCAGAAAAAACCTTTCCCGGGCTATCTGGTGCCATTGATGACCGGCTGGCAGCGCATATCAGCGCTTTATGAACCCGGTACCGTAGCCAATGCGCGCGATAAAGAAAGCCCGTTCTGCTTTGCCGAAGCCGTTTATGGCGTGGGCGAGTGGCGTGGCGCCCACCGTATTCACGATCTCACCGAGCTGTTCTGGCGTTATCACAAGACTGACTCTGGCTACTACTGTCGCGGGCAGGAGCTGCCTGAAGAGCAGGATGAAGACGAAGACACAATAACTTTTGATGATTTTTAAGGGACGAAAAAATGGCTAAAAATACCACTATCAAAACGGCTTCGGTGCTGGCTTTTGAACGTAAGCTTGCCAACTCAGACGCCATTCTCTCGGCCGGTAACTGGCAGGGAGAGAGCTGGCAGCCGGTGCGCATTCAGGAAAAAGCGGTGCGCGGCACCATTTCCAACCGCCTTAAAAATGCCCAGGCCAGCGACCCGGCTAAGCTGGACGCCGAGATTCAAAAAGCAAACCTACAGCGTGTGGATGTCGCCGCGCTGCCTGCGGAAGCAGACACGCTAAAAATGAGTTTCTCGCTGCGCGTGCTCGGCAATCTGTCGGTGCCTTCAGTCTGCAATGACAGGCAATATCAGGACGCCTTGCAGCAGGTTATCGAGGGTTACATCGCCGAGCATGGGTTTGACGAGCTGGCGCTGCGCTATGCCGTCAATCTCGCAAACGGGCGTTTCTTGTGGCGTAACCGGGTCGGGGCTGAGCATATCCGTGTTGTTGTTAAAGGCACTCAAACCTGGGAGTTTAACGCCCATGATTATTCCCTGCGTGATTTTACCCAGCGCGACAGCAACGTTCAGGCGCTGGCAAAAGAAATCGCCAGCGGGTTAACAGGGGACTCTTTCGTTCTGCTTAACGTCGAGGCCTTTGTTCGTCTTGGCCAGGGGCAGGAGGTTTTCCCGTCTCAGGAGCTGGTGCTGGACAGCAACAGTACCAAAAGCAAACTGCTTTATCAGGTCAACGACGTTGCGGCGCTGCATTCCCAGAAAGTAGGCAATGCGCTGCGTACCATTGATACGTGGCATTCGCAGGTGGATTCGCTGGGGGCCATTGCGGTGGAGCCGTACGGCTCGGTCACCAGCCGGGGTATCGCCTGCCGTCAGCCTAAAGACAAAATGGATTTTTATACCCTGCTGGATAACTGGGTGACGAAGGACGACAAACCCGCCGTTGAACAACAGCACTATGTCATGGCGGTGCTGATTCGCGGTGGCGTCTTCGGTGAAAAAGCTGAGTAAGGCGGTGAGCATGGATCACTTTCTTGAGATCAGGGTCCTGCCGGATCCTGAGTTTAAAGCCGAAACGCTGATGTCGGCGCTGTTTGCCAAATTACACCGGGCGCTGGCCCGCCGTGGAACAGGCGATATTGGCGTGAGCTTTCCTGAGCATAATGTTAAGCCCGGCTGCGTGGTTCGGCTGCACGGTAGCCGCGCAGCGCTTGCCGAGCTGGAGTCGACCCGCTGGCGGGCAGGAATGAACGATTACTGTGAGACGACAGCCCTTCTGCCCGTGCCGGCGATTAGCGGCTGGCGAACGGTAGCCAGAGTGCAGGTCAAAAGCAGCGCCGATCGTCTGCTGCGCCGCTCCGTTCGCAAGGGATGGATAACGGAAGAAGAAGCGCTGCTGCGCTGCGCTAACGCAAAGGAACAGGGCTGTTCGCTGCCGTTTATTCAGATGAAGAGTCTCTCCAGTAAAGAGAGCTTTCGCCTGTTTATCCGGCACGGTGAGCTGCGGCAGGAAGCGTCAGGTGGCTTGTTCAGCACCTATGGTTTAAGCGCTGAAGCGACCATTCCCTGGTTCTGATTAACTGGCCGGGCATCTGTGTGCCCGGTCAGTTTTAACGGGCAGGGCAGTAAAACTCATCTTTTCACCGCCGTTTGCGAAGAAGTGGACGGGCTGGCTTAAAAAGTTAAGCTGCTTTCCGGGGCGCTACAATCTGAGTCAGGCACTTCCCGGATATCAACATTTTGTTGCCGATTCAGCCAATAATCCACGGGTCACGAAATCTTCCGATGTTTTTCAATTCACCGCAGCCCTTTTTATTAACCAGACTCTAACTTATTGATTTATATAGTGCGAAAAAGAGGGCGCGAAAAAAGGGGTAAAAGACGTTAAAACCCGCTTTTTCTCGTTGCATCAGTCTGTTAGGCATGTAAAGCTGCTGTTCACTGCCGTACAGGCAGCTTAGAAAATCACAGAACAAAATTCATTGCTGACGCACGGGTTCACTGCCGTACAGGCAGCTTAGAAATTCTTCCTCCGCTGCAAGCCAGTCATCGTCACGTTCACTGCCGTACAGGCAGCTTAGAAAAATACGGTGGTCTATGTACTGAAGCCTACTGAGTTCACTGCCGTACAGGCAGCTTAGAAAGTTGACGCTGACGTTTCCACTTGCATCTGTTAGTTCACTGCCGTACAGGCAGCTTAGAAAGTCGAAAATGTGGCACCGGCTGGCGTGGACGTGTTCACTGCCGTACAGGCAGCTTAGAAAATCGACCGCAGCGGATTTTGTGATGGGCACAAGTTCACTGCCGTACAGGCAGCTTAGAAAGTTGATAGGCGTCATTGGCCATGCAGGGTTAAGTTCACTGCCGTACAGGCAGCTTAGAAATGATGGTCTGCGCGCTGGAGGCCAAATTCCACGTTCACTGCCGTACAGGCAGCTTAGAAATAAAACAGCATCTTTAGCGTTTTCATTAGCTTGTTCACTGCCGTACAGGCAGCTTAGAAATGAGAGCCAGCCGTAAAGCGCAGTTTAAAAAGGTTCACTGCCGTACAGGCAGCTTAAAAACAGGGGGAGCAAGTTGATGGCCTGTATTGCGTCGTTGGCTGCGCTAAGGGCTGCAAAAAAGCCGCGTTTTATAAGCGGCGAAATTTCTTAAAATCGCCCTTATAACGAAGCGCGGAAAATATTTTTAGGATATTGGCTTTAGGAATGAAAGTTGCAGGCTTATGCTAAATTCTGCATGATATGTCCTGATTTAAAGGAGATATGATGAAAGAGTTAGCTGCATTTTTAAATGGATATGGGGTTGTCATTAATCAGACCACCTCGTTAATTTTAGTATTGAGTATTATTTTTATCTTTTCGCTGGTAGTGCACTTTGTTCTGCACGGCATTGTATTGCGCGCCTTTGAAAAGCGGGCTGAATCCAGCCAGAACCTCGGGCTGCAGATTATCACTGAAAATAAACTCTTTCAAAGGCTGGCCCTGACGCTGCAAGGGATTATCGTCAATATTCAGGCGGTGCTCTGGCTGCAAAAGGGCAGCGATATCAGCACGTTTTTGATTATTGCCGCCCAGCTGTGGGTTATGCTTTATTCCCTGCTCTCATTATTCTCTTTGCTGGATGTGGTGTATAACTTCTCGCAAAAATTGACCTTCGCGGCAAATATTCCGTTAAAAGGGATATTCCAGGGGGTGAAGTTAATCAGTGCGATCGTTATTGGTATTATGATGATCTCGCGTATTATCGGCCAGTCACCAACGATTCTTATCAGCGGACTCGGCGCGATGGCTGCGGTGCTGATGCTGGTCTTTAAAGACCCGATTCTTGGCCTGGTGGCGGGTATCCAGCTTTCGGCCAACCGCATGTTAAAGCTGGGCGACTGGCTGGAGATGCCGAAGTTCGGTGCCGACGGGGCGGTGACGGATATTGGCCTGACCACCGTGAAAGTACGCAACTGGGATAATACCATCACCACCATCCCGACCTATGCGCTGGTTTCCGATGCGTTTAAAAACTGGAGCGGGATGTCGCAGTCCGGCGGCCGTCGCATTAAGCGCAGCATTAATATTGATACCACCAGCATTCACTTTCTGTCGCAGGAAGAACAGCAGCGTCTGATTAACGCCAGGCTGCTGAAGCCCTATATGGACTCCCGCAGCAAAGAGATCGAAGAGTATAACCGCACGCACAATAGCGATACCGCATCGGTGCTTAACGGACGCAGCATGACCAATGTCGGCACGTTCAGGGTTTATCTTACCGAATATTTGCACAACCACCCGCGTATTCGTAAAGACATGACGTTAATGGTGCGCCAGCTTGCCCCGGGGGCTGAAGGGCTGCCACTGGAAATTTACTGCTTTACCAACACCGTGGCGTGGCTGGAATATGAGGCTATCCAGGCGGATATTTTCGAACACATCTTTGCGGTGGTTGAAGAGTTTGGCCTGCGTATTCACCAGTCTCCTACCGGGAATGATATTCGGTCGGTGGCGTTGCAGGTTAATCGCTAACGTCGCCTGACGCCAGGATCCTCAACACAGGGAAGCGTTGAGGACGATGGCTAAAAAGATGATGGGCCGATTTTCATCGGCCCATCTGCCGTAGCGGCTACAGCCCCTCGGTACTCTCTTTCTTCGCTTCTAACTTCTCAACATCCTGGTACCAGCGCGGATGGTGCTTCTTCGCCCAGCGGCGGCTGACTTTACCGACGATCATGCCCTTAATAGAGCCTTTGACCCAGAACGCCATATACATATGGATCAGAATGGCGTGGATCAAAATAATCGCCGTCGTGGCGTGGATCAGCAGGCTGTAGCGCACGACAGGTATCGGGAAGAAGTCGGCGAAGTAAGGCCGCCAGATAATCACCCCGGTCACCAGCAGCACGAAAATCATGCTCATGATGGTCCAGAACATCATCTTTTGCCCGGCGTTATATTTGCCGACTTTGGCCACTTTATGCTCGTTGCCTTTGAGCACCTCAACAATGCCTTTCACCCACGGCCAGTCATGGCGGTCAGGAATGTTGTGATGCACAAAACGGGTGAACATAAACATCAGCGCGATAAAAATCAGCACGCCAAAGAAAGGGTGCAGAATGCGTCCCATCTGCGGCGTCCCGAAGGTTTCCGTCAGCCATTGCAGCGTAGGGAAGAACAGCGCGATGCCGGAGAGCGACACGAGGAAGAAGCAAATCACCACCGTCCAGTGACAGGCCCGGTCGACGAATTTCGTCCTGACAATCATCTTGCTTTGCTTACTCATGGTTATCCTCCTCGTCTTCGTCCACCTCTTCGTTAGGCCCGATACCGATATAGTGGAAAATCAACCCGGCGAAGGTGGCGATAAAGCCCGCGGCGGAGAGCGGTTTGAGCAGGCCTTTCCACAGATTTACCGGCAGATCGATTTTCGGATCTTTCGGCAGATTATGGTAAAGCTCCGGCTGGTCCGCATGGTGCAGCACATACATAACGTGCGTGCCGCCCACGCCCTGCGGATTGTAAACGCCCGCGTGCGCGTAGCCGCGCTTTTGCAGCTTCATCACGCGTTCGTCGGCCACTTCCAGCATCTCCTTTTTGGTGCCGAAATGAATGGCACCCGTCGGGCAGGTTTTCACGCAGGCTGGCTCCTGGCCCACGCTCACGCGGTCGACGCACAGGGTACATTTGTACACGCGGTTATCGTCTTTGTTCAGGCGCGGAATATTGAACGGGCAGCCGGCGATACAGTAGCCGCAGCCAATACAATGTTCGGACTGAAAATCGACGATGCCGTTGGCGTACTGGATGATGGCCCCGGCGGACGGGCAGGCTTTCAGGCAGCCCGGATCCGTGCAGTGCATGCAGCCATCCTTGCGGATAAGCCACTCCAGTTTGCCGTTCTGCGTGGTTTCGCTAAAGCGCATCAGCGTCCAGGATTTGGCGCTCAAATCGGCGGGGTTATCGTACACCCCGACGCAATGACCGACTTCATCGCGGATGTCGTTCCACTCGGAACACGCCACCTGGCAGGCCTTGCAGCCGATACAGCTGGAGACATCAATAAGCTTGGCGACCTCTTCCTTATAGTCGCGAGCCTGCGGCGGAGGCGTAATGCTGTTCGTTGCCGAACGCTTAATAATATCCTGAGATTGCATGGACATGAGTTCGCTCCTTACGCCTTCTCAATGTTGACCAGAAACGCCTTATACTCCGGCGTCTGCGAGTTGGCGTCGCCGACGGACGGGGTCAGGGTGTTGGCGAGATAACCTTTGCGCGCCGCGCCCTCAAAGCCCCAGTGCAGCGGAATACCGATGGTTTCCACTTCCTGACCGCCTGCGTTCAGCGTTTGTACGCGCTGTGTCACCACCGCGACGGCCCGGATAAAGCCGCGCTTGCTGCTCACCTTGACGTAGTCGCCGTTGGCAATCCCTTTGGCCTTCGCCAGCTTTTCGCCGATCTCCACAAACTGTTCCGGCTGCACGATGGCGTTGAGCCGCGAGTGCTTGGTCCAGGTGTGGAAATGCTCGGTCAGGCGATAGGTCGTGCCGACGTACGGGAACTCGTTGCGTTTGCCCATGCGTTTGGCATCGGCTTCGTACAGGCGAGCGGCCGGGTTGGAGACGACGTTCGGGTGCAGCGGGTTGGTGCCCAGCGGCGTTTCAAACGGCTCGTAGTGCTCTGGGAACGGCCCTTCCGCCATTTTGTCGATGGCAAACAGGCGGCCCAGGCCTTCCGGCTGCATGATAAACGGCCCGACGCCGCTGCCCGGTGGGGCAGTGTTGTAGTCCGGGATATCGTTGCCGACCCATTTCGTGCCGTTCCATTTGATCAACATGCGTTTGGCATCCCACGGGTTACCCTGTGGATCTGCGGAGGCGCGGTTGTAAATGATGCGGCGGTTCATCGGCCATGCCCATGCCCAGCCCAGCGTGTTACCCAGGCCTGATGGATCGGCGTTATCACGGTTCGCCATCTGGTTGCCTTTTGCCGTCCAGCTCCCGGCATAAATCCAGCAGGCGGAGGCGGTTGAACCGTCGTCGCGCAGCAGCGCGAAGGAGTCCAGCAGCTGGCCTTTTTTCGCCAGCAGATTTCCGGCCGGGTCATAGAGATCTTCGAGCGCGTAGCCGTTGTTCTCTTTGGCGATTTCTTCGGATTCCGGATGATCGGGTTGCTCGTAGTGCCAGCTCATTTTCAGCAGCGGCTCAACGCCTTTACCGCCTTCGGTGCGATAAAGCTCGCGCAGACGATGGTACAGCCCGGCGAGAATTTCGCCGTCGTTACGCGCTTCACCCGGCGCGTCCGCGCCTTTCCAGTGCCATTGCAGCCAGCGGCCGGAGTTGGCGATGGAACCGTCTTCTTCCGCAAAGCAGGTAGAAGGCAGGCGGAAGACTTCCGTCTGGATAGTGGCCGGGTCGACATCGTTCATCTCGCCGTGGTTCTGCCAGAAGTTGGAGGTTTCGGTCACTAACGGGTCGATGATCACCAGGTACTTCAGCTTGCTGAGGCTTGCGACAACTTTGTTTTTGTCCGGGAAGGACGCCACCGGGTTAAAGCCCTGGCAGAAATAGCCGGTGACCTGGTTGCGGTCCATCATGTCGAAGTACTTCAGCACGTCGTACGCCTGATCCCATTTCGGCAGCCAGTCAAAGCCCCAGTCGTTTTCACGGGTGGCATCGTCGCCGTAGTACGCTTTCATCAGGCTGACGAAGAACTTCGGATAGTTGCTCCAGTAGTTCACCTGGCCTGGCAGCGTGGCTTTTGGCGTATTGGCGGCCAGATAGCTTTGCAGGTCGGCTTGTTTCTCCGACGGCAGGGTCAGATAGCCCGGCAGGCTGGTGGACAGCAGACCTAAATCGGTGAGGCCCTGAATGTTGGAGTGTCCGCGCAGCGCGTTCACGCCGCCGCCAGCCATGCCCATGTTGCCAAGCAGCAGCTGGATCATCGCCATAGTACGGATGTTCTGCGCGCCTACGGAGTGCTGCGTCCAGCCCAGAGCGTAGAGGAAGGTGGTCGTCCGGTCGGCGGCGCTGGTGGAGGCCAGCACTTCGCACACTTTCAGGAAGTCCGCCTGCGGGGTGCCGCAGATATGTTCCACCACCTCCGGCGTATAGCGGGAAACGTGCTCTTTAAGCAGGTTCCATACGCAGCGCGGATGCGTCAGGGTGTCGTCGCGTTTCGCATAGCCGTTTTCATCGAACTGATAGTTCCAGCTCGTTTTGTCGTACTGGCGCTTCGCTTCGTCATAGCCGCTGAACAGGCCGTCATCAAAGCTGAAATCATCACGCACCAGCAGGGCGGCGTTGGTATAGCTTTTGACGTACTCGGCGTTAATTTTGTTGTGGTTAATCAGGTACAGGATAACGCCCGACAGGAAGGTAATGTCGGTGCCAGAGCGGATCGGCGCATAAATATCCGCCACCGAAGCCGTACGGGTAAAGCGCGGATCGACCACGATAAGCGTGGCGTCGTTGTTGTTTTTGGCTTCCATCGCCCAGCGGAAACCCACCGGATGCGCTTCAGCGGCGTTGCCGCCCATCACCATCACAACGTTGGCGTTTTTGATATCAACCCAGTGGTTGGTCATCGCACCGCGACCAAATGTTGGAGCAAGACTTGCTACCGTTGGTCCGTGTCAGACGCGCGCCTGGTTATCTACTGCCAGCATACCCAGCGAGCGGGCAAATTTTTGGGTCAGCATCCCGGTTTCGTTGCTGGCCGCCGAAGCGCACAGCATACCGGTGGAAAGCCAGCGGTTCACCGTGACGTTCTGCTCGTTCTTCTCAACGAAGTTTGCATCGCGGTCATCTTTCATCAGGCGGGCGATGCGCTCGAAGGCGTCCTGCCAGCTGATACGCTGCCATTTATCCGAGCCTGGCGCGCGGTATTCCGGGTAGCGCAGGCGGGAATCGCTGTGGATATAATCCAGCAGGCCTGCCCCTTTCGGGCACAGTGCCCCACGGTTGACCGGATGATCCGGGTCCCCTTCAATATGGAAAATGCTGGCTTTGGCGTTTTTCGCGCCGTCACCCATGCTGTACATCAATAATCCACAACCAACGGAACAGTAAGTGCAGGTATTGCGAGTCTCTTTTGCGCGCAGCAGTTTATAATTGCGCACCTCCGCAAGCGCGGCCGACGGGGCAAAGCCCAGCATCGCCGCGGTCGTTCCTGCCATTCCGCCGGCACAGATTTTAAAAAACTTTCTGCGACTGACGTCCATCGTAACCTCATTGTTATGACGTAATTACGGCGGCGAAAATAGCAATTCACGCACGAAGCATATTGAGTGAAATCAAATCGCTAAGGATTGGGTAGTTATTTACCTCTTATTGATTAAGCAGGTTGTTTATTAAATAACCATTATTGATGTGAGGTCTTGTCAGGCTGGGGTAGACTGCCGGGAAAACTCACTCCCCGGCCCAAATTTCACAGTGTTCGCGCACCAGCTCCGTCAGCAGACCGCCTTCGGCCATAAATCTGCGGATTTGCGCCGTGTCATTTTCACGGCGCTGCACCTCAGCGTGGATTGCTTCCAGCGCGCTTTCGCCTTTTAATTCGGCGGCGTAGGGGGCGAGCGTGTCCAGCAGGGGAAGAATATCTTCGGCGAGCGTGCGTTGTTCGCCCGTCCGGACATCGGTAAGCAATCCTTCCAGTCCGAACCGGCAGGCCTGAAAGCGGTTAAAGCGATAGAGCAGGTAGTCCTCGGAGCGCGGTACGAACGGGCGTTCGCTCAGCAGCCAGTGGGCCAGCGCCTGAATAAATCCCGCGATATTCACCGCGCGGGAAAGCGTAAGCGGCGTGTCCATTACCCGGACTTCGACCGTGCCAAATTTGGGGCTGGGGCGAATGTCCCAGTGCAGATCTTTGACTGATTCAACGATGCCGCTGGTTTCCAGACGCTGATACATCCAGCTAAATTCCTGCCAGTCGCTGACAAACGGCGCCGGTCCGTTATCGGGAAAGGCGGAAAAAATATTCAGCCGGGAGGAGGCATAGCTTAAATCGTAACCTGGCGGGCTAACAATCTGCATTTCCAGCTCAATACCGAGGGTATAAGGATCGGAGTGCTCAAAAGAAGTCAGCGGCATAGGACTCTCGCGATGTCAGTTAATTTCCTGACGTAAGTATAGTCAGCGCTGCGGGGGGTCAGCGCAGCGTCGCACGCCATTGTTCATCGGTGGCAAACCATTCCACCAGAAAATCCAGCATCGAACGCAGCGTGGCGGGCATCTGTTTACGCGAGGTGTAGATGCCATAGATCCCCATGACCTGCGGTTTGTAGTCCGGCAGCAGTTCTACCAGCTCGCCCTTAGCCAGCAGCGGGGCGGCGGAATACCAGGGCTGGAGTGAGATGCCCGCGCCCTGTAGCGTGCCCGCCAGCAGCACCACGGACTCATTGGCGCTCAGATTACCGCTTACCGCGACCGAGGATGTTTCGCCGTGGCGTTCAAAATGCCACAGGCTTTTGCCAAACCATGAATAGGTCAGGCAGTTGTGGCTGGCGAGATCTTCCGGGCGTTCAGGCGTCCCCTTTGCCGCCAGGTATGCGGGTGAAGCGCAGACCACGGAAGCGCAGCGGGAAAGCGGGCGGGCGATAAGGTTCGGGTCCAGATCGTTGGTAATGCGTAGCGCAAGGTCAATTCGCTCTTCAACCAGGTTGACCGCCCGGTTGTTCATCTGCAAATCGACGGCCACCTGCGGGTGGCGTTTGAGATACTGCGTGACGGCACCGGCCAGCGCGGTTTGCCCCAGCGACTGTGAGCAGGTGATGCGCAAAATGCCGCGAATTTCATCGTTCGGGCGTTCTTCAACCTGGTCGATAGCCTCGGCAACCTCCAGCATTTTGCGCGACAGGGCAAGCGTTCTCTCTCCCGCATCTGTCAGGCTTAGCTTACGCGTGGTGCGGTGCAGAAGGCGGGCGCCGGTCCACTCTTCCATCTGTGAAAGATAGCGAGTCACCATCGCCCGCGACATTTCCAGCTGTTGCGCGGCGGCAACCATACTGCCGCGCTCCACAATGGCGACAAAGACCCGGGCTGCGGTAAGGCGATCCATGATTCGTCCGATTTGTGCAATGAATAGTTGCTTATTATCCGGTTTTTCTCTCGATTTATGCAACGTAAGATGTGTCCAACATTACGATACAGACACAAGGACACCTGCCATGTTTAAAAAATCATTATTAACGCTGACTTTCGTTGGGCTTGCCGGAATGACTGCGCAGGCGCTCGCTGCCGCGCCGCTGAAAATGGAAGTCTATAACCCCGGTGAAAAGAGCGTGTTCCCGGTTTCCTCAGAAATCATCAGCGGCGAGCATGAAGTTGTGCTGATCGACGCCCAGTTCCAGCGCGATGATGCAGAGCAGCTGGTGAAGAAAATCAAAGCCACCGGCAAAACGCTGACCACCGTTTATATCAGCCACTCCGATCCTGATTTTTATTTTGGTCTGGACCGCATTCAGGCCGCCTTCCCGCAGGCAAAAATCGTCGCCACGCCGGAAACGGTTAAAGCCATCCGCGCCTCCAAAGACGGCAAGCTGGCCTACTGGGGACCGATCCTGAAAGACAACGCGCCGGACAAAGTGATTGTTCCGCAGCCTTTGCAGGGCAAGCACTTCACGCTGGAAGGGCAGACTATTGAGATTAAAGGCCCCACGGCGGACCGCACCTATGTCTGGATCCCTTCGCTGAAAGCTGTCGTCGGCGGTGTGCCTGTCTCGGGCAATAATATTCATCTTTGGGTCGCGGATACGCAGACCGCGCAATCCCGCGCGCAGTGGCAGCAAACGCTGGCAGGCATTCAGGCGCTGAAGCCTGAGGTGGTGGTGCCGGGGCATTATCTGCCGGGCGCGCCTTTGACGCTTGAATCTGTGACCTATACGCAGACCTATCTGACAAAGCTGGAAGCGGCCCTCCCGGCGGCAAAAGATGCTGCGGCGCTGATTGCGGCCATGAAAAAGCAGTACCCGAATCTGAAAGACGGGTCGAGCCTCGAGCTGAGTGCGAAGGTGCTGAAAAACGAAATGAAGTGGCCGCAGTAGTACGCGAGCTATAAGGAGTAAAAGATGGCTGAAGTCACTCTGCACTATATTTTCGATCCGCTGTGCGGCTGGTGTTACGGTGCTGCACCGCTGGTCGGGGCCGCAAAAGAAGTTGCCGGGCTGAGCATTGCGCTTCATGGCGGCGGCATGATGACGGGCAGTAACCGCCGCACTATTGATGCGCAGTGGCGTCGTCATGTGATCGAGCACGACGCGAGGATAGCCGCAATGACCGGGCAGATATTTGGCGAGGCCTACACGAACGGGCTGCTGCTTGATACCCGCGTGGTGATGGATTCCGCGCCGCCAACCAGCGCAATTCTGGCGGCGGAAAATCTTGCCGGACGCGGAGTGGCAATGCTCCACCGCATCCAGGTCGCTCACTATCAGGAAGGGCGACGAGTGGCAGACGCGGCGGTGCTTGCGGAGCTGGCAAAGGCAGAGGGATTGTCGGCCGCGGCTTTTGCCGAAGAGGTTAGCGCGGTAAGCGGCGAGCCGCTGAATCAGCATTTTGCCGAAAGCCGGGCGCTGCTGGGGCAGGTTGGGGGCCGGGGGTTCCCGACCTTTGCTTTAACGACCCGGCAGGGAGAGATGCAGCTGCTGGATGCAGGCCGCTATCTGGGTGACGCGGCGGCCTGGCAGACCATGCTGCGGACCGCGGTTAACGCTCAATAGAAAACCAGCGGCGCCAGACGAAGCGAATAAGAAAATATTCGAGACAGCCCAGCGCCAGGAACCAGACGCAGAAGACAATCGTATACAGCTGGCTGAGATCGAGCAGGTGGAAGGTCTCAATCAGCTTTTTTGCCAGCGTCAGCGTCATTACGGGCACCGGCAGCAGCAGGCAGGATAAGAAAGCCAGCAGCAAAATGCCCGCGGCGCTCATCAGAGTTTCAAGTGGGTGCTTCATAGGGTTGTCAGCTTGCCGTTGTGAAGGTCATGTTAAAAATAGCATTGTCCGGGAAATCTCCCTGCGGATCAAACCGCTTCCCCTCGTTTCGTCGCAAACGAATTAAAGTTCTCCCCGGCGCGTGTCGCTTTTACGATTATGATGCTCCGGCCTTTCCCTAATACGTTAACAAGACATTAAATTTGTTTGCGGAAATATAACTTCCGCCTGCGGAAATCATATTGTTGATGGTGGCGGAATAATGTCTTCCATTTCCATTTTGTTTATCTTCTCCGGGTGACTAAGTCGAACTGCCGGGTGATTTATTTTATCTTTTTTATTCGCCTTTTACTTTTTGGTGTTTAATTTAACCTGTTGTTAAATTTGCTTTTATTATTGAATTCTTGTTTTTTGTTGCCGCTGGGTTAGCCTTTCTGTATTCCGCCTTTATTCAGTTTGAAAATATTCTGCGATATAATTAAGCCACCTTTCAGGAACCGCGTCGGTATGTTGCCGATAAGTAAATTAAGACTGACTCTCGATCGTGTAGCGCCTTCCTGCAGTTTTAATTTGCCGTATTTTCTCTGAAATAGCCTGATTACCCGTTTGGAATGATTCAGACAGCATTCCCTCTAAGCATCGCTGTCCTGGCCTGTTGAGACGCATGAAATGACTCAGATTCGCACAAAATTTGCCATCGACGATGGTTCAACCAACGTCAAAATTAGCTGGATTGAGAACGGCACGCTGAAAACCGTGGTTTCCCCGAACTCGTTCCGCAAGGACTGGAAAAGCGCCGCGCTGCTGCGCGGGCAGAAGGTTTACAACTACACTATCGGCACCACCAAATACACCTACGATGCCACTTCCGATAAGGCACTTTCCACTACGCATATCGACTATCAGTACGACGATTTGAACCTGCTTGCGGTGCATCACGCGCTGTTGCAGACGGGAATGGAACCCTGCGAAGTGGATATTGTGGTCACGCTGCCGATCACCCAGTTCTATAACCCGGACGACTGCCAGCGCAATGAAGAGCGAATCGAGGCGAAACGCCGCAACCTGATGCGTGAGATCTCCCTGAACAAGGGCGAACTGTTCAGCATTGCCAGCGTGGAGGTGATGCCGGAAAGCCTGCCCGCCGCACTTTCCCATCTGCTGGGGTCGGAAACCAGCGAGTTCACCAAATCTCTGGTGATTGACTGCGGCGGCACCACGCTTGATATGGGCGTGATCGTCGGCGAGTTCGACGATGTTTCTGCGATTTATGGCAATAACGAAATCGGCGTAGCGATGGTGACCGACGCCACCCGTAAGGCTCTGGCGGCGGCAGACAGCGACTCCAGCTATCTGGTGGCTAACGAACTTATTAAACGCCGCGGCGATATGGCTTTCGTGCGCAGCGTGGTTAATGACGAGTCCCGTATTGCGGATATTCTTCAGCGCATTGAAACCAAAATCACCGAGCTGGGTGACCAGGTTGCCTACGAAGCGAAGAAATTTGCCAAGAACCCGAACCGCGTCTACCTGGTCGGCGGCGGGGCTACGCTGATTGAAGACGCGGTACGCGCGGCCTACGCCACGTTAGGCGATCGCGTTGTCACTATTGATAAACCGCAGAGTGCGCTGTCTCGCGAAATTTGTCTGTTCCACTCTGAATCGGGTGCTCAGGCGATGGAAGAGCCGGTGTTACTTGAGGTAGAGGAAAATGCGTAACGGACAGACAAAGCGGGTCAATCTTACGCTTCATCTTAGTCCGGGCGATTCACAGGCCGATCTGCGTACCGTTGCGAAATTGTCGCAGTGGCACCGTCGGCTTCAGGAGAGCGGGGAGGCGCGCGAAGACGTGGCGGCGGAAATGCGCGCTTTTCATCGCAGCGTCTACCTGGCCGGGCTACAGCTGCATTTGCTTAGCCCGCAGCTTTGCCACCACATTGCGGAGTCGATAGGGCGTGAGCCTCTCACGCTGCCGGAACTGGTCACGGAGCTGGTTCGTTGTGGGTTGCTGCCTGAAGGAACGCCGATCCATACCGCGGTAACGAAGAGCGAGGATTTTTCCGCTCAGCAGCTACAGCAGCTTCAGGCGCTGTTGCAGCAGGCACTTCCGGAGCCGCCGTCTGCGGCTTCTGCTCCGCTTGCCGGTGAGGAGGCAATGCCAGCCCGGACGCAGGAAATGAGCGCCGCGCAGCAGGCCGAGTTCGCTCATTTGCGCCACGAACTGGCAAGTATGCGCACGCTGCTGGAGCAGCAAAGTGTGCAGCTGGCCCAGCTGCGTCGGGGCGAGAAAAACGCGCTACAGGAGCCTGCCCGTAGCAACCATGCGGAAGAAATCGACCTGGCAGAGATAGCCACGCCGACGGAGAAAATGAAGAAAATCCGCCAGAAAGGGATCTTCTGAATTTTACAGATCCCCCGTTGGCCCCCGTCAGTTCCGGCAAAGCAGATCCTGATAGACGGCCGTCAGCACGCCTTCTGGCGCAAACTGTTTTTTGATCCACTGAGTCACCTGACCTGTGGCGGCGTGCTGGGTCGCCAGTAACATGCGCGAATCCTGACGCGGGTTGCTGATCTGCCGGGTTATCAGCAACCCGTTTTCCTGCGCTTCCCGCACCATATAGTCCGGCAGAAAGCCGATGCCTTCGCCGAGGATCTGGCATTCCCGCTTGGTATTAAAATCCGGCACCCGAATCGCTTCCTGGCCGTGCAGCAGCCAACCCACCTTTTTATTCAGCGTCAGCGCCGTGTCTTCCACCATAATATTGGGGTACAGGCGCAGCTGGCTTTCGGGAATAGGTTCCTGCACAAACGCCAGCGGGTGATCCGGGGCGATAGCGAACTGCCAGCGTATCGCCCCTATTTCTGTATAGTCGATGCCGCCGCCGTCCAGCAGGGTATCCGGCGCGCCGATGGCAATATTCGCCTGATTATTAATAATCGAATCCCACACGCCGTTATACACCTCGGTGGTAATGGTTATCTGGCAGGTAGGAAACTGCCTTTTGAGAATTTGCAGCAGTCTGGCGGTGTGCCGGGGCGTATAGAGAAGATGGTTAATGCAGATGCGTACTTTCACCTCAATGCCCTGTGAGATGGTGTCGATCCCGCGCTGAATCGCATGGAAGTCATGCAATAAGTCAGTGGCCTTGCGGTAAAAATAGTAGCCGGATTCCGTCAGCTCAATGCTGCGCGTGTTGCGTATAAACAGCACGACGTCGAGCCAGGTTTCAATTCTTTTGATGGTGTAGCTGATGGCAGAGGTGGTCACGCCCAGCTCTTGTGCGGCTTTGCTAAAGCTTGCGTGGCGCGCCGCCGTGGTGAATGCCTGTAGGTTTTCTTCGGTAAAGATGGAATTCATTGGCTCTCCACTGCGAATCACTTATTCCCATAACCGGGACAGGCCTGCGCGGCTCTATCCGGCCTGATTGTTGAATCTATTTGTAAACCTTATGATCGGCCGCATAATCTTGAACAGAATTTAACACTGCTGTTACCGCTTATTTGAAGCGAATCACACTTCTGAATCACGGTTTAAAGCCTCGCATATCAAGGCTGGCAGCAAAATGTTCAGCAGACAGGGTTACGCCTGAAAAGGTCACATTACATAGGAAAAAGATTGCGCTGTAGCACATTCCCCTGTGATTGTTGAGTATAGATCAACAATCCGTCCCTTAGCGATGAATGATTTTTAAACGGATGTTCTTCCCGGTGGACTGTTGCTATTCTCAGGTTATCGGAAATAGCATCAGGAGAATCGGGAAATGTCTCACCATGAATTAACTGCGGAATTTCTTAACGCCGCCGAGCAGGGCAATCTGGCAGGGCTAAAAAATTGTCTGGCAAAAGGCGTGGATATTAACGCGACCAACCGCCAGCAAAGAACGGCGATTACACTTGCCAGCCTGCATAAAAAATACGATTGCGTCGAATTTTTAATTTCCGCCGGTGCCGATATTAATAAACAGGACGAAACCTGTTTCAATCCATTCTTATTAAGCTGCCTGAATAACGATTTAACGCTGCTGCGGCTGGTATTACCGGCTAATCCCGATCTGCATTGTCTGTCCCGTTTCGGCGGCGTAGGCATTACCCCTGCCAGTGAAAAAGGCCACGTTGAAATTGTCCGCGAATTATTAACCCGCACGGACATCAACGTAAACCACACCAATTTTGTCGGCTGGACGCCGCTGCTGGAAGCCATCGTGCTTAACGACGGCGGGGCGAAGCAGCAGGAGATCGTGCGGCTGCTGCTGGAGCACGGCGCGAACCCGCATATGACGGATAAGTATGGTAAAAAACCGCTGGAGCTGGCCCGGGAGAAAGGCTACGAGGAAATTGCCCAGCTGCTGATCAAAGCAGGAGCCTGATAAACCCGGAGGCGCGCTATCGCACTGTACGCTAAGCGGCGGTGCATCCAGGCGCTAACGGCAGACAGGAAGGGCGTTACTGGTCAGACAGAAGGACGAGTCGAGCAGGTTTTTTCCAGAGCGGTAAATCTGTTTATCCCTGAACAGAATGCGCTTTATACCCTGCTCAGCGCTTCCTGCGATAACGCCCCGAACAGCTGTCGGCTGGCACTTGAGCACTGCGACACACTTTTCCGGCCTGGCGAACGGGCCTTCTTTCACCCACACGGCATTGCGGTTGGCCACGATAAGTACATAGATTTTGCAGACTGTCAGGCATGGCAGCCGGAAACACTTTCTATCCCCGACCTGCGCCGGGACTGGCGGGCGCAGGCCTGGCAGATTCGCGAAAGCATAAAGAATAGCGAGTCGCTATTTTATTTTCAGGGGGAGAATGTTTTTTATCGCGAAATAAAAAGGCAGCTGCATTTATACCGCGGAGATTTATTAAAGGCGCTATGGCGCGGAGACAGTCGCACGATTGAAAAATCGGCCAGCGCCTTAATGGGATTAGGTATTGGGCTGACGCCCACCGGCGATGATTATCTCGCCGGGTTATGCAGTGTTTTATTTATTAGCGGTAACCCGTGGCTGAAATATCGCGATGTATTTATTTCAGCGCTGGAGGCCGGGAAAGAAAAAACTACGCTGCTCAGTGCGATCACGCTGCGTGAAGCTATTTTCCAGCGCTATCGGGAGAGGATTCACCATTTTATTTTTAAACTAACCCAGGGCGAGAGCCACGAGCTTGCACAGTCAATTAACGAAATTAAACAAATAGGGTCGAGTTCCGGCTGCGACATGCTTTATGGCATGGCGGACGCCCTCGCTTTGACCGCGTATTTCGGAGGAGAGTATGTCTACCAGGATTGTGATTAAAAAGAACACCTACTTTGATTCGGTTTCGCTGATGTCGGTCTCCACGAAAGCTAATCAGCTTGAAGGCGTGGAGCAGGCGTTTGTGGCGATGGCGACCGAGATGAATAAAGGGGTGCTCAGGAATCTCGGGCTGCTGAACGACGAGCTGGAGCAGGCGAAGAGCGGCGATCTGATGATCGTTATCAAAGGCGCGAGCAACGAGGCCAACGAGGCTACGCTTGCGGCCATCGAAGCGCTGTTTACCCGCAAGGATCAAGGTGGTTCCCGCCACGAAGCGCGGTACGCCACCTTATCCAGCGCGCGTACCCATATTCCGGAAAGCAACCTGGCGGTGATTTCTGTCAACGGTGCTTTTGCCGCCCGCGAAGCGCGTCAGGCGCTGGAAAACGACCTCAACGTAATGCTGTTCTCGGACAACGTTTCGCTTGCGGATGAACTGGCCCTGAAGCAGCTTGCGCATCAAAAAGGCCTGCTGCTGATGGGCCCGGACTGCGGCACCGCCATTATTAACGGAGCGGGGCTGTGCTTTGCCAACGCCGTGCGGCGCGGAAACATCGGCATTATCGGAGCATCGGGAACCGGCAGCCAGGAACTGAGCGTGCGTATTCACGAGTTCGGCGGCGGCATCTCGCAGCTGATCGGCACCGGCGGGCGCGATCTTAGCGAAAAAATCGGCGGCATCATGATGCTCGACGCCATCCAGATGCTGGAAGACGATCCGCAAACCGACGTCATCGCGCTCATCTCCAAGCCGCCTGCGCCCGCCGTCGCTCGCAAAGTGCTGGAACGTGCGAAAGCCTGCCGTAAGCCGGTCGTTGTTTGCTTCCTCGGGCGCGGAGAGCCGCAGCCGGATGAAGCGGGTTTGCAGTTTGCACGCGGTACCAAAGAGGCGGCGCTTAAGGCCGTACTGCTGACCGGCGTGAAGCAGGAGTCGCTGGATCTTCATCCGCTTAACTGGCCGCTTATAGACGAGGTTCGCGCACGCCTGACCTCTCAGCAGAAATACATTCGTGGCCTGTTCTGCGGCGGCACGCTGTGCGATGAAGCCATGTTTGCCGCCCTGGAAAAATACCCGGACGTGTACAGCAATATCCAGCCCGACCCGGCCTATCGTCTGCAAGACCTGAGCGTCAGCCAGGCCCACACCTTCCTCGATTTTGGCGATGATGACTTCACCATCGGCAAGCCGCATCCGATGATCGACCCGACGAACCGCCTTACCCGTCTGCTCCAGGAAGCGCGGGACCCGGAAGTGGGCGTAATTGCGATGGATTTTGTGCTCGGCTACGGCGCGCACCTTGATCCGGTAGGCGTCACGCTCGGTGCCATTAAAGAAGCGAAGGCTATTGCCGCGCGTGAAGGACGCCATCTGGAGATCCTCGGCTACGTGCTGGGCACCGACCTGGATACGCCATCCCTGAAAGAGCAGTGCCAGATGTTGACCGATGCGGGCGTGATTTGGGCCAGCAGCAGCACCAACACGGGCTTACTGGCCCGCGAGTTTGTCAGCAAGGAGGAAGCGAAATGAGTTTATTCAGCCAACCGTTGAACGTGATTAACGTCGGCATCGCGCTGTTCAGCGACGATCTTAAAAAGCAGCACGTACCGGTGACGCAGCTCGACTGGACGCCGCCCGGACGGGGCAATCTGGACGTGGTGAACTGCCTCGACAGCATCGCTGCGCCTGGGCTTGCCGAAAAGGTGGCCGCGGCGAACCAGATTGCGCTGGAGCGCATCATTCAGTCGCATCCTGTGCTGGTGGGCTACGAGCAGGCGATTAACGTTGTGCCGGGCATGACCCGCAACACCATTCTGCATGCCGGACCTCCGGTGCGCTGGGAGAATATGTGTGGCGCCATGAAAGGGGCGGTAACGGGGGCGCTGGTGTTTGAGGGGCTGGCGCAAACGCTCGACGAGGCGGCGATCCTTGCGGCCTCCGGCGAAATCATCTTCTCACCCTGCCACGAGCATGACTGCGTGGGATCGATGGCGGGCGTGACTTCTGCCTCGATGTTTATGCATATCGTTGAGAACAAAACCTACGGCAACCGCGCTTACACCAATATGAGCGAGCAGATGGCGAAGATCCTGCGCATGGGAGCCAACGACCAGAGCGTTATTGACCGTCTGCACTGGATGCGTGACGTGCTTGGCCCGATGCTGCGCGACGCCATGAAGCTTGCGGGGGAGATTGACCTGCGGCTGATGCTGGCGCAGGCGCTGCATATGGGCGACGAGTGTCATAACCGTAACAACGCGGGCACCACGCTGCTGATTCAGGCCCTGACGCCGTGGATTATTCAAACCGACTATACCGTCGCCCAGCAAAAAGACGTGTTCGATTTTGTCGCCAGCAGCGATTACTTCTCCGGCCCAACGTGGATGGCAATGTGCAAAGCCGCGATGGACGCCGCGCACGGCATTGAGTACAGCACCGTGGTGACGACCATGGCGCGCAACGGCGTGGAGTTTGGTCTGCGGGTCAGCGGCCTGCCGGGCCAGTGGTTTACCGGTCCGGCACAGCAGGTGATTGGCCCGATGTTTGCAGGCTACAAACCGGCAGACTCCGGCCTTGACATCGGCGACAGCGCTATCACCGAAACCTACGGGATCGGCGGCTTCGCGATGGCGACGGCTCCGGCGATTGTCGCCCTGGTAGGGGGGACCGTCGATGAAGCCGTCGATTTCTCCCGCCAGATGCGAGAGATCACGCTGGGCGAAAACCCGAACGTCACTATTCCGCTGCTGTCGTTTATGGGGATTCCTACGGCGATTGATATCACCCGCGTGGGCGATACGGGCATTCTGCCGGTGATCAACACCGCCATTGCCCATAAAGACGCAGGTATCGGCATGATTGGCGCCGGGATTGTTCATCCGCCGTTTGAGTGTTTTGAAAAGGCTCTGCACGCGTTCTGCGAACGTTACTCCTTGTAAGGAAATCAGCCATGTCAAACGTAAAACTGGAGTGGAAAAGAGGCGACTGGGCGGCTTATTTCGGGCTGATGACCAATAACCTTACCAACCTGCTGACCATGATGGGGTTACTTATCTTCGTGGTGGGGATCCCGACAGAAATTGTCTACGGGCGTATTGCGCCAGCCTTTGGGCTGGCGGTCCTGGTCGCCAGCGTGTGCTATGCCTGGTTTGGGCTACAGCTGGCGAAGGAGACGGGGCGTAAAGACGTGACGGCGCTCCCTTCCGGGCCGAGCGCGCCCTCTATTTTTACCGTGACCTTCCTTGTGCTGATGCCGGTTTATCAGCAAACCGGCGATGCGGAATTTGCCATTCAGATTGGCCTGGTGTGGTGTTTTGTTGAGGCAATGATTCTGGTGGGCGGTTCGTTCCTCGGCGAAACCATCCGCAAAATGATCCCGCGTACTGTGCTGCTTTCCTGCCTCTCCGGTTTAGGACTTCTGCTGCTGGCGATGAACCCCATGTTGCAGGCGTTTGAAGCGCCAACCGTGTCGTTTATCGTGCTGCTGCTGATCTTCATTAACTGGTTTGGCAAAAAGCCGATCTTCGCCCGTATCCCTACCGGCCTGTTACTGCTGGTGGCGGGCACTTTGCTGGCCTGGATCTCTGGCCTGCAAAGCCCGCAAGCGATTAAAGCGTCGATGTCTTCCTTTGGCTTTAACCCGCCTGCGATCCACGTCGACAGCTTCCTGCAAGGGTTGCCGCACGCGCTGCCTTACCTGGCCTCGGCGGTGCCGCTGGGCCTTGCTAACTACATCTTTGACCTGGAAAACATCGAAAGCGCCCACGCCGCTGGCGATGAGTACAACACCCGCAAAGTGATGCTCACCAACGGGCTGGCCTCAACGCTGGGCTGTCTGATGGGCAACCCGTTCCCGGTGACGGTGTACGTAGGCCACGCGGGCTGGAAAGCGATGGGGGCCAGCATCGGCTATACCCTCGCATCCGGCATTACCTTGTTTATCGTCCCGCTGTTCGGACTGGGCGCTTTTATGCTCGCCATTATTCCAATGACCGCGATCGTGCCGATTCTGGTGTTTATCGGCGTGGTTACGGCAAACCAGGTGGTGCGGGAAACGCCGAAGATTGAGGTGCCGGTGATCTTTATCTGCCTGTTCCCGTGGATTGCCAACTGGGCGCTGACGATGGTCAACAGCGTGATGGCGGCGGCGGGGACCACGGCGGCCAACATCGGGCCACAAGCGCTGGCGAGCAAAGGCGTGTTCTACCAGGGGCTGGTGCATCTGGGCAACGGCGCGCCGCTGGCCAGTATGCTGTGGGGCTGCGTGGCGATCTTCGCCATCATCAACAAGCCGTTACGCGGGGCCGTTGCCGCAGCGGTGGGCGCTGTGCTGGCGCTGTTCGGCGTGATTCATTCCCCGGCGGTGGGCTTTGCGCAGGGCAGTTCGCTGATGTTTGTCACGGCCTACCTGATGATGGGCGGCATGTTTGTGGTCAAACACCTGCTCGACAGGCGTGAGACTGCAGCTCAAGCCGTGGCCCCTGTTTCTGAAGGTTAACGCACTTTCCCTCAATCCCGGCCCACTCCACCAAAGTCCAGGAGAGGGCCGGGATAAATATCCTGCAAGGAAATAAACATGAAACAGCTCGTGGTGGTGGCGATTGGCGGCAATAGCATTATCAAAGATAACGCCAGCCAGTCGGTGGAGCATCAGCAGGCGGCGGTAAAAGAGGTGGCGGAGTCGGTGCTGGCCATGCTCGCGTCGGATTACAACATCGTGCTGACCCACGGTAACGGCCCGCAGGTCGGGCTGGATCTGCGGCGGGCAGAGATTGCTCATGAAAGAGAAGGCCTGCCCCTGACGCCGCTGGCAAACTGCGTGGCGGATACCCAGGGCGGCATTGGCTATCTGATTCAGCAGGCGCTCAATAACCGCCTGGGCCGCAGCGGTGAGAAAAAAGCGGTGACGGTCATTACCCAGGTGGAAGTGGATAAAAACGACGCCAACTTTACCTATCCCACCAAACCCATAGGCGCGTTTTTCAACGAAGAACAATGCAACGCATTGCGGGCAGCCCACCCTGACTGGCATTTTGTTGAAGACTCCGGGCGCGGCTATCGTCGCGTAGTGGCTTCGCCTGAACCTCAACGCATTGTGGAAGCTGATGCTATCAGCGCGCTGATAAAGCAGGGGTTTGTAGTGATAGGCGCGGGCGGCGGCGGCATCCCGGTCGTTCGCACCGCCCAGGGGGATTATCAGAGCGTGGATGCGGTGATTGATAAAGATCTCTCCACCGCGCTCCTTGCCCGCGAAGTAAGCGCTGACATCCTGGTTATCACTACCGGGGTAGAGAAAGTGTGCGTCCACTTCGGCAAACCGCAGCAGCGGGCGCTCGATGAAGTGACGGTGGCTGAAATGGAAGGTTACAGCCGCGAAGGGCATTTTCCGCCCGGCAGTATGCTGCCGAAAATTACCGCAAGCCTGGCCTTTTTGCGCCAGGGCGGCAAACGCGTGATTATCACCACGCCAGAAAAACTGCCCGAAGCCCTGCGCGGCGAAACGGGCACGCATATCGTGAATGATTGAGGGGAGAGCCAGATGAACAATGCAGAAAAAAGCCGCCGTGAATTTTTAAGCGGCGGCGGTAAGGTGGCTGCTGCCTGCGCACTTTTTGGTGCCACAGGCTCGATGGCGTATGCTGCAAAACCAGCCTCCACCGCCTGTGAGCCAGATAACCGCATGAGCGCCATTAAAGAAAAGCATTACTACCTGGATAACGTCCTGCTGGAAGCCGGTTTTCGCCGCGACGGGCAGACTGTTATCGGGACGGAAACCGAGCTGAAAACCCTGGAGATCAAGGAGGGCAACATTGCGGCGCTGCTGGGCAACAAGCAGCACCCGGATGCTGCGCTGCCCCACTATGATGCGGGAGGCAAGCTGCTGTTGCCCGCCATGCGCGATATGCATATCCACCTGGATAAAACCTTTTACGGCGGCCCGTGGCGCGTGCATAACCGTCCTGAAGGCACCACCATTATGGATATGATCGCCCTTGAACAGAAGCTTCTGCCCGAACTACAGCCCTACACCCAGCAGCGTGCCGAAAAGCTGATTGACCTTATCCAGTCGAAAGGGTCAACCATCGCCCGCAGCCACTGTAACGTGGAGCCGGTTTCCGGGCTGAAAAATCTGCAGAATCTCCAGGCGGTTCTTGAGCGACGCAAGCCCGGCTTTAGCTGCGAAATCGTTGCGTTTCCTCAGCACGGTCTGCTGCATTCAAACTCTGTCGCGCTGATGCGCGATGCGATGCAAGCGGGCGCTCACTACGTGGGCGGGCTGGATCCGACCAACGTGGATGGCGCGATGGAAAAGTCTCTCGATGCCATGTTCCAGATAGCGCTGGACTACGACAAAGGCGTGGATATCCACCTGCATGAAACCAGTCCGGCAGGCATTGCTGCGGTCAATTATATGGTTGAAACGGTGGAGAAAACGCCGCAGCTCAAAGGCCGACTCACCCTCAGTCACGCTTTTGCGCTGGCGATGATGGATGAAAAACAGATCGAGGATATTGGCACGCGCATGGCGGCCCAGCAGATTACCCTGGCGTCCACCGTGCCCATCGGCACGCTGCATATGCCGCTGAAAAAGCTTCAGGAAAAGGGCGTCTTTGTGATGACGGGCACGGACAGCGTTATCGATCACTGGTCGCCGTATGGCCTGGGGGACATGCTGGAAAAAGCGAATCTTTATGCCCAGCTTTACGTGCGCCCGAGCGAGCTGTCCCTTTCTCGTTCCCTGGCGATTGCCACCGGCAACGTGCTGCCGCTCAATGATAAGGGCGAGCGGGCGTGGCCTCAGGTCCAGGACGAAGCGAGCTTTGTGCTGGTGGACGCATCCTGCTCAGCGGAAGCCGTCGCACGCATTTCACCTCGCACCGCCACGTTCCACAAGGGGGAGATGGTCTGGGGTAGCGTGGGTCTTTAATCCTTTCATTTGCCTCACACATTCCGCCGGGAGTAGGCAGCTTGCAGGCGCACTCCCGGCGCTGCCCCAGGTACTTTGTTCACCGCCTCTTTACCCTGCGGGTTGGGATTAAACCGCAGGGTCGCGAGCGCCAGGATAAAAATGCGTTTTCGTCCCTGGCCTGCGCGCCGTTGAATGCTTCAGCCTCAGGCTGAGTCTGATAGCTGAAATGTGATCTGCCTGACAGACAAATTCGCCGCTTAAATCTCTTAATTTCATTTAAAAACAACACGTTGATTCGTTTTTCTGGCACGTCTACTTCCTTGTTGATAATGCAAGTGAAAATCATTATCATTCACAATTCGTAAATTAATGTGAATATAAGTAAATGAATAAGCAAACTTTTTCCCCCTACAAAAAGCCGGGTTGCTTTGCTTTAAGCGCCGCGCTTATGTTGATCTCTTTCACCGCCGGTGCAGGCAGCCTGCCTGAAAAGGACTTCCTCTCAGTACCGACCGGCCACGGGGTATACGAGCTGGCGTATGACGCCTCGCAGAACATTCTTTTCGCCGCTTCGGCGCCTTCATTTGAGAAGACCAAAACGCACGGCCTGGTCTATCAACTCAATCCGGATACGCTCCTTGCGACAGGAAAGATAGCGACCGACAGGCGCGCCTTTGCCACGGCTCTGGATGAAGCAAACCATATTCTCTATATCGGCAATACGCTGGAAGGATCCGTTTCGCTTATTGATACGCGTAGCGGCAAAGAGATAAAAACGGTTCAGCTGAGCGATATCAGCAATCCGCAGGAAATTATCCACACGCGTGAAATGGTGCTCGATGCAAAACGCCAGCGCCTGTATGTGACGGGCGTGGCGCAGAAGGGCATTATTTGGGTGATCGATACCCAAAAACAGCAGCTCGTCGCAACTGTTGAAAATGTCGGCGAATATCCTACCGGGCTGGCCGTGGACGAGGAGAAAGGGCGTGTTTATAGCGTAAACGGTAGCGGAGAGCTTATTACTCTGGATGCGGATAAGCCTGAAATTCTCAATCGTGTCAAAGTGGAAGCGCAGAAAAAACACTTCTTCTTAAATATAGCGCTGGATGTCAAAGCCGACCGCGCTTTTATTACCGACCCTGACTTGCCAGACGTGCTGGTTGTTTCCCTTAAGAATGGCAAAATTATTGACCGCATAAAGGTCATTAATTCTCTGGCGGTGTTGTACAGCCCTGGGCGTAATGAAATTTATATTACCCACCGTAACGCACAGGTAATCAGCATTGTCGATGCGCAAACCTACAAGGTGAAGGCCAGCATCTCCACGACGGCGCTTCCTAACAGCCTGGCGCTTTCACCGGATGGCCGCACGCTTTACGCCAGCGTAAAACAGGGCGAAAAAGAGATGGGTAAGAAGCCGGACTATATTATTAAAGTCGATCTCGACAAGATTTAATTCAGGATAAATAAAAATAAAGCCCTGTGATGCTAATTCACAGGGCCAGCAGGCTTTTTTCAATATCTCAGGTAATTAAAAATGAGCACCAATAAGCGTTTGGCATTGGCAGGGATCGTCGCGCTGGCCGGGGGCACAGTTCATTCTGCGCTGGCCGACGAAAATAAATCACTTCTGAGTGACTCAGAAGAGCAAATGGTGGTGACGGCGACGGGCTTTTCTCAGCAGAAGAAAGAGGCGCCGGCGACGATCTCGGTAATCGACCGTAAGCAGCTTGATGAAAAACCTAATCGTAACGTCGCCGAGGCTATCGGGGATCTTCCTGGGGTGAATGTCGGCAATGGTTCGGGCAATATTGTCGCAGGCGATATTATGATGCGCGGGATGGATTCCAGTTATACCGCTTATATGGTTAACAGCGTCAAGCAAAATACCGGCGAGTCTCGCCCCTACGGCCAGGATATCGGGTCGGAAGTTAACTTCCTGCCGCCTATGGAGGCCATCGAACGTATCGAGGTGATACGCGGGCCAATGTCCTCGCTTTATGGCTCTGATGCGTTGGGCGGCGTGGTTAACGTGATCACCAAAAAGCCTTATGGCACAGCAGACTGGACCGGCGCGCTGGCCGCCAATACTTTTATTCAGGAGGACAGTTCATTCGGTAATACCAACCAGATGAACCTTTTTGCTATGGGGCCGCTTGTCCCGGACGTGCTTGGCCTGAGCCTTGCCGCAGACTGGCTTAATCGCCGCGACGACGAACGTGCAAACTACTTCAGCAAAAACGATCGCAAAAACCTCGATCTGACGCTGGGCCTTGCGGCAAACGAAACCAACCTGTTCGATCTTAACGTGGTAACGGGCAAACAAAAGAAAAATCGTCAAGAAGCGCCGTGGATTTGGACCTTCGAGCGTAATGCGGTCACGCTCAGCCACAGCGGCTGGTACGCCGGAGACACTATCGCCACCAAAAATTACATCAACTATGAAAAGGGCCGCTCAAAGTACACCTTAAATAGCCACGATCCGCAGTACATCGAGACGGAAAACTTCGTTGCCAACAGCCAGACGACCTTCACCTTCGAGGCGCATAAACTGACCGTAGGGGCAAACTTTACCCGCGAAGCGCTTAACGATCGGTTCGCGGTTTCCAGCAAAGAGGCGCCGGGCGTGGAGCCGGTGACCAAAATCAGCCGCAACGGCTGGGCGCTGTTTGCGGAAGACGGCTGGCAAATGGGCGACTTTACGCTGACCACCTCCGCGCGTCTGGATCGCGATAACTATTTTGGCACCCATCTCACGCCTAAACTTTACGGTAACTGGGCAATGACCGACGCCTGGGCGCTCAAAGGCGGTGTATCTGCGGGCTACAAAAAACCTGAGCTGCGTGAAACCTCTGCCGATTTTGTTACGCCGCGCGGCTCGCTGCCGCCTTATCCTTTCCTGACCGTCGGCAACGACGAGCTGAAGCCAGAAAAAAGCGTTAACACCGAACTGGGGCTTTACTGGACGGGCGAGAAGCTGGCCCTCGATGGCACGGTGTTCTACACCCAGTTCAAAGATAAGATTGCTGAACAGACTATCTGCGAAACCACGGCAACTCACCCGTGCCAGATGAATGGCTATAAGGCGGACTCGATCAGCAAATACTTCAACGTGGGTAAAGCGGATGTCTATGGCCTGGAGCTGAACGCCGACTGGCAGATAAGCGAAGCGGTGAAGGCCAATGCCAACTACACCTTTAACCACAGCGAGCAGAAAACCGGCGTCAACCAGGGGTATGCGCTCAACGATTACCCACGCCATATGGCAAATGTCTCCCTGACCTGGTCTGCTACCGAAGCGTTGGATCTGTGGGGACGGGCGAATTATCGCAGCAGCAACCGCGAGACGGGTGATCACAACGCCTACGATGCTTATACGCTTGTCGATCTGGGGGCTCGTTACCAGCTGAATAAAAATACTCAGCTGATGGCAGGGGTCTATAACCTGTTCGACGAGGACCCACAGCGTATCAGCCCCTGGGGGAAATACGGGCTGGTCGAAGGCCGCCGCTACAACCTGGGCGCACGCATCGAGTTTTAACCGCGATTTTGCCATCACAAACGCCGCCCGCAGAGGCGGCGTTTGAGCCTGTCAGGAGCAGTGACGTTTTTACTAAATACCCTTACTCAGGCTGACATATTCACCAGCTGCGGCTGTAGCAGCGCCTCAATCAGCATATCGACCATTTCTGGCAGCAGGTCATGTAATGTATTCTGGACTTCCGGCGTCTGCTTTTTGCCCAGCAAGACCTGCGTGAGGGCATAGCAATACTGGCGCAGCCGCTCTGTATCCCCGGCGAACTCCTGCGGCCGGATTTGTACCAGGTTTTCTACGCTGAGACGGTCAAGAAGGTAGGCGGGCAGTTTTGTTTCCAGCGCCATTTCCATGGCGTCCAGATGTTGCCCCAGCTGGCGATAGAGCGCCTGCGTGGCGAGGAGGTCCGTACTCGTTTTAAGCTCATCCGCCAGCGTTTCACAGGCGTCGAGCAACTCGAATAGTTCCATTGTCATATAGACCGGCGTCTGTAGGGCGGCGGGCTGGGGGGGGATGACCATAAGCTGCACTCCATTTTCAGATGAGACTCATCACCATAAATTCCCTGTTCGCCTCCTGATTATCCTCAGAGCGTTCATGGTGACAAGGGAAGATTGCGTTTGCCCGCAGGAGAATGAAAAAACAGGAAGGCGTCTCGCAAATCTGTATTCTGGCTTCACTTCCTTGATGAACGACCCCGGAGAGCAAAACTTATGAAAGCGACGCATAAATAACACCATTTTAGCGCCAACATCTTCAATAATTACAGGCTTCGTAACGAGGCGATATTTTCCTGTTCGCTGAGGTTTATCGGGTATAGTTACGCTTCTTTTTTACAACAAGCCGCTGCGGCTAATGGTATGAATCTCAATCGTTTCTGTTATTTACTACTGCTTCTGGCGGCCATCGGCAGCGCCTGTTTTCCCAGCCCGTTTGTCCTGTGGCTGTTGGCTGTCAATGTTCTCACGCTGGTGGTTTATGGGGCAGATAAGCTTGCAGCCCGCAAGGCCTGGCGGCGAGTGCCGGAATTGACCCTGCTGGTCTTTGGTTTGGTGGGGGGCTGGATAGGTGCCATTCTGGGCCAGCAGCTCTTTCGGCATAAAACCCAAAAGCAACCTTTCAGGACTTACTTTGCAGTGAGCGTGATTTTAAACCTGGCGGTAGTGCTGGGGGCGGCTTATCTGTTAGCGCGTCGTTGACCACTATCAGGCTCAACAGGGGGCAGGCCTTTCTTTGCAGAAGCGCTATTTTGCAAAGAGCCGCAGCCCCGGGAGATAATTTTCTGAAACATCCTCACGGAGGCCGCTGCCACCCTGGTGATGGACCTGTGGACGGTGATTCAGAAACATATACTGCGTCTTCCAGCCCTGAATTACGCGCTGGTTGGCCGCTGGGTGTTATGGATGCCGAAGGGGAAATTTCGGCATCTCACAATTGCCAGTACACCAGCACGGCGTGGTGAAGGTGTCGCGGGGTGGGGGATGCATTATTTAACCGGCGTCGTATTTGCTTCTATACCGCTCGGGCTAAGCGGTCCTGACTGGTTCTGGCATCCTTCGCTGCTGGCGGGTCTTCTGAGCTTTTTTGCACCGTTTTTAATTATGCAGCCCGCTTTCGGTTTTGGTATTGCCGCAGCCGATACTCCCTATCCAATGCGCGCGCGGCTGCTGAGTATTACCACGCATCTCGCCTATGGCTTAGGGCTGTATATTGCACCAGGGCGGTGGCCAGAACAGGCTATAGTTTCCCCCAGGTCCGCTCTGTCAGCCGGTGGTAAGCCGCGCAATAATAATGTTCCAGTTCGTTCGATGTCAGGTTGTAGCCACAGTTCTCCCGGATTTTGTCCAGCGTTTTAATATAGTGGTAACGGCAAAACCTGTATAACGGGTGAAAAATTTCAGACTCCAGTCCGTGATATGTGGGATAGCATCCTGGCTGCGATAAAGGACACTAATGGGGCGTCTATCCCATTAGTGCCGATATAATTTATAAGGTGATAGGCTTATGCTCTCGGTGGAGTTTCTTTTGATATAGTCCCTCTCACAACTTACTTATCCATTTGAGGTTATTAATGGATACTATTCGTCTAACCAGCAGTACTCCTTATCATTGCACCATAAGCGAAAATGATTTGCTCTTATGTGCCAAAGCTAAAAAAGAGAAAGAGGTTACTAGCCTATGGGGAAAAATAGTCGACTGGTTTATTGGGACAAATAAGGAAGCTGCAAAAGTAGCACTTTTCCGTCTATTAAATGCAGATACAGCTGTGCAGCAACTCTCCTCATTTTCTGAGTTAAGGCAGTACGTGTCACCTGCACATCAAGATTTACTAACGTGGAAATTCGACAGTAATAACAACTCCTTTTTCAAAATAGGCTCTACAGATATTATTTTGCGCACCAGTTCTTCGGCAGAAGCATTAGAGGAATATGATGAAGTCAATCTCGAAGATGCATGCCATCTACTGTGCTCGATGAAATATACAGACCATGATATTGTCACTGAGTTCCACAGTTTTGCTGTGGGTGAACTAGCGGAAAGAAACGCAGATTCAGTTATCGAAAAGCAAAAGATATTTTTAATCCAAAACCCTTGCCTGCTTAGAGCGTTAAGACTTCTTGGGTTACACAAAAATGATCCCCACGGTGATTTTTCGTATGAAATCCATCAGAAAGTCAATAGTATTATTTACCAAATAACTGGAGATGATGACAAATCTTTTCGAGCGGCCAGAAATGCAGAAAACTTATCGATCTTAGTGAGTACAATCAATTAAATTTAATCGGCTTGTCGCAAAAGATGACGATAAAGTTATCGCCATCTTTTGCCGACGGGGCAACACATGTAGCCATTCAATGGCCGGTATTTTTTTAAAATGCAAGCCTTTCTTTCCGATCTCATACCTCATACCTCATACCTCATACCTCATTCGGACAGTTTTGCGATATACACGTACATAATTTACTAATGAGAAACATGGAAAAACAGGTCACCTGGCATGGTGTGCCATCATCAGCACTGCTGACGGCACGGGAAGATGGCTGGTGAAGTCGGAGTCGCAGGAAAATCTGTTTATCCCCGCTGGTTTGTACAGATGAAAAACAGCGATGGGTTTTACGTGACATAGGCACCGATGTTGACTGGATACACAATCAATCACGATCAGACATTTGGCTGTTTTTGCAGAGTGAGTTCAGGTTCATCGCAGTTCATTCTGTGGTCATCACTATATTCAAGTGTGGCGTCGGCCCTGTACGATCAGGAAAATGAAGTGAAGCGCGGCCTGTGACGTATCTGCTGGGATTCTCAGCCGGCGCCAGTCCATGGGACTGACACCACGAACCGCGATTATGATGACGTAGATCTTCTTAGGTTGGCGAGGAGGTTGTCATGAAATGATGTTGGTTATTCTGCCCCCATCAGGCGACCCACGTGATGATTGCCCCACACTTATTTATGCTCTCCCATATAAGCATTTTGCCCTATATGAAATCATTATATTTTGGCAAATACTGTTTCGTTTCGTAAATCTTGAATATGTGATAGATGACTTCAAAATAGATTTCATTAATTTCCTGTATTCAGAACTTTACGCTACAGGTCTAAAGCTAATAGAGAGCTGGATCATTGGGTGCGATGTTGTTTAGTCGCTAAGTTATCCATTAAGGGAAGGTGTGATGTTTAATGTTCGTGAAACACAGTGTTCAAATGTAATGTATGTCGCTGAGGATACGCAAAGCAGCGGAAACATCCGGGATATTGCCCCGGGTGAATATTTAAGGATCGCCGATGATAATGACGCCGTATTGCATACGTCAGGGTTATCAGATTGCTCTGCACTAATTGTTATGTCTGGATGGAATGGCACGCATTATGAAAAACGAAGCCTTGCCCATCTGTGGGGAGGGTCATTGTCCGACGGGCTTAACAACAAAGATTGTTATTCATTATTAGAGAATTTACGGGAAGACCTTAAGGATGGCGGTGAGCTGATTTTAGTGAACGGTGATAACGCGCAATCAAACTTGGGAATGTCTATCACGCTAGGTCAGCAGCATGCAGGACAATATCCACTGCTGGAATTAATGAGCGATGAAAAGATAAACAGCAAGATCGTGGGGTCCAATTTTGTTACGGTGCATCCTGACGGAAATATTAGTTATAATGATGATAGTTACTGTCGTGGGATAATACCCGATAAGATGAAACACACGATAGTGAAAGACGCTTGCGAGGAGAGAAACTGGCAGCCTGTTTCTCATCATCGGCAAAAGGATTCGGTATGCGCCCAAATAAATGAAGGCCTCCAGAAAGATAGCGACAGGTCTTTTGCAGGCGCAGCGTCAAACAACATTGAGTTGCAGGAACGGCCTGCCGCAGAAGCGGCGCACGGTGAAATCGTCCGGGTATCAATGCCCTGCAAGAGTGACAGTGCCTCCGCCCAGGAAGCGCTGTTGAATGATTACCGGCTGCGGATTGTTCAGAACTCGCCGCTCATGGCGCTGGAGGCCGTTACCGCTCTGGTGACGGCAGCTGTCGCCGATCCGTCTGCAGCAGCGAGTGTTATTCGTGCTGAAAATGTAAGGAATAATCAATCAGTTAGCAGGCTTCCAGAACTGATTGCTAAAGGCGGCATAGATCCTCTCGCGGGATCCTGGATTGATTTGCTGCACCTGCTATATAAAGAAAACCACCTCAGCGGAGAGGAGGTCGTACAGGCGTTACTGCCGCATTGTGTACACGACAAATCTCACTCCGTAGCCCACGCGCTGGCCGGCGCGGCCTGGAGTTCAGAGGCGGCAACCAAGCTGTGTGCTCTGTTATCCGAGGTTGCCGGCAACGATAGGGTGTTAGGTCAGGAGATTGTTAAACGTCTTTCCCTCGAACAGCCAGGCTACGGATTCCGTCAGCTACAGCTTGATCTGCCAGCGGATTTTTATAAACGGGTAAAGCGTGCTGATAACTTCAGGCAGAATGAGGCGGCAAAAGCGCAGCTAAAACAAAATCATCTCATTCCCGAAAACAGGGAGCTATTCAGGATGGCGCGAGGAATTCAGGCCGGTAAAGTCAGCCTGGCGTCCAGTCTTGAGGTGTTAGAAAATAAAATTAAAGTTGAAATCACTCCGCGGGTAAAGGAATCACTTGCTGTTATGGAGGGTGAAAAAGCGTCGCTGGATAGGGCTAAAATATCGGCCAAAGCGAAACTGGATGAAATAAATATCCGAGAGCGGGAAGCCAGTCGTGTCAGAAAACAACAGGCTGCTGAAGCACAGGCGAGGTATGCCGAGGCTCAGAACGCCCAGTACGAGAAAAGCCGAGAGCAGAAAATGGCTGCTTATGAACAGTTGTCCCTGGAGAGAAAACTGCGTCAGCAGGAAAATATCTCCCATTGGAAACGGGCAGCAGTCGTCGCAACTGAGTCCTGGGCCGCCGCCGCGCCAAAACAAAGCGGCGCTTCGTCAGCCTCAGTCGCAGCTCAACAGCCGCCTGTCACCGGAGAACATCCGCAGGATAAGAACATACAGGAACGTCTGAATGAACTCCGTTCATTCAGGACAGATTATGAGTTGGAACAGAGGTGGAACGCCCTTCATTCATTCGTTGGAGACCTTGATACAGAGCATTTACAGGAAAGGTTGAATCGACTTCGTGGCAGCGACGAAAGTAGGCAAACCCGGAGCAAAACACTCGCGCCGCCGCTCGAAAGAGACTGAGACGTACAGGTTTGGCGCCCGGAGGCGCCATTATCATCTCGGCTTTTTTTGCCGATATGATGGACTTATAGTCAGCCAGTTTTGTGCCCTGTTAAGACCTCAAAGGATAGGGTGCCCGAGTGTCCTGGACGATTATTTCTGAAGAGAAACGCCTGATTGGGATGGAAACTCGCCACGGTAAAACTTTGATGTGCATATAAAAACTAGCTTGACCGGTAAGCAAAGCAGCGTACTAATCACTAAAAGTGGTTAGTACGCCCTGTTTAATCAATATTTAGCTTAAATCGTGCATGTTAAGCTGCCCCCGCTAATTTTTTGCAAGGTCATAGTCTTAACGCTATGCATCCGCGATATACAAAGGGTCTAAAAAATGATTACGCAATATGCATGTTCAGCGAAGGAGAGCAGGATGTTTAAAAAGGGTATGGCTGCATTTATGTTATTCACCCTGTTCTCATTCGATGCTGACTCGGCCGTCAGAGAAGGTAAACAATACTCCGTTTTACAACAACCTGTCGCAGAGGCTCCCAAAGTTATCGAGTTCTTTTCATTCTACTGCGGACCCTGCTATCAGTTTACGCAGCGCTACCCGGTTAGCGAGGGGATTAACCGTGTCCTGCCCGCCGGTGAAAAGGTCACCAAATACCACGTCAGTGCGATGGGAAAACGGGGAAATGAGCTGACCGAAGCCTGGGCTATCGCGATGGTCATGGGAAAGAGCGAGGCTGTTGAAAAACCCTTGTTTGAGTCAGTGCAAAAAACGAAAAACCTGGGCAGTGCCAGTGACATTAAAGCCATTTTCTCCCATGCAGGGGTGACTCCAGCTGAATACGAGAGCGCTCAAAACAGCCTGGCGGTGAAGGCGTTAATCGCGAAGCAGGAAGCGGCGTTGCAACAATTCTCGGTGTCTGGCACGCCATCGTTTTACGTTAATGGTCGCTATAAAGTAAATAATTCTGGAATTAATGCCGACACGCCTGAAGGTTACGTCGCCGGGTTTGCCGAAGTGGTGAGTTATTTGTTGAAGCAGTGACCTGATACTTCACGAAGAATCGGGTGGTACCCTGTAGGAGAATTTTATCCCATCCGGATACAGCATAGTTCACGGCTACGGCCTCTTCAGACTCCGGATGAATAAAGGCGTACCTCTGCCGGATAGCTTTGCGATATGTCGCTGTAGATTCAATGGGGCGCTTTAACGCCGTTTATCCACTGTACCCGTTTTAGGTTACGCAGCGAACCAGGCATGTGCAGTGGCTTAATCCCAGCAATCGAACATTTGCCCATGTTCTGGACGATGCGATTGCCAAAAGCTTTCAGCCTGATCTTCACCTGGCCTTTCTGCCCGTTAGGATGCTTAAAGCTATTCCATCCTGACTCACTAAATTTCAGGCATAAAAAAAAGACGTCGGTTGACGTCTGCGTACTTCGAAATGGTACGCCCTACAGGGCTCGAACCTGTGACCTACGGCTTAGAAGGCCGTTGCTCTATCCAACTGAGCTAAGGGCGCACTGCTGAAGTGCTGTGCCGGCGGGTGCAGAGTGACCGGAACGCACGAATTATACGGTCAACCCCCCTCGAGTCAATGGCTTTTCAATTACCTGCGCGACAATTGAGCAGAAAGTCAGAACTTTGCCTGACAGCAGGCGTGGGTTCTGACAAAATACAGACATCCCCCTCCCTTTTAGATTACAGACGGAATCCTCTGACTGATGGCAGCAAAGATTATTGACGGTAAAACGATTGCGCAGCAGGTACGGCTTGAAGTTGCCGAGATTGTAAAAGCCCGTATTGCAGCAGGAAAACGTGCCCCTGGTCTGGCCGTTGTTCTGGTGGGGGCGAACCCTGCATCCCAGATTTATGTCGCCAACAAACGCAAAGCCTGCGAAGAGGTCGGTTTTGTGTCCCGCTCCTACGATTTGCCGGACACCACCAGCGAAGCCGAACTGTTGGCGCTGATCGACACTCTGAACGCCGACGGTGCAATCGACGGCATTCTGGTTCAGCTGCCGCTGCCCGCGGGCATCGACAACGTAAAAGTGCTGGAGCGTATCGATCCGGATAAAGACGTGGACGGTTTCCACCCGTACAACGTTGGTCGCCTGTGCCAGCGTGCACCGCGTCTGCGTCCCTGCACGCCGCGCGGTATTGTCACCCTGCTTGAGCGTTACAATATTGATACCTACGGCCTTAACGCGGTGATCATTGGTGCTTCCAATATTGTGGGCCGCCCAATGAGCATGGAGCTGCTGCTGGCGGGTTGCACTACCACCGTAACTCACCGTTTCACCAAAAACCTGCGTCAGCACGTTGAGAACGCCGATTTGGTTATCGTGGCGGTGGGTAAACCAGGCTTTATTCCGGGTGAATGGATTAAAGAAGGGGCGATTGTCGTGGACGTGGGCATCAACCGTCTGGAAAGCGGCAAAGTGGTCGGCGACGTAAATTATGATGAAGCCGCCGCTAAAGCCTCGTATATTACGCCGGTTCCGGGTGGCGTTGGCCCGATGACCGTCGCCACTCTTATCCAGAATACCTTGCAGGCTTGCGAGGAATATCATGATGTCGATGGAGAATAAAATGGCGAGCTTCTCATTAGGAAAACACCCGCACGTAGAGCTTTGTGACCTGCTGAAGCTGGAAGGCTGGTGTGAAAGCGGCGCGCAGGCAAAAGCGGTGATTGCCGAAGGCCTGGTGAAGGTGGATGGCGAAGTCGAAACCCGTAAGCGCTGCAAAATTGTGGCAGGCCAGACGGTAAGCTTTGAAAGCCTGAGCATCACCGTCCAGGCTTAAGTCCGCGGCGGCTGACCTCATCTGACCTTCTCTGCTTCAGAGAGGGTCAGGGTGAGGGAGCAGTAAAATTCGATCTTCCTCTCACTCATCTCCCCACAAAGACCAGGTTAAAACCTGCGCAACTTCAAATATTCGTGAACAGTATGGCTCCAGCGCAGATTTTAGTTGCCGGGCAAAAAACGTTTCGCCACTATAGGTAGAACGTTCTACTAGAACGTTCTACCTAGCATAAAAACGCGTAAAAAAAATCAAACGCGATGGCGGCGTCAACCCCGGGGGATTGTCTATGAGTATGTTATCGAGCGTAACAAAATCGTTATCTAAGCTGTCGATGATAGGCCGCGCATTAATGCTGCCTATTTCTCTGCTGCCCGCTGCGGGTCTGCTGCTGGCCTTTGGCGATAAATTCCACTTACCGCTGATGATGAACGCGGGCGGGGTTATTTTTGATAACCTGCCCATGCTGTTTGCCATCGGTTCCGCCGTGGGGCTGGCGGCGGAGTCGGGGATTGCTGCGCTGTCTGCGGCGGTCTCCGTATTTATTATTAATATGACCATCGGGACGGTGCTGCATATCACGCCGGAAATGGCGGCTTCAGGCGGAAAATACGCCATGGTGGTGGGTATTCCGACGTTGCAAATGGGGGTCTTCGGCGGCCTGATTTCCGGGATCCTGGCGGCGTGGTGCTACAACAAGTTTCACACCATGCAGCTGCCTGAGTTTCTGGGGTTCTTCTCCGGTAAGCGGTTCGTTGCCATCGCGACGGCATTCCTCTCTTTCCTGCTGGGTATGGCGCTGCCGTGGGTCTGGCAGTATATCCAGTCGGGGATTGATTCGCTGTCGGTGATTGTTAACGGCGACAACCAGGCGCTCTCCACCTTTATCTTTGGCCTGACCGAACGCGCGCTGATCCCGCTCGGGTTGCACCACATCTGGTATCCGTCCTTCTGGTACTCGTTTGGTGAATACACCACCCATGCGGGGCAGGTGATCCACGGCGACCAGACCATCTGGTTCAAAATGCTGGAAGAGGGCGTGAAGTCCTTTAGCAGCGACAGCTACCATAACGCCGGTAAGTTTATGCAGGGTGAATTCCCGCTGATGCTGTTTGCGCTGCCTGCGGCCTGTCTGGCGATGTACCACGAAGCGAACACAAAAAATAAGAAGATTGCCTCCGGTATCCTGTTCTCTGCGGCGCTGACCTGTTTCCTGACGGGCATCACCGAGCCGGTTGAATTTACCTTTATTTTTGTGGCGCCGATTCTGTATGTGTTCAACGCCATTATGGCCGGGCTGTCCTACATGTGCATGTATCTGCTGCACGCGCATATCGCCAAGTCATTCTCGGCGGGCATGATCGACTATATTTCCTTCGGTATTCTGCCTTCGTTTAACGGCTACCAGACTAACTTCCTGATGGCGGTGGTGGTGGGTATACCGATGGCGCTGATTTACTACTTCACTTTCCGCTTTGTGATCCGCCGCTTTGATGTGAAAACGCCGGGCCGTGCCGATGTGACGGCAAATGCCAGCGACAAAACCGACACCGAGCTGGCGGGCGAAATTATCGGCCTGCTGGGGGGCGCGGAAAATATCAGCTCCGTCGGCTCCTGCATCACTCGTCTGCGTCTTGAGGTGGAGAAGAGCGATAAGGTAGACAAGGACGGGCTGAATAATCTCGGCGCACGCGGCGTGGTGTTTGTCGGCGACGCCGGTATTCAGGTGATATTCGGGGCGCGAGCGCAGTTTATCGCCCAGACCATGTCGACGATGATTGGCAAGTGATGGTCTAAACTTTAAAGCCTTCGGTATGTTTACCGGAGGCTTTATGGTATTGATAACAAGGAAATTTGGCGTTAAGGAACGGGATGAAAAAGGTCAATATCATTGATGTGGCTCGGCTGGCAGGCGTCTCCGTCTCCACGGTATCTTTGGTGCTGAGAAATAAAGGCAAGATCTCCGAGGCCACCATCGACAAGGTTAACGCCGCCATTAAGCAGCTTGGCTATGTGCATAACACGGCGGCAGCCAATCTGCGGGCAAATACCTCTAATCTGATTGGCCTTATCATCCGCGATTTCACCGATTCATTTTCCGTTAAGGTCACGGCGAGCGTCGTTCAGCAGCTTGAGAAGCAGGGCTATATGGTGTTTCTTGGTCAGCCGCAGGATGAAGGCCAGCAGCTGCGCCAGTGCCTGACGTCATTCGCCCAGCAGGGAGTGGCCGGGGTTATTTATCTTGATGCCGATAGCCGCTCGTCGTCCGTGCCCGCTCTGATAACGGAATGTCCGTTGCCGACCGTGGTGATTTCCGAGTCTGCCGTTATCAGCACGCGGGATACTATCGGCCGCGACAACCGTCAGGCAGGCAATCAGGCCACCCGTTATCTGATTGAGCGCGGGCACCGTAATATCGCCTATCTTGGCGGCACCGCAGACTGTCTGATTCGTCAGGAACGCTTACTTGGCTACCGTGGTGCGCTGGCGCAGTATGATTTACCCTGGCGTGATGAATGGGCGCCCGTCGCAGAAAACGATACGCTCGCCGCCGCGACGGCCACTCGCCTGCTGCTGGAGAAGAGCAACAAAATCACCGCCATTCTTTGTCATTCCCCCCCGGCGATAATTGGCTGTTTAAGCGGTATTCAGCAGGTGGGGCGCACCGTCGGTAAAGACGTGTTCCTTACCCAGCAGGTTTCGCTGATTGGCTTTGAAGATATGCTGCATATCAATCTGACCTCGCCGCTGTTTAGCTACGTCTCAGCTTCCAGCGAAGAAACCGGTCGCCAGGCGGCTACGCTTATCGTCAATAAAATAAAAAACCCGACCTTGCCGTCGCAAAAGATTACTATTTCCGGCGAGCTGGTGCTGCGGGAATCCGCATAAATTCTTTTTAATCCCTGTGCATTAATGCACTTAGCGGCAAATTAAGCCACGTCGTGCGATATTATTTAACGTTTCCTTTTCATTAATGGAACAATTAGCCATGCCGGGGGTTTATATTGCAAATAATTTAAGATTTGGACAAAATGCCAGCCCGAGCCCATCGAGTATTGCTATCTATGATTAAAACCATCGCTTGCGGTTTACTTCTCTGCTTTGCTTTCTTTAGCGGTAATGCTTTTGCCGTCAACTGTCAGCGTGCTTCGACCCCGCTGGAAAACACCGTTTGCAATAATGATATTCTGCGCTGGCTGGACGCCACTATGGCCGTGGTTTATCGCACTATGCTGGTTAAAAACGATCCTATTAAAGTCAGTAAAATCTACAATGACTGGGAATCGTCGATGGTCAGCTGTACCTCAGATAGCTGTATTGAGTGCGCCTATTATGAAGGCATCAGCCTCATCGCCGAAGCGGATGAGAATTTTGACTGGCAAGGCCAGTGGTGGAATATGCGCTCGCCAAATATGAGCGGCGGCACGCTCAGGTTCAGCCGCAGTGCGGAATGGAGCGTCACTATTGATATGCATGCCTGGGCGGGGCTGAACGAAGATGATTTCACCGCAGAAGCACGTAAAATCTACGGCATGGCGATTATCGACCGGGTGAAAGAAACCAGTAACTGCAAGGTGCTTATTATTCCGAAGAAAGACGGCTCCCTCCAGGTACACAGCAACAGCGACTGGGGATGTCGTATGTCGATGCCTGTCGGGGTCTTTATTGACGGGCGCTATGAGAAGGCTGACCGCGATCCCCGTCCAAAGCCGACGCTTTACTCGATTGGTATCATTAATAACGAGGCGCAGGATAAACAGTTTCGCGATATTGTCGGTAGCGACTATCAGGCATTTGTCGACACGGCCAACGTCTATATTTACCAGGAAGATGTCGACAATATCGGGGCTAAAGTGGTGACCATGTGGGTGCGCGGGGCCGCAAATACCCGCACGGCGATCGTGATGTACACGCCAGAAGGCAAAATCTGGGCGGCGAGAATTTCCCCCTCGGCGCGAGGCGAGCTACAGCTGCATTACTTCACCTCAGAAGATAAAGACCCGAAAAAAATGCCGCGAACGATACTAGGCTGGAAGCTGCGCTATTTAGATAACTAGTTTTCACAGGGCGGGTATTTATCCGCCCTGTCATTTCTTAACCTCCTCCGCCAGGAGAAGGGCCAATTTGACGCTTATCCCCTTTTAAGATAGCGTCCCTACAATATTCAAATCACTGTCGTCCGGGACCTCATTGTAAGACAGCACATGGAGTCCGGAGCAGAACAGGCGGCCATAGCGCGAAAGAAGCGGACGCAGCTGTGGTGTGACCAGCAGCAGCGGCGGCAGGCCTTTCGCCTTCATCTGCTCGTAAATCAGCGGCATAGTATCCAGCAACTGCTGGAGGATATTCGGATCCACCGGGAAACTGTCCAGAGCGACTTTACCCGCCTGCTGAGACTGATTCAGCGCGTTCAGCAGCATGGTTTCCAGCGCGTTATCTATGGTGTAGGCCGCAAGCGATTTACGATCGCCGTTGATGCTATGAATGATTGCCCGGCGCAGGGCGTAGCGTACGTCGGCGGCCAGCAACAGCGGGTCTTTCGTCACCGCCGAGCTTTCAATCAGCGTGGCGGCGACGGTGACAATGTCTTTTAGCGACACCTGCTCCTGGAGCAGCTGACGATAAATGCGCAGCAGCTGGCTGTAGTTCAGCGCGTTATTTAAATCCTCCGCAAGCTTGGGGGCCTGCTGGCTCAGACGCGTATGAAGATGGGTAATATCATCGTAGTTAAACAGCTCCGGCAGATGCCCGCGCGCCACTTTATTGACGTGGGTGGCAACGACGCTTGCGCAATCCACTACCTGATAGCCGAGGTTTAGCGCCCGCGCTTTGTGCTCCGGGTCAATCCAGACAATCGCCATGCCGTAGGCCGGGTCCGTGCCCAGCACGCCGTCGATTTCACCGTAGAGTTCGGAGCCTGGAATGGCCATCAGTTTTTCGGCGTGTACCTCGCCCAGCGCCACGCGGATGCCGTTAATATGGATGGCATACTGCGCAGGTTTCAGGCGGAAATTTTCCCTGACGCGTATTTCCGGCAGCAGCACGCCGCTGGTTTCAGAGATGACCTGACGTGCACCGCGTATGCGCTGCGTCAGCGGGCTGCCTTTCGCGCTGTCTACCAGCGACACCAGCTTAAAGCCCAGATTCAGGCCAATAGGCTCTACCAGCGGAATACTGTCCCAGCTGACCGAGGGCGTATTGTCCTGGGTCAGCGCTTCGCTTATCGCCTCCATATCCGTTTCTGGCTCGGCCGGTTTGACGACCTTGCTTTGCTTCCAGGCCGCGAACAGCAGCAGGGCGGTAAAGCTCAGGAAGGCGATATGCGGCATCCCCGGCACGATCGCCAGGATAAACATGACAAAGGCGGCGGTATACAGGATGTTTGGCTTTGCGAGAAGCTGGGACTTAATTTCATCGCTAACGTTGCTGCCGTCGCTGACGCGGGTGACGATAATGGCGGAAGCCGTGGCCAGCAGCAGCGATGGGATCTGAGCGACCAGACCGTCACCGATGGTCAGCAGCACATACTGCTGGAAGGCGTGGCTGGCATCGAGATCGTATTTAAAGATGCCGATACAGATCCCGCCGATAACGTTGATGATCAGTACCATGATCCCGGCGATGGCGTCGCCGCGCACGAACTTCGATGCCCCGTCCATGGCGCCGTAGAAGTCGGCTTCGCTGGCGACCTCTTTGCGTCGCTTCTGGGCCTGCTGCTGATTAATAATCCCGGCGTTTAAATCGGCATCAATCGCCATCTGTTTGCCGGGCAGGGCGTCGAGGGTAAAGCGGGCGGAAACTTCAGAAATACGTTCCGCGCCTTTGGTGACCACCACAAAGTTAATGATCATCAGGATGATGAACACCACAAAGCCCACGACGAAGTTGCCGCCAATCACCACCTGACCGAACGCTTCGATAACCTTACCGGCAGCACCTTCACCCTCATGACCGTGCAGCAGCACCACGCGCGTGGAGGCCACGTTCAGCGTCAGGCGCATCAGGGTGGTGATAAGCAGGATGGTCGGGAAAACGGCAAAGTCCAGCGGACGGTTGCTGTTCACGGCGACCAGCAGGACAATGACTGCCAGCACAATGTTGAAGGTAAACAGAATATCCAGCACCAGCGGCGAGAGCGGCAGAATAATCATTGCCAGCACGCTGAGTAACAGGACTGGCACGCCGACATGAGTCTTTCTCAGGGCGGCAAAAGCCTGCATAAACTTACTGTTTGCCATCGGCTTTCAATACCTCTTTTGGAATGTCAATTTGCCTGTTCAGGCGGGGTTTCTGGTCGACCTGGCCTGCGCGCCAGGATTTCACCTGCATCACATAAGTCAGCACATGTGCAATAGCCCGGAAAAGCTGGGCCGGGATTTGTTGATTCACGCGGGTGGTGTAATACACGGCACGCGCCAGGGGGGGGAATTCCACTATTTCAATATTGTGGTTACGCGCCACTTCACGGATGAGCAGCGCGATATCATCCACGCCTTTGGCGACGATATAGGGGGCTTGCGCTTTACTGGGATCGTATTTCAGCGCCACCGCAAAGTGGGTCGGGTTGGTAATGATCACGTCCGCGCCGGGCACGGTGCTGTTGACCTGACCCATTGCCATCTGCCGCTGTAGCTGGCGGATGCGGCCTTTGACCTGCGGATTACCGTCGTTGTTTTTGTACTCCTCTTTGACTTCCTGCTTGGTCATGCGCATCTTTTTGGTGAACATGAACTTGCTGAGCGGAACGTCCAGCAGGGCGAAAATCACAATTACGGCGATGAAATAGCTGATAACGTGATGGAAAATGCCAAAGCCATTGGTAATTGCCTGCAATAAATAGAGCTGTTGCAGATGCAGCAGGCCGTTCAGCGAGTCGTGAACCATCACGTAGAGCACCACCAGGATAACCCCGCATTTGGCGAGCATTTTGGCGACGTCCACATAGTGACTGCTGGAAAATATTCTCTTAAACCCGCTGATGGGGCTGAGTTTCTTGAAGTCCGGTACCAGCTTGTTGGGGGTGAAAATCCAGCCGCCGGGGATCAGGCTTGCCACGATGCAGGCCACGGGGATGGGCACCAGTGTGGCGATAAATTTCAGAATGACCAGCACGTTAAGGAGCAGGAACTGGCTAAGCGCGCCGCTGTCGTCAAGCCTGCCGGCCATCATGCCAACAGATAAAAACGACTCGCTAATCAGCGACTTATAATAAGGGAAGAAAGTGCCCAGCGTCGTAAAGGACGCGACAAGACCCACCGCCATGGTGAGATCTTTTGAGCGTGGAATATCGCCTTTCTGCCGTGCCTTACGCAGTTTGCCTGCCGTAGGTTTTTCACTTTTATCTCCGCTTGAGGCTGACATCAGTGCGTCCTTATGGCATCGAGCCTTGCGAGGATCTCATTGGTGAGATTGAGATAGTGCTCGGGGATATGGGCGACGATCATGGTGATACACAGCAGTCCGAACAGCATACTAATCGGGAAGCCAAGCGAAAACAGATTGAGCGTGGGGGAAACGCGGTTCAGCAGGCCAAATCCTCCCTGCACAATCATCATTACAAAGGTGGTGGGCAGGGCGATAAGCGTGGCGGAAGCCATGATCCAGCCGAGGCTTTGTGCCAGCTGGAAGAGCGTAGGCTGATTGATCGCCTGGCCGATGGGCCAGTAGCTAAAGCCTTTAAACAGAATCGTCATGACCAGCAGATGCCCGTCCATAATGAAGAACAGCAGGGCGCAGAAGACATAAATAATCTGTGAGATAACCGTGGTGGACGAACCGTTAACCGGGTCGTTCATCATCGCCATCCCCAGCCCCATATTCATGGATAAAATATGTCCCGCGGTTTGCAGGGCGACAAATACCAGCTGTAGCGTCATGCCGAATAAAAAGCCCCACAGGATTTGCTCCCCGATGAGCAGGATGCTGCGCAGGGAGACCAGTTCGATGAGGACCACATTATTGGGCAGCATCGGGGTGATAAGCACGGTGAGCGCCAGCGCCAGCGCGATTTTTATTTTGCGTGAAAAGGCTTTGTTATCGAGCACCGGGCAGAAATGCACAAAGGCGAGAATGCGAATAAACGGCAGCACCAGCGCCATTAAAGGCCTCAGCAGATCGTGAATATCAATTCCCATGCGCGGCTTACCCTACCAGGCTCGCCGCCTGGTGGAAGATCTCGACGGTAAAGTCCACCAGTTTAGTGAGCATCCATTTGCCGCCAAAAATCAGCACCATCAGGGTGACGACAAGGCGCGGCAGGAAGCTCAGGGTTTGTTCGTTGATCTGCGTGGTGGCCTGGAAAATACTGACGCACAGGCCGACCAGCAGGCTGGGCACGATGGCCACGGCGGAGATAAGCAGCACCAGCTGAATGCCGGTGGCCATAATGTCTCCGGCGGTATCCATATTCATCATGGCTAGAGGCCCTGCACGCTGGCGGTGAGCGTGCCGACTATCAGCGTCCAGCCGTCGCACAGCACAAACAGCATCAGCTTAAACGGCAGGGAAACAATCAGCGGGGACAGCATCATCATCCCCATCGCCATCAGGATACTGGCGACGATCAGATCGATGACCAGAAACGGGATATAAATCATAAAACCAATCTGGAAGGCGGTCTTCAGCTCGCTTAACAGATAGGCGGGGGTGACCACGGTCAGATCCTGCTCGCGAGCGTCACCTTTCACGCCGGCAATGTCCATCATCTGCGACATCGCCTTGTTGTTGGTCTGGGCGAGCATGTATTTTTTGATCGGCACTTCAGCCTTCACCAGCGCTTCTTTCATGGTGATCTGGTCGTTCTGGAAGGGCTCAACGGCGTCGTGATAAACCGTGGTCCATACCGGGCGCATCACCAGCAGCGTCAGCGCAAGCGCAATCCCGGTGAGGATTTTGTTTGGCGGACTTTGCTGCAGGCCCAGCGCCTGGCGCAGGATAGCCAGCACGATAATAAAGCGGGTGAAACAGGTCATCATCAGCAGCATGATCGGCAGCAGGCCGAGCAGCGTCATCAGAATCAGGATTTCAATTTTGACGTTATAGTCCTGGCCTGCGCCGTTGCTGGCGGTGCTGAACAGGGTTACGTCGCCGTTTGCCGCAAACAGCAGCGGGGAGCAGCCCAGCCCGACGAGCAGCAGAGCGCCTAATCCGTATCTGGTCGTCAGCAGGCGGCGTAACAGCTGGCTCATCTTGCTAACTCACCCAGGTCTTTGCTGTTGAATTCGATAATACGCAGGCCGTATTTATCGTTGAGCACCACGACCTCGGCTTTGCCAAACGCAATGCCGTTGACTTTAATATCCAGCGGCTCGCCCGCGAGCTTGTCCAGCTCGACGACGGAATCATTATTAACCGACATCAGTTCGGCCAGCGAGATTTCAACCGAGGCCACTTCCAGCGTCAGGGTGACGGGAATACGGCTGAACAGTGACATCTTGCGCATCTGATCGAAAGACGTGTTTTTTTGCGGCTCAGGCTGTAAATCCAGGCGAATGTTGCCTTCCACAACCTCTTCGCGCGGAAGATCGCTGAGGTTGAGATCGTCCAGATTCAGCTCCTGGCCCAACTCCTGATGTAAATCACTCATAGTTCTTCTCAATGGTTTTGTCGTTAAACTCGCTTAAAAACAGCTTGCCGCGATCTTCAGCAATGACGGCGTTAAAAATCTGTTCCTTCCCGATAAACACAGGTAACGGGTCGTTTAGCGAAATCGGGATAATGTCCCCGGGTTCAATGTTGGTCAGCTGGGCGACCGTCAGGTTCAGACTGGCAATTCGCCCCTGCATCTTCAGCGGCAGGCTGTAGAACATGCGTTCGATTTGTGCTGCGCTGAGCTGCCGCTGGCCACTGTTTTCTTCGCTGTCGGAGGAGCGTAATCTCGCCAGCATCCGATCGATATGAAAGTGGTCGAGCAGAACGGTGAAATGACCGTTGTCATACCCTTCCAGTTCAAAAGTAATACACCAGGACCACTGGCTGATGACCGTGGAGTAATCATTTTTAATCTCCAGGTCTTCGCCAAAGGTGTCTTTATTAATAATTAACAGTATGAGTTCCTGAGCCAGTTTATTCTTCAGGCGCTCTTCTGTTTTGGTGACGGGCTGCGTGAGGTCCGGCGCAATCTGGCCATTTTCTTTACTGAGGCCATAATAATCATGCAAAATATTTAACAATAAAATACGGTCGATATCGAAAGCGATATTTCCGTGGCAGGTAGAAAAGACCTGCGTATTTTTGTAATTCTGGTCAATCGCAAATGTCATGTTTTTTAACGAAGCATTAACGCGATATTTTTTCAGGAAGTAAATACTCAACCTGGCATCCAGAATGTCGAAGCAGTCATTCATCAATTTTGGCAGTTTATGCCATGGGCGTCCGAGTTTCGTGACATCGAACTTCACCAGCTCGGGAAGACGGTCGCGCTGGTGGATCCTGATACGTTGTGGTGCAGGCTGCATAATTGTTCCGCATAACAAATCATTCTGATGGAAACGGCGTCGCTAAGATTTATTGATCAACTGCGTTCACCAGAGAAAAATTTTCACCTGATTATTTAAGCTATGAATATGAGGTGTCGCTAAGTATTCAGGTATGAAAAATACCGGTGATGACCGAAGATCATTTTTCATGACAAGAATTAGACTCCCTTTGCGTCATTGATGCAAGGGGGTTTGGCTTATTAATGAATTATTTGCAGGGCAATAATATTCGTTAATAAATCGTTTAAGTTATTGATTTTAAATCATTAATATTTTAATACCCATTAAAAACAAGACAATGTAATGTTCGTGGGTATACTTGCCGCCACTGAATGCTGTGACACCTGACAATAGAGCGGTTGAATATCTTTACCGTAGATGTAAATTAAATGTAAGACTTATGTTTAGTCTCTGCTTGTCTTATTTTCGTGGTTGCTGCTTCAACATCCTGGACACATTAAGTGCCTCTATTTTGTTTTCGTAAGTCAGGTTTTAAATTATAAGTTGGTGACGTCTTATGAATATCATTGTTGACCATGAAGCACGTAATGAGAATGGTTTTATTGCCAGCGCTCCTGCCAGTGTGAGTGTGTTTGCATTAGCCAGACGCGTGGCCCGTTTTAATGTTTCAGTGTTGATTACCGGCGAAACGGGAACCGGTAAAGAGTGTGTTGCAAAATATATACATGAAAATGCAGCGGGCAAAGACTCTCCTTATGTCGGCGTGAACTGCGCAGCCATTCCGGAAAGCATGCTGGAAGCTATTTTATTTGGCTATGAGAAGGGCGCTTTTACCGGTGCGGTCACTAGCGTGCCGGGTAAATTCGAGCAGGCAAACGGCGGAACCTTATTGCTGGATGAAATTGGTGATATGCCGCTGGCGTTGCAGGCGAAATTACTGCGGGTATTGCAGGAGCAGGAAGTTGAGCGCCTGGGCAGCCATAAACGTATTCCGTTGGACATTCGTTTAATCGCCTCTACGAATAAAGACCTGCAGGTTGAAATTGCCGAAGGCCGCTTCCGTCAGGATCTCTTTTACCGTATTTCAGTGGTGCCTATCCATATTACGCCTCTACGGGAACGTAAGCAGGATGTCATTCCTCTGGCACTGCGTTTTATCAACAAATACCAGTCCTTCCACCAGGGAAAAATCCATCTCGGCGACGAGGCGCGTCACGCGCTGCTGAGCTACGACTGGCCGGGTAACGTTCGCGAGCTGGAAAACGTTATCCAGCGCGGGCTGATTTTATGCAACGGTGCGGAAGTGACCTCCAGCGATTTTGGTCTGGTACAGAACACGCCTTTGCCGGAGGTTCCTGCCGTCGACGTGATGCCTGCCTACCAGGAAACGCAAAGCGGCGTGCGTGGCGCAATGGCCGCTATCCGCAACGTCAAGCTGCACGGCCTCATGGCGGAATACCAGTACATCATTGATTTATTGAAGCGTCATAAAGGCAATAAATCGAAAACAGCAGAATTTTTAGGCATCACCCCTCGGGCATTGCGCTACCGACTGGCTTCAATGCGCGACGAAGGGATTGATATTGAGTGTTACTCCTGACGCCCGAGAGGAGCCAGCGATGGAAAAAATTGCAGGATTAGGGATCGCCGCCTCCCAGCAGCAGCTACTGGCGCGCATGCAGCAAGCCGCCGCTACGGCGCAAACGGGGGCGCTTAGCCCGGGTATGAGCATTGCTCCGGCGGACACCAGCCTGTTTGGTGCCCCGGCACAGCCCGTCTCTTTTGCCAAAGTCATGACTACCGCAATCGACAATGTTGACCAGATGCAGCATGTCGCCAGCGCCCGCCAGACCGCCATTGACACCGGACAAAGTGACGATTTAACCGGTGCGATGATTGAAAGCCAGAAAGCCAGCGTGGCGTTCTCGGCGATGATGCAGGTGCGCAATAAGCTCACCTCCGCGCTGGATGAAGTGATGAATATTGCGCTCTAAGGTTTTCACCGTGTTAAACAAAATTAAAGCCAGACTGCCCGCCACACTACCTGCGGGTCTGAATAACAGTAAATTTCTAATCGGCGCCGCGGCAGTTTTGCTGACCGGCGCCATTGTCGCATCCCTGTGGCGCAGCAATCAGGGCTATGTTGCCCTGTACGGTGAAAAAGAGCATCTGCCGGTTGCTCAGGTTATCGAAGTGCTGGGCGGCGAAAATATCGCATACCGCGTCAATCCTGAAAACGGCCAGATCCTCGTGCCGGACAGCAAGCTTTCCCGCGCGCGCATGGCGCTTGCGGCTAAGGGCATCGCCGCCGTGCTGCCGGAAGGCTACGAGCTGATGGATAAAGAAGAGATGCTTGGCAGCAGCCAGTTTGTCCAGAACGTGCGCTACAAGCGCAGCCTGGAAGGCGAGCTGGCAAAAAGCATCATGGGGCTGGACGGGGTGGAAAATGCCCGCATTCATCTCGGCCTGAGTGAATCCAGCTCCTTTGTGATGAGCAATAAACCGGAAAGCAGCGCCTCCGTTATGGTGCAGCTGCGCTACGGCAAAGAGCTTGACGAGCAGCAGGTGGCGGCCATTGTCCAGCTGGTGGCCGGCAGCGTGCCGGGCATGAAGGCTGGCAGCGTACGCGTGGTGGACCAAAGCGGCAATCTGCTGTCGGAAAACGTCCAGAATGGTCTGGGCAGTCTGGCAGGCATTCGTCAGGGCAACGATGTTGTGCAGCGTCTGAAAGCCGACACGGAAAAGAATATTGCCGGGCTGCTGGTCTCGCTGGTAGGAGCAAATAACTTCCGCATCAGCGTAGCGCCGCAGGTGGATATGAGCAGCGTGGAAGAGACGCAGGAGCGCCTGGGTAAAGACGCTCGCGTGAGCGACGAAAGCATCAGCCAGGAAAATACCACCAACGAAATGGCGATGGGTATTCCGGGTTCTCTGAGCAACCGTCCGGTCAACCAGCAGCCTCAACAGGCAGCCGCGGCGGCGAACCCGACGGCGGCAAATGCCGCGACGGCGACCACCGATCCGCGCACGCTTTCCAGCCGCAATCAGGAGCAGCGCAAATACGCCTACGATCGCGATATTCGTCATATTCGCCACCCCGGTTACAAACTGGAAAAAATGCGTGTTGCCGTGGCGCTCAATAAGGCGGCCCCCGCGCTGGCAAAGTTCACCCCGGAACAGCTGACTAACCTGACCCGGCTGGTTGAGGACGCGGCGGGGATAGATAAAGCGCGTGGTGATTCTCTTACTCTGGACATGATGGCGTTTACCCAGCCTGAGAGCCTCGACTTCCCAGCTCAGCAGTGGTGGCAGGATCCTGCCATTCATTCCTGGGGGCAAACCGGCGGCATTGGTTTACTTGCCCTGCTGACATTGCTGTTTGGCGTGCGTCCTCTGGCGCAGCGCTACAGCAGGCGCGACCCGGTAACGGTCAACAGCGCGGCAGCAGAGCAGGCGGATCTCCCGCAGCTTGAGAATGAAATGGTCACCACCAAAGAAGGGCTGGCCGCAAACGCGCCGAAACCGACGTTTATGAGCGAAGAAGTGCTGCCTCAGCAGAGTTCGGGTCTGGAAACGAAAGTGGAATTCCTGCAGGTGCTCGCGCAAAACGAAACCGAGCGCGTGGCTGAAGTATTAAAACAGTGGATTAACAGCAATGAGCGAAATAACAGCGGGCAAGACCAGTAAAGTCGCCGGGGCGAATGCCGGGCGCTCTAAAATTGAGCAGGCTGCCATTGTGCTGCTTAGCGTGGGGGAGGATGCCGCAGCCCAGGTCATGCAGAAGCTGACGCGGGAAGAGGTTGTGCTGGTGAGTGAAACCATGGCGCGGCTGCACGGCGTCAAGGTGACCCAGGCGCGCACCGCGTTGAACAGCTTTTTCCAGGATTATCAGGAACAGAGCGGGATCAACGGCGCGTCGCGCACCTATCTGCGCAGCATCCTGAAGAAAGCGCTCGGCGGTGAAATTGCCCGCAGCGTCATCAATGGGATTTACGGGGATGAGATTCGCTACCGTATGGCCCGGCTGCAATGGGTCGATATTCCTCAGCTGGCGGCGCTTATCGAGCAGGAACACCTGCAGCTACAGGCCGTATTCCTCGCCTTTCTGCCGCCGGACGTGGCGGCCAGCGTGCTGAGCAATCTGCCGCAGGAGCGTCAGGATGAAATCGTCTATCGCATTGCGAAACTCGACGACATTAACCGCGATGTGATCGACGAGCTGGACAGGCTTATCGACCGTGGCGTAGCCGTGCTCTCAGAGCATGGCTCGAAAGTTGTGGGGATCAAACACGCCGCCAATATCGTTAACCGTATTCCTGAGAACCAGCAGCTGCTGCTGGATCAGCTGCGCGAGCGCGACGAAGAGGTCGTTGAAGAGCTTAAAGATGAAATGTACGAGTTCTTTATCCTCAGCCGTCAGACGGACGTGACCCTCCAGCGCCTGATGGAAGAGATTCCTCTCGACGAGTGGGCGGTGGCACTCAAAGGCACCGAGCCGGTGTTGCGCTCAGCCATTTTCAATGTGATGCCAAAGCGTCAGGTTCAGCTGCTGCAAAGTACGACCTCACGCCTTGGCCCGGTGCCGGTCAGCCGTATCGAACAGGTGCGCAAAGACATTATGACTACCGTGCGTCAGCTGGTTGAAGACGGTGAAATCCAGGTGCAACTCTTTGCCGAGCAGACCGTGGAGTAATGGATGTTTAAAAAAACGCAGGATACTTCCCTTGATGCGCTGACCAGCCGCCGCCATGCGGTGGTGAAGCCGCGTCTGCACAAGTTCCCGCCACTGCGTAAAAGCTGGCAGCAAACCGCGGGTGAAACCGGCGCTCACGGTGAGGTGATGGACCCGGCAGCCTTGCAGGAACAGCTAATGCAGGGGTTCCAGGATGGTCTGAACCGGGGCTTTGCCCAGGGGATGGAAGAGGGCAAAAACGAAGGCTATCAGGAAGGATCTCGTCTGGGATTTGAGGACGGGATGCGCAAAGGTCTTGCCGAAGGCACGCAGCAGGCAAAACAGCAATTTTTGCAGGCGGCCGAGCCGCTCGCACATGTGGTAGCCGAAGTTCAGAACTACCTGGCCTGCTACGAACAGCGCCGCCGGGAAGAGCTTTTACAGCTGGTGGAAAAGGTCGCACGTCAGGTGATCCGCTGCGAGCTGACCCTGCAACCCACCCAGCTACTGACGCTGGTGGAAGAGGCCGTCAGCAGCTTGCCGCAGGTGCCGGAACAGATACGCGTGCACCTCAACAGCGAAGAGTACAGGCGCATCAGCGAAGCCGAGCCGGAAAAAGCCCGCCTGTGGGGGCTGGTTGCCGACCCCGCGCTGGAGGCGGGGGAGTGCCGCGTGGTGACCGATACCAGCGAAATGGATATCGGCTGTCAGCACCGTCTGGATCAGTGCGTGACCGTCTTAAAAGAGACTCTGCTGCCGGAAACGCAGGATGAGTGATCTGGATTTCGAGCAGGCGCTGCGCTCCATCGATCACTTCAACCTTGCCCGCGTGGCAGGCAGGCTGGTGCGCGTAAACGGGATTCTTCTTGAATGCGTAGGCTGTCGGCTGGCGGTGGGGCAAATGTGCCAGATCGAGAGTACGGACAGCGAAATGATAGATGCCCAGGTGGTGGGTTTTGACCGGGATCTCACCTATCTGATGCCTTTTAAACATCCTTCCGGCCTGATCGCCGGCGCTCGCGTTTTCCCGGCTGAAAAGCATGAAGGCGTGATGATAGGCGATCAGTGGCTGGGCCGCGTCGTTAACGGCCTGGGCGAGCCGCTGGATAACAAAGGCAAACTCGGCGGCGATACCCTGCTGCCGCAGCAGCTTGCGCAGGTTCATCCGTTAACCCGTCAGCCGGTTGAAGAGCCGCTTGATGTCGGGGTTCGCGCCATTAACGGCCTGCTGACCATCGGCAAAGGTCAGCGGGTGGGCCTGATGGCGGGCAGCGGCGTAGGCAAAAGCGTACTGCTTGGCATGATCACCCGTTATACCCAGGCTGAAGTTGTGGTCGTCGGGCTTATCGGCGAACGAGGGCGCGAAGTTAAAGAATTTATTGATAACGCGCTTCAGGCCGAAGGGCTGGCTAAATCCGTGATTGTCGCCGCCCCGGCAGACGAGTCGCCGCTGATGCGCATTAAGGCCACCGAGCTGTGCCATACCATCGCCAGCTACTACCGCGACAAAGGTAAGGATGTGTTGCTGCTGGTCGATTCCCTGACCCGCTACGCGATGGCACAGCGGGAAATCGCGCTGTCGCTGGGCGAACCACCGGCAACCAAAGGCTATCCGCCTTCGGCCTTTGGCATGATCCCGCGCCTGTGTGAAAGCGCCGGGAACAGCGCCGGAACGGGTACTATGACCGCCATTTACACCGTATTAGCCGAAGGGGATGACCAGCAGGATCCTATCGTTGACTGCGCGCGTGCCGTGCTGGACGGGCACATTGTCCTGTCCCGTCACCTGGCGGAGGGCGGTCACTACCCGGCCATCGACATCGGCCAGTCCATCAGCCGCTGTATGGCTCAGGTGACGCCAAAAGAGCACCAGCGTGCCGCCCGAACCCTTAAGCAGCTGTATGCCGAATATCAGAGCATTAAACCGCTGCTCCCCCTCGGCGGCTATGTCGCCGGGGCGGATGCCCTCGCTGACCGGGCGGTCAATCTTGCCCCGGCCATCACCCAGTTTTTGCAGCAGGAAGTGCACGACGTGGCACCGATCGACAAAACAGTGAATGACCTGTGCGTGTTAGCGCAGGCGGGATGACACAACGATGAGCAAATTAATCGCCACCCTTGAACAGCTCCGCACGCTACGCCTGCGGGAAGTTGACGATCTCAGTCAGAAGCTCTCTTCCCAGCGCCAGCAGTGTCAGCGATTTGAAAAAAATATCGCCGCCCTTGGGTCGCTGGCCGCAGGTATGAGCGGGCTGGCAGGCAACAGCGCGGCGCAGCTTATTAATCATTCGGGCTATAAGCGCAATCTTCAGCGCGTGATCGACTGGCAGAAGCAGGAGCAGGCTCTGGCTACCCTTGAGGTGCAAAAAATTCAGGGCGCTTTGCTCCAGGAAGCAAAGCGGGAGAAAAGCCTCGGGCTGGTGCTCGACGACCGCAAACGTCAGCTTATGCTCGATGAGCATCGCCGCGACCAGAAAAACACCGATGCCGTTTCGGCGCAGTGCTGGCTCCGTCAGAAGCTCGCAGCCCAGCGCTAACCATCCTTAAGAACCGTTACCGGGAAGAACATGGCTAAACCCACAACCCGCACCGTCGCTCCGGCTGGCGAAACACTCCTGGATCGTTTACTCAAAAAGCAGGGGGGCGGGGCCGTTACCGTTACGCCCTTTGTCAGCGTGGTCTGCCCGACCTGGAACCGCCGCGAGTTTCTGCCCTATCTGCTGTATATGTTTCAGTATCAGGACTATCCGGCGGATAAGCGGCAGCTTCTTATTCTGGACGACTCCGAACACAGCAACGAAGATCTCGTGGCCATGATGGTAGACGGCGGGGTGCAAAATGTCCGCTATGTCCACAGCAAAGAACGCCTGCCGCTCGGCAAAAAGCGCAATATGCTCAATGAGATGGCGCAGGGCGAATACATTATCTGTTTCGACGACGATGATTACTATCCGCCGAACAAGCTCTCGTATCAGGTCGGGGAGATGCAGCGTAACAAGGCGCTGTTTTCCGGCTGCGACCAGATTTATATCTGGTACAGCCATCTGGATAAAATCTATCTGACCCATCCTTTCGGGGCGAATCATGCCCTTAACGGCACCTTCGCCCTGCACCGTAATTTGTTAAAGAAAAACAGCTACGAAGACGATGCAATGCTGGCCGAAGAGGAGGCTTTCCTGCGCGGCTTTACCACGCCCGTGCTGCAAATTGATCCTAAAAAGGCCATTGTTTGCATCTCTCACAGCGCTAACACCTATGACAAAGATTTTATTCTGGGTAGCAGTACGCCGGTAGATCTACGTCTCGAGGATCTGGTTGAAGACCAGAATCTGCTGGCCCATTACCGCCGTCTGAGCCACGCGCCCTTAAATACAGGCGTGAACTGGTCGACCCTGGACAGGGTTGCGGTTATTTACGATCCGGCACAAAGCGCTGCGCTAAATGAGCAATGCGAGGCGCTGGTTTCCTTTGGTATCGCCAGAGAGCGTTTAATTCCGTTTGCAAAACATACCGCCAGCAGTCCTGAACTTGCCGAACTCGAAACGCATTGCGAAGTGCTGCAAATGGCGCTGGAACAGGGCTGGAGTAGCGTAACGATCTTTGACGCGACGATAAAATTTGTCAAAAAAGAGTCGGCGGTGACGCTGGCTAACAGGCTGCTTAGTCAGCTGCCGGGGTTGGACTGGCATGTGCTGCTGTTTGGCGCAGCCTACGAGCGGCTGGCACCGATGAAATCGTTGAAAGGCGTTGCCAGGATTCGCAAAGCCGAGTGCGCCTGCGCTTATGCCGTGAATGGCCCCTATATCCACACCCTCCTTGCCAGTTACAGGCAGGCAATAACCGCGTCCGGCGATATTAAGGCGGCCTGGCACGCGCTAATGCCGGAGCATTGCTGGGTGGGCTTCTATCCAAGCTTTGGTTTTATTCAGAAAACCCAGCACCCCATAAACGGTCGGGAGATTGACTGTACCCACTGGTTTTTCCGTAAACAAAGTTAATTAACGAGTACCGCCGGAGGCGGCGCTGGAGAAAGAAATGGAAACGATCGAACGCTATCAACCTGAATTTGTCGTGCGTCATGAAGCCCTCCCCGGGAGCTGCCGCTGCCCGGCCTGCCAGAAAGCTGACGCTGACTGGCCGCAGGCCAACCTGTACCTGCAAAACCAGCAGCGCGACAGCCTGCAACCGGGATGTGAAACGGTTGCCCGCGAGCTGTTGCTAAATCCTGAAGCCTTTATTCTTCATCTTTCACAGGCAGAGGCGCGCGGTGAGCAGGTTCTGACGCCGTGGATGGAAACGTTGAACCAGCAGTGCATAAATCTGGCGATTAACCCTTCGCTGTCGCTGGAAAGCAGTCTGTATGCCATGGGCATCTTGCTGAGCAAGGCACAGCAGTATGCCGACCAGGGTAATGAAGATCCGGCGCTGCTTGTTTCTATGGGGGAGCAACTGGTCATCCTGTCTGAACATGGTGTTCTGGATGAACAGCGAGGCCAGCTGCCGGTGATTAAGGAAAATCGTCTGGCAGCGCTCAAAGACATGGGCAAGATGCGGCTTAATTTGAATCTGCCGATGGCGGATAAAATGGCGATGGTACTCAAACTCAGCGAGCTGAGCATTATGATGCCGAACCGCTTGAGCGAACGCTTACAGGTGCTTTAGCAGGCGGTGGCTGACTGTAAGGTGTTTACCGAACAGCCGCATATTTTGCGCAACGTCCTGCTGTATCGTCTGTATAGCGATGTATTTCCTGGCTTGGGGAACCAGAACTATGGCGCAGCGCTGCTCGGTTTAACGCGGGAGTTTTTCCAGCTGAAAATGCTCAGCGCCATTTGGTTCGCCGACCATCAAAGTTTGGGTAACGAACAGATCGTGACGCTGTTCAGCGCGTGGTTCCTGTGGGGACAAAATAACCCGAGGGAAGAGAACATGGCTGACAGCGCTGACTTTAGCCTGTTGAACGGGCTGTCTTTAATTTAATTTGGCTATTCCCCTTTTCCACTTAAGGGGGATGCGTTTTTATTCTGCATTTATCGGGACACGTTAATGACCACAGTCATTACATTCGGCACTTTTGATGTTTTTCACATCGGCCATCTCAATATCCTTGAGCGGGCTCGTGCCCTCGGAGATAAGCTGATCGTGGGCGTTTCTTCGGATGCCTTAAATATGCGTAAAAAAGGTCGATGGCCCATCTACAGAGAAAACGACAGAGTACAAATAATCGCCGGGTTAAAATGTGTGGATGAGGTGTTTCTGGAGGAGTCGTTAGAAGAAAAAATGACTTATATCAGGCAGCACAAGGCCGCTATTCTGGTCATGGGGGACGACTGGCAGGGGCGTTTCGATGGCTGCTCGGCACTTTGTGAGGTCGTCTATCTTGAGCGCACGCCGTCAATTTCAACTACCTCGATCATTGAAGTGGTCAAATATCTGTAGTTTTTATGTTCAGGACAACGCATCAATAACCTGGGTGTTGCCCTGAACAACGCGAGTGAATGATTAATATTGCTCAATCGTATAGGTACGACTTTGTTCTACCCGCCTGATGACTTCCTGCTCAAGGCATTTCAGTAAAGAAGCGCACGCCTGTGTCGGATCCGTCTGGAAAAGCAGCTCACACATCTTTTTGCGATTTGCCCGCATAGTATCGTTGAATAACGCTTCGTATAAAATGACGGGTAACGTCTCCTGCGTATAGTCGTAGGCAAATTCGACCTGTGGGATGAGGGAGTAGTCTGGCTCAAAAGAACGATGTTCATCGAGCGCCAGCTGAAGTTTTAGCACCGGTTTTTCCGTCAGCAAAAAATCGAACATGATGGATGAGTAATCTGTTATGAGCATGTCGAATTGCGTCAGGTGCGGGTACAGGTCAATATTTGCGTTTATAAAATAGACATTTGTTGTCAGCGCTTTTGTATCGCTGGCGTGAAGGTATAAAGGGTGGTTTTTAATAAATAAATCTGCGTCAAACTGTTTGCAGTACTGAATAAGTTGCAGTAAAAACTCAGCCGAGTTGGTCGCAAGCTCAGCGCCTGCTCGCTGCCAGGTTGGCGCGAAAAGGATTTTCTTTCTTTTGGTGTTGCTGAGTGCGTTTAAAATATTTTCTGGTAGTTCACTACCAATAAGTTCCGACGGCGTTGGCTCCCTGACGATAACCTCATTTCTGGGATAGCCTGCGCGGATAATACGCTTTGAGCCGAAGGCTTCATTAAAAAAGGTGTCCAGATGGGAGGATGTGCTCAATATGCCATCAGCCCGTGAGGCGAAATCGACAGGACGACGAAAATCATAGGAAAGTACATCCAGATGGGGGAGCAGTTTAAGTAGCAGATGCTTCACGGAAACCCCATGCCACAGCTGGATTTGACTGGCTCCCTGCAGGCAGGAAAACAACTCTTCGCTGCCATTTAAACTTTGCGAAGGATTCACCGAGAAAACAGCGACTGCTGCAGATAAAAATAGTTTAACGGTTTCTGCGGCGTTTTCGTCACAGATATGATGGCAGGGGAGATTGCTGTTCTGTAGCGACGTGATGAGAGTCTTTTCAGTGCTACACCAAATAGCCTCAAAGTTGCACTGTTTGCTTTGAGTGTGCAGGAATAAATATTTTGTGTTATCGCTGAAGTGCTCCCGCCCAAAAAATAAAACGATTTTTTTCTTCTTGTTTCTTTGGGAAATGCTGCTGAGTCTAAAACAGAGCTCGTTTATCATGTTAATCCTTCATTGCAACTGACTGAGGCTGCGTTATTTCTTTTTGAATACTCCTCAGACGCGACTGAAAATTTCATGGCTGGCGCCAGGAATGCTTAATCAAATACCGCAATCAATCTGAGTTTATTCGTTAAGTCAGCCTGCTTGTGGAAATAATGCCTGGCGCAGGCTATGCAAAAGCGCATTCTCTTGCGGCGGGGCAGGATTGACCATCGCCTCAACAATGGCTTTTGCCGCGCGTTCACCGGCCTTACCGTCCTGCCAGGCATCGCAATAGTGATGGCGAATTTCAGCTAACTGTGGTTCAAGCTGCTGCCATGTTTCTTCACAATCCAGTATCGCTCGCAGCTCCTCAATTGTCCTGGCAACCGGCAGGATCGAGCGAACTTTCTGATCGGCACTGTAGGGGCTGGAATAGGTTTGCTGACCCTCCAGAAGAGATTCCATATTTTCCCAGTTCAGCAGGATTGTGCGTTTCCCGGCGTGGATAGCATCAAAGATGAACCCGCTACTGTCCGTCAGGACAAAATCCGCCTTACGCAGGGCCGGAAAGGTTAATGCATGGTCGCTGATGCGTTTTTTCAGATGGCGACGAGCCAGCGCAAGTGACGCGGCCTCTTCAGGGCGACAGAGCGTGCCATGATGCAGTTTCGTGATGACGTTATAGTCGCGGCTCAGGCGCTCAAGCCATTTTGCCCAGTGCGGAATTGAGCTCAGTGCGCCAAAGGTAGGTGCATAGAGCAGCGTAGGCTTTTTAGGATCGAGTTTCAGCTCTTCCAGCTCGTTGCACTCTTCGGGAGGGTTATGCCAGTCGTCAAAGCGGGGATTCCCGACCATTTCCGCATTTCCGTTGATATTTAGCGCCTGCTGGCTGTAGTGGCTATAGCACAAAATACGATGATAAAAAGCATTCCACCAGGCGTGATTCCACTGCTCTTTTGCCAGGCCATAAAGGGCGCGGACATGGACAGGCGCGAGATTATTGAGCGCTGGCGTGTAATAAGGGCTGACGAGGCACCGGAAGGGCTGCGGGATGGATTGCGCTGTTGAGTAAGCGCACGCCTGTAGCCGGGGATCGTCAATTTCTCCCAGCAGCTTTTCCATCTCCACGATTAAAGCCTGGGGAACAAAATCGCTTATTACGAGGCAGCAGGCATAGCCGTTATCCAGCAGGTGACGGAGAACAGGGCGGTATACCTGATAATGGAAAGCTGTTTCCATGTAGAAGCCAATGGTGTATTGCCCGTTGACTGAACTTTGTGGCGTACAGGTTTCTTGGCGTATTTTTGCAACGGCCGCGCTGATAAAGTTCTGCGGATAGGAGACATCGCCACTCAGGCTGAGTGTGAGGTGACTGGACGCTAACGCTTTAAGTTTGTCGTGTCTTTCAGCTTCATTAAGCGTGCCCGACTCATGAAAGTAGCGGATATTCAGCGTTATTTGCTGGCCGTCTGTCAGGCTTTCAATCACGGAGAGCTGGTTTTCTTCCGAAGTATCCAGGATCACTAACTCACGCTGTTGTGCGGGATAGTCCTGGCAGCAGTAGAGAGAGACCAGATAGGGTAAAGAATGCGCTTGCTGTTGCGTGAGATCACAAACCACGCTTACGAAAGGCTTGCTGTTCATTGTGAGCGTTAAACCTGCTGATAAAGCCAGTTTTCCGGCTCGCTGCTATTGATGAGGTTCATCAGGATCTCGTGCTGCATATTCAGCAGGATGCCGTTGCTCTCGTTGGCGTTATGACAGCGTTTGGCCTGCGCCTCCAGCTCCTGCCAGAGCGCATTTACTTTGCCGCTGTGCGGCGCGGGCAGGCGGGAAAACAGCGCTTTAATGCCCTGCGGGCCGGACGGCACGCCAAGCGTTTCTAACAGCCTGTGACGCTGCTGGCTGCTTTGCGAAAGGCGCTGATAAATCTCAATCAGCTGTGCGTTGAGCGCGTCAAGCTCGGCGCTCCGGCGGGCGACAATCAGCAGGCGTTGCTTCTCGAGCAGCTCGTTTAATGCCCGGTAATATTTACGGTCGTCGATCATGTCCTGGATCAGCTGCTTCACGCACAAACTGGCGTTACTCATTTTTTACCTCTGGTAATGTTTCTGCATTGCACTGGTCAGTTCATCCAGATTGACCGTGATTTTTCCGGCACCGATGGCTTCTTTAAGCGCGGCCACTTTTTCCATATCGACTTCCGGCAGGGAGGTCATTTGTCGCTGGGCATCCCCCAGCACCGGATCGATAGCCTGGCTGCGCTCTACAGTATGGCCTTCCGCAGCCTGAGTGCGGGTTTGCTCGGTGGCGCTGGCCTTGTTGACCGCGGCCGCCACGTTATGTTGGGTGGGGTTAATTTTCATGGCATCTCTCCGTTTCGGGTTGTTCATTTTTATTTGGTCGCAGGTTGAATCCATCCGGCGGAAATTTGTTTTCCTTGTCCCGTGCCAGGTTAAAGCGACCCAGGATCGGGGAAACTTTAATCCATGCGCCAAAAAACGCGAAAATAATTATCCCCCCGGGGCGTACACCATTCTGACCACGCCCATACCGTCCACGATGGCGGTGACGACACGTTCGCTACTGCTGTTTTTCACCTTAATCATGTCACCTTTACGTCCTTTTTTAAGGGCTTCACCCATGGTGCGCGCTTCGATCCCATCCTGCTGGGCGATCATCACCACCTGCTGACCTCGTTCTACCAGCGTCGGGGCTTCCAGCTGTGCAAGGCTGATGGGCTGCATCTCGCGTAAACGACGTTTCACCGTGAGGCCGACAATATCGTCCGGGTTCGTGATATAGCCCGCGCGCGCGCTGCTGATGTTGTACTTCCTCAATTGCATATCCGAGGCCGTAAGGACGTGGCCGCGCTCGAAGGTCTCTTTTGCCATAAGGATCGGAAGATAGATGTCCGGTTTCACCGTGACCGCAACATCCCAGCCGCCGGTGTCGCCGCAGCGTACGTCATAGCGAATGCGGTTGAGATCGAGCCGAGCGCCGCCGGGTAAGGAGACGGTTAGCGGGCCTTCACACAGTGGGTACTGGCTGATTTCCGCCGGTATAAACACGTTCATTTTTGCCTGGTAATCCGGCCAGTTTCGGCGTTTGGCTTCCTGCTTAACCGCATTTGTGGCGCTGGCGATGACGGCGGCATAAACCTGCTTACGCGTGGTGCCTGCGCTGCTCGTTGGGGCGGCGCAGGCGGCCTGGGTTGCGGCCATCAGTGTCAGCGCGACAAGCAGACGGAAAAGGCCGGTAAGCCTGCGGAAGTGAGGTTTCCGCTTTGCGGTGAATGATTTCGTAAAAGCTATAAGATTCATGATGTTAAAACTCTGGCACGGTAATTGCTATACAAGGGAAGTATCGCAATATTGGCAGAATGTTTTCCATCACGAGGATGTGGGTTGTGAGTATTACTTTTGACAGAGCTTTGGGTGTTCATCCGCAGGCAGTAGCACTTCGACTTTCCCGAGCAGAGTTGCTATCCGCCAACCTGGCTAACGTCGACACCCCAAACTTCCAGGCTAAAGATATTGATTTTGCCGCGGAGATGCAACGTTCAACGTTGAATTTTTCAACAAGCGCCTCTCCACAGGAGATGTATCGCGTGCCTTACCAGCCTTCGAGCGATGGCAACACGGTTGCTCTTGATGTCGAGCAGGCTGAGTTCTCAAAAAATGTTCAGGACTATCAGGCAAGTCTGGCCTTTTTGAATATGAAATTTGTGGGCCTGAAAAAGGCAATCGAAGGTAAGTAACTGACTCAGGTAATTAAACACCATGGCCTTTACCGATATTTATCGTGTTTCTGGTTCGGCAATGACGGCGCAAACCGTACGCCTGAACACTGTAGCCAGTAACCTGGCAAACGCGGAGTCCCCGGCGTTAAACGAGGAAAGCGTCTATAAAGCGCGCCGCCCGGTCTTTGCGGCGGTTTATCGCAACGATGAGCTGATGGGGAACAAAGCATTGACCGGTGCCCGTGTCCAGGTCATGGACGTTGTGGAAACCGGCAATGCCGTACAGCGTTATGAGCCTCATCATCCTATGGCTAACGCCGAGGGTTACGTCTACTACCCGGACGTCAACGTGGTGGAAGAGATGGCCGATATGATGTCGGCCTCGCGTGGTTTTGAAACCAACGTTGAGGTTCTTAACAGCGTGAAGAGCATGCAGCAGAGCCTGCTGCGCCTCGGAGAAGCATAAAGATGAACGTGAATGAGCGAGCCGTCAATGGCGACAAAGCAACCGGCGATTCAGGCACCGTGGCACCTAATGGCTCTACCGCGGGCAGCATGAACAACCTCTTTATGCAGTTGCTGGTGGCGCAGATCCAAAATCAGGACCCGCTTAATCCGACGGACGGCACCGAGTATGTCAGCCAGCTGGCTCAGCTGACACAGGTGCAGTCCATGGAAACCATGTCGCAGCTGATGGCAAATAACACGGTGCTGATGGACAACCTGCAAACGCTGACCACCGGCAATCTGGTTGGGCAAAACGTCATGGTACAGACCGACACACTCCACAGCGACGGCAGCACCGAGCTGAATGGACGGCTTACGCTTGCGCACCCGGCGGATGTGGTAACCGTCATCGTTAAGGATTCTGCGGGCACCGAGCACAAAATTGAACTGGGCAAACAGGAAGCGGGTCAGGTTGATTTCACCATCAATCCTGAAGCGTTGGGCCTTCCTGAAGGGAAATACACGCTGAGCGTGGTGACCGGGACCGGGGAAGAGAATGTTCCGCTGGAAATCGGCGGCGTGGTGAGCAACGTACGCATTCCGCTCGACGGTAGCCCAACCATGCTCAATATCCTGGGCCTGGGCGAAATTGCCTACAACAACATTACCCAGTTCGGCAACTCAACGCCGGGCGCTTCCGCCTGAGTGCGGGAACTGAACAGTTTTAATCAGGAATTGATGCTATGAGCTTTAATATTGCAACGACCGGTCTGAACGCTATCACCGAGCAGTTGAACTCCATTTCCAACAACATCGCAAACACAGGGACCGTTGGATTTAAATCAGGCCGCGCAGAGTTTGCGGCCCTGTATGCCGAAGGGCAGCCGCTCGGCGTAGGCGTCACCGGCGTCACCCAGAGTATTACCAAAGGCGGTAATATTTCGTCCACGGGTAATGCCCTGGATATGGCTATTGCGGGTAACGGTTTCTTTGTGGTGCGCGACAGTGCGGGCACCACGGCTTACACCCGCGCGGGCTATTTCGGTACCGATGCCAGCGGCAACCTGGTCAACAACCAGGGCATGAACTTGCAGGGCTATCCGGTGGATGCCAACGGTGTGTTGCAGACGGGGACGGTAGGAAATCTGACCATCAGCAACGGTGCTATTCCGGCAAAAGCAACGGACACCCTGGACTTTGCGGCTAACCTCGATGCGAATGCGAAGATACCGGCCACCGCCACCTTCGATCCAAAAGACAACACCTCCTATAACAACACTTACGCCACCACGGTTTATGACTCCCTGGGTCGTGAGCACACGATTAATCAGTATTTCGTGAAGACTGATGAAAATAAGTGGGAGGTGCATTACTACATGGACGATCGGCCTCTGGCTAATCCTGCCACTCAGGAACTCGAATTCACCGACCAGGGCCTGCTACAGACCCCGAACGGCACCGTAGATTTGTCGATTGATATTCCGGGCGCGCAGTCCCTGTCTGTCGCGCTGAACTACAGCGGTACCACGCAGTACGGCTCTGATTTCTCGGTCAGTAAAAATAAAGGCAGCGGTTATGCCTCCGGCGAAAAAACCGGGCAGCAGATTGATACCGATGGCTCTGTTTATGCCACCTTCTCCAACGGCGAGCGTATGTTGCAGGGCCAGCTGATCCTTGCAAGCTTTGCAAACCCTAACGGCCTGGCATCTCAGGACGGCACAACCTGGGCGCAAACCGCAAACTCGGGAGCCCCTCTGACAGGCACGCCGGGTTCCGGCCTGTTAGGCTCGGTAAAAGCGGGCGCGCTTGAAGGCTCCAACGTCGATATGACCGCCGAACTGGTCGGGCTGATGACCGCGCAGCGTAACTATCAGGCCAATACCAAAGTCATCAGCACCAACGACAGCATGATGACGGCGCTGTTCCAGGCGGTGTAATGGATAACTTAATTTTTACCGCCGTCAGCGGCGCAAGTCGTAGCCTGGCGCAGCAGCAGATCCACGCTAATAACCTGGCTAACGTGAATACCCAGGGGTTTCGTAACGATCTGGAAAGCGCGCAGTCTCAGCAGGTTACGGGGGAGGGATACGCATCCCGTTTCCAGGTCCTGCCTACCAATGGTGGCATAGATATGACGCCGGGCGCGGTGCGTGAAACCGGGCGCGATCTGGACGTGGCGATTAAGGGCACCGGCCTGATTGCGCTGGTCAGCGGCAACCGAGAGGTTTACACGCGTAACGGCCAGATGAACGTGGGTCCGGAAGGCGAACTGACCATTAACGGCCTCGCCGTTGAAGGGGATAACGGGCCGATTATCCTGCCGCCGTACTCGCAGATTTCCGTGGCTGAGGACGGCGTGATTACCATCGTGCCTGACGACGGCCAGATTGCTGCGCCGATGGACGTGGATCGCATCAAGCTGGTGGATATCCCCGCAGGGCTGTTACAGAAGGATCCTGCCGGATTCCTCGTCACTAACGCCCTGAATAACCCGCGCAATGAAGAGGTCGCGGTGGTGGCGGGTCATCTGGAAAGCTCTAACGTCTCGGCCATCAGCGAGATGGTGTCGAGCATTGCCCTTAACCGCCAGTTTGAAGCGCAAATCAAAATGATGAAGGCCGCCGAGGATTTAGCGACCGCAGGTAATCGCCTGCTGCGCGGCAGCTAAGTCGGCTTTAGTAATAAGGAAAAAGAACAATGAATCCAGCGTTATGGATAAGTAAAACCGGGCTTGCGGCGCAGGACGCCAAAATGAGCGCCATCTCGAACAACCTGGCGAACGTCAACACCACCGGCTTTAAGCGCGATCGGGTGATGTTCTCCGATCTGTTCTACCAGAATCAGCGCGCCCCCGGCGGCCAGCTCGATCAAAACAACACCGCGCCGACCGGCATTCAGTTTGGCAGCGGGGTCAAAATTGTCGGGACGCAAAAAGAGTTCTCAACAGGCAACATTCAGAACACCGGGCAGAACCTCGACGTGGCGATCGCCGGGCAGGGGTTCTTCCAGGTTGAAACGCCGGATGGCGATATCGCCTATACCCGCGCGGGCAATCTGCAAAGGAACCAGGACGGCGTGATCACCAACGCGCAGGGCCTGCCGCTGGTGCCGCAGATTGAGCTGCCGGCTAACACTAAAGAGGTTCAGGTAGCTAAAGATGGCACCGTGACCGCGACGGTTGGCGGCGAAACCGATCCGGTCGAACTGGGGCAAATCACCCTGGTGAACTTTGTTAATCCGGCCGGTCTGGAAGCCGTGGGCGGTAACCTGTATCGCGAAACCGCAGCCAGCGGCGAAGCGGTAGAAGGCGTACCGGGAGAAGAAGCATTTGGTCAGCTGGAGCAGGGCTCGCTTGAGGGTTCAAACGTTCAGGTCGTGGAGGAGATGGTCGATATGATCACCGTCCAGCGCGCCTACGAAATGAACGCCAAAATGGTTTCTGCTGCCGATGATATGTTGAAGTTTGTCACTCAGTCGATGTAACGACGGCTGAAATGAAGTGAAGAGAGTCATGAAAAAGCAGTGTGTTATCAGTTTACTGGTGCTGGCGCTGGCCGGGTGTGAAAGCTCGGCACTGCTGGTGCACAAAGACGACGCGGCCTATGCGCCGCCGGAAAATATCGTTGCGCCTCCCGCTCAGGTGGCGGGTGGCGGGCTGTATAACGGCGGCTATAACTGGTCGCTGACCCAGGACCGTCGTGCCTACCGTGTAGGGGACATCCTTACCGTGAAGCTCGACGAATCTACCCAGGCCAGCAAGCAGGCGCGAACCAACTTCGGCAAAAAGAATGATGCCAGCATCGGCGTTCCCGAAGCTTTCGGCCATTCGGTGGATAAGCTTAGCGGCTCGATCGACGCAAATCGCACATTTAACGGCAACGCGGCCTCCCAGCAGCAAAACAGCCTGCGCGGCGCGATTACCGTTGCGGTTTATAAAGTGCTGCCCAACGGCGTGCTGGCGATTCGCGGCGAGAAATGGCTCACCCTCAATCAGGGCGATGAGTATATGCGGGTGACCGGACTTGTGCGCGCCGACGATGTAGAACGTGATAACTCCGTGTCTTCCCAGCGTATCGCCAACGCGCGTATCGCTTATGCAGGTCGTGGGGCGTTGAGCGATGCTAATTCGGCTGGCTGGTTGACCCGCTTCTTTAACCACCCACTCTTCCCCATCTGACCGTAGTCCTGATGCGTAACCTTGTGTTGTTTTTCGCGCTCCTGTGGAGCGTTTCCGGGGCTGCCCAGCCGCTGGGTGATATCGTGGATATTCAGGGGGTGCGTGGTAACCAGCTGGTGGGCTACAGCCTGGTTGTCGGCCTCGATGGCACCGGGGATAAAAACCAGGTGAAGTTCACCAGCCAGTCGGTGACCAACATGCTGCGCCAGTTTGGCGTGCAGCTGCCGACCAAAATTGACCCCAAGGTGAAAAACGTGGCGGCGGTGGCCATCAGCGCAACCTTGCCGCCGGGCTATGCCCGGGGACAATCCATTGATGTCACGGTTTCCTCCATAGGCGATGCGAAAAGCCTGCGGGGTGGCACCTTGCTCTTAACCCAGCTGCGCGGCGCCGACGGCGAAGTCTATGCGCTGGCACAGGGCAACGTTGTGGTAGGCGGCGTGAAGGCCGAAGGCAACAGCGGCTCAAGCGTGACCATCAACACCCCGACCGTAGGTCGCGTGCCAAACGGCGGCTCGGTTGAGCGCGAAGTGCCGACGGATTTTCAGGAAAATAATCAGGTGATGCTTAACCTGAAACGCCCAAGTTTTAAAACGGCCAATAACGTTGCCGTGGCGCTGAACAACGCCTTCGGCGCAAACACGGCCACCGCGCAAAGCGCAACCAATGTTGTGGTGAGAGCACCGCAGGACCCCGGCGCTCGCGTGCAGTTTATGTCGATGCTGGAGGATGTACAGATTAGCGCCGGTAAACAGCGTCCTCGCGTAGTGTTTAACGCGCGCACCGGCACGGTAGTGATTGGCGATGGCGTGGTGGTGCGTGCCGCTGCCGTCTCTCACGGCAACCTCACCGTTACCATTCGCGAAAGTACCAACGTCAGCCAGCCGGGTGCATTCAGCAATGGTCGAACCGTGGCTTCGCCGGAAAGTGACGTCAACGTTAACCGTGGTCGGGGCCAGATGGTCACTGTGCCTGCAGGCACCAGCCTGCGCAGCATCGTCAATACCATTAACAGTCTGGGGGCCGCGCCGGATGACACCATGGCTATCCTGCAGGCGCTGCATGAGGCTGGCGCGCTTGACGCCGAGCTGGTGGTGATTTAAGGAACGCTGATGATCAATTCAATTAACCGCCAGACTTCTGTGCTGCCCGGCGAGATAACCGGGCAGGTGAAACCGCAGACTCTTGAGCAGGCCGCCGAGCAGTTTGAAGCGATGTTTCTGCGCTCGCTGATGACGCAGATGCGCAAAGCCTCGGATGCGCTGGCGGCGGACAATAATCCTTTTAACAGCAAGCAGCAGCGTATGATGCGTGATTTTTATGACGACAAGCTTGCCTCGCAGCTCGCCTCCCAGCGCTCAAGCGGTATCGCCGGGATGATTATTGCCCAAATGACACCGCAAAGCGGCGATGGGCTTAAGGTTGTCGGGGAAAGTGCCGCTTTATCACAGCAGCCGAAAGAACTAACACCCCCGGTCATCCCCGTGATGCGTCGAGGTCAGGAGTAATACTATGAGCATGATCGATATTGCGTACAGTGGCGTTCAGGCCGCCCAGTACGGTATGAACGTGACGTCGATGAACGTGGCAAATTACCTGACGCCAGGCTACAGCCGCCAGGGCATTATGCAAAGTTCTGTCGGCCCAATGGGGCAGGTCGGGCTTTCTGCGGGCAACGGCGTGCAGGTTGACAGCATTCGCCGTATTTCAGACCAGTACCTGATTAATCAGGTCTGGCACACCAATACTAAAGCCAATTATTTCGCCTCCAACCAGCAGTATATTGGGGCGCTGGAGCAGGTCGTCGGTACCGACTCCACAAGCCTTGGCAAAGGCCTCGATGAGTTCTTTGCGTCGCTGAGCGAAATGACTACGCAGCCTGAGTCCTCGGCGCTGCGCCAGCAAATGCTCAACCAGGCCAACTCGCTGGCGACGCGTTTTAACAGCATGAATGGCTTTATCAACAGCCAGAAAACCTCGCTTTCAACCCAGCGTAACGCAACGGTCGACAACATTAATTCCCTGAGCGAAGGCATTGCCAGCTACAACAAAAAAATCACCGAGCAGGAATCTACGGGTGGGAATACCAGCGCGCTGCGTGACCAGCGAGATGAATTGGTCAAACAGCTAAGCGGGCTGACGGACGTCAAAGTGACGGAAGACAGCGCCGGGAACTACACCGTGGCGTTAAAAGACGGCCAGCCGCTGGTAAGCGGTAAAACGGCCGGCAAACTGAGCGCGGGCCAGGATGCCAACGGCAACCCCACCATGAGCCTTAAGTTTTCTACCAGCGAATTTACCCTTAACCCGTCCATGGGGGGGCAGCTCGGCTCGCTCTATGACTACGAAACCGGCACGCTAAGAGAGATGCAAAGCTCGGTGCAGGGCATGGCGGAAGCGGTGGCGACGCTGTTTAACGACCAGCTTGCAAAGGGCTTCGATATGAACGGCAAGCCGGGTAAGCCGTTGTTTGTGTTCGACCCGAGTGATACCTCCGGCATGTTGAAAGTTACCGATCTTAAGCCGGACGAGATTGCGCTTTCCGGTAAAGCGGATGAGCAGGGGAACGGTGACAACCTGCAGGCGCTCATCGATCTGAAGAACAGCAAAGTGGACATTACCGGGATGGGCAATATGAGCCTCAATGAAGGGGCCGCCGCAATTATCTCTAGTATCGGTATCGCCAGTCGCCAGAATAAAACGGAGCTGGATGCTGCCCAGGCTGTCAGCCAGCAGGCGCAGATCCAGCGCGATAACCTCAGCGCGGTTAACCAGGACGAAGAGGCGATCAACCTGCAAATCTACATGCAGGCTTACCAGTCCAATATGAAAGTCATCGCCACCGGTAATCAGATCTTTAACGATCTGCTTAACCTGTTTTGACGGTGTGAGAAGAGGATAAATTATGCGCGTCAGCAGTCTTTATAATTCTACTGCCATGATGACCCAGCTTAGTCGCAACGGCGATCGTCTGAGCAAACTGATGGAACAGATGGCCACGCAAAAACGCGTCAACGTGCCGTCTGACGATCCTATTGCCGCCACCCGTCTGGTGCAGATAAACCGCGAGCAGTCTGCCCTTGAGCAGTATAAGAGCAACATTTCTCGCCTGCGCGGCCCCCTGTCTATTCAGGAGTCCCACGTCAAGGCGGTGAATAATCAGCTGCTGGCCCTTGATGACAAGCTGCTGTCCGCCGCTAACGGTCACAGCCAGCAGGACATGGCCGGTTATGGTGCGGAAATTGATTCGATGATCGATTCTCTGGTCGCTTCCCTGAATGCACAGAATGAGAACGGCGGCTACCTGTTTTCCGGCACCAACACCGACACCAAACCGGTACAGTGGGATGAGGCATCCGGTAAATACATTTACGCCGGTAATGACGGCACCCGTGAAACGACGGTTGCCAACGGGGTGAACGTCACCGAAAACACGAATATTGTTGGATCGTTTTCCACAGGCGATGAGGAGCTGGGTATGCTTAACCAGCTCAAAGCCCTGAGCACGAAAATGCAGGATCCGAATATAGCGGTGGAAAGCTATCAGGATGAAATCAGCAGTGTGCTGAGTCAGGTCAAATCTACCCGCGACAGCGTTTCCGGTATTTTCACCGACCTGGGCGGTCGCCAGAATCGCCTGACGATGCTGGAAGATGCTCATACAGACGTTAGTATGGCGAACGAACTGGTGGTGCACGACCTGGCGGATACCGACTGGGCAACAACCAGCTATGAAATTCAGCTTTATACCAATTCGATACAGGTATCGAACAAGGCCTACAGCATGATCAGTTCCCTCTCACTCTTTAGCCTGATGTAATGGTTATGCAGGTCGGTTTAAAAACGGCGACATCCTCAACCGCTGCCGCGCTGACGCGCAGCGGCATTGATGCGCCTCAGTCGGTAAAAACACGCGGTATTACGCAAACCAGAGAGCAGCGTAATCTGTTCCCCGAAGCGGCTGTGCTTTCCACGCGTCCATTGCGCTATAACGTGCAGCTCAATCAGCAGCTAACCGCCGTGCAGCAGGCCGACAGCTATCTGGCTGAAACGGAGACGCAGCTTTTACTGCTGCGTCATTCACCTGCCCGGGCAGAGACGTCAGATAAAGCCGCAGGCCTGCGTCGTCTGCTGGACAAGCGCTCTCAGCTGTCGGGCGGCACGGTCGACCGTCATTTCAACGTCTCTTTGCAGCAAAACACCCAGGTCAATTTCAGCCTGGCGGGCTGCGAAAAACTGCTGCACAACCCGGGCGGAGAAACGCTGGTCTTCTCCCTTGGCGGCAGCAAACGCGAGCTTGCCGCCGTCGCGCTGCCGCAGGAAGCCTCCCCCCGACAGGTATTGATGCACCTGAATGTGGGTCTGGGCCGGATGGGTATCAACGCCCGGCAGGATCTGACGGGGCGGGTTAAATTTAGCGTGGATGAGTCGCGCTGGGATCGCGTCAGTCAGCAGCTGAGCGTGAAAGGTGAAGGGCATAATTTCCCGGCAGACGCCTTTACCGTCCTGGTCGCCCAGCCGGAAATGGCGCAGCATGAAGGGCTTGTTCAGCTAGCGGCGCAACCTGAAAACGGACGTGAAAATGCCGCACGGATGCAAAGTGCGCTGGAGCAAATAACCGCCCAGCGTGGAAAGCTTCGTGTTCATCAGGAACGGGTGCGTTCGCGAATTGATGATATGGCAACGCCTTATACTCCGCAGCAGGCGCAGGATACGGCGCATGCGTTAGGTCAGGTGCTGGGGAAAAGCGCGGAAAGTTTCAGCGGGCTTACCCGGGCGCTGGGCACCCAGGCAAATTTACATCTGGTGACGGTGAAAAACTTGTTGGGTTAACCTGCCCGATTGAGGGTCCACTAAGAAGGAAAAGCGCTGTTTTTCCTTCAGCAAACGAAGGGCGGTAGCGCCCTTTTTTTATTACCTGGATATGGGATATAAGAAAATCATTCCGCTTTGCCCTACCACGATAGGCTGATTTGTCAGCCTCATCGGCTCCATCCACACATCCACATGCATCAGCAAGTCGACCAGCCCATCGATCATGATCCCGGCATGAGGCGAGCCCGAATAGATTGGCGTATAGGCGAAGAAGATCTTACCGTTCTCCGTGCCGAGCCGGGTGAACTTGCCCTTTAAAACAAAGCTACTATCATCGGGGCTGGTGATGGTGGTCAGGATAGTGCTGCCAACGGTTTGCATTCTGGAGTCGTAAATCTCTTTGCGCTGGGCCATCAGATCATAAAATCCCAGCTGCACGTCGCCGTGGCTGTTAAAGGGCATCTGCGATTTTCCAGGCCACATAGCAATGCCTGCCGACATGAAGGCCGCCAGCAGGAGCAGCGCGCCGATTAGCTTCTTATTCACCGGAACAGATGGCCATTTCATTAAGCTTCCTCTTTGTTTCTCTCAGGATCAGGTTGTTCAGCTCAAGGGGATCGATACGCCAGTGGTAAATAGCCATAGCTAACTGCTTACTGTCGCAGCGGTTTTCCAGCGAAAAGGTGTAATTGAGCGTCTGGTCGATGCTCAGATAATAGATATTCATATGGACGGACTGCGCTTTCAGCATTTGATTGAGCTGGTAAAGCGAATCTTTAAGCTTGTCGGCAAGTTTATCTTTGCGGCGATCTGAGGTGCTGGCCGGGGAAATTTTATAAATATTAATATTGCTGTAGGCGTTGTTTTCCTGCTCATTAATCAGCAGACGGTTTTGTTGTCCGTGCAGGAAGTACCACATTCCTCCGCAGGCAAGCAGCGCGGCCACTATAACCGTAATCAGGGCGATGTACAGGCGGCGGTAGCGCTGGACGGGAACCTGTATCGAGGGCGAAGGGGTATCTTCTGTTTGACTCGTTATGACTTCCGTCGTCAAAGGAGAGGGGGCTAAAATCAGCGCTGCGGTATCTTGTTCGGGCTGTTCCTGGGGCGGGAGCGACGGCGCGATCTGGCCGATTGAGCCGCTGTCAGCCAGCTCAAATTCGCTATTCTCTTTGACTTCACTTTCTTCTTTTATAATGGAACAGCAATATTCCGCTTCTAATAAATACCCTTTTTTGGGTATGGTTTTGATGATGCGCTGCTGTTTGCCATCGTCCTCCAGCGCGGAGCGCAGGGCGTGAATTGCGTTCGGCAAGCTATTATTGCCGATGACCCTTCTTTCCCACACTAAATTTGTTAGTTCTTCGCGAGTGAGAATGATTCCCGTGTTCTGGATGAAGACTTCAAGCAGTTTTAATTGATACTCTCCCAGCCTTTTTCGTTCGCCGGTGGTCAGATGAAGAATAGAGCCTGAAGGGATGTCGACCAGCCAGTTATTTACAGAGAAATAGGATTTATTCATTTTTATATAGGCAGTAAACCATTCCTGTAGATATAAAATGTAGTCGTTACGCCTGTAAAAAGCGCAACCTATAATGAAAATTAATCATTAAGTCCGTTTAGCATTCATCTATGAACGGCTGCTCGCTGCAGAGGGGAATTAAGAACCCCCTGTTCTTACCCCAGCATATTTTTTCCGCGGGTGAAAAAAACGACAAAAAATGTCGCTTATCAGAACGGAAATGGGAAGTCTGGCTTCCAGGCGTCATTTTTACGCTATAAAAATGTGATGTGCAACAGATTGCACTAAGAAACATCTGATGAAATTTTAAGAATATGATTAGAAAGTTAATGCCTGTTATGCTATGTAACGAGCGCAACAAAATGTTGGTTTTATGTTGCGGGCTTGATCTTTTGGGGCGGATTGGTTGCCATGCTGTGATCTACGTCACAAGACGGGATGGGCCAGCAAAATTAAAGTATTGGTTCATTTTTTATCGTTAACTCCGCTCTGGTGTGCAGGTTAACCTTGTTATTTTAGCTGCCTGAGAGGGAAGGGTAATCAATTTAATGCTGCTTTAATTTATACCGCAAGATTAAGTGCCTGATAACCTTGCCTTGTGGAGTGAATAATCCTTTGACGTTATAAAAATTCTTTTACCCATATTTAATTTCCCGTTTCAGCGTGTCGTTTTATCTCTGTACATGTGAGATGAACCTGGTTGGCAGGTTCTATAAGGAGATAAAAAATGGCATTATCAATTTTCACCAGCGCGTCCTCAATGGCTTCCACCAACGCTCTGAATAAATCCAACAGCATGCTGTCCACCGCGATGGAGCGCCTGGGCACCGGCAAACGCATTAACTCCGCGGCGGATGACGCAGCAGGTATGCAGATTGCTT